>NZ_QHHX01000012.1:0-353387 GCF_003947485.1 Amycolatopsis sp. WAC 01416 | reverse complement strand
ACAGACCTGCGATCTCGACCATTCGGTGCCGTGGCAGTTCGGCGGCACCACCAACGCCGACGACCTCATCGACCTCTGCCGCCGAGATCACCGACTCAAAGACGAACCCGGCTGGACCTACCACCTCGCATCAAATGGCACCCTGACCGTCACCACCCCGACCGGCCAAAGCCACGACAGCACCCCACCACCACTCCACCCACCCCGCGCACACACCGGACCGACCGAGGAGACGCCACCCTTCTGAACCCCATCGCCGGAAAATGGCCATGGCTCGATCTCGCGAGAAGACCTCGCGAGATCCGGGAATCCCCCCACGGTCTGAGCCGGAAGACCGGACCGTGATCCGATCCGCCCGGCCACCACGATCGGCAGGCTGACCGGTATGAAACCCACCTTCCCCGGCCGCCGCGTCGCCGCGGTCTCGATGGTCCTCGGCCCGGTCCTGCTGCTCACCGGAACGCTGCTGCGGTCACGCTTCGGCTTCTTCTTCCCGGAGCAGCTCCGGGCGATGAGCGAGCATCCCGCGCTGATGACGGCCGCGTACACGTGTTTCCTGGCCGGCAACGTCGTGCTGTTTCCCGCGATCATCGCGCTCGCCACGGAAATCGGCCGCACCAGGCGGGTACTGGCCGCCTGGGCAGGCTTGTCCGTCCTCATCGGACTCTTCGAACGGACGTTCCACGCCGGGATCGACCAGGCCGCGTCAGGGCTGGCCGAACGACGCGGTGCCGGCTTCGCCGAGAGCGTGGTCAGCGAGTCTTACCAGGACCTGCATCTGTTCAGTTTCCTGTCGTTCACGATCATGTTCGGCTGGTACGTCCTGGCCTTCGCCGCGTACCGCGCGAAGGCGCTCGGCCTCGTCGGCTCGATCGGGCTGGCGACGATGGGACTTCTACCCTTGGGCGTGTTGAAGGGAACCGAATTCGTTTCGATCATCGGAACCGCAGGACTTTGTGTCGCGTTGGTTCCGGCCGGTATCCGCGCCTTACTGGAAAGTCCCCGACCGAGCCGGAAGACGATACTTCTCACGGCGGTGACGATTCCGGCGTTGGGCGCGCTCGCTTTCGCGAGCACGCTGGGCTGAGGATTTCTCCTCAGGCCAGCCAAACGGGCGTTTTCTCTTTTCTGTCACCGGATTCGTGATCGCGCCCCGCCGGGAGACAGCTCATCAGCAGTACGACACCGAGTGCCCCGAGAAGCATGTGCCCGGCGAGGATGCACAGCCCACAGAATCCGATCCACAACGAGATCTTCATTCTGGGATGGTAGGGCCCATTTCCGGAGCACGACCCGGACTTGGGAAAGACTTAAGGTCTCCTTTGGGCAAAGGGTCTGTTCGGCGTACGCGCGTAATACATCACCAGTGACCCGGTCGCGGCCAGGAAGACCACCTGCATCAGGCTTCGCGGCACCAGTTCGTCCAGCACCGACGTCACCGGCCCGTGCAGCGCCTTGTACACATTCGCCGGGAACATCCCCAGCAGCAGGACGGTCAGCCCGGCGGCGGCCCATGGCGCCGTCCGCGACCACAGCACTCCCGCGGCGCCCGCGAGTTCGAGCACGCCGGTCACGGCGACCAGCAGCCCGGGCGCGGGCAACGCGGGCGGCACCATCGCGACGAGTTCCTCGCGCATGCCGATGAAGTGCGCGAGTCCGGTGGTGACGAACAGTGCCGCGACGCCGCCGCGCACGGCCACCGGCCATGGCTTCAGCCGCCGGACACCGGCGGCGCCGAGCAGGGACAACGTCGCCGTGACGGCGATCAGCATCAGTACGGGTACGAGACCGGGATCCATGACCATGCCCTCCGAGCAGTGAAACTTTCCACTGACAAGATGCGCGATTGCGAGTCATCTTGTCAATGACTAGATTCACGGGCATGAGTCCCTACCACCACGGCGACCTCCGCCGGGCCGTCCTCGACGCCGCCGTCGCGGCCATCACCGAACACGGCCCGGCCGGGATCAGCCTCCGCGACCTCGCCCGGCGCGCGGGGGTCTCCCACGCCGGGCCGGTCCACCATTTCGGAGACAAGGCCGGGGTGCTCACCGCACTGGCCGCCGAGGGATTCGACCTGCTCGCCGACGCGCTCGCGGCCGAGGGTGAACGGGACTTCGTCGAGGTCGGCGTGGCTTACGTGCGCTTCGCGATCGAGCATCGCGCGCATTTCGAGGTGATGTTCCGCCCCGAACTCCACCGCGAGGACGACGAGGCGCTGGCCGCCGCCCGTGACCGCGCGGGGCTTCTGCTGACCAGCGGCGCGGCGAAGGTCACCGACGACCCGATGGCCGGGGTCGCCGCGTGGTCGCTGATGCACGGATTCGCGAACCTGTGGCTCACCGGCGCACTGCGCGCCGAACACCTGGAGGACCCGGACACCGCCGCCCGCGCGATCGCCCGGATCCTGTTCCCCTGAACCCCGCTCAGACCTGCGCGGTCGGCATCACGGTGACCTGCTGGAGGTTCACCCGCGCCGGAAGCGAGGTCAGGAACGCCACGGTCTCGGCGATGTCGTCCGGCTTCAGCCAGGTCAGCGACTCGCGCGCGCCGTCCAGCCACTCCAGCGCGCCGGCGTCGGTGACATGTTCCTGAAGTTCGGTCTCGACCAGGCCCGGCTCGATCGCCGCGACCCGCACGCTCTTCGGGCCGAGGTCGGCGCGGAGGTTCTTCGACAAGTGCGTCACGTACGCCTTCGAGGCGACGTACACGGCGAAGGACGGAAAGACGGCCTGCGCACCGATGGACGAGGTGTTCACCAGGTCCGCGACCCCCTTTTCGGCCGCCGAAGCGACCAGATGCGGGACGAACGCGCCGATCGCGTTCATCAGGCCCGTCATGTTGACGTCGATCATGCGCTGCCAGTCGCCGGTCGCGAGTTCGTCGATCGGCGCGGCCAGCATCACGCCCGCGTTGTTGAACAGCAGGTCCGCGCGGCCCAGCTTCGCCTCGACCTCGGCCGCGGCGGCCCGCATCGCGTCGGCGTCGGCGACGTCGGCCGCGAGCACGAGCGCGGTACCGCCGTCGCGCTCGATCTCCTTGGCCAGCGTTTCCAGCCGGTCCGCCCGCCGGGCGATCAGCGCGACCGCCGCACCCGAGGCGGCGAGCCGCCTGGCGGTCGCCTCGCCGATCCCGCTGGACGCGCCGGTGATCACGGCGACCCTGTTCGCGTGCCGTGCCGGGGAGTTCGTCATCTCTGTGTCTCCTAAGTGGACTCGTTCTCGCGTTCTGAGTCCAGGAAACCGGGCATCAGCCGGAGCAGGAACGGTCTGTTCAACCTGGGTCCGGCAGTACCAGGCAGGAGCTCAGGACCCGAGCGCACCGAGGACGAGACCGGCGTGTTTGCGCCAGACGTCATCGCCCCGCGCCGAGGTCAATTCGACGATCCGGCCGAGCGCGAGGATCTGCAGGCCGATGTCGGCGGAGGTGATACCGGCCCGCAGGCGCCCCTCCCGATGTGCGCGTTCGACCAGGCCATCGAGGCTCTCCGCGAGATGCGCCCGGCAGGCTTCGAGTGCGCCTTCGGTGACGGTGAGCCCGTCCAGGAACGCCCGGTGACGAGCCATCATCGCCAGGGTCCGCTCGACGAACAGGCCGATCCCCTCCCACGGGTCCTCGGCGGCCTTCGCACGCTCGGAGACGGCCGTCCACTCGGCGACATCCTTCTCGAGCACGGCTTCGACCAGGTCGTCCTTGGTCGGAAAGTGCCGGTACAGGGTGGCGACGCCGACGCCTGCCCGCCGCGCGATCTCCCGGACGTCGGTCGCGAGACCGCGTTCGGCGAAGCACTCGCGCGCGGCCTCCAGCACCTGCGTCCGGTTCCGTGCCGCGTCCCAGCGCTGACGTCGCGAAGTGGTCATGGCGGAATCCTACCTTTTCCGGAACGCATGTTTCGGATACAGTCCTTTCCGGATCAAGTGTTCCGGAACAGGAGGCGACCATGTCCACGATCGTGATCACCGGGGGAACCGACGGACTCGGCCGCGCGCTGGCGGCCGACCGGCTGCGGGCAGGCCACACCGTCGTCGTGGTGGGCCGCAGCGAGGCGAAATTCCGCGCGCTGGCGGCGAACGGCGACGCGCACTTCATCGAGGCCGACTTGCGTGAAGTCGCGGAGAACCTGCGCGTCACCCAGGAGATCGCCGCCCGGTTCCCCCTCGTCGACACGCTGGTGCTGGGTGCCGCGTACGTGCACCGCGACCGGCAGACGACCGGCGAAGGCTTCGAACACAACTTCGCGCTCTACTACCTGAGCCGCCACATCTTCGCGTCGGAACTCCAGGAGGTCCTCGCCGCCGCCGAGCGGCCGCTGATCCTCGACACCACGGTCCCCGGCACGCCGGGGGACGCCGTCCGCTGGGACGATCTCCAGCTGGAACGGGGCTACACCTGGAAGATCGCGAACCTCCAGAGCCGCAGGCTCGTCCTGTTGTCCGCGCTCCGGCTGGCGTCCGACCACGTGCGCTACGTGCTCTACAACCCCGGTTTCGTCCGCACGAGCCACCAAGGCGCCCTCGGCAGGACGTCTCGCGCGATGGTCGGCGTCCTCGCGAAGATCCTTGGCACTCCACCGGAAAAGGCCATCCTGCCGATGCTCGGCCTCATCGCGAACCGTCCGGAGGCACCACTGAGCGCTTACCAGCGTGGCAAGCGCCTCGAACTCGACGACGCCACACACGAAGAAGCCGAGCGGCTCCATCAGGAGACCGCCCGGCTACTGCGAAGCGTCGCTAGACGAACTTGAGGTGCGAACGACGCCGCAACCGGAACCCCGACGCGACGGCGACCGCGCCGAGCAGGAGCACGAACGAGACCGCGCCGTGCGCGACACCCCGCGTCAGGTAACCGATGTCCGTGTGGTCGATGGCGTAGGTGCCGATCTCCCGGCTGGACCAGAACGGCAGCAGTCGCGCGATCAGGCTCGACGGGTCGGCCATCATCTGCAACCCGATGACCATCAGCAGCACCAGCGTCCCTTCGAGTTCGCGCGGCAGAACCGAACTGAGCGCGAGCCCGAACGGCGCCGACACCGCGACCGTCAGCGCCATGATCAGCGCGACCGGACCGTACCGGACGTCGTGCTGATCGACGAGGATCAGCACGAAGTATGGTGCGGACAAAAGGAAACCGACCGTCCACAGTGCACTCAAGCGGCCGAGGTACAGGTGCTGCGGACGGTAACCCGAAAGCCTCAGCCGGGGTTCCATGGCACGGCTCGCACTGCCGGCGAACAGCGCGGCGGTGCTCAGCGCCCAGCCGAGACCCAGGCAGACGAACCGGATGGACTGGCCGAGGTGGTCGCCGCGCCTGCTCAAGTAGAACAGCAAGGGCAGGAGCACCAGGATCAGCAGGACCGACCTGCGCCGCAGCAGTTCACGCAGCGCCATCTCCGCGACCGTCAGGATCTTCTTCACGCGACAGCCTTCCTGGCCGGGGAGAGTTCGAGGACGGTGTCGACCCGGTCCAGCTGGTTCAGCAGATGGGTGACCACCACGATCGCCTTGCCCGCGTCCCGCCATTGCCAGACCTGATGCCAGAAGTCGAGGTAGGCGCCCTTGTCGAAACCCTGGTAGGGCTCGTCGAGCAGGAGCACGTCCGGTTCACCGAGCCCGGCGAGCACGAGGTTCAGCTTCTGCCGGGTCCCGCCGGAAAGGTGCCGGGCCTGACCGCCACGCGCGGGCGTCCAGTCCAGCGCCGCGGCACGGGCCGCGCCGACCCTGGCCGACTCCTCGCGGGCCATCCCGCGGCCGGCACCGATCAGGACGAAATGCTCTCCCGCGTCGAGGAAGTCCGCCGTGCCACCGTCCTGCGGGCAGTAGCCGAGCGAACCACGCACGCGGACCTCGCCCTTGTCCGCGCCGGTGAGCCCGGCGCAGATGCTCAGGAAGGTGCTCTTGCCACAGCCGTTCGCCCCGATCACCGCGGCGATCTCCCCGGATCGCACCACGAGGCCGACGTCGTCCAGTACCGTCCGGCGGCCGTATTTCTTCGTGATGCCCCGAGCCTCCAGCAGCACCTCGCCGGGACGACGCCTCGGCCGTCCCACGCTTTCGGCCACGGCCGAGGCGTATGCGGCGGGCGGCCCGAAGACCCGCATCGGGTCCCCGCCGCTTTCCCGCAGGTGCACCGCCGCCTCCGCGACCACCTGCCGCGCCGCGTCCCCGCCGACGCCGCGACGACGCAGCTCGTGCGTCAGCGCGGAAAGCCATCCGTCGTGGTTCATCTTCCCTCCCGCAAGATCGAGGCCACCCCGGCGGAGAACTCCTGCCAGTCGGCGGTGGCGTGCCGCAGTGTTTCCCGGCCTTCCGCGGTGATCCGGTAGTACTTGCGCGCGGGCCCGGCCGTGCCGTCCCGCCAGCTCGCGGTGACCAGGCCGAACCGTTGCAGCCGCAGCAGCACCGGGTAGAGCGTGCCGCCCTGGATGGGGCCCAGCCCGGCGGCGTCGAGCGCTTGGGCCAGCTCGTAGCCGTAGGACTCCCGCTCCGCGACCAGCGCCAGCACGCAGGGCGCCAGCACTCCCCGCAACCACTGGCCTCGCCGGTCCTGATCCACGGCGAGCAATGTAGCAGTACTACCTAGATGGCACTACAAGCTAGCTTGACCTGCGCCGATGTGCGCGGAAAGAAAAAACGGGGAAAAATCGCCGCCACTGTCGAATCGGCGGGACGCCCTTCGTATAGGGAGTGACAACCGCACGATTGAGGAGGACGCCATGACCCAGTACCTGATAAGCCTGTACCACCCCGACGGCCCCATCCCGCCGCCGGAGGTGCTCGAACCGGTGATGCGCAAGATCCAGGCGCTCAACGACGAGATGAAGACCGCGGGCGTCTGGGTGTTCGCCGCCGGACTCCACCCCCCGACCACCGCGACCGTGCTCCGGGCCAAGGAGAACGGCGAGATCGCGATGACGGACGGCCCGTACGTCGAAGGGAAGGAACACCTCGGCGGTTTCACCATCGTCGAAGTACCGGATCTGGACGCCGCGCTCGACTGGGGCCGCCGGGTCGCCGAGATCACCTACCTGCCGGTCGAGGTCCGGCCGTTCCAGGGCGTGGAAGACCCTTCGTGCGTCCCCTGACCACCGAAGACATCGGCCGTGTCTTCACCGAGGAGTACGGCCGCGCGGTGTCCGTGCTGGTCCGGATCTTCGGCAACATCGACATCGCCGAAGACGCGGTCCAGGACGCCTTCGCCGCGGCGGTGGACCGGTGGCCGTCCACCGGTCCACCGCCGAGCCCGGCGGGCTGGATCATCACGACCGCCCGCAACAAGGCCGTCGACCGCCTGCGGCGGGACGCGGCCCGCGACGACAAGCACGCGCAGGCCGCGCTGCTCAACGCCGACAACGAACCAGCGGAGGAGGGGACGGGGGTGGAGGCAGGACTTGTGCGTGACGATCGCTTACGGCTGATCTTCACCTGTTGCCACCCCGCGCTGGCCGTTCCCTCGCAGGTCGCGTTGACGCTGAAGCTGCTGGGCGGCTTGACCACCGGCGAGATCGCTCACGCGTTCTTCGTCCCCGAAGCGACGATGGCGCAGCGGCTCGTCCGGGCGAAAGGCAAGATCCGCGACGCGAAGATCCCGTACCGCGTCCCGGACGACGCCGACCTGCCGGATCGGCTGCGTTCGGTGCTCGCCGTGATCTACCTCGTGTTCAACGAGGGGTACACGGCCACTTCCGGCGAGCGGCTGGTGCGGGAGGACCTGTGCGCCGAGGCGATCCAGCTCGGCAGGCTGCTGACCGGCCTCATGCCGGACGAACCCGAGGCGACCGGGTTGCTGGCGCTGATGCTGCTGACCGAATCCCGCCGCGCGGCCCGCAGCGGCGCGGACGGCGACGTGGTGCTGCTGGCGGAGCAGGACCGGTCGCGCTGGGACCGGGAGCTGATCGCCGAAGGGCAGGCGCTGGTCCGCGCGTGCCTGCGGCGGAACCAGCCGGGGCCGTACCAGATCCAGGCGGCGATCAACGCCGTCCACAGCGACGCCGCCGACACGGCGAGCACGGACTGGTCGCAGATCGTCCAGCTGTACGACCTGCTACTGGAGCTGAACCCGACCCCGATCGTCGCGCTCAACCGGGCCGTCGCGGTGGCGGAAGTGGACGGCCCGGCGGCGGCGCTCACCGCGATCGACGGCCTCGATCTGGAGGAATACCACCTCTACCACGCCATCCGCGCCGATCTGCTGCATCGCGCCGGCCGTGAGACGGAAGCGGCGCGAGAATACGAAGCGGCGATCCGAAGAGCCGGGAACAGCGCCGAAAGACGGCTGCTGGAGCGGAAAATGGCCCTGGTCAGTCGTTGATCAGCCGCGCCGGACCCGGACCCTTGGCGGCGAGGACGTCGCCGGGGTTCACCAGGACGCACTGCTCGAAGGACAGGCAGCCGCAACCGATGCATTCGGTGAACCGGTCGCGCATGCACTCCAGTTGCTCGATGCGTTTGTTGAGTTCGGCGCTCCAGCATGCCGAGGCGCGCTGCCAGAAGGCCTGGTCCGGCGCGGCACCCTGCGGCAGGAACGCGAGCACGTCGCCGATCACCTCCAGCGGGATGCCGAGGTGGTGCGACGCGCGGATGAACGCGACCACGCGGAGCATGGTGCGGGGATAGCGGCGCTGGTTCCCGCTGGTCCGCCTGCTGCCGATGAGGCCTTGGCGCTCGTAGAACCGCAGGGCGGAGGTGGCGACACCACTGCGCCGGGACAGCTCCCCGATGGTGAGTTCGGACGGCAGTTCGGGCATGTCCGCCATCCTATTGAGGAGTAAGGCGAACGTGGCGTGGGCGGCGTGAGAGGACGCGTCGCAGAGGCTCGTAACGGGTCGTGAGTGGCGATTCGGGCTCTAACCCGAATCGCCGCTCACGACCCCTGACCGGTCGGTACCGGCGCCCTCTTGCCCGGCCTGAGGTACATGAAGGCCCCCTTCCTTGCGCCTGGCGCAAGGAAGGAGTCCTTCATGTACTCGGCAAGGTGTGAAGGTCGAGTTTCCTCGGCTGAGCCGAGGGAAGGGGGCCTTCACGCGCAAGGCCATCAACCAGACATTTCGTGGTCCGGATGCCCCGCGCGGACAGTCCAGGTGCGGTCGTCTCCCGTCGACCTTCACGACAGGGATTCGACCACGCCACGTTTGCCTCTCCTCCGAGCTTGACTTGAACCCTTGTTTAAGTTTCATGCTGGAGGCATGACGAAACAGGGGATCGAGAAGATGACCATCCACAAGGGGCACTGGCCGGAACCGGCGGCGGGCTTGGTCGCGGTGGCGAGGGAGTACCCGGACGCCGACTCGGCGCGGGCGGCGTTCGAAGCGCGGGCGAACGGAGCCGAAGGGCTCGTCTCCTTCACCGCCTACGAGGGCGTCGATCACGACGGTGCCTTCACTTACGAGCAGTGGACCAGCGAAGACGCGATCCAGGACCTGGACGGCGCGCCCGTGTTCCAGCTCTACCGCGGGCAGCGCGGCGAGGGTGTGCCCGGCTGCCTCGTGATCGTCTCGGTCGAGTTCGAGGGCCCTGACGAGCGACGACAGCGCGACTGGATCGACCTCGTCTTCGAAGCGCTGGCGTCGGAACCCGCGCGGCCGGAAGGCGGCATCGGCGGGCATTTCCACGTCAGCACCGACGGGACCCGAGTGGTGAACTACGCCGAATGGACCAGCGCCGAAGCGCACCGCGCCGCGCTCGCGGCCCCCGGCGCCGACGGCATCGGCACCACGGACGTGTGGAAGAGGGTGCAGACCTACCCGGGGATGTCGGGCGGGTCGGTCAAGCGGTACCGCCCGATCGTCTCGGCGGTGGCGGCATGAAGCCGATCCTGGTCGCCGGTGCCACCGGCCATGTCGGCTCGCAGGTGGTCGCCCAGTTGCGGGCGCGGGACGTCCCGGTCCGGGCGCTGAGCCGGAATCCGCCGCCGGACGGGGTCCGCGGCGACCTGACGGATCCGGAAACGATCGCACCGGCGCTCGACGGCGTCGACACGGTGTTCCTGATGCTCGCCGGATCCGCCGGGGCACTGGTGCCCACCGTGGCACTGCTCGGGGAGCAGGTGGAACGCGTGGTGTTCCTGTCCTCGGGAGCCGTCGACGATTCCTTGGCGGAACAGGACAACGCCATCGGCACCTGGCACCGGACCGTCGAGGAGGCGATCGAAGCCGCGGGCGTGGACTGGACCTTCCTGCGGCCGCACGCGTTCGCGACGAACACCCTCGGCTGGGCGCCGTCGATCCGCGCGGACGGCGTCGTCCGCGGGGTGTACGGCGAGGCGGCCATGACGATGATCCACGAGCGGGACATCGCCGCGGTGGCCGTCGAAGCGCTCACCGGAGACGGGCACGCGGGGGCGAAGTACGTGCTCACCGGGCCGCGGCCGATCACGCAGAGCGAACAGGTGCGCCTCATCGGCGAGGCCGCCGGCCGACCGGCGCGCTGGGAGGAAACCCCGTTGGAGGAGACCAGGGCGGCCATGCTCGCGAAGATGCCGGACTTCATCGTCGACACGATGCTGACCGGATTCCGGGAGCTCGTCACGAAACCCGGCGAGGCCACCTCGGCCGTCCAGGACGTCACCGGCAGGCCGGCGCTGGAGTTCGACGTCTGGGCCGCCGATCACGCAGCCGCGTTCCGGTAGGCTCGGGTTCGTGTCGACGCCGGTTCATGCCACGGTGGTCCGCTAGCCGCCGTTCCTGACCTTGTCCCCCGACGAGCCACACCCGCGGGGTCTCTTCGCCGCGGGCGGATCCAGGAACGGAAACCATGAACCCCCTGTCCACAAAGGACGGTGGTCGGCACTGGCTGACCACCGTCGGTGTGAAACCGCCTCGAACCGTCGTCGCCGTCAACGACGGGATCACCGCCGACGAGGCGTTCCGGTTGGCCACTTCCGGCACCGGACTCGCCTGGTACGGCGACTTCCCCGGCGCGCGGAACCTCCTCGCCGCGCTGTCCCGCCGTTGCGGAACGGCGGCCGGGAAACCCTTTCCGGACCAGCGGAACCATCAATCTCGCCGGGCGCGGCTCCTCGGCAGGCTGCTGGTCCCGCTGGATCCCGGCCACGTCCTGCCGTTGCGTCGCGGGCCGGACGTGCGCGAGGCCTGCGCCGAGGTCTACGGGCCTTCCGAAACCGCGTCGCTGGTGTCCTTGCGCGAACTGCTCGGTGTCATCGGCGCGCACGAGTGGCGGGTGAAGGGCGTCGAAATCCCGGCGCTCGGCGCGAAACTCCACCCGCACCACGGGGTCTTCTCCCCCGTCCGCGGCGAGTACGTCGATCTGGTGGCGAGAACTCCTTTGCCCGCCAAGGAACTGGCCTTCGACATCGGTACCGGGACCGGCGTACTCGCCGCGGTCCTCGCGCGCCGAGGCGTGAAACGCGTGGTGGCGACGGACAACGAACCTCGCGCGCTCGCCTGCGCCCGCGAGAATTTCGAACGCCTCGGTTTCGGCGGGATCGAAACGCTCGAAACGGACGTGTTCCCGCCGGGCCGCGCGCCGCTGGTCGTCTGCAATCCGCCGTGGCTGCCGTCCCGCGCGCGGACTCCGCTCGAACGCGCCGTCTACGACCCGGGAAGCCGGATGCTCAAGGCGTTCCTCGACCGGCTGCCACGGCACCTCGAGCCCGGCGGGGAGGCGTGGCTGATCCTGTCCGACCTCGCCGAACTGCTGGGCCTGCGCACGCGCGACGAGCTGCTGGCCGCGTTCGACCGGTCCGGCCTCGAAATCCGGGGCAGGGAGGACATCCGGCCGCGGCATCCGCGGGTCACCGATCGGGCGGATCCGTTGCACGACGCCCGCGCGCGGGAGGTGACCTCGCTGTGGCGGCTCACAACCCGAGCAGCGCCCGCGCCTGACTGATGAACACGCGGGCGGCGGGGCTGACCGGCCCCTCCGTCCGCCAGGCCAGCGCCAGTTTCGCGCGCAGCCCGGCAGGCCGCGTGATCTCCATGGCGTGCAGATCCGTGTAGTGCGTCGCCAGCGACATCGGCACCACGGCGACACCGAGCCCGCGGCCGACCAGTTCGGCGACGACGTTCGGATCGCCCGCCTCCAGCGTCACCCGCGGCTGCGCGCCGTCGGCGAGGAACGCGGCGTCGGCGATCGCGCGCATGCCGGTGCCCTTCGGCAGGCTCACCAGCGAGCGGCTTTCCAGCTCCGACAGTGTGATCGTGGCCTTCGCGATGAGTGGATCCTCCGGCCCGGAGATGGCCACGAGCGGCTCGTCGAGGACGACCTCGAAACCGATCCCGGGCGGCGGTTCCCCGGACAGCCCGATCAGCGCGATGTCGAAGCGGCCGTCGGCGACACCCGCGAGCAGGACGTCGGAGGTGGCCTCGGCGAGCGTGATGTCCACGCCCGCGTGCCGTTCGTGGAAGCGGGCGAGCAGATCCGGGAGGTTGACCGGCCCGCGCGAGGACACCATGCCCATCGCGACCTGGCCGCGGACCAGGCCGGTGAGGTCGTCGACCGCCTGCCGCACCCCGGCGACGGCGGCGAGCGCGGCCCGCGCGTGCGGGAGCGCGGCGGCACCGACCTCGGTCAGCCGCACCGACCTGGCAGACCGGTCGAGCAGCGGCTGCCCGAGTTCGCGTTCGAGACGGCGGATCTGGGCGCTGACGCCGGGCTGCGCGACGTGCAGCCGCTCGGCGGCGCGGGTGAAGTTCGCTTCCTCTGCCACCGCGACGAAGTATTCGAGCTGACGCAGTTCCATAACCGATGATTCTAGTTCCCAGACAAACCAGATCTTGGACTTCTGGCCGAATCGGGATCACCCTGGTGCCATGACCACGATGCTCCGCTCCGGCGACCCGGATTACGACAACGAACTCGCCGGTTTCCAGACCGCTGTGCCCCGCCGCCCCGACGTCATCGTGCCCGCCGCTTCGGCCGCCGACGTCGTCGAGGCCGTCCGATACGCCGGCGAGCACGACCTCCCGATCGCCGTCCATTCGACCGGGCACGGCGTGGGCGTCCCCTTCGAGGGCGGCGTCCTCGTCACCACCCACCGCATGACCGGGATCCGGATCGACGACGGGATCGCACGGGTCGACGCGGGCGTGCGCTGGGGTGCGGTCATCGAAGCGGCCGCCGGGCACGGGCTGGCGCCGCTCAGCGGTTCCTTCCCCGGTGTCGGCGTCGTCGGCTACACCCTCGGAGGCGGGTTCAGCCTGCTCGGCCGCAAGTACGGGCTGGCCGCCGACCAGGTGACCGCGATCGAGGTCGTGACCGCCGACGGCGAACTCCGCCGAGCCACCCCGGACACCGAACAGGACCTGTTCTGGGCACTGCGTGGCGGCCGCGACAACTTCGGGATCGTCACCGCGCTCGAGTTCCGGCTCGTCCCGGTCACCCGGCTGTACGGCGGCAGCCTGCAGTTCGGCACCGAATCGCTGTCCGCGGTGCTCCACGCCTGGCGCGATTGGGCGGCGGGGATGCCGCGCGAGATGACGTCTTCGCTGGGCATGGTCCCGATGCCGGATCTGCCGATGGTGCCCGGACCGCTGCGCGGGCAGCACGTCGCGCAGATCCGGGTCGCCTACCTCGGCGACGCCGCCGAGGGCGAACGCCTGGTCGCGCCGCTGCGCGCCGCCGCCCCCGTACTGGGCGACACGCTCGCCGAGCTCCCGTTCACCGAATCGGGCAAGATTGCGAACGAGCCGCCGTTCCCGCACGGCTACCGCGCCGACAACGTCACCGTGCCCGAACTCAACGACTCGATGCTCGACGCGATCCTCGAACACGCCGGCCCGGACGCCCCGGTGCCGACCGTCCTCCTGCTGGATCTGCTCGGCGGCGCGCTGTCCGACCCGCCCGAGCACCCCGGCGTCGGATGGGACCGTGAAGCCCGCTTCACCGTGCGGGCACTGTCCGTAGTGGACGACACGGAAATGGGCGAGATCAAGGCGGCTCACGGGAAGCTGTTCGACGCGCTGAAGCCCTGGTCGACCGGCAAACTGCTGACCTTCGTCTACGGCGAGAGCGGCGCGGACGAGGAAGCGTCCAAGGTCTACTCCCCGGCCGATCTGCGGCGGCTCGCCGAGGTCAAGGCCGCCGTCGACCCGGCGAACCGGTTCCGGCTGACGCATAACGTCGAACCGGCGCGTGACGCTGGGTGATGCCCGAAATCCGCTGGTAGACGGCCTCCATCCGGGGCGAAGGCGCAGTGGGCCCGCCCCGTATACTTCCGGGCCGATACCGCCATTAGGGGGCACTGTGCGCACTTTGGACCATGACGAGTTCCTCGCCATGCGTCGGTTCCCCGCGCTCGACGGGCTGCGCGCGATCGCGGCCACCATCGTGATCCTCTTCCACTTCGCGGGTCCGAAGTGGAACTGGCTGTCCGGCTGGGTCGGTGTCTACATCTTCTTCGTGCTGTCCGGTTTCCTGATCACGACGCTGCTGCTGCGTGAACAGGACCGGACCGGCCGGATCTCGCTTTCGGCGTTCTACCTGCGGCGGGTGTTCCGGATCCTGCCGCCGTACCTGGTGATCCTCGGCGGCATCGTGGTGTTCGTGTGGCTGCGCGGCGAGTTCTTCACCCGCGAACTGCCGCACGCGCTGAAGTACTACCTGACCTTCTTCAACGAGTTCTTCCCCGCCAGCAGCCCGAACGGGCCGGACAACTTCTTCAGCGGCTCTTGGACGCTGGGCATCGAGGAGAAGTTCTATCTGGTCTGGCCGTTCCTGCTGGTGGTCGCGGGTGCCGCCGGGCTGGCCGCGGGTGTACGCAAACTCGCGCTGGCGTTCGCCGCGTTCGCGCTGATGGCCGGGCTGGTGGGGGTCACCAGCGGCTGGGTGCTCAACGGGCCGCAGGTGCCGATCTACCGGTCGACCGTGCACTACGCGATCCTGCTGATCGGCTGCGTGCTGGCGATCGCGATGCACTACCGCCGGTCCTACGCGGTGATCAAGCCGCTGACCCATCCGCTCGCGGCGATCCCGGTGTTCGGCGCGTTCGCCGTCCTGCACGTCAACATGGAAAGCCTGTGGTGGGAGACCGGCAGCAACCTGGGCCTGCTGATCGCCTACGGCCTGCTTTCGGCGATGTTGCTGGTCGTGCTGGTCTCGCCGGGGCCGCTGCGCTGGCTGCTGGCGACGAAGGTGATGCGCTTCGTCGGTGAGCGTTCGTACTCGCTCTACCTGCTGCAGGGCCCGGTGCACTTCGCCGTGGTCGCGGCGATCCCGCCGCTGGGCGAGCACCGGATGATCAGCGCGCTGACCGTGTTCGCGGTCGGGCTCGGGATCGCGGATCTCATCCACCGCTGGGTCGAGCAGCCGATGATCCTCACCGGCAAGAAGCTGATCGCGCGCCGCCAGGAGCGCAAGGCGCTGCGTGCGGCCGAAGCCGAACTCAAGCGCCCGAGCGCCGTCGAAGCCCCCAGCGGCGCGCGCTGACCCCCGCGTTTCGTCATCTGGATGCGATAGTTCGCCTGGGCGACTACCGCATCCAGATGACCGAATGCCTGGGTCAGCGGGAGATCGTGATGATCGGGATCACCCGATCGGTCTTCTCCTCGTAGTCGGCGAAGCCCGGCATGAGGCTGACCATCTTCGCGTAGAGACGGTCACGCTCGGCGCGGTCTTCGAGCACCACGGTCGCGGTCGCGTCGAACTTCTCCGTGCCGACCTCGATGGTGACCTTCGGGTTCGCCACGATGTTGTGGTACCAGGCCGGGTTCTTGTCCGCCCCGGCGTACGACGCGACGACGATGTACTTGCCGTCTTCCTCCGCGTACGCGAGCGGCGAGGTCCGCGGCTCGCCGCTCTTCGCCCCGATGGTGGTGAGCAGCAGCAGGGAACCGCCCTCGAACGGGCCGCCGACCTTGCCCTTGTTCTCGCGGAACTCCTTGATGATGTTCTTGTTCCAGTCCAACGCTTCGGACATGCTTTCCTCCAGTGTCGATCTCTCCGCCGAGGCTACTCAACCCTCGCGCGCCTTGCGGCGCTGCGCCTCGGCCCGTTCCCGGCACTCGCGGAGGAACTCTTCGTCGTCTTCGGCACTCGTCGCGGCGAACCGGCCCGGCCGGTCGTACTCCGGGAACGCCGGCGTCTCCCGCTCGTACCGACCGCGCCGGGCGCGGGCGGCGCCCTGCGGGCGACCGGCCACCAGCCAGACGATCGAGCCGATCAGCGGGACGATCAGCACCAGCAGCAGCCACATCCCCTTCGGCATGTTGCGGCACGATCCCTCGTCCGTGGTGATCACGTCGACAAGGCAGAAGATCCACAGACCGAGCGTGAGAACGCCGAAGAAACCATTGAAATACAGCATCGAAAGACTCCCCAGTTCCAGATGACCGGGGTAAGTCTTAGCACAAGAGTGCGTCGAGAATTCCCACGGCCACTTGCAGCGCCTGCGCTTCTCCCGGGCACCGCTTGGGCCCTGCTCCGAACGGCCGTTCCGACAGGTCCACCTCGACCACCTCGCCGCCGACCCACCGCCGGGTGATCCGGACCGGCGGATCCTCGCGCAGCACCCGATCGAGCAAACCCTCGGCGTCCTCATCGGACCGGTGAGCGGCCAGCGCCTTCCCGACCAGTTTGGCCGTCGCGTCACAGGCCTGGACCAGAAGCCCGATCCGCGCGGCCGTCCGCTCGGCGACGCCGCCACCGCAGACCTCGATCAGCCGTCGCATCGCTTCTTCGGCGTCATCCCCGATTCCCGTATGCGGGTGGTAGCTGCCGGAAACCGCCACGATGTCGCGAGAAACGTCCGGCAGGCCGAGCACCGCCGCCAGCACGGCGACCGGGACCGTCCACAAGATCCGGTCCACCCCGCCGTCCCGCATTTCCCGAGTGAGCGCGAAAGCCTTGTCCCGCAACGCCCCCATCGTCGCGAGCTCGTCGAGCACCAGCGCCCGCCGCCGCGCGTGGTCCTCCGGACGGCTGAACCGGGCGACGTTCGCCCGCAACCACCCGACGCCACCCGGCTCGACGTCCTGAGGCACCGGCGGGACAGGGGCTTCGATCAGCGGATTCTCCATGTCGCCACGCTAAGTGCGGAACGCTTCGGTCACGGCCGAAACGAGAGCGCGCCTTCGTTGTTATGGTGACCGGGTGACGGCCGTGTCGGAGGCAACCGAAGTCGACGGCGCGGGGCGAACGGCGCAACCGCGCCAGTTGATCGTGACCGTGTACGGCCTCTATTCGCGCGGCGAAGGCGGCTGGCTTTCGGTCCGCTCCCTGATCGATCTGCTGGCAGGCGTGGACGTCGAGGAACCCGCCGTCCGGTCGTCGATCTCGCGGCTGAAGCGGCGCGGGATCCTTTCCGCGGTGCGCCGCGACGGGGCCGCCGGTTACGAACTTTCCGAAACCGCGCTGGCGATCCTGCGCGAAGGCGACGAGCGGATCTTCCGCCGCGAACGCGCCACCCCCGCCGACGGCTGGCTGCTCGCGGTGTTCTCCGTCCCGGAAGCCGAACGGCACAAAAGGCACGTTCTTCGCACACAGCTCGCCCGGCTCGGCTTCGGGACCGCGTCGTCCGGGGTCTGGATCGCGCCCGCGCATCTGCGTGACGCGACCTCCGACATGCTGCGGCGGCTCGAACTGGAGGGTTACGCCGATCTCTTCCAGGCCGAGCACCTCGCGTTCGGCGACGTGCGGGAGAAGATCCGCGACTGGTGGGACCTCGACCAGCTCGAGTCGCTGTACACCGCGTTCCTCGACGAGCACGCGGCCGCGCTCCGGCGATGGCAGCGGCGCAAGACCACGGACGAGGCCGAAGCGTTCGCAGACTACGTGCGGGTGCTGACCGACTGGCGGCGGCTGCCCTATCTCGATCCGGGGCTGCCCGCCGAACTGCTGCCGTCCGGCTGGGCCGGGATCCGGGCCGCGGATCTGTTCTTCACGCTGCACGCGCGGTTGGGCGAAGCCGCGGCCGCGCACGTCTCGCGCACGCTGCCCGACGGGTGACGAACGGGACCGGGTCGGCGTGGGGCTGACGATGGAGGATTTGGGACGTTGAGTGTCCCAAATCCTCCATCGTCAGCAGGTCACGCCGCGCCGACGTGAGATGAAGGACTCCTTCATAGCAAAATTTGCAATGAAAGCGTCCTTCATGTCGCTTCAGGTCGCTTCAGGCGGCGACAGGCGCTTACGCGGCGACCACCGCGAAGCCCTGCACCTCCACCAGCGCCTCGGCGTCCCAAAGCCGGCTGACGCCGATCCCAGCCATCGCGGGGTACTCGCTCCCGGCCAGCCGCTTCCACACCGCGCCGATCTCGCGCGCGTGGGCGCGGTAGTCGTCCATGTCGACGATGTAGATGGTCACGCTGCACAGGTCCGACGGCGCCCCGCCCGCCGCGCGCAACGCGGTGAGCAGGTTGGACAGCGCGCGTTCGAACTGCGCGACCACGCCGTCCCCGACGATGCGGTTCTCCTCGTCCAATGCCGTCTGACCGGCGAGGAAGACGAATCTCCCGGTCGCGGCGACGGCGTGCGAGAAGCCGGAGGGGTGGCCGAGCTCGGGCGGATTGATGCGCTCCATACGGGTCAGCATATCCCGCATCGTTGACGGTCGTACATACCGCGACATATCCTGAGCGACGTGCGTATCGCGGTGTTAGGCGGCGGCCCGGCGGGGCTCTACTTCGCCACGCTGGCGAAACAGCTCCATCCCGATCACGAGATCACCGTCTGGGAGCGCAACGCGCCCGACGACACCTTCGGGTTCGGGGTGGTGTTCTCCGACGAGACACTCGGCGGGATCGAGCACGCCGATCCGGTGATCCACGCCGCCATGCGGCGCGAGTTCGCGCGCTGGGACGACATCGACGTCCGCTTCCGCGGCACGGTGCACACCTCCGGCGGGCACGGGTTCGCCGCGATGAGCCGCAAACGGCTGCTCGGCATCCTCCAGGAACGCTGCGCGGAACTCGGCGTGGACGTCCGTTTCCGTACCGAGGCGCCGAGCGCGGCCGAGGCGAGCGCCGAATACGACCTCGTCGTCGCGGCGGACGGCGTCAACTCCCCGACCCGCAACGCCCTCGCCGACAGCTTCCGGCCGAGCCTCCAGACCAGGCGCTGCAAGTACATCTGGCTCGGCACGGATCTCGTGTTCGACGCCTTCAAGTTCCACGTCCTCGAAACCCCGCACGGGATCATGCAGATCCACGGCTACCCGTACAGCGACACCGCGAGCACGTTCATCCTCGAACTGCACGAGGACGTCTGGCAGCGCGCGTTCGGCGAGATCGCCGCGACCGCCCTGGCACCGGGCGAAAGCGACGAGAAGTCCATCGAGGTCATCCGCGAACTGTGCGCGGACGTCCTCGGCGGCCATCAAGTGTTCGCCAACAACTCGAAGTGGACCGCGTTCGCCACCGTGCGCTGCGCGAGCTGGCGGCACGAGAACGTCGTCCTGCTCGGCGACGCCGCGCATACGGCGCACTTTTCCATCGGCTCCGGCACGAAGCTCGCCATGGAGGACGCGCTCGCGCTCGCCGCCTGCCTGCACGAGCAGTCCGATATGGACAGTGCACTCGAAGCCTACGAGGCGGAACGAAGGCCGGTCGTCACCTCGACCCAGCGCGCCGCGCAGGCGAGCCTGGAGTGGTTCGAGAACATGGGACAGTACACCCATCAGGATCCGGCGCAGTTCGCGTTCAACATCCTCACCCGCAGCCGCCGCGTCACCTACGACAACCTCCGGTTGCGCGATCCCGAGTTCGCCGCCGAGTTGGATACCTGGTTCGCGTCTACTTTGGACTCCGACGTCCGGCCGCCGATGTTCCAGCCGTTCCGGATCGGGAACCTCGACCTGCCGAACCGCGTCGTCGTCTCGCCGATGGACATGTACTCCTCCGAAGACGGCGTCCCGACCGATTTCCACTTGGTACATCTGGGAAGCAAGGCGCTCGGCGGTGCCGGGCTGGTGATGACCGAGATGGTCTGCGTCTCCGAAACCGGCCGCATCACCCCGGGCTGCGGCGGCCTCTACACCGAAGAACAAGAACAGGCGTGGAGACGGGTCACCGACTTCGTCCACGGCCACACCCCCGCGCGGATCGGCGTCCAGCTCGGCCACTCCGGGCGCAAGGGCTCCACGAAACTGATGTGGGACGGCATCGACCAGCCGCTGCCCGAGGGCAACTGGGAGATCTGCGGCCCTTCCGCGATCCCGTACAGCGACGTGAATCAGACCCCGCGCGAGCTCTCGATCCCTGAGCTACAAGAGATCCGCGACCAGTTCGCGCACTCCGCCGGTGCCGCCGCGCGCGCCGGTTTCGACCTCCTCGAACTCCATTGCGCGCACGGCTATCTCCTGTCGTCGTTCCTGTCGCCGCTGACCAACCGGCGGACCGACGAATATGGTGGCTCACTGGAGAACAGGCTGCGTTTCCCGCTCGAAGTCTTCGACGCCGTCCGCGCGGCCTGGCCCGCGGAGCGGCCGATGACGGTCCGCATCTCCGCGACCGACTGGTACGACGGCGGGATCGACGTCGACGACGCCGTCGAGATCGCCCGTGTGTTCGCCGAACACGGGGCCGACGGCATCGACGTTTCGACCGGTCAGGTCGTCAGCGAGGAGAAACCCGAGTACGGCCGCAGTTACCAGACGCCGTACGCGGACCGGATCCGCAACGAGATCGGGCGCGAGTACGGGATCGCGGTGATCGCCGTCGGCGCGATCTCCTCCTACGACGACGTCAACTCGCTGATCCTGGCGGGCCGCGCGGATCTGTGCGCGCTCGGCAGGACGCATCTTTACGATCCACAATGGACGTTGCACGCCGCCGCGGAACAGGGCTATCCGATGCCGTGGCCGAAGCAGTTCGCGGCGGGCAGCCGGAAACCGCAGGGCGGCCGCACCGACGGGCCGAAACCACGGCTGGAGCTGTTGCGTTCGGGCGAACCCGGCACCGCACACGCCCGCTGGCGACCTGGGAGCGATCGATGACAGCCTTCGCATTGAGCCCCGAACAGCAGACCTTCGCCGACGAGGTCCGGCGGCTGGGCGCCGAGAAACTCCGCCCGCTGGCCGAATCCGGCACCGAAGGCGCGGTGAACCGGCCGCTGCTCAAGGAAATGGGCGCGCTCGGCCTGCTTTCCCGGCTGTTCCCCGGCGTCGACGGCGGCAGCCCGAGCCGGGAAGCCGCCGCGACGGATCTGTGCATCCTGCGGGAATCGCTCGCGAGCCAGAGCACCGAAGCCGAGACCGCGTTGGCGTTGCAGGGTTTGGGCACGTATCCCGTGCTGCAGTCCGGGCAGGACTCGCAGGTCGCGAAGTGGGTTCCCGCCGTGGCCGCGGGTGACGCGGTCGCCGCTTTCGCGCTCACCGAACCGAACGCGGGTTCGGACGCGGCGGCGCTGGAACTCGCCGCCGAACCCGACGGCGACGGCTGGCGTCTCACCGGCGAGAAGATGTGGATCTCCAACGCCCCCGAGGCCGATTTCTACAGCGTTTTCGCCCGCACCACCCCGGAAGCGGGCTCGCGCGGCGTGTCCGCGTTCGTCGTCCCGGCCGACCGCGCCGGGCTGTCGGGTGAGCACCTCGACCTCGTCAGCCCGCATCCCATCGGCACCCTGGTCTTCGACGGCGTCCGCGTGGAACGGGACGAGCTGCTCGGCGAGCAGGACCGCGGTTTCGGCGTGGCCATGCGGACGCTGGACCTGTTCCGGCCGAGTGTCGGCGCGTTCGCCGTCGGGATGGCGCGGGCCGCGCTCGACGCCGCCGTCGTCCACGCGCAGACCCGGGTCGCGTTCGGCGGGCCGTTGCTCAAGCAGCAGACCGTGGCGCACACCCTCGCCGAAATGGCGACCCGCACCGAGGCCTCGCGTCTGCTGGTCTACGCCGCGGCCGCCGCCTACGACGCGGGCGAGCGGAACCTCGCCGGCCGCGCCGCGATGGCGAAACTGTTCGCCACCGAGACCGCGCAGTACGTCGTCGACTCCGCGGTGCAGATCCACGGCGCGCGGGCGCTGCGGCGAGGTCATCTGCTCGAACACCTCTACCGCGAGGTCCGCGCGCCGCGGATCTACGAAGGCGCGTCCGAAGTGCAGCGGACGATCATCGCGCGATCGCTGACTTCTTCTTAGCCGGGCGGCGATCGAGGTACCACTGCGTGGCGATCACGACCAGCGTCGGGCTCAGCCAGGCCGTGATCCCGGCGACCGACTGGGTCAAGGCGAGTTCGCTGCCGCCGAACGTGGTCGCCAGCTGCGGTTGCAGCACGATCACCGCGACCGGGCCGACCAGACGGCTGACGATGATCGACATGGTCAGCGCGAAGCTGCGGATCATCCAGCGGCGGTGATCGCCGAACCGGCGCTGCCGTGCCGCGTGCCAGCCGGCGAACGTGCACGCCAGCCACAGCACCCCGGCCAGCACGTTGGCCACCCGCGTCACCGGGCCGAACGGGCTCATCGCGCCGACGGTCAGCGCCAGCAGCCCGGCCGGGAGCACCCCGGCGAAGACGTACACCCGGCCGATCTTCCGGTGCACCGCCGGGTATTTCGCCCGGAACCACGGCCAGATCTGAAGCAGCGCCCCGACCATCGCGATCGAGCCGAACAGCACGTGCGCCGCGAGGAACCAGTAGTGCGAGGTGAACCCGGCCGGCTGCGGGACCCGTGACAGCGACGGGTCCATCGCCAGATACGGCGGCATCGAAAAGGCCAGGAACACCACGACGACGACGGCCAACGGCCCGACCCAAGGCCTTCGCCACCACGATTTCCGTGGCACCGTCCCGTGCTGGTCACGTTGCTCGAGCCTGACGGTCATCACTGTCCCCCACGTTTCCTTTTACCGGCGACCAACTTTCGCTGCCGAACCTAGGACGCGGGGCTATCGGGAAACAGGGAGCGGACCGCCGGATCAAGGGTGGGGCAGACCCTACCGCCGTCCGCCGCGCACCCGCTCGACGATGTCGCGGTACGCCAGCCCGCTCTGCTTGATCGTCCGCGCCTGCGTCTCGCGGTCGACCCGCACCAGGCCGAGCCGTTTCGCGTAGCCGTATGCCCATTCGAAACCGTCCAAAAAGGACCAGGCGAAGTAACCGCGGACGTCCGCGCCCGCCTGCCGCGCGGCGGCCGTGGCGGCGATGTGCGCGGAAAGGTACGCGGCGCGGTCTTCGTCGCGGACGAATCCGGTCTCGTCGGGGACGTCGGTGAACGCCGCACCGTTTTCGGTGACGTAAAGCGGCAGACCGGGATGGTCGCGGCCGATCCGGACGAGCAGTTCGGTGAGCTTGTGCGGCAGGATCTCCCAGCCGAGTACCGTCGACGGCGCCCCGGACGGCACCTTGCGGAACGAGGGCATCCCGAAGTGCTCCACCGCTTTCCCGTTCTCCTCCACCCCGGAGTACCGCGTCCCGAAGTAGTAGTCGACGCCGAGGAAGTCGAGCGGTGCCGCGATGATCGACGGGTCCCACGGCTCGGACGGCAGGCGGATGCCCTGCCGGGCAAGGGCCTCGAGGACGTCTTCCGGGTACCGGCCGTGCACGAGCGCGTCGAGGTAGAACCTCGTCCCGAGGCCGTCCTCGAACCGGGCGGCCTCGCGATCGGCCTCGCTGGGGGTGGCCGGATCGGCGGTGCTCAGGTTGAGCGTGATGCCGAACTTCGTCCCGGGCGAGGCGAGTTCCCGCATCCGCCGCACGGCGAGACCGTGGCCGAGCAGCAGGTGGTGCGCCGCCGCCATCCCCGCCTTCGCGTCCCGGCGGCCGGGCGCCATCACCCCATGGACGTAACCGTGCATGGCCGTGCACCACGGCTCGCTCAGCGTGGTCCAGTGGCGGACCCGGTCGCTCAGCCGCTCGAAGACGAGCATCGCGTAGTCGGCGAACCGGACGGCGGTGTCGCGCGCGGGCCAGCCGCCCGCGTCTTCGAGGTGCTGCGGCAGATCCCAGTGGTACAGCGTCAGCCAGGGGTCGATGCCGTTGTTGAGGAGTTCATCGACCAGCCGATCGTAGAAGGCGATGCCCGCCGGGTTCACGCCACCGCGCCCGCGCGGCTGCACACGGGGCCAGGACACGGAGAACCGGTAGGTGTCGACGCCGAGTTCCTTGAGCAGCGCGACGTCGGCGGGCATCCGGTGGTAGTGATCGCAGGCGACCTCGCCGGTGTCACCGTTGTCGACGGACCACGGGTACCGGGCGTAGGTGTCCCAGATGGACGGTGTTCTTCCGTCTTCGGAGACCGCGCCTTCGACCTGGTACGCGGAACTCCCGACACCCCACCGGAAGTCGGGCGGCAAGGTGCCGATGAGCTCTTTCTCCCCCGTCATGGCCCTCTTCCCCCCTTATTTCACCAGTTGATACATGGCGGAGGCTAAGGTCGTGGGGCATCCTGGAAAGGTCCGCCGCCATAAGATGGGTATCCGCATGCCTGCCAAGCGCACCACCGTCCGTGACCTGCGGCGGCACAACCGTTCCCTCCTGCTGTCGAAACTCTACTTCGACGGCCCGCTCAGCCGCCACGAATTGAGCGGTCTGACCGGTTTGAGCGCCGCGACCGTCAGCAACGTGACCGCCGAACTCGGCGAAGAACGCCTCATCACCGAAGCCGGGCTTGTCGAGTCCGACGGCGGCAGGCCGCGTGTGCTGCTCCGCGTCGACCCGGCGTACGGCCATGTCGCGGGCGTCGACATCGGTGAGACCGGGGTGAAGGTCGAACTGTTCGACCTCACCATGAACCGGCTCGCGACCGTCGAACATCCGCTCGCCTCGCCCCGGCCGGACGCGGCGGCGGCCGTCACCCAGGTGGCGTCCGGACTTCGCGAGGTGATCACGGAATCGGGGATCGACGAGGCGACCGTGCTCGGTGTCGGTGTCGGCGTCCCCGGCACCGTCGAACAGGGTGAGGCGCTGCGTGTGCACGCGCCCACCATCGGCTGGAAAGAGGTCCCGCTCACCGACCTCCTGCGCGCGGAGGGTGTCGAGCTGCCGCTGTTCATCGACAACGGCGCGAAAACCCAGGGCCAGGGCGAAATGTGGTTCGGCGCCGGTCGCGGCGCCCGGCACGCGGTGATCGTCCTGATCGGGTCCGGGGTCGGCGCGGCCGTGGTCACCGACGGCACCACGTACCGGGGCTCCACCAGCAGCGCGGGCGAATGGGGCCATACGACGATCGTCTACGGCGGACAGGAATGCCGCTGCGGATCGCGCGGCTGCCTGGAGTCCTACGTCGGCGCGGAGGGCGTTCTCGCCCGTTATCGCAAGGCGCGCGGCGGAAAAGCGACCTCGGACGAGGACGAGCAGACGCGGTTCGCCGCCCTGCTGGAGTCCGCGGGCAAGTCCAAGGCCGCGGCCAAGGTGCTGGAGGAGACGGCGGGCTACCTCGGCGCGGGCATCGGTAATCTGATCAACCTGTTCAACCCGGAGCGGATCGTGCTCGGTGGCTGGGCAGGGCTGGCGCTCGGCGAGCAGTACCTGCCCGAGATCCGGCGTGTGGCGGGTGAGCACGCGCTGGCGCACGTGTTCGACCAGACCGAGATCGGACTCGGACAGCTCGGCCCGGACGCCGTCGCCATAGGAGCCGCCACTCTCCCGGTCGCCGCCCTCCTCGACCAGGGCGCGGACCCGCGGACGGCCGGGTCGAAGCGGGGCACGGCCGCCTGACCTTAATTCGAGCTCGAAAAATACATCTTGTCGCAGTGGTAGAGACCATGCATACTTTGTTGTCAGGCACAACAAAGTAGTTCTGCCGGATGCCTTCTCCTCGGGTCCCCCACGGTCAGAGAGGCGACAACGATGTCCATCTCAGCTCGTTTCCGCTGGACGGCACTCCTCGCCGCCGGCGTCCTCCTCGGCTCACTCCCGGCAACGGCCCAAGCCCCGGTCGCCGAGGCCGCGGTCACGGCCGCGACCTTCACCGACGACTTCACCGGGCCCGCCGGCGCGGGTATCGACACCTCGAAGTGGCATTTCGAAACCGGCGACAACGTCAACAACCACGAACGGCAGTGGTACACGTCCGGGACGAACAACGCGGCGCTCGACGGCCAGGGCAACCTCGTCATCACCGCGAAGAAGGAGAACCCCGGCAACTACAACTGCTGGTACGGGCGCTGCGAGTACACCTCCGCGCGACTGTCCACGCAGGGCCAGTTCACCCAGACCTACGGCCGGTTCGAAGCGCGGATGAAACTGCCGCGCGGCCAGGGGATGTGGCCCGCGTTCTGGATGCTCGGCGCCGACATCGGCAACGTCGGCTGGCCCAACAGCGGCGAGATCGACATCATGGAGAACGTCGGCTTCGAGCCGAACACGGTGCACGGCACCCTCCACGGCCCCGGTTACTCCGGCGCGGGCGGTATCGGCGCGGCCTACAACGGCCCGAACTTCTCCGACGACTTCCACACCTACGCCGTCGACTGGGCGCCGAACCAGATCAAGTGGTACGTGGACGGCAACCTCTACCAGACCCGCACCCCCGCCGACCTCAACGGCAACCGCTGGGTCTTCGACCACCCCTTCTACCTGATCCTGAACCTCGCGGTCGGCGGCTACTGGCCGGGTGACCCGAACTCCAGCACGGTCTTCCCGCAGCGTCTCGTCGTCGACTACGTGCACGTCAATTCCAGCGACACGGCCGGGAGGAGCGGCCGGATCACCGGGATCGGCGGCAAATGCGTCGACGTCGCGGGCGCGAACACCGCCAACGGGACGCCGGTCCAGATCACCGACTGCAACGGCAACGCCGCGCAGAACTGGACCATCGGCGGCGACGGCACGATCCGCGCGCTCGGCAAGTGCATGGACGTCTCCGGTGGGGGCACCGCCGACGGCACGGCCGTGCAACTGTGGGACTGCAACGGATCCGGCGCGCAGAAATGGGCGATCAGCGGCGCTCGCGACATCGTGAACCCGCAGGCGAACAAATGCCTGGACGCCACCGGCAACAGCTCCGCGAACGGGACGAGACTCCAGATCTGGACCTGCGGCGGCGGCGCGAACCAGAAGTGGACGACTCCCTAGACGTCACCGAAACCCCCGCAATTCGGCACCTGATTGCGATAGTTCGCCTTGCCGACTATCGCAATCAGGTGCCGGGTTGCGTCTGGGAGCGTTCGGCGTAGGCCTCGACGAGCTGGTTTTCGGCGTCGGTGAGGTACTGCGCGAGCAGCTTTTCCGCGCCGAGGCCGTCGCCGGCTTCGATGCGCTCGAGGATCTCCGCGTTGCGCTTGAGGTACGGCTCGTGGAAGCGCCGCGGGTCGGCCATCATGTGGAACACCAGCCGCAACTCGGCCAGGATGCCGCGCATCAGCTCGTCGATCCGTTCGCTGCCGCTGAGTTCCGCGATCGCCGAATGGAACCGGATGTTCGCGGTGCCGAGGTCCTGCCAGCGCTCACTCCGCTCGGCCAGCTTGCCGTCCTCGACCAGGCGCGCGAGCTTCGCGAACGTCGCGGGCTTCTCCGTCACCGCGCGCACCGCCGAGCACTCGACGACCTTGCGCACCTTGTAGAGGTCGACGACGTCCTCGACGGGCAGCACCCGCACGAAGACACCGCGATTGAGCTCGTGGGTCAACAGCCGTTCGTGCGTGAGCAGCCGGAATGCCTCGCGCAGTGTGTTGCGGGAGACGCCGAGCGCCGAGCCGATGTCGTGTTCCGACAGCCGGACGCCGGGCAGGAAGAACCCCTCCGCGATACGCGTGCGAAGGACACCCGCGACCCGTTCGGCCGTGCTGGTGCGGCTGATCATGCCGCGATCAGCCTCAAGTCCTTCTACCGAGGCAGGACCACCCTCCGCGATCGTCACGTGACCGATCCTACCTAGGCACAAGAGTCTCAGCCAAGGATCCTCTTGTGGAATTGTTGAACAATCCCTAAAGTGGCTACTCGTGTGACCCGTGCCACCATGAAAAGTCACCTCTGGAGGTGCCAATGAACGCGACAGCCACTACCGAAGACACTCGCCCCTTCGCCTGGTTCCGCACGCTCGGTTCGCGAGGCCGCCGGGCCTTCGTCGGCGCGTTCGGCGGATACGGGCTCGACTCGTTCGACTACCAGACCCTGCCGCTGGGTCTGGCCGCGATCACCGCCTATTACGGCCTCTCCGGCGGCGAAGCGGGCCTGCTCGGCACCACGACGCTGGTGGTTTCGGCGATCGGCGGCATCGGCGCGGGCATCCTGGCCGACCGCATCGGCCGCGTACGCACCCTTCAGATCACCATCGCGATGTACACGATCTTCACCGTGCTCTGCGGATTCGCGCCGAACTTCGAGACGCTCCTGATCTTCCGCGCGCTGCAGGGTCTTGGCTTCGGCGGCGAGTGGGCCGCCGGCGCCGCGCTGGTGGCGGAGTACTCGCAGGCGAAGTATCGCGGCCGCACGGTCGCCTTCGTGCAGAGTGCGTGGGCTGTCGGCTGGGCGCTCTCGGTCGTCGTCTACACCGTCGTCTTCAGCCTGTTCAGCCCGGACATCGCCTGGCGCGTGATGTTCTGGACCGGCGTCATCCCCGCGCTGCTGGTGCTTTGGGTCCGGCGCAACGTCCAGGACGCTCCCGTCGCGGAAGCCGCCCGCGCCACGAAGAAGGAACGCGGTTCGCTGGCGGGCATCTTCAAGCCGGATCTGCTGCGCACGACGTTCTTCGCAGCACTGCTCGCCACCGGTGTCCAGGGCGGCTACTACACGCTCGCGACCTGGCTGCCGAGCTACCTGAAGACCACCCGCGGTCTCACCGTCATCGGGACCGGCGGTTACCTCGCGTTCCTGATCTCCGGCGCGTTCATCGGGTACGTCACCGGCGGCTATCTCACGGACATCTTGGGCCGGAAGAAGACATTCCTGCTGTTCTCGGTGCTGTCGGCGGGTCTCATCGTCGCCTACACGCAGATCCCCCCGGGCGCGAACACGCTCGTGCTGTTCCTCGGCTTCCCGCTCGGGTTCTCGATGTCCGCGATCTTCAGCGGGTTCGGCGCCTTCCTCGCCGAGCTGTACCCGTCGGCGCTACGCGGGACCGGACAGGGCTTCACCTACAACCTCGGCCGGGCCATCGGCGCGACCTTCCCCGCCGTGGTCGGTTTCCTCGGCGCGGGCGGCGCGATGGTGTTCGGCGCGGTCGGCTACGGAATCGCCGCGCTGGCGCTGCTCGGCCTGCCCGAGACTCGCGGCCGCGAACTTCTGTGACCACAATCGGAAGAGGAGGCACCCGATGACCACCTTCGACGAACCGGCGACGTTGTCCCCCGGCGAGGCCCGCGCCCTGTTCCGCGCGGGCACCGCCCGCCCGACCACCGGCTGGTCCACCGGGTTCACCCAGACCAACCTGATCGCCGTCCCCGAGGACTGGGCCTACGACGTCCTGCTGTTCTGCCAGCGGAACCCGCAGCCCTGTCCGGTGCTCGACGTCAGCGATCCCGGCGACCCGTCGACGCGGCTGGCGCCCGGCGCCGATCTGCGCACCGACCTGCCGCGCTACCGCGTCTGGCAGAACGGCGCGCTGGCCGGCGAGCTCGCGGACACGAGCGGGTTGTGGCGCAGCGACATGGTCGCGTTTTCGATCGGCTGCAGTTTCACCTTCGAATCGGCGCTGGCCGCCGAGGGCATCCCGCTGCGGCAAATCGACCAGGGCCGCAACGTGGCGATGTACGTGACGAACCGCGAGTGCGTACCCGCCGGACGCCTGCACGGGCCGATGGTGGTCTCGATGCGGCAGATCCCCGAAGACCGCGTCGACGACGCCATGCGCATCACCCGCGGGATGCCGGCCGTGCACGGTGCCCCGGTGCACGTCGGCGACCCCGCCGCGCTCGGCATCGCCGATCTCGGCAAGCCGGATTTCGGGGATCCGGTCGACGCGGAACCCGGCGACGTGCCGGTGTTCTGGGCATGCGGCGTGACCCCTCAGGCGGCACTGATGGCCTCGCGGCCGCCGTTCGCGATCACGCACGCACCGGGCTACATGTTCGTGACCGACAAACTCGACAGTGAGTTCAGGGTGGCGTGATGGATCTCAGCCGTATCGACCTCAACAGCGACCTCGGCGAGGGCTTCGGCGCCTGGAAAATGGGCGACGACGACGCCATGCTCGACATCGTCACCAGCGCGAACGTCGCCTGCGGCTTCCACGCCGGCGACCCGTCGGTGATGCGGCGCGTCTGCGAACGCGCGGCGGAACGGGGCGTCGTGATCGGCGCCCACGTCGCCTACCGCGATCTGGCCGGATTCGGCCGGCGGGCGATGGACGTCGCCCCCGCCGACCTGGCCGACGACGTGCTCTACCAGATCGGCGCGCTGGACTCGTTCGCCCGCGCGGCGGGTACGCGGGTCCGGTACGTCAAACCGCACGGAGCGTTGTACAACACCGCCGCGGTGGATCCCGAGCAGGCCGCCGCGGTCGTCGAGGGGATCCGGCGGTTCCACCCCGGGCTCGCGTTGCTGTGCCCACCGGGGTCGGAAATGGCCAAGCAGGCGGAAAAAGCCGGGTTCCCCGCGTACGCCGAGGCGTTCGCGGACCGCGCGTACACGCCGGAAGGCCTTCTGGTCTCCCGGAAACTCGTGGGCGCCGTACTCCACGACGCCGACGAGGTGGCCGAGCGGGCGGTCGCGATGGCGACCACCGGCAAGGTCGTCGCCATCGACGGGACCGAACTGGCGCTTCAACCGCATTCGCTGTGCGTGCACGGCGACACACCCGGCGCCGTCGAGCTGGCGCGACGGATCCGCGCGGGGCTCGACGCTTCCGGTGTCCACATCGGATCGTTCCTCGAGGCCGCGTGATGCGAGTGCTGCCCTACGGGGCGCGTGCGGCCATGGTCGACTTCGACGATCCGTCGGAGGTGCTCGGGCTGCACGCGTCACTGGAGCAGGACCCGCCGGACGGCGTCCTCGAACTGGTCCCCGCCGCGCGGACCCTGCTCATCCGGTTCGACCCTGGCCGGACCCATCACGACCGGCTCGCCGGCGATGTCCTCGATCGGTCCACAGTGGACGTCAAACCACGCGAAGCCGCCGAGATCGTCGTGCCGGTGCGCTACGACGGCCCGGACCTGGCCGACGTCGCGGCCGCCGCCGGCCTGTCGGCCGAGGCGGTCGTCCGGCGGCACGAGGACGGGACCTACGTCTCCGCCTTCTGCGGCTTCGCACCGGGTTTCGCCTACCTGACCGGACTCGACCCCGCACTGCACCTGCCGCGCCGGACGAGCCCGCGCACCCGCGTTCCCGCCGGTTCGGTCGCGATCGCGGGCGAGTACACGGCGGTGTACCCGAACGCCTCGCCCGGCGGCTGGCAGCTGATCGGGCGGACCTCGTTGCCGGTGTGGGACGTCGAGCGGGAGCCGCCGAACCTGCTGGCACCGGGCACGCGGATCCGGTTCACTTCATGACCGCGAAGATCGAAGTGATCCACCCCGGGGTCTTCACCACCGTGCAGGATCTCGGGCGACCAGGACTGGCCGCGATCGGCGTCGGCCGGTCCGGTGCCGCCGACCGCGGTTCGCTGCGGCTGGCGAACCGGCTGGTCGGAAACCCCGAGAGCCACGCGGCTCTGGAGTGCGTCCTGGGCGGCCTCGTCCTCCGGTTCTCGGCTCGGGCGACCGTCGCCGTCACGGGCGCGCCCTGCTCGATCACCGCTGGCGGGCGGGCTTTCGGCCCGGACTCCCCGATCCCGGTCGGACCCGGCGACGAACTCGTTCTCGGGATGGCTTCTCAAGGTTTGCGTTGCTATGTCGCCGTGCGCGGCGGCATCGACGTCCCTCCGGTACTGGGCGCGCGGGCGACCGACACCCTCGGGAAGCTCGGCCCACCCGCGCTTTCGGCCGGGATGACCTTGCCGGTGGGAGAGCAGGTGTCGACCCACCCCGCTGTCGACCTGGCACCTCGCGCCCCCCTCGCGGTTGAGCCCGTCTTGCGAGTCACCGCCGGCCCTCGGGCTTCGTGGTTCACTGTCGACTCACTGTCCACTTTGGTCTCTTCCGGCTACGTCGCCACCGCCGACGTCGATCGCGTGGGCGTGCGGCTGGAGGGGCCCGTGCTGTCGCGTGCGCGAGGCGGCGAGTTGCCGCCCGAGGCCGCCGTGCCGGGCGCGTTGCAGGTTCCTCCTTCCGGGCAGCCGATCCTGTTCCTGGCCGATCACCCGGTGACCGGCGGCTATCCGGTGATCGCGGTGGTGGACGAAGCGGATCTGGACCAGGCCGCGCAAGTGCGGCCGGGGCAACGGGTGCGCTTCCGGCTCTCGTGAGTGGTGCTGCCTCCTCCGGAGGGTTGCGAAAGCCACTTTCGCAACCCTCAACGTTGCGAAAGTGGCTTTCGCAACCCGGCCCCCTCCAAACCCATGGCCCGCCGCGAGTCGTCCGCCGGATCACGCATGTCGTCCCTCTCAACACGTGTGTCGTCCGGCCGTTCACGCGAAACCGCCACCCGCGCATCCTCACTGTGTGGATTTCGGGACGTCAGATGTCCCGAAATCCACACAGTCCAGCGTGACAGGTCCTGTGAACACCTGTGCCGGAAGGGGTGTGTGGGAATAGGGACATCCAACGTCCCTGTTCCCCCACACCCCGAACTGACGCCACCTTTGCCTTACCCCTCAATAACCACTCACAAGCCCGAAACCCGCAAAGTGATGTTCAACCGTCCCACCAACCCCAGCTCCGGGTCCGCGGTTCCCGGCAAGACGCGAGGCACCCCGTGGAAAGCCAGCCGCGACTCGCCGCCGAACACGAACAGGTCTCCCGACCGAAGGTCCACATCCGTGTACGGCCGCCCGCGGTCGACCGTGTTCCCGAACCGGAAGACGCAGGCGTCCCCCAGGCTCAGCGACACGACGGGCTCGAGCGAGGCCTCGTCCTTGTCTTGATGCAGCCCCATTTTCGCGGCGGAGTCGTAGAAGTTCACCAGCGCGATGTCCGGCTCGTACGACGACGGACCATAAGCGGAGGAAACCGCCCGCCGCCCGAGATCGCCCAGCCATGAAGGGAACGGCAGCACCGGGGAGCCGTCGTCGGTCACCTTCGAGTACCGGTACGGGTGCCAGTGCCAGCCGAGGCATACCGTCCGCACCGACATGACGCCGCCGTTCGGCAGCCGTGTCCGCCGGTAACCGCGCCAGCCTCGGCAGGCTTCGACCAGCCGGCGTTGCTCGTCGAGATCGAGCCAGCCGGGAACGTGCACGGCACCGGGCGCGACCTCGGTACGCGGGCGAGGGATCAGCGCGTCCACGTGTCGAGTTTGCCAGGCCGCGCGCCGATGAGCCGGTGGCCCCGCGCCATCACGCCCGCCTCGGCGAACCGGCGCAGCACACGCTGGACGAAACGCGGCCGAGACGGGGCATCCATGACTGTCACGGCCGGAGAAGGTGCCACAAACCGGCGTCGGAAGCCACCTTTCGGACTACTCCGATCGGCCGGTTGACCGTAGTGCGTTCACCCGGTCACAGAGCGAGTTCGACCACGGTGACCCCGGCCTTGGCCGGCACCGGGTCGTTCATCTCCGCGAGCACCGCGGGGACGTCGTCGAGGCCGACCCTGGTGCCGATCATGCCTTCGAGATCGATTCCGGCGGTCTCCACCACCCGCAGCATCTCGGGGTACTCGTGCGCTTGGAGCCCGTGGATGCCGACGATCTCCAGTTCCCCGCCGATCACGCGGTGCATCGGGATCGGCGCGATGCCCTGCGCGGGGGGCATCAGCCCGGCCTGGACGTGACGACCGCGCTTCCGGAGGCTGCCGACCGAGGCCGCGCAGGTGGTCGGCGAGCCGAGACAGTCGAGGGAGACGTGCGCGCCGCCGCCGGTCAGGTCCCGGACACGCGCGGCGACCGCTTCGTGCCCGTCGAGCGCGGACGGATCGACAGCCGCAGAGGCCCCCATTCGCACAGCCAGCGCCCTGGCCTGCGGAGACGGGTCGACGGCGACCACCGAAGCACCGGCCGCGACGGCCAGCAGGATCGCCGACACGCCGACGCCGCCACAGCCGTGGACCGCCACCCACTGGCCGGGCCGGACCCCGCCTTGGCGCAGCACCGCCCGGAACGCCGTCCCGAAGCGGCAGCCCAGCGCCGCCGCCTCGGCGCAAGCCAGCGAGTCCGGCAGCGCCACGAGGTTGACCTCGGCGTTTTCGATGGCGACGTAGTCGGCGAACGAGCCCCAGTGGGTCGCGCCCGGCTGGAACTCGCGGTCACAGATCTGCTGGTCGCCGGCCGCGCACTGCGCGCAGGTGCCGCAGGCGCACACGAACGGCACCGTCACCCGGTCGCCGACCGACCAGCCGCGGACGCCCTCGCCGAGCGACGCGATCCGGCCGGCGAGTTCGTGCCCGGCGACGTGCGGCAGCTTCACCGACGTGTCGTGACCCTGCCAGGAGTGCCAGTCGCTTCGGCACACTCCGGTCGCCTCGACGGCGATCACCACCCCGCCCGGCGGCGTGGCCGGATCCGGCACCTCGCGTACCTCGGGCAGTACCCCGAACTCCTCGAAGACGACCGCCCGCACCCTTACTCCTCTAAGTTCCCGTCTCCCGGCTTCGCTGCATCACGAGGCCCTCGCCGGGCACCGTACACCGGGCCGCCCGTCCGCGCGGCGGTCCCAAAAGCCGCGACAGGGACCGCTCCGGCACCCCGAGGACGTCCTCGAGATTCTTCAGCACCAGCAGGGATTCCGGCCGCTCGGGACGGCAGCGGCCGGACTGCCAGTGGCTCAGCGTCGCGAGGCTGACCGAGCACCCCCGCCCTCTCAGCCGGTACCGGATCCGATCGAGGCCGAGGCCCCTCGCCCTGATCGCCGCCCTGAGGGCGTCCGCGAACGGCCCTGTCTCCAGCAGCCTCCTGAGTTCACGTCCTTCCGCCACCCCCCGGTCGATGGTGTGTGTCCGCTGACCGGTCATCTTCATCGCCTTCGTACGCTCGCTAGCCACCCGGAATAGCGCAGCCTAGGCGCGTGAACACATGATCGGAAGGGCCTTAGATCACCTATCGGCCCGGCATGTGGGTGAAGTGCCAAGGGCCGAATTATGCAGGGACGTACGGGAAATTCGCACCGCACGCACCATTCGAAACACGTCCACAGTGGACACGCCGGTCAACGCAGCGCGACCGACAGTGCCTGCGCGATCTCCTTGCCGATCGCGTGGGTCGCCGCGTCCGGCGGTGAGCCGACCTTGACCACCATGGGGCCGCCGAAGGGCTGGCGTTCGACGACCTCGATCCGCTCGCCGAGGCCGATCGAATGCTCGGTCAGGTAGCGCAGGAGTTCCGGGTCGGTGTCCCAGACGCGGACGATCTCGCCGACCGCGCCGGGCGGGAGGTCGTCGAGGATGCGCATCGGCATCTCCTCGACGCTGCCGTCGGGGGCGGGGATGGGGTCGCCGTGCGGGTCGCGCACCGGGTTGCCGAGCTTCGCCGCGATCCGCTCGACGAGCCTGTCCGACACCGCGTGTTCGAGCGCGTCCGCCTCGGCGTGCACCTCGTCCCAGGTGTAGCCGAGCTCGGACACCAGGTACGTCTCGATCAGCCGGTGCCGGCGGAGCACCGAGCGGGCCAGCAGCCTGCCTTCGGTGGTCAGCTCGATGCCCCGGTACGGGACGTGCGCGACCAGCCCGAGCTGGGACAGCTTGGTGACCATGCCGGACGCCGAGGACGGGCTGACCTCCAGCCGTCCGGCCAGCGACGTGTTGGTGACGGCCTCACCGCGTTCCACCAGCCCGTAGATCACCCGGACGTAGTCCTCAACGGACGACGACCTGCGGCTTGCCCCTTCACCCATGCGTGCGAGTTTACGGCTTGGCTCACTTCGTGTGCGGCCGCCAGCGGTACCGGATCCAGCCGGGGACGGGCTCGGCGCCGAGCTGGGCGTAGAACGCCTCGCCCTTCTCGTTGCCCTCCTGCATGTCCCATTCGACCCGGCCCGGCGTCCGCGCGCTCAGCTCGTCGAGCAGCTCCCGCCCGAGGCCGAAACGGCGGTGTTCCGGGCGCACGAAGAGGTCGTCGAGCCAGATCCCGGGCCTGGCCTCCCAGGTGGAGAAGTTCCAGCTGCAGAAGGCGAAGCCCGCGACCTTGTCCGGCTCCTCCGGCGGGGTGGCCAGCAGCACCCATGCCTTCGGATCGGGCCCGAAGAGGAACCCGGCCATCTCCTGCCTGTCGAGCTTCAGATCGTGTTTGTCCTCGTAGACCGCGTGCTCCTCGATGAGCGCGCAGATCTCCTCGATGTCGTCCGCGACCGCGTCCCGCACCGGCATGGGTCTCAGCTCCGTTCGTAGACGATGTCGCCGCCGACGGCGGTGGCGACGACGTGGATCGAATCCAAAGTGGACTCGTCGGTCGGGTCGGCCGAGAGGACGGCGAAGTCCGCGAGCTTGCCGGGCGCCAGCGTGCCCAGGTCCTTCTCGGCGAAAGCGGCGTACGCGGAGCCGTACGTGTACGCGTGCAGGGCTTCGGCGGGCGTGAGCCGCTCATCGGGACCCAGTACGACGCCGGACGCGGTCTCCCGCCGCACCATGTCGGCCAGCGCGAGCAGCGGCGCGCCCTCGACGACCGGGCGGTCGGAGCTGGCAGGCAGCACACATCCCGCGTCGAGCAGGCTCTTGAGCCGGTAGCACCACGGCTCGCGCTCGGGGCCGAGCGCGGCACGCATGCCGTCGCCGATCTCGTTGACGAACCGGCCCTGCGGCGAGGCGATCAGCTCCAGCGACGCCAGCCGCCGCAGCTCTTCGGGCCGGAGCACCGCGCAGTGCTCGATGCGGTGCCGGTGGTCGGGCCGCGGGTCGGCCTTGAGCGCGGCTTCGTAGGCGTCGAGGACGACGGTGATCGCGCGGTCGCCGATGGCGTGCGTCGCGATCTGCCAGCCGGCCTTGTGCGCGGCGGCGATCGTCCGCGCGATCTCGTCCTCGGGCACCTGGAAGTAGCCGACGTTGTCCGGCTCGCCCGCGAACGGCTCGTGCATCGCGCAGGTCCGGCCGATCAGCGACCCGTCGGCGAAGAGTTTCATCGCGCCGATCCGCAGCCATTCGTCGCCGAATCCGGTGCGCATCCCCAGGTCCACGCCGAAGCCCGCCCCCGCATCGAGGTCGTGCAGCACGCTCGCGGCGACCATCACCGTGCTGCGCACCCGCAGCACGCCGCGATCACGCGCCAGCTGGTACGCGGCGAGTTCGGCGGGGGTCTCCCCCACGAGACCCCCGCCGATCCCGGCCTCCTGGACACTCGTGATCCCCTCGGCCAGGTACCGCTCGCTCGCCCTGTCCAGGCCGCGGACGACGGTCTCGATCGGCGTCGGATAGGTCAACGGCCGCAGCATGAGCTGGGCCTGTTCCCGCAGCAGCCCGGTCGGCGAGCCGTCCTCGTCGCGGACGACGTCGCCGCCGACGGGCACGTTCCCCAGGTCCAGCCGCTCCAGGACCGCCGAGTTGACCACGGTCATATGCCCGGACGTGTGCTTGAGCCGAACGAGGTGGCCGGGGGCGGCACGGTCCAGCCCCTGCCGTGTCGGATGGCCGCCGGCGAGCTTGTTCTGGTCGTAGCCGCTGCCGATGATCCAGCCGCCCGGCGGCGTTTCGGCCGCACGCCGCGCGACGGCGTCGTACACCTCGTCGACGCCGCGGCAATCGGACAACGCGACGTCGTCGAGCGCCATGCCGAACCAGGCCATGTGGTTGTGCGCGTCGTGGAAACCGGGCACCACCACCGAGCCGCCGAGGTCGACGCGGCGTTTCGCGGAAAGCGCGGCAGCATCGTGACCCAACGCGACAATTCGTCCGTTCAGCGCCGCTAGCGCTACGGATTCCCCCGTTCCGGTGAGGAACCGGGCGTTCTCGTAGACCGTGTCGACCCGCATGGATTCGACCCTATCGATCGATCGATCGGTCGTCTAGGCTCGGCGTCATGAGCACCGTGGACTACGCACTCGACGACGGCATCGCTTTGCTCTGGCTGAACCGCCCGGAGCGCCTCAACGCGGTGGTCCCCGAACTGGTCGACGACCTGCTGGAGGCACTCGACGCGGCCGCCCGCTCCGACGCGCGGGCGGTGGTCCTCGCCGGGCGGGGGCGCGCGTTCTGCGCCGGTCACGACCTCAAGGAGCCCACCCCGTCCGGAGACACAGCGGATTCCAGGGCGCGGCTCGACCGGTTACAGGACGTGACGCGCCGCCTCCGTGGGCTGCGCCAGCCGGTCATCGCCGCCGTCCACGGCTACGCGATCGGCGCGGGCGCCGAGTTCGCGATGGGCTGCGACCTGATCCTCGCCGCCGAAGACGCGGTGTTCGCCTTCCCCGAGGTCTCGCTGGGCCTGAGCGTCACCGGCGCGGCGTCGCGGCTGCTGCCGCTGCTGGTCGGCCCGCTGAAGGCCAAGGAACTCCTGCTGCTGGGTGAGCGCGTGAGCGGTACCGCGGCGCATGAACTCGGCCTGGTCAACGCGGCCTTGCCCGCCGACGACCTGATGGACACCGCGCTCGCGTGGGCGGCCAGGATCGCCGCGCATCCGGCGGCCGCGGCCACGATGGCCAAACGCGCCCTCGACTCCGGCATCGACAGTTCGCTCGACGCCGCGCTCGAACTCGAAGTCAGCCACGCGCTGATCACCGAACACTCCGCCGAGGTCGCCGCCTCGGCCGAGGCCTTCCGGAGCCGGACATGACCTCGCTCGCCGGGATCGACACCCTCCTCGGGCTGACCACCAGGGCCGCCGCGCGCTGGCCGGACAAGACCGCATGGATCTTCGACTCCACCGGTGAGAGTTTCACGTTCGCCGACGTCGACGCGCGCAGCACGGAGTTCGCCCGCGCGCTGCTGGCGCTGGGCGTGGAACCGGGCGACCGGGTCGCGGTGATGCTGCGCAACCAGCCCGAGTTCCCCTTGCTGTGGCTCGCCTTGGCCAAGATCGGCGGCGTGCTCGTCCCGGTCAACACCGGATACCGCGAATTCGACGGCGCACACGTGCTCCGGCATTCCGGCGCCCGGTTCGCCGTCGCGGCCGAGGAATTCCTGGAGCTGCTGGACAAGATCGCGCCGGAGACCTCGCTGGAACGCGTGCTCACGCCCGGCGAACTGACCGGTTCCGTGGACGGCCCGGACTTCGTGAGCGAAGGCGAACGCCCGGTCAACATCCAGTACACCTCGGGCACCACGGGCGCGCCCAAGGGTTGCGTACTGCCGAACCGGTACTGGACGACCTTGGCGATCAGCCTGGCCACGGACTTCCCCATGGTCGGCGCCGACGACGTCATCCTGACCGCGCAACCGTTCCACTACATCGATCCACAGTGGAACGTCGCGCTGGGGCTCGCGGGCGGCGCGACGCTGGTGGTGCTCGACCGCTTCCACCCGTCCACCTTCTGGGAGAAGGTCCGTGAACACGGCGTCACCTGGTTCTACTGCCTCGGCCTGATGCCCACCCTCCTGCTGCGCCAGCCGGAAAGCGAGCTGGACAAGGCACATCAGGTCCGCGCGATCTGCGCCTCGGCCATCCCCCGTGACCTGCACGCCACGCTCGAAGCACGCTGGGGCACACCGTGGTACGAGGCCTTCGGCATGACCGAGACCGGCGGCGACATCCGGATGTACCCGGCGGATCACGAGGAGACGGTCGGTACCGGCTGCCTCGGCAGGCCCGCGCCCACCCGCGAGGTGATGATCGCGGACGAGGCCGGGAAACCGCTGCCACGAGGGGAAACCGGCGAGCTGCTGATCCGCGGGGTCGGCCTGATGCACGGCTACCACGACGACCCCGAAGCGACCGGGCGCGCGTTCGACGGCGGCTGGTTCCACACCGGCGATCTGGCCACAATGGACGCCGAGGGCCGCGTGTACTACGTGGGCCGCACCAAGGACATGATCCGCCGCAGCGGCGAGAACATCTCCGCCGACGAGGTCGAGCGGGCACTGCAGCTGCATCCGGCGGTCAAGCTCGCCGCCGTCATCGCGGTGCCGGACGACATCCGCGGCGAAGAGGTGAAGGCGTACCTCGTCCTCGACGAAAACGAGGGACACCGGTGCGAACCGGCCGAGCTGGCGGAGTTCTGCTCGGCGAAACTGGCCTACTTCAAGGTTCCCCGGTTCTGGGCCATCGTGACGGAACTGCCGATGACGCCGTCGGAACGCGTCGCGAAGGGCGAGTTGAAGAAGGCGGAGGACCTCCGCGCCGGTTCCTGGGACAGGACCACCGGGACATGGCTCTGAACACCCGCGAGCGCGTGCGCCAGGCGGCGGTGAAACTGTTCGCCACCAAGGGGTTCCACGGCACCGGCATCCGGGATCTGGCGCAGGAGGCCGAGCTGTCGTCCGCCAGCCTCTACCACTACATGGGCACCAAAGAAGATCTGCTGGTGGCCATCATGAACGAGTCGCTGCGGCGCCTGCTCGACGCGGGCGAGCAGGCGACCGCCGGGCGCACCGATCCCGTGTCGCGGCTCGGATCCCTGGTGGCGCTGCACGTGCTCGCGCACGCCATCCAGCCGGATGACACCCGCGTGGTGGACAACGAGGTCCACGCGCTCACCCCCGGCGCCAGGGCCGGGGTGGTGGGACTGCGCGACGCCTACGAAAGGCTGTGGGCGGACGCCATCGAAGACGGGGTCGCGGCGGGTGTCTTCCGCACCGATCAGCCTTCGGTCACCCGGCTCGCGCTGGTGGAGATGTGCAGCGGGGTCGCGCGCTGGTACTCGCCGAACGGGCCGCTCACCCTGGACCAGCTGGCCGTCCACTACGCGGAACTGGCGCTGCGGGCGCTCGCCTGCGAACGCCGGCTGGACGTCACGGCGCTGCAAAACTGCCGCGAAGTGGTCTCAAGAGTGTGGCGAGTGCCCGTTTAGCGGCGACTTTAGGTCGGTACGCCTTGCTCAGACGGCTTCTCTGGGGGACGCTCGAAGGGTGACTGAGCAAACGATCCAACTCGAACTGGACGACTCGGGTCTCTCGCCGGCGTTGCCGGTGCCTTCGAACCCCCGTGATCAGGTGCAGGACGTCCCCTACCGCCCGGTGGGATTCCGGGACGACGACCTGCCCACGGCGCTCGAACGGTGCGCGACATGGCTACGCCAGGCTCAGGAGTGGCTCGGGGAACCGGTCGATGTGCTGGCCGTCCATCTCGACTACGACGACCGCAAGGGTTCGCCCTACTACGACGTGAAACTTCTCTGCAACGAAGAGGACCTGGCCGGGGTCCCGATCGCGATGCGGAATCAGAAGGACGAGGACGAAGACTAGAGAGACCGACGCAATGAAAGGTCCTTTCCTCGCAAATTTTGCGAGGAAAGGACCTTTCATTGCACTTGAGGGCTGTATCAGCCCAAGGTGCCGCCGACCTTGACGTGCCCCTTGAGCAGGTTGCGCGCGATGGTCCGGCGCTGGATCTCGTCGGTGCCCTCGTAGATCCGCAGCAGCCGCAGTTCGCGATACCACCGCTCGACCGGCAGTTCCCGCGTGTAGCCCATCCCGCCATGGATCTGCAGGACGCGGTCGACGATCTCGTTCGCCTTCACGCCGCCGTACAGCTTCGCCATCGACTGCGCGTGCCGCGAGTCCAGCTTCTGGTCGACCTGCCAGGCGGCGTGCAGCACCAGCCAGCGCAGGGCCTCCAGTTCGGTGCCGGAGTCCGCGATCATCCACTGGATGGCCTGGCGTTCGGCGATCTTCTGCCCGAACGTCTCCCGGGTGTTGGCGTGCTCGATGGCCATCGAGATCAGCCGCTCGCAGGAGCCGATGGCGCGGGCGGGCAGCAGGTAGCGGCCGGCGCCGATCCACTGCATGGCCAGGTCGAAACCGTGGCCGAGCTCGCCGAGGATCTGCGTCTCGGGCACGCGGACGTCCTCGAAGACCAGCGCGGCCGGACCCCATTCGCCCATGGTGTCGATGTACTCGGACTTCCAGCCCGCGTCGCGGTCGACGAGGAAGCAGGTGACGCCGCCGTTCGCACCCTTCTCCGGGTCGGTGATCGCGAAGACCATCACGAAGTCGGCCTCGTTACCGCCGGTGATGAAGGTCTTCTCGCCGTTGATGACCCAGTCGGTGCCGTCCTTGCGGGCGGAGGTCCGGATGGCCTTGGCGTCCGAACCCGCACCGGGTTCGGTGATCGCGAAGCACGACTTGCGCTCGCCCGAGATCGTCGGGAGCAGGTAGCGCTCCTTCTGCTCGTCGTTGGCGTAGTACAGGATGTTGTCCGCGGCGCCACCGAAGCGGAACGGCACGAACGTGCGGCCGAGTTCGGCCTCCAGCAGTGCGGTCATCACCGCGGACAGGCCCATGCCGCCGTACTCCTCGGGCGTCTGCACACCCCAGAAGCCGGATTCCTTGGCTTTCAGCTGCAGTTCGCGCAGCTCGTCGGAGGCCAGGCCGGGCTGGCCGGCGCGTTCGCGGCGCAGCACCTCCTGCTCGCGCGGCATCAGGTCGCGCTGGACGAAGGTGCGCACCCAGTCGCGTACCTCGCGTTCCTCGACGCTCAGAGAGAAATCCATGGTCAGCCCGCTCCTGTTCGACAGTGACTAAGCGCTCGCTTAGTTCAGCGTACCGCTTCGGTTGTCGTTCGCCGAGAAGTTGTCATAAGTTTTCGCAACCTGTCCCCACCTCGTCGAAGGGCACCCATGAGCACGGCAGCACCCGCGGCGAAGCGGGATCGCACCCATTACCTCTACCTGGCCGTCATCGCGGCGGTGGCGCTCGGCATCGCGGTCGGCATCCTGTTCCCCGAGGTCGGCAAGGAACTGAAGCCGCTCGGGACCGGGTTCGTGAACCTGATCAAGATGATGATCTCGCCGATCATCTTCTGCACGATCGTGCTCGGGGTCGGCTCCGTGGCGAAGGCGGCGAAGGTCGGCCGCGTCGGCGGGCTCGCGCTCGGCTACTTCCTGATCATGTCGACGGTCGCGCTGGTCATCGGCCTGGTCGTCGGCAACATCCTCCAGCCGGGCACCGGACTGCACCTGACCCCCGAGATCGCCGAAAAGGGCCAGGGTCAGATCGCCAAGAGCGAGGGCACCGTCGACTTCCTGCTCGGGATCATCCCGAAGACGCTGGTCTCGGCGTTCACCGAGGGTGAGGTCCTGCAGACGCTGCTGGTCGCGCTGCTCGCCGGGTTCGCGCTGCAGAAGCTGGGCACCAAAGGCGAGCCGATCCGCCGCGGCATCGAGCACATCCAGCGGCTCGTGTTCCGGATCCTGGCGATGATCATGTGGGCGGCCCCGGTCGGCGCGTTCGGCGCGATCGCCGCCGTCGTCGGCGAGACCGGCTGGAAGGCGCTGCAGAGCCTCGCGGTGATCATGCTCGGCTTCTACATCACCTGCGCGCTGTTCGTGTTCGTGGTGCTCGGGCTGATCCTCGGCCTGCTCGCCAGGGTCAACATCTTCAAGCTGCTGAAGTACCTCGGCCGCGAGTTCCTGCTGATCCTCTCGACGTCGTCGTCCGAGTCGGCGCTGCCGCGGCTGATCGCGAAGATGGAGCACGCCGGCGTCTCCAAACCCGTGGTCGGCATCACCGTGCCGACCGGGTACTCGTTCAACCTCGACGGCACCGCGATCTACCTGACGATGGCGTCCATCTTCATCGCCGACGCGCTCGACAAACCGTTGACCATCGGTGAGCAGATCTCCTTGCTGGTGTTCATGATCATCGCGTCGAAGGGTGCCGCCGGGGTCACCGGCGCGGGGCTCGCGACGCTGGCGGGCGGGCTGTCCTCGCACCGGCCGGAGCTGGTGGACGGCGTCGGGTTCATCGTCGGCATCGACCGGTTCATGTCCGAGGCCCGCGCGCTGACGAACTTCGCGGGCAACGCCGTCGCGACCGTGCTGATCGGCACCTGGACCAACGAGATCGACCGCGAGCAGCTCGACCGGACGCTGGACGGCCGATCGCCGTTCGACGAAGCGACGCTGCTCGACGAAAACGCGGGTGACGCAACGGCGGGATCGGGTAAAGACGCTACTCAACGAACACCCGAGTGATCCGGTGCGGGATCGGGTAGAAAGAGAGACGTGATCGAATGTGCGGTCCGCTGGTCCCCGCCCCTGTCCGCCGAACCCCGGTTCCTCGCCTTGCTCGACGAGGTGGAGCAAGGCCGGTATGGAAGCTACCGCCAGGACATCGACAAACGCCGGTTCCTGACCGGCCGCGTGCTGGCGAAGACCGTCGCCGCCGAGCGGCTCGGCCTGGCCGTCGAGGACGTGAGCTTCGACGCGACCTGCGATGACTGCGGAAAGCCGCACGGCCGCCCCCGGGTGCCCGGCGCGCCGCTGATGCTGTCGATCTCGCATTCCGGCGACCTCATCGGCGTCGCGGCCACCGCGGGGACCGCGGTCGGCCTCGACGTCGAGACGGCCACCAGGCCGGCCGAGGACTCACTCATGGAGTACGCGCTGACCCCCGCCGAACTGGCCGCGATCTCCGGGCTCTCCGACGACGAGCGCGCGACGGCGTTCTTCACCTACTGGACGCGCAAGGAAGCGGTCATGAAGGCCACCGGGAAGGGCCTCAAGATCCCGCTGCAGAGCATCACGTTCTCCGGCTACGACGAGCAGGCGCGGCTGGTCCGGTCGAGCCACCAGGCCCTCGACCCGGACCGGACCCGGCTCGCGGACCTGAAGGCGGCCGAGGGCTACCGGGCCGCCGTCGCGCTGCTGACGTCGGACGACATCTCGGTCACCGAAGCCTTCGCGACCCTCTGACCCCGCAATTCGTCACCTACTTGCGTGGGCGCTTACCGGCGCCGGGCATCGATCGGGCGCAAGTAGGTGACGAATTGCGGGGGTCCTAGATCTCCAGGCCCATGGCGGCGAGCAGGGTGCGGAACTTCGCCGAGGTCTCGTCGAGCTCGGTCCGCGGGTCGGAGGCGGGCACGATGCCGCCGCCGGCGTACAGCCGCATGGAGGTGTCGGCGATCTCGGCGCACCGGATCCCGACGGCCCATTCGCCGTCCCCGGCCGCGTCGACCCAGCCGACGGCACCCGCGTAGTACTCGCGGTCGAACGGCTCCAGTTCCCGCACCAGCGAGCGTGCGGCATCGGTCGGCGTTCCGCAGACGGCGGGGGTCGGATGCAGCGCGGCGGCGAGGTCCAGCGCGGTGATGTCCTGATCGAGCAGCTCACCCGTGACGGTGGTCGAGAGGTGCCAGATCGCCGGCGTCGAGACGAGTTCGGGGCCGCGGACGTCGAGGGTGCGGCAGAACGGCCGCAGGATCTCGACGACGGACTCCACCACCACGGCGTGTTCGACGTGGTCCTTTTCGGACGCCAGCAGCGCCTCACCATTCGCCTTGTCGATCGCCGGGTCCGCCGACCGGGGCATCGACCCGGCATGCGGCCGGGACAGGACGGCCCCGCCGGTGCGGGACACCAGGAGTTCCGGGGTCGCGCCGACCAGCGTGCGCCCGCCGGGAAGCTGCGCGGCGTAGGTGGTGTGCCGGGGGTTGCCGTTCGCCAGGTTCCGGACGACGTCGGCGACCGGAACGGCCTCGGAAAAGTCGAGGTCGAGCGCGCGGGCCAGGACGACCTTGCGCAGGTCCCGGTCGCTCAGCGCCGAGACGGCCGCGCGCACGGCGGCCAGATGCGCCTCCGGCTCGGGCACGGGAGTGACCTTCACCGGCTGCGGAAGGGTGGTGCGCGGCGGGACGGCCGCGTGCTCGGACGTCGCGCGATGGATCGCACGGGGCAAGACCAGATGCCCCGGCGTCGAGGTGGTGTCGAAGGGCAGCACGCCGACCGCGATCGACGCGCCCGAGTCGGCGAACAGTCCGGGGAGCGCCCCGGAGAGCCGCGCCGGATCGGTGTCGGTCGCGGTGGCCGCGGCCCCGCTCGCGAGGAGCGCGTGCCGCGCCGTGGCCAGGAGGAAGTCGCCCCGCTCGTAGCGGGCGGCCAGGTCTGCCGGGGTCGCCGGTGCGGTACTGGTCGTCACCTCACCAGCGTCCCAGGCTCCGGCTGAGACCAGGGAAAAGTGTTGTCCGGGCAACAGCCTCTGGAGACAACACCTTCCCCCGGGCAACCCTGTGACCTGGGCGGAAGCGTTACTTCAGCGCCTCGAGGAGGGCCTCGCGCTGCCGCTCGCCCAGGCCGGCGGCACGCCGGTCCGGGTCGATCCCGGCCTGCTCCAGCAGGGCGGCGACCTTGACCGCGCCCAGGCCGGGCACGGCCTTCAGCAGCTGCGTGACCTTCGTCTTGCCGATGGTCTTGTTCTCCTTGGCCTGCTTGAGCACCTTGTCGATGCTCTCCTTGCCGGACTTGATCGACGCAAGCAGCTCGGAGCGCGCTTTGCGAGCCTCAGCCGCCTTGGCGAGGGCATCGGCGCGCTGCTCCGGAGTCAACGTGGGCAGAGCCAACGTAGTAGTCCTTTCATCTCAGGTCTCCGCTTTCGCGGCCGACGGCCTTTAACCATGCTTGCAAGAGCAAGCGCTGGCCAGCCGTCTCTGTACCACGGCTCCAGTAAACGCCACCCGTTCCTCGGCCGTGAAACCGACACGCACTTATTACCCCTCGACCACGTCACGGGCAACCCGCCCCAGCCTGCGGAAACACGCCGTTCGGGCGGCGATTCGCCCGTGTTCATCACCCTTATGAGCGATGTCGAGACTTCGCACTGTCGGCCATTTTTCGTTTCATGGCAGGAAAAATGCGAATTATTGATGATCTTGACTCGAACCGGGGAACACCCGTTAGCGCGACACTGTGACCGAACGGTTGCCTGCGACGTTACTGACCAGTTCACCCCACCCGGATTAGAGTCGGCGCAACCCCAGTTCACCGGAGAACGAGCACTACGGGAGTACACGATGTTGAGCACGATGCAGGACGGACAGCTGTCACTGGGCAAGCTGCTCCGCCACGGCACCACGGTGCACTCCGAGAGCGAAGTCATCACCTGGACCGGTTCAGAAGCCCGCCGGGAGACCTACGGCGAACTCGGCAAGCACGCGGCGAAGCTCGCCAACGCCCTCCGGAGCCTCGGCATCACCGGTGACCAGCGGGTCGGCACGTTCATGTGGAACAACGCCGAGCACATGGCCGCGTACCTGGCCATCCCCGCCATGGGCGCGGTGCTGCACACGCTCAACATCCGGCTGTTCCCCGAGCAGCTGGTCTTCGTCGCCAACCACGCCGAGGACCAGGTCGTCATCGTCGACGGCACGCTGGTCCCGCTGCTGGCCAAGCAGCTGCCCGAGCTGAAGACCGTGCGTCACGTCATCGTGGCCAACGGCGACGCCGCCACCCTCCCCGCGCCCGACGGAGTCCAGGTGCACTCCTACGACGAGCTGCTGTCCGGCCAGCCGGACACCTTCGACTGGCCCGACGTGGACGAGCGGTCCGCCGCCGCGATGTGTTACACCTCGGGCACCACGGGTGACCCGAAGGGCGTCGCGTACTCCCACCGGTCGATCTGGCTGCACTCCATGCAGGTCACGATGTCCGACAGCATGCGGCTGGCGCAGCACGACAAGGCCCTCGCGATCGTCCCGATGTTCCACGCGATGGCCTGGGGCATGCCGTACGCCGCGCTGATGGTCGGCGCCTCGCTGCTGATGCCGGACCGCTTCCTCCAGCCCGCCCCGATCGCCCAGATGCTCGACGTCGAGAAGCCGACCTTCGCCGGCGCCGTCCCGACGATCTGGCAGGGCCTGCTGTCCCACCTCGACGCGAACCCGCAGGACATCTCGCATCTGCGCGAGGTCGTCGTCGGCGGATCGGCCGCGCCGCCGTCGTTGATGCACGCGTTCGAAGACCGCTACGACGTGCCGATCCTGCACGCCTGGGGCATGACCGAGACGTCGCCGCTGGGCAGCGTCGCGCGTCCGCCCGCCGCCGCGACCGGCGAGAAGGCGTGGGACTACCGCTACACCCAGGGCCGGTTCCCGGCGTCCGTCAGCGCCAGGCTGATCGGCGACAACGGCGAGGAACTGCCGTGGGACAACGAAAGCGTCGGCGAGCTCGAGGTGCAGGGCCCGTGGATCGCGGCGTCGTACTACAGCGGCACGAGCGGAGACGAGCCCGATCCGGAGAAGTTCCACGACGGCTGGCTGCGCACCGGCGACGTCGGCAAGATCAGCCCCGACGGCTACCTCACGCTGACCGACCGCGCGAAGGACGTCATCAAATCCGGCGGTGAGTGGATCTCCTCGGTGGATTTGGAGAACCAGGTGATGGCGCATCCCGCGGTGGCCGAGGCGGCCGTGGTCGGCATCCCCGACGAGAAGTGGGACGAGCGGCCGCTGGTCGCCGTCGTGCTCAAGGAGGGCGAGAACGTCACGGCCGAGGAACTGCGTGAGTTCCTGTCCGACAAGGTCGCGAAGTGGCAGCTTCCGGAGAATTGGACCTTTGTGGACGAAGTCCCGAAGACCAGTGTCGGCAAGTTCGACAAGAAGCGGCTGCGGGCGTTCCACTCCGAAGGCAAGCTCGACGTCAGTCAGCTCTAACGGGTTAATCTCCCGCGCGCCTGCCCTTCCGTGAAGGCCATCTTGAGGGACGCTGTTCCCTGAAGATGGCCTTCACTGCGTTCGGCGAAGGGTTTTGTTGGTGCGTAAGACAAACAGGCGAACATTCCTGGCACTCGCGGGGACCACCGTCCTTTCCGCCTGCGGATCCAACACCGTCCGAACGGGAAGCCCTCCCCCGTCGACGGCTTACTCCGCCGGAGTGACCAGGCCGAAACCGAAACCGGTCGATCTCACGCAGTGGTATCACCCGTACCCCGAAGCCGGTGTCCAGGAAGCCGTCACGCGCTACGCGGCCGCGTACCAGAAGTCCAAGGTCGCGGTGCAGTGGAATCCCGACGACTACGAAACGAAACTGAACGCCGCGCTGCAGGCGGGGCCGGTCCCGGACGTCTTCGAAGGCCAGGTCACCGTCGACCGCGTGCGGCAGAACCTCCTCGTCCCGCTCGACGACGTCATCGGACCCGTGCGCGGGGATTTCAACCCCTCCGTACTGGCGGCACAGACGGTCGACGGCAAGCTCTACGGCATCCCGCAGGCGCTGGACGCCCAGGTTCTCTTCTACCGCAAGAGTTTCCTGCAGGAGGCCGGGGTGCAGCCGCCGCAGACGCTCGGCGAACTCGTCGACGCGGCGAAGAAACTCACCAGGGACGGCGTCAAAGGACTGTTCGCCGGCAACGACGCGGGCGCGGCGGCGCTCGCCGGTCCGCTGTTGTGGTCGGCCGGGCTCGACTACGTCAAGGACGGCAAATCCGTCGGCTTCGACGATCCGCGCGCCGCCACGACGTTCGCGAAACTCCACGAGCTCAACGGTTCGCTGCTGCTCGGCGCTTCGACGGACTGGGCGGATCCGCTCCCGTTCATCGACGGGCTCATCGCCATGCAATGGACCTGGCTGTGGAACCTGCCGAAGATCCAGGACACCGTGAAGGACGACTTCGGCATCCTGGCCTTCCCCCGGCTCGACGCGGCGGGCGCGCCGTCCGTCCCGGTCAGCGGGTTGAGCGCGATGGTGCACTCCAAGAGCCTGAACCCCAACGCCGCCAAGGATTTCGTCAAGTGGCTGTGGCTGGAGCGCACCGACTTCCAGCAGGAGTTCGCCACCAGGTTCGGTTTCCACCTGCCAGCGCGGCTGAGCGTGCTCGACAAGGTCACCACGGCGGCCGACGCGGCGAAACTGGTCAAAGAGAACGGCCGCGCCGCCGGTCCACTGTGGACATCGACGGCGAACACCGCGCTAGTCGACGCGCTGGGCCGGATCGCCCGCGACGGCGCGGATCCGGTCGCCGAGACGAAGGCAGCGGTCGAGGCCGTCAAAGCCGAACTGGGCCGCCTGTCCGCGTGAGGGCCCGATGGGCCTTGAGTGGAGTTCGGGTTGTTGAGGGGTAGGGCAAAGGTGGCAGGTTGCGAAAGCCACTTTCGCAACCCTCAACGTTGCGAAAGTGGCTTTCGCAACGTCGGGAGCAGGGGTGCGGTAGCGAAACGGCCGCGAGCGAATCCCCGTGACCCGACACCTTTGCGCTACCCCTCGTCAGTACCCGAATCGCCACTCACGACCAACCCTGCCCACTCTTCCCGGCCCTAGTCCCCGGATACGCCCCAGATCGCCAGCTCGACCGCGACGTCGTCCTCGTAGAGCAGCGCACAGTTCGCGCTCCAGCGCGGACGGCGTTCGAACGGCAGCCGTCCCGCCTTGTCGAGTTCGTCGAAGGCGGCGACGGACGGCTCCTCGGTGCCGAACGCGGCGAGGAGTTCGGCGTCGGTCAAGGGCCGGATGGTGCCGAAGTCGTCCTCACCCGTGGCGCTGATGAACTCGTGGACGTCGAGCACGGAATGGGTCCCGGACTCCTGGACGCTCTCCACCTCGTACAGGTCGTCGATCGAATCCGGGCGGCCGAGCTCGTCGCCTTCCCAGAGGTAGTCACCCTCCGCGAAGACGCGCGCCTTCATCGCGTCCAGCGCCGCACCCGGGTCGCCGTCGAACCGGCCGCGGACAGACCAAGCCGAAGCTCCCACCGGGGCCACCTCCTCGTTTCGCCGAGCGGCCAGCGTAACCAGCCCGCTTGGCTCCTTTGGTATTCGGCCGAACGTGACAAATCTTCGCATTACCCTTTTCCCGCGTTCACCCCACGGCTAACGTCGTGCGGCATCGTCCTTCCGCGACGACCATCCGCGACGACTGGGGGCACCGCCATGTCCGACATCTCGAGGCGCACCTTCACCGCGGCGGGCGCCGAGGTCGTCGACCTGCTGCTGTGCACGCCGACCGCCAACGCGCTCGACCGGGCGCTGGCGCGCACCTCGGCCCGCGCGGTGCGCACCGCGGGCACCACTCTCGAAGCCGCGGCGGCCCCGCTGAAAACCGGCCCCGGCTACACCAGGCTGACCGCGGGCCCCGGCTGGCCGCTCGTGGTCCGTGGCGACCTCGCCGCGCCGAAATCCGGCCGCGACGAGCGGCGTCGCGCGATGGCCTCGTTCGCGCAGTTCACCGACCTGCACTTCACCGACGCCGAGAGCCCGGCGCGGTTCGAGTACCTGCACCCGTTCGTCGGCTCGGCGCACCGGCCACAGGAAACGCTCGGCCCGGTCGCGACGACGGCGCTGGTGGAGCGGGTGAACAGCCTGAAGGCCGGCCCGTTCACCGGACGGCCGATCGACTTCATGGTCACCACCGGGGACAACACCGACAACCACGAGCTGATCGAGCTCGAATGGTTCCTCAAGGTGCTCAACGGCGGCACGGTGAACCCGACCTCTGGCGACCCGAATGTGCACGAAGGCGTCCAGACGTCCGGGTCTTCGCACTACTGGAACCCCGGCGAACCGCTGGACGACGCGTACACGAAGAAGGGGTTCCCGCAGCTGCCCGGCCTGCTCGGTGCGGCCTCGAACACCTTCACCTCGCCCGGCCTCGACGTCCCGTGGTTCTGCACCTTCGGCAACCACGACGACAGCATCGTCGGCACGGTGCCGGACCTGCCGGGGATGGACGCCTGGTACACCGGCCGCTTCAAGGTGATCGGCAAGGACGAGACGACGTCACGAAAACTCGCCAAGGCGATCGGGTCCGGCTCCGGCGTCCCGGTCACGGAGCTGTTCGGCGGCTCCGGCACGATCCGCGAGGTCACCCCGGACGCACGACGGCGGCCGTTCAGCACCGCGGAGTTCGTGCGGCACCACCTCGATTCCGCCAACACCGGCCCCGGCCCGGTCGGCCACGGGTTCAGCGAGAACAACGCCGACGGGCGGAACGTGTACTACACCTTCCGCATCGCGCCGGGCGTCGTCGGCATCAGCCTCGACACGACGACGATGGCCGGGCTGGCCGACGGTTCCATCGGGCTCGGGCAGTTCACCTGGGTGGAGAACACGCTCAAGCGCAACAGCTCGACGTACTACGACTTCTTCGGGCGCAAGGTCACGCAGAACGTGACGGACGAGCTGTTCGTCCTCTTCAGTCATCACACCAGCGACACCATGGGCAACGTGCTCCCGGACGCGCGGCATCCGCTGGAGCTCCGGCTCAACGGCGACACGTTCGTCTCGCTGCTGCACCGGTTCCCGAACGTGCTGGCGTGGGTCAACGGGCACACGCACCACAACAAGATCACCCCGCACGTCGGCAAGACCGCGAAGCAAAGCTTCTGGGAGATCAACACCGCTTCGCACATCGACTTCCCGCAGCACGCACGGATCATCGAGGTCGCCGACAACGCCGACGGCACGCTTTCGCTGTTCACGACCCTGATCGAGGCGGAAGCCCCGTACGAGGCGCCGTACTCGGACACCTCGACGCAAGCGCTTGCGTCGCTGTACCGGGAGTTCTCCTACAACGACATCCACGCTTCGCTGTCGGCCGTCGGTACCCCTCAAGACCAGAACACCGAACTCCTGCTGCCGAACCCGCTCGCCTGAGTTACGCCTTCAATCACGCGAGTTACGCCTTCAATCACGCGAGATCGCCATCCAGTCACGCGAGTCGTCCGTCGCCGCACGGCCGAACTCGTGATTCGCGTGATCGGGGGCGTAACTCGCGTGTTTGGGGGCGTAACTCGCGTGATTGGAGACGGAACTTTACATACCCGGCGTAACCGGCGAAAATTCCTTCCTTACTGGGTGGACTCGAGGGATGGAGCCGGGATGCGCATACGAGGGCTGGTCACGCTACTGACTATCGCGACGATGACAGCGGTGACGGCACAGACGGCGGAAGCGGGGCCCGGCCGCCCGGACGACGAGTCGATCGACTACCACGAATGGTCCGGTCACCACGGTTTCCGTGACGGCAGGCTGGAAGGCCTCGATCTCGACCACGGAGCGCTGCGCATCGACCGCCCGATCGGCACCATCGAGCACACCGAACCCGAACTCGGCACCACGAAGACCTACGAATACGGCCAATGGACGTCGCGGAGCCACACGCAGGGCTTCGACGCCTCCCAGCTGGTCGCTTCGTGGAACGCGAAGACGCCGCCCAAGACCTGGCTCAAGGTCGAGGCGAAGGGCCGCACCGCGGCGGGCGCCGAGACCTCCTGGTACGTCATGGGCCGCTGGGCCGGTGGGGACGCCGACATCAAGCGCACCAGCGTCGACGGCCAGAGCGACGCCAACGCCGCGGTCGACGTCGACACGCTGGTCATGAAGGCGGGTGTCGCGCTCCGCTCGTATCAGCTGCGGGTCAGCCTGTACCGCGAAGCCGGTTCCCGAGTCACGCCGTCGGTGACGTCGGTCGGCGCGATGACGTCGCTGGTCCCGGACCGCTTCGAGGTCAAGGCGACCAAGCCGGGCCGCGCCTCCGGTATCGAGCTCAAGGTGCCCGCCTACGCGCAGAACATCCACAAAGGACAGTTCCCGGAGTACGGCGGTGGCGGCGAGAACTGGTGCAGCCCCACGTCCACCGAAATGGTCGCCGAGTACTGGGGCAAACGGCCCAAGCCCGAGGACATGACGTGGATTCCGGAGGGTTACGTCGATCCGACCGTCGCGTACGCCGCCCGCTACACGTTCGACTACGCCTACGACGGAACGGGCAACTGGCCGTTCAACACCGCGTACGCCGCTTCACTCGGATTGCGTGGGCACATCACCCGTTTGCACTCCTTGAACGAACTCGAAAACTACATCGCGCGCGGCATCCCGGTGATCACGTCGCAGTCGTTCAAGGCCGAGGAACTCGACGGCGCGGGCTACGGCACCGCCGGGCACATCATGGTCGTCGTCGGTTTCACGAAGGACGGCGACGTGATCGCGAACGACCCGGCGGCGAGCAGCAACGACCGCGTCCGACATGTCTACAAACGACACCAGTTCGAGACGATCTGGCAGCGCACCAAGCGGTACAACACGAATGGCGGTGTTTCGAGCGGTCCCGGCGGGGTCGCCTACATCATCACTCCTGGGCACTGAATCGGTTCCCCACCCGAGCGGATGTCGCGATCCGGGCCTGTCACGTGGCAGGCTACGGAGTCGACTACTCGGAGGTGGGCATGCCGTACGAGGTCCAAGGCGTCGTTTCCCGCGCCAAGGGTGAACCGGTCTCGCTGGAGTCCGTGACGGTGCCCGACCCCGGGCCCGGCGAGGCCGTCGTCTCGGTCAAGGCGTGCGGCGTCTGCCACACCGACCTGCACTACCGCGAGGGCGGGATCAACGACGCGTTCCCGTTCCTGCTCGGCCACGAGGCCGCGGGATTCGTGGACGCCGTCGGCGACGGCGTCACGGACCTCGAACCGGGCGACTACGTGATCCTGAACTGGCGCGCGGTCTGCGGCACCTGCCGGGCCTGTCGCCGGGGCAGGCCCTGGTACTGCTTCTCGACTTTCAACGCCGCCCGGCCGATGACACTGGCCGACGGCACCGCCCTGTCCCCCGCGCTCGGCGTCGGGGCGTTTCTCGAGAAGACGCTCGTCCACAGTGGACAATGCACGAAGGTCGATCCCGCCGCCGAACCCGCCGTCGCCGGGCTGCTCGGCTGCGGGGTGATGGCCGGTCTCGGCGCGGCGCTGAACACCGGCGCGGTGAGCCGCGGCGATTCGGTCGCGGTCATCGGCTGCGGCGGTGTCGGCGACGCCGCGATCGCCGGGGCGAAGCTGGCCGGCGCCAAGACCATCGTCGCCGTCGACACCGACGACCGGAAACTCGCCTGGGCCAAGGACTTCGGCGCCACGCACACGCTGAACAGCAAGGGACTGGGCGAAGACCAGGTCGTCGAGGCGATCCGGGAGTTCACCGATTCGTTCGGCGCCGACGTCGTGATCGACGCGGTCGGCAGGCCCGAAACGTGGCGGCAGGCCTTTTACGGCCGTGATCTGGCGGGTACGGTCGTGCTCGTCGGCGTCCCGACCCCGGACATGCGGCTGGACGTCGCGCTGATCGACTTCTTCTCGCGTGGCGGTTCGCTCAAATCGTCGTGGTACGGCGATTGCCTGCCCTCCCGCGATTTCCCGATGCTGATCGACCTCTACCTCCAGGGCAGGCTCCCGCTCGACAAGTTCGTCACCGAGCGGATCGCCCTCGACGGCGTCGAGCGGGCCTTCGAGCGGATGCACCACGGCGACGTCCTCCGCAGCGTGGTGACGTGGTGAAACTCTTCACCGACGCCGATTTCCCCACCGACCCGTATCCGGGAGCGCGGCCGGGGCATTCGTTCGTCCACTTCGACGGCGCCGGGCACAGTCTCGACACCGCGCCGGAGGGCTGGCGCGAACGCCAGGCCGTGCTCGCCTACGGATCGAACGCGTGCCCGTCCAAGATCACCTGGCTGCGGGAGAACATGGGCCTGACGGGTCCGGTCGTCGTCTGCCACGCGCGCTGCACCGACCTCGCCGCGGTCTGGGCGTCCGGGCTGCGGTTCCGGGACGGGCAGCGGCCCGCGACGCTCGCCGCCGCGCCGGGAGTCGTCGAGGAGCACTCGGTCTGGTTCGCGACGCCGGACCAGCTCGCCGTCCTCGATCGCTGTGAGGGCAACGGACAGCGCTACGACCTGGTGCGGCTGACCGCGCCCGCCATCACCCTCGACGACGGCACCGTGCTCGACGACGTGGTGGCCTACGTCGGCGCGGCGGACATCCGCCTGCCGATCCTCGTGGACGGCAGGCATATCCGCGTCGCCGACCTCGAACAGCGCCGGGCCGCGGCGCTGGAAGGCATCCCCGCCGAAACGCACGGACTGGACTGCACGCTGGTCCAGGCCTCGACGCTGCTCAGAGAAGCTTCCCGGGATTGAGGATCCCGGTCGGGTCGACGGCCTTCTTCGCCGCTCGCAGCACTTCGACACCGAGCGAGCCGATTTCCGCCGCCAGATAAGGCGCGTGGTCGACGCCGACGGCGTGGTGGTGCGAAATGGTGCCGAGACCGGTGATCGCCTCCGACGCCGCCGCCTTCGCCCGCCGCCACTGGCCGATCGGGTCGGCCTCGTCGCGCGCGGTGAGCACGGTGAAGTACAGCGACGCGCCCGTCTCGTAGGCGTGCGAGACGTGGCACATGATGATCGCGTTGCCGAGGGTCGCGGTGAGCGCGGCGCGGACGGCGTCACGCAGGTCGCTCAGTTCCGCCCAGTACGCGGCGGTTTCCAGGGTTTCGACGCAGACACCGTTGTCCAGCAAGGCGTCCCGCTGCCGAGGCCCGGAGAACCGGCCGCGGCGCCAGGATTCGCCGAGGGCGGCGCCGATGCGGACGGCACCGAACGGCGCCAGCACCCGGGTGGTCTCCTGACGGCGCCGGGCGACTTCGCGTTTCGACGCGCCCTCCCAGCCGAGGATCAGCAGGCAAGGCGCGTGGACTCCCCGTGCCTTGAGATACCGTCTCAGCGCCTTGGTCTTCAAGTTGTCGTTGAGCGCCAGCGAAACCTCGCTTTCGTCCACATCGGACAGTCGCGTGACGTCCGCGAGCACGTGCCGCTGGGCGAGTTCCCGGACGGCGGCGGTGCCGTTCTCCCAGCCGTCCAGGACATAACCCTCATAACGGCGCACTTCCGGCACGGGACGGACACGGAGGGCGACCTCGGTGATCACGCCGAGCGCGCCTTCGCTGCCGATGGCGAGGTGCCGCAGGTCGGGCCCCGCCGCCGAAGCCGGGGCGACGCCGAGCTTCCATTCGCCACGCGGGGTCGCGAGCCGGACACGCGAAACCATGTCCTCGAACCGGCCGTAACCCGAGGACGCCTGCCCGGCCGACCGCGTCGCGGCGAAGCCACCGATGGTGGCGCGTTCGTAGGACTGGGGCACGTGCCCGAGGGTGAAGCCGTGCGCGGCGAGCAGCCGATCGGCCTCCGGTCCGGTGACGCCCGCTTGAAGGACGGCGATCCTGGACACGGGGTCGACGGAGACCAGTTCGCCGAGCCTGGCGAGGTCGAGCGCGATCACCGCGCTCTTGTCCCCGCGCAGCGCCGAAACCCCGCCGACCACCGACGTCCCGCCGCCGAACGGGACGACGCCGACGTCGTGCCGTGCACAGATTTCCAGTACCGACTGGACTTCGGCGGGATTCTCCGGCAGGACGACGGCGTCCGGCACCGGAAAATCACCGAAGCCCCGGCGCCGCATCAGGTCCAGATAGGACAGACCGCCTGCCCGCGCGAGCCGTTCCCCCGGCCCCACCAGGACATGGCCGGCGCCGACGAGTTCTTCGAGGTCTCGTTTCGGCTGGTCGCCCAGCGCCGAATCGGGAACGGGCAGTGCCGAATCGGGCGCGAACGGCGCCGCGGAGCCCAGCGGGCCGATACGCTGGACGAGCCACCGCAGGGCTTTCGCCGGAAGGTGGGCCGCGTCACCGGCTTCGGCCGTCCAGGATCGTCTTAACCGGTGGTCAATAAGCTCCGTCACGACTACAGTGTTACATATGGACGTAAAACGTCACTCACCTGCGGAAACAGGCGTTTCGGCACTGGCGGACACCCGATCCCGCCAGGCCTCGACGCGCGTGTCCGACGACGTTCTGCTCGACGCCGCGAAGAAGTGCGTGCTCGCCGTCGGTGTGCGGCGGACGACGCTCGCCGAGATCGCGCGGACCGCGAAGGTCAGCCGGATGACCGTGTACCGCCGGTTCCCGGATGTACGCAGCGTGCTCGCGACCCTCATGACCCGTGAGTTCGGCGGACTGCTGCAGGGCGCCGCCGAACCGGACGTCGAACCGGCCAACTTCCGCGAGAAGCTCGTGCGGAGCTCCTCGGCCGCCGTCGCCGTGCTGTCGGGCGATCCCCTGTTCCGCACGCTGCTGGACCTCGACCCCGAACTGGTGCTGCCCTACATCGTCGAGCGGCTCGGGAAGACCCAGCGCTTCGCCGAAGGCGTGATCCTGCACCTGCTGCGTTCCGGCCACGAAGACGGCTCGATCCGCAAGGGCGACCTGCCTTCGCAGGCTCGCACCCTGTTGCTGCTCATCCAGTCCTTCGCGTTCTCCTACCGTCCCGCCACGTCGGACGTGGACGAGAAGAAGCTGATGACGGAGTTCGGCCACATGCTCGACGCGGCGTTGCGACCGTGACGCCCGGCTCGCTCAACGCACTCCGGCGCGAACGGGAACTCACGGCGCTGGCCGGCGGCGAGCGGGTCGATCTGGTGGTGGTCGGCGGCGGTGTCACCGGCACCGGGATCGCGCTGGACGCGGCCGCGCGCGGGCTCTCGGTGGCCCTCGTCGAGGCGTACGACCTGGCGTACGGGACGTCGCGCTGGTCCAGCAAGCTGGTCCACGGCGGGCTCCGCTACCTGGCCAAGGGTGATCTGGCGCTGGCGCACGAAAGCGCCGTCGAACGCGGGATACTGATGACCCGCACCGCCCCGCATCTCACCAGGGCGATCCCGCAGCTGTTCCCCCTGTACCGCAAGACCTCCCGCGGCCAGCAGGCGTTCATCATGACCGGCCTCGTCGCCGGTGACGGCCTCCGCCGCGCCGCCGGGACGCGTGCGTCGGTACTGCCGCGGCCGAGGTCGATCCCGGCCGCGGAGGCGTTGGCACTCGCGCCCGGCCTGACTCCGCAAGGCCTGCGCGGCGCGTTGCTCGCCTACGACGGCGCGCTGACCGACGACGCGCGTCTTGTGGTCAGCCTGGCGCGCACGGCGGCGTCACGCGGCGCGAAGATCCTGACGAAGTTCGAGGCGCTCCGGCTCGACGCGGAATCCGTACTGGCCCGGGACAGGCTGACCGGCCAGGAGATCGAGATCCGCACCCGTCAGGTGATCAACGCGACGGGCGTCTGGGCGGGTGAACTGGCGGAGTCGGTGCGGCTGCGGCCTTCTCGCGGCTCACACCTCATCCTGGCTTCGGGAGCGGCGCGGATCGGCGCGACGTCGGTCAACGTGCCCGTCCCCGGCGAGAACAACCGGTTCGTCTTCCTGCTGCCCCAACCCGACGGCCGCGTGTTCGTCGGGGTCACCGACGAACCGATCGACGGCGCCGTCCCCCGCGTGCCGTCCGTGCCGGAGTCCGATGTGGACTTCCTGCTCGAAGTGGCATCGACGGCGTTCACCCGGCCGCTGACCCGCGCCGACGTCGCGGGCTCGTTCGCCGGGCTGCGGCCGCTGGTCGAAGGCGGCGGGCGCAGTGCGGATCTCTCGCGCAAACACGCGGTGGTGACGGGCGCGGACGGCGTCCTCACCGTCGTCGGCGGCAAGCTGACGACGTACCGGAAGATGGCCGAGGACGCCGTCGATACCGCGTTGAAGCGCTCCGGGCTCCTCGCCGGGCCGTCGACCACCTCCCGGCTCCCGCTGCTCGGCGCGACGCCGCGCGACCGTCTGTCCATTGTGGACGCACCTGCCCGGCTGGTCGCGAAGTACGGCACCGAGGCACCGCGAGTCGCGGCGCTCGGCGAGGTCGATCCCGAACTGGGCCTGCCCCTGTTCGACGGCACCGAGATCAGCGCGGCGGAGGTCGTATGGGCCGTGCGGCACGAGGGCGCGCTCGACGTCGAGGACGTCCTGGAGCGCCGCACCCGGCTCGGCCTGGTCACCCCGGACGCCGAGGCCGCCCGCGCCCGCGTCCGGGAACTCGTCGGCAAGTCCCTCGCCGGCCTCTCCTGACCCCTCGCAATTAGTCACCTACTTGCGGTGAAGTGTGCCCTCAGCTTGACGAGTCGTTGGGTTTTTGCAACAGTATGTTCTATGAGTCCGGTCAGACGCGGCAAAGAGCTGCCGATCTACAACCGGCTGCCCGTGCTCCGGGCGGAGCGTGGACTGAGCAGGGCCGCCCTCGCCGCGGCCGTCGAGGTCAACCCACAGACCATCGGCGCGCTCGAACGGGGCGACCACTACCCGAGCCTGGACCTGGCGTTTCGCATCTGCACGGTGTTCGACCTCCCGGTCGAGGCCGTGTTCAGTCGCGAACCGTTCACGCCACTGTCCACTCAGGTCTACCGGGAGGGGGGAGCATGAGCGAGGAGCGAGGCCGTCTCGCGGCGTACTGGGAGCGCCAGCTGGAACGGCTGGACGAGATCGAACGCAAGCGGGCGCTGCGACTGCCGACCTGGCGCACGCGGAAACGGCGGCGGACGTTGAGTGTGCTCGTGGTGACGGGCGACCTGATCCTGATCGCCGGTGCCGCCTTCTTTCAGACAGGGCAAGAGGCGGTCTTCTTCCTTGGCTGGTTCAGCGGTTCCATTCTCGCCGGCGGCGCCCACTATCTCCTTCGGATCCTCACCGGCAAGATGAGCGGCGGCTTCTCGCTCCGGCTCGACGAACGCGAGCGGGAATGGCGCCACCGCGTCACCTACGTCAGTTACCAGGTCCTGGTCGGGCTGATGATGATCGCGGTGCTCTACAGCCTGGTCATCTCCGGCACGGAGAACGGCGGCGCGCGCGGCGCGATGATGGCCTGCGCACTGCTGGTCACCGGCACCACGCTCTCCGGCGTCATCCTGGGCTGGTCGCTGCCGGACGACGATCCGGAAGATTTCGAAGAGGTGAGCCCCGCATGACCCCCACCCGGACGCGATCGGACCGCCGTCGCCTCGCCGTCGCGGCCCTGATCGGCCATCTGGTCGTGATCGCCGGCGCCGCGCTGCTCCGCGAGCCCACGCTGTGGTTCGCCGTCGGCCTGATGGGGCCGGGACTGTGTCTCTGCGTCGGCACCGCGGCGGTACTGCGCAAGGCCGTCGGCAGACCCGGCTCCGCGGCGAAGGATCTCGACGAGCGCGAACTGCTCTTGCGCGACAGGGCGCATTACAGTGCCTTCCAAGGGATCTGCCTCCTGATGGCGGTGGATCTCGCTTACGGGCTTTACGCGGCAGGGCAGCCGGATTCCGGTTCCCTGCTGGCCGCGATGACGGCGGCGTTACTCGTCTTCGGAACGTCGCTGCCGGCACTTTGGCTGGCGTGGCGGCTGCCGGACGACGACCCCGATGACTTCACCGACTTCGAGGGGGTGGCTCCGGCATGACCGGGGACAAGAAGCGTTACAAGGTGTCCGTCGGCGTGGTCGCCGTCGTGCTGGTGGCGAGCGGGGTCCTCGCCGGCGCGGGCCGGGCGGTCCTGGTGTACCGGGCCACGTCGGTGATGAGCAACGTCAAGCTGGACGGGCTGATCCAGCGGAACCGCACGGTTTCCGGCGTCCATCGGGGATTCACGGCGCTGGTGCGGTATTTCGAAGAGGGGAAGTGGAAATGAGCGAGGGGAAACTGGAGATCGACCGGATCTCCAAGAAGTACGGCGCGAAGGTCGCGCTGGACGAGGTGAGCTTCGAGGTCCAGCCCGGTGAGCTGTTCGGGTTCGTCGGCAGCAACGGCGCGGGCAAGACCACCACGATGCGGATCGTCCTCGGGGTGTTGTCGGCCGACTCCGGGCAGGTACGCCTCGGCGGCGCCCCGATCACCCACGAGACCCGCACTCACATCGGGTACATGCCGGAGGAACGCGGGCTGTACCCGAAGATGAAGGTGCTGGAGCAGCTGGTCTACCTCGCCGAACTGCACGGGATGTCGGCCAACGACGCCCACCGCAGCGCCGAGAACTGGATCGCCAGGCTCGGGCTGACCGAACGGCGCAAGGACGAGGTCCAGAAGCTGAGCCTCGGCAACCAGCAGCGTGTGCAGCTCGCGGCCGCGCTGGTGCACGATCCGCGGGTGCTGGTGCTGGACGAGCCGTTCTCCGGCCTCGACCCGCTGGCCGTGGACGTGATGAGCGGTGTGCTGCGCGAGAAGGCCGCGACCGGCGTGCCGGTGGTGTTCTCCAGCCACCAGCTGGATCTGGTCGAGCGGCTGTGCGACCGGGTCGGCATCATCCGGAGTGGACGGATGGTCGCCTCCGGCACCGTCGGGGAGCTGACCGCCGGCGCTGGCAACGGTCTCGTCGTCACCGCTCCCAACGCCGCGCCTGGCTGGGCTTCGGCCGTTCCCGGCGTGCGCTCGGTCGAGCAGAACGGCCCGACGGCGATCCTCGAACTCGAGGCGGGCGCCGACGACCAGGCCGTGCTCGCCGCGGCGCTGGCCACCGGCCCGGTCACCGAATTCACCAAACGCAGGCGTTCGCTGACCGACCTCTTCCGCGACGCTGTCGCGGAGAAGCCGGCGGCACAAGGAGTTTCCGCATGAACACCGTATCTTCGTGGCGCGCGGTCTGGCTCATCGCCAAACGCGAGCTGAACACCCGGCTGCGCACCCGGTCCTTCGTGATCGGCACCGCCGTGCTGCTGGTGATGCTGATGGGTTATGTCCTGCTGCAGTCCACGCTGATCAGCAACGAGGACAAGAGCAAGGTCGGGCTGTCCGGCCAGACCGCCGGAATCGCACAGCAGCTCCAGACGGCGGGCGCGGCGATCGGCGAGAAGATCGAGACCGTCACCGTCACCGATCCGGCGCAGGGCCGGACACAGGTCGAGAACGGTGATCTCGACGCGTTGCTGTCCGGCAACGCCACCGAGCTCAAGGTGCTCGTCAAGTCCGAATTGGACACCAAGCTCCGCGCCCTGCTGAACGGCGTGTCCCAGCAAGAAGTGCTGAACGGCATCCTTTCCGAGGCCCAGCGGTCGCCGGAAGAAGTGATGCAAACGGTCCACCAGACCCAGGTCAAGGTCGACTCGATCAAACCGCCGGACCCCGAGAAATCGCAGCGGATGGTGATCGGGCTGATCGTGGCGGTGCTGCTGTACATGAGCATCGTGACCTACGGGACGCTGGTCGCCCAAGGCGTGGTCGAGGAGAAGTCCAGCCGGGTCGTGGAGATCCTGCTGTCCACCGTCCGGCCGTGGCATCTGTTGCTGGGCAAGGTGATCGGGCTCGGCCTGGTCGGGCTGACCCAGCTGGTGATCATCGGCGGCGCCGGGTTGATCGTCGCTTCGGCGACCAACGTGCTGACGCTGTCCGGGGTCGCGACCGGCGCGCTGCTGTGGGGTGTGCTGTGGTACCTGCTCGGGTTCCTGCTGTACGCCACCGTCTACGGCGCGATGGGCTCGCTGGTCTCGCGGCAGGAGGACACGCAGTCGGTCATCGGACCGGTCAACATCGTGCTGATCCTCGGTTTCATCGTCGGGTTCAACCTGCTGACGCAAGCGCCGGACGGCACGGGGACGAAGGTCCTTTCCCTGGTGCCGCTGCTTTCCCCGGTGCTGATGCCCGCGCGGATCGCGGCCGGGACCGTCGAGGTGTGGGAGATCGCGCTGTCGCTCGGCCTGACGGTGGCCGCCATCGCCCTGTTCACCTGGCTGGGCGCGCGGATCTACCAGAACAGCGTCCTGCGGGTCGGCAGCCGGATCAAGCTTTCGGAAGCCCTGAAAGGCTGATCGCTTCGCGCGTGAAGGCCCCCTTCCCTCGGCTGAGCCGAGGGAAGGGGGCCTTCACGCGCGTTCAGGTGCCTTTGATGGCGCCGTAGCGCTCCAAGGCGACCTGGCGTTCGTGGGCGTGGTCGACCATGGGCGCGGGGTAGCCGGGCACGTCGGCGGGCTTGTGCACGGCTTTCCCTTGCAGGGAGCGGAGTTCCGGGACGTAGCGGCGGACGTAGTCGCCGGAGGGGTCGAACTTCTCCCCCTGCGTGGTCGGGTTGAAGATCCGGAAGTACGGCGCGGCGTCGGTGCCGCTGCCAGCCACCCACTGCCAGTTCAGCTGGTTCGACGCGAGATCGCCGTCGACCAGGTGCTTCATGAAATGCCGGGCGCCGAGCCACCACGGCAGATGCAGGTCCTTGACCAGGAAACTCGCCACGATCATCCGGACGCGGTTGTGCATCCAGCCCTCGGCGAGCAGCTGCCGCATCCCGGCGTCGACGATCGGGAAGCCGGTGTGTCCTTCGCACCACCGCTGGAATGCCTCGTCGTCGCTCTCGTATTCCATGGCGTCGAAGCGGGAATCGTAGTTCTTCCGCGCGGTTTCGGGGCGGTGCCACAGGACGTCGGCGTGGAACTCGCGCCAGGCGAATTCACCGCGCAACGCCTTCGCGCCGGATCCCTCGTTCCCGGCGAGGTCGGCCAGCAAGGTGCGCGGGTGGACGCAACCCCAGCGCAGATACGGTGAAAGCCTTGTCGTACCGGGACGATCCGGCCGGTCGCGGTCCTCGTCGTAGGTCTCCAGGCCGTCGTCAAGGAACTCGTGCCAGCGCTCCAGTGCCGCCTTCTCGCCGGGCTCCGGCAGCTCCATCCCGTCGAGCGAAGGGGATTTCGGGAGCTTGACCGAACGCGGCGGCTCGACCCAGTCCACTATGGACTTTCCCGTGTCCGCGGGCCGCGGCCGGCCGTGGCGCACCCACGCACGGTAGAACGGGGTGAACACGCGATAGGGGTCGCCGTCGGGCTTGGCGACGCGACCGGGGGTGATCGCGTACGAGGAACCCGTCTCGACCCAGGCGATGTCGTGCTCCGCCAACGCCTTCTTGACCTCGTCGTCGCGACGGCGGCCGTACGGGCCGGTGTCCGCGCTGACGTGCACCGTCGCGGCGCCGATCTCGCGCGCGGCCTTGACGACCTCCTTGACGGGGTCGCCCTTGACGAGCATCAGCCGCCCGCCGAGCTGATCGTCCAGCGCCTTCAGACAGCCGTGCAGGAACGCGACGCGCGGGGCGCCGGACGGTTCGAGGAGCGCGTTGTCGAGGACGTACAGCGCGAGGACGTGCTTGCTGTGCTTCGACGCCTCCAGCAGGGCGGCGTGGTCGCCGAGGCGAAGGTCGCGGCGGAACCACAGCACTACAGGGGCTTCTCTGGTCACTCCGGAAACCCTAAGCGCGCTCCTGTGACCTTGCACGCCCGGATGCCATGAAAGGTCCTTTCCTTGCAAAATTTGCAAGGAAAGGACCTTTCATGGCGCTTGTCGGGAGGGGGATCAGCGCTCCGCGATGGGCGCGTAGTCCCGCGAAGCGTAGCCGGTGTAGATCTGCCGCGGGCGGCCGATCTTCGTGGCCGGGTCCTGGATCATCTCGCGCCAGTGCGCGATCCAGCCCGGCAGGCGGCCGAGCGCGAACAGCACGGTGAAGTACTTCGTCGGGAAGCCGAGCGCCCGATAGATCAGGCCGGTGTAGAAGTCGACGTTCGGGTACAGCTTCCGCTCGATGAAGTAGTCGTCCGAGAGCGCGGTCTCTTCCAGCTTCTTCGCGATGTCGAGCAGCTGGTCGCCGCCCTTGAGCTTGGAGAGGATCTCGTCCGCGGTGTTCTTGATGATCTTCGCGCGCGGGTCGTAGTTCTTGTAGACCCGGTGCCCGAAGCCCATCAGGCGGACACCCTTTTCCTTGTTCTTCACGCGGGTGACGAAGTTCGCGACGTCGCCGCCCTCGGCCTGGATGCCCTCGAGCATGTCCAGCACCGCGCTGTTGGCGCCACCGTGCAGCGGGCCGAAGAGCGCGTTGATCCCGGCCGAGATCGAGGCGAACAGGTTCGCCTCGGAGGAGCCGACGAGGCGCACCGTCGACGTCGAGCAGTTCTGCTCGTGGTCGGCGTGCAGGATGAACAGCAGGTCGAGCGCCTTGGCGACGTCCGGGTCGACCTCGTAGGGCTCGGCCGGGAAGCCGAAGGTCATCCGCAGGAAGTTCTCGACCAAGCCGAGCGAGTTGTCCGGGTACAGCAGCGGCTGGCCGACGGACTTCTTGTAGGCGTACGCGGCCAGGGTGGGAACCTTGGCCAGCAGGCGAATGGTGGACAGCTCCACGTTCGGTTCGTCGAACGGGTTGAGCGAGTCCTGGTAGAAGGTCGACAGCGCGGATACGGCGCTGGAGAGCACCGGCATCGGGTGCGCGTCGCGCGGGAAGCCGCTGAAGAAGGCCTTGAGGTCTTCGTGCAGCAGGGTGTGGCGCTGGATCTTCTCGGTGAACTCGGACAGCTGCGTCTGGGTGGGCAGCTCGCCGTAGATGAGCAGGTACGAGACCTCGATGAAGGTCGACTTCTCGGCCAGCTGCTCGATCGGGTACCCGCGGTAGCGCAGGATGCCGGCGTCACCGTCGATGTAGGTGATGGCCGACGACGCGGCACCGGTGTTCACGAAGCCCGGGTCGTGGGTGATGTACCCGGTCGTCGCCAGCAGCTTCCCCAGCTCGATCCCAGGCGCGCCCTCGACCGGGTGGATCACCTTGAACTCGTGCTCACCATTGGGCAGGCGCAGCGTCGCGGTCTCGCCCGTCGTCGCGTCGGACATGTAAGTCCCTCTCACGTTCAGCACGGGCCGGCGGCGCCTGTAGGTCCCACAGGTACGCCCTCTTTCACGCGCGTGACCCATGGCCTCGCTGCACACCGCCCCGCTGGGGTATGAATTCCCCTCCACGCTAGTCGAGAATGGGGTCAACGCGCAGCGGGTGAGTTGCTCACAACAGCCCCTTTGGGACCAGGTTCACACGGCGGATGCCATATCCCCGGCCGTCGGCGGTTCCGCCCCGCTCCGCGAGACGGTGATCGACGCCGCTTTCGCCGCGAATTCGAGCGCCGTACGCCAGCCGTCGGCGTCGAGTGTGGACACGTCACGCACCCCGTTCGAGTACAGCCACGCCAGCAAGGCGCCCTGCACGGTGTCACCGGCGCCGATCGTGTCGACGACGTCGACCCGGCGTGACGGGACCTGCGCGATTTCGCCCGCTCGTGTGATGACGGACAGTCCCTGCGCGCCGCGGGTGAGCACGACGGCATCGACTCCGCAAGAGGTCCAGACCTTTGCCGCGTCGACCGGATCGGCGCCCTCGGCGAGCCATTCCGTGTCGTCGTCGGAGATCTTGAGCAGGCGGATATGCGGCAGCCAGGACTCGAACCTCGCCCGGTACGCCGCCGGATCGGTGATCAGCGCCGCGCGAATGTTCGGATCGAGGACGGTCAGCACACCGCGGGCGGATTCGCGGCGCAACACGGTTTCGTAGGTGCTCGCCCCCGGCTCCAGGACCATGCCGAGGGTGCCGAGCGAGAGCGCCGTCACATTCTCCGGCAGCGGGCCGGGGTCGCCGACGAGCCTGTCCGCGGTGCCCTCGGTGTAGAAGGTGTACTGGGCGGAACCCTTCTCGTCGAGCGCGACCACGGCGAGGGTCGTCGGCTCGTTTCCCCGTTGCAGCAAGGCGGTGTCGACACCGGAGGCGTGCAGCCGGTCCACCAGCGCGACGCCGAACCGGTCGTTCGAGACCCGCGAGAAGAACCCCGTCGGGACGCCGAGCCGCCCGGCGGCGAGCGCGACGTTGTAGGGACCACCACCCATCCGGGGCAGCAGCGCGCGCAACCCACCGTCCACAGTGGAATCCAACGGTGCACCGGGAACGAGGTCGACCAGCGCCTCTCCACCTACGACGATCACGGGCGCGATGCTAGCCGAGGCGGCGGCAAGACCACCAGAATTGTCATTTCAGGACATTTTCGGTTCGAGGCCGCCGAGAAGGACTTCCGACAAAGCGGTGAACGCCTCGGCGTCGGTCACCCCGGCGCGCTGACCGATGACGCCGGTCTGGATTCCCTCGATGATCAGCCCCGCCATTTCCGCGATCAGCCGCGCGTGCACCTCACGGAAAACCCCGTCGGTGACGCCCCGATCGATGAACGACCGGATCCGCTGGGCCGCGGCGCGGCTGTTGAGCTGATACGCGTCCCGCGCCGGCGCGAATTCGGCGATATCGGTCATGAAAGCGGCCGAAGCACGATTCAGGTACTCGGAGATCCCGGCGAGGTACTCCCCGAGGATCTTGCGGGCGTCGTCGATCCCGTCGATCCGCTCTTCGAGCAGCTCGGCGGCGCCCTTGAAAAAGTGGGTGACGACCTTGACCGCGAGCTGCTCCTTGCTGGGCGCGAGCGCGTAGAGGGTCGATTTCGAGCAGTGGAGCCTTGCGGCGAGATCGTCCAGCGTGAACTGGGAGAACCCCTCGGCGAGGAAGAGCTCTTCAAGCTCCGAGAGCAGTGCTCTCTGGCGCGCGGTGGGCTGACGGCGCGGGGTCATCGGATCACTATCCCTTACCCGGATCGCGGGTCCCCAGACAGTTCATACTGTACTCTCAATGGGCCCACAGTACTGTTTCGAGTACAGTTCAGCTCGGAGGAACCATGCCGGCGGATCGTCTTCTGCCCAGCACCGAGGCCAAGGACCTGATCGACCTGGCCAAGGAGATCGCGCGCGAGGAGCTCGCCCCGATCGCGAGCAAGTACGAAGAGACCGCGCACTTCCCGCGCGAGCAGTTCCGGCTGCTCGGACAGGCCGGGCTGCTCGGGCTGCCGTACGCGGAGCGATGGGGCGGCGGGGACCTGCCGTACGAGGTCTACCTGCAGGTTCTCGAGGAGATCGCGACCGCGTGGATGTCGGTCGGCGTCGGGCTGTCCGTGCACACGATGTCCTGCTTCGCACTCGCGCACCACGGCACCGACGAGCAGCGCGACCGCTGGCTGCCCGCGATGCTGGAAGGCGGCCTGCTGGGTGCGTACGCGCTTTCGGAGACCCACGCCGGCTCCGACGCGGCCGCCCTCTCGACCCGCGCGCGGCTCGACGGCGACCAGTACGTCGTGAACGGCACGAAGGCGTGGATCACCCACGCGGGTGAGGCAGACTTCTACACGACCATGGTGCGCACCAGCGACGACGGCGGACAGGGCATCACCTGCCTGCTCGTCGACGCGGCGACTCAAGGCCTCTCGGCCGCGCCGCCCGAGCGGAAAATGGGCCTCACCGGCTCGACCACCGCGCAACTGATGTTCGAAGACGCCGCCGTCGACGCCGACCGGCGGATCGGCGAAGAGGGCCAGGGCCTGAAGATCGCGCTGTCGTCGCTCAGCTCCGGACGGCTGGGCATCGCCGCTTGCGCAGTCGGGCTCGCGCAGGCCGCGCTCGACGAGGCCCTCGAGTACGCGAAGGGGCGCACGCAGTTCGGGCGGCCGATCATCGAGTTCCAGGGCCTGGAGTTCCTGCTGGCCGACATGGCCGCGACCGTCGAGACCTCCCGCGCCATGTACCTCGACGCCGCCCGCCGCCGCGACCGCGGGCTGCCGTTCCAGCGGCAGGCGTCCATCGCGAAGCTCGTCGCGACCGACGGCGCGATGAAGGTGACCACCGACGCCGTCCAGGTCCTCGGCGGCGCCGGATACACGAAGGACTTCCCGGTGGAGCGGTACATGCGAGAGGCGAAGGTGCCGCAGATCTTCGAGGGCACGAACCAGATCCAGCGCATGGTGATCGCGCGGGAACTCCGGAAAGGCTGACTCTCCGCACTGATACGATCACCAGTGGTCACCCAGAAGCCGTGAGGCACTGTGGAAGACGTGAGGAGACGCTGTGACAGCCCTTCCCTACTCCACGGCCGGGTCGCACGGCGAACCAGGGTGGGCCGTCCCGGATCATCTGCTGTCCATCGCGGAGTACGCGGCGCTCGGTGAGCCCGATTCCGGATTCACCGAGCTCGTGGAAGGCCGCCTTGTCACGTCACCGAGTCCCAAGAGGAGGCCCAACAAGGCGCTGTACGCCTTGGCGAGGCAACTGGAATCCCAGCTGCCCGACCATCTCGAATTCGTCCAGGACATCGATGTCGATCTAGGGCTGGTTCCACCTGGAGAGCCGGGTTTCGCCAGGCGACCGGATCTGATCATCGCCCTCCGCGCAGCAGGCGAGCGGATCGACGAAGAGGACACGATGTACCACCCGGACGACATCGTCGTCGTGGTCGAGATCGTGTCACCGGGCTCGAAACGCACCGACTACGTGACCAAACACGGCGAGTACGCCGACGCGGGGATCCCGCACTACTGGATCGTCGATCTCGGCGAGCCCGTCTCGCTTGTCGCCTGCCACCGAGCAGGCGAACTCGGCTACCAGGACGCTCCGGCCATGACCGGCGAATTCGCCGCCACCGAGCCGTTTCCGGTGAAACTGGAGCTCGACCGGCTTCTGGCATAGCCGCTCAGTGCCCTGTCGGGCCGAACTGCCGGGGCGATTGCTGTTGCGGCGGCTGCTGCGGCCAGCCGCCCTGCGCCGGGTACGGCTGCTGATACTGCTGGACGGCCTGCGCCGGCGGACCGGGCCGCATCGGCGGCGGGTACTGCTGAACCGCCTGGTTCGCGTACGGCCGTGGGTTTCCTGGCTGCGGCGGAAATCCCGGTTGCGCCTGTCCTTGCCACTGAGGCTGCGCTTGCCATTGCTGCTGCGGCTGCCCGCCTTGCGGCGCCGTCACGCCGGCCCGCGACGCGCGACGCTTCTTTCGGATCAGCATCGTCGCGCCCAGCCCGGTCAGCCCGACCCCGACTCCGCCCACCCACAGACCATGGTTCTTGAAGGCCTTCTCACGGACCTCCGCACCGTGCTTCATCTGGTCGTAGGTCTCCGTACGGACGGTGCGGCCACCCTTGGTGGTCTCGCAGACATCGCCGTACGACATGAGCCTGCCGTCGCATTTGATGGCGCTCGAGTCTTCGGTCGCCCACAACAGGCAGACACCCAAGAAGCCGAAACCGATTACCAGGACAAGAACCCAGCGCTTCATGTGTTACACACCCTCCCCAGTGTGTCACACATGAGAGCACAGGTGGGTCCGTCCTGGCAAGGCCGGCGTCAGCCTTCGCGGTACCGGCGTTCCTCGGTGACGCCGACCCCGGCTTCCTCGTCGAAGTGGTAGACCTCGCGCCCGCGCACGAACACCCGCATGGCGCGGTTCATCACGTCGAGCGGGTCACCCGACCAGAGGACCACGTCGGCGTCGAGGCCCGGCTTCAGCGCGCCGACCTGGTCGTCGAGATCCAGCATCGCGGCCGGGTTGACGGTCAGCGCCTTCAGCGCGGTCTCCGGGTCGAGGCCGTCCTTCACCGACAGCGCCGCTTGGTACACCAGGAAGTTGATCGGCACGACCGGGTGGTCCGTGGTGATCGCGATCCGCACGCCCGCCCTGGCGAGGATGCCGGGCGCGCGCAGGGTGCGATTGCGCAGCTCCACTTTGGACTTGGTGGTGAACAGCGGGCCGAGGATCACCGGTACGTCCCGCTCGGCGAGCAGATCCGCGATCAAGTGGCCTTCGGTGCCGTGGTTGATCACCAGCTTGTAGCCGAACTCGTCCGCCAGCCGAATGGCGGTGACCATGTCGTCGGCGCGGTGGACGTGCTGGTCCCAGTACAGCTCGCCGTCGAGGACCTTGGCCAGCGTCTCCTTGGTCAGATCGACGTCGAACGGCTTGCCCTCGGCGGCGGCGTGGTCGCGCTGGGCGGCGTAGTTGCGCGCGGCGGTGAACGCGTCGCGGATGGTCGACGCGACGCCGAGCCTGGTCGACGGCGTCTGCTTTTTGTCGCCGTAGACGCGCTTCGGGTTCTCGCCGAGCGCGCTCTTCACGCTGACGCCCTCGGCGAAGATCATGTCCAGCACGGTCCTGCCCCAGGTCTTGACGCCGATCGTCTGCCCGCCGATGGGGTTCCCCGAGCCGGGCTTGATGACGACGCTGGTGACACCGCCCGCGAGCGCGTCGTCGAAGCCGGGCTCGTACGGGTCGATCCCGTCGATCGCCCGGAACCGCGCGCCGTTGGGGTCGGTCATCTCGTTGGTGTCGTTGCCCGACCAGCCTTCGCCGTCCTCGTGGACCCCGAGGTGGGCGTGCGCGTCGATGAACCCGGGCAGCACCCAGCTGCCCGCGGCGTCGATCAGTTCGGCGTCGTCGGGGACGTCGACGTCGGCGTCCGTGCCGACGGCGACGATCTTCCCGTTCTCGATGAGGACCGTGCCGCCGTCGATCGGATCACCGTCGACCGGGACGACGTAACCACCGACGATGGCCTTGACCTGTGCTTTGTTCGACATACTTTGACACGCTAACGAACTGGGCCGCCGGTCCGCACGCGGGGCTTTTCGAAGTGGACCAGCTCGTAGTGTTCCTCGGGCGTCCGGTGCGTTTCGACGTAGCCGAGCTTGCGGTACATCCGCAGCGGGCCGGCGCTCCGCTCGCCGGTGAACAGGCGGAACACGGTCACCGAAGGCGGCGCGGCCGCTTCGGCGGCGAGCAGCAACGAGCTGCCGAGCCCGTGTCCCTGCCTGTCCGGGGCCACGATGAGCCTGCCGACGAGACCGGCCTCGCCGTCCACGACGATCCGGACACTCGCCACCAATCGCCCGGATTCCCTGACGCCCCAGGCGAAACACGCGGCATCGCCCAGCGCCTCCTTGGCCTGTTCGAGGGTCTCCAGCAGCGGTGGGAGGTCGATATTCCCGTGTGCCCTCGCCTCCGATACGTAGGCCGCGAGCTGCAAAGTGAGCGCTTCGCCCGCGTCCACGGGCCCGAGCCGGAGCGGCGATGGTGACGTCATCAGCGGACCCGGATTCCCCAGCTCCCGGTCCACGAGGACGCGGGCTCCAGGTCGATCAGGTCGGTGCCGATGTTGAGCGCGTCGGCGGGGCAGGTCATCGGCTCGATCGCCACCGCCCGGCCGCGGCCGACCAGGTCGTCCGGCGTGAACACCTGTGCCCAGCGGAAGTCCGGCCCGGCCCAGACCAGCAGCTCCCGCTCCCCGTGCGAAAGGACGTGGTGATGGTTGCCGTCCTCGGCCACGCTCAGCCCGCCGAACGCCGTGTCCAGGTCGACGCCTTCGAGCACCTTGCCGGACCGGAAGTCGTACTCGGTCCCCTCGACGTCCTGTTCGTCGGCGTACGGCATCTGCTCGTCGCCGAGGTACGGCCGGACCCGGCTCGCGGGCAGCGTCAGGGTCAGCTCGTCGGTGGGCACGTCGCCGATGCGGAAGTACGGGTGCGTGCCGAGTCCGACGCCGATCGGGCTCTCGCCCTCGTTGCGGATCTCGTGCGTCACGACCAGTTCGCGCGGCGAGATCTCGTAGGTGATCGTCGCGCGCAGCGGCACCGGCCAGCCTTCCTGCGCCGGGACGTCGATGGCCAGGGTGATCGACGACTCCGCGTGCTCGAGGAGCTCCCACTCCTCGTGCCGGGTCAGGCCGTGGATCGCGTTGCCACGTGCCTCCTCGGTGATCGCGAGCTGCTGCTTCTCCCCCTGGTGCACCCACTGGCCGCCCTTGGTGCGGTTCGGCCAGGGCAGCAGCACCTGCCCGGCACCCTTCGGCGGCTTCTCGTCCTCGGCGAACGCCTCGACGTACGGCACGCCGCCGACCTCGAACGCGCGCAACCCGGCACCGATCTCGGTGACGACGGCGCGCGCGTTGCCGCGGGTGATCTCGAACTGCTCTCCGGTGGGATTGGCCATGCGACGAGGTTACTGTGGGAACGCCAGGCCCGGACGAAGGAGACCGCCACGATGACCGTTCCCGGCTACCCCAGCACCGTCGGGCGCGTCCTGGAACGGAGCGCGCGACGCGTCCCGGGCCGGGTCGCGCTCACGTTCGCCGATCGCGTGTGGACCTACGCGGAACTCGACCGCGCGGCGGGCCGGGTCGCGGCGAAGCTGCTCGGCCGCGGGCTCGTCCACGGCGACCGTGTCGCGGCCTTCGGCAAGAACTCCGACGCGTACCTGTTGCTGTACCTCGGTTGCGCGCGCGCCGGCCTGGTGCACGTGCCGGTGAACTTCAACGCGCGCGGCGAAGAACTCGAGTACCTGCTCACGCAGTCCGAGCCCGCCGTCGCCTTCGTCGACCCCTCGCTGGCCGGACACGTCAGCGTCGAGCATGTGTCCACATTGGACGTCCTGGACTGGGCGCTGGACGAGACCGTTGCCCCGCACGAGGAATCCGGGGTCACCGACGATGACCTCGTCCAGCTGCTCTACACCTCCGGAACGACCTCGCGACCGAAGGGCGCGATGCTCACCCACCGCGCGCTGGTGCACGAGTACTCGTCCTGCATCGCCGCGCTCGACCTGAGCGACCGCGACGTGCCGCTGCACGCGCTGCCGCTGTACCACTCGGCGCAGATGCACGTCTTCCTGATGCCCGGCCTGGCCGTCGGCGCGACGAACCACCTCGTCGAGTCACCCGACCTCGGCGACATCCTCACGCGGATCCCGCGTCAGGGCGTCACTTCGCTGTTCTTCCCGCCGACCGTCTGGGTGGGACTCGCGAATCACCCTGGTCTGGCGGACGCGGATCTGAGCGGTCTCACCAAGGCCTACTACGGCGCGTCGATCATGCCCGTCCCGGTGCTGAACGCGCTGCGCTCACGGCTGCCGGAAGTGGGTTTCTACAACTGCTTCGGCCAGTCCGAGATCGGTCCACTCGCGACGGTGCTGCGTCCCGAAGAGCACGACGCGCGGCCGGATTCCGTCGGCCGCCCGGTGCTCTTCGTCGAGACACGCGTGGTGGACGCCGCGATGAACGACCTCCCGCCGGGCGAACTCGGCGAGGTCGTGTACCGCTCTCCCCAGCTGTGCACCGGTTACTGGGGCAAACCCGAGGAGTCGGTGGAGGCTTTCGCGGGCGGCTGGTTCCATTCCGGTGATCTGGTGCGCCAGGACGACGAGGGCTACCTGTTCGTCGTCGACCGGATCAAGGACGTCGTCAACACCGGTGGCGTCCTCGTCGCGTCGCGCGAGGTGGAGGACGCGCTGTACGCGCATCCCGCCGTCGCCGAGGTCGCCGTCGTCGGCCTGCCGCACGAACGCTGGATCGAGGCGATCGCCGCGGTGGTCGTCGCGAAGGAGCCCATCGAAGAAGCGGAACTGATCGAGTTCGCCAAGAGGTCGCTGGCGGCGCACAAGGTACCGAAGTCGGTGCACTTCGTCGGCGAGTTGCCGAAGAACGCGTCCGGGAAGCTGCTCAAACGCGAGTTGCGGCACCAATTCGGCGGCTCGGCGTCCGCCTTGGGCCTCGTGAGTGGCAAGGACGGCTGCTGAGGGGTCGGTCAGAGGTGACGTCGGGTGAGGGTGTGTGGAAATAGGGACGTTGAGTGTCCCTATTTCCACACACCCTCTTCTGGATCTGGCCGTCACAGGGACTGTCGTGCGGGACTGTGTGGATTTTGGGTCATCTGACGTCCCAAAATCCACACAGTGAGGCATCCGGCGTGCACGAGTTCACGGACGGCGCTCTCACGAGATCTCCAGAACGTGCGCCCACCCGTGCGACCGGCCAGGGTCACTAGACCGGTCGTCATAGTTTGGGCTACAGTCGGCCGCATGGTCCGCCGCACCGACACCAGGCAGCGCATGCTCGACTCCGCCGCCGAGCTCTTCCACCAGCAGGGTTACCACGCCACCGGGCTGAACCAGCTCGTCACCGCCGTCGGCGCGCCCAAGGGGTCGCTGTACTTCCACTTCCCCGGCGGCAAGGAGCAGCTGGCCGCGGAGGCCATCCGCCAGTCCGCGGATCGTCTCTGCGATCAGTTGCGCACGATCGCCGCCAACGCGCCCGACATCGTCACCGGGATCGAGACCATCATCGACGCGCTCGCGACCTCGCTGGAGGAGTCGGATTTCCAGCGCGGCTGCCCGCTCGCGACGGTCGCGCTCGACGCTTCGGGTGACAGCGAGGTGATCCGCCAGGCCTGCGCCGACGGCTACACCTCCTGGCACACCGTCATCGCCGAGGCGCTGGACACCGACAAGGCGGACCAGCTGGCGACCGTCGTCCTCGCCGCCATCGAGGGCGGTTTGCTGCTGGCCAAGACCCTGCACGACACCGCGCCGCTGCGCGCGATCGCCCCTCATCTGGCCACCACACTCGAACGGGAGTTGTCCTGATGCGCGTCCACCACCTCAACTGCGGGACCCTGCGGCCGATCGGCGGCAAACTCGTCGACGGCAGGCCGGGGCTGTTCCGCCGCGCGGAACTGGTCTGCCACTGCCTTTTGCTGGAGACCGGCACGGGGCTCGTCCTCGTCGAAACCGGCGTCGGCACACCGACCGTCGGCAGGCCGGCCGAATGGCTCGGCGCCGGCTTCGTCCGGCTCGTCCACCCCGACAGCGACGACGACCTGAGCGCCACCACCCAGATCCGCAAGCTCGGCTTCGACCCGGCCGACGTGCGCGACATCGTGCTCACCCATCTCGACCTCGACCACGCGGGCGGGCTCGTCGACTTCCCTCAAGCCCGGGTCCACGTCCACGCGCGCGAACTCCAGGCACTGGAGAAGCCGATCGACCGCAAGGAGGCGAGCCGCTACCGGAAGGTCCAGTTCAGCCACGGTCCGAAGTGGAAGTCGTACCGCGCCGACGGCGAGCCGTGGTTCGGATTCGACGCCGTCCGCGAGCTCGAAGGGGTCCCGGACGTCCTGCTCATCCCTCTGGCGGGGCACACCCGCGGGCACGCCGGCATCGCGGTCGACACCGGTGACGGCTGGCTCCTCAACGCCGGTGACGCCGTCTTCCACGGCGGCGAACTGGAGCGAAACCCTCACGTCCCCTTCGCACTCGGCTTCTTCGAGTCGTACATGCAGACGGAGAAGGCGGCACGACTGGACAACCAGCGCCGGCTGCGCGAACTTGTCAGTGACAACGGTGCCGAAGTGACGGTCTTCGCCGCGCACGACGTCACCGCATTCGAACGGCTCAGCCAGAGGAGCAGGTTATGAAGGTGCACCACCTGAACTGCGGCACGATGCGCGCACCGGGAGGCAAGCTGCTCGACGGCCAGCCCGGTCTGCTTCGCCGCTCGGAGCTGGTGGCACACTGCCTGCTCATCGAGACCGGCGACGGTCTCGTGCTGGTGGACACCGGTTTCGGCCGCGAGGGGGTCGCGAATCCCGGCGCGTGGCTCGGCACGCCGTTCACGATGATGGTCGGCGCGAAGCCGGTCGAGACGGAGACGGCGGCCCACCACGTCGAGGCGCTCGGGCACAAGCTCGAAGACGTCCGGCACATCATCTGCACCCACCTCGACGTCGACCACGCGGGCGGGCTCGCGGACTTCCCGAACGCCGTCGTGCACGTCCGCACCGCGGAGCACGACGCGGCGACGTCACCGTCCGGCCAGAGCGAGAAGTTCCGCTTCCGCGCCAACCAGTTCGCCCACCGTCCTTTGTGGAGTCATTACGACGAGGCCGGGGACGAGTGGTTCGGCTTCCAGGCCGTCCGTGAGCTCAAGGGCCTGCCGCCGGAGATCCTGCTGGTGCCGCTCGCGGGCCACACCAAGGGCCACACCGGGGTGGCGGTCGACACCGGCGGCGGCTGGCTGCTGCACGCCGGCGACGCGTACTTCTTCCACGGTCAGCTGGATCCGGTGAAGCCGCACTGCCCGCCGGGGATGACCGCCTTCCAGAACATGGTGCAGACCCTGCGCAAACCGCGGCTGGAGAACGTCGAGCGGCTGCGGGAGCTGAGCCGAGAACACGCCGACGAGGTCACCGTGTTCTCGGCCCACAGCCCGGTCGAATACCAGTCGCTCAGCCGGGGATAGGAGCCCTCAGCCGACCGGCGGCTCGACGGGCTGCCGGTCCTCTTCACTGTGCGTGGCCCGCATGACGAGCCAGTTGATCCCCCACAGCACGATGCCGACGCCGAGCAGGATCGCGGCGACCTTGTAGTCGCGCGCGGGCCGCCCGGACAACGGGGTCACCAGGTAGAGACAGAAGATCGCGGCCAGCACCGGGATGATGGTCGGCGCGCGGAAGTGCTTGTGCGCCGCCTTCTCCTTCCGCAGTACCAGTACCGCGACGTTGACGATGGCGAACACCGCCAGCAGCAGCAACGCCGTCGTCCCGCCGAGCACACTGATGTCCACAAAGGACACCAGGGCGATCGCGATCAGGCTGGTGAAAACGATCGCCACCCAAGGGCTGCGGCGGAACGGGTGCACGGTGCCCAGCTGCTTCGGGATGATCCGCTGGTTCGCCATGCCGTACAGCAAACGGCTGGCCATCAGCATGTTGATCAGCGCCGAGTTGATGACCGCGAAGAGACCGATCGCGGAGAAGACCTCGCGCGGGAACCCGGGGGCCCCGACGTCGAGCACCTTCAGCAGCGCGCTGCTCTTGGCGGCCTCCAGATCGTCGGCGGGCACCAGCAGCGAAGAGGTCACGGAGACCAGGATGTAGATGGTCGCGGCGATGACCATGCCCCACAGCATCGCCTTCGGGAAGATCCGGATCGGGTCCTTGCACTCCTCGGCCATGTTCACCGAGTCCTCGAAGCCGACCATCGCGAAGAACGCCAGCGACGTCGCCGAGGTGATCGCCACCAGCATCGTCTGGTTCTCGGTGTCGAACTCGACCAGCCGCGACGCGTCCCCGTTGCCGTTCAGCACCGCCCACACGCCGACCCCGATGATGATCAGCAGACCGCCGATCTCGATGCAGGTCAGCACCACGTTGGTCTTCACCGATTCGGAGACCCCGCGGAAGTTGATCAGCGCGAGCCCGATCACGAACAGGATCGCCACCAGCGGCATCGGCGCGGTGATGAATTCCTTGAGGTAGGTGTCCCCGAAGGCCTTCGCCGCCGACGAAGCCGACGTGATCCCCGAGCACATCACCGCGAACGCCACCATGAAGGTGAGGAAGCGGAGCTTGAACGCCTTGTGCGTGTACAGCGCGGCCCCCGCCGCCTGCGGGTACTTGCCGACCAGTTCCAGATAGCTGAACGCGGTCATGATCGCGACCACGAACGCGATCAGGAACGGCAGCCACAGCGCGCCGCCCACTCGGCCGGCGACCTGTCCGGTGAGCGCGTAGACGCCCGTCCCGATGATGTCCCCCACCACGAAGAACAGCAGGAGCTTGGAACCCATGACCCGTTTGAGGCTCGGCTGACCGGCCGGACCGGTCTGTTCTGTTGTCGTCGTGTCCGCCATGCGGCAAGAGTGTGCCGTATCACGTCTGGTGCCGACAGTCCGGTTTGGTCAGTTCTTCGTCACGGGTTGACGAAGCACGCCTTTGGGTAAGTCGCTCAGTTGGCGTCGACCGCGGTCTTCACAAGCGGGGTCATCATTTCCTGCGTCATCTTCGCCGGGCCGGTGTAGTTGACCAGCACGGGCACATCGCCGACGAGCTCGGCTGCCGCCAGCGTCGCGGTCTTGTTCTCGTCGACGTAGAAGAGAGCGCCCTCGCCGACACCGGTGACGTCCTTCGACCCCGCCTTCGCCTTCTTCAGCGCGGCGACCATCTCGGCGGGCTGGAGCTTCTTGCCCTCGAAGCGGGTCACCGCGAGCGCGCCGATCTGCTTGCCTGCTGCCGAGTAGACGCAGCTCTTGGCCTTGCCACCGTTGGCGGCGTTGTCCTGCACCGGACCCGGCGCCGACGTCACGCCCTGAATGGAGACCGCCTTGCCGACCGCCTCGGCGGGCAGCAGCGCGCACGGCTCCTTCGAACCGTTGCCGCCGGTGGGCGCGGCCGAGGAACTCGGCGCGGCGGAGGGAGCGGGAGCCTGGCTCGACGGCTTGGCCGCGTTGTCCGACTTCTCGTCCCCGGAAGAACAGGCGGAAAGGGTCGCGATGACAGCGGCGAACAGGATGATCGCCCGTGAAATACGCATGGGCCCGACGATAGACCGAACGGCTCAGTCCGCCGGGGCCCGGTACCGCCAGAACGACGGGATCAGCAGCGCCGCGGCGATGACCAGCACGATGACCAGCACCCCGCCGCCGGAGGCCGCGGCGGCGGTGCCGACTCCCGCGGCGGCCCAGCCGTGGGTGAGGTCGGCGATCCGCGGGCCACCCGCGACGACGACGGTGAACACGCCCTGCAGCCGTCCGCGCATTTCGTCGGTGGTGGCGAGCTGCAGGATCGACATCCGGTAGATCGCGCTGACCATGTCGGCCGCGCCGGCGAGCGCCATGAAGAAGACCGCGAGCCACAACGACTGCGCGAGGCCGAAGCCGACGATGGCGGCACCCCAGACGCAGATGGAGATGATCACGCCGACGCCCTGTTTTCGGATCCGGGTGAGCCAGCCGGAGAAGAGACCGATCAGCATCGCGCCCGCCGGGAGGGCGGCGTACAGCCAGCCCAGCGCCGGGCCGCCGCCGGGCGGATCGCCGAAGGTGCGCTCCGCCATCTCCGGGATCAGCGCGCGCGGCATGCCGGCGACCATCGCGATGATGTCGACGAGGAACGAGGCCAACAGGATCTTCTGCTTCGCCAGGTACTTGAAGCCGTCGATGATGTCGCGGATCCCGGCCCGGCGCGCGATCTCGCCGAGCGGCGGGATCGGGGGCAGCTTCCAGACCGCGACAAGGGTCAAGGTCAGTGCGACGACGTCGATCAGGTAGAGCGTCGAAAGGCCGAGGATCGGGATCAGCGAACCGGCCAGCAGCGGGCCGAAGACCGCGCCGAAGGTGGCCATCGTGCTGCTCAGCGCGGTCGCGGGCGCGATCAGTTTGTCCGGCACCAGCCGGGCGACGACGGCGCCGCGGGTCGGCATGTTGATCGCGAAGAACGCCTGGTTGACCGCCAGCAGGGCGAGCACGAGCCAGACCGAGCCGAGGTTCAGGAACGCCTGGAGCCACAGGACCGCCGAAGTGACGGTGACGCCGACGTTGGTGACGAGCAGGAGTTTGCGGCGGTCGACGGCGTCCGCGATGGCGCCGCCCCAGAGGCCGAAGACGAGCAGCGGGACCAGGGCGACCAGGCCGGTCAGGCCGACATACGCCGACGAGCCGGTGAGGTCGAAGACCTGTTTGGGGACCGCGACGGCGGTGAGCTGGCTGCCGACGGCGGTGACCGCGGTGGACAGCCACAGGCGGCGGAACGCGGGGATCTTGAGCGGCCGGGTGTCGACGACGATCGAGCCGAACAGTTTGCGGACACCCTTACGCTGTTCAACCCCCACGTCGTCACTCACAACCCGACAGCTTAGCCGCGCTAACTAACCAATCGCGCGCGATTTATGTCACCGGCCACGCGTGAAGGCCCCCTTCCCTCGGCTGAGCCGAGGGAAGGGGGGCCTTCACGCGAGTGGGATCAGGGCGCTACGCGCTCGACCTGCCAGCCGTCGTCGGTGCGAACGTAGCGGAGCCTGTCGTGCATGCGGTCTTCGCGGCCTTGCCAGAACTCGACGACGTCGGGCCGGATGCGCCAGCCGCCCCAGTGCGGCGGAAACGGGATGTTCTCGACGTCGGCGAAGCGGCGCTCGATGCCGTGGAGCGCGGTCTCGAGGGCGCGGCGGCCGTCGACGACGCGGGACTGCGGCGAGGCCCAGGCTCCGAGCTGCGATCCCCGTGGGCGGGAGGCCCAGTACTCGGCGGTCTCGGCGACGTTGACCTTCTCGACCTCGCCGCGCACGTGGACCTGACGCTGCAGGGCGTACCACGGGAAGGTGATCGACGCGTAGCGCGTCGCGGTGAGGTCGTGGCTCTTGGTGGAGGTGTAGTTCGTGTAGAACACGACGCCGCGTTCGTCGAGGCCCTTGCACAGGACCGTCCGGGAGGACGGCCTGCCTTCGGGGTCGGCGGTCGCGAGCACCATCGCGTTCGGTTCGGGGATCCCGGCGGAGACGGCCTGGTTCAGCCAGTCCTGCAACTGGGCGGTCCAGGTCTCCGCCAACGCGGACTCGTCGAAGGCGGCGCCTTCGTAGGCCACCCTCATCCCGGGCAGGCGTACGACGGCGTCGTCACCGCCGACAGCGCCAGTAGCGCCATCCTTGATCTCCGGCATCATCCGCCAAACCTCCGTACCCGATCGGGGCCCATGACTTCGGCTTTGCCGCCGACGGTATTGCCTAGAAGGCGGCGGCGAAACCCACTGAACGGTGACACCCGCCACCCCTGCCCGATCATCTGTGTGTAGCCGCTGGACCGCAAGCCGTTACCTGCCGGTCACCTGACCGCCCCTGATCGATACAGGTCGATCGTCGGCCGCCGAGGCCTGGCCCGCCGGTCCACGAAATGGCACTCGCTCGCGCGAAGGCGGACTAATTCACCTTTACGGAGGACGAGAATTGCCTGGACAGACCCGGTCCGAGCGGGCCGGCAGGAATTGCAATCGCCGAACCCGACCTATTCTTACCGCCATTTCGAACCATTCGAATTCGGCGACTCCGGGACGCCCAGGGGCCGCCCATCCGGCGCCCGACCAATTCTGTCGTTTGATAGAAATTACCGGCGGGGGAAACACCTCCGACACAGATCCGTGAGATGTGCCAGAAGCGCGACCAAGGCCGGTTCCGGGACGGCAATTGTGTCCCGGAACCGGCCTTCGCTTCTTCCGCCCGGCTGTCAGTTCGTGACGGTGAACTCCGCACGGACGATCCAGCCCCAGCAGTCGTACGACGCCGTGTACCGGCCCGGCACCGTCCCGACCGGACCGTCGCCCCGCAACGCGACACCGATGCCGCCGGTGCCGCCGTCTCCCACCACCCGCAAGGGAATCGGCGCGGCGAGACCGTCCGCGACGAGGGTCGTCGCGAGCTCGCCCGCCCCCGACGGGCGCAGGCAATAGATGTCGGCGGTGACCGTCCCACCTGCGACGACGGCACCCGGGCTCAGGACCAGACTGGACGGTCTGGTCGCGTTCGCCTGCCCCGCACCGGCCAAGGTGGACAAGAGCGCCGCCCCCGCGACGCACAACGCGGCCGAACGAATTTTCATCCTCTGCTCCCTCCAGAAGACGGGCGACGTTTTCACCCGCCACCCGATGGACGTACGGCGCCGGGACCGGGGTTGCCCACCGGGCGAGAGTCCGCTCTTTGGGGCGAACGGCCGGATTTAGCAGAATGTGACAGCGAATCGTGCAAGAGCCGACGATCACACTAGGTAGAGCTTGCGCCACTCGATAGGATCGCCGCCGAGAGCAACGGGGTGATCACCTCTATCCAGAGTGTTCAGAGGTTTTGATGGGACGGCCGGGTGTGCGGCCGGACCGTCCGCTATTGCCGGCCGGGCTTCCGCGAGGGGGTTCGACACCGGTCGATCAGTCCTGCGCTCGAACCGCCGGAACTTTCCACGCCCGTGTTACTCCCCTTCCCCAGGAGTGCGTTGTGATTTCCCGTTCCCGCCGTCTCGTGACGGCGTTGTTGTGCGCCCTTTCGCTCGCAGGCGTGACCGCCCTTTCGGCTTGTTCCGACAGCACGGCCGCCTCCGGCAGCAAGGTCACCATCGGTTACAGCGCCTGGCCGGGCTGGTTCCCGTGGGCGGTCGCCCAGGAGAAGGGCCTGTTCGAGAAGAACGGCGTGAACGTCGACCTGAAGTGGTTCGACAGCTACACCGAGAGCATCAACGCACTGTCCTCCGGCGCGATCGACGCGAACAGCCAGACCCTGAACGACACGCTCGCGTCGGTCAGCGGTGGCGCGAAGCTGTCAGTGGTGCTGGTCAACGACAACTCCACCGGCAACGACAAGATCATCGCCCGTCAGGGGATCACCGGCGTCGCCGACCTCAAGGGCAAGAAGATCGCCGTCGAGCAGGGCACCGTCGACCACTACCTCCTGCTGCTCGCGCTGCAGGAGGCGAAGCTGACCGAGAAGGACGTCGAAGTGGTCCCGCTGCTGACCGACGCCGCCGCGGCCGCGTTCGTCGGTGAGCAGGTCGACGCCGTCGCCGCCTTCGCCCCCTTCACCTCGAAGGCCCTCGAGCGCCCCGGCAGCCGCGCGATCGCGACGTCCGCCGAGTTCCCCGGTGCCATCCCGGACCACCTCGTCGTCTCCGAGCAGATGTCGAAGGAGCGGAAGAAAGAGGTCCAGGCGCTGGTGAACACCTGGTTCGAGACGATCGAGTGGATCAAGCAGAACCGGGACGAGGCCGTGCGGATCATGGCCAAACGCGGCGCGGTGTCGATCGAGGAGTACAAGAGCTACGACGCGGGCACCACGATCTTCACCAAGCAGCAGAACCTCGACGCCTTCACCCCCGGCGTCACCCCCGCCCACCTGAACTTCCAGGCGGGCAAGATCGCCGACTTCATCGTCTCCAACGGGCTCGCCCAGAACCGGCCGAACTTCGACGGGCTGTTCGACGACCAGTACGTCAAGGCGGTGAAGTGAGCACCACGGACGCGGCGAAGCAGGCCACTCAGCGGGCGGACGCCGACGACGAGGCCGAAGCGCGCCGTCTCGAAGACGAGCAGCGGCTCGCCGAAGCGCAGGAAGAGCGGGGCGGCTCGCGGCCGGACTGGTCGCCGCTGCCCCGCCGGGCGGGCCTCAAGCCGAACGCGTCCCCGCTGTTCTCGCTCCGGACGCCGATCCCCGCGCGCTGGCGGTGGACGCTGGCGGTGGCCTCGTTCGTGATCCCGTTGCTGATCTGGGTGACGCTGAACGCGCTGGGCACCATCAAACCCACGTTCCTGCCGACGCCGGTCGCGGTGTTCGACGCGCTGCTGAAGATGATCGAGTCGGGTGAGCTGTTCAGCGATCTCTGGGCCACCACCCAGCGGGTGCTGCTCGGTTTCGGGCTCGCGGTGCTCGTCTCGGTGCCGCTCGGCATCGTGATGGGGACGTTCGACGCGGGGCTGGCGCTGTTCGAGCCGGTCATCGCGATGCTGCGCTATCTGCCGGCGAGCGCGTTCATCCCGCTGCTGATGATCTGGCTCGGCCTCGGCGAACCGTCGAAGGTCGCGGTCCTCTTCCTCGGCACGGTCTTCTTCAACACGCTGATGACCGCCGACGCCGTCCGCGGGGTGCCGCGTTCGCTGATCGACGTGTCGTACACGCTCGGCGCGCGGCGCGGCGAGGTCCTGCGCAAGGTGATCGTGCCGCACGCGCTGCCCGGCATGATCGACGCGACCCGCGTCAACGCCGCGGCCGCGTGGAACTTCGTGGTGGTCGCCGAACTGATCAACGCGACCGCCGGGCTCGGCCTGCGGATCATGCGGGCGCAGCGGTTCACCCAGACCGACCGGATCTTCGCGCTGCTGATCGTGATCGGGCTGCTCGGACTGGTCATCGACATCGCGCTCCGTCAGCTGCGGGCACGCGTCGGGAAGTGGGCGGCATGACGCTTCGGCTCAAGGCCGTCGCCAAGGACTACACGGTCCGCGACAAGACCGCCCGTGCGCTCGACGGGATCGATCTGGACATCGCGCGCGGCGACTTCGTCTGCGTGGTCGGCGCGAGCGGATCCGGCAAGTCGACCCTGCTGTCGCTGATCGCGGGGCTGACCGAACCGACCGAAGGCCTGATCACCCTCGACGGAGACGCGGTGACCGGGCCCGGCCCGGAACGCGGGCTGGTGTTCCAGCACGGCGCGCTGTACCCGTGGCGTTCGGTGGAGGGCAATGTCGCGTTCGGACTCGAACTGCTGAGCCTCGACAAGGCCGAACGCGCACGCCGGGTCGACTGGTATCTCGAGGAAACCGGGCTCGCCCACCTGCGGAAGTCGTTGCCCAAACAGCTTTCCGGCGGGCAGAAGCAGCGGGTCGCGATCGCGCGGGCACTGGCGTGCGAGCCCGACGTGCTGCTGCTGGACGAGCCTTTCGGCGCACTGGACGTTCAGACCAAAGAAGACATGCAGGTCCTGATCCGCCGGATCTGGGCCGACACGCACACCACGGTGCTGATGGTGACCCACGACGTCGAAGAGGCCGTGTTCCTCGGCAGGCGCGTCGTGGTGCTGGCCTCGGATCCGGGCCGGGTGGCCGCCGACATCGTGGTCGACCTGCCCGGCGACCGCGAACTCGCGGTCAAACGCGCGCCGGAGTTCGTCTCGCTGCGCGCGTCCATCGAAGACCTCGTCCGGGAGCAGCACCGCGGACACCTCGGGCGGAGCCGGGGAGAAAGGTGATCATGAGGCACGGGAAGACCCGGCCCGAACGCGGGTCGCGGTCCGGATTACTCGGCAGACTCGGCATCCGGGGCAAGCTCAACCTGCTCCTGATGCTGCCGCTGACCGCCGTGGTCCTGGTGTCGGTGCCTTACGTCGCCGGGGAGATCGACGACGCCCGGTCCGCGCGAACCACCGCCGACGTCGCGTCGCAGGCCCGCGCGCTCGGCACGCTGGCCTGGGAACTGCAGCGGGAACGGCTGCTGACGGCGCACTACATCGCGTCTTCGTCGGCGAGCAGCTCGGCGATGCTCAAGCAGCAGGGCGTCGTCGCGGAAACGGTGAACCAGATCCGGTCGCAGCTGAGCGCCGACGCACCGGAAGAGCTCGCCGCCGCGCTGGTGCGGATCGGGTCGCTGAACGAGATCCGGGAGAACGCGCTCCGGCGCGGGGCCTCACTGGACAGCGTGGCGCGGACGTATCACGCGGTGATCGACGCGGTCGTCAACTCGCTCCGGCTGGTCCCGCAGCAGACCAGTGACGCGGAGGGCACCCAGCAGCTGACGGCGCTCGACGCGCTGCTGCGCGCGAACGAGGAGAACTCGTTGCGCGGTATGGCGTTGATCATCGTGCTGGTCACCCCCGAATCCGGGACGCCGGTGCTGGCCGACGCGAAGCAGCAGGCGTCGCTCTTCCTCGAACGGTTCGTGCAGCAGGCCGACGTCGTCCAGGCCACGCAGGTCGTCGCGGTCGAACAGGGCGAGACGGGCCGCCGGGTCGACGCGCTGGAAGCCAGGCTCGCGGAGGCTCGCGGCCCGCAGGCCGTGCAGAACCTGCTGCCGGACATCCTCGGCGCCGTCGACGCCCAGTCGAACCAGCGACGGCTCGCCCAGGACGCGGTCACCACCGGCATCACCGACGCCGCGACCGCGCGGGCCGACGCCGCCCAGAACCTGGCGTGGACGATCGGTATCGGCGCCGGTGTGCTGTTCCTGCTGGTCGGTGGTCTCGCGATCGCGGTCAGCCGGTCGATCGCGGATCCGCTGCGGAAGCTGACCACGGCGGCGACCTCGGTCGCGGACCTCGCGAGCACCGAACTGGTCCGCGTCACCGACACCGAGGAGGCCGAAGAACTCGCGCCGCGGCTCGCCACCATCGACGTGTCCTCGCAGGACGAGCTCGGCAGACTGGCCGATGCGTTCAACCGGGTGCAGGCCACCGCGGCCGAACTGGTGGAGCGGCAGGCCCTCACGCGGCGCAACGTCGGCCTGATGTTCGCCAACGTCGCGAAGCGGACGCAGAACCTGGTGGGCAGGCAGCTGGCGCTGGTCGACGAACTGGAGCGCAACGAGCAGGACGTCGCCCTGCTGGCCAGCCTCTACCGGCTCGACCACCTCTCCACCCGCCTGCGCCGGAACGCGGACAACCTCCTCGTCGTGTCGGGGAATCGCGACGAGGCAAGGATTTCCGGTCCGATCGAGCTGTCGACGGCGCTGCGTTCGGCGCTCGCGGAGATCGAGGACTACCAGCGGGTCCGGCTCGGTTCGATGGGCGACGTCCTGCTTTCTTCGCCGTTCGGCTCCGATCTGGTGCTGATCTTCGCCGAGCTGCTGGAGAACGCGACGTCGTTCTCCCCGCCTGAGTCCTTTGTGGACGTCGGCACGAAGATCCTGCCCGACGGCTCCTGCCTGATCGTGATCGTGGACCAGGGCATCGGCATGACCGGCGAACGGCTCGCCGAGGAGAACCGGCGGCTGGTCGAACGCGAGCGGCTCGAACTGGCGCCGACCAGTGTGCTCGGGCTGTTCGTGGTCGGACGGCTCGCGCGGCGGCACGGGCTCAAGGTCGAACTGACCGAGACCGAGCCGGGAGCGGGGATCACCGCGCGGCTCACCGTCCCGCCGAACCTGCTGACGTATCGGCAGCCCATGCCGAAGTCCGTCCCGGCGCCGCCGGTGTGGCCGACGGCGGAACCGGTCGACGAGCCCGCGTCGCCGTCCCTGCCCGCGCCGCGGGCGAACGCGACCGGGCACGAGCCGCCGACACTGGCGATCGCCGGGATGATCCCGCGCGACGGCATGCGTCCCAAGGACTTCCGGTGGTTCCGCAAGACCGACGGGGAGATCGCGGAACCCGCGCCGGCACCGGTACCGCTTCCGGCGCCGTCACCCGTGTACCAGGCTCCCGCGCCGACGCTCACCGCCGCCGATCCCGGCGAGACTCGGGGCGGGCTGCGGCGCCGGGTCAAGGGCGCGCAGCTGCCAGGCGCCCCCGAAGCGCCGTCGCGGCAGAAGTCCAGGCATGATCCAGAAGCGGCCAAAGCGGCCTTCGACGGCTTCGAGGCCGGACTCGCGAAGGCCACCACACCGCCGGCCGCCACCCCGGCGCCGCCGTCGTCCCCGACGCCGGTGCCCGCAGCCTCCCGCGGCGGTCTCACCAGAAGGGTCCCCGGCGCGCAGCTGGCGCCGGGGCTGTCCAAAGGACCGGCCGCGCGGCACCAGACCGCGCGGGCGGCGCTGAACACCACCAAGCCCAAGGGCATGCGTGACCCCGAGGCCGAGCGTGCCGCGTTCGACGCCTTCAGTGACGGGTTGGAGAAAGCCGTCAACCCGGAGATGGAACAGAGAGAGAAGAGCAAGAGATGACGACCGGAGTCAGCGTCGAAGCCCGGAACTTCAACTGGTTGGTGACGCGCTTCGCCCAGAACACGGCGAGCGCGATGGGCGCGATCGCCGTCTCGGCCGACGGCCTGCTGATCGCGATGTCGTCCGAGCTGGAACGGGCCAACGCCGACCGGCTGGCCGCGATCTGTTCGGCGATGCTCGGCCTGGCGCACGGTGTCTCCGAGAGCCACCCGCTCGGTTCGCCCGACAAGATCATCATCGAGCTGGAGCAGGGCTACCTGCTGGTCTGCACGATCAGCATCGGCTGTTCGCTCGGCGTGCTCGCCACCAAGCAGGCCAGCCTCGGCACGATCGCCTACGAGATGGCGATGTTCGCCAACCGGGCCACCGAGGTGCTCACCCCCGCGCTGATCGAGGAACTCAAGAAGAGCGTCGGCAGCTGAACTGACGAGGGGACAAGGGAATGAGCGACGACCAGGTACCTCAGCCGCGAGGCGCCGAACAGGGCATCTCGCCGCTACGCCCGTATCTGCTCACGGCCGGCCGCGCGCAGCCGGTGGACGGCACGCTCGAAATCGAGGCTCAAGTGCTCACGAGCAGGCTCGGCGCGGCTTCGCACGCGAGGCTGACCTTCGAACGACGGGAGATCGTTTCCCTTTGCCGGGAAACGAAATCCGTCGCCGAAGTGGCGGCGATGCTCGGCCTGCACATCGGCGTGGCCCGTGTCCTCGTGGCGGACCTCGCCGCGCTCGGCTACGTCGTGCTCCGTCGCCCTGCCGGAGCCTTCACCCAGGACCTCGGCATGATCGAAAGGGTCATTCGTGGACTCGAATCAATTCGCTGAACCGGTGACGGCCAAACCGCCGACACCGGTCAAGATCGTCATCGCCGGCGGGTTCGGCGTCGGCAAGACGACCACCGTCGGCGCCATCTCCGAGATCAAACCGCTGACCACCGAGGCGGCCATGACCTCGACCGGCGCGGCCGTCGACGGCACCGGCGGGAACGTGCCGTCGAAGACCACCACCACGGTGGCGCTGGACTTCGGCTGCATCACCATCGACGAAGAGGTGAAGCTGTACCTCTTCGGCACGCCGGGGCAGGACCGGTTCGGGTTCATGTGGCACGACCTCGTGCTGGGGGCGCTGGGCGCGCTCGTCATCGTCGACACCCGCCGTCTCGACGACTGCTATCCGGCCGTCGACTACTTCGAGAAGGCCGGGCTGCCCTTCGTGGTCGGGGTGAACGTCTTCGACGGCTCCCTCAAGCACGACCTCGAAGACGTGCGCTGGGCGCTCGCGGTGGGCGAGGACGTCCCGCTGATCACCTTCGACGCGAGGCAACGGCTCTCGGTCCGTGACGCGCTGCTCGCCGTGCTGCACAACACCTTCCGGCGGGCTTCCGCCGCCTCCTGACGCGTCCCCACCCTCGCAATTCGGCACCTGGTTGCGCTGGTTCGCCTTCGAACCACCGCAACCAGGTGCCGAATTGCGACCGGGGGGCTAGGTCGTGTCCGGTGAGTCTGTTCGATGGGCTTCGTGATCCAGGTGGTTCGTGGCGGTGCGGGCGGGTCGGCCTCGTACCGGGTCGTACTCGGCCGCGTCCGCCCGTGCCGTCAGGGACCGCCTGGGCGCGAAGACCGCGAACATGACTTACCGGACACGGCCTAGGCCGGCCGGGTGATCGCGGCGAGCATCAGGGACCGGAGTTCGGCGGCGACGTCGGCGACCGGCAGCGGAGGGGTGTGGGCCTGCCACTCGCGCAGCAGTCCGGTCGCCGCGCCGACGAGCGCGATCGCCGTCAGGTGGTAATCGCGGTCCGGCGCCACCCCGTGCTCGGCCGCGTGCCGGGCCTCGGCTTCGATGAACGCGGCCCACCGGTCGACCCATTCCTGGTGCTGCGCCTCCAAGGCGGCGCTGACGCCGACGGCCTCGACATAGTTCAGCCGCGGCATCCGGGGATCCGAGGTCACCGTGCTGACGAAGACGTCCAGCAGTGTCCCGATCCGGGTGACCGCGTCCGCGTCCTCCAGCCGTTCCAGGATGCCGGTGACGTGCTCCAGCGCGAGCGCGTTGATGCGCTCGTGCAGGGTCAGCAGCACCTTCTCCTTGCTCTCGAACTCCTCGTAGAAGTTCCGCGTCGAAACGCCGGCGCGGGTGCACAACTCGGTGATCTTCGTCTGCTGGTAGCCCGTCGACGTGAACAGGTCCAGGGCCGCCACGAGCAGGCGTTCACGCCGTTCGGCGCGCCGTTGCTCGGGCGCGACCCCGCCGTAGGTGCGGGCCACTCGACCTCCCCCGATTCGGTAACAGGGATTGCCAGATGCTAGCAACACCGCCTACATTGCGAAAATCTCGATTACCAAACTGGAGGCTGTAATGCGTCTGGCGCTTCGGACAGTTCTGGTCTCAGCCCTCGCAGCCGCCCTGATAGGCGCGCCCGCCGCGCAAGCCGCGCCGAGCGCCCCCGGGGATCTGGTCGACTACAAACCGGTCATCGCCACCGCCCCGGCGAAGGCCTGGAAACTCCACTACCGCTCCACCTCGGCGACGGGGCAGCCGAACACGGTGTCGGGCATCCTGCTGGTCCCGCGCACGCCGTGGACGAAGGGCGCGCGGCCGCTGGTCAGCTACGCCGTCGGCACCCACGGCCTCGGCGACCGCTGCGCGCCGTCGACCCGGCTGACGAACGGGTCCGAGAACGAAGTCCTCCTGATGAGCCAAGCGCTTTCGCGCGGCTGGGCGGTCGTCGTGACCGACTACGAAGGCCTCGGCACCCCGGGCACGCACACCTACGCCGTCGGCCAGTCCGAAGGCCGGGCCGTCCTCGACGCCGCCCGCGCCGCCTCGAACGTCCCCGAAGCGGGCCTGTCCAAGACCGGGCCGGTCGGCGTTTTCGGCTACTCACAAGGAGGTCAGGCCGCGGCCTTCGCCGGTGAACTCCAGCCGTCCTACGCGCCCGACGTCAACCTGGTCGGCGTCGCGGAAGGCGGTGTCCCGGCGGATCTGAACGCGGTCCTGAAGTTCAACGACGGCGGCCCGGCGTTCGGCCTGGTGCTCGGCGCCGCTGTCGGCTACTCGACGGCGTACCCCGAACTGCCCTTCAACGACGTGCTCAACGCGAAGGGCGAGAGGATGGTCGCGAAGGTCAAGGAAGCGTGCACCGTCGAACTCGGCGCGGCGGCACCTTTCGCCCGGCTCAACGACTTCACGACCGTGCCGAACGTCTCCGCGGACCCGCGCTGGCAGGCCCGGCTCGGCGAGAACCTCGCGGGCAAGACCAAACCGGGCGCGCCGGTCTACCTGTACCACGCGTCGCTGGACGAACTGATCCCGCTTTCGGTCGGCAAGGGCCTGCGCGACCGTTACCGCGCCCTCGGCGCCGACGTCACCTGGCAGGAGTTCCCGCTGCTGGAGCACATCGGCGGCGTCGCGACCGGCGGTCCGGTCGCGATGACCTGGCTGGGCACCAAGTTCTGACGGGGAGCCGGTCCGTGAAGGCCTCCTTTCACTACCTTCAGGGTGGGGAAGGAGGCCCTCACGGACTCTCGAGGACGGGATTGGCGCGCAGGTTGCCGTCACTACAGACCCAGCCGCTGGACGGCAAGGGACCGAGATCGGTTTCGGCCAGGAAGAGTCCGTGCCCGACGGTGAACGCGACCAGCCCGTCCTCCAACAGGACGATCCGGCCGTACAGATCGCGTTCGTCGGGGATCTCGCACAGCACACGCTCATGCAGCTCCGCGTCGATCGCTCGCAACGCCCCGTCCTGGGTGAAGACCACCGTCCCCGCGCTGTCGAGCGCCGGACTCCCGAAATGACTCCTCGAAAGCGCCGGGCCGTCATCCGTCGACCCGTCCGCGTTGAGCTTCCTGAACCTTCGTGCCCCTTCCGGATTCCCGCTCTCGACGCTCCGGATGGCGCCGTCCGGACCGACGAGCAGCGGACCGTCGCTGTCCCAGCGAACGACCTCGGCCCGTGACGCGTCGTAGCGCGCCGTCCCGAGCAGGCCGAAACCCCGGTCCCCCGCCAGGAACTCGCCCAGCCCGGCGATCGCCTTATGCTTGCCGCCCGAAACCGGCGTGGTCGCCACGAGGCCGCCGGAGTCCCGATCGAGCAGGTAGGACAACGACAACCCCGTACTCACGTCGTCGAATCCGGCAAGAATCCGGTCGCCGGAAACGAGCAACGGATCCCAGTACGACGGCGAGAACTCGTGGGGCATCGTAGGTTTGAAGGGCGCGAAGTCATCTTCCAGGCCCGGCGGGCCCCGGTAGCCCAGTGGTTCGGTCGGGATCCGGGTCGACCACATGCAGGTGCCGGAACCGTCCCGCACGTCAACGCGGACATCACGGTGACGGCCCGGCAAGGTCGTCCAAGTGGTACAGAACCCTTCTCGTACCAGGGCGAACGGACCTGGAGCCTCGTCCTGGTCATGGTCCAGCCGGATCGCCACCTGGGTTTCGCCGGAGGCGTCGAACCCGAGGAGAACGTCGCCGTCGATCAGGAAGACGGTGCCCGACTCGGAGACACGCAAATGCTTCGTATAGCTCTTCTGGGACCAGTGCCCATTCGGATCGCCCTCGAGTTCGCGCTGCCAGAGCACGTTCCCCGCCAGGTCGATCGCCAGCAACGTCCGCCGATTCGGCAGCTCTTTCACCTTGGTGCACAGCACGTACAACGGACCCGCCGCCGAAGGTGCGACCACACTCCAAGGCTGGCCGGGCAACGAGAGACTCAGTGGCTTCATGGCTCCCCCTTGAGCGCGGTCACGGCATCGTGAGCCAGCGACGTCGTGAGTATCCCACCGGCCGCCAGCGACGCCCGGGACCACCACTCGCCGGACGCCTCGGGCAGGTCCGGCCCGCCGACGACCAGATCGGTCGCCAGCACCCTGTGTCCGGCCAGATGCGCGAGACTGGAGTCCAAGGTCGAATCCCCGATCTCCAGCGTCTGCCGCAGCACCGGGACTTCACCGCGCGTCACGTGCTGGGTGGTCACCAAGGACCCGGGCCGCTCACCCGCTCTGCCGAGCACGAGCACCTCCCGCGTGTGCAGGTAAGCGTCGGCCGCCAGGGATGCCTTGAACACCGCCGAGTGCCGGGCCCGCGCGGTGACGACGGTCGGTTCCGGCAGGTACTCCAGCTTCCCGCCTGCCTCCACCTCAACATCCACAGTGGAGGAACTCCCGTCGCCGTGCAGGCCGGGAAGCGCGATGGTCGCCGCGACCCCGGAAAGCCGCAGCGAAGCCCCGGAGCCGACACGGATGGTCAGCTTCAGCTCGTCGCCGCCCAGCGGCGACGTCGCCGAGTTGACCAAGTGCACGATCGCCGTCACACCGGTGCCCCGCTTGGGAAGGAGCGTGAGCGGCGCCATCGAGCGCAGCTCACGCAGTACGGTCCGGCCGCCCTCGAAGCGGGCGGTCAGCCGCGCGTGCGCCTTCACCCCGTGCGGACCGGGAGCAGCGAACGGACCCAGTCCGCCACCGCCGGCGCGTTCGGAGTGTCCACAAGCGACTGCGTGATCACCGGCAGCACACCCCGCATCCGGTGCGCGTCCGAGGTCATCACGTCCATGTCCGCGCCGACCAGATGCGCGATGTCGATCTTGTTGATCACCAGCAGATCCGCGGTCGTCACGCCCGGCCCGCCCTTGCGCGGCACCTTGTCGCCACCGGCGACGTCGACCACGAAGACCTGGCTGTCGGCGAGCCCCCGGCTGAACACCGCGGTGAGGTTGTCGCCGCCGCTTTCGATGATCACCAGGTCCAGCCCGGGGAATCGCTCCTCCAGCCGTTCGACGGCGTCGAGGTTCGCCGTGATGTCGTCGCGGATCGCGGTGTGCGGGCACGCGCCGGTCTGCACGGCCTCGATCCGCTCCGGGTCGAGTACCCCGGCCTTGCGCAGGAAGTCGGCATCTTCGGTGGTGTAGATGTCGTTGGTGACGACGGCGAGGTTCACCTCGTCACCGAGCGCTCGGCACAGAGCCGCGGTGAGCGCGGTCTTCCCGCTGCCCACCGGCCCGCCGATCCCGATCCGGTACGCGCGGCCCACGGCCGGCGCCTGCTCGTAGTGGTCGGGTTCCGCGGCGGTCGGGTCGAAGTTGACCGGGTGGACGTGACCATGACCGTGACCATGTTCAGCTGGCAAAGAGACGCACCTCTTCCTGGTGATGCCGGGCGTGTGCCTCGGCGAACAGATCGAGCGCCGGAGAACCCGGCGCCGGGAGATCGGCCGGATCGTCGCCCGCGACCTCGGCGGCACGCAGGGAAACGTCCCGGACCTCTTTCGCGAGCCGGGCCACGACCGCGTTGACAGCGAACGGGTCCAGCCCGAGCAGCCGCACGGCCGCGCTCGCCGGGCCGCTGATGGCGAGGTACGCCACCGCCATCGCCGCGTCGAAGGGCACCCCGATCAGCGCTCCGGCCACCACCGGATGATGCGGTCGCGGGGTTTCCTTCAGCAGCTGGGAAAGCACCGGTGACGGCCACGCCGCCTTGCCCGCCCTGGCCGTCCCGCGACCTTGCGCGCGGGACGCCTCCCGCTGCGCGAGCGACGGCGTCCTGGCGTCGAGTTCGACATCGAGCCGCCGCCAATGTCCACTATGGACATTCCGCGCGGCGGCGTGCGCCGACGCGGCGGCGAACACCGCGGCCAGCGAACCGGCCGTGCGCAAGCGCCCGGAGAGGAATCCCGGCAGGTCGCGTTCGTGCGTGATCAGCTTCCGGGTGACGGCCTCCTCGAGCCCGCCGGAATGGACGTGGCCGCCCCCGGGGAACCGGGAGTCGGCGAGGATGAGCGCGGCGAGGTTCATCAGAACAAGAAGTATCGTTGCGCCATGGGCAGTTCGGTCACCGGCCGCGGCTCGATCAGCTCGCCGTCGACGTGCACGGCGAAGCTGTCCGGATCCACCCTGATGTCCGGCGTCGCGTCGTTCAGCACCATGTCGGCCTTGCCGCGGGAGCGGGTGTTCGAGATCGGCACGAGCTTCCGCGTGATGCCGAAGCGCTCCGCCACGCCACTTTCCAGTGCTTCCGGGGCCACGAAATGGAAGCTGCTCGCGGCGGCGACCACCGGCGCCGCGCCGAACATAGGCCGCGCGAGCACCGGCTGCGGCGTCGGGATGGACGCGTTCGCGTCACCCATCGCCGCCCACGCCGGAAAACCGCCCTTGAGCACCACATGCGGCCGGACACCGAAGAACTTCGGCTCCCACAGCACGAGATCCGCGAGTTTCCCGATCTCCACCGATCCGATTTCGCGCTCCATCCCGTGCGCGATCGCGGGGTTGATCGTGTACTTGGCGACATAGCGGCGAGCCCGCAGGTTGTCGGCCGCGCCGTCGCCGGGCAGCGTGCCGCGCCGCCGTTTCATCACGTGCGCGGTCTGCCAGGTGCGGATGATCACCTCGCCGATCCGGCCCATCGCCTGCGAATCCGAGCTCATCATGGAGATCGCGCCGAGGTCGTGCAGGACGTCCTCGGCCGCGATGGTCGTCGGCCGGATCCGGCTTTCGGCGAAGGCCAGATCTTCGGGCACGGACGGGTTCAGGTGGTGGCATACGACGAGCATGTCGAGGTGCTCGTCGAGGGTGTTCGCGGTGTGCGGGCGCGTCGGATTCGTCGACGACGGCAGGATGTTGGGCAGCCCGGCGACCTGGATGATGTCCGGCGCGTGCCCGCCGCCCGCGCCTTCCGTGTGGTACGCGTTGATCGACCGGCCCCGAATGGCGTCCACTGTGGACTCCAGGAAGCCTGCTTCGTTCAGGGTGTCGGTGTGGATCGCCACCTGGACCCCGGATTCGTCGGCGACGGTGAGGCAGGCGTCGATCGCGGCCGGGGTGCTGCCCCAGTCCTCGTGGAGTTTGAACCCGCCCGCGCCGGCGGCGAGCTGTTCGCGCAGCGCCTCGTGCCGGACGGTGTTCCCCTTGCCCAGCAGCAGGACGTTGACCGGCTGACCGTCCATCGCCTGCAGCATCCGGCCGAGGTTCCACGCGCCGGGCGTGACGGTGGTGGCCTTGCTGCCTTCGACCGGGCCGGTGCCGCCGCCGACCAGGGTGGTGAGCCCGGACGCCAGCGCGGTCTCGGTCAGCTGTGGGCAGATGAAATGGACGTGGCAGTCGATCCCGCCCGCGGTGAGGATCTTCCCGTTGCCGGACAGCACTTCCGTCGACGGGCCGACGACCAGCGCCGGATCGACGCCGTCCATCGTGTCCGGGTTGCCTGCCTTGCCGATCCCGACGATCCGGCCGTCGCGGATGCCGACGTCGGCCTTGACGATCCCCCAGTGGTCCAGGATCACCGCACCGGTGATGACCAGGTCGGGCGCGCCTTCGGCCCGGGTCGCCATTCCCTGGCCCATGGATTCGCGGATCACCTTGCCGCCGCCGAACAACACCTCGTCGCCGCTGCCGGACGGCCCCATGCTGCGGTCTTCGGTGACTTCGATCAGCAGGTCGGTGTCCGCGAGGCGGATCCTGTCCCCGGTCGTCGGGCCGAACAGTTCGGCGTACCGCTCGCGATCGATCGACGGCATCAGGACTCCTCGCGCAATCCGGGCACCACGCGGTTCCCGGCCAGCGGGACGAGGTCGACTTCGCGTTCGACGCCCGGTTCGAACCGCACGGACGTTCCCGCGGGCACGTCGAGCCGGTGTCCTCGCGCGGCTTCGCGATCGAATTCGAGCCTCGGATTGACCGCCGCGAAATGGTAGTGCGAACCGACCTGGACGGGCCGGTCGCCGAGGTTCCGCACGAGCAGCCGGACCCGTGGCCTGCCCGGGTTCAACTCGACCGGCGCATCGCCGGTGATGATCTCCCCTGGTCGCACTCGCGGCCCTCCCTAGACGATCGGGTCGTGCACGGTGACGAGCTTCGTTCCGTCCGGGAAAGTGGCTTCGACCTGGACGGAATCGACCATTTCCGGCACTCCGTCCAGTACCTGCGCCCGTGAGAGCACCGAACGCCCGCTCGCGACGAGCTCACTCACCGTCCGGCCGTCGCGAGCGCCTTCGAGCACATGCTCGGTGATCAGCGCGACCGCTTCGGGGTAGTTCAGCGAGACCCCGCGTTCCAGGCGTTTGCGCGCTACGTCCGCCGCGACGTGGATGAGCAGTTTGTCCCGCTCCTGGGGGCTCAGGTGCATGGGAAAGGTCTATCACCGGAAACCGGTCCTCGCCGGTTCTCGAAACACAGGATTTACCTCGGCGGCCGGTACACGCAAAGTGAACGGCGCCGTAACTCTTCGCGTACGAAGCGCGTTTTCACTGAATCGTTCTCGTAATCGTGACCGAAAGCACCACATCTTTCGATTGCCCCAGGCCCCCACGTGGAGCAAAGTTTGTCCATCCGTGCGATGAGGCGCGCCTACGCTGCGTGTATCCCGTCCACGCGTGAACACAAAGCCGGGGAATGCGCATCGAAAGGTTTCACCACAGTGAGTGCCTCCACGATCAGCACCAATCAGCCGTCGGAGAAGGTCGACGACGGTTTCCGACCGGGTCTCGAGGGCGTGGTCGCCTTCAAGACCGAAATCGCCGAGCCCGACCGTGACGGTGGCGCGCTGCGCTATCGAGGTGTCGACATCGAGGATCTCGCCGGCAAGGTGACCTTCGGTGACGTCTGGGGACTTCTCGTCGACAGCCGTTTCGGCCACGGGCTACCGCCCGCCGAGCCGTTCCCGCTGCCGGTGCACACCGGCGACGTCCGGGTCGACGTCCAGGCCGCGCTGGCCATGCTCGCCCCGATCTGGGGGTACCGGCCGCTGCTCGACATCACCGACGACGAGGCGCGCGACCAGCTGGCCCGCGCCTCGGTGATGGCGCTTTCGTACGTCGCCCAGTCCGCGCGCGGCATCGGGCAGCCCGCCGTCCCGCAGACCCGGGTCGACGAGGCGAAGTCGATCACCGAGCGCTTCATGGTCCGCTGGCGCGGCGAGCCCGACCCGGCCCACGTCAAGGCCATCGACGCGTACTGGGTCTCCGCCGCCGAGCACGGCCTCAACGCCTCGACCTTCACCGCCAGGGTCATCGCCTCGACCGGCGCCGACGTCGCCGCGGCGCTGTCCGGCGCGATCGGCGCCATGTCCGGCCCCCTGCACGGCGGCGCGCCGGCACGGGTGCTGCCGATGATCGAAGAGGTCGAGAAGACCGGCGACGCGGTCGGCCTGGTGAAGGGCATCCTGGACCGCAAGGAACGGATGATGGGCTTCGGGCACCGCGTGTACCGCGCGGAGGACCCGCGGGCACGCGTGCTGCGCCGCACCTGCAAAGAGCTCGGCGCGTCGCGCTACGAGGCGGCCGCGGAACTGGAGCAGGTGGCGCTGAAGGAGCTGCGCGAGCGGCGTCCGGATCACCCGATCGAGACCAACGTCGAGTTCTGGGCGGCCGTGATCCTGGACTTCGCCCAGGTGCCGCCGCATATGATGCCCGCGATGTTCAGCTCCGCGCGCACCGCCGGCTGGGCCGCGCACATCCTGGAGCAGAAGAAGACCGGCCGCCTCGTGCGCCCGTCGGCGAAGTACGTCGGCCCCGAGCCGCGTAAGCCGGAAGACGTCGAAGGCTGGGACCTGGTCGCGAAGCAGTCCTAGTAGCGCGCTATGAAAGGTCCTTTCCTTGCAAATTTTGCAAGGAAAGGACCTTTCATAGCGTCTGAGGGACCGAAGAGTCGTGGGTCGCGGTCGCCGACAGCATGGCCGTCAGCTGATCGACCAGCCAGCCGTCGAGCACCTCGCGCGGCACGGCCCGCTCCTGCAGCCAGCTCAGCAGCGAGCCCTCCACCACCGCGGTCCAGCAGCGCAAGGTCAGCAGGAGCATAGGCGAGGGCTCCGACACTCCCAGCGCGTCGAGGATGAGCTCGACGGCACGGTTGCGGACCTCGTCGATCGCCGCGTCCGTCTCCGAGGTCGCGATCACCGAACCGCTGCGCAACAAGGCGACGTAGCCCGCGCGGTAGTGGTCGGCGACGTCGATCAGCCCGCGGACGGCGGCCCGCAGCCGCGTTTCGGGCGGGCCTTCCTCGAGTCCGGCAAGGCCGTCGATGAGCCCTTCGGTGACCGTTTTCAGCGCCTCGACCTGCAGTTCCCGCAAGCTCGAGAAGTACCGGTAGAACAGCGGCCGCGAAACCTCGGCGCGGGCGATGATGTCGTCGACCGTGACGAGTTCGGGCGCGCGCGAACCGAACAGGTCCAGTGCGGCGCGGATCAGGTCCTCGCGGCGTGCTTCCGCCGACATCCGGCGAGGACGTCTGGCAGAGGTCACGGGGTGACGTCCAGTTTCGCCGCGGCCCGCAGCAGTCCGGGGGTGAGCCGGGAAAGGACGAGCGCGGCCTTGGCCTCCGGCGTCGACGGCTGGATCGCCTTGTCCTTCTCGACGGCACGCAGGATGTCGCGCGCGACCTTCTCCGGGCCGAAACCACGTTTCGCGTACAGCTTGCTGCTCGACTTCTGGCGCCGCTTCTGCTCGACGTCGTCGACGCCGACGAACCGGGTGGTGCTGGTGATGTTGGTGTTCACGATGCCGGGGCAGATCGCGGTGACACCGATGTTCTCGGCGGCGAGTTCCGCCCGCAGGCACACACTCAACGTCAGCACGGCGGATTTCGTGGTGGCGTAGGCGGAAAGGATCTTCGACGGCAGGTAGGCGGCGGCCGAGGCGACGTTGACGATCTGGCCGCCTTCGGCCCGCTCGCGCATCTGCTCCGCGAAGACGCGGCAGCCGTGGATGACACCCCACAGGTTCACGTCGATGAGGCGTTCCCAGTCCTTGACCGTCGTGTCGAGGAAGGGTCCGGACAGCCCGATCCCCGCGTTGTTCACGACGATGTCCGGGACCCCGAACTCCTCCTTGACCTGCTGGGCGAACTTCTCGACCGCCTCCGCGTCGGAAGAGTCCACTGTGTACTCGCCGACGGTGGCCCCCTTGTCCCGCAGGAGTTTCGCGGTGTCCGCCGCGGCCGAGCCGTTGATGTCGGTGATGACCAGGTCGGCGCCCTTGTCCGCGAACGCGAGCGCCGTCGCGCGGCCGATCCCGCTGCCGGCGCCGGTGACCACGACGAGCTTGTGCGCGAAGCCTTTCGTCCTGGCCTGTTTGAGCGCGCGGCTCTCCTCGCCGCCTTCGGCGTGATCGATCAGCTCCGCGGTGGCGTCGGCGATCACCCGCGGCTTCTCGCGGACCACCCAGTGCGTGCCGACGATCCGGCGCACCCGCAGGTCCGGCGCCCAGCGCTCGATCTCGGTCTGCAACGGCGTGGTGACGAATTTGTCGCCGGTGGGCGCGAGCACCTGCACCGGGATCTCGGCGTTACGCGGCCGCGGCCTGGAGAGGCGGGTGAACATGTTGGCGCGGTAGAGGTTGAGTCCGTACAGGCCGTCCGAAGTGGACGGTGCCGCGGCCGCCGGATCCATCCGGCCGATGAGCGCGCCCATCGCGCCGGTGCGCCACAGCAGCTGCGGGATCAGCGGGAGCTGGAAACCGAGGATGTACGTCGAGTGCACTCCTTGCGCGAGCGCGTTCTTGAGCCGCTTCGGGCTCGGGCGCAGCTGCGCGCGGAACCAGGCTCCCGCGTGATCGAGGCTCGGCCCGGAGATCGACGTGAACGACGCGAGCCGTCCGCGCAGCTTCTCGCCGGTGACCGAATGCCAGGTCTGGATGGAGCCCCAGTCGTGCGCGAGCAGATGGACCTTGCCCTCGGGCCGGACCTCGTCGATGACCGAAACGAGGTCATCGGACAGCTGGTCCAGCTTGTAGGACGCTCGTCCCGAAGGCTTGTCCGAGCGGCCGGCGCCACGGACGTCGTAGACGACGACCCGGTAGCGGCGCTCGAGCAGGGCGGCGACGCCGTCCCACATGGAGCCGTTGTCCGGGTAACCGTGGACGAGCACCACCGTGGGCGCGTCGTCGACACCGGTCACCCGGACCGAGAGGCGGACACCGTCGCTGGCCGTCACCCACGTATGAGACATAGTGTCATGTTAGACAACATGTCAATAAGGCCGCTTCTTCAGTAACGCGCGGCCGATCGTCCACACGGTGTCGATCACCAGGACGAAGGTCCAGATCCGGCCGATGTTCAGCAGCCAGTGACCACTGGAGTTCCAGAACCAGTCGGCCGCGTGAGGGCCGCCGAACAACGCTTCGACGGGCCAGCTGTATCCGGCGAACGCCAGCGCCGCCTGCGCGACGACGTACACCGCGACATGGACCGTCCAGTTTCGGAACGGGTTCGAGCGCTTGTTCGCCTTCTCCGTCACCGATTCGGCCGCTTGCGGACTCTCCACGACCGTGCGGGTGACCGGCTTTCCCTTTTGTGACACCGTTTTTCGTGGTTCCACGGGAAACTCCGCAACTCCGACACGCCGTACGGCGCCACGAACCACGAACGATCCGAAGAGCAGGAGAACCGCCGCGCCGAAGCAAGCGACGCGCCATCCGACGTCCGAGCCGTACAGCTGACCCGCCACGAAGGTCCCGATCGTCGCTCCCAGTAGCGTCGCGCTCTCGTAGATCCCCATTGCCCGGCCGAGGCTGAGCCCGGCCGCCTCGACGAGCACCGCCTGCTCCACCGGGATGGCCGCCGCGAACGCCGCCGCCGAGAGGACCCACATGACCGCGAGCACCGCCGGACTCGGCGCGAAGGACAAGCCGGCGGCGAAGACCGCGCTCGCCACCATCGCCAAGGCGAGCACCCGCGTCCGGCCGACCTTGCGGACGAAGCCGTGCAGGTAGTCCGGCAGCAGGCTGTAGACGATGAAGCCGGGGATGAACACGGCCGCGATCTCGCCGAGCCGCAGCTGATGCCCGCGTTGCAGATGCATCAGGAGCAACAGGGCGACCCCGGCCTCGGCCGTCGCGGTCAGCGCGACGAGCGCCAGCATCGGGCGCATCCTCTTACCCAGCTGGAAAAGCCGTGGCGCGCCCACTTCGCGCACCGGCGCGGACGGCGCGTTCAGCAAGACCACCGCGGCCACCGCGCAGGCCGCCGCACCGAGCCAGAACACACCCCGGTAGTCGATCCAGGCGATCGCGGTCAGCGCGACCACGAACGCGATCCACGTGCCGCCGCCCTCGGCCGCGAACAGCTTGCTGAACGCGCCGTCGTCCCTCGCGAGCCCCTCTCCCACCCGAGCCCGCAACGCGACCCAGAACAGCGCCCCACCCGCGCCACCGAGAACCGCGGCCAGATAAGCGACTCCGATGCCCGGCGTCACCGCATAGACCACAAAGGACAGTCCATAGAGGACCGCACCGACGGCCGCGACCCGGCCACGGTCGAACCGGTCCGCGAGCGACCCCGCGATCGGCCGGATCACGAACGACACCAGCGTCTCCAACGCGGTCAGCGCCCCGACCTCGGCGGCCGACGCGCCGAGCTGGCTCCCCACCCACAACGGCAGAAGGAAATCGAGGACCTCCGCCGGTCCTTTGGTCAGCGCGGCGGCGAGCTGGTTCTCCTCCGCCCGCCGCTTGTGTGCGACTTCGTCCACCCCAGTACCCCCTTTTCAGGATACGAATGTATTCTAAAGATGGTCGAGTGGGCAAGCCGGTCGGGTGGGTCGTGAGTGGCGATTCGGGTTAGAACACGAATCGCCACTCACGACCCACCCCGCCGCAGGAGGAGGATGCGTCCGTGCCGAAGATCGTCGACCGCGCCGAACGCCGCCGCGAGATCGCCGGCGCCCTCCTGCGCATTGTCGCGCGCGAAGGCGTCGAGGCCGTCAGCGTGCGCTCGGTCGCAGGCGAAGCCGGGGTGTCCGCGGGCGCGGTGCAGAAGTACTTCTCCACCAAGGAAGATCTGTTCCGCTTCGCCCTCGACATGACCAGCGAGTTCCTGGAGCAGCGCTGGCAGACCCTCGATCAGTCCGGGAACCTGCTGGACCTGCTGCTGCGCCTGCTCGTCGAGGCGATGCCGCTCGACGAACAGCGCCGCGCGGAGGTGATCGTCATCAACGCCTTCACCGCCCGCGCCGCCGTCCGGCCGTCATGGGCCGAATTCATCCGCACCGGCTACGACGAACTGCAGGAACTCACGACGCGCTACGTCTCGGAGGCGCAGACCGCAGGCCATGTCCGCGACGACCTCGCGGCGAGCGACCTGGCCGACGCCGTGCTCGCCCTCTCGGACGGCTTCGCGAACCGGATGCTCACCGCCGTCGATCCGGCCACCCTCCTGCCCTCCCTCGAAACCTCCGTCCGCACACTGCTAAGTCCACCTTAAGCAGCGTTAGTTACATTGAGACGTAACTAACGCTGCTTGGTGACGTAAACTTCGCTGTATGAACACGAGTGACGCACTACGGCTGCTCAGTGCGTTCACCAGCGCCCAGTGGGGCATGGTCACGTCCCGGCAAGCCAAGGGTGCCGGCGTCGATGGCGTCACACTGCATCGCTTGGAGAAAGCCGGCCACCTCGACCGTGTCCGTCACGGCGTCTATGCGGCCACGATCGCCGTAGCGACCGAGGTGCGGGAGGAGCAGGCGGCCTGGCTGATGCTCAACGCGGCCGAACCCGCGTGGAAGCGGTCCCCTCTCGATCCGGACGGAGGGGTGATTTCCCACGAGTCGGCCGCGCGGCTGCACAGGCTCGGCGAACTCGTCGACGACCGGATAGTCCTGACCACGCCACGCCGCCGCACCAGCCGAGATCCCGATGTGCGCTTCAGGGTCGCCGGACTGCTCGAAGACGACGTGACGACGATCGACGGGCTTCCGGTCACCACCGCGCTCCGCACCGTCCGCGATCTGTTGGAGCAGCGTATCGACAGCAGCCATATCGCCACGATCATCCAGGAGGCGGTGGAGACGAACCTGCTTCGCTTGGACGTACTGGCGGAGCACATCGGACCCTATGCCTTGCGTTATGGCGTCCGCCGTCCTGGAGACGGCGAAGCATTGCTCGAACAGCTACTTGCCGGGATCGGCACCTCGGTCACGCAACTCGCCCACCGTCCGACTCCGCCGCGGCATTAGGGCTTGCGAAAGGGCGAATCAAGGTCGAAGCACCTTCTCCATTGAGTTCGTCCCAGCGCAAGACCATGGCGGGATGCCCTCTCAACGCCCGAAAACTCCGCGTGGTTATCTCGACTCTCAGAAGGACAGAGCGAGGAACGGCACCAAAACGACGGGTATCTCCACCGGCGAGCTACTGCAACTGCATTTTCATCGTCGTTTGATCGCCCGGGTCTTCCACGGCGACGACGCCTCGAACTGGGTGCTGAAGGGCGGGCAAGCCCTCCTTGTCCGTTGGCCTTCCGCGCGCTACTCCACCGACATCGATCTGCTCTCCATGGAGGACACGACCGACGCCGCGGTCGACGCGCTCAAGACGGCGGCCGGGCTACGCCTCGCCGATGGCATCTGGTTCTCCCACCTCGGAACCTCGGCTCAAACCCATGTCGAGCGCCCTACCCGCAAGGTGTCGTTCATGGTGATGTTCGAGAACGCGCCTCTCAATCACCGGGTCCGCGTGGACGTCGTCACCTCCGGGCATCTGCCGCGCGGCCCCATTACCACCGAGCCGCTGGTACCTCCGTTCGCCAGTGATTGCGTCCCCTGGCCGGAAGCGCGGATGTTCCCGATCGAAGACCATGTCGCGGAAAAGATCTGCGCTATGTACGAGCGTCATCAGGTCGGCGGCCACCCGTCCAGCCGTTACAAGGATCTCGTCGACCTCGCCCTGTTCGCGTTGAAGTCCTCCATACCGGGCAAGGAGACGCACGAAATCCTGTACGACGAAATCGCTCGCCGCCGAAGCCGTGGGATGGTGGTGAATCCGCCCGCTGGGTTCGAGGTCCCCGATCCGCATTCCTGGAAGGGTGGCTATCACAAGGCCGCCCAAGGTGTCCGCGGGCTGCCTTCCGAATTCCGGACGCTCGAAGGTGTGCACGACCTCGCGGACGCCTTCGTCACTCCGCTTCTGCTGGCGACGCATCCGGCAGGGCGGTGGCGCCCCGAGGAACGAACCTGGCGGTGACACCGGTGTCCATCGTTCGGTTGACAACCGGGTTCAGTCCTGCGGACGTCCCGCAGACCCCGCCCCGCACAGCACGATCGACGTATGAAAACGGCAGTGAGAGTGCGTGGCCTGCGCAAGGAGTACCCGGGCCACACCGCCGTCGGGGGGATCGACCTCGACATCGAGCAGGGTGAGGTGTTCGCTCTGCTCGGCCCCAACGGCGCGGGCAAGACGACGACGGTCGAGATTCTGGAGGGCCACCGCGGGCGGACGTCGGGCGACGTCGACGTGCTCGGTGAGGATCCCGGCACGGCGGGCCGGGCTTGGCGGGCGAGGCTGGGGATCGTGTTGCAGACGGCCAACGACGCCGCAGAGCTCACCGTCGCCGAGACCGTCCGGCACTTCGCCCGCTATTACCCGGATCCTCGTGACACCGAAGAAGTGATCGAGAAGGTCGGCCTGACCGAGAAGGCGGGTGCCCGCGTCAAGAGCCTTTCGGGCGGGCAACGGCGGCGTGTGGACGTCGCGCTCGGGATCATCGGGCGGCCCGAGCTGGTGTTCCTCGACGAGCCGACGACCGGGTTCGATCCGGCGGCCCGGCGCCAGTTCTGGGAGCTGATCAGGAGTCTCGCCCGCGAAGGCACCACGATCCTGCTCACCACGCACTATCTCGACGAGGCCGAGGCGCTGGCCGATCGCGTCGCGGTCATCACACGCGGGCAGATCGTCGCCGAGGGGACACCGCAGACGCTCGGCGGTCGCTCCACCGCGGAGGCCACGGTCCGCTGGACGGACGAGAGGGGCGGCCATCTGGAGCGCACCCATTTCCCGGCCAAGCTGATCCGCGAGCTCTCCGCCGACGGCCGCGAGCCGTCGGAGCTGACCGTCCACCGGCCCACCCTCGAAGAGACCTACCTCGACCTGATCGGAGAAGCCCGATGAGCACGCTGACCCTCCCGGGCACCTTCTCGCTCGGCCTCGTCCGGGGTGCCGCGGAGCTCAGGCAGTTCTTCCGCATCCGGGAACAGGTGATCTTCACCTTCGCCTTCCCGTCCCTGCTGATGATCCTGCTCGGCTCGATGCTGGACTCGTCGATGCCCGGCATGGCGATCACCACCGGGCAGGTGCTGGCCGCGGGCATGATCGGCTCCGGCATCGTCTCGACGTCGTTCAACAGCATCGGCATCAACCTCGCGTCCGACCGTGAGCTCGGCGCGCTGAAACGGCTGCGCGGCACGCCGATGCCCGCCGCTTCCTACTTCATCGGCAAGATCATCCTGGTCGGCTTCACGAGCATCGCCCAGGTGGTGCTGATGTCGATCGTCGGCAGCCTCCTGTTCGATCTGGAGCTGCCGACCGACCCGGCGAAGCTGCTGACCGCGCTGTGGGTCTTCGTGCTCGGCATCACCAGCTGCACGCTTCTTGGCATCGCGCTCAGTTCGGTGACCAAGACGGTCAGCGGCGCAGTCGCGGTGACCAACCTGATCTACATCTCGCTGCAGTTCATCTCCGGGGTGTTCGTCACGCCGATCACCAACCTGCCGAAGGTTATGGTCGACATCGCTTCGTTCTTCCCGGTGAAGTGGATCTGCCAGGGCTTCCGCTCGGTGTTCCTGCCGGCCGAAGCCGCGGCACAGGAGATGGCGGGGACATGGGAACTTCCGATGGTGGCACTGGTGCTGACGGCGTGGTGCGCCGCGGGGCTGCTGCTGGCGAAGCTGACGTTCCGCTGGTCGAACGAGGACAGGTGAACGCCTGGGAGCGGTTCTACTGGCTCTGGGAAGTCCTCTTCGGGGTCACCTTCGTCGCGACGACGGCCTTGGTGCTCTTCGAAGGCGGGACGGCCACGGACAAAACGATCGCGCTCCTGTGTTTGGCAGGGCTCGGCGTGACCTACCTGGCACGAGGACGCCGCCTCATCAAAGGTCCGGACTACGAGCACACGCCATGGCTGTTCGCCGGGGTACTGCTGCTCTTCACGGTGGGTGCCATCTTCGCCGCGGGCAACTCGAGCTTCATCCTCTTCCTATCCTGCCCCGTGCTCTACATGACGATGCCGACAAAGGCAGCGTCGATCCTCACCACGGCGGCGGTGCTGTCGAGCCCGGCTGCCCTGCTCGTCCGGGGTGGGCTCGACGAACAGCCGGTCCTGCTGCCGATGACGGCGATCCTGATCGTCTTCAGCCTGCTGGCCGGCCGCTACACCACCCAGATCATCGCGCAGAGCAAAGGCCGGGCCGCGTTGATCGAACAGCTGGAAGCCAGTCAGGCGGAGGTTTCGCGCCTCTCCCGCGAGGCGGGCATGGCAGCCGAACGCGAGCGCATGGCCCGCGAGATCCATGACACGCTCGCGCAGGGCTTCACCAGTATCGTCACGCTCACCCAGGCCATCGAGTCCGAAATGGACACCGATCCGAAGGCGGCCCGCCGTCACCTGGATCTCGCGGCGCGGACGGCGCGGGAGAACCTGGCCGAGGCGCGGGCGATGGTCGCGACGCGGATGCCGTCGGCGCTCGCCGCCGCTTCACTGGAGGAATCCTTGCGCAGGCTGGTCGAACGGCTGACGGAGGAGACCGGGATCGAGGCGTCGATCGAGGTCGGCGGCCCGCTGCCCGCGCTCCCGATGGCCACCGAGGTCGTCCTGCTGCGAGGGGCACAGGAGGCGCTGAGCAACATCCGCAAGCATTCGCGCGCCGCCGCGGTTTCGCTCCTTCTGTCCGTTGTGGACGGACGAGCCCGGCTCCGCGTGACCGACGACGGCGCCGGATTCGACCCCGCCGAGCCCACCGGCGGCTTCGGCCTGGCGGGGATGCGGGCCCGGGCGGGGCAGGTCGGTGGCATCGTGACGTGTGCGAGCGAACCCGGTGCGGGGACGACGCTGGAACTGGAGGTGCCCGCGTGATCACGATCATGCTGGTCGACGATCACCCCGTGGTGCGGGAAGGCCTGCGCGGCATGCTGGAGGCCGAGCCGGACCTGAGCGTCATCGGGGAAGCGGGCTCCGGCGACGAGGCCGTCGCGCTGAGCCGGATCAAGCAGCCGGACGTGATCCTGATGGATCTGCGGATGCCCGGTCTCGACGGCGTCGGCGCGACGCGGAAGATCCTCGCGGACCGGCCGGGTCAGCGGGTCGTCGTGCTCACCACCTACGAGACGGACGCGGACATCCTGCGCGCGGTCGAAGCGGGAGCCTCCGGGTACCTACTGAAGGACGCTTCGCGCGCGGAGCTGGCCGGCGCGATCCGTGCGGCGTCACGCGGCGAGACGGTCTTGGCGCCTTCGGTCGCCGGGAAGCTGGTGAACCGGGTGCGCAATCCGACGGCGTCGCCGTTGTCGGCACGCGAGATCGAGGTGCTCCGGCTGGTGGCGCGGGGGAACACGAACGCCGACATCGGCCGGACGCTCCACATCAGCGAAGCGACGGTCAAGACCCACCTGCTCCGGACGTTCGGCAAACTGGACGTTTCGGACCGCACGGCCGCTGTGACCACCGCTATGCGACTGGGCCTGCTCGGGTAGGCAGAATGCGTCTCATGCTTGCCTCGACCGAATTGGCGCTGCTACGCCGCCTCGCGCACGAGCAATCCTCGTGCCGCGCCCCGTCCATCGTCGCCGCCGTCGTCCGCGACGGCGAAATCGCCTGGTCCGGAGGACGCGGACGCGTCGACGGCGAGACACCCGGCGACAACACGCAGTACCGCCTCGGCTCGATCACCAAGACACTCGTCGCGACGGCCGTCATGCGGCTGCGCGACGAAGGCAAGCTGGACCTCAACGACCCGCTCGAACAGCACCTTCCCGGCACCGCGTTCGGCTCGGCCACCATCGCGCAACTGCTCTCCCACACCTCGGGCCTGACCGCGGAATCGCCCGGTTCCTGGTGGGAGCGCACGGTCGGCGCCGACTGGGACGCGCTCGTCGAGAGCCTCAAGGACGGCGCGACGCGGCTGCGGCCGGGCAGCAAGTTCCACTACAGCAACGTCGGTTACGGCGTGCTCGGCGAGCTGGTCGCCCGGCACCGCGGGCAGTCCTGGCTCGACGTCATCCGCGCCGAGATCCTCGGCCCGCTCGGCATGACCCGGACCTCGCCGCATCCCGAAGGCGCACACGCGAACGGGTTCGCCGTGCACCCCTTCGCCGACCTCCTCATGCCGGAACCGTCGCCGGATGCCGGCGCGATGGCGCCCGCCGGGCAGCTGTGGTCGACGATCACCGACCTCGCCCGCTGGACGGCGTTCCTCGGCGGCCACACCGGTGGCGTGCTGAGCGAGCAGACCGTCGCGGAGATGCGCGAAATGGTCACCGTGGACGACGGCGACGCTTGGACCACCGGATTCGGCCTCGGTGTCATGCTGGTCCGCACCGAGGGCAGGCGGCTGGCCGGGCACACCGGGTCGATGCCGGGCTTCCTCGCCTGCTCGCTGGTCGACGCGAACGCGGGTATCGGCGCGCTGGTGCTGACGAACTCGACGGCGGGCGTCGGCATCACGCAGCTGTGCCTCGACCTGATGAACCTGACCGAACAGCACGAGCCGTCCATGCCCACGGAATGGCAACCGTCCACTGTGGACCCGAAGCTGCTGGAGCTGACCGGGCTGTGGCACTGGGGCCCGACGCCGTACCACCTGCGCCTGCTCCCTGGCGGCCTGTTCTCCCTCGCGCCGACCGATGGTGCCGGCCGCGCGTCGCGGTTCGCGCCCGTCGGAGAAGACACCTGGGTCGGCCTCGACGCCTACTACGCGGGCGAAACGCTGCGGGTCGGGCGGGACTCGGCGGGGAAGCCGAACCATCTCGACCTCGCGACGTTCATCTTCTCGCGGACGCCGTTCGACCCGGCCGCGCCCATCCCCGGCGGCGTCGACCCCGACGGCTGGCGCTGACCGGTCCAGCGGGTCGTGAGTGGCGATTCGGGTTAGAACACGAATCGCCACTCACGACCACGTCAAGCGGCCGGGGTGTGCCCGACCGCGACGCCGACGGCAGCGATGAAGTTGCGGGCGATGCGCTTGCCCTCACCCCAGTCGACGAAGCCGAACTTGAGGCTCGTCTGGATCGCCAGGCCCGAACCCTCCGTCGTCCGCTCGACCTTCACCGTGACCGTCTGGCCGTAGCTGAGCCAGCCGAGCTTGGTCGAGAAGGTGACGTAGCCCGCCGCCGCGTCGTAATACGGGGCCTGCCCCTTGACCGCGTCGACTCCGTGGGGAAGGGCCTGCCACAACGCCTCGGGGGACACCGGGAATCGTTCGTGCACTGTCGCCATGAGGCGAGAAGCTACCCGGCGGCCGGCGCCAAGGGGAGCCGGTCCGCCGATCCCACATCCCGGACACGCGGCACCGACTGTCAGCAGGGCCGTCCCGACCTGAGAGACTGGCCTCATGACCGACGCACCTGAGTTGACCCTCCCCGCGGACCTGAAGCCTGCCGATGGCCGCTTCGGCTGCGGACCGTCCAAGGTCCGTGACGAGCAGCTCGCCAACCTGGCGAAATCCGGTGCCACCTACCTCGGCACCTCGCACCGCCAGAAGCCGGTGAAGTCCCTCGTCGGCCGCGTGCGTGCGGGTCTGTCCGAATTGTTCTCCCTGCCCGAAGGCTACGAAGTGGTCCTCGGCAACGGCGGGACGACCGCATTCTGGGACGCCGCCGCGTTCGGGCTCGTGCGGGAACGTGCGCAGCACTTCACCTACGGCGAGTTCTCCTCGAAGTTCGCCACGGTCACCAAGGGCGCCCCGTTCCTCGCCGACCCGATCGTCGTCAAGGCCGACCCGGGCAGCGCGCCCGAGATCGCCTACGAGCCCGGTGCCGACCTGGTCGGCTGGGCGCACAACGAGACCTCGACCGGTGTCGCGGTGCCGGTCCACCGCCCCGAAGGCAGTGAAGGTGCCCTCGTCGCCATCGACGCCACCTCCGGTGCGGGCGGCCTGCCGGTCAAGGCCGAGGACTTCGACGTCTACTACTTCGCGCCCCAGAAGTCCTTCGCCTCCGATGGTGGCCTCTGGATCGCGCTGGCCTCGCCCGCCGCGGTCGAGCGCATCGGCGAGATCGGCGCGAGCGACCGCTGGATCCCCGAGTTCCTGTCGCTGACCACCGCGCTCGACAACTCCCGCAAGGACCAGACGTACAACACCCCCGCGGTGTCGACGCTGTTCCTGCTGGCCGACCAGATCGAGTGGATGAACTCGAACGGCGGTCTCGAGTGGACGACCGCGCGCACGCGCGACTCGTCGACCCGGCTGTACGAATGGGCCGAGAAGACCAGCTACACGACGCCGTTCGTCAGCGACCCGTCGCTGCGCTCGCAGGTCGTCGGCACCATCGACTTCGCCGACGAGGTGGACGCCTCGGCGGTCGCGAAGGTGTTGCGCGCCAACGGGATCGTCGACACCGAGCCGTACAGGAAGCTGGGCCGCAACCAGCTGCGCGTCGGCCTGTTCCCGGCCATCGACCCGGACGACATCACGAAGCTGACCCAGAGCATCGAGTACGTCGTCGAGCGCCTGGGCTGAGCTAGCTAGCTGTCCGTGAAGGCCTCCTTAAGGGACCCAGAGTCCCTCAAGGAGGCCTTCACGGATTTGTGGCAGATCGCGGCCAGCAGCAGCAAGAGGCCGTACAGCACGAAGGATTCCGTCGCCAGCCACCAGCCGAAACTCCCGGCGGGCCGCGGCGCGAGCCACATCGGCGCGATCACGAACAGCGCCACCGTCACGGCCGCGAGCAGGTAGGAAACGATCGACCGGGTCCAGACCAGCAGCACGAGGATCGGCACGCACCAGATCCAGTGGTGGGTCCAGGACACCGGCGAGACCAGCAGCCCGCCGATCGCGCACGCCGTCAGCGCGAACACCGGCTCCGCGACGCGCACGATCACGAACGCGGTCAGCGCGACCACCACCACCGCGGCCAGCACCCACACGGCGTCCTCCGCCGAGCCGAGTCCGAACCGCGCGAGCATCCCGCGCAGCGATTGGTTCCCGACATAGCCGCGATCGCCGATGCGGCCGGTGTCGAAGAGGATGTTCGTCCAGAACTTCGCGGACGCGTCCGGCGCGACCAGGAACATCAGCGCGCCCGCGCCGAGGAACCCGGCCACGACCCGTGCGGACGAGCGGAAGTCCTTGCGGAACAAGAAGAACAGGATGAAGAAGGCCGGGGTCAGCTTGATCGCCGCGGCGACGCCGATCAGCAGGCCCTTGGTCCGCGCGCGGCCAGGGAGCAGGGCGTCGAGGACGACCATCAGCATCAGGAGGGTGTTGATCTGGCCGAAGCCGAGCGTCGAGCGGACCGGTTCCATGATCCCGCCGACGGCCTGCGCCCCGATCGCCGCCAGTACGGCGATGGCGCGGCCACGGACGTTCGCACGGTCGGTGAGCGAGCCGTTGAGCGTCGCGACGAAGAGGTAGACGACGATCCCGCCCGCGATGATCGACGCGAGCCCGACCAGCCTCGTGGCCAGCGCGGCGGACAGCAGCGTGCCGGGCAGGAACACCGCGGCCGCGAACGGTGTGTAGGTGAAGGGCAGCCAGCCCCCGTGCGTCTGCACCCACGTGCCGTACAGGTCGCCCGAGTCGACGAGGAGCCGCGCGCCGCCGATGTAGACCTCGAGGTCCTGGCCGTCGAACACCTTGAACGCGAACAGCACGCCGACCACGACGGTTTCGAGCGCGATCAACGCCCCCGCGAGTTTCCGCCCCGACAATCCCACCAGCACCCGGCGAGATTACCCACCGCTACCTCGCAATTCGGCACCTGGTTGCGGTAGTACGCGATGCGCACCGTCGCAACCAGGTGCCGAATTGCGTGGTCAGGCGAGCGCTTGGGTCGGCGGGAGCCGGGCGGCGCGCATCGCCGGATAGGCGCCGGCGACGGCACCGACCAGTGCCGAGACCCCGACCCCGCCGAGCAGGGCGCTGACGGGGAGCACCGCCGGCCAGCCTTGGCTCAGCGCGTACCCGGCCGTCACCAGCACGCCGACCAGGACCCCGGCGATCCCGCCGAGCCCGGACAGCAGCACCGACTCGGCCAAGAACTGACCTCTCACCTGCCGTTTCGTCGCGCCGAGCGCGCGGCGGAGGCCGATCTCGCGGCGCCGCTCCAGCACCGAGATCACCATCGTGTTGGCCACCCCGACGCCGCCGACCAGCAACGCCACCCCACCGAGCCCGAGGAACAACGCGCTGTAGGTGTTCTCCGTCAGCTTCTGCGCCTCCAGCGCCTCCGACGGACGACGCACCTCGACCTCGTTCGGCGCCTGCGGGTTCATCGTCTGCGCGAGCACCGAACGCACGTTCTCGACCTGCGAGTCCTTCGCCCGGACGTACACGGTGGTCGGATGCCCCTCGAAGCCAAGGAGCCGCTTGGCGACGTCCCAGCCGACCAGCGCCGACCGCTCGATCTCGGGCGCCAGCGGGGTCGGCCCGAGAATGCCGCCCACGGTGAACCACTGACCGCCGATGAACACCTGCGGTGGCTTGGCCGGATCGATGTGATCGATCCCGAGCCGCGCGGCCGCGACCGAACCCAGCACGGTGACCGGGTAGTCGCGGGTCGCGTCACGGAGGAACCGCCCGGTGCGGACGGCGCCGCCGATGACGTCGAGGAGATCCGGCGTCGCCGCGTAGACCGAGAGGCCGGACGTCTCGTCCTTGGCGATCTTGTCCGTGCGCCGCACGGTCCCGTCGGTGGTGCCGGTCGCGGACGCCGCGGTCACCGGGGCGATCCGCTTGGCCATCGGCACCGCGCTGTCCGGCAACGTCGCGTCACCACCGAACATCGTCTTGCCCGGCCCGGCCGAAAGCAGGTTCGTGCCGAGCGCGGCCAGCTGGTCTTGCAACGCCTTCGCACCCGACGCCGGAATCGCGAGCACCGCCACCATCGCGGCGATCCCGATCCCGATGCCGAGCGCGGACAGCACCGCGCGCATCGGCCGCGTCCGCATCCCGTGCGCGCCGAGGGTCAGCACGTCGCGCGGGCCGAGCCTGGCCGGATTCGGTGTCGGCGTCTTGTCGAGGACGGGTGCGCTCACACCAGCACCCCCGTCCCGGTGTCGAGCCGGATCCGGCCGTCGCGCAGCTCGATCCGCCGCGGGATGCCCGCCGCGATCTCCCGGTCGTGCGTGATGATCACGACCGTCGTCCCCTGCGAGCTCAACGTGGCGAGCAGGTTGAGGATCGCCGCGCCGTTGCCCGTGTCGAGGTTCCCGGTCGGCTCGTCCGCCAGCAGGATCGACGGCGAGTTGACGACCGCCCGCGCGATCGCCACCCGCTGCCGTTCCCCGCCGGAGAGCTCGTTCGGGAAATGGCCGGCCCGATGCGCGAGGCCGACCCGGTCGAGCGCGGCCAGCGCCCGTTCGTGCCGTTTCCGCCGCGGCACCCCCGCGTATAGCAGCCCCGTCGCGACGTTGTCGACCGCGCTCACCCCCTCGCTGAGGAAGAACTGCTGGAACACGAACCCGATCCACCGGGACCGCAACGCGGAAAGCTTGCGGTCGGGCAGTTTCGCCACGTCGTTCCCGCGCAGTTCGATGACGCCGCTGGTCGGCCGGTCGAGCGTGCCCATCAGCTGCAGCAGCGTCGACTTGCCGGAGCCGGACGGGCCGACGATGGCGACCATCTCCCTGTCCTCAATGGACAGTGACACCTCGTGCAGTGCCCGCACCCCGCCGGGATAGGTGCGGGAGGCGCCGCGCACGTCCAGCACCGGGGTCATGAGGTCGTCACCACCCGCATCCCGGCGGCGAGGCCGGTGCCGGTGATTTCGACGCGGCCGCCGGAGAACAGACCGGTCTTCACCGCGATGAGGCGCCGGTTGCCGCCTTCGTCGACCTCGACGGCGTACCCACCTTCGGCGAGCGCGAGCAGTGCTCCGACGGGAACCGCCAGGACTCCACTGTGGACTTCCTTGGTGAACCGCACCGAGACGGGCGTCGAATCGAGCGATCCCGCCGCGGCCGGATCGTCCAGCTTGATCTTCACCTTGATCTTCGGCTTGCCGTCGTCCTGCCCGGCGCCGTCCTTGCCGGTTTCCGCGACCTTGCCGACCTCGGCGATCACCCCGGTCGTGCTCTTGCCGCCGGTGATGTCGACCCCGACCTTGTCCCCTTCCTTCGCGATGGCCTGCTTGGCGGCGTCGAGCTTGACCTCGACGAGACGCTCGGTGCCGGTGTACTTCAGGAGTTCGCCGCCTCCCGGGCCGCCGAGCTGCGCGGCGACCTGCGAAACCCGGATCGCGCCGAGCGCGAAGACGGCGTCGCCCTGGCCGAAGGTGCCGGTCTGCTCGACGCCCAGCGACTTCTGCCATTTCTTGATCGCGGCGGTGGTGGCCGAGGTGAACTTCTTGTCCGGTGTACCGAAACCGCCGAAACCGAGCGCCTTCAGGTTCTCTTCCAGCTGCTTGACGTCCGGGCCGTCCGCGGCCCCGTCCGCGAGGTCACGGAAGAACGGCAACGTGCCGTAGAACAACGGCACCGGTTTGGCGTCGACGCCGTACACGGTCTTCCCCCGGGTGTACACCGCACCCGTGTCCGGCAGGGCGGTGATGGTGCCCTGTTTCCGGCCGGCGAGGGCGTTTTCCGCGCCGTAGCCGAGAGTTCCGTTCGCCTCTTCCTCCTCCTGCATGTCGGTCTTCTCGACCTTCGCGGTCTCCACCGGTGGCGGCGCCTGCCCGACCTGCTGGGCCTCCGACGTGACCCTGGTCAGCACGACCACCGACATCGTCCCGACCACGACGGCGAGCACCGCCGCGATGATGAACCAGCGCGCCCGGCGGGAACGCCGTGCGCCGCCGGGTCCTTCGTGTTCGCTCATTTCGCCGGGGCCGCCCTCATGGTCATGCCGAGACCGCAGGCCTTCGCCGCTTCTTCGAACTTCTTGGGGTCACCCGTGTCCATCGTCATGGCGGCGCCCTTGCCGCTGGGGTCGGGGTCCGGGAAGTCGATGCCGTGCTCGCGCATGCACTTGGCTTCCTTGCGCATCTTGTCGAGCTCTTCCGGCGTGGGCGGCTTGATCTCGCCACCGTTCGGCAACAGCTTCCGGCAAGCGTCGCTCGCGGCCTTCATCTTGTTCTCGTCGGGCCTGCCTTCGCCCGCCTCGATGGAGATCATGCCCTTCCCGTCACCATTGGTCTGGGGATCCGGCATGTCGATCCCGTGCTCGCGCATGCACTTCGCGAAGTTGCGCATCTTGTCCTCGTCGGACACGTTGTCGGCCTGCTTCCCGTCACCGGCGGCGCCGGGAGCCGGCGGCGACGAGATCGAGGCGACCTTGTCGCCTCCGTCCCCGCCACCGCCGCAGCCGGCCACCAGCGCGAGGACCGCTCCGGCGATCAGTGCCGCCATCGGTCGTTTCCGCATCGCTGCTCCTTCGGTCGTCTTGCGCACCGATTTCTACGGAGAGGGCGATTCCGGCGCGGTAAGCGAAGTCGCTTATGCCGCGCTTACCGTCCCAATCAGCGGAACAAAGATCCGACCTATCTGCCGTCTTTACGGGTGAACCAGGCTACTCACGAGCCTTTTGGGGGTTCACATCGGATCTCTTGCTTCTTAGAGTCCCGACGTCCACACCTCATCGAGGAGGAGTGCATGAATCGCCGCAACCCACTCCGGGCCCTGGCGGCCCTTGTCGTCGCGACCACCGCCCTGGGCGTCCTGCCCGCGGCGGAAGCCGCGACGCTGCCGTCCGGACCAGGGACCGACCACGCCTACGACGACCCGTTCACCGCCGACCGGACGCGCTGGTGGCGCGACGACCGCTTCGGCCAGTTCATCCACTTCGGCGCGTACTCCCAGCTTCAAGGGAAGTACCAACGCCCCGATGGAAGCGTTTGCCAGGACGCCGAGTGGATCCAGCGGAACTGCCAGATCCCGCGCGCCGAATACGAGCAGATCGCCGCGAAGTTCAACCCGGCAGGGTTCGACGCGAACGCCATCGCGCAGTCGGCGAAGGACGCCGGGCAGAAGTACGTGGTGATCACGTCGAAGCACCACGAGGGCTACGCGATGTGGCCGACGAAGGTCAACAAGTTCAACCTCCGCGACCACTCGGCCTTCGACAAGAAGCGCGACATCCTCGCCGAACTGAAACGCGCGACGGCCGCGCGGGACGTCAAACTCGGTTTCTACTACTCGATCTGGGACTGGCACGATCCGGACTTCCCCGATCCGGCGACGTTCCCGAAGTACAAGGAGCGGATGTACGCCCAGCTCAAGGAACTCGTCGACAACTACCACCCGGCGGTGCTGTGGTTCGACGGCGAATGGAGCACCGACCGGCCCAACAACCCGTGGACCGAAAAGGACGGTGAGGAGCTGGAGGCCTACGTCCGAAGCCTCGATCCGTCCATTGTGGTCAACAACCGCGTCGGCAAACGCCGGGTGGTCGACGGCGACACGGGAACCCCCGAACAGGAGATCCCGGACAAACCCGTCGACGGGCAGCTGTGGGAGTCGTGCATGACCCTCAACGGCAGCTGGGGATACACCGATTGGGACCACAACTGGAAATCCTCGGCGGATCTGACCAGGAAACTGCTCTCGATCGCCGGCCGCAGCGGCAACTTCCTGCTCAACGTCGGACCCGATCGCAACGGCCGCGTGCCGCAGGAATCCATCGACAGACTGAAGCAGATGGGTCAGTGGCTGCGGACGAACGGTCACTCCGCCGCCGTCTACGGAGCGGGCGCGCCGGGGCTCGTCGCCGAACCGGGCTGGGGCGTCGTCAGCCGCCGTGGCGACAAGCTTTACGCGTCGGTGTTCGACTGGCCCGTTCCGGGCGGTTCGCTGACGCTCGACACGTTGGCGCCTTTCCGGGTTCGCGATGCGCGAGTGCTCGGCAGCCGTCAACACGTCCGGGTCGAGCAGTCGCCCGGAAGCGTGAAACTCACGCCGTCGGGCGGCCGGACGAACGACGTCGCGACCGTCATCGAACTGAGTGTCGAGCCGCTGCCGCAGGCACCCGCCGGACGCGGGGCCGGGCTGACCGCCGAGTACTGGCCGAACGCGGACTTCACCGGGACACCGACGGTGCGCCGGATCGAGCCGGGCGTGAACCACAACTGGAAGTTCACCGGCTCACCCGACGCGAAGATCCCGGCGGAGTCCTTCTCGTCGCGATGGAGCGGCCGCGTCACCGCGCGAGACACCGGGAAGTACACGTTCACCACGGTCTCGGACGACACCGTGCGGCTGTGGGTCGACGGGAAACTCCTGATCGACAACATCACCCCGCACGGCCCGGCTGTCGACAAAGCGACTCTGGACCTGGTCGCCGGGAAGTCGTACGCGATCCGGCTCGAACAGACCGAACGAGGCGGTGAAGCGTCGATGAAGCTGCTGTGGTCCAGTCCGAACACCCCCCAGCAGGTGGTCCCGGCGCGGCAGCTGCACCCGGCCGGTTGAGCGTTCGGTACCGGTGGTCGCGGGTCGGTACAGGTGGTCGTGAGTGGCAAGTCGCGTTCCAACCGTCTTTACCGCTCACGAGGGCTTGACCGGCTCGACACCAGTGACCTCGCCCTCCCGAGGTGTGAAGGTCGAGTTCCTCGGCTGAGCCGAGGGAAGGAGGCCTTCACGCGCCACTGTTGTGACTGCTGGTGCCTGTGGGGCCAAGGTGGTGATGCCCGAGTCCGTGGCTCTAACGACACTTACCACTCACGACCCACGCGACCCGGCGCTTATCCCGCGCTTACCCCCATCCGGGGCAGACTGGCCAGGTGAGAGTGCTGGTGGTGGAAGACGAGCGGCTCCTGGCGGACACGATCGCCGAGGGCCTGCGACGGTTCTCCATGGCCGTCGACGTCTGCTACGACGGCGCGCAGGCCCTGGACCGGGTGGGGGTGCACGGCTACGACGTCGTCGTGCTCGACCGGGATCTCCCCGTCGTGCACGGCGACGAGGTCTGCGCCGCGGTGATCAGGACCGGCGGCGAGGCGCGGGTCCTGATGCTGACCGCCGCGGCCGACGTCGACGACCGGGTCGCCGGGCTGGGTCTCGGCGCCGACGACTACCTGACGAAACCGTTCGCGTTCGCCGAACTCGTCGCGCGGGTGCAGGCGCTGTCGCGGCGCGCGCGGCCGGCATTGCCGCCGGTGCTGCAACGCGGCGGTGTCGTCCTCGACCTGCCGCGTCACCAGGCGTCCCGCGACGGCCGGTTCCTTCCGTTGTCCCCCAAGGAATTCGCGGTACTGGAGGTGCTCATGCGCGCCGAGGGGACCGTGGTCAGCGCGGAGGAACTGCTGGAGAAGGCGTGGGACGAACACGCCGACCCGTTCACGAACGCCGTCCGGGTGGCGATGATGACGTTGCGGCGCAAACTCGGTGAGCCGCCCCTGATCGACACCGTGCCCGGCGCCGGTTACCGGTTCGGGTCGTGAAACCGCTCCGGCTCTCCGTCCGCACCAAGCTGACGGCGCTCTACGGCGGCGCGTTCCTGATCGTCGGACTCGCCCTGCTCATCGTCAACTACCTGCTGGTGAGCTCGACGCTGCCGGATACTGCGGCGTTCGCGAGTGACGCGGCGGGCATCGCGGTGCAGCGCGCGTATCCCATGGACACGACGACCATCATGCCCGTGGAGCGAGCCCAGGCCACCCAGCTGGTCGCGACCTCGATCACCGAGTACCGCTCGGACGTCCTTTCGACGCTGCTGTGGCAATCGCTGGTGGCGCTAGCGATCGCCGGAGCGCTCGCGGTGCTGCTCGGCTGGCTGATGGCGAGCCGGGTGCTGCGGCCGCTGCACGCGATCACTTCGACCGCACGGAAACTCGAGGTCGAAAACCTCGACCGGCGCATCGATCTCGACGGCCCCGACGACGAACTCAAGGAACTCGCCGACACCTTCGACGGCATGCTCGACCGGCTCGCCGTGTCGTTCGACAGCCAGAAACGCTTCGTCGCCAACGCTTCCCACGAACTGCGGACCCCACTCGCGGTGCAGCGCACGCTGGTCGAGGTGGCGATGGCCGATCCCGACGTGAGCCCCGAGGTCCGGAAACTCGGCGAGCACCTGATCTACACCAACGAACGCAGCGAACGGATGATCGAGGGTCTGCTCGTGCTCGCCCGCAGCGACCGCGGCCTGGCGGCACGCGGCCCGGTCCGGCTGGACGAGGTCGCGGCGACGGTGATCCGGTCGGCGGCGGCCATGGCCGAGGAAGCGGGGGTCACCGTGGAGTCGAGGCTGCGGCCGCGGACGGTGTCCGGCGATCCCGTGCTGCTGGAGCGCCTGGTCACGAACCTCGTGCACAACGCGATCACCTACAACCGCAAGGGCGGCTGGATCCACGTCGACATCGGCGGCGACCCGGCGCTGGTGGTGCGCAACACCGGCCCGCAGGTGCCGCTGGACGCCGTACCCGCGCTGTTCGAGCCGTTCCGGCGGCTCTCGGGCGACCGGACCGGCGACTCTCGCAACGCCGGGCTCGGCCTGTCGATCGTCCGGTCCATCGCGAAGGCGCACGGCGGAACCGCGGGCGCGGAACCGGGCGGACGCGGCGGCGGACTCGTCGTCCGGGTGCGCCTTCCGTAGATTCCCCCGATCGTGACTGTGCGTGTCCGGCGCGTCACACGGCGGGCCGCCCGTCGCTCCCGCAGAATTCCCCTTGCCGTCATGAACAAAATAGTGAGCAGGACACATGACATCGGCGCGCCTCACACGTCAAGGCGACGCGCCGTTTTAACGTGGACACCCACAAAGGTGAAGAATCGGGGAGGCGAGAATGAGAGCGCTACGGGTGGTCGGGCTGCACGAGGACGGTAAGTCCATCGTGTGTGAAGACCCGGCGAGCCGCACGCGTTTCCTGCTCCCCGCGGATGAGAGGCTGCGAGCGGCGGCGAGGGGTGACATCACCCGCCTCGGCCAGATCGAGATCGAGTTGGAGAGCCAAATGCGGCCACGCGAGATCCAGGCACGAATCCGGGCCGGTGAGTCCGTGGAGCAGGTCGCGAGCAGCGCCGGCGTCACCGTGCAGCGCGTCGAGCGGTTCGCGTACCCGGTCCTGCTCGAGCGATCCCGCACCGCCGACCTGGCCCAGCGGGCGCATCCGGTCCGCGAGGACGGCCCCGACGTGCAGACGCTCGGCGAGGTCGTGGCGCACTCCTTCGGGCAGCGCGGGCACGACTACAGCCAGGCGACCTGGGACTCGTGGCGAGGCGACGACGGCAAGTGGGTCGTCGTGCTGAGCTGGAAGGCTGGCCGTTCGGACAACCGCGCGCACTGGTCGTTCTCGCCCGGCGCGCACGGCGGCACCGTGCAGGCCCTCGACGAGAACGCCGAAGTCCTGCTCAACCCCAACGCCTACCGCGCCCCGCGCACGGTCCGGGCGCTGGACCCCGGCAGGGAAGCGGTCATCCAGCCCACCCTTGACTCGGTACCCGACGAGCCGGTCGCGAAGGTGATCGACGCGCCCATCGCGGAACCCGAAGAAGATGTCGAGCCACAGCTTCCGGCTGACGAGCCGGAGGAAGTGGCCGAGCCCGCTCCACGGGCGAAGGGGAAGAAGAACCACCCCATCGTTCCATCCTGGGAAGACGTCCTTCTGGGCGTCCGATCACAACGAGGTTGAATTCGCACGTAATGGCCCCTTCCGGTGGAGGGGCCATTACGTGCGTCCAGGGACCTGCGCGATCAAGGATTTCGGCGCCACGAGGCAATACGCGTCGGTGACGATCCGCTCGATTTCGGCCCAGTCGACGTCGATGTCCAGCCGGACCCCGAGCCAGCCCCGATGCCCGACGTACGGCGGCCGGAAGAACCGTTCCGGCTCGGCGCCCACCAGTTCCTCCTGCGCCCCGGACGGCGCCGGGCACCAGAAGGCGACCTTGTCGGCGTGATGCCGGTCGGCGTACATGACGAACGTCTTCTTGCCGCGCACGAACCAGGTCGGCTCGCCGTGACTGAGCCGCTCGGAGGTCTCCGGAAGCGCGAGACACAGCCGTCTGAGTGAAACGAGCGGGTCACCGTCCATGGTCTCAGTATCCCCGGACAAGGACCGCGAACGCTGGCTGCTCGACCACTTGAGCGGCTCGGACGACGTCTGGATCAGCCTCAAGCACGCGAACCTCTCCGCCCGGCGTGTCGCGGCCGACTTCACCGATCCGAACGACCGGGTCCTCCTCCTGTTCATGGCGGCCCTTGCCGGTGCCATCCCGGCCGCTTTCACCACCAGCTTCTTCCCGCGCACCATCCGACTCGGCCGGCTCGCCCGGGAATTCCCGCCGACCTGGTGGTGCAAATCGCCGCGTACCACGGCTATGAGCTTTACGGGCAGTCTCCGACACAGATGGGCGGGCCGAGTCTCAAGTTCTACAAACGCGTGTGACTCGGTTACCCTCGGCGCCGGGGAGGGTGATCGATGCACTACTTGTCGGCGGACGGGATCCAGCCCGTCGAATTCGGTCTCGACTGGGCTTTCCGTCTCGGCACTTTGCGCTACCAGCGGTTCGACGGCCAACCCGTCGTCCATGTCTCCCCCGTCGAATGGGACCTGGATCCGCGGATCATCCGGCAGGCCGCATACGACCGCTTCTACGTCGAGATCCCGCCCCCCGACCCCAGCCTCCTCAGCTTTCAGTTCGCCCCGCAGGCCTTCCCCGGCACGCCGTTCTACGATTACCCGTCGTCCACCCCTGCTCCCTCAAGCGCACAGTGGTTGATGAAGAAGATCAACGGCGCCGACCAAGTGTGGATCAGCCTGCGGGACGCGAAGCTCAGCCGGCGGCAAGTCGCCGAATTCGCCGATCAGGGACGAATGGGAGTGATCGCGGAATTCGCCGACAGCAGTGACCGGCTCATGCACCTCGGCCGCACGCCGAACCCGCAACCTGGGAAACGACAGGGTTTCCGGCCGTATACGTCGGGTTTCTCCACCGCGCTCGCCGTGACGACGATGGCGCTGATGATCGCCGCGGGCACCGTCGGGGCCTACACCGACCATACCTGGCTGATCTTCGTCGTCCTGATCATCGGGCTGCCGTTGATGGTGTTCAGTGTCCGCTGGATGAGCCTCGTGCCGAGGAGCGTCCGGGCACGCTGGCTGGCCGCCGGATTCGATGGATCACGCTCGGTGCGCGTTCACCCGGACGTGTTCGGTTTCACCTCGGAACTCGTCGCGCAGATCGCCGCTTCCCGCGACTACTTCTACACCGCGTGGGACAGAAAACCGAACGGTCAACCGACGGAAATGGTGTTCGTCCGCGCGGACGCCGGAACATCCGGGGGAACTGGCATGAAGGATCGAACGTCGGACGGCATGACGTGAAATGGTCTTAGGCTGCCGATCAAGCCGTACCAAAGGGGGGTACATGAGCGGGTACACGGTGAAGATCGCCGAGCTGGGAAAGCTCATCGGCGATCTGGAAACCGGGGCCGACCGGATGGTGGACGCGAACAAGAAACTCTCCGGTGGGGGCGCGTGGGGAGCACTGGGCAACGAGGATCTCGCGAAATCCGGAATGGACTTCGAAGAAGCCTGGGAATTCGGCATCGGCAGGCTGGGTGAGGCCGCGGAAGGCGTCACCGAAAGGCTGAAGAAGGCCCAGCAGAAGTACCAGAAGATGGAAGAAGAGTTCGGCGGGGACCTGAACAAGTTCGCGGGGCTGATCCCCGACCCCGTCGACGGTCCCCAGGGCGGCGGCACACCGAAACCCGGGGGCGCGCCCGACCCTTCACCGCGATTCCCGCTCGGCGACGACGGCGGCCCGGTCGGCGGCGGTTACACCGGGGGCATCACCGACATCCTCGGAGGTGGCCGGTGACCGGGAACCACTACCCCGCACTCGGCTTCGACCCGGCTCCCGGCGACGTCGGAGGCGTCGGCGACCTGGCCGAGAAATACCGCGCGGTCAGCCGTGACCTCGCCGAGGCCGACACCATGCTGCGCCAGATCGTCACGAAGCAGGGAATCTGGACCGGCGAGGCCAGCGAGGCCTTCACTCGGCGCCTGGGGCCGCTGCCCGAGTACCTCGACGGCGCGGCGCGCTCGATGGCGCAGGCCGCGTACGCACTCGATGGCTGGACACACGACCTCGGGGAGATGCAGCGCCGAGCAGCCGATCTCGAGCGGCAGGCCAAGGCCGCCGCCCAAGCGGCCGAGCAGGCTCGTGCCAATCCCGACTTCGCGCTGGCGAACCGGACGTTCACCGACCAGGAGTCCTTGCAGATCGCGCAGACTCTTCTCGACAACGCCGGACGACAGCTCCAGGCGGCCATCGACGGCTGCACGAAAATTCAGGACGCCGCGAAGAAGCTGCTCGAACAGCACACTTCGGCCGCCGCCCGGGTCGCGGACCTGCTCCGAAAGGCGAAAGACCTAGCTCCCGACGAGCCCGATCTGCTGGACGACGTCGTCGACGCGGTCACCGGAGTCGTGACCGGCCTCGTGAACACGACCGCCGACGTGGTGGACGCGGCATGGGACGTCGTGCAGGACAATGCCGAGTTGCTGTCCAAGATGTCCGATGTCATGGGGGATATCGGCAATCTGCTCGGCGTCGCCAGCGATGTCATACCACCTCCCGTCGGCGAGATCACCAGCATCGTCGCGGCGGGCTTCGGAGTGGCGGCCTTGGGCGGGCATTCCGTGGCGAAGGCTGCCGGCGCGGACGTCGCACCCGAGACCCTGACCTTCGACCTGATCGGCGCGGGAACCTCCTTGGCAGGGCTCATCCCCGGCAATTCCGCTACGGCGACCAAGATGGCCACCCTCGCCGGGCTCGCCGGTTACGGCGCTCTCGGAGTCCAGACCGGCATGGACACCGCGGGGGAAATCCAAGGACGCAAGTTCGAAGGGCCGATCGACGACTTCAAGAACTATTGGTGGCCCAAGGACGGCGCCCAGTGGGCCATGGCCGGTTCTTCGGTCATCTTCGGCGGGGCACCGCTGGCCGCGGTGGCGATGGGCAACGCCATCGAGCAAGGCGCGGCGGAGGATCGCAAGAACGCTCAGGAGCGCGCCGAAGACAAGGCGTGGAACTGATGAACACGACCGCTCTCCAGCTCGACCTGCCGCCCGGCTTCACCGGGATGCCGGTGACCGAAAACGACACGATGAACGCGCGATTCGCACTGGGTGTCAGCGAAAAGGCCGCCGTGCACACCGGGCGATCCACCGAGGACTTCGCCGCCGCGTTGCTGACGCTGACTCCCGAGCTGAAGTCGAACGGAGTGCGGGTCTTCGGCAAGTTCGCCGCCGGCGACAGCCCCGAATACCTGGCCACACTGTCGCTGGCTGTGCTGCGCTGGCCGGATGCCGACACGGAGATGCTGACCTTGCGGCGCAACGCGGTGGCCGAGGCCTTGCTGGACGTCCACCGGAAGAAGCATCCGCTGGCCGACGCCCGCGTGATCCGATTGCCGATCGGGCCGGCGATGGCCGCTGTCGAGGCGGGCGAGTACCGTCTGCCGCCCGAGTTCACCGGCCGCCCGACGGAGAACATCCGTGCCCAGGCCAAGGTGGAGTACCAGATCCCGCTGCCCGACAGTGATTATCTGGCTGTCCTGGTGGTCACCGCGGAATCGGAAACTGGATGGCCCGCGGTCGCCGAAGCCGCGTCACGAGTCGCGTACAGCCTTCGGCCGTCCCCCACGGAGGCATGATCATGGCGGAACTCAGCAATCCTCAGCTGATCGAAGAGATGCGCTGGCAGTTGCGCGAGATCGAAGCGCGCAAGGCCGAGAACGCCAAGGCGCTGGCCGGGCTCGCCGCGTCAGGTGGGGTGACCGAGGTGACCTCCCCCGACGAGACGGTGACGGTGACCGTCGGTCCCGGCGGCGTGATCGGCGAGGTCCGGCTCACCGACAAGGCGATGGGGTCGAGTGCGAGCGCGCTCGGCGCGGTCATCACGGCGACCATCCGGCGGGCGCTGACCGGGGAGCCCGCGCCCCGATCGAAGCGTGCTGCCCCCGCGGAGGACGAACACGACGAGCCGATCGACACCGTTTTCGATCTTTAGAAGACGACGATCAGTACGCCGATCCACGCGATCACGATTCCCGCGGCCGCGCCGAAGGACGCCCACCGCACGATCGGCACCCGCCGCGCGAGCCACAGCGAGGGCGTGATCCCGGCGGTGACGACGACGGACGCCAGCAGCGCGAGCCAGCCGTTGGTCTCGCGCGCGAGGGTGTTCGCCAGCGCCAGCATCGCCACGACGACCACGGCCGCGACGAACGCGGAGACGGTCAGCCCGGTCAGCCACGGCGTCGGTTCCCCGGCGGGGTCCGGTGTGCCGAAAAGCCGCCGCGCGAGTTCGCTGCGGGGCGCGGGGGGAGGCGGGTCGACGATCACGCCGTCGCCGGAGACGGGGTCGACGTACCGCACCGAGGTGCCCATCGTGGCGGCGACCCGCTGGGCGAGCTGGCGGCCTCGCTGGGAGACCACGGAAGCGGCCTCGGTGCCGGAGGAGCCGACGGCGGACGCGACGCGGGCCCATTCGTGCAACGCCTGCGCGAGATCCGAACCGATCGCGAGCGAATGCGGGTCCACCTCGTGCGCGCTGTCGCCGCCACGCCCGGCCAGCACCGCACGTCCCTCACGGATCCGCAATTCCATGGGTTCTCCTCGTCGCCTCGGGTGCTCACGATAGCGGTGGACGCGTCTCGTAGAACGCGATCGCGCCCGCCGTGGCGACATTCAGCGAATCGACGCCTTCTGGCATCGGGATCCGCACCGCGACGTCGGCGGCGGCGATGGCCTCGTCGGTCAGGCCGGGGCCCTCGGCGCCCAGCATCAGCGCCACCTTCCCCGGGGTCTGGTCGCGTAACTGGCGCAGCGAAACGGAATCCGCACGAGGGGTGAGGGCCGCGATACGGAAACCGCGTTCCCGCAGCAGTTCCAGATCACCGGGCCAGGATCCGACGGTGGTGAACGGCACGCGCAGGACGTGCCCCATCGAAACGCGGACGCTGCGCCGGTACAGCGGGTCCGAGCAACCGGCGCCGAGCAGGATCCCGTCGACCCCGAGCGCGGCCGCGTTGCGGAACAGCGAACCGAGATTCTCGTGGTCGCCGACGCCTTCGAGGACGGCGAGCACGCGTGCGCCGTCGATGACGTCCTCGACCGTCGGCGACGGGACCGGCCGGTCCGCGACGGCCAGTATCCCGCGATTCAGGTGGAAGCCGACCACTTCGGCCATCGTCTCGGCCGACGTCACATAGCCGGGGACGTCGGCGCGGGCCAGGTCGTCGCCCAATTCCCGGAACCGCCGTTCCACGCCGAGCAGGGCGCGGACCGGATAGCGGGAGTTGAGCAGCCGTTCGACCACGACGGTGCCTTCGGCGATCACGAAGCCACGCCCACCCGGCCTATCGGGCCGCCGATCGGCTGTGGACAAGTCGCGGAAATCGTCGAGCCGCGGGTCGTCACGGTCGTCGATGGTGATCAGTTCTGCCACGAGGAGAGTGTGTCATCCGCCCGCTGCGCGCCGTTTGCGTCCGATCGTCGACGGGTAGGTAGTACGAATGGACGTATTTTGCTGTCAGTTAACCCCTAGTGACAGAGAGCACCAGTTTGGCCGCTAGCCGGGCGGCTGCGATGCGTGAAACCGTTGGGCCGCCTGGCAGTCCCGCCTGGATCCCGCGGAGCGTGGCCAATGAGGAGCTCGACGAACATGGGTAAGAATCTTTCGGCGGACCCCTGTGAGCCGCAGGATCGCGGACGTTACCGCCGGAAGGTACAGCGCTGCCTCGACACCTTGGCCCGGATGCTCACCGATGGCAGTTTTTCCTTCCCGCGCAAGAATATCGGGCTCGAGGTGGAACTCAACCTCGTCGACGCGGAGCTGCGCCCGTCGATGACGAACACGACGGTGCTCGAGGCGCTGAACGACCCGTCGTTCACCACCGAACTCGGCCAGCACAACCTGGAGCTCAACGTGCCGCCGCGGCCGCTGGCCGGCGAGTCCGCGCTGCAATTGGAGGACGACCTCCACGCTTATCTGGGCGCCGCCTCGCGCAAGGCGGAGGAATCCGGCGCCTCGCTGGCGATGATCGGCATCCTCCCGACGCTGCGGCACGAGCATTTCGATCAGAAGTGGCTCACCAACAACGCCCGGTATTCGCTGCTCAACGACCGGATCTTCGCCGCGCGCGGCGAGCGCACCGTGCTCTCGATGGAGGGCGCGCCGCTGCCCGGCAGACAGCCGGAGCGGCTGCGCAGTTACTCCGAATCGATCCTTCCCGAGGCCGCCTGCACCTCCGTCCAGCTGCATCTTCAGGTGGCGCCGGAGGAGTTCGCGGCGCACTGGAACGCGGCACAGGCACTGGCGGGCGTCCAGATCGCGGTGGGCGCGAATTCGCCGTTCCTGCTCGGCAAGGCGCTCTGGCACGAGACGCGGATCCCGCTGTTCCTGCAGGCCACGGACACCCGGCCGGAGGAGCTGAAGAACCAGGGCGTGCGGCCGAGGGTGTGGTTCGGCGAGCGGTGGATCACCTCGATCTTCGACCTGTTCGAGGAGAACGTCCGGTACTTCCCCGGTCTGCTGCCCGAGACCGACCGCGAGGATCCGATCGAGGCGCTCGACTCCGGTCAGGCGCCGAAACTCACCGAACTGCGGATGCACAACGGCACCGTCTGGCGCTGGAACCGGCCGGTCTACGACGTCGTCGACGGCCTGCCGCATCTGCGGGTGGAGAACCGCGTGCTGCCCGCGGGCCCGACCGTCGTCGACATGGTCGCGAACGCCGCCTTCTTCTATGGCGCGCAACGGGCACTCGCCGAAGCCGACCGTCCAGTGTGGACACAGATGTCGTTCCAGGCGGCCGAGGAGAACATGTACGCGGGGGCGCGCCGGGGGTTCGACGCGCAGCTGTACTGGCCGGGGATCGGCTGGATCCCGCCGGACGAGCTGGTGCTGCGGGTCCTGCTGCCGCTGGCGCACGAGGGACTACGCCGATCGGATGTTTCGGACGAGGCGAGAGAGCGCTATCTGGGCATCATCGAGCAGCGGTGTCTCACCAGGCGGACCGGCGCGGCGTGGCAGCGGGAGTACGTCCTGCGCGCGGAGGAGCGCGGCGCCGAGCGGGAAACCGCGCTGAACCGGATGCTGGGCCGGTACCTGGAGCTGTCTGCCACGGAGACGCCGGTGCACACGTGGTCGCTTGAGGCTTAGAGTCATCTCCCAGGGAGGTGGCTCGTGCCCAAGATCATCGGCCGGTCGCTGGAGGAGCACCGGCGCGAGGTCCGCAGCAGGGTGTTCGACGTCCTGCGCGGGCAGCTGTACGAGCGCGGGTTCGACGCGATCACGCTCGCGGGTGTCGCCGCCGATGCGGGCCTCGGCCGCACGGCGATGTACAACCACTTTCCGGACAAGGAAAGCCTGCTGGTCGCCTTCGTCGAGGATGAGGCGACGCGGTACGTCGAACGGCTGACGGCGGCCGTCGCGACCGCGGACACCGCGGTCGAGAAGCTTTCGACGTTCGTCCGGCTGCAACTGCGGGTGCTGGCCGAGTACCACCTGCCGCCGGGGACGGCGCTCGCGTCGGCGCTGGCGCCCGCCGCGTACCGGCGGATCAGCGCGCACGCCGACCCCATCACCGGCCAGCTGCGCGAGATCCTCGCCGAGGGCGTCCCGGAGGAGGATCCCGACGTGCTGATCCCGATGATCACCGCCGCGCTCGGCAGCCGCCAGGTCGTCGACGTGCCACCCGAACGGCTGGACGACGCGATCGAGGGAGCGGTCCGATTCGTGCTCAGAGCGGTCGGGATGACGGAAGACTCGAAAAATTAGGGTAGCCTAACCCGCGATTGTGCCTTACGCTCTTTCTGACAGCATGTCAGATCGATGCTTGGAGGCTCTGTCCATGCCGGTGACCACCGACGTCGAATCCGGGCCGTTCTCCGCGACCCTGCGCGCCTCCACCTTGCCCGCCCACGAGCGGGCCAACCACTCCGAGTACATGAACGCGCTGCTCGGCGGCGAACTCTCGCTCGAGGGATACACCCGGCTGGCGATCCAGTACTACTTCATCTACCAGGCCATCGAGCAGGCCGCCGACAAGCTGGCGACGGACCCGGTGGCCGGCAAGTTCGTCTTCGAGGAACTGCGGCGGCTGCCGAACCTCGAACGCGACCTCGGACACCTCGTCGGCCCGGACTGGCGCGAGACCGTCCGCCCGCTGCCCTCCACCGAGCGGTACGCGCGGCGTGTCGCCGAGGCGTCGGACTGGTCCGGCGGGTTCGTCGCGCACCACTACACGCGCTACCTCGGCGACATCGCCGGCGGCCAGGTCATCCGGCGGCTGCTGGAGCGCAAGTACGAGCTCACCGACGCGGGTTCGCTGTTCTACCACTTCGACCAGGTCGGCAGCGCGCCCAAGTTCCGCGACAACTACCGCGAACAGCTGAACTCCGCGCCGTGGAGCGAGGACGAGCGCGCGCGGCTCATCGAGGAGGCGATCGTGGCCTTCGAGTGCAACATCGCGGTGTTCGACGAGCTGGCGAGCGAGTTGGACGCGTACCGGGCCGCTTGACCTCGTGAGCGACGACCGGCCTCGGCCCCGAACGCCATGAACGGTCCGTTCATGGCGTTCGGACGGCTTCATCCCGGTCTCCTTTCCCCGCTGGCGGGCGGGGGCGCGGGGTAGGGCGGACCCCACCCCGCGACCGGCGGCCCACCGGATCCCTTTCCCCTGGGGAAATCCCTAGTTTTCAGCACATGTTCCGAATCGCGGCCACCGCCGCACTGCTGACCATCACAACGGTCTTGACGGCCCCCGCCGCCCAAGCGGCCACGCCGGCCTCCGCGGCGGCCGTCTTCGACGAGATCATCCCGCGAAGCCTTGCCGAGCATCACATTCCCGGCGCCGCCGTGGTGGTCGTCGAAGGCGGCGAGACGGTGTTCTCGGCAGGCTACGGTGTGTCCTCAGTGGACACTCAGGCCAAGGTGGACCCGGAACGCACCGGGTTCCTGATCAACTCCGTCGGCAAGTCGATCGCCGCCACCGCCGCGATACAACTCGTCGAACAGGGCAAGCTGGCGCTGGACGCCGACGTCAACACGTACCTGAAGTCGTTCAAGATCCCCGAAACCTTCCCCGGCCGTCCGGTCACCCTGTTCTCCCTGCTGACCCACACCGCGGGTTTCGAAGACCGCGTGTACCGGATGTTCACGCCACGGGACGAGAAACTGCCGGCGCTCGCGGAACACCTCGCGAACGAGATGCCCACGCGCGTCCGCCCACCCGGCGAGGTCGCCCTTTATTCGAACTACGGCTTCGCATTGGCCGGGTATCTCGTGGAACTGGCGTCGGGACAGTCCTATGCGGACTACGTGCGGGAGCACATCTTCGAGCCGTCGGGCATGAAGGACAGCAGCGTCGCCCAGCCCACTCCCGACGTCCCCCTGGCGACCGGCTACCGCTGGAACGGCTCGGCTCAGGTCGTCCCGCCGTCGAACTTCGGCCCCGAACCGCCCGCCGGCGACGGGAACGTCGCCACTCCGGCCGACATGGGCCGCTACCTGTCCGCGAACCTCGTCCCCGGCACGTTCAGCCGCTCGTTGCTCGACCGGTTGCACGGCGCGCGGTTCCGCAACGACCCGCGGCTGCCCGCGATGGGGTTCGGCTTCTCCGAGCGGTATCTGAACGGCTTGCGCCTGGTGGAGAAGACCGGCGATTCGCCGGGGTTCCTCAGCGTGCTGGAACTGATCCCGGAGAAGAACACCGGCGTGTACCTGGCGTTCAACGGCGGCGCGTTCTCCGGCGACGCCGCCGCGGTCACCGCCGAGGTACTGAAGGCCTTCGTCGACCGGCTACAGCCCGCCGCTCCCGTTCCCGCGCCCGTGCCACTCGCGGGTGACGTCTCACGGTTCGAAGGCAGCTACAACAACACCCGGCTGGACTACGACAGCTTCACGAAGGTCCGCGCGCTCGCGGGCGGCGTCACGGTGACCGCGGACGGGGACGGCGCGCTGACGACGTCCGGCCTCGGCGAGGGGACCCGGCGATGGACCCAGACCGAGCCCAGGCTGTTCACCGACGTGGCAGGCGAGCGGATCGCGTTCCGCGAGTCCGGCGGTCAGGTCCTGCTCTTCGCCGGTGACGACCCGAACTCCTCCTACGAACGCATGTCGTGGCTCGAATCGTCCTCCACCCACCTGCTGATCCTCGGGGTCGCGCTGCTGCTCCTGCTGGGCGCGCTGGTGTTCTGGCCGATCCGCGCGTTCGTCCGGCGTGGCCGGGAACGGAACCCGTCGGGCGCCCGGTTCGCGACCGTCGCCGCCTGGTCCGCGGCGCTGGCCGTCCTGCTGTTCGCAGGCGGCTTCGCGCTGCTCATGAGTGATCTGAGCGCCGCCGCCGTCGCGCTGACCTCCGGGCACTCCCCCTTGCTGAGCGTCACCCTGCTCCTGCCCGACGTCGTCCTGCTCCTGACCGGCGCCGCCGTCGTCTGCACGGCACTCGCGTGGCTCCGCGGCTGGTGGAACACCCCCGCCAGGATCACCTACACGGTGGTTTCCGTGGCCTTGACGGCCTTCCTCGGGGTGGTCGCCTCCTATCATCTGGTCGGGCTGCCCTACCTGGCTTGATGACCGCCGTCACATCGCCTTGACCTCCAGCTAACTGGAGCTAGCAAGGTGGGTTTCAGGCGGTGCTCACAACGGGTACTGCCGCTACGAACGGGTCGTTCCACCTGGGGAGAAACGCGGCGCCCCCGGTCGCCGCGAACGGGTGAAGACGACTAAGTTCGTCCTTGGAAACTTGTGTCGAAGACAGAAGGAGGGCCGATGGCCCGCTACGTGCTCCCCGATCTCGACTATGACTACAGCGCCCTGGCGCCGCACATCTCCGGCGAGATCAACGAGCTGCACCACAGCAAGCACCACGCGACCTACGTCAAGGGCGCGAACGACACGCTCGACAAGATCGCCGAGGCCCGCGAGGCCGGCAACTTCGGTGACATCGTCGGCCTGCAGACCACGCTGGCGTTCCACCTCGCCGGGCACGCCAACCACGTCGTGTGGTGGAAGATCCTCTCCCCGGAAGGCGGCGACAAGCCGACCGGCGAGCTGGCCTCCGCGATCGACGAGGCGTTCGGCTCCTTCGACAAGTTCAAGGCGCAGTTCACCGCGGTCGCCACCACGATCCAGGGCAACGGCTGGGCCGCGCTCTCCTGGGACCCGATCGGCAAGACGCTGATCACCCAGCAGCTGCGCGACCACCACAACAACCTGGTCCTGCCGACCACGCCGATCCTGCTGGTCGACGTCTGGGAGCACGCGTTCTACCTGGACTACAAGAACGTGAAGCCGAAGTACGTCGAGGCCCTGTGGAACATCTTCAACTGGGCCGAGATCTCCAAGCGGTTCGACAACGCCGTCGCCGGCGGCAACGGCCTGCTGCTCGGCTGACTTCTCGCCACGACACGGGGCTCTCCCTTTCCGGGAGGGCCCCGTTTTTCGTCTTGACCTCCAGTGCGGTCGAGGTGTCAAGGTCGACGCATGGACGTCGCCGCATACCTCGATCGACTCGGAGTCGACAGACCCGCCACCGCGGACGTCGCCGCGCTGCGGACGCTGCAGGAGCGCCATCTCGCGACGGTGCCGTTCGAGAATCTGAGCATCCACCTCGGCGAGCCGATCGTCCTGGACACCGAGGCGCTGTTCGACAAGATCGTCCGGCGGCGCCGCGGCGGCTTCTGTTACGAGCTGAACGGACTCTTCGCCGCCTTGCTGCGGGAACTGGGCTTCGATGCCGTCCTGAAGTCGGCGAAGGTCTTCCGGCCGGACGGCACCCTCGGGCCGCCGTTCGACCACGCCGTCGTCAGCGTCGAACTGGACGAGCCGTGGCTGGCCGACGTCGGTTTCGGCCGGTTCAGCCGGTTCCCGTTGCGGCTGTCCGCCACCGAGGCGCAGGCCGACCCGGAGGGCGAGTTCCTGGTCCTCGACGCGCCCCACGGCGACATCGACGTCCTCCAGGACGGCAAGCCCCAGTATCGGATCGAGCGGCGGCCGCGGGCGCTGGACGAGTTCGCCCCGACTTCGTTCTGGCAGGCGACGTCACCGGACTCGCATTTCACGCGGGGGCCGACCTGTTCGCTGCCGGGCAAGCACGGCCGGGTCACGCTGGCGGGCGACAAGCTGATCGTCACGACCCACGGCGTCCGCGAGGAGACCAGGCTTTCGAGTGACCAGGAGATCCTCAAGACCTACCGGAAGGAATTCGGGATCGAACTCGCCCGGGTGCCAGGACGGCCTTGACCGGACCGGCGGGGTCATCGACCATGAACCCTCCGGAATGAACGAAGCCCCGCCTCCGGGGGTGACCCGGTTGCGGGGCTTCGTCCGTTCCCGAACTGACTGCCGCTCCCACCACGAAGCGGACATGTATGAGGTTAGCCTAACCTCATCTATCCCGGCAAGGGGTACGGCCGAGAGACGCCGATCTCACCCTTCCGAGTGACGGCAGACTGTCCTCATGAGTCTTCTGAGCGGCAAGGCCGTGGTCATCACCGGCGCCGGACAGGGCCTGGGCAGGGCGTTCGCGCATCACGCGGCGTCCCAGGGCGCGGCGGTCGTGGTGAACGACGTCGAAGCGGGTCTCGCGGACGAGGTCGCGAGGGAGATCCGCGCGCTGGGCGGGCGCGCCGCGGCCAACGACGGCTCGGTCGCCGATGCCGAGCAGGCCGCCGGGCTGATCGACCAGTGCGTCGCCGAATTCGGCAGGCTCGACGGCCTGGTCAACAACGCCGGCGTCAACTACCGGGCCGACCCGTGGGCGGACGACCCGGCGCGGATGCGCGAAGTGGTCGAAGTCAACGTGCTCGGCCCGCTCTTCTGCGGGACCGCCGCCGCGAAAGTGCTGCGTGACCAGGGCGGCGGCGTGATCGTGAACGTGGGCTCCGGCTCCATGATCGGCCAGCGCCGCGCGGCCGCGTACTCGGCCTCGAAAGGCGCCGTCGCCTCCATGACCGCCTCGTGGGCGGCCGACCTGGCCGAACACGGCATCCGGGTCAACGCCATCGCGCCGGTGGCCTGGACGCGGATGGCCCGGAACGACCCGACCGTCGTCCAAACCCCTGAGCACTCCCCGGAACGGGTGGCGCCGCTGGTGACGTACCTGCTCAGCGACCTTTCGGCGGGGGTCACCGGGCAAATCCTCCGGTTCCGCGGCGACATCCTGTGCGTCCTTCGGCAGACCGCGATCAAGGACCCTGTCCTCGAACGCGACGACTGGACCGCCGAAGACATCGCGGACGCGGTGGGCGGCGATCTGCGGGAGGCGCTGGAGCCGCCTCCCTCGGCCAGGTGGAAGTGACCGTTTTCGAGTCCCCGACCTGCGTCGATCCGCTAGCGTGCGCGCGTGACCACATGGGGTGTCAAGGGTTTCCTGGCGATCGTGATCGCCGGACTCTGCGCGGGGTGCATGACGAAGGTCGACACCTACGAAGAAGGGCTCGGGCCGAAGGAACTCCCCAAGGAGTGGCCGACGGCGAACGGCCGTCCGCTGCGCCCGGTGCCGATGCCGTCCGGGGAGTTCCTGCCGGCGTTGCCGCAGGAGACCGCGGCCCAGGTGCTGTGCCAGGCGATCCCGGCGGACCGCTGGAAAGTGCTGATGAGCGGCGACGTCGCGCGCGAGGTGGAGCACGGCGAGTCGTGCCACGCCGTCGGCCTGGACAGCTGGGTGCGGATCTCCTTGAACCGGACCGCCATGGCCGACTCGCCCGGGCTGGGCACAGGCAAGAAGGTGACCGTCGCCGGACGCCCGGCGACGGTCGTCCTTGGCGGCTCACCGTCGTTTGTGGAGACCAAGCTCTCCGACACCGATGTGCGCGTGCTGCGGATCGAGACCAGCTGGACGCGTGTCCCCCCGCAGCACGACCAGAGCGAAGGCCTGCTGCTCGGGCTGACCGAGGCGGTACTCGGCGGCGCTTTCGGCCCCGGCCCGAAGCTGCCCGCCGCGGACGAACGTGACGTCATCGAACGGAAAACCGTCGAGCCGGGCGCGGGCATCCTCGACGCTCCGCTGCCCGAGATCTCGTGGAAACTGTGCACGCAGATCCAGCGCGCGCTCGGCCTTCCCGCCGCGGCCACGGAGCCGTACGCCGACGGGAAATGCACGGCGATCGCGGCGGATGACTCGCCCATCCGGGTCGAGCACGCCGCCCTCCGGACGGAGCTTCGAGGTGAGCCGGTGGCAGGCCGCCCGGCTTCGGAGAGCGGTGGGCAGTTGAGCGTCCTGTTGACGGACAACGGTTCCGGGCAGGGGTTGCGGTTCTCCTGGCGGGATCGCTCGGAGGCGGAACTGCGGGAACTGGCGGGAAAGATCCTGCCGCCACTACTGGGCGGCTGACTCTCCCTCCCTCTCCCGAGGCTGCGCCCAATGTGGCATTGGGGACGGTGAGTGACCCCAATGCCACATTGGGCGCATCTCACAACCGGCGCTGGTCTACCGCACCCCTTCCCGAACGCCCACTCGCCGGATCCACCCATCGGGTTGGCGTTTCGCCGGACAGCGGGCGTCCGACGGGCTAGCTTCTCCCCGTGGCCACCCCGCACGACTACCGCGCCATCGCGCGCAAGACCGACCGTCCGATGTGGATCTGGGCGGGTTGCGCGCTGACCAGTGTCCTGTTGTTGTTCGGTGTGGGGATCGTCGTCGCCATCACCCTGCTGAACGAAAACGACGAGCCAGAGGCCACGCTCCCCACGGTCTGGCCGTCCACGTCCGGGCAGGCGCTCCGCCCGGTCCTGATGCCGACGGGTGAGATGGTGGCCGCGCTGACGGACGAGACCGGCGCGCAGGTGCTCTGCCAGGCGATCCCGGAGCAGCGCTGGGAGGAGATCCTCGGCGGCCCGACGCTCCTGGAAGCGGGAATGTCCTGTCACGCGGTCACGGCGAAGCTCGACGTCAGCGCGCGGATGATCGCCGCACTGCCCGAGGACACGAGCCGGGGCATGCCCACGAGGACCACCGTCGCGGGCAAGCTCGCGGTCATCGCCACGGACAAGGACGGCACCAGCCTGAGCGTCGAACTCGTCGAGGTCGCGCCGCACAACGGCGCCTCGCCGGTGCTGCACGTCTCCGTTCGCGGCAGGCTCACCGAAAGCCCTGGATCGGAAGAGAAGGCGAAGGCGCTCGCCGAGGCGCTGATCGCCGGTGCGACACCGCCGGGGCCGAAGTTGCCGAAAATCGGCGAAGACGGTGAGATCCCGCTGGAGCAGATCGAGCCGGGCCCGATCAAGGACCGGCCGCTTCCGGTGATCTCCTGGCTGTTGTGCGGCGAACTCGGCCGCGCGCTCGGCGTGACCGCAGACAAGGCGAAGCCGAACTTCTTCGCCGCGTGCGAGCTGAACGGCGTGACCGCGGATTACAGCGCGCTGTCCACGGCCGTCGTTCCGACCACGACGATCGCCGGGCTGCCCGCTCAGGTCGACGAACGAGGCGTCGTCGTGCAGCTCACCGACGATCCCGACGGGCAGACGCTGAAGTTCAAGGGCACCGGCGATCTCCCGGCGCTCGCCGAGAAGATGGTGCCGCCGCTGCTCGGCCGTTAGACCCGGTAATTCGACAAGAGGTCACCGAGCAGGGTCTCGTACGCCTTCCGGTCGAATCGGGCCCCGGTGAACGAGAACTCCTGGTCGGGATCGAAAGGCTCGTAGTCGTACTGGTGGCCGAAAGCCCGCCACTCGACCACGTCATCGCCGAAGACGACCTCCACGCTGTACCCGCCGCAGCCCAAGTCGCCGCACAGCGGGCAGAAGAGCAGCGCGACACGCGCCGTCGTCGAAGTCGCCGGGCAGGTGGCCGAGCAACCGCGAAAGCGTCTCGACCGCCGACTCACGCCACCGTTCGTCGTGCAGGAACAACGGTGTCTGCTCCTGTACGGGAACCATCGAGCGCACCGCCACGCCGTCGATCGTCCAGTCCAGGAACCGGGCCTCACCGTCGTTCCAGGACGTCACCGACGGCTCGACACCGAGCCTGTTCACACCCGTTCCCTCTTCAGCACGCGCAGCCCGTTCCCGAACCGCCGCACCGGCAGGCTCACCCCGCCGCGCCGGATCAGCACGACGGCGCAGACCACCGCGGCGACCGCCGAGATCGCGCCGCCGATGTAGAACGGCGAGCGGCCGCCGAAGGCGTCGGCCATCCAGCCGGTCATCGGGCCGCCGACGGGGTTGCCGCCGATCAGCACCAGCACGTACAGGCCCATCACGCGGCCGCGCATCTCCGGGCTGACCGCGGTCTGCACCAGCGCGTTCGCCGTGTTCAGGAAGGTGATCGTGGCGAAGCCGAGCGGGATCAGCGCGAGGCCGAAGGTCAGGTACGTCGGCATGAACGCGGTGATCACCTCGAACGCGCCGAGCAGGAACGCCGAGATCAGCAGCAGCCGCACCCGGGGACCGCCGCGAGTGTTGCGGCGGGCCGACATCAGCGCGCCGGTGAAGGTGCCGACGGCGACCAGTGTCGACAGCAGGCCGTAGCCGTCGGCGTCGGTGTGGAAGACGTTCGCGGCCACGATCGGCAGCGACGTGAAGTACGTGATGCCGAACGTGCTCACGAAGAACACCAGCACCATCACGGTCATCAGGTCACTGCGCCGCCGGACGTACCGCAGCCCCTCGACGAGTTGCCCCTTCTCGCGCGGGATGGCCGGGCCGCGGAAGAGCTTGTCCGGGTTCATCATGACCAGCGCGACGATGACGGCGCCCGTGCTCACCGCGTTCGCCATGAACAGCCAGCCGGTGCCGACCCAGGTGATCGCGAAACCCGCGATGGCCGGGCCGACGATGCGGGCCATGTTGAAGATCGAGGAGTTGAGCGCGACGGCGTTGGTGACCTTGTCCCTGCCGACCATCTCGGCGACGAACGACTGCCGCGCGGGCACTTCCAGCGACGCCGTCACGCCGAGGGTGAAGCAGAGGAGGTAGACGTGCCAGAGCGCGGCGATCCCGCTCAGGTCGAGTGCGCCGAGGACGACCGCCTGCGCCAGCACGGCGATCTGGATGCCGATCAGCAGCCGCCGCTTGTCGACGCGGTCGGCGAGCACCCCGGCCCACAACGAGAGGAACAACGTCGGCAGGAACTGCAGGGCGACCGCGATGCCGAGCGCGATCGGGTCGTTGCCGCTGAGGGTGAACACCAGCCAGTCCTGGGCGATGCGCTGCATCCAGGTGCCGATGTTCGAGATGACCTGGCCGGTGAAGAAGAGCCGGTAGTTACGGACCTTCAGCGAGGAGAACATGCTCCCGCGCGGCTTCTCGGGCGTGGGTGGCGGTGGTGGAGCGGGTTCCCGGGTAACGGTGGTCTTCGAAGGACACTGTGTTTCGTTACCCGTGGTCGTCACCGCTGTTAGTTCCCCGCCATCCTGTCGATGATCTCGGAGGCGCGAGAGAGCACTTCACGTTCTTCGGCGCTCAACTCCGCCAATTGCTTGTCCAGCCAGATCTCCCGCGCGGTGATCTGCTCGATCACGTAGGCCCGGCCGCGGTCGGACAACTCGACGATGGCCTGGCGGCCGTCCGTCGGATGCGGCCTGCGCTCGACGTAACCCATCTCCTCGAGCGCGGCGATCACCCTCGTCATCGAGGGCGGCTGGACGCCTTCCTTCGCGGCGAGCTGGCCAGGGGTCAGCGCACCGCATTTGTGCAGCGTCGACAACGCGGAAACCTGGGTCAGCGAGATGCCGTCACCGGCCCGCTGGGCCCGCAGCCGTCGATTGAGCCGCACCACCGCGAGACGCAGGCGGCTCGCCAATGAGCGCTCGTGCGTGTCTCCGGACATATAGTTAGCTTACCTCACGATCGGGTCATCGGCCCGTGAGATCGCCCACGGCTGGCAAAACCGCTGGTCAGTTGAACGCGGCTTGGATGGGGCCGACCGCGAAGTAGGCCACGAACATCACCGCGATGCCCCACATCAGCGGGTGCACGCCCTTCGCCTTCCCGGTGACGGCGCGGATGACGACGTAGCTGACGAAGCCGGCGCCGATGCCGTTCGCGATCGAGTAGGTGAACGGCATGATCACGATGGTCAGGAACGCGGGGAGCGCGATGGTGAAGTCGGAGAAGTCGATCTCCTTGACCTGGCTCATCATCAGCGCGCCGACGACGACCAGCGCCGGAGCGGCGGCCTCGACCGGCACGACCTGGTAGAGCGGGGTCAGGAACATGGCCGCGATGAAGAGCACGCCCGTGACGACGTTCGCGAGCCCGGTCCGGGCGCCCTCCGCGATACCGGACGCGGATTCGACGAAGACGGTGTTCGAACTCGACGACGCGAAGCCACCCGCCACCGCGGCGGTGCCGTCGACGAACAGGGCCTTGCCGACGTTCGGGAGTTTGCCGTCCGGCGGGAGCAGGCCGCCTTCCTTCGCCAGCCCGGTCATCGAGCCCATGGTGTCGAAGAAGTCCGCCAGCACCAGGGTGAACACCAGCAGCACGACGGTGATGATCGGCAGCCGCGTCCAGGCGCCGAAGGAGATGTCGCCGACCAGCGAGAGGTCCGGCATGCCGAGGACCTGATCCGGCAGGGCCGGGTAGCCGAGGTTCCAGCCCAGCGGGTTGACGCCCTTCGACGGGCCGACCTTGGTGATCGCCTCGACGACGATCGCCAGCACGGTCGAGGCGAGCACACCGATCAGGATCGCGCCCTTGACCCGCTTCGCCACCAGGATGCCGGTGACCAGCAGGCCGACGACGAACACCAGCGTCGGCCACGACGCGATCGAACCGTTGATGCCCAGCCCCACCGGCACGGTGGTCTTCGCGTCGTCCGGGACGCGGCGGACGAATCCGGCGTCGACCAGGCCGATCAGGCAGATGAACAGGCCGATGCCGACCGCGATCGCGGATTTCAGCGGCGGCGGCACGGCGTTGAACACCGCCGTCCGGATGCCGGCGAAGACCAGCAGGACGATGACCAGCCCCTCCATCACCACCAGGCCCATCGCCTCGGGCCAGGTCATCTGCGAGGCGAAGGTGACCGCGATCAGGCTGTTGATGCCGAGGCCGGTGGCGATGGCGAACGGGTAGTTCGCGACCAGGCCCATGATGATGGTCAGCACCCCGGCGACCAGCGCGGTCACCGCGGCGACCTGCGGCACGGGGAGGATGTTGCCGAGGATGTCCTTGTGCGCGCCCGCGTCGTCCGCGGAGAAGCTGCCGAGGATCAGCGGGTTGAGGACGACGATGTAGGCCATCGTGAAGAAGGTGACGATCCCGCCGCGGACCTCACGCCCCGGTGTCGAGCCGCGCTCGCTGATCTTGAAGAACCGGTCCAGTGTGGACCGGGTGCGCTGCTCCGCCATCGCGTACCACCCTTCGCCCGTTGCCGGGTACCCTTCCCCACGTGGGCGATTCGATCAATTCCGGGGAAGTAAACGGTTCATTGCGGCCAACGCCGGAGCTGCCGAAGCGGCTGACCGACCTGACGCCGGTCGTGATCGTAGGTACCTCGCTCTGGGCGGTCGCGACCGTGGTCCTGTTCTTTGTGACCGACGGCATCTGGGTGCAGACGGCGTTCTCCGGCCTCGTGCTCGGCTTCATCGGGCTCGCGATCATCGCCTGGCAGCGCGCCGCCGCCCGCCGGGGCTCGAAGAGCGCCCAACGCTTCTAGCTTCCCCGCGATTCGTCACTTACTTGCGATGGGTGCGCTCCGCACTCGTCGCAAGTAGGTGACGAATCGCGGCGGGTCGGGTCGCAAGTAGGTGACGAATTGCGTCAGTTGAGCAGGGCCGACGGCGAGGGGTCGTCGAGCAGGGCCGTGAGCACGTGGCGGTCGGCCCACCGGTCGGTGGCCCAGGCGAAGGCGCGGCCGAGGCCTTCAGGGGTGTCGGCGGCGTGCAGCGTGCCGTCGGACCACCAGGCGACTTCGTGCTCCGCGTCCTCGAAGGTCACCGTCAGAGACTCGTGCAGCAGCACGCCGCCGTCGGGCAGTTCGACGCCCAGCTGATCGGCGGCCAGCCGGAGCGCGGAAAGCTCCGTCCACGGCACGTACTCGCCGCCCTCGGTGACCTTGGCGTCGAGACCGCTCGCCACCGGCAGGTCCAGCAGTTCCGCCAGCGCGGCGGCACCGCTCGCCGAGACGACCATCCGGTCCGGCGCCAGCACGGCGGCGAACCACGGCACGTCGAGCACGACGGCGTCGCGAGCGTCGACGGCCGAACCGTCCGCCGCCCGGACACGATCCGGCGGCGCGACGTCCACTGTGTACTCGGCGAGTGCCGCGTGCGCCCGGGAAGCGAGACCGGGGCTCACCTTGCGCCCGGGATCACCCAGCCGCTCCAGGAGATCTTCGACGTCTTCGGCGTCCGTTCCCAGCTCTGTCCGCACCCCGGCGGCGAGCAGGATCTCCTTGCTCAGCCCCGAATCCGGGACGACGTCGTAGAGCCCGGCCAGCGCGGTGGCCGACGGCATCCGCCAATCGAGCGGCGCGTGCCCGTCGAGCAGCGCGTAGCGCGCGAGCCACCAGCCGGTGTGCCCGCCGGGTTCGGTGAGGGCACGCCAGGTTTCCGGACGGGACGCGAGCAACCGCAGCGCCTCCGGCCACGCGTCGTCGCCGACGAGGTCGAGATCGCGTACGGCGAGCACCCGTGACGGCGGCCGCTCCCGCGAATCCCACCATTCGTGCTCGTCGGGCAGGCCGTGCTCGGGTTCCAGCGGTTCGTCGTCGGTGATGATCGCGAAGGAATCGAGTACCCCGACCGCGACAAGCGTGGCCGTCGGCCAGTCCTCGGCGAATTCCTCGTCCAGTACGGACAAGGCGCCGTCTTCCTCGAACACCTCGGGATCGAAGATGTCGCCCAGCGGCGAGGTGGGCAGGACGAGTTCGTCCGCGCGCCGCCAGCCGTCCTCGCTCGGCAACGCCAGCGCGCCCGCCCATTCGGGCGCCTCGTCGCCGACTTCGGCGATCAGGCGGAGCACCGCACCGGCGAGCGCCATACCGTCCAAACCGGACCGGACGTCTTCGGCACTGCGCTCGACGGCGGCGCTCAGCGCGTCGGCCTCCAGCAGGTCGCTCGCCTCGGCATGCTTGGCGCCCAAGCGTTCCAGCAACGGATGCGCGGCGGCCGGATGCACGAGCCGCAGCCCGAGAATGTCCACATCGGACAGCAGTTCGAGCAGTTCCGCCGAGCCGCCGACGAGCAACGCGTCGCGCACGCCGGGCAACGTGCGGCCGTCCGACATCGGCACCGGCAAGGCGCCGAGGTCGTCCTTGGTGAGGTCGTGCGCTTCGAGGGCCGGGAGCAGCACGTCGTAGAGCGAGCGCCACCACGACGGCTCGCGCTGGACCCCGGTCAGCTGCTCGATGGCTTCGGCAGGCGAAACCGATTGCGCACCGACGGCGCGAAGGTCCACACCGGACAGGGAAATCAGCCCGGGCACGAGATCGGCCAGCAGTGGCGCCAGCCCCGGTACGTCCACCGACAGGACACGCGCCCGACGCCCCGGCAAGTCGTCACCTGCTTGCGAGGGAAGCCAGGGCGAGTCGGCGAGATTTTCGAGGATGGCCTCCCGCAGCGTTCCGTCCACAGTGGAACGCGGGAAGCCCCCGCCTGGCACGAGCAGCAGGCGTTCCTTGGCGGGCAAGGAACAAACGAGGGCGACGTACTCCCGCGCGGCGTTCTTCAGCGCCGCGGTCAGCTCCGGCCCCGGCAGCGCGCGACGACGTGACGGCTCGATCGGCAGCGTCGCGATCAGCCTCGCGGGCAGGGAAAGCTCGTCGTCGGTGGGGGTCGGCGCGTGCAGGACGTCTTCGCCGAGCGGCCGCGGCGAACCGGCGCCGTCCAGCGGGACGGCCCAGACGACCTCGCCACGGTGGACCTGCCAGTGCTCGGAACCGTCCGGTGACGCGAGTTCGACGACACCGTCACCTAGATCGGACCGGCGCCAGACACCGCCCTCGACCTCGATGCTCTCCAGCCAGGACAGGGTGAGCAGGAGGTCGCCGATGTCGTTCTTCAGCTCCGCCAGCAGGGCTTGACCGTCGACGCCCTCGCGCAGTGGAAGCCGGACCTCGGTCGTGAAACCTTCGGGCACCGGAGGTTCGTCGTCCGCGACCGGCCACGGAAGCCGGAGCACGGGAACGTCGCCGGTGCGGCCGGCTTCGGCCCGTGTGCGTTCCGCGGAGAACGCGACCCCGCCGGTCGCCGAAACGATCCGCGGCTCGGCGGAAACGGTGAGCACGGCGGCGAACCCGACGCCGAAACGACCGACGGTCTCCTCCCCCTTGCCCGAAGCACGAAGGGAGGCAAGGGATTCGACGCCGCGCGCGTCCAGCGGCGCACCCGTGTTGGCGAACCTCAGCTCACCATCCACAAGGGACACCCGGAGCGTGCCGCGTTCGCCGGCCGCCAAGGCCGCGTCGGCAGCGTTCTGCGCCAGCTCGACGAACAGCCGGTCACGGTAGCCGCCGACCCGCAGGTCGTTCTCGGTGTTCGTGTCCTCGGTGAAGCGCGTCGGCGAGTCGGCCCACGCTCGCAGGACGGCGGCACGCAGCCGCTCGGTGCCGAACGGGTCAGTGCTCACTGGCGCTTTCGGCTTCGACCTGCGCTTCGTCGGCGGTGTCCACGGCGACGGCCTCGGGCTCGACCTCCGGCTGGACTTCGGCGGTCTCAGGCGCCTCGGCGACCGGGGCTTCGGACTCGTCGACGACCGTGGCCTCGGCGGGCTCGGGCTCAGTGACCTCGGTGGCCGCTTCCGGCGCGGGCTCGAAGTCGATCAGCGAGTCGTCGTAGACCAGTTCCGCCACCGGCACCGACGAAGTCACCTCGACCTCGATCTCGGAGTGCGCGCCACAGCCGTACTCGACGTCGACGACGTGACCGTCCGCCGGGGAGATGTCGTTGGTGCACGCGCCGAAGGCCGCGCTCAGCGACCCGGCGAGCGGCACGAAGAAGCCGCAGCTCCCGCAGACGTCCGGCGCGCTGCGCGCCATGTCCGACCGCGGGCCGAACTCACCGCTGTGCCAGCGGGCGGCGGCGTCGAGCCTGCCGTGCCGCGACAGCACGTGGACCCGGCCGAGACCGGCCTCCTTGGCGACCTCCTCGACCGCGGGGTCGTCGGACTGCAGGTACGCCGGGGCGAGCCGCGGGTCGTCCTTCTCCACCGGGAAGATGTCGCCGACACCGAGATCGCCGGCCTGGACGCGGCGATCCCACGGCACCCACGCCGGGGCGACGCGCGCTTCCGGACCGGGGATCAGCACGACCTCGCTGACCGTGATCGGCTCTTCCTCGCCGGCGAGCGCGACCGTGACCGACCAGCGCCAACCTCGATAACCCGACACGGTCGCCTCGAACAGGTGGCTCGCGGAAACCGCGTCCTCGGAGTCCACGCCGACGTGCGCGCCGACCTGTTCGGCACCGGCGTCCGCCAGCACCGCGGTACGGGCGAGATCGACCGCCTCGGCGAGTTTGCGCTGGATGGAGCCGTCGTCCAGGGTCAACAGCAGGGTCATGCCCCCATTCTGCCGCACGCGATATCGCGGTCCGTGTCAGGCTGTCCGCGTGCGCACGCCGATGACCATGTCGCTCCTGCTGGCCGCCGTCCTCGGCGGCTGCGCCGCCGCGCCGGTGAGCGAGGCGGCCCCGCCGGAGAAGTTCCAGGTGCAGGTGCTGTCGAAGCTGCCTCACGACCCGGCCGCCTTCACCCAGGGCCTCGAGTTCTCCGGCGAGACGCTGTACGAGGGGACCGGCCTGGTCGGGAAGTCGTCGATGCGGGCCGGGCCCGCGGGCGCGGCGCCGACGGTCCGGCAGGACCTGCCCGGCCTGTTCGGCGAGGGCATCACCGTGCTCGGGCCGACGACCTGGCAGATCACCTGGCAGGACGGCGTCGCGATCGAACGCGACGCCAAGACGCTGGCCGAGCTCAGGCGGGTGAACTACACCGGTGAGGGATGGGGCCTGTGTCACCGCGAGAGCACGGGACAGCTGGTGATGAGCGACGGCTCGTCGAAGCTGACCTTCCGCGACCCCGTGTCCTTCGCTCCGACGGGCGGCGTCGACGTCGGGCGTGACCAGCTGAACGAACTGGAATGCGTCGGGGACTCCGTGTACGCGAACGTCTGGCAGACGGACCGGATCCTGCGGATCGACGCCGCGACCGGGCGGGTCACCGGCGAAATCGACGCGTCCGGGCTGCTCACTCCCGAGGAACGGAGCTCCGCCGACGTCCTCAACGGCATCGCGGCGGTGCCCGGGACCGACGAGTTCGTGCTCACCGGCAAGCTCTGGCCAAGGATGTTCCGCGTGAAATTCGTCCCTGCCGCCTAGAAAGCAGTGGTGAACGCGCGAAGCGGGTCCCGCGTAAGGCAGGATTGCAGGGTGGGAATCTTCGGCTCGAACTCTGGACCCGACGGCACGCCTTCCGGCCGGTCGGGCAAGGAGCGTGGCCGCAAGAGCAAGCGGAAGTGGACGCCGGAGCCGGGAGCCGCCCAGGCGCGCAACTGGTCCGCGCCGCCGCCGACCCGCGTCGACCAGCAGCCGGTGCCGCCCGCCCCGCCGCGCGCGGCCCGCCCCCAGCCACAGCACCACCCCCAGTACCAGCCGCATCCCGCCGGGCCGACCGCCGACGAGGCGCGCACCAGCGCGATCCCGATGGGGCACCACCAGCCACCACCGCCGCCTCCGCCTCGGACACCTCCCCGCGGCGCGCGCCCGTATCCGGATCCTTCGCAGCGGCAGACCGAACCAGTCCGGCGTCGTCCGGGCGGGTTCTACGACGACCACCCACCGGGCAGCGGCGAGTACGAGCACTACGACACCGGCGGTTACGCGGGCGAGCCGCGCTACGCCGAAGAGCTGCCGCAGGAGAACCCGACGACCGCGGTCCCGCCGCGGGCCGGTTCCCTGCCGAAGATGCCGAAGAAGATCACGGTCACCCGGGTCGCGGCGATGCGCAGCCGTCAGCTCACCGGGCAGGCCGTCGGCGCCTTCCAGCGCGCGACGAAGGCGGACGGCGCCGACAAATCGGGCCTGACTTCGCTGACGTACGCGGTGATGCTGAACTACGCCAGCGACGCCGCGATGGCGATCGCGCTGGCCAACACCTTGTTCTTCGCCGCCACCAGCGGGGAGAGCAAGGGCAAGGTCGCGCTCTACCTCCTCATCACGATCGCCCCGTTCGCGCTGGTCGCGCCGGTGATCGGCCCGGCACTGGACAGGATCCAGCGCGGCCGCCGTCTCGCCATGTGCGTGTCTTCGGCAGGCCAGGCGCTGATGGCCATCGTGATGGCGCTGCACTTCGACGACTGGCTCCTGTACCCGGCGGCGCTGGGCATGATGGTGCTCTCGAAGTCGTTCACCGTGCTCAAGGCCGCGATGACCCCACGGGTGCTGCCGCCCGAGATCACCCTTTCGAAGACGAACGCGCGGCTCACCGTGTTCGGCCTGATCGCCGCCGGCGCGTTCGGCGCGCTGGCGAGCGGGGTCAACGCGATCTGGGGCTCGCAGGGCGCGCTGTGGTTCACCATGGTGATCTGCGTCGCGGCCGCGGTGCAGTCGATGCGCATCCCGTCCTGGGTCGAGAAGACCGAAGGCGAGGTGCCCGCTTCGCTGTCCGCGCATCCCGAACGGCGGGTCAAGAAGCAGCGGCAGCCGATGGGGCGGCAGATCGTCGTCTCGTTGTGGGGCAACGGCACCGTCCGCGTGCTGACCGGGTTCCTGATGATGTTCTCCGCGTTCGCGGTGAAGGCGCAGGCCGAGGGCAGCGGGCAGAGCCCGTTCGACCAGTTGCTGCTGCTCGGCATCATCGGCGCCGCGGCGGGCGCCGGCGGTTTCCTGGGGAACGCGCTCGGCTCCCGGCTGCACTTCGGCAAACCGGACCAAGTGATCCTGGCCTGCGTCGGAGCCTGTCTCGGCATCGCGGTCATCGCCACCGTGGCGGCAGGCCTGGCGACGGCGGCGATCGTCGCGCTCGTCGGCGCGACCGCGAGCGCGCTGGCGAAGATCAGCCTCGACGCCGTCATCCAGGAAGACCTGCCGGAAGAGTCGCGCGCGTCGGCGTTCGGCCGGTCGGAGACCGTGCTGCAGATGTCCTGGTGCTTCGGCGGTGCCGTCGGCCTGCTGCTGCCGCCGACGTACTGGATCGGCTTCCTGGTGCTTTCGATCCTGCTGGCCGTCGGGTTCACGCAGACGTTCATGGTCCGGCGCGGCACTTCGCTGATCCCGGGACTCGGCGGCGACCGGCCGCTGCGCCCGGAGCCGACCAGCGAATCGCCGATCCCCTCGCAGCCCGGTGACTCCCGGTGGCGGCCGAGCTCGTAATCTTCACCGTATGCGGCGACTTCGTATTTTGGCCCTGCTCGCGGCGGGTGGTTTCGTGGTGGCCGGTTGTTCGGCCCCGGGCCCCGAAGAGGTGACCTTCTTCGCCGACGGCAAGACGGTGAACGTCACCCCGCTGGCCTCCTGCGACATCAAGAGCGCCCAGTGCACGACCAAGCCCGACGCCGCGGGCAAGCTGCGCATCCGGCCGGGGAAGCCGGTGCAGATCTCCGTGCCGAGCGCGATCGCGGAAACGCCGTGGAAGGTCACGGTGCAGTACGTGAACGGCAAGGGCGAGCCGCAGGAGCTCAAGCAGGACATCATCACGTCGCTGGACCGGTTCGCCTACACCGTGACGACACCCCGGCCCGACGACCAGATCCTCGTCGTCGAGGTCGCGCAGGCTTCGGTGATCAGCCAGACCGGACGTCCTGAGGACGCCGAGGCGGTCACGACGGCGATCTGGTCGCTGCAGGTCGAGCCGCCGGCCGTCTGAGGGAGCAAGGGACCTTTGCTACCGCGCGGGCTTGTTCCTGAGCTGATCAGGTGAAGGCCTCCTTCACTACCTTCAGGGTCAATGCCAGGAACTTAGGGCCGCGGCTCTTCAGACTCGCCAATCGTCCACAGAGGACGGAAATCGAGGAGAAATGTCCGTTTGCATCTAGTTTGACCGTGTCCGCAAGTACGTGAAGGCCCCCTTCATGGCGCCTAGCGCAATGAAGGGGGCCTTCACGTACTTGCCCGCTCGAGTCCACTACCCGCCGGACCGCACCTTCCAGGTAGGCAAGGAGGCCTTCACAGACCCGGGCACCCAGCGGCCAACCGCAGTCAGAATCCGGCAGATACCTAAGACACCGTGCGGGCGTAAAACGACATGAAAGGCCCCTTCATTGCAAATTTTGCAATGAAGGGGCCTTTCATAGCGCTTGGAGACGGCGCCGGATCAGGGATCGAGGTCCCTGGCGACGGCGCGCATGATCTCGGCGATCTGCTTGGTGTTCTTGCGGTCCGGGTAGCGGTTGCGCCGCAGGTCCGGCTGCACCTTGAGCTCGAGCAGCTTGATCATGTCCTCGATGAGCCCGTGCAGCTCCTCGGCGGGGCGGCGGCGCGCCTCGGCGACCGAGGGCGGCGGGTCCAGCAGCCGGACGGAGAGCGCTTGCGGCCCGCGGCGGCCGTCGGCGACACCGAACTCGAGGCGCTGCCCGGCCTTGAGTCCTTCGACGCCCTGTGGCAGCGCGGCTTTGCGGATGTAGACGTCGGCGCCCCCATCCTGGGTGACGAAACCGAAACCCTTCTCCGCGTCGTACCACTTGACCTTGCCGGTCGGCACTTCCCTCACCAATCCTTTGCTGTCCCGCTCACAACGAACGCGCCCGGGGGCGTACCCAGGGCGCGCGTCCCATAAGCGTATCTCGACACATGCCCTGTGGAGAAGCGGATACCGGCGGATACCCTTTGGTTCATGGAGACCGCAGTAAAGGAGGCCGCTGTGGCCGTCCCCGAAAAGCCCGGCAAACCGATCCTGATGCGCGTGGGCATCGGCCTGTTCGCGCTCGGCATGATCGCCGTCACAGCGGTGTTCGTCCTGTTCGCCGCCGGACTGGAGAACCTGCCGGTGTGGCTGTCCGCCGCGGCGGGCGTCATCACCCCGCTGGGGCTGGCCCTCGGCCTGATCGCCCTGGTTCGCGAGGCTCGCCGAAAGAGCTGAACCAGCCGGGGAACTCGGTCAGCGAGTCGAACACCACGTCGGCTCCTTCCGCGAGCAGTTCGTCCTTGGTGCACGGGCCCGTCGTGACCCCGACCGGGACGGCGCCCGCAGCGCACGCGGCGCCCACGTCGCCGAGGTGGTCCCCGACGTAGACACGGGCACCGTGCTCGGTGAGCGCGGCGGCCTTCTCCGTCGACCACAGCTCTCCGACCAGGACGTCGACCTCGAGCCCGAGTGCGTCCAGGTGGAGTTTGGCGTTGGGCCCGTATTTGCCGGTGACGACGACCGTGCGCCCGCCCGCCTCGCGGACCGCGTGCAGTGCTTCGGCCGCCCCGGGCATCGCGACCGTCACCGGCACGACGGTCTCCGGGTACATCGCGCGGAACCGTGCCACGAGCTCCGGGATGCGTTCCTCCGGCGCGCCGAAGCCGCGCAGGCTGTCGTCGAGGGGCGGGCCGAGGTTGGCCGCGAAGAACTCGCCGTCCAGCGGCAGGCCGGACTCCACGCCGAGCGCGTTCATCACCGCGACCATGCCCGGCCGCGGATCGATCAAGGTCATGTCGAGGTCGAACCCCACGGTGATGCCCACCCGATCACGGTAGCCGCCACCACCGACTGATTTACACCGGATGGATGCTCGTCAACTTCTTTGACATCGATGTGATCTGTGTCAAGCTGGAAGTGTGGGCGAGATCACGAGCTTCTCCGACCGGACCAAGGCCTCTCTACGGGAGGCGCTGCTCGACGCGGCCACCGAACTGCTCACCGAACACGGCTTCACGGCCCTGCGGATGGCGGACGTCGCCGCGCGCGCCGGGGTGAGCAGGCAGACCGTCTACAACGAGTTCGGCACCAAGGCCGCGCTCGCCCAGGCCGTGGTCCTCCGGACGACGTCGGAATTCCTGGAGGGCATCCGGCTGCGCGTCCAGCACGCGCGGGATCTGCGCGACGGGATCCGCGAGGCGGTCGTCTACACGATCGAGCACGCCCGCGAGAACCGGCTCGTCGCCACCACGCTGGGCACCGAAGCGGGCGAGGACCTCCTTCCGCTGCTCACCACCAAGGGCGAACCGATCCTGACCGCGGCCACCGAGGTCGCGGCCGGGCAGTACCGCGAGTTCGAGCCGTCGCTCTCGCCGGGGTCCGCCGCGCTGCTGGCGGAGACCGTCGTGCGGCTTTCCCTGTCCCATCTCGTCATGCCGACGCATTCGGCCGACGAGGCGGCGGCTTCCGTTGTCGCCGTGCTGGCACCCGCGATACGGGCGCTGACCACCGATTCGAAGGGGACGTCATGACCGGCACTCTTTCCGAGCTGCGGACCGGGTTTTCCTCACTGCGCAAGGGCGGGCTGAACTGGGACTCGTTCCCGCTGCGGCTGTTCGTCAAGGGCAACGACAAGTTCTGGAACCCCGCCGACATCGACTTCTCCCGTGAACGCGAGGGCTGGGACACCCTCAACCCGGAGCAGCAGCGGTCGGCGACCTACCTGGTGGCGCAGTTCATCGCGGGCGAAGAGGCCGTCACCGAAGACATCCAGCCGTTCATGCGGGCGATGTCCGCGACGGGCCGCTTCGGCGACGAGATGTACCTGACGCAGTTCTGTTTCGAAGAGGCCAAGCACACCGAGGTGTTCCGCCGCTGGATGGACGCCGTCGGGCTCACCGAGGACCTGCATCCGTACGTCGCGGAGAATCCCCACTACCGCAAGCTTTTCTACGAGGAGCTGCCGCGGTCGCTGCGGGCGCTGGAGGACGATCCCAGTCCGCTCAACCAGATCCGCGCGAGCGTCACCTACAACCACGTCATCGAAGGCAGTCTCGCGCTGACCGGGTACTACTCCTGGCAGTTGATCTGCACCCAGCACGACATCCTGCCGGGAATGCAGGAACTGGTGCGCCGCATCGGCGACGACGAACGCCGCCACATGGCCTGGGGCACCTTCACCTGCCGCCGTCACGTCGCCGGGGACGACTCGCTGTGGGACGCGGTGCAGCAACGCATGGGCGAACTGCTTCCCCACGCGCTGGGCATGATCCAGTGGGTGCAGGACCAGTTCGAGGAGATCCCGTTCGACAACGATCCGGAGGAGATCATCCAGTACGCGGCGGACCGGGCGCAGCGGCGTCTCGGCGCGATCGAATCCGCGCGCGGGATGCCGGTGGAGCAGATCGACCTCGACTATTCGCCGGAGAACCTCGAAGAGACCTTCGGCGAAGAAGACGCGAAGGCGATCGCCGAGGCTGCCGCCAACACCGCGGCCTAGCGCGTGAAGGCCTCCTTCCCTCGGCTCAGCCGAGGGAAGGGGGCCTTCACGCGCGTTCGGAGGTCACCCGGCGGGCCAGTAGACGGCGTGCGTGCGGCCGTTCTCGTTGTCGGACAAGCCGACGATCGTCCCGTTCGCCGTGATGTGGTCGGCGACGCTGTAAGTACCGCCCGGCAACGTGCCGAGGACCGTCCGCGTGCCGGCGGAGTCCCACTTCGTCGCGATGTTGTTCTCCAGTCCGACGACCGTCCCTTCCCGGTCGATGTCGTAACCCAGTCCGCGTTGGGTCGACAGCGTCGTCCGGGTCCCGGCCTGGTCCCACTTGACCGGGCTCTCCGTGCCGAACACCAGGTACCCGCCGCCGGCGGCGGCGCCGGCGTCGTTGACCGCGTTCGCCCAGGCCGGCCCGCTCTCCGGGTACTCCAGCCAGGTCATCCGCCCGTCGAGCTCCCACCGCACGGGCTTCGGATTGCCGTTCAGCTCGGCACTGCCGACGATCACGCCGAAGTCGTTCATGTCCTCCGGAGTGCTGTACGGGTTGCCGGGGGAAAGATCGGTGATCGCACCGGCGAGGTTCCAGCGCACGACGTGGTTGCGCCCGGCGGAGTCGGACGCCGTTCCGGCGATGGTCCGGCCGTCCGGGGTGATCCAATCCGCGTTGGCGTAGGAACCGCCCGGCAGCCCGCCGAGGTCCACCACCTCGCCGTCCGGGTTCCACCGGACGGCGTGGATCTTGCCGTCCGCGGCACGCCCGGCGCCGACGATCACCCCGCCGTCGGTGATCGCGTTCGCGGTCGCGTAATCCCCACCGGGCAGGTACGGCAGCGCGGTGACCGTCCCGTCCGGCGACCATTTGACCGCCGCCTGGTTCGAGAAGTCCTTGTCCGCCCAGCCGACCGCGACCCCGGCGCTGTTGACGTCCGTCGCCTTGCTCTGCTCACCGCCGAGGCTCGGCAACGCGGAAATACGGCCCAGCGCGTCCCATTTCGCCGCGTGGTACTTGATCTGACCTTCCAACGGCGTCGACGAGCCGACCATGACACCGTCGTCGTTGACCGCGTTGACCTGGCTGTACTGGTCTCCCGGCAGGGTTCCGAGGTCGATCGGGGCGGTCGCGACGCCGGCGGCCGCCAGGCCGGGCAGCATCAGCGGCAGGACGACCAGCGAGGCGCCCAGGGCGAGAACTCTTCTGCTTCGCTCGAGTTTCATTTTTCTCCCCTTCGCGGCGGTTCGGATCCACCGCGAAGGGAACACGCGCCGAAACTGTGACAGGTTGCCTCGATATGTCAGGCGTGCTTGGCGGTGGCCGCCTTTTCCAACCCGAGGATGCTGATCGACTCCGCGCGCATCTCGACCTTGCGCACCTTTCCGGTGACCGTCATCGGGAACTCCTCGACGACATGGACGTACCGCGGGATCTTGTAGCGCGCCAGCTTCCCCTCGCAGAATTCCCGCACCGCTTCGGCCGTCAGCGGTTCCGCACCCTCGCGCATGCGGACCCACGCCATCAGTTCTTCGCCGTACTTCTCGTCCGGGACGCCGATGACCTGCGCGTCGAGGATGTCCGGGTGGGTGTAGAGGTACTCCTCGATCTCGCGCGGGTACAGATTTTCGCCGCCTCGGATGACCATGTCCTTGATGCGGCCGGTGATGTTGACGTACCCGTCGGCGTCCATGATCGCGAGGTCGCCGGTGTGCATCCACCGGGCCGCGTCGATCGCCTCGGCCGTCTTGTCGGCCTGCTCCCAGTAACCGAGCATCACCGAGTAGCCGCGGGTGCAGAGTTCGCCCGGTTCGCCGCGCGGCACGGTCAGCCCGGTCTCCGGATCGACGACCTTGACCTCCAGCTGCGGTCCGACCCGGCCGACCGTCGACACCCGCCGCTCCACCGAATCGTCCGCGCGCGTCTGCGTGGACACCGGCGACGTCTCGGTCATGCCGTAGCAGATCGACACCTCCGCCATGCCCATCCGATCGATGACCTGCTTCATCACCTCGACCGGGCAAGGCGAGCCCGCCATGATCCCGGTGCGCAGCGAGGACAGGTCGTGGGAAGCGAAGTCCGGGTCGGCCAGTTCGGCGATGAACATCGTCGGAACCCCGTACAGGGACGTGCATTTCTCGGCCGCGACGGCTTCGAGGGTGGCCTTCGGCTCGAACGCGGGCGCCGGGATGACCATGCACGCGCCGTGGCTCGTCGCCGCGAGATTGCCCATCACCATGCCGAAGCAGTGGTAGAAGGGCACCGGGATGCAGATCTTGTCGGCTTCGGTGTAGTTGCAGAGTTCGCCGACGAAGTAGCCGTTGTTGAGGATGTTGTGGTGGCTGAGCGTGGCGCCCTTGGGGAAACCCGTGGTGCCGGACGTGTACTGGATGTTGATGGGGTCGTCCGCGGAGAGCTCGCTCTGACGCTTGGCCAGCGGCGCGTGGTCGGCTTTGGCACCGATCTCCAGCAGTGACGGCCACGCGGGGCCGTCGAGCAGCACGACGTGTTCCAGCGCCGGGCATTTCGGCCCCGCTTCGGCGATCATGCCCGCGTAGTCCGAGGTCTTGAACGAGTTCGCGGCCACGATGAGCTTGATCCCGGCCTGGTTCAGCACGTACTCGAGTTCGTGCGAGCGGTACGCCGGGTTGATGTTGACCAGGATCGCGCCGATCTTCGCGGTGGCGTACTGGACGCAGGTCCACTCCCACCGGTTCGGCGACCAGATGCCGACGCGGTCGCCCTTGGCGATCCCGAGGTCCAGCAGACCCGACGCGAGCGCGTTCACCTCGGCGGCGAGTTCGTCGTAGGTCCAGCGTTTCCCGGCCGCCCGGTCGACGAGCGCGTCCCGGTCGCCGAAGGCGGCGACGATGCGGTCGAAGTTGTCCCCGATGGTGTCCCCCAGCAGCGGGGTGTCCGAGATTCCCGATGCATAGCTCGGTAATGCGGGGGCGTCAGGCATGGAAACTCCTGCGTTCGGCGGCATCGACGCGTCGAGTCTAAGAACGCGGCGTGACCACGGCCACCTGCAAGTGGAGACCACCTCAGGGGAAACCCGGAGGCCGGGCCGGGTCGTGGCCGATATCGTCGGGATCATGCGCCTCTACATCGTCGACGCCTTCACCTCCGAAGCCTTCGCCGGTAATTCCGCCGGCGTCGTGCTGCTGGACTCGCCGGGCGACGCGGGCTGGATGCAGTCGGTCGCCGCCGAGTTGAAGCACGCCGAGACGGCCTTCGTCGAGGTCGGGGGCGAAGGCCCGAAGTCGCTTCGCTGGTTCACGCCGGAGACCGAAGTCGACCTGTGCGGGCACGCGACGTTGGCGACCACGCACGTCCTCGGCGGCGAGCAGACCTTCACGACGAGAAGCGGCGAGTTGCGCTGCCGCGCCGAAGACGGCTGGGTGTCGATGGACTTCCCGTCGGATCCGCCCCGCGAGTCCGGCGACGACCTGTCGCCGATCCTGCCGGGCGTCTCCTTCGAGTACGTCGGGCGCAGTAAGCACAACCTGTTCGCGGTGGTGGACGACGCGTCCGTGGTGCGCTCGCTCGCACCGGATCTGGCCGCGCTGCGCGGGCACTGGAACGGGCGGCTGATGGTCACCGCCCCCGGCGACGTCGACGGGATCGACTTCGTCACCCGGTTCTTCGCGCCGGGCGTCGGCATCGACGAAGACCCCGTCACCGGCTCCGCGCACTGCGTCCTCGCGCCGTACTGGGCCGCTCGCCTCGGCCGGGACAAGCTCGTCGGCGAACAGGCCTCGGCCCGCGGCGGCATCGTGCGGATGAGTCTCGAAGGCGACCGCGTCCTGCTTTCGGGCCAGGCGGTCACCGTGGCCAGCGGGGAGTTGCACGTCTGATGCGCCTGATCCTGAACGTCATCTGGCTCGTGCTGTGCGGCCTGTGGATGGCACTCGGCTACATCGTCGCCGGTGTCATCTGCTGCATCCTGATCGTCACCATCCCGTTCGGGCTGGCGTCGTTCCGGATCGCTGCCTACGCGCTCTGGCCGTTCGGCCGCACCGTGGTGGACCGGCGCGACTCCGGGGCCGCGTCGACGATCGGCAACGTCATCTGGTTCCTCTTCGCCGGGCTTTGGCTCGCCATCGGGCACGTGCTGACCGGGGTGGCGCTGTGCATCACGATCATCGGGATCCCGCTGGGCGTGGCGAACTTCAAGATGATCCCGGTCTCGCTGATGCCGCTGGGCAAGGAGATCGTGGAGCTCCCCTGACTGCCCCCGGCCCCACCGTGAGGCGCCCCCGGGCCCTGCAATGAAGGACGCTTTCATTGCAAATTTTGCTATGAAAGCGTCCTTCATTGCGCGCGCGGGGAGGCCACTCACGAGGCCTGATGGCTCAGTCTTCGGGCTCCCAAGGCAGCGAAACGATGAGGCAGGGGCCGCCGACGAACAACCCGCCGTCGATCCCCAGCGCCTTCCCGCCCGCGTAGAGGTACGGCCCCTCGATCTGCGCGGGGTGGATGCCGAGCTGGTCGGCGATGACGCTGTGCCCGTGCACGATCCGCTCGCCGCCGAGCCGGTCCATGAGCTGTTGCGCGACGTCGGCGCCTTCGGGGCCGCGGAAGGCGTAGCGCGTGGTCATCCGCCGCCACACGTCCCACCAGGCCTGGATGTCGCTGCCTTGGAGGATCTCGCGGCCACGCGCGTTGATCTCGTCGATGTTCTCGCCCCACCCGAGGTACTCGAGCGTGTCCGAATGCATCAGCAGGTGGTCCGCGGCCAGCGTCAGCATCGGGCGGGAGGTCAGCCATTCGATGTGCTGCGGAGTGAGCCTGTCCTGGTCTTCGAGCAGTCCGCCGTTGATCTCCCAGCTGCGGGCGAAGCTGCGCGGCCCGAAGTCGGACGGCACCTCCGTGTCGCCGAAGTGGTACATCCCGAGCAGCAGGATCTCGTGGTTGCCCAGCAGCGTCCCGCAGCGCCCGCCCGCCGCGGCGGCCTGCCTTTCGAGCCGCATCACCAGGTCGATCACGCCGACACCGTCGGGTCCACGGTCGACGAAGTCGCCGAGGAACCAGAGGGTCGCTTCGCCACCTGCCCAGTCGTCGTCGGAGTCGAGCAGCCCTTTCTCCCGGAGCGTCTCGGCAAGCTCGTCCCGGTGTCCGTGCACGTCACCGACCACATAGGTCGGGGACGCGGGCTGATCGTCGTGCATCGTCTGACGATAAGCCCTCCGCATCCGGATGTGTCGCTCAGCCTTCGGCGAAGGGGTCGCCGGTGCGCCCGACCAGATCGGCGATCGAGTCGATGATCTTGGTCGGCCGGTACGGGTAGTGCTCGGCGCTCTCCCGCGAGGAGATGCCGGTCAGCACCAGGATCGTCTGCAAACCGGCCTCGATTCCCGAGTGGACGTCGGTGTCCATCCGGTCGCCGATCATCAGCGTCGACTCCGAATGCGCGCCGAGCCGCCGCAGCGCCGAGCGCATCATCAGCGGGTTCGGCTTGCCGACGTAGTACGGAGAGCGGCCGGTGGCCTTTTCGATCAGCGCGGCGACCGAGCCGGTGGCGGGCATCGAGCCCTCCATGCTCGGGCCGGTGGCGTCGGGGTTGGTGGCGATGAACTTCGCGCCGCCCTCGATGAGCCTGATCGCGCGGGTGATCGCGCTGAAGCTGTACGTGCGCGTCTCGCCGAGGACGACGTAGTCCGGGTCGCGTTCGGTCAGCACGTAGCCGACTTCGTGCAGCGCCGTGGTGAGCCCGGCTTCGCCGATCACGAACGCCGAGCCGTTCGGCCGCTGCGACGCGAGGAACTTCGCCGTCGCCAGCGCGGAGGTCCAGATCGCCTCCTCGGGGATGTCGAGACCGGTCCGCTCGAGCCTCGCCCGCAGGTCGCGCGGGGTGTAGATCGAGTTGTTGGTCAGCACCAGGAAGCCGATGTCGTTGGCGCGCAGTTCCTTGAGGAACTCGTCCGCGCCGGGTACGAGGTGCTCCTCCTGGACCAGCACGCCATCCATGTCGCTGAGGTATGTCCAACGGCGCTCGTTCATGGGTCCCACCCTAATGATCGGAGACCGCGTGAACAGCCACGGACGCCGCCTTGACCGAAAGATTGACCGGTGTCCCGGGTTCGAGCGCCAGTTCGGCGACCGCGGCGGGGGTCAGGTCGGCGGCGAGACCCGCCGCCCAGTCGTCACCGCGGGTCCGGACGCGGATCACCGGTCCGTGCGGTTCGAGCGCGTCGACGACTCCCTCGACGGTGTTGCGCGGGCTGCCCCGGTGCTCACCGTCCCGCAGGTACACCGCGACGGCGCTGGGGGCGAAGACGGCCACGGCCGCCTCGTCGACGACGACGTCCTCCGCCGGGATCCCGGCCAGCGACAGCCCGCCTGACGTGCGCAAACCGCCCTCAACGGCGATGCCGGGCACCAGATTGAGCCCGGCGATCCGCGCGGTGAACGCCGTGCGCGGCGCGGAGAGCACCTTGCGGGTCTCGCCGCGTTCGACGATCCGGCCGTCGCCGAGGACGGCCACGTGATCGGCCAGCGCCAGCGCGTCGAGCGGGTCGTGGGTGACCAGCACGGTCGGCGGTCCGGAACGCAGCACCCGCCGGAGCAGCCCTCGGATCGCGGGTGCCGCGTCGACGTCCAGCGCGGCGAAGGGCTCGTCGAGCAGCAGAAGCCCCGGCTCGGCCGCCAGTGCCCGCGCGATCGCGACCCGCTGCGCCTGCCCGCCGGAGAGTTGCGCGGGCCGCCGTCCGACCAGTTCGAGCGCGTCCACGTCGGTCAGCCACTCCCGCGCGAGCCTCTTGGCCTCGGCGCGTCCGGTGCCGGTCGATCGCGGCGCGAAGGCGACGTTGTCCAAAGCGGACAGATGCGGGAAGAGCAGGGCGTCCTGGGAGAGCAGGCCGATACCGCGCGCGTGCGGCGGCAGGCCCGCCAGGTCGCGGCCGTCGAGGGTGATCCGCGCGCGATCGGGCCGGAGCAGGCCGGCGAGGCAACCGAGCACACTGGACTTCCCCGACCCGTTCGGGCCGAGCAGCGCGAGCACACCGCCGTCGGGGACTTCGAAGCCGACGTCCAGGGTGAACTCGCCGCGCCGGAGGGCGATCTCCGCCGAAAGGGTCACGACCGGACCCCTTCGAGCGCGCGCGGCCGGGCGAGCGCGATCACCGCGACGGCGACCAGGATGAGCAGCAACGCGAGCGCCACCGCGCTGTCGACGTCGACCTCGGCCTGCGTGTAGACCTCCAGTGGCAGGGTCCGGGTCACCCCTTCCAGGCTGCCGGCGAAGGTGATCGTCGCGCCGAACTCGCCCAGCGCCCGCGCGAAGCTCAGCACGATGCCCGAACCGAGCGCGGGCAGCAGCAGCGGCAGCGTGACCCGGCGGAACACCGTCCACGGCTTGGCACCCAGCGTCGACGCGACCCTTTCGTACCGGTCACCGGCACCGCGAAGGGCTCCTTCGAGGCTGACCACCAGGAACGGCATCGCGACGAACGTCTGCGCGATGACCACCGCGGCCGTGGTGAACGGCACCTGCTCTCCGGTCAGCGCGGTCACCAGGATGCCCAGGAAACCCTTGCGGCCCAACAGGTACAGCAGCGCCAGGCCGCCGACCACCGGCGGCAGGACCAGCGGCAGCAACACCACCGCGCGCAGCACGCGCACGCCGCGCGCCCGCGAGCGCGCGAGCACCACGGCGAGCGGGACCCCGAGCAGCACACTGGCCACAGTGGACAGTCCGGCGGTGATCAGCGAGAGCTTGAGCGCGTTCAGCGACGACGTCGAGGTGATGAGGCTCGGGAAGCGGCTCAGGTCCGAGCGCACCAGCAGGCCGACCACCGGCAGCACCACCAGCGCCAGCGCGCACACCGCCGGCGGCCACAGCACCCACGGCACCGCTCCCCCCGCAATTCGCCGCCTACTTGCGCGCGCATCCATCGCAAGCAGGTGACGAGTTGCGGGGTCAGGGCGCGCCAAAACCGACCTTCGCGAGTTCCTTCTTGCCTTCCTCGCCCAGGACGAAGTCCCTGAACAGCCCGGCGAGCTGAGCCTGCGGAGCGTCCTTCACCACCGCGATCGGGTAGTCGTTGACAGCGCCCGCAGCCTCCGCGAAGTCCACTTTGTCCACGTTCGCGGCCGCCGAGGTCGCGTCGGTGACGTAGACGAGCCCGGCGTCGGCGTCGCCCGACCGCACCTTCGCGAGCACCGACTTGACGTCCTGCTCCTCGCTCGACGGCTTGAGCGTGACCCCGGACGTCTGCTGGACCTTCTTCGCCGCCGACCCGCACGGCACCTGCGGCGCGCAGACGACCACGGTCAGCCCGTCCTTCGCGAGATCCGCCAGGCTCTTGATGCCCTTCGGATTGCCCTTGCCGACCGCGATGGCGAGCCGGTTGGTGGCGAACACCGACGGCTGCCCGTCGATCACGTCGCCCTTGGCTGCCTTGTCCATATTGGCCTGGTCCGCCGACGCGAAGACGTCCGCCTTCGCGCCTTGAGTCAGCTTCTGGACCAGCGCCGAGGAGCCCTCGAAGCTGAACTTCACGGTCACCCCGGAGTTCTGTGCCTCGAACCGCTTGCCCAGCACCCCGAACGACTCGGTCAGCGACGCCGCCGCGAACACGGTGAGCGTCCTTCCCCCTCCTTGAGACGCCGCCTCCGAACCACAGGCGGTCGCGGCCAGCGCCAGCGCGAGCAGGACGGGGCCGAGCTTCCTCATCGGCTTCCTTCCGGGGTTTCGATCAAGACGGTGGTCGCCTTGACGACGGCGACCGCGAGCACCCCCGGCCGCAGTCCGAGTTCGCGGACGGCCTCGGCGCTCATCAGCGAGACCACGCGATGCGGGCCGCATTGCAGCTCGACCTGTGCCATCACCTTGTCCGTGATCACTTCGGTGACGAGCCCGACGAACCGGTTCCGCGCGGAGCGGCCGACGCTCGAAGGATCCTCGGGCTGTTCGGCCTGCGCCTTGGCGAACGCGGCGAGTTCGGCGCCGTCGACGACCTTGCGGCCCGCCGAGTCGTCGAACGCGGTCAACTGGCCCGCGCGCACCCAGCGGCGGACGGTGTCATCGCTGACGCCGAGCAGGCGAGCGGCTTCAGACAACCGGAATTGCGGCATGTCTGGCAGGTTACTTCCGCAGATGCGGAAAAGCTACGCGGGCGAGGAATTGCCGGGGAGTTCGTCGCGGAGGCCATCGAGCAACGCGCTCTGGAAACGTTCGAGCACTTTCCGTTCCTCGGGGGAGAACCGTTCGAGGACGTTCTTCATGTTCGTGTACGCGGATTCGAAGAGCGGCGCGTGCCGCTCCAGCGCGTCCGGAACGACCTCTATCAGGACTTTCCGGCGGTCGACGGTGTCGCGGACGCGGCGGGCGAGGCCTGCTTTTTCGAGCCTGTCCATGACGCCGGTCACAGCACCCGTCGACAACCCGGTCAGTTCGGCGATCCTGCCCGCTGTCAACGGTCCCGGCGTCTGGCCGGCGAGCTCGAGGACCTGGTGATCGGTGGCCGACAGGCCCATCCGCTCGGCGATGCGCGTGTGCCGGAGGACGGTCAGCGTGCCGCCTTCCCTGCCGAGATCGGCGAACCTGGCCAATTCCTCCGCCGAGAGCGGATATTTCGCCATCCGGAAACCCTTCCGATTCGATGCGAAAAGGGATTCTAGACAGTCGGTTTCGCCCCGTTCGGGGTTAGTCTGGTGACAATGACAGCAGTCGATCTCGGGTTTCCCCGTGTCCCCGGTACACGCGGCGGCCCAACCGTGCCCAGGCCGGACAATCCCGCGCTGATCGACACCTTCGGCCGGGTCGCGACCGACCTGCGGGTGTCGCTCACCGACAAGTGCAATCTGCGCTGCACCTATTGCATGCCCGCCGAGGGGCTCGAATGGATGCCGAGCGCGGACGTGCTGACCGACGACGAACTCGTGTTCCTGCTGCGGATCGCCGTCGAACGGCTCGGCGTCACCGACATCCGGCTCACCGGCGGCGAACCGCTGCTGCGCCAAGGGCTGGAGAAGATCGTCGAGCGCGTCGCGGCACTCGAACCGCGACCGCGGCTTTCCATGACCACCAACGGGATCGGGCTCGCGAAGCGCGCGAAGTCGCTCGCCGACGCCGGCTTGGACCGGATCAATGTCTCGCTGGACACCGTCGACCGCGCGCTGTTCGAGACGATCACGCGCCGCGACCGGCTTCCGCACGTGTTCGCCGGCATGGCCGCCGCGAGGGAGGCCGGGCTGGACCCGGTGAAGGTCAACGCGGTCCTGATGCGCGGACTGAACGAGGACCAGGCCGTGCCGCTGCTGAAGTTCTGCCTCGCCGAGGGCTACCACCTGCGGTTCATCGAGCAGATGCCGCTGGACGCGCAGCACGGCTGGAACCGGGCCGACATGATCACCGCCGAGGAGATCCTCGGCATGCTCGGCGAGGAGTTCTCGCTGTCGCCGTTCCCCGCCGCGCGGGGCGGGGCGCCCGCCGAACGCTGGCTGGTCGACGGCGGACCGGGCGACGTCGGTGTGATCGCGTCGGTGACCCGCCCCTTCTGCGGCGCCTGCGAGCGCACCCGGCTGACCGCGGACGGCGCGGTGCGCTCGTGCCTGTTCAGCAACGACGAGACCGACCTACGCGCCCTCGTGCGCGCGGGCGCGCGCGAAGAAGAGGTGGCGGACGCCTGGCGGACGACCATGTGGGGCAAGCTCGCCGGACACGAGATCAACGAGGCCGGGTTCGCGCAGCCGATCCGGCCGATGAGCGCGATCGGCGGCTGACATGGTGACCATCGTGGTGCGGTACTTCGCCTCGGCTCGCGCGGCCGCCGGCCTCGACGAGGAGAAGGTGACCCTGCCGGACGGCGCCCGCGTCGCCGACGCCGTCGCCCGACTGCGTGAACTTCACCCGGAAAAGCTCGCGAAGCTGCTCGAAGCGGTCTCATACCTGCTGGACGGCGTCGCCGTGCGGGATCTCACGCGACCGCTGACCGAGGGCGCCGAACTGGACGTCCTGCCGCCGTTCGCGGGTGGCTGACCTGCGGAAACGCGGGAAAGTGAGAGCAAAGGTCCCTTGCTCCCCCGCGAGCCGTTCCGGGGCCTTTGACCTGCGGTCCGTCCGGAATTCACCGGCCGGTCGCCGACGCCGCCGAGGATGCGCCAGTGATCACTCCCCGCCGTGTCCTCGCCGCGCTGCTCGCCGCGGTCGCCGCCACGAGCCTCGCGACCGCCCCCGCCTCCGCCTCCGAGCGCGGCGTCCGGCCGCTGCCGCAGGCGCACAGCCACAACGACTACGAGCACACGCGTCCGCTGCAGGACGCGCTCGACCAGGGCTTCACCAGCGTCGAGGCCGACATCTTCCTGGTGGACGGGCAGTTGCTGGTCGCGCACGACCTCGCCGACACCCGCCCGGACCGCACACTCGAGTCGCTCTACCTGGAGCCGCTGCGCAAGCGCGTCCTGGCCAACCACGGCGTCGGCGTCTACCGGCAGCGTGTCGAGTTCCAGTTGCTGATCGACGTCAAGGGGGACGCGAACAGCACGTACGCGGCGCTGGAGAAGCGGCTGTACGACCCGCGCTACTCCTTCCTCTTCTCTCTGTACGCGTTCGGGCACGTACAGAAGCGGGCCGTCACCGCGGTGATCTCCGGCGGGCGGCCCAAGGACGTGATGCTCGGGCAGAAGTTCCGGCTCGCCTTCTACGACGGCCGGATCAAGGACCAGAACGACCTCGGCATCGGCTCGGACCGCCGGATGACCCCGCTGGTCTCGGACTCCTGGACCGGGCTGTTCACCTGGACCGGCGAAGGCCCCTTCCCGGCCGCGGAGCGGGCAAAACTACACGAAATGGTCGAAAGCGCCCACGCGGCGGGCCAGCGAGTGCGCTTTTGGGCGACGCCGGACACCGCCGGCCCCGCACGTGACGCGCTTTGGAAAGAGCTGGCCGACGCCGGAGTCGACCACCTGAATACGGACGACCTGCCAGGGCTGGCGAACTTCTTGAGGTCTCGCTAAAGTGCGCGGCCCAATAGCGCGCGAAGGCGCACGAATGGGCCAGTCAGCCCTTAATCCACGTGATGCAAGCCTCACGATCCGTGAATTATCTCGGCCAGGAAACGGTCCGATAACGGCCCGCTGACCTGCATAAACAGCCGAATCGTTATGGGTTGCGTGCTGTTACTGTGATGTAGGTCACAGCTCGAATAATTTCCGATCAGGCCGTTCGTTACGTACCGTCGCTTTTCGGTTGGCCCCGACCGACCACGCAACACCGGGAACCCGTAGCGCCGAGCCCTGTCCAACGGATTCCCGGACCCAACCCCGAGCGAAAGCATTTCCGGACAGGGACGAGGGGACAGAGCCGACGCGGCGTGCGTCCGGCGAAGTCAGCCGGCCTGAGACGGCCGGCCAGGACCCGCGAGTCCTTCCCTCAGCACAGACTCGTAGGCGCAGGAAGCGAGATGTACTCACATGTCTTACCGAGGCAAGCACCGCAAGATGTCCGCCGCCACCCGTCACATCGCTCGCGTTGCCATTGCGGGCGTCGCGGTCGGCGCCCCCCTCGCCATCGCCGCGACCCCCGCGTCGGCGACCAACTGGGACGCCATCGCGCAGTGCGAGAGCAGCGGAAACTGGAACACCAACACCGGTAACGGCTACTACGGTGGTCTGCAGTTCTCGCAGAGCACCTGGCGCGCCTACGGTGGCACCGGCAGCGCGCACAACGCGTCGCGCGAGCAGCAGATCGCCGTCGCCGAGCGGGTCCTCCAGGGCCAGGGCATCGGCGCGTGGCCGCACTGTGGCAAGAAGGGCGGCTCCGCCAGCCCCGCCAAGGCCAAGTCGACCGCCCCGAAGGCCACCAAGAAGGTGACCCCGAAGAAGTCGACCGCTCCGGTCACCAAGCAGCAGGCCCCGGCCCCGGCCGCCGCCAATGTCGCGAGCTCGAACCCGGCGGGTGACTACACCGTCGTGGCCGGCGACACGCTGTCCAAGATCGCCTCCAAGTTCAACGTCCAGGGCGGCTTCCAGAAGCTGCAGGACCTGAACAAGGAGTACGTGCCGAACGCCGACTTCATCGTCGTCGGCCAGAAGCTCGCCACCAAGTGAGCTCTTGAGCACCGGTAAGTCGTGATGCCCGCGGGATTCCCCGCGCGGCCACGTCACGACTGACAAGGCCCCACCGCGCCATTCCCCCGGCGGTGGGGCCTTGTCGTGTCCGGGGGTCCGGCGCCCCAGGCCCGGCCGCCCGCGCGCGTGCAATGAAAGGTCCTTTCCTTGCAAATTTTGCGAGGAAAGGACCTTTCATTGCACGCCGCTCACGGCTCGGTCACCTCGCTACGGCGAGTTGACCCACTCGTCGCTGCCGTCGCTGAAGTGCTGGTGCTTCCACACCGGCAACCGCGCCTTGACCTCGTCGACCAGCTCCGAACAGGCCGCGAAGGCCTGGCCCCGGTGCTCGGCCGCCACGGCGCAGGCCAGCGCGACATCCCCGATGGCCAGCGCGCCCAGCCGGTGACTGACAGCGACCGCGCGTACGCCGGTCCACTTTCCCGAGAGGTCCGAGACGACCTCCGCGAGCACGTCGGCGGCGCTGGGGTGGCCTTCGTAGGCGAGCCGTTCCACCGAACGCCCGCCGTCGTGGTCCCGAACGACCCCGCCGAAGGTGACCACGGCGCCCGCGGCCGCGTCGTCCACCAGCCGGGCGTGTTCTTCGACCGAAAGCGGCTCGTCGACCACCGCGATCCGTGCGACCCGAACGCTCACTGCTGTGCCTCCCGTGGGTGGTCGCCGCCCGCCAGCTGGTCGACGGCGTGGTCGAGGATCCCGTCCAGTACGCCCAGGCCGTCCTTCACGCCGCCGCGTGAGCCGGGCAGGTTCACCACCAGGGTCCGGCCGGCGACGCCGGCGATCCCGCGTGAGAGCACGGCCGTGGGCACCTTGGGCAGTCCGGCGGCCCGGATCGCGTCCGCGACGCCGGGGAGTTCGTAGTCGAGGACGGCGCGGGTGACGTCCGGGGTGCGGTCCGTCGGCGAGATGCCGGTGCCGCCGGTCGTCACGATCACCTGGACCCCGGCCGCGACGGCGTCGCGCAACGCTTCACCGACCGGGTCCCCGTCCTCGACGACCACGGGCCCGGGCACGTCCCAGCCGCGTGAGGCGAGCCAGTCCGTGATGACCGGACCGGTCGTGTCCTCGTAGACCCCCTTCGCGGCACGGTTCGACGCCACGATCACCCTCGCGACGCGGTTCACGGCCGCTCCCAGGTCCCGGTCTTGCCGCCGTCCTTGCGGATCAGGCGGACATCGTCGAGGGTCGCCGCGGGATCGACGGCCTTGATCATGTCGTGCAGGGTCAGCCCGGCGACGGCGACGGCGGTCAGCGCCTCCATCTCGACGCCGGTCCGGTCGTCGGTCTTCGCGGTCGCGGTGATGTGCACGGCGGTCTCGGCGAGGGCGAACTCGACCTTCACCCCGGACAGCGCGATCTGGTGGCACAGCGGAATCAGCTCGGGCACCTTCTTCGCGCCCATGATGCCCGCGATCCGGGCGGTCGCGAGGGCGTCGCCCTTGGGTAGCCCGTCCGTCGCCAGCAGGCCGAGCACCTCGGCCGTGGTGTGCACGGTGCCGCCCGCCAGCGCGGTGCGGGCGGTGGGCGTCTTGCCGGAAACGTCGACCATACGGGCGGCACCCGTATGGTCGACGTGGCTGAGTTCACTCACGCCAAGCAGGCTAGTCCTCAGAACATCCGTTGCTTCGAGCGAACCTCGTCGAGCGCCTTCTCGCGTTCCTGCCGCTGCTCCGGCGTCATCGAAGCGAAGAGCCCTCCCTTGTCCGCGGCACAGGCCGTGTCGCGCACCGGACGCTTGCCCTCCACGAGGAACCGGTTGACGGCGTTGTTGCCGCAAGCGTTCTCGTCGCTCAGCCAGACGCCGTGCCCGCCCTCGTCCACGGTCACGATCCGCGCCCGGTCACCGAGTGCGCGGCGCATCTCCTCGGCACCGCTCAGCGGAGTCGCTGGGTCACGCAGGTTCTGCACCATCAGGATGTTCGACGGTCCCCGGTCGCCGATCCGTACCGTCGGCTCGATCTGCTCGGACGGCCAGTACGCGCAGGCCCAGATGTTCGCCCCCGCCGCGCCGAACATCGGGTACTTCACCCGGTCCTTGGCGACGTTGCGCTGGTAGGTCCCGACGTCCTCCGGCCAGTTCGCGTCGTTGCAGACCACGTGCAACTGTCCGGACAGCAGCTGCGACACGTCGATCTGCGCCGTCTCGGCGGCCTGCTTCGAGACGCCTTCGCCATCGAACGCCTGCCACTGCTGCGCGAGCACCGGGAAGGACCTGGTCGAGTAGAGCGCGCCGAACGTGCCCATCCGGAACGCCGCGCCGTCCACGCCAGGGACCGCGCCGCCGTCGAGTTTGGCGGCGAGTTCGTAGAACTTCGCGGTCACCTGCTGCGGCGTGCGGCCCAGCCCGTAGCTCGCGTGCCGCGCCGCCGCCCATTTCGCGAAGTCCGGGAAGCGGTCCTCGAACCCCTCCGCCAGGCGACGCGAGGTGGCCGGATCGAGCCCGCCAGGACCGGTCACGCTGTCGATCACGACGCGATCGGTCTGCTGCGGGAACAGCGTCGAGTACACGGCGCCCAGGTAGCTGCCGTAGGAGACGCCGTAGTACGAGAGCTTCTTCTCACCGAGGGCTTCCCGGACGCGGTCCATGTCGCGGGCGGTGTTGGCCGTGGTGATGTACGGCAGGTTCGCGGCTGTCTTCGACTCACCGCACTGCTTCGCGATACCGGCCACGTACGTCGCCCGCTCGGCCACCGCCGCCGCGTCGCGCGCGTACGGCGGGACGTTGCTCACCTGCTGCTCAGGCTTGAGATCGCAGGTGACCGGTGTGCTGCGCCCGATCCCGCGCGGGTCGAACCCGATGACGTCGTACGCGTCGAGCACACTCGACGGCATGCCCGCCGCCCGCAGTTCGGCGGGCATCGACAGCCCGGGCCCGCCGGGGCCGCCCGGGTTCGTCAGCATGATCCCGCGCCGCTTCGCCGGCTTGGTGCTGGCGAGTTTCGAAACGGCGATGTCGATGGTGGCGCCGTCGGGCTTCCGGTAGTCGAGCGGGACCGGCAAGGTGCCGCATTCGACCCCTGGCGCGGCCACGTCCTCCGGACACGGCCCCCAGCGCACAGACGAGACCGCGGCGGACGCCGTGGCCGGTACGAGTACCGCCACGGTCGCCGCCGCGGCCGTGAGTGTCCCGATCCTGCTCAGGACAGAGCGATTCATCCCCAACCCCCGTCATGATCGACTTCTTGGTCGGGATCGAGCCTATGAGCGGGCCGGGCGCGGAGTCGTCACCCTGAAGTCGGCCACGAGGTCGGCCTCAGTGATGACGAGGACTCCGAATGGAGCAAGGGAGATTTGGTATCACTTCCGGCTACGGGGTCTCCCGAAGCCGGTTTCGTCAGCGCTCGGCAGACTGAGCAGCTTTGACGGCCTTAGCCGCTTTCTTCACGGCTTCGGCCACGGCGGGGGCGACCGCGCTGTCGAACACGCTCGGCACGATGAACGAAGCGTTCAGCTTGCCGTTATCCACCACGTCCGCGATGGCGTCGGCGGCCGCGAGGAGCATCGAGTCGTCGATGTGGTGCGCCTGCGCGTCGAGCAGCCCGCGGAAGACACCGGGGAACGCGAGCACGTTGTTGATCTGGTTCGGGAAGTCGCTGCGGCCGGTGGCGACCACGGCCGCGTGCTTCTGCGCTTCCAGCGGGTCGATCTCCGGGTCCGGGTTGGCCAGCGCGAACACGACGGCGTCGGACTTCATGGTCGCGACCTGCTCGGCCCCGAACAGGTTCGGCGCGGAGACGCCGATGAACACGTCGGCGCCGACGAGCGCCTCGTGCAGCGTGCCCGCCTGCTGCTCCTTGTTCGTGTGCTCGGCGATCCAGGTCAGGTTCTCGTCGAGGTTGCCGCGCGCGGAGTGCACGATGCCGTCGATGTCGGCGGCCACGATGTCACCCGGGTTCTTGCCGAGGATCAAGCGGATGATCGCCGAGCCCGCCGCGCCGACGCCGCTGACGACGATCTTGCAGTCTTCGATGTTCTTCCCGACCACGCGCAGGGCGTTGCGCAGCGCGGCGACCACGACGATCGCGGTGCCGTGCTGGTCGTCGTGGAACACCGGGATGTCGAGCTGCTCACGCAGGCGCTTCTCGATCTCGAAGCAGCGCGGCGCGGCGATGTCCTCGAGGTTGATGCCCGCGTAGACCGGCGCGAGCGCCTTCGCGATCATGATGATCTCTTCGGTGTCCTGGGTGTCCAGGCAGACCGGCCACGCGTCGACGTCGGCGAACTTCTTGAACAGCGCCGCCTTGCCCTCCATCACCGGGAGCGCGGCGGCCGGGCCGATGTTGCCGAGGCCCAGCACCGCGGAGCCGTCGGTGAGCACCGCGACGGTGTTGCGCTTGATGGTCAGGCGGCGCGCGTCCTCGGGGTTCGCCGCGATCGCCTGGCAGACGCGGGCGACGCCCGGCGTGTACGCGCGGGAGAGATCGTCACGGTTACGGAGCGCCACCTTGGGGGTGACCTCGATCTTGCCGCCGAGGTGGATCAGGAACGTCCGGTCGGAGACCTTGCGCACGCGCACGCCCGGCAGCGAGTCCAGGGTCTGCGTGATGTCCTGCGCGTGGTTCTCCGACAGGGCGTTGGCGCTGATGTCGACGACGATCGACTCGGGGTGCGACTCGACGACGTCGAACGCGGTCAGCACACCGCCGACCCTGCCGACGGCGGTCGTCAGGTCACCCGCCGCGGTGGACGACGCGGGGGCCTCCACCCGGACGGTGATCGAATATCCGGGACCGGGAACCGGCATGGCACTACCCCCGCTGAGGAACGCTCGAATAGGTCGATCGAAAACCTACTCCCGTGACGACCGCCACGGACCTTCGCAGGGGTAACCGGCGAGTAGCTTTTTCTACCGGTTGATCTCGGTCTCGGGGTGCACGTAAGGCACGTTCTCGAGCGGGAAGGTCACGTCGCCGAACGGGGACAGCGCGCCCTGCCGATCGGACGCGAGCTCGGTGACGGGGTGCTCCCCGTCTTCACCGGGCCACGTGGGGTCGATGCCCGCGCGCTTCTTGTTATCGCCCTTCGCCACAACGTCCTCCAGAGCATGGTCAAGCCGTTCTCACGGGACAGTCTGCCCGAACGCCACTGGCGGGCCACCACCCGCCCGGTATCCTGGTCGTCTATGCCCGCGCCATCCCTGGCGGACTGGCTGCGCCAGGAGTCCGACGACGCTCTCGCCGCACTGCTGCGCACGCGTCGCGACCTGTCCACGCCACCCCCGTCCGACACCATCGTGCTCGCCACCCGGGCCGGCACGCCGGGCTCCGTCGCGCGTGCTTGCGAAGACCTCGACACCTTCACTCTCTCCGTCCTCGACGCTCTCCTGCTGGCCGGAGCGGACACCGATCCGGTCGCCGCGGCCGAGGTCGCGCGGCTCGTGGGCACGAAGATCGGCGAGCCGCTGGCGCTGTTGCGCAAGCGGGCCCTGGTCTGGGGCGAGGACGACGCGCTGCGCGTCCCGCCGTCGGCCCGTGACGCGCTCGGTCCCTTCCCCGCCGGGCTCGGGTCGTCGTCGCCCTCGCTCGCCGGAACGGACATCGAGGCCGCGCTCGCGGAGGCCGGCGAGGATGAACGAGCCCTGCTGACGACGCTGGCCGCCGGGCCGCCGATCGGCCGCACCCGCGACGCGTCGGCCGACGTCCCGCTGGAGCGGGCGCGGAACCCTGTCCAGCGCCTGCTCGCGCGTGGCCTGCTGCTGCGCCGGGACGACCAGACCGTCGAGCTGCCGCGCGAGATCGGGATCGCGCTTCGCGGCGGGTCGGTGTTCGACCCGGCGTCGCTGCGCGAACCGGAGCTCCCCACGCATCCGCATCAGCCGTCCACAGTGGACGCGACGGCGGCCGGCGAGGCGATGGAGTTCTTGCGCCAGACCGAAAGCATGCTTCGTGCGTGGTCGGAGACGCCGCCGCCGGTGCTGAAGTCCGGCGGGCTCGGGGTCCGCGAACTGAAGAAGCTCGCCAAGGATCTCGACGTCGACGAGACACGGGTGACCCTGCTGGCGGAGATCGCGGTCGGCGCCGGGCTGGTGGCCGACAGCGAAGCGACCACGCCGGAATGGGTGCCGACGACGCTCACGGATTCGTGGCTCGCGTCGCCGACCGCGCAGCGCTGGATGACGGTCGCGCAGGCCTGGCTCGAACTGCCCCGGCTGCCCGGCCTCGCCGGCGGGCGGGACGCGAAGGACAAGCCGATTGCGCCGCTGTCGGAGGATCTGCGCCGTCCGCTGGCGCCTGCGTCGCGGCGGCGGATCCTCCTCGCCCTCGCCGCGCTTCCCGACGGCGCGGGCGTGAAGAGCACCGACGAACTGGTCGCCGCCCTCGCCTGGCGCGCGCCGCGGCGGGGCGGGCGGCTGCGGGACGAGACCGTGCGCTGGACGATGGCGGAGGGGGCCGCACTCGGCCTGATCGGGCTCGGCGGGCTCACCACGGCGACCCGGGCACTGCTGGCCGAGGATCGGCCGGGAGCGGTCGAGGCGATGATCGACGCACTGCCGCGTCCGGTGGACCACGTCCTGGTCCAGGCCGATCTGACGGTGGTCGCGCCGGGTCCGCTGGAGGCCGAACTCGCGGCCGACATGACCGCCGTCGCCGACATCGAATCCTCCGGGCACGCGACCGTCTACCGGATCACCGAGACGTCCGTGCGGCGCGCGCTCGACACCGGGCGGACCGCGGGCGAACTGCACCAGCTGTTCACGACGCGGTCGGCGACGCCGGTGCCCCAATCGCTGAGCTACCTGATCGACGACGTCGCGCGGCGGCACGGGCGGCTGCGCGGCGGGGCCGCCGAATCGTTCCTGCGCTGCGACGACGCGTCGCTGCTCGCGGAGGTCATGGGCAGCCCGGTCGCGACGGAGTACGGCTTGCGCATGATCGCGCCGACAGTGCTCATCAGCGCGTACCCGCTCGCCGAAGTCCTCGACGCGCTCCGCGCCGCCGGGTTCGCTCCTGCCGCCGAAGGTCCCGACGGACGCGTCATGGACATCAGGCCTTCCGGACGTCGCCTGCCCGCGAAGGCGCGTGCCGCGCGCCGGGCCCCCGGAGAGCCTGCCGGGCTGACCGACGACCAGGTCGGCAAGATCGTCGCGCACGTCCGGGCCGGTGACGCCGCTTCGGCGCGCCGCCGGGGCGAGACGGTGCGCGCGCCACAGGGAGGCGGCGCCGGGGACACGTCCGCGACGCTGGCGTTGCTGTCCCAGGCGACCATGGAGCGCCGCGAGGTGTGGATCGGCTTCGTCGACTCACGCGGGACGGCGAGCCAGCGGGTGGTGCGGCCGCTGCGGGTCGGCGGCGGGGTCCTCGAAGGGACCGACCACGAGCGCTACCCGCTGCACCGGATCACGTCGGCTGCCCTCGTCGAAGACTGACCCCCGCAATTAGTCACCTACTTGCGGGCTGTTCGGAGCGCAAGTAGGTGACTAATTGCGGGGGGGGTTAGAGGGCGCGAAGGCCCTGAAGCACCCGCTCCATGAAAGCGCGCGAAGAAGAGTCGCCGAGGATCAGTTCCGTCTGGTGGATCAGCACCAGACCGGCGTCCGCCATGTCGCCGACGAGCACCTTCACCACGCCCAGCGGCAGCCGCAGATGCGCGGCGATCTCCGCGATCGACCGGGTATCGAGGCAGAGGTCGCAGATCTGGCGGTGTTCGGGGGTCCGCACGCCGCGGTACCGGCGGCCGTCGTCGCTGGTCGACACCAGCGCCTCCAGCGCCAGGTCGTGCGCGGTGCGGGTGCGTCCGCCGGTGCGGGTGTAGGGCCGGACCCGCGAGCCCGGTGACGGCGGCATGTAGACCGAAGCGGGCGCGGCGTCGTCGGCGGTGACGCGCGGCGGCGGCGATTGGCGAAGGGGCGAAGGCATCGGCGCCGGGGCGGGGGGCGGGGCGGCGGGCGGGCGTCGCGGCATGACCGTGCTGATCGAGCTCAGCTCGAACCGGCTCGGGGAATCGAAGGCCTCGCGTTCGGTGCCCTGGTAGAGGGAGTCCCAGCCGGAGGGTTCCGGTTCGGTGAATCCGGTGATCTTCATCGGCGCTTACCCACGTACGCCGCCCTGCAGCTGCGCGCGCAGCTCGGGCGTGATCTGCTGGCCGACCCGCTCGACGAGCAGGGTCATCTCGTAGGCCACGGTGCCGATGTCACAGGTCGGCGCGGCCAGTACGGCGAGTGAGGAGCCGTCGGCGACCGACATGAGGAAGAGGTAGCCGCGTTCCATCTCGACGACGGTCTGGTTGACCCCGCCCGCGTCGAAGCAGCGGGCGGCGCCGGCGGTGAGGCTGATCAGCCCGGAGGCGACCGCGGACAGCTGTTCGGCCCGCTCCTGCGGCAGCCCTTCCGACGGCGCGAGGAGAAGACCGTCCGCCGAGACCAGCACGGCGTGCGCGGCACCGGGAACCCGGCGCGCGAAATCCGTGATGAGCCAGCCGAACGAGCTCTGCTGCTGTCCGGATGCCGTCACAAGTCCCTCCTCGCTGCGTCAAGACCACCTGGGCGACGTGGTCCGGGCGACTCTCCCCGACCAGCACCGATCCCGGTACCGGCGGTCCGAAAGACGCCTCCACCCAGCGTATTCGTCCCGTCGATCGTGTCGAGTCCGCCACCCGGCCATCGGCGTTAACCGAACGTAAACGTCCGGCCGCTCACCGCGTCGACCCATCGCGAACCACGCATTCGTGGGTCACCCCGTGGTGGCCGGGTGCGACCGGACGTGAACCGGCGTCCGCCCAGGTCATCGCCGTTCCGGTCACCCGTTCGGGCGCCTTCGGCACCGGATCGCGTGAAAGGGATCGCCCCGCGTCCGCTCCGGTTGGTGGCGCCACTCCCCGAAGCGGGTGAAGCCTGCCGAGTTCACTCCAACGGCCGCATCCGCTCCGGGGTTTCGCCTGTCGCTATCCCGCGCGCAACGCCGAATCGTGTGCGATGGCGTGCTGCACGACCGAGATCAACACCTGCTTGGCGGAGTCACGTTCCCGGGCGTCACAGGCCATGATCGGCACGGACGGCGAGATCGTCAGCGCGTGCCGGACGTCCTCGATCTGGTGGTGCAGCAGCCGGTCGAAGCAGTTGATCGCCACGACGTACGGCAGCTTCCGGTTCTCGAAGAAGTCGATCGACGGGAACGCGTCGGCGAGCCGCCGCGTGTCGACCAGCACGACGGCACCGATGGCGCCGACCGCGAGGTCGTCCCACATGAACCAGAACCGGTGCTGGCCCGGCGTACCGAACACGTACAGCACCAGATCCGAGTCCAGCGAAATCCGGCCGAAGTCCATGGCCACGGTCGTCGTCGACTTGTTCGGGGTGGCCGAATTGTCGTCGACGCCGGTACTGGCCTCGGTCATCATGGCCTCGGTGGTCAGCGGATCGATCTCCGAAACCGCTCCGACCAGCGTGGTCTTCCCCGAGCCGAATCCGCCAGCGACCACGATCTTGGCCGACGACGTCGGCCCGGCCACCTGCGGCGCATTCGCGTCGGAGTCAAATTCTCCGAAGCCCACTGAGCACCCTCTCCATGAACTCGATACTGGGCCGGTCACCCACGTTCTGGCTGGCAGTGTGCACCAGGACCAGGCCGAGGCCGGCCACGTCTCCGATCAGCACCCGGACCACGCCGAGCGGCAGGCGCAACAGCGCCGCGACTTCGGCGACGGACCGGGTGTCCAGGCAAAGGTCGCAGATCGACCGGTGTTCGGGGACGCGTACCCGGTCGAGCACACGTCCCTGTTCACTGGTCGAGATCAACGCCTCGATGGCAAGGTCGTACGTCGGCTTGGTCCGTCCCCGCGTGCGGAAGTACGGCCGGACCAGGCCGGATGATTCGACGTCGGTGGTGTACTGCTCGTCGACGTATTCGTTCTGTGCCTGCTGCGGCAGTGCCGCGGCGAGCGGAGCCGCGTCGGCCGCGGCCGCCCGTCGTTCCTCCTCCTTGTCGAAGGAGAACTTGGCGAACTCGCCGGAATCGTAGAGCGGACCGCTGCCACCACCGAACAGTTCGGCCCCGGGTCCGCCGAGCAGGCGTTCCCGGTAGTCCGTGACGCTGAAATCGGCGGGTCCCTGTCCCGCGTTCGAATCGGTCAGCCAGCGGGAGGCCTCGTCCGGGGACACGGGGTCGTTGTCCGACCCCTGTGCCCGTCGCGATCGCCATTCGCGGTCGACCCGGTCCCGGAAGGACGTCCAGTCCTCCCGGCCGTCGTCACGTTCCGACCACCCGCCGGAGAAGTCGTCACCGAGCCGGCCATCGCCCCTCAAGCGCCCGTCGTCCACGGCATTCTCCTCGGTTCCCGGTCGCTCAGCGGCGGACCGACGCGCCCTGCAGCTGCGCGCGCATCTCCGGTGTCAGCTGTTGCCCCACCCGTTCCACCAGCAGGGTCATCTCGTAGACGACCAGGCCGATGTCACTCTCCGGCGATCCGAGGACCGCCAGACAGGACCCGTCGGACACCGACATCAGGAAGAGGAAGCCGTTGGCCATCTCGACCACCGTCTGCGCGACCGTGCCGCCTTCGAACACCTTCGCCGCACCGCGTGCGAGGCTCGTGAGCCCCGACGCGACCGCGGCCAGCTGATCGGCCCTGTCCTTGGGAAGTCCCTTCGAAGAGGCCAGCAGCAAACCGTCCGCCGACACCACCACGGCATGCGCCGCGCCCGGGACCCGGTGCACGAAATCCGTGATCAGCCAGGCAAAGCTGCTCGTGTGTCCTTTACCCTGCGCCTGGCCGCCAGGCTGCGCCGGACCACCCGGCTGCATCGCACCCGCCCGTGTCACTGTCACTCCTTACTGCTGTCATCGGCGGAGGAACCTCCGCCGGTCACCGGAACGCCGTTGTCATCCAGCGCGTCGATCGGACGATCCTTCAACGCGTGCCGTCCCGACTTGTAGCCCTGCTGGAAGCTTGCCATCCGACTCCTCGCCGCAGTCGCCGAGCGGGCGATCGCACCCGTTCCCGGCATTCCGGAGGTCTTGTCGGCGAACGAGTCTTCCTTCTTCGGCTCGTTCCCGCCGATCGAGCCGGGGACGAGGTACTGGTTCGGCACCCGTTTGGGCAGGCCGGCCGGGGTGATCTCGTCGTTCCGCTCTTCGTACAGGACCTGCGCCGCCTGCCAGCCGTCGTCCGACGCGCTGCGCCAGCCATTGTCCTGGAGCGCGGTCTCCGGCGGAACAGTCCGAGGGGTCCGAGTGGGCAATGCCTCTTCGGGAGTGTCCTCGACGTCGGGTTCCACCACGTCGGCGGCGGTGTCGCGGGTCTGCTCGGGCAGGTCGGGCTCGACCGGCTCCGTGTAGGTGGTCGGGGTGTCGGCGCCTGCCTCGTCGCCTTCGCTGAACCAACGGGACAGCACCGACTGGTAGATCGGCAGCCGCCGGGTGGGCACGTCGTCGTCGAGCGCCGACTTGCCTTCGTCCGAAGACCGCTCGGACTCCGAAGACCCCGAAGACCCCATTGCCCTGTTCGGCGTTTCGACCGGGGTGTACTTCGGCTCCCGCTTCGGCAGCACCAGCGACGAGAACTGGGTCTCGGTGCCGCTGGAGGCGCCGTCGCCGTTCGGCGGCGAGATGTCGTCCGCCGTCGGCCACGCCGGGGTCTCCTCGGCGGGGACCGCCGGGCTGAGGAACGGTCCGGCCGCGTTCTTGCCCGCGACCAGGTCGTCGAGGCTGATCGGCTGGTCGAGCGGGACGAGCCCGCCCTGCTGCGCGATCGGTTGCGAAGCCGGGGGCTTCGACGGTGGCGGCGGGGTCATCTCCAGGCCGCGGTCGGAAGCGGGGATGTTCGGCAGCGACGTCGACATCTCGGACACCGACGGCATCGAAGGCATCGACGTTTCCGAGCGGTTCGACGGCGGCGGGGTCCGCACGCCGGGCCGCATCTGCGTGAGCAGTTCGGCGGGCACGACGACCCGCGCGATCACGCCGCCCTCGATGTCCTCGTTCTCCCGCAGCCGGACCTCGATGCCGTGGCGGCGCGCCAGGCGCGCGACCACGTACAGGCCCATCCGCCGGGTCACCGAGACGTCCAGGTCCGGCGGGTCGGCCAGGCGCTGGTTCACCTCGGCGAGCCGCTCCTCGGTCATGCCGACACCGTGGTCGGTGACCTGGATGGCGAGCGCCTTCTTGCGGGTGATCACCGCGCGGACGGTCACCTTCGTCTCCGGCTCGGAGAAGTAGGTGGCGTTGTCCAGCAGTTCCGCGAGCACGTGCACGAGGTCGTGGATCGTCAGGCCCTGGACGGCGACCTCGGGGACGATCCCGATCTCGATCCGGGCGTACTGCTCGATCTCCGAGACCGCGGCGCCGATGACGTCGGCGGCGGGCACCGGCTTGGGCACCGACTTCGCGAGACCGGCGCCCGAGAGCACCAGGAGGCTTTCACCGTTGCGGCGCAGCCGCGTGGCGAGGTGGTCGAGCTCGAACAGGCTGGCCAAGTGGTCCGGATCCTGCTCGTCGGCCTCGAGCCGGTCGATCACGCCGAGCTGGCGTTCCACCAGCCGCTGCGACCGGCGGGACAGGTTCACGAAGATGCCGTTGACGTTCTCTCGCAGGAGGGCCTGCTCGGCGGCCATCTTGACGGCCTGCGCGTGGACGACGTCGAAGGACCGCGCCACTTCACCGATCTCGTCACGCGAGGTGACCGGCACCGGCTCGACCGAGCGCTTCGAGGCGTTGACCGGGTCCGGGTCGTCGAGGATCGCCTGCACGGTTTCCGGCAGTCGTGTGTACGCGACGTCGAGCGCGGTCTTCCGCAGGATCCGCAGCGGGCGCAGCATCAGCCTGGCGATGACGAGCATCAGGAACAGCGCCGCGAGCAGGGCGAGCAGGACGATCGCGCCGCCGATCCAGGCCGAGTTGATCGCGTCGGTCGCCAGTTCGTCGGCCTGTGCCCGCAGCTGGCCGAGCAGATTGGTCTCGACCGCGCGGAGTTTGTCCAGCGCGACCCGGCTGTCGTTGCCGAGCGCGACGTTGTCGATCGACGGCGGCTCGTTCTGCTGGTGCAGCGAGAACGCCATCGTGGTGATCCGGCGGCGGTCGTCGACCTCGGGGCCGGAGAAGGTGTCCGAGTAGAGCTGCCGCTGTTCGGGGCTGGCGTTGGCGAGGAAGGCCGCCGTCGAGGCGTCACCGCTCGCGACCGCCGAACGCGCCTGGTCGAACAGGTCGCCGGGGAACGAGGAGCGGAAGGAGGCGATCAGCAGCGCCGCGTCACCGCGGGCGATGAACTCCTTGCCCTCACTGACGGCCTGCACGGTCACGCCGAGCCGGAGCACGTCGCGGTTCGCCACCGCGGTCGTCACCTCGCGGCCGAGCTGGACCAGCGAGTCGAGGATGCCGGAGTAGGCGATGAGGACCGGGGTGTCGCCCAGCAGCGAGGTGTTCATCGCGCCGCGCAGCGGGCGCAGGGCGTCGAGCCGCTGCAGACCACGCGAATAACGGTCCCTTGTGTCCTGATCGTCCGGGTTGATCTGGTTCGCCGAAGCCCGCAGATCGTCGACCGCGCGGTCGACCTTGGAGATCTGCGCGTCGAGACCGGCTTGGCGCGACGCGTCACCGGAGGCGATCTTGGCGACGGCGAGCGAGCGTTCGCTCTGCAGCTCGTGCACCACGAGCGTGATCTTGTCGGCGAACGCGACCTGGTCGGCCGTGTCCTGGAACCTCGCCGCCTCGCCGCTGTCGTCGATCACGCGCAGCGTGCCGAGCGCGAGCGCGGTCAGCGTCGGGATGATCAGAACGGCCGCGAGCTTCGATCGCAGACGCCAGTTACGCAGGCCCAGGAACGACCCGGCCTTCCCGCCAGGACCGTCTCCGGTATCCCGCGCAGGGGCCCCTCCCACCCCCGCGGTGTCTTCGTTCGGCACCGCCGCACCACCATCATCTTCATCCGGGCCGGGAAAGCCCATTTTGGACATGCCGTACTGCTGCTGTCTGGGTCGGTTGTCGGAGACCACTATCCGCTCGCTCCCGTCACCCTGGAGGAGCGCGCACGGCGTGCGGGTCCACTCCTGGAAATGCGGAAGTCGTCTTTGACGCAGTCTCTCAAGTGCACTTGACCGAAACCCTGCCTGACGCCATTGGTCTATTCGGCCCAACCCGCCAGTGCGCGGGGACGCACCAGTGAAGCACGGACGTGTTCAACGTGTTCGACACAGAGTGCCTTGCACCTCGGGAAAGGTCCAGAGCGTTCGGCCATCCAAGGCACTCTCTTTCACTACATCAGTGGTCCACACCTCACTACCGGTGCATGAGGGTAGCGAACGGGAGGGCCAGATGTAACCCTTCGGTCAAGACGTGCAAGAAGACCCCGTACGGGTCTTGACCCGTTGGCGCTCAGTTGGCAACAAGTCCCCGCCGCGAACACGCCCCGTTGTGTTCACTTCTGACAAACAACCTGTTCGGGTGATCGTTACCACTTGGGATCATGGGATGACCACCCATTGTGAGCGCTGTGTCCGTTCTCTACAGTGGGCCCGTGGCTCGACAAAGAGTCACTTCCGAATTCCACATCAGGCCACGTCATCACGTGTCCCTCCCTTGATCAGGAGCACCCCTTTGCTTGGCTCTGCAAGCTCGAAGAAGGCCTTGAGCGTCAGCCTGGGCCGGCGTGGAGCCCTCGCCTTCGCGATGGCGGCCGTCGTCTCGGTATCGGCCAGCGGCTGCGGCCTCCTCGGCGGCGACGATTCGTCCTCCTCTTCCGGCGGCTCGGGGAACCTCGAGAAGTCGAAGATCAAGGTCGCCGTGATGTCGACCATCGACCTCGCCCCGCTGCGCCTCGCGCAGGACGGCGGCTACTTCAAGAACGAGGGTCTCGACGTCGAGGCCATCGAAGCCGCGACCGGCCAGGTCTCGCTGACGAAGCTGATCGGCGGCGAGGTCGACATCGCGTACGCGAGCTACACGCCGTTCTTCATCGCGATGAGCAAGGGCACCGCGGACATCAAGCTGGTCGCGGACGCCTCCTCCGCCGGTCCGAAGAGCACGATGCTGGTCACCCTGCCGACGTCGACGGTGAAGAGCGTCAGCGACCTGGCGGGCAAGAAGATCGGCATCACCGCGCCGAACACCGTGTCGGACACACTGTCCAAATCGGTCATGAAGGACCACGGCGTCGACGCGAGCAAGGTGCAGTGGGTGCCGATCCCCCTGCCGAACATCGGGACCGCGCTCAAGAACGGTGACATCGATGCCGGCTTCCTGACCGAGCCCTTCATCACCCAGACCGCGAAGCAGGCGGGCACCGTCCCGGTCGTGGACACCGCCACCGGCGCCACCCAGGACTTCCCCACCGCGGGCTACGGGTCGCTCGGCAAGTTCGTGAACGAGAACCCGAAGACCGTGGCCGCCTTCCAGCGCGCCATGCAGAAGGCCACCCGGGACGCGGCGGACCGCTCCAAGATCGAGCCGCTGCTGGTCAAGTACGCCAAGATCGACCAGGACACCGCCGCGCTGACCACACTGCTGACCTTCCAGTCCACCCTGGACCCCCGCCGCATCCAGCGGGTGCCGGACCTGCTCCTGCAGATGGGCGCCATCCAGACCAAGATCGACGTCGGCCCGATGATCGCGCCGCAGACCACCAGTTGATGACACGCGGTTACCCCGAATTGCGGTTCCACCCGTAATTCGATCACTGAAAGTAATGTTGTCCAAGCGGGTGATCCGGTGATCGGGCGAATGGCCTAAAATGATCACCCGCTGACAACACCCATTGTGAGCAGGTGGGCAAATCTCTAAGGTGACCGCGTGCCTGGCGAATCGAAGCCACGACACGGATGAAAAAACCCCAACGGTGATTCATTGTTTCCGAGGAGCTGGCTTTGTTTCGAAACGCCATGAGCAGAAGTGGTGCGCGTAGAGGCCGAGGTGCCGTCGGCGTCGCCCTGAGCGCGCTCATGCTGGCCACGTTGGGCGCCTGTGGCGCCCTCGGCGGCGACGACACGTCCAAAGCGTCCGGTGGTGACGGCTCGCTGGAGAAGTCGAAGATCAAGGTGGCCCTGCTGCCCGTCGTCGACCTCGCGCCGCTGCGGCTGGCTCAGGAAGCCGGCTACTTCAAGGCCGAAGGTCTCGAGGTCGAAGCGGTCGACGCCCCCAGCGGTCAGCAGGCGATGACCAAGATGATCGGTGGCGAGGTCGACATCGCCTTCTCCACCTACATGCCGTTCTTCGTCGCGAAGAGCAAGGGCGCCGCCGACATCCGGCTCGTCGCCGACTCCGTGTCGGCCAGCCCCAAGAGCAACGCGGTCGTCACGGTGCCGAACTCCACGGTCAAGACGATCAACGACCTCGCGGGCAAGAAGATCGCGATCACCGACAAGAACACCGCCTCTCACCTGCTCACCGTCTCGGTGATGAAGGACCACGGCGTCGACACCAGCAAGGTCCAGTGGGTGCCGATGGCGCTGCCGAACATCGCCGCCGCGCTCGGCTCGGGCCAGGTCGACGCGGGCTACCTGCCCGAGCCGTTCCTGACCCAGGCGTCCAAGGTCGTCGGCGCGACCCCGGTCGTCGACATCGCGACCGGCGCCACCACGGACTTCCCCCTGGCGGGCTTCGGCGCGCTCGGCTCCTTCGTGGACAAGAACCCGAAGACGCTGGCCGCGTTCCAGCGCGCACTGGCCAAGGCCGTGCGCGAATCGGCCGACCGCTCCAAGATCGAACCGATGATCGTCAAGTACGCCAAGGTCGACGCCGAAACCGCCTCACTGCTGACGCTGCCGACGTTCGGGGCCACCCTGGACGCCCGCCGGCTGCAGCGCGTGCCGGATCTGCTGCTGCAGACCGGAGTGATCTCGGCCAAGCTCGACGCCGCTCCGATGCTCGCCCCTCAAGCTGGATAAAGGTCAAGGTGCCACGACTTCTCCGTGCTCTGGCCGGTCTGGCCGGTTTCTTCCTCATCTGGGAAGTGATCGTCCAGGCCGGCCTGGTCCGTAAAGAGTTCCTTCCCCCGCCGACCGTCGTCCTCGTGACGATCTTCGAACAGTTCGGCGAGACGCAGTTCATCCGGGACCTGATCGCCACGTTCCTCGCGTGGGCGATCGCCCTGCTGATCGCGGTCGCCGTCGCCGTACCCGCCGGTCTGCTGCTGGGCAGCATCCCCGGCCTGCGCACCGCGACCGCGGTGGTCATCGAGTTCCTGCGGCCGATCCCCGCCGTCGCGCTGATCCCGCTGGTGCTCCTGCTGATCGGCGGTGGCCCCGAAGCGAAGATCACGCTGGCCGTGTACGCGTCGTTGTGGCCCATCATGTTCAACACGATCTACGCGCTCGGCGAGATCGACCCTGTCCTGCAGGAGACCGCGAAAGCCTGCGGTACCAGCAAGTTCCGGACGTTGACGTCGGTGGCGCTGCCGCATACCGCGCCGTTCGTGTTCACCGGGGTCCGGCTGTCCGCCAACATCGCGCTGATCGCGGTGGTCAGCACCGAATTCCTCGCCGGGGCCAAACTCGGCATCGGCAACTTCATCATGCAGGCCAGCACCGGCTCCACCAGGTTCGACCTCGTGCTCGCGGGCACCGTGGTGGTCGGCGCGCTCGGCTTCCTCATCAACGGCGGGCTCGAGATGATCGGCAGGCGGGCGTTCCGCTGGAGCACGGTCGACCGGGAGGCGGTCTCGTGACGACCCTCACGCTGACCAGCCGCGTCGGCAGGCGCGTGGGCCGGGGTATCGGCATCCTCGTCCGCAACTGGCTGCTCTTCTTCGCCCTGCTCGGGATCTGGGAGCTCGCGACCCGGCTCGCGGAGAGCCCGTTCTTTCCGCCGCCGACCGAAATCCTGACCGCCTCGGCGAAACTGTGGTTCACCGGTCCGGCCTCACAACTGTTCCTCACCGACACCGTCTTCGCCAACGTCCTGCCGAGCCTCGGCCGGACACTCGGCGGCTGGCTGCTGGCCGGCGCCCTCGGCGTCGCGCTGGGGGTCATGCTCGGCCGGTCCAAGACCGGGATGGACTACGTCGGACCGCTTTTCGCGTTCTTTCGCTCGGTGCCGCCGCCCGCGCTGATCCCGGTGTTCATCGTCCTTTTCGGACTCGGGCCGGGCATGCAGACCGGATCGATCATCTTCGGCGCGATCTGGCCGGTGCTGCTCAACACCGTGGACGGGGTCCGGTCGGTGGACCAGGTGAAGATCGACACCGCGAAATCGTTCCGGACCCCGCGGTCGTACTGGGTGCGCTCGATCGTGCTGCCCGCCGCCGGGCCGAAGATCTTCGCGGGGCTGCGGCTGAGCCTGTCCATTTCCCTGCTGCTGATGGTGATCTCGGAACTGGTCGGCTCCTACAACGGCATCGGCCGGTCACTGATGGACGCCCAGCAGGCGTTCGACTTCCCGCTCATGTGGTCGTGGCTGGTCCTGCTCGGGCTCCTCGGCTTCGGGTTCAACGCGGCCTTCCTCGCGGTGGAGCAGAGAGTGCTCCGCTGGCAGCCCACCCGCAACGGCCGTCTCTAGTTTTCGAAGGGTCAGCAAGATGTCAACCATGCTCGAAGTCTCCGGGCTGAACCACCGTTACGGCGCGGGAGAAAAGGCGCACATCGCGGTCAACGATCTGTCGTTCACCGTGGAAGCGGGACAGCTCGCGAGCATCGTCGGCCCGTCGGGCTGCGGCAAGTCGACGCTGCTGCGCTGCATCGCCGGGTTGATCAAGCCGACGTCCGGCCGCGTCAGCCTGCACGGCGACGACGTCTCCGGCGTGCCGGAGGATCTGGCCGTGGTGTTCCAGGACTACAGCCGCTCACTGTTCCCGTGGCTCTCGGTCGCGAAGAACGTCGAATTCCCCTTGCGGTGGCGTAACTTGAGCCGCTCGGAGCGCCGGACGCGGGCGCAGGAGGCGCTGGATTCGGTCGGCCTTTCCGAAGTCGGCTCGAAGTTCCCGTGGCAGCTCTCGGGCGGTATGCAGCAGCGCGTGTCGATCGCGCGAGCGCTGGCCAGCCGCCCCGCCCTGCTGCTGATGGACGAGCCGTTCGCGTCGGTCGACGCGCAGACGCGATTCGAACTCGAGGACCTGACCCGGCGCGTGCAGCGCGAGAACGGCAGCACGGTTCTCGTTGTCACGCACGACATCGACGAGAGTGTCTACCTCTCGGATCGGGTGCTGGTGCTGTCGAAGTCGCCCGCCAAGATCGTCGCGGATCTGCCGGTCGGGCTGCCCGCGGAGCGGGACCAGATCACCACGCGCGAGTCCGCCGAGTTCGTGACGCTGCGCGGTGAAGTGGCGCGGCTGCTGCACGGTGGCACCCCCGAGAACGCCGCCGCTGTCACTGCGGCTTCCGACGCGGCCGAGTACGAACTCGCGCAGCAAGACGCCGAAGCCGACGCTGCCGCCTCCGAGGTGCGCGCGAAGAGCTGACGCGTCGAGGGGATGACCAGATGCGCGGTTCGCGACGAGGGTCGTGAGTGGCGATTCGGGTTCTAACCGAGCCTCCTCTTAGGTGCCTACTGCGTGACCTGCGGCGGTTCTTGCGTGATGCCTGGTTTGAAGTACATGAAGGTCCCCTTCCTGTACTTAGGCGCAAGGATGGGGTCCTTCATGCGCTGTCGCTGTGGCGCTGAGGCTCACGGTGGCGTTCCTGCCCGGCCGTGGCAGCGGGGCCGCCTCGGCCCAGGCTGAGGCGGGCCGGTGTGTCGTGAAGGGCCCCTTTGAGACCTTCAACGTCTCAAAGGGGCCCTTCACGACATCCCCACGACCGCGAAAGCTCACGTGAGCGCCTCTGGCCGGAGTCCTTCACGGACCGGCCTGGCATCAACCGCAGCGGAACCACGTAGGTACCTAAGACCCCCTTGGCTCTAACCCGAATCGCCACTCACGACCCCCCTGCAAATCCGCACAAATCGGGCTCTGCCGTCTCGGAAAGTGTCCCTTATGGACAGTCGAGAAGGCGCCAGGCCCTGGCCCTGCCGCCAACCCCGGCACACGACACATTTGCCTTACGCCTCGACAAGTACATGAAGGCCCCCTTCACGTACTAGCAACGGCTTCACAACGCCCAAATAGCGAAGGCCTCCTTGCCTGCCTTGATGGCGGGAAAGGAGGCCTTCGCTACATCACGAGGCGGCCCCAGCGCCTCAGTACAGCGTGCGCGGGTTCGCGTCGATGCGGACGTGCACCAGATGCGGCCGCTCGTCCGGCAGCGCGGCTTCCAGCGTCGGCTTGAGGTCTTCGGCCTTCTCGACGACCGACGTTCCCAGCCCCAGGCTCTTCGCCAGCGCGGGGAAATCGATGCCACCGAGGTCGACGCCCGGCACCTTCTCGCCGCCCGCGGCCTCGCCGAGGATGCGCACGGCGGCGTACTGCGAATTGTCGAAGATCACGAACGTCACCGGCAGGTGGTGCTGCGCCGCCGTCCACAGTGCCTGGACGCAGTACATGCTCGACCCGTCGCCGAGGATGGCGACGACCTTGCGGTCCGGACGGGCCAGCGCGACGCCGACGGCGGCGGGCAGGCCGTAGCCCAGGGTGCCGCTGGCGACGGTGAAGAAGCCAGAGTCGGTGGACTTGATCGGCAGGTGGTCGTGCAGTTCGTTGCGGTGGCTCGGGGTCTCTTCGACGACGATCGCGTTGTCCGGCAGGACTTCCGAGATTACCGAGTAGGCGAAGCTCGGCGTGATCGGGGTGACCGCGGCGGGCTTTTCCAGCCGGGTGCGGGATTTTGGCGCCTCCCGCGGCGTGGCGCGCTCCAGCAGCGCGCGGATCGCGAGCTTCGGCGTCGCGCGGATGCCGGTGCCAGCCTCGGCCCTGGCGAGGACCTGCTCGTCGGAGTTGACCAGGAACAGCGGCGGCATCGAGATCTCCGACTCGCCGCGGTACACGTGGTAGATGAACGCCGGAGCGCCGATGACGACCACGAGGTCGTGGTCGATCAGCGCGCTCGCGAGCGCTTTGCGTTCCGGCTGCAGGAAACCGAAGAACTGCGGGTGGTCCTCGGGGAACGAGCAACGCGCCGCCATCGGCGACGCCCAGACGCCCGCGCCGACCTTCTCGGCCAGCTCGACGAGATCCGGTACGGCGCCCTCGTCGTCGACACCCGCGCCGACCACGATCGCCGGATGCTCGGCGGCGTCCAAAGCGGACACCAATTCGTCCAAAGCGGACGGATCGGGCGCGAAACCGCGGATCGTCGGCCGGGAGACGATCGGCTTCGTGGTCTCGACGTCCCAGTCGTCCACCGGCACCGAGACGAACACCGGCCCCATCGGCGCCTGGGTCGCGACGTGATACGCCCGCGCCAGCGCCGCCGGGACGTCCTCGGCCCTCGCCGGTTCGCAGCTCCACTTCACGTACGGCTTGGGGAAGTTCGCCGCCTCGACGGCGCCGAGGAACGGATCGTCCGGCAGGAGCGACCTGGTCTGCTGGCCGGCGACGATGATCAGCGGCGCGTTGTTGCGGTACGCGGTGAAGATGTGCCCGAGCGCGTGGCCGACCCCGCCGGCGGAGTGCAGGTTCACCAGCGTCGCCCGCCTCGTCGCCCGCGCGTACCCGTCGGCCATCGCGACGACGGACGCCTCGTGGAGCGCGAGCACGTAGGTGAAGTCGTCCGGCCACTCCGTCAGGAAGGCGATCTCGGTCGTGCCGGGATTGCCGAAAACGGTGGTCAGGCCGAGATCGCGCAGCAGTTCCCTGGTCGCGTCACGTACGGTGCGGGTAGCCATGACCACACGGTATCTGGTCGGAACCCGATAGTTGAAGATGCAACCTCGTATCACCGTATGTGGTCTGGACCTGACCCCTTGCATACGGTCTGGCGCGGGCGCGATGCGGCGAAGGCCTCCTTGCCGACTTCGAGGGTCAATGCCAGGAGTTCGACCGTATCCGGAAGTACGTGAAGGCCCCCTTCCTTGCGTCTGGCGCAAGGAAGGGGGCCTTCACGTACTTCCGGATACGGGCCTGCCTACTCCTTGACCAGAGCCGCCCACTCGCGAACGGCCGCGACGTCCACATCGGACTCCCAGCCGCCGGGACGGACCGCGCTGCCGACGTGGAACGCGCCCACCCCACCGGCCCGCAGCAGATGCACCTGCTGCGCCCGCAGGCCCCCGCCGACCAGCAGCCGCGGCCCGTCCGAACGGCGGGCGAGCTGCTGCAGCACCGAAAGTCCGTGCGCCACGCCGTGCGGATGCCCGGCCGCGAGCACCGTGTCGCAGCCGAGCGCGGTCAGCTGATCGTAGGCGCGCAACGGGTCCCGCGCGCGGTCGATGGCGCGGTGGAAGGTCCACGGCAGCCCGTCGAGTTCCTTGACCAAGGTCTCGCAGGCGTCGACGTCGATTTCGCTTTCCAGGTCCAGGAAACCGAGCACGAACTCCCGGGCGCCCGCGTCGATCAGCCGCACGGCGTCCACGCGCAGTCCGTCGAGATCACCGGCGGCGAAGGACATGTTGTCACGCAGCATGACCCGCACCGGAAGGTCGGTGGCGGCGAGTACGTCGCGCAGCGTCTCGACCGACGGCGTGAGACCGTCGCTGGCCATGTCGCTGACCAGTTCGAGGCGATCGGCCCCGCCATCCTGTGCGCGCTCCGCGTCCGCCGCGGTCAGCGCGATCACTTCCAGCAGGCCGGTTTTCGGGCTCATGGACCTTCCAATTCGCTCAGTGTCTGTCGGTGAACCCGCGGCGGCCGCGATGGAGGCGGGTTCAAGCTCAGGGTCGCCTTCCGGGTACATCGCAGCTCCGCACATTCGCTCAATCCGAAGGGTTGTCTTCACCCCTGGCGTGGCGACCGCGCCGGAATCCGCCTTGCAGGCTGGTCATCCGTTCGCGGACCGCTTCGGGGGAAAGTGAGAGTATCGGCCTCTCCCCTCGCGGCTTCTCCGGCCTGTCGTCCTGCGACCGGGCCTCGGGAACGACGGCGGGGAGCACCGGCCAGGTCTCCTCCACCCCGTCCTCTTGTTCCAGCTCGGCGGGTGTCGGCCAAGCGGGTTCCGGCTCCGGCTTCTTTTCCTTCGGCGGCACCGGCTTCAGCGTCGGCTCGGTCGGCTCGTCCGGGTCCTGCGCCGGTTCCTCCCGCGCGGCGCTCTCCTCGGCCGCCTTCACCGGTTCGAACGAGGGCAAGGAGGGCGGGCCGGGTTCGGCGGGCGAAGGCCCTTCGCGCGGGCCGCCGTGGTCGAACCACTGCGAAAGCACGCTCTGGTACTTGGGCATCCGCTCGGTCGGCGAGTCCAGCTCGAGATGGTTGACGGCGTCGTCGTCCGAAGAAGGCCACTCCGGCTGGGTCTCGCGTTCGACGACGGGAGCGCGCCGCAGCGGCCCGGGATCCAGCACCGGCGCGGCGAACCGCGACTCCTCGACGCTCTCCTGGAGTTCGGGCAGCGGCGGGACTTCCAGCGGCGGCTCGGGTTCCGGCTCGGGAACGACGACGACGGGCGGGGGCTCCGGCAGCTGGGCGGGCTGGGGCGCTTCGACGATGAGCGCGGCGGGCACGACGACCACCGCGGTGATCCCGCCACCGTCGGCGGACCGCAGGCGGACGTCGATCCGGTGCCGGACGGCCAGTGTCGCGACCACGAACAGGCCCATCCGCCGGGAGACCTCGACGTCGACGTCCGGCGGGTTCGCCAGCCGCGCGTTGGTGCGGTCGATCTCCGCCTGCGGCATCCCGGCGCCGTGGTCGGTGATGTCGATCTGCCATTCGCCGCGTTCGGTCTCGTGCCCCTCGACCTGCACCATCGTGCTCCGGTCCGAATAGCGGGTCGCGTTCTCCAGCAGTTCGGAGACCACGTGCACGAGGTCGTTGACGGCTTCGCCGCGCACCGCGATCCGCGGCGCGGCGCCGAGTTCGATCCGCTGGTAGTGCTCGACCTCCGAGAGCGCGGCGCCGATGATCTCGTCGGCGACGACGGCGCCACCGTCCTCACGGACGACGTCGGTCCCGGAGAGCACCAGGAGGTTCTCGCTGTTGCGGCGCATCCGGGTCGCGAGGTGGTCGAGCTCGAAGAGGCCGGCGAGCGTGTCGGGATCCTGTTCGTCGGCCTCCATGCGGTCCAGCACGGACAGCTGCCGCTCGACCAGATCCTGGCTCCGCTGCGACAGGTTCACGAACATCGCGTTGATGTTCTCCCGCAGCATGGCCTGTTCCCCGGCGAGCCGGACCGCCTCGCCGTGCACCGCGTCGAACGCGCGCGCCACCTGGCCGAGTTCCTCTCGGCTGAACACCGGGACCGGCGCGACGGCCAGCCGGCGCCGCAGGTTCTCCGGCTGCGGTTCGGGATCGCTGAGCAGACCTTCGACGGCCGCCGGGAGCTGGTGTTCGGCGACCTGGAGCGCGCTGCGGCGCAGGATCCGCAGCGGCCGCAACAGCGAGCGCGCGATGATCACGGACAGCACGCCGGCGACGAGCAGGACGCCGAGGACGATGCCGCCGTCCCAGATCGCGGACGTTCTCGCCTGTGCCGCGAGGGCGTCGGTGCGTTCCTGCAACTGGACCAGCAGCGCCTGCTGCACCTGGTGGGCCAAATTGACCGTGTAGGTGGCCGAGGTGTCCCACTGGTTCGGGTCCAGGCCGCCGAGCCCCTGATCGTTCTCGGCGCGGATGAGCGCCGACTCCACCATGTCGTTGCCGATGTCGACGATCAGGCCGATCACCGTGTCGTCGTACATCCGCTGCTGCTCGGGTGTCGCGAAGGTGCGGTAGTCGTTGCGGGCGGCGGCGAGTTCGGCCTCCGCGCCGAGGAGCGCGCGGGTCCGGTCGCGGTTGAGACCGCCCTGGGCGAGCGCGGCCGCCATGATCGCGCGCTTGACCGACATCTGATCCTTGACCCGCGCGAGGGCGTTGCCCGCGAGGCGGAGCTTCCCCAGATCCGGATCGGACACGTCGGCGGCGGTGGCATCGCTGATGTCGAGCAGGCCGGAGATCAGTTCGCTGTAGGAACGCAGCACCGCGTCGGCGGGAAAAGCCGAGTGTTCCGCGGAAAACCGGAGTCCGGTGAGCACACGCAGGCGGTCGCTGGTCAGTTGCAGACTCGTCGCGGCCTTGTCGCCGAGCCTGTTCTTGCTTTCGCCGAGGGTGCGGTCGAACGTGCCGATGGCTTCGTCGGCACGTTTGCGCTGCTCGGTCAGTTCGGACACGTCGCCCTTGCGATCGCCCGCGACGAACCGGACGGTGAGGTCCCGTTCACGCTGGAGCTGGTGCACGGCTTCGGCGACGGTGCTGTCGACCCGGCCGCGGGTGGCGAATTCGGCCAGCTGCCGGGCGTCACGCAGATCCGAGTCGACCCGGAGCCCGACGAGGGCGACCACCGCGAGCGCGGGGATCAGGAGCACCACGAAGAGCTTGGTACGCAGGTGCCAGTTCCGGAGCCGCCATCGTCCGCCGACACGAGGATGCCGTTCCGCCGCGTCGCCCCCACGGGGACGCTTGTCGCGACGGGCCACCTGGTTTCCTTTTCCCACCACGGGACCCTTTCCCATGGCTGACATCGGGGACGAGAGCCCGAACCTACTGTAGAGTAACAAGGTTCGAGGACGATCGAAAGCCGCGCAATCCGGCGTCTCCCGCAGGCGATCGTATGGGGCACGGACCATACGATCCAGAAGGAGGAGCACATTCTCTCGGTAGGTGAGCGGTGACGAAGATGCGCGTCTTGGCGATTCCGCTGGTAGCGGCCCTGCTGGCGACCGCCGGTTGCGGAGTGTTTTCAGGTGGTGACGCAAGCACCGACGCGCCACTCGAACGGACGGAACTACGCGTCGGCGTCGGAAGCCCCATCGACACGGCACCCCTGCGGGTCGCCGTCGCCGAAGGGAAGTTCACCGCCGCGGGCCTTTCCGTCACCCTCGTCGACGTTCCCGGCGACCAGGCGATCGGCAAGCTCGCCGCGGGCGAAGTCGACATCGCGTTCGCCAGCGACGTCTCGATCTTCCGCGCCGCCGCGGCCGGGACACCACTGCAACTCCAGGGCGAGGCCTACACCGCCGGCCGCAACACCATGGCGCTCGTCACACTCCCCGGCTCCGACTACACCGAGCCGACGCTCAAGAAGTCACCGAAGATCGCGGTGAACATGCTCGACGACATCGGCGTGCTGGCCGCCCGCTCGGTCTTCGGGACCGCGGGCATCGACGTCACCAGGATCCAGTTCGAACAGCACCCGTTCGACCGGATGCCGCAGGCGTTGCAGGCGGGCGAAGTCGACGCCGCGTGGATGGTGGAGCCGTACATCACCAGGGCCGAGAAGGAACTCGGGGCGAGCATCCTCGCCGACGGCGCCCGCGGCGCGACCCTGGACTTCCCGATGTCGGCCTACGTCTCGTCAGGGGCCTTCGGCCAGGGCAACGCCCGCACGCTCGCGGTGTTCCGGAAGGTGCTCGGCGAAGCGCAGGTGCGAGCGGCCGACTCCGCCGTCGTCCGCGACGCGCTGCCGACGTTCTCCGACATCGACCGCACCACGGCTTCGCTGATCTCGCTCGGGACCTACCCGGTCTCCCTCAACGGCATCCGGCTGCAACGCGTCGCCGATCTGATGCACAACTCGGGCATGATCGGCGCCCGGCTCGACGTGCAGGCGCTGGTGCCGCGGCCTTGAGCCGATGCCCGGCGCCAGTCCCGCTGGTGCCAATGGCTCATTCGGCGCGCCCAATGTGGCATTGGGGACGCTGAGCGTCTCCGATGCCACATTGGGCGCGCCCAGGCCTGGCTTGGAAACCCGATCAAGACCGCGTCTCTAGATGTTCTCCCCGGTCGGCCGCAAACACACTGTGCGCTCAGGCGGCCCGGTGTAGTGCAGCGCCGTGTCGTCCGACGAACAGGCGCTCTCCGACGACCCCCGCGTCACGACTGCCCGCGCCTCCGCGCTGATGTCCGTGCAGCGCACCTTCGCGATCCGCGTCTCGTGAACGACGTCGCGCAGGCAGTCCCCGGTCTCGACGTTCAGCGCCAGGCAGAGCGTCTTTTGGGCCTTCTTGCTCGACGAACTCCCGTACAGCTCGAACTGGATGTAGTCGGAATCGCGGCAGTCGGACGAGCCCGTGCGCACCTCGTCGACGCGAAAGGTCGCACGGCTCGACGTGCAGCTGGCGGTCGTGTAGCTCTGGTTGCCGCCCGCCTCGTCGGTCAGGTACAGGCATTTGCCCGCCTCGACCTTGGCGTACCTGCTCGACTGCGAAATCCCCCAGGCGGCCAGGCTCCCCAGGCCCAGCGCGGCGACGACGCCGAGCACGATCGAAACCTTGGCAGGCACACTCAGCGGTCGCGGCTTCGGGAACGGTGTCGGCGGTCCCACCTCCGGCATCGGAGGCAGCGGCGCGGGCGCGTTGAACGGGTCGTACTCGGGCGGGCCGCCGGTCGGTGTTGTCGTCAAGGTCCCCTCCTCCTCACCTGACGCACATCCTTCCACCAGCGGTGCCGCGACGGGAGCCGGTGTGGCCGGAACGTATAAAGGACGATGTGACCGATGGCCCGCTGATCGTCCAATCCGACAAGACCGTGCTCCTCGAGGTCGACAACAGCCAGGCCGACGACGCGCGGATCGCCATCGCGCCGTTCGCCGAACTGGAACGCGCGCCCGAGCACGTCCACACCTACCGGATCACGCCGCTGGCGTTGTGGAACGCCCGTGCGGCCGGCCACGACGCCGAACAGGTCGTCGACGCGCTGACGTCCTACTCACGGTTCCCCGTGCCCCAGCCGCTGCTCATCGACATCGTCGACACGATGGGCCGGTTCGGCCGGTTGCAGATCGCCAACCACCCGGCGCACGGCCTGGTCATGTCGACCATCGACCGCGCGGTGCTGGAGGAGATCCTCCGGCACAAGAAGATCAGCCCGATGCTGGGCGCGCGCATCGACGAGGACACCGTCATCGTGCACCCGTCCGAACGCGGACGGCTGAAGCAGGCGCTGCTGAAGGTCGGCTGGCCCGCGGAGGACCTGGCGGGCTACGTCGACGGCGAGGCGCACCCGATCGAACTGGCCGAGGTCGACTGGGAGCTGCGCGACTACCAGCGCAAGGCCGCCGAGGCGTTCTGGGCGGGCGGGTCCGGCGTCGTCGTGCTGCCCTGTGGCGCGGGCAAGACGCTGGTCGGCGCCGCGGCCATGGCGCACGCGAAGGCGACCACGCTGATCCTGGTGACGAACACCGTCGCCGGACGGCAGTGGAAGCGGGAGCTGATCGCGCGCACCTCGCTCACCGAGGAGGAGATCGGCGAATACTCCGGGGAGAAGAAGGAGATCCGGCCGGTCACCATCGCGACGTACCAGGTGGTCACGCGTAAGACCAAGGGCGAGTACCGGCACCTGGACCTGTTCGACTCGCGGGACTGGGGCCTGGTGGTCTACGACGAGGTCCACCTGCTGCCCGCGCCGGTGTTCCGGATGACCGCGGACCTCCAATCGCGGCGGCGGCTCGGGCTGACAGCGACCCTGGTGCGCGAAGACGGGCGCGAAGGCGACGTGTTCTCCTTGATCGGCCCGAAGCGATATGACGTCCCCTGGCGCGACATCGAGGCGCAGGGCTGGATCGCGCCGGCGGAATGCACCGAAGTCCGGGTGACCCTGACGGACGCCGAGAGGCTCGCCTACGCGACCGCCGAGGCCGAGGAGCGGTACAAACTGGCGGCGACCGCGGACACCAAGACCAAGGTGATCAAATCGCTGGTCGACCGGCATCCTGGCGAGCCGACACTGGTCATCGGGGCCTACCTCGACCAGCTGGAGATGATCGGCGACGAACTCGACGCGCCGGTGATCCAGGGCGCGACCCGGAACAAAGAACGCGAGGAACTGTTCGACGCGTTCCGGCGCGGTGAGATCAGGACGCTGGTCGTTTCGAAGGTCGCGAACTTCTCGATCGACCTGCCGGAGGCCTCGGTCGCGATCCAGATCTCCGGGACGTTCGGCTCGCGGCAGGAAGAGGCCCAGCGGCTCGGACGGCTCCTGCGGCCCAAGGGCGACGGACGGCAGGCGCACTTCTACTCGGTCGTCTCGCGGGACACCGTCGACACGGAGTACGCGGCGCACCGGCAGCGATTCCTGGCCGAACAGGGCTACGCGTACCGGATCGTGGACGCGGACGACCTGCTGCGCCCCATGTAGGGACCCGGGCCTGGCCCGCGAAAAGAGAGCAAGGGACCTTTGCTATCGCTTCGCTCCCGGCGGCCTCGAAGTCCGTGAAGGCCTCCTTCACTACCTTCAGGGTAGGTAAGGAGGCCTTCACGGAACGGCCTCCACGGTCGACCACAACCAGAATCCAGCCCGCCTGACCACGATTGCTCGCATGGAGCGCCGGAAGGTGTGAAGGTCGAGTTTCCTCGGCTGAGCCGAGGAAAGGGGTCCTTCACGCGCCGCTTGTGGCGCTGCCGACCATGCGAATGTCCACTGTGGACACTCCTTCCGTGGCCACTGTGACACCAGTGACTCATGAGGCGGCACCCGCGACATCCCGCAAACGGGGTATCGAAAACTGTCGGTGCTTCGAACTAGTGTTCGGGTAGAGTTGACCGAACACCAGTTCGAGGGGAAGCCGATGACGATCGCACCGTTCCGCCCGGGTACGCCGCCCGTCCAGACCCTGCCGCCCGGCCGGTGGCACGGCCGGATCTGGGTTTCGGATCTGCCTTTGGCCAGGCCGGAGCGCTACACCGGCTGCGTCGCGGAGTTCGACCGCTCCGGGCTGTGGCCGGTGCTGATCCCGCACGACCAGCGTTTCGCGGCCAACGGCGAGGACTGGATCGACGACCGCGGCAGGCTCGCTCCCGCCGATCACCGGATCTCCTCGGTGGATCCGGCGGAGGTGCTGGCCCGCTGGTGGGACACGTCGTGCTGCGACGGCGCCTGCCTGCGCCCGTTCGGCGCGAAGTTCCCAGGGCTGGCCCGCCGTCCGTCGCGCCGGGCGGATCCGCTGGCCGAGGCGGGCAACACCGGTTCGATCCTCGCCGCGCGCGGGCAGCATCGGCTGGCGCTGGTGCAGACCGAGCGGCCCGCCGACATCCCGGCGATCCTCGGCTGGACGGGCATGATCAAGGCGACCGATCAGGTCCATGAGCTGTCCGCGGTCCTGCGCAGCTGGGAAGACCGGTTCGGCGCGACGCTCACGGTGCTGGGCTTCGATTCGATGGAGCTGTCGGTGGCCGCGCCGCCGCGCACCCAGGGCCGCGCGCTCACGGTCGCCGCCGAGCACCGTTCGTTCTGCCTGCCCGCGTTCGCCGGTCAGCCGGGCAATCTGCGCGAATTCGCTTCCAGTCTGGTCCAGACCCGCAGGTGGCGGTTCTCGTGGGCGTGAGGGCGCGTTTGCGCGCGCGGGAGAGGGGGAATCAGGGCAACGCGGGAAGGCGGTGATCGACGTCGCGGAGCTCAGGATCGGCACTTCGGGCTGGCGCTACCCACCGTGGCGCGGGGACTTCTACCCTCGCGGCCTGGTGCAGCGGCGCGAGCTGGAATACCTGTCGTCCCGGATGAACTCGGCGGAGATCAACGGCTCGTTCTACTCGCTGCAACGTCCCGAGCGGTACCGGGCGTGGGCCGAGCAGACACCGGACGACTTCGTCTTCGCCGTCAAGGGCGGCCGCTTCATCACGCATATGAAGCAGCTGCGTGACGTCGAGACGCCACTGGCGAACTTCTTCGCGTCCGGCGTGCTGGCGCTCGGCCGGAAACTGGGTCCGTTCCTCTGGCAGTTGCCACCGCGGCTGACGTTCGACGCCGAGCGGGTCGAGGGGTTCTTCGAGCTGTTGCCGCGCACCAGTCACGCCGCCGCCGAGCTCGCGCACAAGCACGACGACAAGCTGAAGGCCGGACCGCACACCGATCCGAAGCCGCGCCGGAAGCTCCGGCACGCCGTCGAAGTACGGCATCCGAGCTTCGCCGAGCCCGAAAGCCTCGCACTGTTCCGGAAACACGGCATCGCGCTCGTGGTCGCCGACACCGCGGGCAAGTTCCCGTTCGTCGACGAGATGACGAGCGACGAGTTCGCGTACGTCCGCCTGCACGGCGACGAGGAACTGTACGTCAGCGGGTACAGCGACAAGGCCTTGAAGCAGTGGGCCCGGAAGATCAAGGGCTGGAGCCGCGACACGTACGTCTACTTCGACAACGACGTCAAGGTCGAGGCGCCGAAGAACGCGATCGCCCTCGCGGAACTCCTGGCTTGACCGCGCACGCTGCACAGTCAGCGCGCAGTGAGCGGTGTCCTGTTAGGTAGGGCCTGAGGTCACGGGCGTACTCGCGTGCTGCGACTGGGGGTCGGCACGCCGGTCGCCCGTGCCTCACTCCGCCTTGACCGCGTCGCTCACGAGCGAGGCCAGCTTCGTGCGGACGTCCTCGGCGTCCGGATGCGACAGTTCGGTCAGCACCCGGACCGAGCGCAGCCAGCATTCACGTGCCGCCGGGGGATCACCGCGCCGCAGATGGATTCCGCCGAGCTGCGCCAGCACGTCGGCCGCCTCGTAGAGCTCGCCGTGGGCGAAGAACATCTCGACGGCCTGCCGCATACAGGCGATGCCCTCGTCGCCACGGCCGAGCCCGACGAGCGCGATGCCCTTGGTGTGCAGGGTGAAGCGGGCTTCGTCGGGGAGCGCGTGCGCCTCCAGCGCCAAGGCCTGATCGGCGAAACCGAGGGACTGCTCGAAGCGGCCCGCCTGGGCGCAGATGTCGCCGAGGGCCTGCAGCGCGCTGGCCTCCATGCCGGCGCCGACGTTGCTCTCCCGGATGAGCCGTAACGCGCGCGTCCCGTATTCCCAGGCCGTGTCGGGGTCCTGGCTGGCCAGCGTGAGGTTGTAGAGGGCCCGCGCCTCGCCTTGCCGGTCGCCGACCTGCCGCTGCAGTTCGACGACCTGCTCCAGGTAGGCGATGCTGTCTTCGTATTGGCGGGCGACCCCACAGGCCACTCCGAGTCCGCTGAGGATGGCGGCCTCACCGGAGCGGTCCCCCATGTCACGGGCGGCGCGGAGCGCCACGCCGAACACCGAACGCCAGTCCTCCAGCCGGGACCGCACGATGAAGTACGACTGCAGCAGCCACGCCAGCTGCCAGCACTCCCGGTACCGCCGCTCCCGGTACGCGACGTTCACCGCGGCGATGAGGTTGCCCGCCTCCTCGTCGAACCAGTCGAGCGCCTGTTCGTAGTGCCCGAACTTCAGTCCGGCGCCGTCGAAGCGCTCCGGTTCGACGAGCCGGTAGTGCCGGTCCGAACGCAAAAGCCGCGACGCGTTCAGCGCCGAAGCGAGCGACGCGTGGAGCAGCCTGTCCAGCACGCCCTTCCGCGCCTCGGGTCCGTCGAGTTCCGCCGAGAGTTCGGCCGCGTACGCGCGGATGAGGTCGTGGAACTGGTACCGGCCGGGCCGGGACCGCGCGATCAGGTGCGCGGAGGCCAGTTTCGCCAGATCCTCGTGCGCTTCCGCGATGTCGACCCCGGCCACCGCCGCGGCCGCGGCCCCGCTGAAGTCGCCGCCGGTGGGCAGGCCGAGGAGCCGCAGCATCCGCGCGGCTCGTTCGTCGAGCGCCCGGTACGAGTACGAGAAGACGGCCCGGATGTTCGTCTCGTCGCCGTCGGCGAGGTCGAACGAGCCCAGCCTGTCCTGTTCGGCTTCGAGCAGCCGGACGAACTCCCGCAGCGGGAGGTCCGGGAACTGCGCCGCCCGCACGGCGAGGATCCGGATGGCCAGCGGCAACCCGCCGCAGTACCGGACGAACCGTTCGGTGGCCTCGGGGTCTTCGGTGACCCTGTCCAGCCCGATCGTCGAAGCGACGAGGGCGATCGCGTCCTCGTGCGGCAGCTCCCCCAGCGCGACGCGACGCGCGCCGTGGGTCGCCACGAGCGCCTGCAACTGCCAGCGGCTGGTCACCAGCACCAGACAGCCGGGGCCGGGCAGCAGCGGCCGGATCTGTTCGGTGCTCGCGGCGTTGTCGAGCAGGATGAGCATCCGGCGGCCCGCGCTGTGGGTGCGCCAGGTGGCCGCGCGACCGTCGGCGCCGGCCGGGATCCGGTCGGCGGGGACACCGACGGAGACGAGCATGGTTTCGAGCGCTGCGGCGGCTTCGACCGGCTCGCCGGGACCGTATCCACGCAGGTTGAGGTACACCTGTCCGCCGGGGAAGCGATCGCCGACCTCGTGCGCGAAGTGGATGGCGAGGGTCGTCTTGCCGATGCCGCCCATCCCCTCGATCGACGCGATGGACGTCGACCGCTCGGTGTCCAGCGCTTCCGGGACGAGTTCGTGCAGTGCCTTGAGGTCGCGCTGCCGACCGGAGAACACCCGCAGATCCGCGGGCAGCTGACGCGGGATCAGCGGTTCGGAGCCGAGCCGGTACCGCGTCAGCTCGGAGTCCAATGTGGTCTCGCCGGACTCTTCGCCGGTCAGGATCGCGTGGTGCGCCCGCCGCAGTGACGCGCCGGGATCCAGGCCGAGTTCTTCGGCCAGCACCGCGCCGATCCGGCGGTAGACGTTCAGTGCCTCGGCCTGTCTGCCGGAGCGGTAGAGCGCGATCATCAGCTGCTCGTGCAGCCGCTCCCGCAGCGGGTTTTCGCGGCACAACCTGGTCAACTCGGGGACGACCGCGGCGTGATCGCCGAGGGCGATGAGCGCGTCGGCCCACTGCTCGCGGACGCGTAGCCGCTCTTCGCCTAGCTGGTCGGCTTCGTCCCGAAGCAGCGCTTCGGAGTGGACGTTCTGCAGCGCCGGGCCGCGCCATTCGGCCAGCGCGGCGGCGAACCGGTCCGCGGCGCGGCGCGGATCGCCGTCTCCCGCGGCCCGCGCTCCCTCCGCGGCGAGCGCGCGGAAGCGGGCGAGGTCGAGCAGGCTTTCGTCAAGTTCGAGCAGGTAACCGCCGCGTTCGGTGCGGATGGTGACCTCGTCGCCGAGCGCGCGACGGACCCGCAGGATGTAGGTCTGCAGGGCTCCTTTGGACCGCCGCCGGTCGTCCGGCCACAGCCAGCGGCCCAGTTCCTCGACCGTCACCACCGTGTTCGCGCGCAGCAACAGGCCTGCCAGCACGATGAGCGGCCTGCTGCCACCCAACGGAACCGGCAGCCCGTCGGCCGTGACCTCGGTGGGCCCCAGCACGCGAAAGTCGAGTGCCACGTCGCTCATTCTGTCCGTTATCGCGTGAATCGGCACATGATTCCAACGGTGGCATGATCGGTGTCGATGGACGTCTACGCGATCCCCCTGCGCACACGGTTCCGCGGCATCACCGTCCGTGAAGGACTGCTGATCCGCGGCGACGCGGGCTGGGGCGAGTTCTGCCCGTTCTCCGACTACTCCGACGCCGAAAGCGCGCCGTGGCTCGCCTCCGCGCTGGAGGCGAGCGAACGCGGATGGCCGTCGCCGGTGCGGGAGAGCGTCGAGGTGAACGCGACCGTCCCGGTGGTGCCGGCGGAGCAGGCGTACGAACTCGTGTCCGCGTCGGGCTGCCGAACGGCGAAGGTGAAGGTCGCCGACCCGCGGGTGAGCCTCGCCGAGGACTGCGCCCGGGTGGAGGCGGTGCGGGCAGCGCTGGGTCCGAGGGGCGCGGTTCGCGTCGACGCGAACATGGCCTGGGACGTGGACACCGCGGTCAAGGCCATCGGTGAACTGGACCGAGCGGCGGGCGGGCTCGAATACGTCGAGCAGCCGTGCCCGTCGATCGAAGAACTGGCGGACGTCCGGCGCCGCGTCGGCGTGCGGATCGCCGCGGACGAATCGATCCGCCGGGCCGAAGACCCGCTCAAGGTGGCCGTGGCGGGCGCGGCCGACATCGCCGTGCTGAAGGTCGCGCCGCTGGGCGGGGTCCGGCGCGCGCTGGAGGTCGCCGAAGCCTGCGGCCTGCCGTGCGTGGTGTCCTCCGCCGTCGAGACGAGCGTCGGGCTCGCCGCCGGGCTGGCGCTCGCGGGCGCACTGCCCACTTTGGACTTCGCCTGCGGTCTGGGCACGATGTCCCTGCTGACCGGGGACGTCTGCGGCGCTTCACTGTCCCCTGTGGACGGACGTCTGCCGGTGCCGCTCCAGGCTCCCGCCCCGGACCTGTTCGCCGCGCATGCCGCCGCCCCGGAGGTCCGCGCGGCATGGGAAGCCCGGTTCACCCGCGTCCGCGCCCACCTCAGATGAGATGAAGGACGCTTTCATTGCAAATTTTGCAATGAAAGCGTCCTTCATCTCACGCTGCCGGACCGGGAAGGCTCGGTCAGCCGCAGTGCTCCAGCGGGGACTCGTAGCTGGCCGACCCGGCCGAGCCGCCCCACCTGACGCACTTCGCACCGGCGGCCGCGCTCACCGGACCCGCGTAGTACTCGAAGCTGCCGGAATCACTCTTGCGCGCCGAACCCTCCACTTCGAGGAAGGCCGAAACCGCGCTGCCCGTGCCGACCGAGGTGGACTTGATGGTCGTGACGCAGTTGTTCTTGTTCGTGCCGTTGTACAGCAGGTACGTCGTCGCCGCGCTGCCGAGTGCCTGCGAGTCGATGACCTTGTAACCGTCGCCGCACACCTCGACGGCGTCGTACGGGTTGGGGTTCCCGTTGCCGCTGCAGGTGTTCTTGGAGGTGACGTTGGCGTTGGGGTAGCCGAACTTCACACCGTTGAAGTACGCGGGCTTGATGTTGCTCGGCCACGACGAGTCGTTGGTGCGGACTTCGTAGTGCAGGTGGGGGCTGATGTTGTTGCCCGGCTTGGAGGTGTTGCCCACCTCGCCGATCTTCTGCCCCTGCGCGACCTGCGCGTTCAGCGCGACCGAACGGACCTTCAGATGCGCGTAGTAGGTCGACCATCCTCCGCCGTGGTCGATCTTCACCAGGTTGCCGAAGCCGTTCTCCGAACCCTGGTGCGCCGAGATGACGACCTTGCCCGCCGCGGCCGCGACCACGGTGTCGCCGAGGTCCGCCCCCGCCGAACTGCCGCGGTTGAAGTCGATTTCGTAGGCCCGGTGCGCGCTGCTGTTGTCGTTGTCGCCGTTCCACACCTGGTTGCAGGGGAACGGGAGCTGGAAGTTGGGGCGCGGTCCGACGGCGGCCTCGGCCGACGTCGCGGTGATCGCCAGCCCGGCCATGCCAAGCAAGGCGGTGGCGGCCGCCGTGACCACTCGTCTGAATCTCATCGGATGTCCTTTCTCGGCGCTTCGTGAGAAGCGTCCCGAAAGGGCGTACAAGCGAGATACAAACGACCACGAGCCCTCCTGGCCGAGGGGACCAGGAGGACTCGCGCCGCCTCCGCACCGGATCCGTCCGCGTCTTCCCCGTTCCGGTGCGGGTGTCTCAGCCGACCCGCTCGATGGTGGCCCGGCGGATCAGGAACTTCCCGGGTTCGCGGACCTGTTCGAAGGCCGCGTTGTTCAGCAGCGCGCAACTGCCGGAAACGCCCGTGACCTCGACGGTCGTGGACTTGTCGTTGTCCAGGTTCGTCACTTTCAGCTTGGTGCCCGGCGGGAACTCGCTGCTGGACGCGGCGGGCGCGCTGGCCTCGCCGGACAGCGTCACCGTGGAACCAGGGCAAACGACTTCGCCTTCACCCGCCACTGCTTCTTCCATCCCGGCGTCCTGCTCGGCGGCCGGGTTCTGCGCTTGTTCGCCGCCGTCCGCCAATACCTCTTCGGTGCAACCCGCGGCTTCGCGGCGTTGCTGGATGAGGTCGACGACGGCCTGCCGGTTCGCGATCCGCGCCGCGGAGACGGCGTCCGGATCCGCCTGCTGGCCCGCGATGAAATCGAGGTTGCTTTGGAGAGCGGTGTCCAGTCCCTGACAGCTTTCCGCGGCTTGCCCGTCCGGAGTGCTGACCGCGAACATCACCGCGGCGATGGCGGCCACCCCGAGAACGGACGCGATGCCGATCGTCGCACGCTTGCGGTGTTTCCCGGCGCTGTTCATCATCGATGTCTTCCTCCGGTCTGAGTCCTCCTCACCCACATCCAGGGATACGGATGGGTAACGGAAGTGGTTCAAACCGGTTTCAGCCGAGCCAGGGTTTCGCGATGCGCGCATAGGTGCCGTCGTTCAGCGCGAGGTGCAGCCACTGGTCGGCCCACTCCTTGAACACGACGTCGCGCGGCAGCAGGTACGCCTTCTCGGAGAAGGTGAACGGCCGGTCGGGATGCACCGCGCACAGCCGCGGATCCTGCTTCGCCTGCCAACGGGTTTCCGTCGCGTCGGTGATCATCAGATCCGCGCGACCGGCGAGGATCTCGGCGAAGATGGTGTTGTTGTCCGGATGGCGCACGATGGTCGCGCGTTCGAGGTTCGCGTCGGCGAACTGTTCGTTGGTGCCGCCGGGGTTCACGATGACGCGGACGCCCGGCTGATCGATCTGCTCCACGGTCTGGAACCGCTTTTCGTTCTCGCACAAGGTGATCGGTGTCTTGCCGTCCCGAAGATAGGGAACGGTGTAGAAGCCCTTCTTCGCGCGGTCCAAGGTCACCGACACGCCACCCATCGCCAGGTCGCATTTCCGCCCGACGTCGTCGGCGATTGCCTTCCACGTGGTCTGAACCAGTTGGAGCCGGACGCCGAGCCGCTTCGCGAGGTCGCCCGCGAGGTCGATGTCGATCCCGCTCCACGAGCCCGCGGCGTCGCGATAGGTGAACGGGCGGTAGTCCCCCGTCGAACACACGCGGAGCTCGCCGCGGGCCTGCACGACGTCGAGCCTGCTTTGCGCGCCATGGCCTTCGGGCGCGGCGCCTGCCGTGCCGATTCCCAGCACGGTGAGCACCGCGACCCCGAAGATGAGCGCTTTCGCCTTGATCGTCATCAAGGCATCTTCCATGCCCTGAGGTAGGTCCGCACCAGCCAATCGTCGACCCAGCCGGTGTCCGGTTCCGCCGGCAACGGCGACGCCACGCGCACGAGCTCGTCGAGACGGCGTTCGAGGGACTCGGCCGCCTCCAGTGCTTCCTCGCGGGTTTTCTTGCCCTGCCTCAGCTCACGGAGCCAGCTCAGCCACGGTTCGGGGACCGGCAGCGTGATCCGTCCGGTCTCCAGCAGCTCCACACCCTGCACGCCGAGGCGCACCATGTGCATGGCGAACTTCGTGTCGAAGCCGTACTTCTCGATCAGCTCCGGCCGCCCCGGCTTGCCCCGCAGTCCCAGCATCCGCTCGCGCTGTGCGCACGATCTCGTTCTCGGGCACGAACAACGGCAACAGGACGGTCGGGTTCCCGCTGACCGCGAGGCGCAGCCACTTACGCAGCGAGTAGACGATCAGGTCCAGGTCGCCGGGACCGGACCGGACGCCTTCGGGCTGCGTGCGGAAGATGTACTGCTCGAACCGCTTCAGGCCGATCACGTGGTCCGGCGGCTCGATTCAGATGCCGAGTTCGTCCCGGTCGTCCTGGCCGAGCACGGCGGTGCCGTGCAGCCCGGACCCGACCTGGCAGCGCAGGATCGTGCCCTGCTCGGCGATGGCGGCGAATTCGGGGCTGTCGTGTTTCACCCGGCAAGTTGTACTCGCGCGGATACCCCGGGAGCATCCGGTTTTCGCGCCCCTCAGGGTCGGATTCCAGGGTCGGGTCGGGGCCGTTCCCCGATGTGCCGGGGGTCGTCCCGGGGCGACCATGGAGCCATGACGAACAGCGTGGCCACCAAGAAGCTCTACCGCAGCCGTACCGACAAGATGCTCGCGGGCGTCGCCGGCGGCTGGGCCGCCTACCTCGGCGTCGACGCGGCGATCCTGCGCATCGCCCTAGTGGCGGGCGTCTTCTTCACCGCCGGATTCGCGATCCCGGTCTACGCCGCCGCGTGGTTACTGACTCCGGAACAGCCCGGCGAATCCTGAGCGAGGGGCAAGGGGACGAGGTGAAGAGCCCGGACAGGGGGATGTCCGGGCTTTTCGCTTTTCCTCCGGTTCGGCCGCGCGATCGCGCCTTCGCCGTTACACTCCCCATGACTTTGTCACAGGGAGCGGGAAGCGGGGGCCTCCATGGCCGGCAAGTATCTGACCCTCAGCGAGTACAAGAGGATGCTCGACGGAGCGCTGGACGACCTCCTCAAGGCGCTCACCAAACGCTGGATGGAAGACGCCGTCGACGCCATGACGAACCTCTCGACCACCGTGCCGTGCTCGGCGGAGCCATGGGCCTGGCAGTGGCCCGCCGAATCGTACGGTCACCTGGCAGGCTCCGACGACATCTGCGGATACCTGACCTGGGTCATGGACGGCATGCTCGGCCATTACAAGGACGTCCACTGCCAGGGCTGGAATCCGCAGACCCAGAAGTACGTGGAATGCCATGTCGAACGGAATCTGGCACAGATCGAGCGGCTGGCCTGGAACCGGCGGCAGGAAGTCGCCAAGTTCGTCCCGCAGCTGGAAGGGCCTGATCTCACGAAGCTGGAGACCGCCCACAACACGTTCCTCAACGTCGCGGGCAACCTCGGTTTCCAGGACAAGAACGGGCGGGTGACCGAACTGCTCGGGCAGGGCGAGGTCGTCCGGAACGTCGAGTGGCTGGACGGTACGACCAGCGCGAACGAGGAATGGTTCATCGAGTGGACCGGGCTCGCCGCCAAGGCCTTCAAAGCCGGATTCTTCGCCTCGATCGCGCCGACCATCCTTAACCAGGCACTCATCCTCGCCAGCCTGTCCACCCTGTACTCCACGCGCGCGACCACGATCCAGGTGACCCGGCTCAACATCATCAAACGACTCAACTGGGCCACCAAGAAACTGGACGAAAAGGTCACTCTCACGATCTCCACCGCGGACGCGATCCTGGAGAAGCTCGATCGAGCGCAGGCGATCCACGGGATCGTGAGCAATCTGCTGGCCGCGGGGGCGAAGCTCAGCAAGGTCGTGAGCACCGTCAACGAGGCGGGCGGGAAGGTCCTCGGCCCGGCCGGCGCCGTCCTCACCTTGGCCGGTTTCGTCGGCGCGGCCCTCAAGAGCCACACCGTCGAGCAGGACGCCATGTCCCTCCAGGACATCCTGCAGAAGCTCACCACCTCGATCCAGGACGAACACAACGCGTTGAGCGGCCTCGAAGACGACTTCGGCGGGGATGTGCTGGCGCTGCAAAAGGCGATGGCCGGGGTGCACAGCTACAACCTCGAACTCTACGACCTCACCGCGAACACGCTGCCGAACCAGACCGACCGCGCGAAGTACAAGGGGATCAGGGTCGAGGTCCACTTCCTCCTGCGGGTGGCGCAAACCTGCTTCGAAGCGGCCGAAGGCTATTCGGCACAATTGCGGATCCTCGCCGGGGCGGATATCGCCGACCGGCACCTCGCGGGCCGTGACGAGCAGACGTGCACGGGCGACGACACGACCTTGGAGATCCGCGACGCCGTCGAACAGTTCATGAGGACGAGCTGTGCTCGCTTCATCCTCGCCGGTGAACAGCTCAGGAAGGCGGCCGAAGCCTACGCGAAAACGGACGGCGAGCTTTCCGACGACCTCAAGAAACTGTTCGCCGACTGGGAAAGCGCCAACAAGGACCGGGGGAAGATCGACCCCAATCCCGAGACCGTGGAAACGGAAGGCGCGGCCAAGGAGGCGGGCAAAACCGACCGGACGGGCCTCGAGCCGAGGAAGACTTCGGAGCCGAACTCCATCGACCCGTACGAGAAGGACCGCCGTCAGCAAGGCGGCAAGTACGTGGTGGACGGGCAACGGTAGGGCCCACGGGTCCCTTACGGGCACCTTCGGCACGTACTGCCGGTGCGCGGTCGCTCCGTCGTGAGTAGCGATTCGGGTTCAGGCGAGCCCTTCTTAGGTACCTACTGCGTGACCAGCGGCGCTTCTCGCGTGCTGCCTGAAGTACATGTCCTGTACCTAGGCGCAAGGATGGGGGCCTTCACGCGCTGTCGCTGTAGCGCTGAGGCTCATGGTGGCGTTTCTGCCTGCCCGTGGCAGTGGGGCCGCCTCGGTCCGGGCTTGAGGTGGCCCGGCGGGTAGTGAGGGGCTCCTTCCCTACTCTCAGGGTAGGGAAGGAGTCCTTCACGGACTTTCGATCCCGACCCGCCCGCCACTTGGTACCCAGCTTCAGTGCTCCCCGACGGCCCGGCGTCGAACTCCTATGTCCCCACGAACCGGGGCCTCGCATCAACCGCAGCCGGAACCCACGTAGGTACCTAAGACACCCTCGGGTTCTAACCCGAATCGCCACTCACGACCCGTCCGCAAAACGCCCCTGGCGCCCAGGTACAGGAAGCGGTCCTTCATGCACCTAGGGCGCACCTGACAAAGGAAAAGCCCGGACGCGCGAGGCGCGTCCGGGCTTTCCGGTGTTACGGGCTCGAACTCAGAAGTCCATGCCGCCCATGCCACCGGACGGGTCGGCGGGAGCGGCCGAGGCCTTCTCCGGCTTGTCCGCCACGACGGCTTCGGTGGTCAGGAACAGCGCCGCGATGGAAGCGGCGTTCTGCAGCGCGGAGCGGGTGACCTTCGTGGGGTCCGGCACGCCGGCGGCGAGCAGGTCCTCGTAGACACCGGTGGCTGCGTTGAGGCCGTGACCCTGCGGGAGGGACTTGACCTTCTCCGCCACGACGCCGCCTTCGAGGCCGGCGTTGATCGCGATCTGCTTGAGCGGCGCCTCGACGGCGACCTTGACGATGTTGGCACCAGTGGCCTCGTCGCCCTCGAGCTTCAGACCGGCGAAGGCTGCCTCGGCGGCCTGGATGAGAGCGACGCCACCACCGGCGACGATGCCCTCTTCGACGGCGGCCTTGGCGTTGCGCACTGCGTCTTCGATGCGGTGCTTGCGCTCCTTCAGCTCGACCTCGGTGGCGGCACCGGCCTTGATGACGGCCACGCCGCCGGCCAGCTTCGCCAGCCGCTCCTGGAGCTTCTCGCGGTCGTAGTCCGAGTCCGAGTTGTCGATCTCGGCGCGGATCTGGTTGACGCGACCCTGGATCTGGTCGGCGTCGCCCGCACCCTCGACGATGGTGGTCTCGTCCTTGGTGATGACGGCCTTGCGAGCCTTGCCCAGCAGGGAAAGGTCCGCGTTCTCCAGCTTGAGGCCGACGTCCTCGGAGATGACCTGGCCACCGGTCAGGATCGCGATGTCCTGCAGGATCGCCTTGCGGCGGTCACCGAAGCCCGGGGCCTTGACGGCGACGGACTTGAAGGTGCCACGCATCTTGTTGACGATGAGGGTGGCCAGGGCCTCGCCCTCGACGTCCTCGGCGATGATCAGCAGCGGCTTGCCGGACTGGATGACCTTCTCCAGCAGCGGCAGGACGTCCTTGACGGTGGAGATCTTGGAACCGAAGAGGAGGACGTACGGGTCCTCGAGCTCGGCTTCCTGACGCTCCGGGTCGGTCACGAAGTAACCGGAGATGTAGCCCTTGTCGAAGCGCATACCCTCGGTGAGCTCGAGCTCGAGCCCGAAGGTGTTGCTCTCCTCGACGGTGACGACGCCTTCCTTGCCGACCTTGTCCAGCGCCTCGGCGATGAGCTCGCCGATGGTGCGGTCAGCGGCCGAGATCGAGGCGGTAGCAGCGATCTGCTCCTTGGTCTCGATCTGGACGGCCATCTTGTGCAGCTGCTCGGTGATGGCCTCGACGGCCGCCTCGATGCCGCGCTTCAGGCTGATGGGGTCGGCCCCGGCGGCGACGTTGCGCAGACCCTCGCGGACGAGAGCCTGGGCGAGCACGGTGGCGGTGGTGGTGCCGTCACCCGCGACGTCGTCGGTCTTCTTGGCAACTTCCTTGACGAGCTCGGCCCCGATCTTCTCCCACGGGTCCTCGAGCTCGATCTCCTTGGCGATGGAGACACCGTCGTTGGTGATCGTCGGCGCGCCCCACTTCTTTTCGAGCACGACGTTCCGGCCCCGCGGGCCGAGGGTCACCTTGACGGCTTCGGCGAGGATGTTCAAGCCGCGCTCAAGACCGCGGCGGGCGTCCTCGTCGAACGCGATCAGTTTGGCCATTGCGGTGTGGTCCTCCGGTATTGGGCGCCGCCGCACGCTCTGTCTCGAAAGTCACAGAAGCGCGGCGGCAGGACTCTTCCTCGGCCAGGCTCGGTGCCCGCGACGGACGACCCACCCGATCAAGGGTGCGGCCTCACCGTCCCGACCTTCAGGCGAGCGATCGGTGACCGCTCCGCCTGGCACTCGACGGCGTCGAGTGCCAATGTCGTGTTTAGCACTCTCCACCGTCGAGTGCAAGAACCGCAGGTCAGCGCGGTGGTATTCAGTTGCTCGGCTTGATGGGGATCGATGAGGGCGGAGGCTTCAGCGACGATCCGGGAGCCTGCGACTGCGAGCCGCCGGGCCCGACCGGGATATTCGGCGCGGTGGTCTGCGTGCCGTTGCCGCCGCTCGAATCACTGAAGATGAAGATCGCCGCGACGATCGCGCCCGCGACCACGAGGGCGCCGACGACGATCCAGATCCACTTGGCGCCGCCGCCCTTCTTGGGCTGCTGCTGGAAACCGCCCTGCTGCTGCGGCGGAGGGCCGTAGCCAGGGGGCGGGCCCTGCTGGAAGCCACCCTGCTGGAAGCCGCCCTGCTGCTGCGGAGGGCCGTAACCGGGGGGTGGTCCTTGCTGGTATCCGCCCTGCTGGAAGCCACCTTGCTGCGGCGGCGGGCCGTAACCGGGCGGCGGGCCCTGCTGGGGCGGGCCTTGCGGCGGGGGACCCTGCGGTCCCGGTCCCTGCTGGCCGTAGCCGGGCTGCTGTCCTCCGTACGGGTGCACGGGGCCCCCCTCTCCCTGTGGCGGCGTGTTCTGCCGTGGCGCCTGCTGCGGTGCGGTCTGCTGGACCGGCGCCGCGGCCCCGGGCGGGCCGGGCGGCTCGTTCGAAGTCGCGAGCGGACCGAGCGCGCGCCTGGCGGCCGCGATCATCTCAACACAGTTGGGGTAGCGATCGGCGGGATTCTTCGCCATTCCCTTCCGGACGACCTCGTCGATCCCGGCAGGCAGGCCGACGATCCGCGAGATGGCCGGGGGCTCCCCGTTCAGATGCCCCTTGATGACCGTCTGCACGTCGCCCTTGAAGGGCGGGCTGCCGGTCAGGCAGGCGTAGAGGACGCAGGTGAGCGCGTACTGGTCGGTGCGGCCGTCGAGCGGCTCGCCGCGCAGGTGCTCGGGGGCCGCGTACGTGGGCGAGCCGAGGAAGTCGCCGCCGCGGGTGCGGTGCCCGGTGGCGCCGCGGCGGGTCAGGCCGAAGTCGGCGACGTAGACGTGCTCGCGCGAGGTCTCCTTGCTGGTGACCAGGACGTTCGCCGGTTTGACGTCGAGGTGCACGAGACCCCGGTTGTGCAGGGTGTCGAGCGCGTCGGCGACCTGGTCGAGCATGGTCAGCGCACGGGCGGGCGCGATCGGGCCACCCGAGATCAGCCCGGCGAGGTCCCCGCCGTCGACCATCCGCATGGCGATGTAGAGCATGCCTTCGAGCTCGCCGAAGTCGTACAAGGGCACGACGTTGGCATGGTCGATCGCGGACGTGTTCCGCGCCTCGTCGACGAAGCGTTCGCGGAACTCGGCGTCGGCCCCGAGGTGATCACCGATGACCTTCAGTGCCACCTTGCGTCCGAGCCGCACGTCCGTGGCCTTGTAGGTCACGCTCATGCCGCCCTTGCCGAGCACACCGTCGATGCGGTAGTTGCCCAGCCGGCGACCGGTCAGGTCCCCCGACTCATCGCCTGTCACGCAGCGAAGCGTAACGCGCCAGTTCCGGAGGCCGCCGGGGGTCGGCCGAAGTCCTGCTATGAGACCTTGCGGACGTCCGCCGCCTGACTCCGCCCGTCGCGCCCGGACTGGACTTCGAATTCCACGCGATCGCCCTCGTCGAGCGTCCGGAATCCGTCGGCCTGAATGGCCGAGTAGTGGACGAAGACGTCGGGCCCTTCGGTGGATTCTATGAATCCGTAGCCCTTTTCCGAGTTGAACCATTTGACGGTGCCGACTGCCACGACGCACTCCCTCAGCACAGGATCCGCCGGCCTCGCCTGCCCCGGACGGCGGTTTCGAGTGCAGTTCACGCTACCCGAATCACCGGCGTCGGCAATGCTCAATTCGTCTTAAGGTCATCCGCGAGAAAGCCGCCTATTGCGCGCTTGCACAAGGACGCGTCCTGGTCCCGCGAAGTCCAACGCGAGCCCTTCGCCGGTGCGGACGGACTGCGGGCCGGACTGGTCGACCGCGCGGAGGCGGCACTGCACGGTGTCCGGGTAGGCGAGCAGGAAGTCCGGCCGCACGGTGACGAGTTCGCCCGCGGTGAGCTCGAAGGCGTCGACCGGGCCTTGCGCGGCCAGCACGAGCGGACCGGTCCCGCTGTAGTGCTCCAGGAAACCGGAGTCGGCCCCGAAGAGTTTCTGCAGCGGCGCCCAGCCTGGATCGAGCCGGACGGTCGCCGGCCGGGCGAGGATCGCGTCCCGGCTCACGCACCAGCCCGCCCCGCCGGTGAACTCCAGCGGGTAGACGTCACCGGCGGTCAGCGGCGCGAAGTCGATCCAGCCGCCGCCCTCCGGCGCGTTGAACACCGAAGGCGCGGCCTTGCCCGCCCGTGAACCACCGCGGGCGGGAACGGTTTCGGTGATGCCGAAACTGCTGGCCAGCATGGTGTCCCCGGCGGCCTGGACGGCCTCGCCGGGGGACAGCAGCACGCGTGCGACCCCGAAGTTCGGGGTGTGCCTCGTCTGGACCCGCATGCGCTCAGCGGGAGGGGACCTGGGCGATCACCCAGGCGGACAGCGCCGACGGGTTGCGGGTCTGGGTGAGCAGCTGGCCCGGACCGGCGAAGTCGAAGACGAGGCCTTCACCGCTCTTCATCGACTGGATGACGCCGGTGGCCACCTTGCGGATCTGGTACTGGAGGGTGTCGGCGAACGCGACGACGTGCCCGGTGTCGATGGTGATCACCTCGCCCTGCTGCAGGGTGACCGTCTCCAGCGCGCCGTAGCAGGCCACGACCAGCGGGCCCTGTCCCGTCGCGTGGGTCAGGAAGCCGCCCTCGCCGCCGACGAGGTTCTTGAGCCCGCCCCATTTGGTCTCGGTCTGCACGCCGTGCGACGACGCGAGCCACGAGCCGCGGGTGACGCACCAGCCGGTGCGGCCGTCGAGGTTGATGATCTGCATGTCGCCGGGCAGGTTCGCGGCGACGTCGACCCAGCCGCCGTTCTGCGGGGCGGTGTAGGTGGAGATGAAGAAGGACTCGCCGGAGAGGAAGGCGCGGCCGAGCCCCTTCATGATGCCGCCCTGCGCCTGCGACTGGACCTGCACGCCGTAGCTCGTCGCCATCATCGCGCCAGACTCGACCTGCGCCGGCTCGCCCGGGGCGAGGACGAGCCTCGCCACCGCGAACGACGGCTGGTGACGGATCTGAACCTGCATGTCTTCTTCTCCCCGGTGGTCGTTGTGACGCGCAGAGTCTTGCATGCGACCCCCGACCGAGGAGGATGGTCTGCGTGATCTCCGTCGACGCCCACCGTGAGACCGTCACCGGCCTGCTCGGAAACGCCCCTGTCATCCGCCTTCCGCTCGCCTCCGCCGCCGGGCTCGTCCTCGCCGAGGACGTGCGCGCGGGGGTTTCGCTACCGCCTTTCGACAACTCGGCGATGGACGGTTACGCGGTCCGCGCCGAAGACATCGCCTCCGCCGCCGAAGCGCCGGTGACGCTGCCGGTCGCCGAGGACATCCCCGCCGGCCGCGTCGACATCACGAAACTGGAGCCGGGCACCGCGCACCGGATCATGACCGGCGCCCCGCTGCCTCCCGGCGCCGACGCGGTGGTGATGGTGGAACACACCGACGGTGGTGTGACGGACGTCCGGATTCTCAGGACGGCCGTCCCGGGGGCGCATATCCGGCGCCAGGGTGAAGACGTCGTCGAGGGCACGGTGGCGCTTTCGGCCGGAACCGTGCTCGGCCCGGCGCAGCTGGGGCTCGCGGCGGCGGTCGGGCTCGCCGAGGTGCCCGTGTTCAGGCCGTTGAAGGTGCTCGTCGTGTCCACCGGGACCGAACTCGTCGACGCGCCGGAGCCCTTGCGGCACGGGCAGATCTACGAGTCGAACAGCATCATGCTGGCGTCGGCGATCCGCGCGCTCGGCTGCGAGGCCGAGGTCGTGCGCAGTGTCGTCGACGACGTGGACGAGTTCCGCGCGGTGATCGAGCCGCGGCTGGCGGACGTGGACCTGCTGGTGACCTCGGGCGGGGTCAGCGCGGGGGCGTACGAAGTGGTGAAAGACGCGCTGACCGGGCAGGGCGTGGAGTTCCGGAAGGTCGCGATGCAGCCGGGCGGGCCGCAGGGCTGCGGACGGTGGAACGGCGTGCCGGTGGTGACGTTGCCGGGCAACCCGGTGAGCGTGCTCGTCTCGTTCGAAGCGTTCCTGCGGCCGGCGTTGCTCGCGGCGATGGGGCACGCGGGCGTCGACCGGCAGCGCGTGCGGGCCCGGCTGACCGAGGCGATGACCTCCCCCGCCGGACGGCGCCAGTTCCGGCGGGGCTTCTACACGCATTCCGAAGGCGAGGTCACCGGCATCGTCGGGCCGCGCGGCGGGCCGGGATCGCATCTGCTGGCGTCGTTCACCCAGGCGAACTGCCTGATCGTCCTGCCGGAGGACGTGGACTCGGCCGAGCAGGGCGACGAGGTGGACGTCCTGCTGCTCTGACGTCCCCCCGCCCGCAATTCGTCACCTACTTGCGCCCGGGCACCGTCGCAAGTAGGTGACGAATTGCGGGGTGTCAGGTCGGGAAGTCGCGGCACCGGCCGACTGGCGTGAACAGGAGCGCGAAGACGGCGACGACCTCGAGCCCGGCCATCAGGCCCAGCGTCTGCCGCACCCCGGCGGTCTCGCCGAGGATCCCGCCGAGCAGGCCGCCGAGCGCGATCGCGCCGAAGCTGAGCACGGACATGCTCGCGGTGACCCTGCCGAACATCGACGCCGGGACGTACCGCTGTTTGAAGGTGGCGTTGAGGACGTTCGAGCCGACCACCCCGGCGCTGAGCGCGAACCCGGCGGCGACGAAGAACGCGAGCCCCCAGCCGCCTTGGGCGAGCGGTCCCAGCAACATCATCAGCGCCCCGAAGGCCTCGCAGAGCACGAAGGCGCGCGCGGTGCCGATCCGCGCGGCGAGCTTGCCCGAAAGCGCGGCACCGGCGACGCCGCCCGCGCCGACGAGCGCGAGCACGAGCCCGACGGTCGCCTCTCCCACGCCTAGATCGCGGGCGAGAAAGACGACTTCGATCGACTGGTAACCCATGAGCGCGACATTCGAGACCGCGCCGAAGACCGCCAAGACCAGCAAGTACCGGTCGTGGACCACGAAATCGAGGCCCTCGCGGATCTCGTCCCGCAGCCGTGATCGCGTCTTCGCCGGGCGTTCGGGCTCGCGATAGCGGATGGATCGCAGGCACAGCACGGAGATCCCGAAACTGACGGCGTCGGCGAGCACCCCGGCGACGGCGCCGAAACCCTGCGCCAGCAGACCGGCGAGACCGGGTCCGCCGATCTGCGCGGCGGACTCGCTCCCCTGCAGCTTTTCGTTGGCTTCCTGGAGGTCCTTCTTCTCGACCAGCGAAGGCAGGTACGCGCGGTATGCGACGTTGAAGAACACCTTCGCGACGCCGCCGGCCAAGGCGACGACGAGCAACTGGGTCATCGTGAGCAACCCGAACCAGGCGGCGACCGGGACGCTCAGGAACACGAGCATGGAGACGGTGTTGCAGGCCAGCATGATCGGGCGTTTCGGCCGTCTGTCGACCCAGGCGCCGGCGGGCAGGCCGATCAGCAGCCACGGCAGCCAGGCGACCGCGGTCAGCAGCCCGACCGCGAACGTGCTCGCCTGCAGGGTGACGACCGCGACGAGCGGCAGCGCGACGACGGCGATGGAACTGCCGAGCACGCTGGTCGTCTCACCGGTCCACAACAGCCGGAAATCGCGTGAGCGCAGCAATCCGCCGCGTTCGCGGGTGGTCACGGGCGGGCCGGGACGGCGCGGGTGGAGATGAAGACGGGGCGACGTTCCTGGCCGTCGTCCGGGATCTCACGGCCGCTGTAGGACTTGATCAGCTCGTGGACCTTTTCTTCGAGTTCGGCCAGTTCGGCGACCGACATCTTCGCCCAGCTGTCGGTGGCGAAGGCGGCGCGATGCCACTCCTCGGGGTAGGTGTCGCGTTCGGCGAACCACTGGCGCGCCATGGAAACCTGGCGTTCGAGGGCGAGAGACTCGGCGGCGGCCGCGACCGGATCGTCGGGGAAGTCCGACGGCGACCAGGAAACCGCGTACCCGACGCGGCGCCACCAGCGCTCGCGCCGGTCTCGAGCCAGTTCGGGTGCCTCCTCGACGAGGTCGCTGGCGGCCAGCACCTTCAGGTGGTGACTGACGTTCCCGACCGCCTGCCCGGTCCGCTCGGCGAGCACGGACGCCGTGCACGGGCCGTCGAGGCGCAGGACGTCGAGCAGGCGGCGCCGCAACGGATGCGACATCGCGGCGAGCACTTTCGAATCGTGGACTTCACGTACCTCACGGTCGGCCATGACACACAACAGTAGTTGTACAAGGTGTCTTGTACAAGAGTCGTTGTGTGCGCCGGGGGCGATGGGTCGGGTTGGTCGTGAGTGGCGATTCGGGTTAGAACCCGAATCGCCACTCACGACCAACCCGAGGTGACGGCGCCACCGGGTTCGACTCCCGCACTCCACGTAACCTCGACGGCATGGGTTTCTTCTCGTGGATCGTGTTCGGCGCCATCGCCGGGTGGCTGGCCAACGTCGTGGTCGGCGGTCCGGATCGGCGGGGTGGCTGCCTGTTCAGCATCCTGATCGGCGTGCTCGGGGCGGCGCTCGGCGGTTTCATCTACCGGCTCGCGACGGGCACCGAGCGGAGCTTCGAGTTCGACTTCCCCAGCTTCGGCGTCGCCATTCTCGGTTCGATCGTGCTGCTCGCCCTGCTGCGGCTGGTGCGCGGCTCCGGGCGGAGCGACGCCTCCCGCAGGTGATCAAGGGAGTGACGGTTGGTAACGGTTTTCTCGCGACGGGTGATCACGGGCGTCCGGCGAACTAGAGTGGGACGTTCGCTCAGTTCCAGCGGCCGCGTCCGGGTGCATATGCCGTCGGGGGGCATATGCATCCGGACGCGCGTGCCTCGGCGATGACCGAGGCGGCGCGGACGGGGTCTACGAGTGAAGGCATCGGCGCCGCCGAAATGTCCCTCTTCCAGGCTCGGAACAGCTCGGCGAGTCGCTCGCCTGCGGGGTCCGGGCTGGCGGGCATTCGCGGGTCCTCAAGGTCGGCGATCGGCTTCAATCACCTAGAGTTATCGCTCATTTCCACCGACCGTTACCGGGATGTGGTGCCTCCCACCCACGCCGGGGAAACCCTTCCGGGGGAGGCACGGCCCTGGCCAGGAGAGGGCGGTAGCGTGGTGGCTCTTCATACCCAACCCCCCGACACGAACTGCGGTGAACCCGACCAATGAGCGGCAACCGGCCGGAATCCACTGGAAACCCACTCACGCACGCCGTGAAGCTGGCCCGCGAGACCGTTCCGCCGATGCATCCGGCCGGCAGGCCGTTCGTGCTCGGTGGCCTCGCCGCGACGCTGGTGCTGCGGAAGGTCTCCAAGCCCCTCGGCGTCCTCGGCGCGCTCGCGACGGCCGCCACGGCCGCGTTCTTCCGTGAGCCCAAGCGGGTGCCGCCCGCCCAGTCCGGCCTCGCGGTCGCGTCGGCGGACGGCCTGGTCTCGCTGATCGAGGAGGCCGTGCCGCCGCCCGAGCTGGGGCTGTCCACCGAACCGCGGATGCGGGTGAGCGTGTTCCTGTCGGTGTTCGACGTGCACGTCCAGCGGGTCCCGGCGTCGGGCGTGATCGAGCGGGTCGCCTACCGGCCCGGGAAGTTCCTGTCCGCGGACCTGGACAAGGCGAGCGACGACAACGAGCGCAACTCCATGCTCATGCGCACCGAAGACGGTCACGAGCTCGTCGTGGTGCAGATCGCCGGGCTGGTGGCGCGGCGCATCCTCTGTGAGATCCGCGAGGGTGACAAGGTCGGCGTCGGTTCGACGTACGGCATCATCCGCTTCGGCTCGCGAGTCGACCTGTATCTGCCGCCGGGCAGCAGGGTTCTCGTCTCGAAGGGCCAGCGCACGATCGGCGGCGAGACGCCGATCGCCGAGCTGCCCACGGCGCCGCACCCGGAAGGCTGATCCATGGTCCGCGTGACCACGACAACTCCCGGCGTCCGGCTGTTGCCGAACGCCATCACGGTGCTCGCCCTGTGCGCCGGTCTGTCGTCGGTGCAGTTCGCGCTGATCGGCAACTACCCGATGGCGATCGCGTCGATCGGGATCGCCGCGGTGCTCGACAGTCTCGACGGCCGGATCGCCCGGCTGCTGGACGCGACGTCGAAGATGGGGCAGGAGCTCGACTCGCTGTCCGACGGCATCTCGTTCGGTGTCGCTCCCGCGCTGGTGCTGTACGTCTGGCACGCCGAGGGCGAGCGGATCGGCTGGGTGGCGTCGCTGATCTTCGCGGTCTGCATGATCCTGCGGCTGGCGCGGTTCAACACGCTGATCGAGGACACCGAGCAGCCGCCGTACGCGGGTGAGTTCTTCGTCGGTGTGCCCGCGCCCGCCGGTGGTCTGCTGGCGATGCTGCCGCTGATCCTGGAGCTGCAGTTCGGGCAGGGCTGGTGGTCGCACCAGTACATGGTGTGGGTGTGGACGATCGCCGTGGCCGCGCTGCTGATCAGCCGGATCCCGACGCTTTCGCTGAAGACGGTGAAGGCGCCGCCGAAGGCGATCGCGCCGCTGCTGGTCGGGGTTGGCCTGCTGGCCGCCGCGATCATCCAGTTCCCGCTGGTGGCGCTGGCGATCGCGCTGATCCTGTACCTGGCGCACATCCCGTACTCGGTGTATCGGCACCGCTGGCTGGCGAAGCACCCGGAGGCGTGGATGGCGCCGCCAAGGGAACGGCGCGCGATCCGGCGCTCTTCGAGCCGCCGCCGTCTGGGTCTGCGCCGCCCGCCGCTGCGGCGGGTGGTGGCCGGGGCCGCCCAGCGCGTCCGGCTCCAGCGAGGCGAACAGCACGTCGCCCGCGCTCCGCGCACCATCAGCACCGACAAGGACCGAGACAACGGCCGCGGCCCGCGGCGCCGCTCGTGGCGCCGGATCGGCCTCCGGAAACGCTGACCCGCGCCACCCCAGCCCCCCGCCCGTCCCTGGGGGACGGCCCCGCGCCCAGCGTATCGGTGCCCACTGACGGGGCCGGGGGGGAACGGGGGTCGGAGGCGGGAGTTGTCCACAAGTGGGTGAGCCTGTGGACAACTCGGAAGTCGAGTACATGAAGGCCCCCTTCCTTGCGCCCAGCGCAAGGAAGGGGGCCTTCATGTACTCGGGCGATCGCGGTCGTGAGGCTCGAGCGGCGCGCGGCGACCACTGGGAGCCCGCCGCGTAGATAGGGTGGCGGGGTGAGCGCACCCCAGATCACGCTGACCGTCCGGCACACCCCGTCCGCCCTGGACTCCCGCCGCGGCGTCGTCCGGCTGCACCCCGAAGTCCTCGACGCGCTCGGCCTGATGGCCTGGGACGCCGTCCGCGTCACCGGCGCCCGCGTCAGCTCGGCGCTGGCCGCCCCGTCGGACGCGGAGGGGATCCCGGGCGTGATCCTCCTCGACGACGTCACGATGTCGAACCTCGGCGTGACCGAGGGAGCGGAAGTGGTCGTCACGCCGGCGGAGGTGTCGGCCGCGAAGACGGTCACCGTGTCGGGTTCGAGGATGGCGAGTGTCTCGCTGTCCCCGCACACCCTGAGGCTCGCCCTGATCGGCAAGGTCCTGACCGTCGGCGACGCCGTTTCCCTGCTCCCCCAGGACCTCGCGCCCGCGCCGGGCTCCGACGTCTCCGCGGTCCGCGGCCAGCTCTCCCGCGCCATCGGCATGACGTGGACGAACGAACTGCTCACCGTCACCGCCACCGAGCCGCCGGGACCGGTCGCCGTCGGACCGTCCACTGTGGTCAGCTGGCGTGACGGCGCCCGCACCGGCGAGGCCGCGCCCGCCGCCGTCCCGGCCCGTGCCGGGACGACGCTGGTGCGCAGCACGCCCTCCACACCCCACGAGGACTTCATCGACGCCGAGATCGTCGAAGACGAGCGAGTCGACGAAGTGGCCGAGGAGTCCGTGCCTCCCCTGTCGGATCTCGCCGGCTCCGAATCGGCCGCGCGCAAGCTCGCCGAATGGTTCGACCTGGCCTTCCACCGTCCGGAGCTGTTGGCGAAGCTCGGGACGTCGGCGCATCTCGGAGTCCTGCTGTCCGGGCCGGAAGGTGTCGGGAAGGCGACGCTGGTCCGCGCCGTGGCGCAGGCCGAGAAGGTGCGGGTGGTGTCGCTCGCGGCGCCGAACATCGCCGTCCTCGATCCGAACGTGGCCGCCGCGCGGCTGCGATCGGCGATCGAACAGGCCACCCGCGACGAAGACCCCGCCGTCCTGCTGATCACCGACATCGACGCGCTGCTGCCCGCGTCCCAGCCGCCACCGCTCGCGACGGTCGTCCTCGACGACCTGCGTAAAGCCTTGCGCAGCAAGGGTTTCGCGGTCATCGCCACCACGGGACGGACCGAGTCGACCGATCCCCGGCTGCGCGCCGCGGACCTGCTCGATCGCGAACTCGGCCTGCCGCTCCCCGACTCGAAGACCCGCACGGAACTCCTGCGCGTGCTCCTGCGCGAAGCCCCGCTGGAGTCCGGCGTCGACGTCGGCCCGATCGCCGAGCGCACGCCCGGTTTCGTGGCCGCGGATCTCATCGCGCTCCGCCGCGACGCCGCCCTCCGAGCCGCGCTACGGCAGCGTGACGCCGACGAGCCGCGGATCTCCCAGCAGGACCTGCTCGACGCGCTGACCACCGTCCGCCCCATCTCGATGTCCACTTCGGACAATCTGGCCACCGGCGGACTGACGCTCGACGACGTCGGCAACATGACGGACGTCAAGCAGTCGCTCACCGAAGCGGTGCTGTGGCCGCTGCGCTACCCGGACTCGTTCGCCCGGCTCGGCGTCGATCCGCCGCGCGGCGTGCTGCTGTACGGCCCGCCGGGCGGTGGCAAGACGTTCCTGGTCCGCGCGCTCGCGGGCACCGGCGCGTTGAATGTCTTCGCGGTCAAGGGCGCCGAACTGATGGACAAATGGGTCGGCGAGTCCGAGCGCGCGGTGCGGGAACTCTTCCGCCGCGCCGCCGAGGCCGCGCCGTCGCTGATCTTCCTCGACGAGATCGACGCGCTCGCCCCGCGCCGCGGCCAGTCCTCGGACTCCGGCGTGTCGGACCGGGTCGTCGCGGCCCTGCTGACCGAATTGGACGGTGTCGAGCCGATGCGCGAGGTCGTCGTCCTCGGTGCGACGAACCGGCCGGAACTGGTCGACCCGGCGCTGCTGCGGCCGGGACGGCTGGAGCGCCGCGTCTACGTCCCGCCGCCGGACGCGCACGCGCGCGAGGCGATCCTGGCCGCCAGCGCCAAGAACACGCCGCTCGCGTCCGATGTGGACCTCGCGGCGTATGCGGCCACTTTGGACGGTTACTCGGCGGCGGACTGCGCGGCACTGATCAGGGAGGCCGCGCTGACCGCGATGCGCGAGTCGCTGGAGGCCAAGGAGGTCAACGCCACGCATCTGACGAAGGCGGCCGAGGCCGTCCGGCCGTCGCTCGACCCGGCACAGCTCGCGGCGCTGGAGGCCTACGCGCAGAACCAGGCCTGAGTACGGAAAGGGCCCTCTTCCTCGCGAGGAAGAGGGCCCTTTCCGTAGCTGCTAGGAGCCGTCTTTGTCGTTGGTCTTGTAATCCTTGGTGAGGATGACGATCACTCCAGGGCCGATGTTCTCGATCTCCTTGAACCTGGGCTCGGCGCGGAAACCGAACTCCAGCGCCAGCGCCTTCGCGGCCGCTTCCTCGTCGGTGCCCGGCCGGAAGTAGGCCACGGTCTCGGGGAGCCTGCCCGGATAGCCCTTGACCTCGGAGACGTTCCAGCCGGAAGCGCGGAAGTCCTTCGCGGCCTGCTCGCCGAGCCCCTGGACCGTGCTGTTGTTGTAGACCCGCACGGTCACCCACTTGTGGGACGCCTGCTGATCGCCACCGGGCTGCCCAGGACCGGGCTGACCCGGCTGACTCGCCGGCGGGGCGGAACTCGCGGGCGCGCTCGACGGCGGCGCCGACGAGGCGGGCGGCGTGCTGGCCGAAGGCGAACCCGGCGCCGGAGACGAAGGCTGGGTCGCACCGTCCGAAGGCTCTGCCGACGTGGGCGTGGTGCCGGGCGGCGTGGCGGTGTCCGAATCACCGCCGCCACTGGTCAGGGTGATTCCGCCGATCACGGCGGCGATCACGGCGACACCGACCAAGGCCAGTCCGGCGGCCTTCATCGGCCGGGACAGCCCCGAAAACAGACTCATGAGAGATCGATCCCCAGTCGCCGGGCCGCGCGATTGCGCTGCCGGGCCGCTCGCGTCTTTCGCAGGCGCTTCACCAGCATCGGGTCGGCCTGCATGGCTTCGGTCTTCTCGAGCAGCCGGTTCAGCAACTGGTAATAGCGCGTCGACGACATAGAGAAGCGTTCGCGGATCGCCTGTTCCTTCGCGCCGGCGTATTTCCACCACTGACGTTCGAACGCGAGCATGTCGAGCTCGCGCTCGCTGAGGCCGTTCACGGTCTCCGACGGGGACGGCTGGTCGGGCTCGGCCATCGACTCCGCGGCGTCCATCCGACTCCTCGCAATCAGGTCAGTGCTCGGCGGCGTGAAACCACAGGCTTGTCATTCCGCGGCGCCATTAGACCACGGAACCGGCGCCCGGCCTCGGTATCGGCGTCGGCGCGTCATGGGTAAGGGTGTACCAGAAGGGTCCGACTAAACTGCGCGCGTGACCGTCCATCCCATCGTGATCGCCGGCGAGCCAGTGCTGCACAACCCGACTCGGGAGATCACCGAGTTCGACGACAAGCTGCGCACCCTCGTCGACGACATGTTCGAGACCATGTACGCCGCCGAAGGGGTGGGCCTCGCGGCCAACCAGATCGGCCTCGACCTGCGCGTGTTCGTCTACGACTGCCCCGACGACGAGGGCACGCGCCACAAGGGCGTCGTGGTGAACCCGAAGCTCGAGACGTCGGAGATCCCGGAGACCATGCCGGATCCGGACGACGACTGGGAAGGCTGCCTGTCGGCGCCCGGCGAGTCGTACCCGACCGGACGCGCTTCGTGGGCGAAGGTCACCGGCTTCGACGTCGAAGGTAATCCGATCGAGGTCGAAGGAACCGGCTACTTCGCGCGCTGCCTGCAGCACGAGACCGATCACCTGGACGGCTTCATCTACCTCGACCGGCTGGTCGGGCGCCACGCTCGCGCGGCGAAGAAAATGCTCAAGTCGAACAAATGGGGCGTTCCGGGCAACTCGTGGCTGCCGGAGGCTCAGCCCGAATCGGCCGACGACTGACCCTCTCGCACCCGTCCCCGCGTGCAATGAAGGGGCCTTTCATAGCAAATTTTGCTATGAAAGGCCCCTTCATTGCACTAGCGAGCCGGGGTCAGCAGCCCAGGAAGTGGCACCGCACCACCCGCGGCTGCTCGATCACCTTCCCCGCCTGCACCGACCACGCGAGCCGCAGGTACTGGGCGTGCGTCCAGGCCAACGGTGTCGCGGACGCCGTCGGAGTGCCCGCCGGGAAGCCAGGCTGCCCCGAAGGCGCGTTCTCGTCCCAGACCTGCTCCGGCATCGTGTCCCCGGAGCTGCTGACGCGCCCCAGGTCGCGAAGGCGCTTCGCGGCCGTACCGCGGTCACCGGCGGCGAGGTCGTACTCGCCGCGTTCACCCGCGAGCAGCGGCCACAGTCGCCCGAAAGTGGTCCGGCTTTCCGCCGGGAACGTGTAGTCCCACGGCGCCCCGTCCGCCTTCTCGCCGTAACCGTCCTTCGTGTAGCGGTGCCAGAACTGACCCGTCGGGGTGGTGAAGGCGATGTCGGCGTCGGTGACCTTGACGCTGTTCCTGATCACCGGATCGTCGGCGCGGTAGATGCCCAGCCTCACCAGTTCGAGGAACCCGGCGTCGGTCACGGCGCGCTGGTCCATGGTCACGCTGGAATTGCCGAGGTTGTACTTCGTGCCGTTGTTCGCGTTGCCGTCCTTGGTCAGCCGGACGAAGTACGGGTCCTTCGACAGCGGGCCGTTCGTGGTCACCGTCCATTGGGCGAGCTTCGCCTTGAACGCGTCGGCGGTGTCGAGGTAGCGCTTCGCGTCGGCGCCGGCGCCGTTCGCCTTGGCGATGTCGGCCGCGCAGACCAGTCCGGCGATCACCGCGGCGATCGTCGAAGGCGAGTAGCCGTCCTGTTCTTCCCAGCGCTCCTGCTGGCTGTACGGCGACGCGTGCCCGTTGTCCGCCTTGTAGGACAAGAGGAATTCCGCCGCCTTGCGCACACCCGTCCAGGTCTTGGCGTCGGTGCGGCCGAGCTGCTGGGCGAGCACGATCGGCAGCGCGGTCTCGTCGAGCTGGATGGAGGTCCAGTACGGCGTGCCGTCGACGTGGCTGTTCTGCGGCAGATGCCCGTCCGGCAGCTGCTGCGTGCCGAACATGTAGTCGATCGACCGGTTGGCGGCGTCGCGGTCGCCCCCGGCGAGCAGGCCGGTCGCGATCTGGTAGAGGTCGCGCGGCCAGACCAGGTGATAGGTGCCCGACGGCGACCATTCCGGGTCGTTGTTCCCGAACCGCCACGGCATACTCGGCGACGCGATGAGCGCCCCCTGGTGGATCTTGTCCTCGCTCGCCGCGAGCATGAGCACGGACGCCTGGTAGAGGTCCCGTTCCTGCTTGGTCTTGAGCGACGACGGCGCGCCCTTCACCTGGCGGAGGTACTGCTTCCAGCCGCGGTCGTACGCGCGGGCGGCGTCGGCGAATCCGCGCCGTAGCGAGGCTTTCGCGGTGGCGAGCGCGTCGGTGTCCTTCGCGCCCATGCCGAGCGAAAGCGTGAAGTCCCGTGAGCGGACACCGTCGGCGGACGTCTGCCCGGTGATCAGCACGTTGCCCTTGGCCGCGGTCGCGTAATCCTTGAGGGCGAAGGACTTCGTCAGCTGCGTGATGCCGTCGGAGGAACCCGCGTAGCCGACGGAAGTGCGCGAGAACGCCGGTTCCGCGGTCAGTGCGGCAGCGGTCTTCGCGTCGGACGCGACCGCGTTCACCCCATCGGTGCGTGCGGAGTCGTCGGATCCTTCGTTCGTGAGATCGGGATCCGCGACCGCGTACACCTGGTACGGACGGCCGGTCAGCGAAACGAAGTCGACGTCGATCAGCACACTCGCGCGCGCCGGGTCGGTGACGTAGGTCTTGCGGAGCTTCCAGCGGCGCTGGTCGTCGGTGATGGTCTGTTCGTAGGTGAGGCCATCGGTGCGGCGCACCTGCTGCGCCTTGGCCGAGGAATCGACCGTCGCGAAGCTCGTCCCGTCGGTGACGACGAGGTCGAGCGCGCGGACGCTCGGCGTGGACAGATCCGGGTAGTAGACCTCGGAGAGCCGGCCACCTTGAAGCGTGAACCAGACGTTGCTCGCGCGTTCGCGGGCGGTGCCGAACCCGGTCTTGTCCGCCGGGAGCCAGCTCGGATGGGCGCCGGGCGCACCGGGCGCCTCACCGCCCTGTGCCGCGGCCACCGCCGGGACCAGCCCCGCGACCAGCACGCCTGCCAGTGCCGGGAGCATGAGTTTTCGCATATCCACCCCAGACTTCTGTAACGGTGCAGAACCTCCGGGATTGTGTCGTGAATCCCCCGCGCGCACATGCTCCAAACCGGTGAACCGCTAACGCTGTCGACATGTCGGCCCCGGAAATCGCGTTGCTGTCGACAGGCCCCGTCGCCGACGATCGGGGGCATGCCGAACCGGTGATGCTGATCAAGCAGTCGGCGAAGGGCTCACGCCGGAACGCGTCCGCCACCATCGCGGGTATCGAGGCGGGCATCGCGTTCTGGGGGCTCGCCGCGGTCTTCGGTCTCACCGCGCTCCTCCTCGCCTCACCGGTCGCCTACGACATCTTGCGCATCGCGGGCGCGGTCTTCCTGATCAACGTGAGCAACCCGAAGGCGAGCGCGTTCGCGATCTCGTTCCTCCCCCAGTTGGCTCGCCTTCCTGGTCACACGCCTGGGTGAGTGGCTGCGCCGCGATCGCGTCAAGCTGTGGCCGGAGCGCACGTCCGGCGGCCTTCTGGTCGGCTTCGGAGTGACCGTCGCCTTGGAGGGTTGATTGTCCGAGCCCCGGCGTGGCATGGTCGGGGCACAACCAAACAACGCGGGAGCTCGCGCCATGGCGGGCTGAGAGGGCGGCTGGAGTCTTTTTTCTGGAAGACCCGGCGCCGCCGACCGCATGAACCTGACCGGGTAATGCCGGCGTAGGGAGTGAACGTCGTTGACGACGCTTGACAGTGCCTTTGAAAAGAATGCCCAGGGCATCACGCCGACCGTGACCACCGGGCCGATCACCGGTTCCCGCAAGATCTACCACCGGACGGAATCCGGGCTCCGGGTCCCCGCGCGGCGGATCGACCTTTCGAACGGCGAGCATTTCGACGTTTACGACACCTCCGGCCCGTACACCGACGACGACGCGCAGATCGATGTCCACAGTGGACTTCATCGATTGCGTGCCGGCTGGGCCGACGGTCGTGAGCACAACACCCAGCTCGGCTGGGCGAAACAGGGTGTCATCACCCGCGAGATGGAGTACGTCGCGGCACGCGAGCGCTGCTCGCCGGAATTCGTGCGGGACGAGGTCGCCCGCGGCCGTGCGGTGATCCCCGCCAACCGCAAGCACCCGGAGACCGAGCCGATGATCATCGGCAAGAAGTTCCTGGTGAAGATCAACGCCAACATGGGCAACTCGGCCGTCTGGTCCTCTGTGGAGGAAGAGGTCGACAAGATGGTGTGGGCCACCCGCTGGGGCGCCGACACGATCATGGACCTCTCCACCGGCAAGCGGATCCACGAGACCCGCGAGTGGATCGTCCGCAACTCGCCGGTGCCGGTCGGCACCGTGCCGATCTACCAGGCGCTGGAAAAGGTCAACGGGGAGCCGGAAAAGCTGTCGTGGGAGGTCTACCGCGACACCATCATCGAACAGTGCGAGCAGGGCGTCGACTACGTCACCGTGCACGCCGGGGTGCTGCTGCGGTACATCCCGCTGACCGCGCGACGGGTGACGGGCATCGTCTCACGCGGCGGCTCGATCATGGCGGCCTGGTGCCTCGCGCACCACAAGGAATCGTTCCTGTACACCAATTTCGCCGAACTCTGCGAGATCCTGCGCGAGTACGACGTCACGTTCTCGCTCGGTGACGGCCTGCGGCCCGGCTCGATCGCCGACGCCAACGACCGCGCGCAGTTCGCCGAACTGGAGACGCTGGGCGAGCTCACGCACATCGCCCGCGAACACGACGTCCAGGTGATGATCGAAGGCCCCGGCCACGTGCCGATGCACAAGATCAAGGAGAACGTCGAACTCGAGGAGAAGCTGACCGGCGAGGCGCCGTTCTACACCCTCGGCCCGCTCGCGACCGACATCGCGCCGGCGTACGACCACATCACCTCGGCCATCGGCGCGGCGCAGATCGGCTGGTACGGCACGGCGATGCTCTGCTACGTCACGCCGAAGGAGCACCTCGGCCTGCCGAACCGCGACGACGTCAAGACCGGCGTCATCACCTACAAGATCGCCGCGCACGCCGCCGACCTCGCCAAGGGACATCAGTACGCGCAGGAGTGGGACGACGAGCTTTCCAAGGCCCGCTTCGAATTCCGCTGGAACGACCAGTTCAACCTGTCGCTGGACCCGGACACCGCTCGCGCCTACCACGACGAGACGCTGCCCGCGGAACCGGCGAAGACGGCGCACTTCTGCTCGATGTGCGGGCCGAAGTTCTGCTCGATGCGCATCACCCAGGACATCCGCAAGTACGCCGACGAACACGGGCTGTCCACTGTGGAGGCCATCGAGGCCGGCATGGCGGAGAAGTCGAACGAGTTCGCCGAGCAGGGCAACAAGGTGTACCTGCCGGTGGTCAATCAGTGACAGCCACCCCCAGGACCGCCCTCACCATCGCCGGATCGGATTCCGGTGGTGGTGCGGGCATCCAGGCAGACCTGCGGACCTTCTTCGCCAACGGGGTGCACGGGATGGTCGCGCTCACCGCGGTCACCGTGCAGAACTCGCTGGGCGTGCAGGGTTTCAGCGAGATCCCGGTCGACGTCGTGACCGGGCAGATCAAGGCCGTCGCCACGGACATGGGCGTGGACGCGGCGAAGACCGGCATGCTCGCGACCGCCGAGATCATCAACGCCGTCGCGAAGACACTCGATGAAGTCCACATCGGACGCTCGTCGAACACGCCGTTCGTCGTCGACCCGGTCGCCGCTTCGATGACCGGGCACGCGTTGCTGCGCGAGGAGGCGCTGGAGGCGATCCGCACCGAGCTCTTCCCGCGGGCCACGCTGATCACACCGAACCTGGACGAGGTGCGGCTGCTGACCGGCGTTTCCGTGACCGGGCCGTCGACCCAGCGCGAGGCGGCTGAGGCGTTGCTGGAGTTCGGGTCCGAGTGGGTGCTGGTGAAGGGCGGGCACCTCGACGCTGCTCAGGACTGTGTGGATCTCTTGTCCGACGGCGAATCCTGGGTGGAGCTGAGCGGGCCTCGCTTCGACACGCGGAACACGCACGGCGGCGGTGACACGATGGCTTCGGCGATCACGTCTTCGCTGGCGAAGGGGGCGGACGTGCCGACCGCCGTCGCCGAGGGCAAACGGTTCATCGAGCGGTGTGTGGCGGAGTCGTATCCGCTGGGGGCGGGCGTCGGTCCGGTTTCACCCTTCTGGCGGCTCAGCGACGCTTGAGGCGTGCAATGAAGGGGCCTTTCATAGCAAATTTTGCTATGAAAGGCCCCTTCATTGCACGCGTTACCGGATCGTGACGCGAGGAGCGTCCACGGCCCAGTACCAGTTGTTCCCCGCCGCGTAGAGCCGCCAGGTCAGCTTCACCGAACGGGCCCCGGCGGGCACCTTGACCGAAGCCGACGTCGGCACCGAAAGCACATCGCCGCCCTTGTTCGCCGTACCGGATTCCGGCCCGTAAGCCAGCACGTTCTGCTCCGGACCACCGTCGAACGATGCCGTCAGCGCGCCCCGCTGCGTCCCGTCCTGCCGGTAGTGCGAGACGAACGAGACGTCCACTGTGGACTTCCCGGTGACATCAGCCGAAGGCGAGACCAGAGAAGAGTCGAAGGTCCCACGCGAAGAAGGCGAGCCCTTGTCGTCCCACTCGTCCGGGTCCGCGACCGCGAAGACGCCGCGCGCCCGCGCGTTCGCCTCGCGCTGCTGGCCGGGAGCGGTGCGGGTCCAGAAGTCGTCGGTGGTGAAGGACCAGCCCTGCCACTCCGTCACGCCGGCGGGCATGCCGGAAGCGTTGCGCACGGTCCAGCCGCCCGGCGCGTCGTGCGTCCAGCCGAGTACTCCCGCCGGGACACCGGTCTCGTCCTGCCGTGCCTTCAAAACGGCTGTGTCGAAGATGTCCGAGGGCGCGGCGCCGAGCGCGTAGCCGTCGTAGCCCGCCGGGGCCGCGATGCCGAGGTGCCGCAACACCGTGGGCGCGATGTCGACGATCTTCGGTGCCACGGCGGGGGTTCCGGCCGGGACCGTGCCACCGGCGGCGATCACGAACGTCATCCGTTCCTCGGGCGTGTCACCGCCGTGCCCGCCCGACGGCGTGTGGCCGTGGTCCGAGGAGATCATGATCAGCCAGTCCTCGTTCGCGCGGTTCGCGCGGGCTTCGACGGCGGCGAGCAGACGGCCGATCAGCGCGTCGTCGGTGCGCAGGCTGGCTTCGTACTGCGGGGAGTCCGCGCCGTGGTCGTGGCCCGCGATGTCCGTCTGTCCGAAGTAGACGAACGAGGCGTCGGCCTTGTCCTGCTTGAGGTGTTTCTCGGCGTCGACGGCGACCTGTTCGTCGGTTTTCTCGTAGCCGTCACTGTCGCCGTTCCGGACGAACTTGCGGTCCTGGCCGGTACGCAGGATCCGGTCGCCGATCGGCGTCCAGTCGACCGCGGCGTAGGTGTCGAGCGCCGGGTTCGCGGTTTCGGCGCGGGCGAGCCAGCTCGGATGCGTGGCGAGGTCGTTGCCGGTGAAGGAGTTGTCCCTCACCTTGTGCTTGTCCGGCCAGACGCCGGTGAGGATCGTGGACCAGCCGGGACCGCTCACCGTCGGCGCCATCCCGCTGCCGTACAGCGAACTGCGCGAGGCGTAGCCGCGCTCCACCAGCGCGTGGACGTTCGGTGTGTCTGCGGCCATCAGCTTGTCGAAGCGGGCCCCGTCCAGGCCGATGACCAGTACCTTCGGCGTCTTGGCCGCGGCGGTGGCCACGCCGGAGGTCAATCCGGCGACGGCCACCAGTGCCGACAGGAGGGAAAGCGTTCTGCGCACGAAAGCCTCCAGATAACTTGTTCGAACCAATTGTTCGTCAAGTTAGTGCGCCGAACTGTCTTCCCGATGAAGTCCGCGTGCCCCCGCGAAGGACTTCAGCCGACGGGCTCCATCACCCGCGAGTCGTACTCCTGACGCGATTCGAGGATCCCGTCGAAGTTGGCGACCGACCATTCGCTGACCGCCATGAGCAGCGTGCCCGCGCTCGCCCCGCGCTCGGTCAGCGCGTACTCGACGGTCGGCGGCGTGGTCGGGAAGACCGTGCGCGTGACCAGGCCGTCGCGTTCGAAGGCGCGCAGGTTCTGCGTCAGCATCTTCTGGCTGATCCCGCCGACGGCGCGGCGCAGTTCGCCGAACCGGTGGGGCCGCCTCGTCAGCGCGCCGAGCACCAGCGCGGTCCACTTGTTGGCGAGCAGGTCGAGGACGTCTCGGCACGGGCAGTTCCGCAGGTAGATGTCCCACGGGGATTCCGGCACTTCACAGGTGGTTTCCATCAGGTACCTAGTTTACCTTCAAGTGCCTTCTAGCGAAAAGAGACCACGCGGCCGAACATGGAGAGCACCAACAACGGAGGAGCTTTCGATGCGCGTCGTGACCCAGCAGCGGCTTGGTGGCCCGGAAGTGCTGGAGGTGACCGAGACCGATCGGCCGTCCCCCGGCCCGACGGAGGTGCTCGTGCGCGTGCGCGCGGCCGGGATCAACCCGGTCGACTGGAAGACCCGGGCCTATGGCGTCTTCATGGGCGAGCCACCGTTCGTCCTCGGCTGGGACGTGTCCGGGGTGGTGGAGGAGCTCGGCGTGGGCACGACGCGTTTCGTCGTCGGCGACGAGGTCCTCGGCTTCCCGTGGTTCCCCCGGCAGGCCGGTGGCTACGGCGAATACGTGACGGCCCCCGCCCGCCAGTTCGTGCGCAAACCCGCGAACCTCACCCACGAGCAGGCCGCCGGGTTGCCGCTCGCCGGGCTCACCGCCTGGCAGGGTCTCGTGGACATCGCCGACGTCCAGCCTGGACAGCGTGTGCTGATCGACGCCGCCGCGGGCGGGGTCGGGCACCTCGCCGTGCAGGTGGCGAAGGCACGCGGCGCGTACGTCCTGGGCACGGCGAGCGCCGGGAAGCACGACTTCCTCCGCGGGCTCGGTGTCGACGAGCCGATCGACTACCGCGACGAGACCGCGACGGCGGCCGGCGTGGACGTCGTGTTCGGGCTGGTCGGGGAGCGGAGCGACCTGCGCTGGCTGGACGCGGTGAAACCGGGCGGCCTGCTCGTCTCGGTCCCGGGCGGCGTGAGCGAGGCTGTCGCCGCGAAGGCCGAGAAGCTGGGCGTGCGGACATCGGGAATGCTCGCCGAACCCGACGAGATCGGCCTGCTGGCCCTGACCGGCCTGATCGAGAAGGGTGAGTTGCGCGTCCACGTCGACCAGACCTTCCCACTCGAAGACGTCACGAAGGCGCACGAAGTCGGCGAAGGCGGCAGGGTGACCGGGAAGCTCGTCCTGACCCTCTGAGATCGCGCATGGAAAATGGGTCCATGAGCGAGAACCCGAGCCCGCCGTCGGCGCTGACCATCGCGGGGTCCGATTCCGGCGGTGCCGCCGGCCTTCAGGCGGACCTGCGCACGTTCCTCACCTGTGGCGTGCACGGTCTGGTCGCGGTCACCGCCGTGACCGTCCAGAACACCCTCGGCGTCCACGACCGCACCGACATCCCGGCGAGCATCGTCGCCGGGCAGATCGAGGCGGTCGCGGCCGACATGGGCGTGAACGCGGCCAAGACCGGCATGCTCGCTTCGGCCGAGATCATCCACGCCGTCGCCGCGGCGTGCGACAAGGCCGAGATCGGCCGCGACACCAAGGTGCCGTTCGTGGTCGACCCGGTCGCGGCGTCGATGCACGGCCATCCGCTGTTCGACGAGGCCGGGCTGGTCGCGCTGCGCGACGAGCTCCTGCCGCGCGCGACCGTCCTCACGCCGAACCTCGACGAGGTCCGCCTGCTGACCGGGATGACCGTGACCACCCGCGAACAGATGCATCAGGCGGCCGTCGTCCTGCATCGGCTCGGGCCCAAGTACGTGCTCGTGAAGAGCGGTCACCTCGTCTCCGACCCAGAATGCGTCGACGTGCTCTTCGACGGTTCCACGTTCGTCGAACTGCCGGGCGAGCGGTTCGCGACGCAGCACACCCACGGCGCCGGGGACACCATGGCGTCGGCGCTGACGGCCGGTCTCGCGAAGGGGATGTCCGTCGTGGAGGCCGCCCGCTACGGCAAGTGGTTCGTTTCACACGCGGTCGAAAACGCCTATCCCATGGGCGCGAAGGTCGGTCCGGTTTCGGCGTTCTGGCGGCTTGCGCCGGAGCACTGAGCACCCGTCCGGTTACGATCTGCGCCGTGACCGCACGCGAAACGGTGGCCAAGGTCGTCGAAGACCGCCGCTTCCAGCACTTCATCATCGCGGTGATCGTCTTCAACGCCGTCACCCTCGGCCTGGAGACCTCCACGAGAATGCTCGCGGAGTACGGAAGCCTGCTGCACACGGTCGACTACATCGCGCTCGGGATCTTCGTCCTCGAACTGGGCGCGAAGCTGTACGCCTACCGCGGGAAGTTCTTCCGCGACCCGTGGAACATCTTCGACCTGGTCGTCGTCGGTATCGCGGTGATCCCCACGACCGGCCCGTTCGCGGTGCTGCGGGCGTTGCGGGTCCTGCGGGTGCTGCGGCTGATCTCGGTCGTGCCGTCGATGCGGAAGGTCGTCACCGGCCTGCTCGCGGCGATCCCCGGCATGGCGTCGATCGCCGCGCTCCTCGCGCTGATCATCTTCGTCGCGGGCGTGATGGCGACGAAGCTGTTCGGCGCGATCTCGCCGGAGAACTTCGGCGACCTCGGCACTTCGCTGTTCACGCTGTTCCAGGTGATGACCGGCGAGGCTTGGCCGGACATCGCCAAGGAGGTCATGAAGGAAGCGCCCATGGCCTGGGTGTTCTTCGTGGTCTACATCCTCGTGTCCAGCTTCGCGGTGTTGAACCTCTTCATCGCCGTGGTGGTGAGCGGGATGGAGGACGAGCTGCGCCAGGACATCCGCGAGGAAGAAGCGAAGCAGGCCGAAACCCAGGCTGTGGCGAACAAGGAGATCCTCGACGAGCTCCGCGCCCTTCGCGCCGAAGTCAGCGCTCTTCGTCAGCAATAAGCGCTTCGAGCGCGGGCAGAGCCGCCGCCAGGGCCGCCTGATGCTCCGGGGTCAGCCGTTCGAGGCGTTTGCCCAGCTCGTTCACCCGAGTCGACCGGACACCGGAAACCAGCCTCTCGCCTTCTTCGGTGGCCTCCGCGAGCCAGGCGCGCCTGTCGATCGGGTCCGATTCACGGCTGACGTAGCCCGCTTCGACCAGCGAAGCGACGATCCTCGACATGGTGGCCGCGGCGACGCCTTCCTTCGCCGCGAGATCACCCAGGCGGAGCTGGCCGTAGTTCACGAGCGTGGCGAGCGCCGAGATCGCGCCGTGGCCGGGACCGGGCACGCCCGCCTGGCGCAGTGACCGGGACAATCGGCCCACCGCCAGGAACAACCTGCCCGAAACATCCTGGACCGCTGACGTGGTCACCACTGGCTCCTCTGGGTACACGGCGGCGGGTGCGCCTCCGGAAAGTGCCGTCAACCATACGGGCTGACGGGGCGGACTCGCCGTGAAGGCCGTGAACCGTACAAAAGGGTTATCGAGGCGGGCTCGAAGCGTGCGCCCAGAACCGCTGGGGAATCCGTCCCGCACCGGCGGCGAGCCGTCCGGCGGTGACCGCGGCCCGCATCGCCGACGCCATCCGTTCCGGGTCCGCGGCCCTGGTCACGGCGGTGCTGAGCAGGACGGCGTCGCAGCCGAGCTCCATCGCCAGCGTCGCGTCGGAAGCCGTGCCGATACCGGCGTCGAGGATCACCGGGACTCCCGCGCGCGACACGATCAGCTCGATGTTGTGCGGGTTCCGGATGCCGAGACCGGTGCCGATGGGCGCGCCGAGCGGCATCACGGCCGCGCAGCCCGCCTCCTCCAGCCGCAGCGCCAGCACCGGGTCGTCGTTGGTGTACGCCAGCACGGTGAAGCCCTCCGCGGCGAGCTGTTCGGCCGCTTCGACGGTCTCGAACGGGTCCGGCAGCAGCGTGCGGTCGTCGGCGTGGACCTCCAGCTTGATGAGGTCGGTTTCGAGCGCTTCGCGGGCGAGCTGGGCGGTGAGGACCGCTTCGGCGGCCGTCCGGCACCCGGCGGTGTTGGGCAGCAGCCTGATGCCGAGCCGCCGAAGCAGTTCGAGGACACCGGAGCCGCCTTCGGCGTCGGCTTTGCGCATCGCGACGGTGGTCAGTTCCGTTCCGGACGCCACCAGCGCGCGTTCCAGGACGGCGAGGTTCGACGTGCCGCCGGTGCCGATGATCAACCGCGACGAGAGCTTGTGCTCGCCGATGACGAGGTCGTCACCATTCATGTCAGCCTCCTTGCACAGCGGTGAGGATGTCGACGCTGGCGCCCTTGCGCACCACCGCTTCCGGCCATTCGCCGCGCCGGACGACGACGCCGTCCACCGCGACCGCGACACCTTTCGTCGCCGTGCCCAGTGCCTCCAGTACGCCTTCGACGGTGGTCCCGTCGGGGAATTCACGCCACTGGCCGTTGACCTGGATCTCCATCACACCCGCTCCTCGCTTCGCCGCGACGGCGTTGCCGCCGCGACCTCGTCCGGCAACGGCACGCCGTCCAGCCAGGCGACCGCGGCGTCCGCGGTGACCGGGGCCATCAGGAGGCCGTTGCGATGGTGACCTGTCGCGGCGAAGACGCCTTCGCCCAGCTCACCGATGAAAGGCATCGTGTCGACGCTCGCCGCGCGAAGCCCGGCAGCGGTCTCGACGAGTTCGTACTCGGTGATGCCAGGGAAGACGCGCTCCGCGCCTTCGAGCAGCTCACGAACGCCCCGGACGGTGACGGTCTCGTCGAAACCCGCCTCGTACTGGGTCGCGCCGAGCACGAGCTGGCCGTCGTCACGCGGGACGAGGTAGATCGGGCGGCCCTCGACCATCGCGCGGACGGTCCGCTTCGGTGGCGGCAGGCAGCCCCGCCGCGGCCGCAGGCGGAGGATCTCGCCCTTCAGCGGGCGGACGGCGTCGGCGAGCGCGGGGTGCAGGCGCCCGGTCCAGGCGCCCGCGGCGAGGACGACGTCACCGTTGAGGGTTTCGAGATCCGTGACCGTCTCGTGGCGGAACTCGACCCCGTGCCTGCCGCAGGCGTGCGCGAGCGCGTGCAGCAGCCTTCTGTTGTCCACGGCCAGATCGCCGGGTACCAGCAGTCCACTTCGGACGGACCCGGCGAGACCGGGTTCGGCGCGGCGGGCCTCGCGGCCGGTCAGCTGCTCGGCCTCGCGGCCGAGTTCGGTGAGGTACGCGGCGAGCATCTCGAGGTTGCCCGCGTCGGCGCTGTCCAGCGCGACGACGAGCGTGCCGTGCGGCGAAAGGCCCGGGTCGATGCCCTCTTCCGCCAGGTCACGGGCGAAATCAGGCCAGCGCCGAAGCGACGCTTCACCGAGTGAGAGGACGTCCTCTTCGCCGGGCCAGGCTTCCGTGACCGGCGCGAGCATGCCGCCCGCGAGCCACGACGCGCCGCGCCCCGGCTCGGGGTCGTACACGGTGACGCGGTGGCCGCGCGCGGACGCGCGCCAAGCGACCGAGAGGCCGATGACCCCGCCGCCGACAACCGAAAGTTCTCTCATGAACGCACGCTCCCTGCGCCGGCATGACCCGGATCAGGTTCCACGGTCGGAGCGGTCTCGGCTCCCTCTCAGCCCGTCCTCGGGCTCCCGTGCGGACAACCCCACCGTAGCGCGCGGGTACCGTCGCCGCCATGCCCACCCTGTCTGGTTCGCTGATCCGCGCCCGGCTCGCGGACGCCCGCCTGTACCTCTGCACCGACGCCCGGTCCGGCCGCGGCGACCTCGCCGAATTCGCCGACGCGGCGTTGGCGGGCGGCGTCGACATCATCCAGCTGAGGGACAAGACCGGCGGTGCCCCGATCGAGGCGAAACACGAGATCGCCGCACTGGAAGTGCTGGCGGAGGCGTGCGAGAAGCACGACAAGCTGCTGGCGGTGAACGACCGCGCGGACGTCGCGCTCGCCGTCGGCGCGCACGTGCTGCACCTCGGCCAGGACGACATCCCGGTGTCGCTCGCCCGCCGGGTCCTCGGCGACGACGTGGTGATCGGCCGGTCCACCCATTCGGCCGAACAGGCCGAGGCCGCGGCCGGGGAGCCCGGCGTGGACTACTTCTGCACCGGCCCTTGCTGGCCGACCCCGACGAAGCCGGGCCGGTCCGCCCCGGGGCTCGACCTGGTGCGCTCCACCGCCGCACTGGGGACGTCGCGACCGTGGTTCGCGATCGGCGGGATCGACGCCGACCGGCTGCCCGAGGTCCTGGACGCCGGCGCGTCGCGGATCGTCGTCGTCCGGGCGATCACCGAGGCCGAAGACCCCGAAGCGGCCGCTCGCACGCTTCGCTCCGCCCTCTCCTGACGCAATTCGGCACCAGATTGCGGTAGTCGGGGATGCGAACTACCGCGACCTGGTGCCGAATTGCGGGAGGGGTCAGGGCGCGGGGGTGTTCGAAGCGGGGGCCGAGGGGGTCGTCGGGGGCGGTTGCGAGGTCGAAGGCGTCGTGGACGGCGTCGTCGGCGGCGCCTGGGTGGTCGTCGGAGCAGTCGGCGTCGTGGTCGGCGTCGGCGTGGTCGACGGCGTCGTCTCCGGCTGCTCGTCCCGCGTTTCCGAAGGCGATGTCGCCGGCGGGGTGTCGTGCTTGTCCTGGCGTTCCTGGGCCTGCCCGCCGCCGATGATCTTCCCTATGGTCGTCCCGGTGCCGCCGCCGAAGGTCTTGCCGGTCGCCCCCTCGAAGCCGGTGATGGCGACGAGCGCCACCGCGAAGGCCGCCACGCTGACCCCGGCGATCACCGCCCAGCGCGGCTTGAACTTCCGCCCCGACGGTTCCTCTTCGTCCTCGGACGGCTTCAACCGGACGGTTTCCTGCTCGCCGGGGTCGAGCACCCGGCGCCGTCCCGGCACGGTCAGCACCACACGCGCCTTCAGCGCCGCGTCCTTCGTCCGCTGAAGCGAACGCAGGTACAGCTCGCCGCCGAGCGTGGTGATCACACTCGCCAGCCCGGCACCCGCCACCGTTCCGGCGACGCCGAGCGTGGAACCCAGCAGTGCCGCGGTGATCGCGGCCATCGCGGCCGCGGTCACCTGGACGATCCGGCCCTGCTTCTCCGTCTTTTCGGTTTTCTCGGTGTCCTTCTCGGAAGTCTCCTTGGCCATGATCCCGTTCTGCAGCTAGTCGGTCCTCACCCAGTCCTAACGAGTAAGGCGCACGGGATGCTCCCTTCGTTGTCCGCACGTGAGGAGCGCCACGCCATCTGTCCAAAAAGGACTGTCCAGGGTTCACGAATCCTTGACATAATCGGCCGTATGGACCTGGTATCGATCGAGGAAATCCGCGACGCGGCGAGCCGCGTCAAAGGCGTCGCGGTGCGCACACCGTTACTGGAACAAACGTGGGCGCCGTTGTGGCTCAAACCGGAAAGCCTTCAGCCGATCGGCGCTTTCAAGGTGCGCGGGGCGTACAATGCGATCGCCGCGTTGAACGAAGATCAGCGCGCCCGCGGCGTCGTCGCGTTCTCCAGTGGCAACCACGCGCAAGCGGTCGCCTACTCGGCGAAGCGATTCGGAATCCACGCGGTGATCCTCATTCCGGATGTCGCGCCACGCGCCAAGATCGAAGCCACCAAAGCGCTCGGCGCCGAAGTGATCGAGGTCCCGATCGACGCCCAGGAGTCCTCGGCGCTCGCCGTCGCCGAAGAACGGGGACTCACCATGATCCCGCCGTTCGACCACCGCGACGTCATCGCCGGACAGGGCACCGTCGGCCTGGAGATCGCCGAAGACCTGCCGGACGCCGGCGTCGTGCTCGTCCCACTCAGCGGCGGCGGGCTGGCCTCGGGGGTCGGCACGGCGATCAAGGAACTGCTTCCCGGCGCGAAGGTCATCGGCGTCGAGCCGGAGCTGGCGGCCGACACGGCCGAAGGCTTCCGCGCGGGCAGGCGGATCGAGTGGCCGATGGACCTGCGGGCACGGACCAGCGCCGACGGCCTGCGCGCCCAGCCGTCGGATCTGACCTTCGCCCACCTCCAGGCGGTGCTCGACGACGTCATCACCGTTTCCGAGGCGGAGATCGGGGAGGCCGTCCGGACGCTGGCGCACCGCGCGCGCCTGATCGCCGAGCCGAGTGGCGCCACCGCGACCGCGGCGTTCCTCTCGCACCGCGACGCGCTACCGCCCGGCAAGGTCGTTTCGGTCGTTTCGGGCGGCAACCTGGACCCGGCGACCCTGGCCACCCTGCTGGCCTAGCCCGCGTGTCCGCCGCCGGATCACGCGTGATTGAAGGCGTAACTCGCGTGACTGGAGGCGTAACTCGCGTGATTGAAGCCGGATCTCCGTGTTCGCCCTTCAATCACGCGAGTTACGCCTCTGATCACGCGAGTTACGCCTTTGATCACGTGTGTCCGGCGGGGCGGACGTGTGTCGGCGGCGAGTCGACCCCGCAGTGGAGACATTCGCCGGGGTGCGGAGACTCGTCGGCGGTGTCGGGTGCGGAAGGCGTGTCGAGGACACCGTTGTGGATGCCGAGCGCGATGAGGCCGCCGCCGATCGCGAGCGCCGCGCAGACGAGCAGCGCCGTCCGCCAGCCCGCGGTCAGCGCCACCGGATCGGTGTAGGCGGCGCCGGACAGTCCGGCGACGGCGGGCAGCACGGCGATCGCGAGCAGGCCACCGGACCGGGCGATGGCGTTGTTGACGCCGGAGGCGACCCCGGCATACCGGTCCGGCGCGGCGGCCAGCACAGTCGCGGTCACCGGTGCGACGACCGTCGCCAGCCCGGCGCCGAACACGACGACCGCGGGCAGCACCGAACCGAGGTACGAAGATCCCGGCCCGACGCGCATCAGCAGGAGCATGCCGACGCCGACCAGGATCGGGCCGACGACCAGTTGCGTACGCGGCCCGATCTTCTGCGCGAGCGCGCCGGACCGGCCGGAGAACAGCAGCATGATGACGGTGATCGGCAGGCCGGCGAGGCCGGCCGCGGTCGGCGAATAGCCCAGCGACACCTGCAACTGCATGACCATCAGCATCATCACGCCGCCGAGTGCCGCGTAGACGACGAAGGTCAGCGCGTTGGCGAGGCTGAACGTCCGGTCGCGGAACAGTTTCGGCGGCACCAGCGGATCGGCCGAGCGGTGCTGGATCACCAGGAACGACACCAACCCGGCGACGCCGAGCACGATGGCCACCAGGACGACGACGTCACCGATACCGCGTCCCGGCGCCTCGACGAGCGCGCCGGTCAGCCCGGCCAGTCCGATCGCGCCGACGGCGGCGGCGAGGAAGTCGGGATGTCCGGTCGCCTCCTCGTCGCGGGACTCGGGCACGTAGCGCCGGGCGAGCAGGACGCAGACGGCGGCCAGCGGCAGGTTGATCAGGAACGCCAGCCGCCACGACCACACCTGGACGAGCACGCCGCCGAGCAGCGGGCCGATGGCGGCCGCGATTCCGCCGAGCCCGGACCAGGCGCCGATCGCGCGGGCCCGGTCGTCGTGGGCGAAGGACGCTTGGAGGATCGCGAGCGAGCCGGGCGTGAGCAAAGCTCCCCCGATGCCCTGGAGGATCCGGGTGGCGACGAGCATCTCGGTCGTCGTCGCGGCGGCGCACAGCCCGGAGGCGATGCCGAACCAGACGACGCCGACGATGAACATGCGGCGGCGGCCGTAGCGGTCGCCGAGTGATCCGGCGACGAGGATCAGGGCGGCGAGGGCGAGCAGGTAGCCGTCGAGGATCCATTGAAGGCCGGCGACGGAGGCCTTGAGTTCTTCGCCGATCCTCGGCAGGGCGACGTTGATGATCGTCCCGTCGAGCATCGCCATGCCCGAGCCGACGATGGTCGTGGCGAGTACGCCGCGCGCCACCGGCGTCCCCCACCGAATCCCCGTCGCCACCCCATCACCCATAAGACGACTGAATCACGAAGACCGACACCGGGCCACCGCGGATACCTGACACGTCAGAGAAAAAGACCGAACCCACTGGAACCGGCGGACCCGACTCCCCGAAGCGCGTCAGCGCGACGGGGAGTCCGCACAGCGCGCGCCCTCTTTTGGCCGAAGGCCACGGAAACGTTTTGTAGGGCGCCCGCGCCCTGCGAAACGTTTCCGTCAGCGCGCGCTCAAAGAGCAGTCAGCGCGCCTCAAGGAAGCAGCGTGGTGACGAATTTGTAACGGTCGCCCCGGTAGATCGCTCGCGCGAACTCGACCGGTTTTCCGTCGGTGGCGAAGGAATGCCTCGAAAGGAGCAACATCGGCATTCCGACATCGGCGCCGAGCATCTCCGCCTCATGCGGTCCGGCGAGGGCGGTCTCGATGGTTTCCTCGGCCCTTTCGAGCTCGACGCCGTAGTGCTCCCTCAGTACCGCGTACAGCGAGCCACCTGCGGAAACGTGTTTGCGCAAACCGCGGAAGCGGCCGAGTGGGAGATGCGTGGTCTCGAGTGCCATGGGCTGCGAATCGGCCAGCCGGAGACGCCGAAGGCGAAGGATTTTCGCACCGACGCGGACTCCGAGGAGTTTCGCGAGGTCGGCCTCGACCGGTAGCTCGTCGATCTCGAGGAGCTTCGAAGACGGTTTGAGGCCTTGCTTGCGCATGTCCTCGGTGTAGGACGACAGCTGGAGGCGCTGCGCGAGTTTCGGCTCGGCGGCGAAGGTGCCCTTGCCCTGTACGCGGTGGAGCCTGCCTTCGGCGGTCAGGTCGGCGAGGGCCTGCCGGACCGTGGTGCGCGAAACGGTGAATTCTCCCGCGAGCGCCCGTTCCGTCGGAATCGGCGAACCCGGGGGCAACGCGTCGAGCAGATCGAGCAGATGCTGTTTCAGCGCCCAGTACTTGGGTTCGCGTTGTCCGCGCATCCCTGCCGTAGCGCCCGCCTCACTCGCGGTGGTTGTCTCCAACATGACCGACTCCCTAAGCCTTCCCACTCGAACGCGCACCGTCCCCGCTAGGAAACGTACCCTTCTCCACGAACGTCCATTCGGGCTAGCATTGGTCTAGACCTACTCGGGGGACGAAGTACGTCCCGGTCGAAGGGAACGAGATGACCGAACAGCGCCCCGGCGAGCACATGGCCGCGGAGATCTCCCAGCAACCCGCCATTCTGGCAGGAATCGTGGAGCGACAGGCCGAAATCGCCGAGGTGGCCGAAGCCATCTCCAAGCGCCCGCCCAGGTTCGCACTGCTCGCCGCCCGCGGCTCCAGCGACCACGCCGCGCTGTATGCGAAGTACCTGATCGAAGTACTCCTCGGTCTCCCCTGCGGTCTCGTCTCGCCCTCCACCGCGACTTTGTACGGCGCCCGTCCCGATCTGCGGGACGTTCTCTTCATCACAGTAAGCCAAAGCGGCGGTTCCCCGGATCTCATCGAGGTCACCGAAACCGCGCGTCGCCAGGGAGCGCTGACCGTCTCGGTCACCAACACCCTGTCCTCGCCGCTGCGCGCCGCCGCCGAACTCGGTGTCGACATCGGCGCGGGACTGGAAAAGGCCGTCGCCGCCACGAAGACGTACTCGGCCACCTTGCTTTCGCTTTACCTTCTGATCGACGCGGTCCGCGGCGGCAAGGGTGAGGACGCGAAGAAGCTGGGCGAGCTCGCGGAGCAGACCCTCGACGGCTCCGAAGAAGGCGTGCAGCGCGCGGTGGACCGCTACCGCTTCGTCGACCGGGTGCTCACCACGGGCCGCGGCTACTCCTACGCCACGGCGTTGGAAGGTTCGTTGAAGCTGGCCGAAACCAGCTACCTCGCCGCCCGCGCGTACAGCGGCGCGGACCTGTTGCACGGTCCGGTCGCCGCGGTCGACGGCGAGACCGCCGTGCTGGCCGTGACGAGTCAGGGCCACGGCGTCGGCGCGATGCAGGAGGTCCTCGAAGCCGTCGGCAAACGCGGCGCGGACGTACTCGCGGTCGGCTCCGCTTCGGCCGACGTCCCCGCCGCGCTCCGGATCGGTGTCGCGCCGTCCGCCGAAGAGGTCGCCCCGATCCTGGAGATCCTGCCGATCCAGCGGATCGCGCTCGGCCTTTCGCTGGCACGCGGCGGTGACCCCGACAGCCCGCGCGGGCTGCTCAAGGTGACCAAGACCCGGTGACCCACGTCGTCGGTGTGGACGCCGGAGGCACGTCGACGCGAGCGATCGCGGTCGACGCCTCCGGCGCCGTCCTCGGGACCGGGCGCGCGGGCGGGGCGAATCCCAACTCCCATCCGCCATCGGAAGCCGCCGCGCGGATCGCGAGCGCGATCGCCGGCGCGCTGGGCGGGCTGGACCCGGCCGCGACCAAGGCGTGCGTCGTCGGCATGGCGGGGGTCAGCAAGCTGAGCGATCCGGCGGTCGCGGAGATCTTCGAAGCCGCTTGGAAGGACCTGGGAATCAGTCCGGTGCGGACGGTCCCCGACCCCGAAGTCGCCTACGCGTCGGCCACTTCCGCGCCGGACGGTTCGGTTCTCGTGGCGGGCACCGGGTCGATCGCCGGCCGGGTCCGCGGCAGGCGGATGGTCTCGACCGCCGGCGGCTACGGCTGGTTGCTGGGTGACGAAGGTTCCGCGTACTGGCTCGGCAGGGAAGCCGTTCGCTCCACTTTGGATGTACTGAGCCGCGGCGGCGGACTCGGCCCGCTCGCGCGCTCCGTTCTCACCGAAGCGCTCGGACCGTCCGCAGTGGACCCCGCGAGCGACCGGGCCCCGCTGCGGCACGCGCTCATCACGAGCGCCAACTCCGAGGCACCGATCCGGCTCGCCAGGTTCGCCCCGTTCGTGAGCGAGGCCGACCGCGAAGGCGACCCCGCGGCGGATGAGATCACCACCCGGGCGGCCGCCCTTCTGGTGACGAACGTCATGGCCGCGCGGGATCCCGGCGAAACCACGCCGATCGTCCTCGTGGGCAGTGTGTTGTCGCCGGAGGGCCCGGTCGGGGCGAAAGTGCGTGCCGAACTGACCGGGATCGAGGCGCTGACCAGCACCGACGGGGTACTCGGTGCCGCTTGGCTCGCCGCCGTCGAGGCGTATGGGGAAGACGCCCCGAGACCGGCGCCACGCTGAAAAACACCCAAAACGAGCCCGAAAAGACCAAACCATCGACTCCGGGGCCGAACTCCGGGTACCGTAGGACCCGGCCCCCGGACCCTCCCCCCTCGCCGGGGGCCGCCTTATGTCCTGGGTAGCCCATCCGGCTCGGAATCCGAGGAATCCCCGTTCTCTTCCACCACCCGCAGACCGGGATGTTCCGGGGGCAGCGTGCGGTACAGCACCCAGCCGCTCACGGCGACCGTCACCGCGACCAGCGGCCAGGACAGCACCGTCCGCGCGATGCCGAGCGGGACCACCTGCCCGCTCCACCACAGCGAGCCGTACACCGCGACCCGCAGCGTGTACTGCAGGAAAACCCACACCCAGCTCGCCCGCGAATACGCGCGCAGCAACGCGGGGTCGCGGCGCCAGCGGGTCTTCTGCCCGATGACGAGCCCGACCACGACGCCGAGCAACGGCCACCGCACCACGATGCTGGCCGCCCACAGCAACGCGCTGGCCACATTGGACAGCAGCTGGATGAGGAAGAAGTCTTCGGCGCGGCCGGTGTGCAGGGCGATCAGCGCGGCGGCGATCACCGCGGCGAGGCTCACCACGACCGCGCGGGCCTTGTCTCCGCGCGCCACCCGGTAGACCCCGAGCAGCACCGCCACCCCGATGGCCACCCCGGCGCCCCAGGCGATCGACTGGCCCGCGATCAGCCAGCCGAGGACGAAGGCCGCGGGCGGGATGCTCGCGTCGATGGCGCCACGCCGCCCGCCGAGGATCTGGGCGAGCGACTCGCGCGGGGGTCGTGAGGTCACCCTTACAGCCTGCCGGATCCATGACCCCGAACACCCGGGCGGGGAGACGTTCGCCACATACCCTGTCCGGTTTACGCCCACTTGAGGGGAATCCGCGCTGCGCAGACGTGTACATCCCGGTAATGGGGATGCATGGACGTCCGACAAAATAAGAGACTGTGTCAACGGCCTGAACCACGGGTTTCGCTCGGATGGGATTGCAGGGGCGCTCTCAGCTGTTAGTTGTGGTGTACAAGTACCAACCGGGGGCACACGGACGGAAGGGGACCCAACGTGTACGGATTCGACAGCTACGTGGCGATCGGTGACAGCTTCACCGAAGGACTCAACGATGACCTGCCCGACGGCAGCTTCAGGGGCTGGGCGGACAGGCTGGCGGAGATCCTCGCCGAAGGCAGGCCCGATTTCCAGTACGCGAACCTGGCCCTCCGGGGGAAGATGCTCGACGAGATCCTCGAAGAGCAGCTGCCGATCGCGCTGGCGGTGAAGCCCGACCTGGTCACCCTGTGCGCGGGCGGCAACGACATCATCGTGCCCGGCGCGGACGTGGACGCCGTCGCCGCGCGGCTGGAGGCGGGGGTCGCCAAGCTGCGCGAGGCCGGGATCCCGGTGCTCATCTTCAACGGGCCGGACACCAAATACCTGTCCGTGATGCACGTCCTCCGGGGGAAGGTCGGCATCTACAACGCGCATCTGTGGGCGATCGCCGACCGGCACGGCGCCAAGATGGTCGACATGTGGGCGATGGCCCCGCTGCACGACCGCCGCGCCTGGAGCGACGACCGGCTGCACTTCACCCCCGAGGCCCACCGGCGGATCGCGCTGCGCGCGGCCGAGGTCCTCGGCGTCCCGGCCGCCGACGACTGGCGTGAGCCGTGGCCGGCGTCCGAGGAGCCGAGTACCTGGATCACTTCGCGCCGCTCCGACCTCGAGTGGACGAAGGCGCATCTGCTGCCGTGGATCCGGCGTCAGCTCAGGGGAGAGTCCATGGGCGACGGCCTGTCCCCGAAGCGCCCCCAGCTCGCGCCGCTGCTCCCGCTGGAGCAGATCGACGCGACGGGCGTCTCGCTCCCGGCGGAACAGCTGCGCCCGGCGCGGGAGATCCACCACCACGCGAGCTGAAGCACGGCGGCCTAAGTACCTTCTGGCTTCGGCTGATCGCGGGACCGCGGTCCGTGAAGGACTCCTTGAGGGACTCTGGGTCCCTCAAGGAGTCCTTCACGGACTCGGGAACACACGCCTCTAGCCCAGTAGCCCCACCAGTCACAACGATGGCACGCGAAGGCCTTCCCACAAGTACATGAAGGACCCCTTCACAGCGCTAGACGCAAGGAAGGACCCCTTCACGTACTTCGAGCGACCACGGTGCCGAAAGTTGGAGCTAGCGCGCGAAACCCACCCCGCGCCCTCGGTCGGTGTCACCCAGAAGGGTCATGTACTGACCGTCCGGCGCACCCGAGCCGGCGCCGGCGCGCGGTCTGCCACCCTTCCCGGACGCCCCCGACGTCGCAGGCCAGAGACGTGCGACCGCCTCTCGCGGAGCAGCCCCGACAGTGGCGGAACACTAGGCCGGACGTGACGAAAGCCGGTTCGCTAACCGGCCGAACGCGGCTTACAGTCCCTTCATGCCCGGTACACGCTGGAGCCGCTTGCTGCCTACAGCGCTGCTGGTCACGCTCGCCTTGACGGCGATCACCGTCTGGTCGGCCTCGGACGACATCGAGGCCGAGCTGACGGCGCGCGCGAAGGACGCGCTCGCCGACGTGGGCGTCTCCGGCGGCCAGGTGAGCTTCTCCGGCCGCGACGCGAACCTCGCCGGCTTCCCGCCGGACAAGGCCGCGCAGGCGATGGACGCCATCCAGCGGATCGACGGGGTCCGGACGGTCGAGATCTCCGGTGACACCGCCCCGCCGGCCGGTCCGGTGACGACCAGCGGCGAACCGTCGAGCCAGCCGCCGCCGAGTCCGTCGCCGAGCCCGACGCCGACGTCGGCCAAGCCGACCGACAAGGCCGGGTTCCAGGCCGAGCTCGACCGCATGCTGACGGCCACGCCGATCACGTTCGAACCGGACACCACCGAGCTCACCGCGGACGGCGAGCGCGGCGCGCTGGAGATCGCGAAGCTGCTCACGGACGCCCCCGCCGATCTGCGGTTCCGGATCACCGGGCAGGTGGCGACCGGTTCGGACCGGCGGCTCGCGCTGAACCGGGCGCTGACGGTGGAGCGGTTACTGGAGCGCAACGGGGTCAAACGCGACCAGGCGTACTCCACCCAGCGCAGGAACTCCGACGGCGCGAGCGGCGAGGGCCGCCGCGTCGGCATCACGGCAGAACAGAGGTGATGGCTGAATGCTCTGGCTTTTCGGGCAGATCTGGCTTTGGCTGCTCATCGCCTTCGCCCTCGGTTGTGGTGTCACCTGGCTGCTGATGCGCGGCGAACGACGTGAGCGTCCGGCCGCCGAACCGGTGGCGCACGAGCCGGTACGCGCCGTCGCACACGAACCGGAACCCGAGCCGGTGCCCGAACTGCTGTCCACCGAACGGACGCAGTTCATCCCGCCCGCGCGGATCCACGAAGACGACGAGCCGTTCGACCAGGAGGCGGAAGGCCACCGTGAGGGGCAGCTGACCCCGGAGCTGGTGCACGGCTACCACCCGGAGCAGCCGGAACCGGCCGCCAAGAACGGCGAGAGCGGTCACGAACCCGAACCGGTCTGGCCGAGCGACGAGGACTGGCCGCCCGCCCGACGCGCGCCCGAGCACCGGCCGGGGCAGGGCGGCTGACACCCGCCTGGTAAATTCGGCTACGCACTGTGAGCGTGACGCCGGATACGTTTCTTCGATCGAGAGCTCCGGCACACGAAGGAGGCTCCGATTTGGCGCTCCCCTATTGGACGCCGCACAACCTGCTGCCTCCGGGCCGCCATCCCGCCGATCTGGCCGATGTCTACGAGCGGCTGGTGTTCGACGCGCCGCATCAGAACGACCGCGAGATCCTGTTCAGCGCGCTGAACAGCTACCTGGGTGTCGCCCGGCGGATCATGCCCACCGGCCGGGCGTGGATCGGCGGCGATCTGACCGCCAGGACCCCGCACGCGCCGATCGGGCTCGACGTGGTGCTGATCCCGGACGAATGGGGCGCGCTCAAACGGCTCGACGACGCGGGCCGCTCGGCGCTGTACGGGCTGCTGACCTTGCGCGGGGTCATCGTCGGCCAGCCCGCCATGTATCTCGACCAGGTCCAGCCCGTCGGCGGGATGCTCGACGGCTTCCTCTGCCGCCCCGGCGACGAGGAGATCTGGGAGGAAGTGTGGGCATCGGGTGGCAGGGGAATTCCGGAAGTGATCTGGTGAGGAACGAATTCCGGCGTATCGCCGACGAGATCCCCGGCGGCACCTGGCTCGACGACCTCGCCCGCGCGTCGGCGATGGCCGCGTACGCGAAGTTCGAGCGGACGTCGCGTTCGCCGCTGCTTCGCGTGTCCGTGCTCGGCGAGTCGCATCTGGACGCGTACACCTTCTCCGACATCAGCCGCGCGTTGCAGGACGCGACGGCGAAGATCGGGCACATCATCCGCAACCCGTCGGGCGAGGTGACCTTCGTCCAGCCCGCGGACCGGGAAAAGGCCCCGCTGATCCAGCGCGGCCAGGCGGGCAACGCGATCTTCTTCGGTTTCCCCGAACCGGCGCTCGACGACGCGCTCATCCACGACGGGCTCGAGTCGCTGTCCGAACGCGCGGTCAAGGAACTGTGCGACTTCCTGCCCGCCAACGGCTCCGACGACGGCGCGCTGGACGCGGTGCTGCTGCAGCGTGACACCGTCCGCAACGCGGTCAGCGACATCGTCAACGCGGTCAGCAAACACGCCGGGATCGGCATGGCGCTGACCCCGACCGCCGGCGACGAGCTGACCCGCAGCATGACCACCGAGCAGGCGAGGATCCTGTCGGGGAGCCTGCGCGAGTCGCGGGAGGCCGTCGGCTACGAGACGGTCAGCGGCAGGCTGGACGGGGTCCGCACCCGGCGCCGGATCTTCTATCTCGAACGCGAATCGGGCGGCACGATCCAGGGCGCGGTCGCGCCGGATCTGCTCGACGAGATCAAGGAGAACCTGGACCGGCCGGTGACCGCGCGGCTGCGTGTCGTCCGCACCACGACCATCGACGGCCGCCGTGGCCGCCCGGTGCACGAACTGCTGGAGATCACCCCGGAAGTCAGCCTGTTCGATCAGTGATCGGGTTTCCGACATTCGGCGATGCCACAATTCTCGTCAGAAAATATCGGTATTCGCTTGATCATCGTTGAATGATGACTTTTTCCGGCAGGTAACAATTTCGGCCATTACCCCGAACGATGGGTTAACGTCTTCGGACGGAAGCCTCCGAAAGGGCATGTATGCCGACCGATCCACCACTCCCGCACCCGCCGGCCACCCGCTATGGTCCTGGGTTCGCCGCGCACGGTACAAGGCACCGGAAACCCAAGAACGGCCTGGTCGTCGCGGGTTTCCTGGTCGGACTCGCGGCGCTCGGGGTCGCCTTCGTCCCGGTCGTGGGGATCGCCGCATGGCCGCTCGCCGTAATCGGGTTGACTCTTTCCGTGATCGGTTTGACCAAAATCAAGAAGGGTGAAGCCGACAAGAAGGGAATGGGGATCGCGGGGCTCGCGCTTTCCATCGCCGGTTTGGTGGCCGCCGGCGGGTTACTGGTCTACACCAGTTTCTTCGCTACCGGCGAGTCGGGACTGCACATCCCGGCCGTCGCCGGGGACAAGAACACCGTCGAGTTCGTCGTCAGCGCTTCGGGCGGCGCGACCGTCCGCTTCGGCTCGCTCAACGACCAGCGCACCGAGACGACCCCGGCGAGCACCGACGAATGGCGCGGCACGGCGTCCTTCAACTCGGGCGAATACCTGCTCACGGTCACCGCGGACACCCGGAACTCGTCGGTCAGCAACCAGATCGCCTGCTCGATCCTGGTCAACGGCCGGAAGGTCGCGGAGAACAAGGGCCAGACCATCGCCCTGTGCACCGCCGGCACCGGCTGACTCCCCGCGATTCGGCACCTACTTGCGAGGTGCCGCGTGCGCGACCCTCGCGATCAGGTGCCGAATCGCGAGGTGTCGCCTGGCGGCCGGCCGGTATCGCCCCCACCTCCACCGGCCGGACCGCCACGAGCCGCTCCTGGCGACTCTTCAGACGGGCCGTGAGAAGGGGCCCGCCCGAGCGCCGATCCTTATCGCGTGCCCCTCCCCTAGGGCTCGATCGACGCTGAACGGGACCCTACGCGCGCGAGCCGCGAGGCCACTAAGAATCCGCTAAGGATCACTCACGGACTTCGCCGAGGTCCGTGAGTTCCGCACGGACGAGTCCGGCGAGTTTCGGATTGGCGTCCGAGAGGATTTTCAGCGCGAACGCGAATTGCTCGCGGGCACCGTCCACATCCGACCCGGCCCGCAGCACCCGGCCCAGTGTCAGCCGCAGTACGCCTTCCTGGAGGACGAACCGTCTGCTGATCGTCAGGTCCACGGCCTCCCAGACGTACCGTTCGGCGGCGGCGAGTTCGCCGATCCGCATGCTCAATTCGGCCAGATTGTTCAGCGAGACGACGACGTAGCTTTCGTCGCCGAGGGTCCGGTCGATCTCCAGCGAGGCGACCTGATGCCCGATCGCCTCGATGAATCGCCCCGCTCGTTTTTCCGCCTCGGCGCAGTTGTTGAGCGCCTGCCCGCGCAGTTCGAGATCGCCGGTCCGGTCGGTCTCCTCGACCGCCTGCCGCAACGTCCTGATCGCCTCGTCGTACCGTCCCAGCAAGGTCAGCGCGGAGCCGAGGTGGATGTTCGCGGAGACCGTCAGCCGGTCGTCGCCGATCGCGGTCGCGAGTTCCAGCGCGCGTTCGGCGTCGGCGAGACACCCTTGCGGCAGTTCGAAAGTGAGCGCGATGGCGCAGCGTGAGATCAGCATCCAGCACTGGCCGAGGACGTCACGGGACCGCTCGGCGGCCTCCAGCCCGATCTCGATCAGCCGCCGCCACTCGTCCAGCAGCGGATACACCGCGCGATAGGTGTGCGCGACCCTTGCCAGCCGCCAGACGTCGTCGTGGCGGCCGCCGGCACGGGCGGCTTCGAGGACCTCCAGGAGGTTCTCCCATTCCGCGGTGAACCAGTCCTGCGCGTCGGTGAAGGAGGTGATCGGCGGCGTCTGCGCGTCGGTCAGCGCGCCGGTGAAGTCCAGCGGATCGACGATCCGCAGCATCTTGCGCCGGGCCCGGTCGGCGACGGCTTGATAGAACCGCACCGATCGCGTCAGGACGTCTTCCCGGTCGGCCTCGTCGAGTTCGTTCTCCGCCAGTTCGCGCAGGAACAGGCGGACGAGGTCGTGCGGGACGAACGAGTCGCGGCCGGTTTCGGCGAGCAGGTTGTGCGCGGCGAGCACCCGCAGATGCCGTCGCGCCTCGGCGACGGTGATCCCGCCGATCGCGGCCGTCAGATGCGAACCGGCCGAAACGCATTGGACGACGCCGAGCCGCAGGAACGTGTTCGCGACCTCGGGCGGCAGCCCCCGGAACGAAACGTCGAACGCCGCGCGGACGCCGTCGTCCGGGCCGTCGACGTCGAGGGCGGCCAGCCTGGTGCGTTCGTTGCCGAGTTCGTCGACCAGATCCTGCGCGGACCACTGCGCGCTGGCGGCGAGCCGGGCTCCCGCGATCCGCAGCGCGAGCGGGAGATAGCCGCAGAGCCGGGCGAGCGCGTGGTTGAGGTCGAATCCGGCGGGACCGGCGAGCTCCTCGATCAGCCGGACGGCGTCACCGGGCGCGAGCGTGCCGAGCACGCGCAGTTTGGCGGCGTTGGACACGGCGAGCCCGTCGAGCCGGGAACGGCTGGTCACCAGCGTCATCGACCGCGAACCGGGCGGCAGCAGCGGCCGGACCTGCTCGGCGGTGCGGGCGTTGTCGAGGATCACCAGCATCCGGCGGCCCGCGATCATCGACCGGTAGAGCGCGATGCGTTCGTGGACCTGCTCGGGCACCCCCTCGGCGGGGACACCCAGCCCGAGCAGGAACTGGATGAGCAGATCGGCGGGTTCCAGCGGCGGATGATGCGGATCGAAACCCCGCAGCGAGGCGAAGAGGATGCCGTCGGGGAAGCGCCGGGCGGCGCGATGCGCCCACCACACCACCAGGCTGCTCTTGCCGATGCCGGCGGTCCCGGTGACCACGCCGACCGCCGTCTCGCCCGCTTCTGCCCGCTCGGCGAGCTCGTCGAGCCAGGCCAGATCGGCCTCGCGCCCGGCGAGGTTCGGCACGGCGGGCGGCAGCTGCTGGACGGGCGCCGACTCGGCCTTCGGTTCCGCGACGACCTTGACCGGCAGGTCGTCGTTGAGGACACGTTCGTGCAGCCAGCGCAGATCCGCGCCGGGTTCGACGCCGAGGGTGCGCAAGGTCGCCCGGGACACCGTGCGGTAGAGCTCGAGCGCGTCGCCGCGGCGCCCGGCGTGGTAGAGCGCGCGCATCAGCTGACCGGCCGTGCGTTCGGCGAGCGGGTTCGCGCGGACCAGCGGGCTGAGCTCGACGATCAGTTCCGCGTGCCTGCCGAGTTCGAGATCCGCGTCGACCCTGGCCCCGTGGACGGCGAGCCGCAGATCCTCCAGTTCGGGGGCGCGGACCGAACCCGGAACCCCGGCCAGTGTCGGCCCCTGCCACAGCGCGAGGGCCTCGGCGAGCAGTTCGGACGCCTTCTCCGGATCTTCGGCAGAAGCCCGCTCCAGCAGCGACCGGGCACGGTGGACGTCGATCCGGCCTGGTTCGACGGTGAGCTGGTAGCCGGGCGGGGCGGTGAGGATCCGGGCGCCGCGCGGATGGTCGCCCTGGATGTCGCGGAGCACGCGCCGCAGATGCGAGACGTTGCCGTGGACGATCGTGCGGGCCGTGGCGGGCGGATCGTGACCCCAGAGCGCGTCGATGATCTCGTCGAGCGCGACCACCTTGTTGACCTTCAGCGCCAGCAACGCGAGCAGACCGCGGACGCCGGGGCCGCCGACGGGGACCGGGCGATCGCCGTCGAGAAGCCGTACGGGACCGAGGAGCTGGAAACGGGCAGGGGAACCGCTTTCGCCCATGACAAGCCCCCCTCCTCCGATCTCTCCCCTTACCGGAGTAGCCAACCTACCGCGCGAAGACGCCGCCAACCAGAAAAGCCTCGTGCGACGCTCCAGGTCACCGATACGGACAAACGCGCCCAATGTGGCATTGGGGACGTTGAGTGTCCCCAATGCCACATTGGGCGCGTCGCGTGAGGGGCGACCGCCGAGGAAATGAAAAGGCTCCGTGCCATCAGTCCCGATCTGATGGCACGGAGCCGGGGGATGTCCGATTTGGGCCGCCTGGGGGCGCGACCCACACCGGACATCGGCGTCCACGTCCGTCCGGGTGGGCTCACCCCGAGCGAAGAACCCGTTCGGCCGTCGACAACACCTACGTGAGCGAGCCCACTGGCCCGCTCACGTGGCGACAACGTAACAGGGCGCACACCGACGGCTACAGGCGCCCCGTCATGGCCTTCGCCACCTGCGGTTTCGTCAGCGCGACAGCGGAGTCGAGTCGCGGCCGGCGATGAACGCCGGACGCGGTTCGATCGCGGCGAACGGCTCCCGCAGCGCGTTTTCGACGCTGTTGAACACGAGGAAGATGTTCGACCGCGGGTACGGCGTGATGTTGTTCGACGAACCGTGCATCACGTTCGAATCGAACCAGAGCGCCGAACCGGCCTGTCCGGTGAATTGGTCGATCCCGTATTCGGCGGCGAGTGTGGTGATGTCCTCTTCGCGAGGCACACCGACCCGCTGCTCTTTCAGCGAACTCTTGTAGTTGTCCTCCGGGGTTTCCCCGGCGCACTGCACGAAGCTCCGCTGCGAACCCGGCATCACCATCAGCCCGCCGTTGAACGGGTAGTTGTCGGTGAGCGCGATGGAGCAGCTGACCGCGCGCGGCGCGGGCATGCCGTCTTCGGCGTGCCAGGTCTCGAAGTCCGAGTGCCAGTAGAACCCGGTGCCCTTGAAGCCGGGCATGTAGTTCACGCGGCTCTGATGGATGTAGACCTCGGAGCCGAGGATCTGCCGGGCCCGGTCGAGGACGCGCGGGTCGCGGACGAGTTCCGCGATCAGCTCGCTGGTCTCGTGGACGTCGAAGATGGAGCGGACCTCACCGGTCTTGGCCTCGGTGATGACGCGCTCGTCGCCGCTGTGGTCGCCGGAGGACATCCGGACGAGTTCCTGCCAGTACGTCTGGACCTCGCCAGGCGACAGCAACTGGTCGACGACGGTGTAACCACGCGTTTCGTGGTTGGCGAGAGTGGCCGCGTCCAGGGGACCGTCGGCCTCGCCGCCCCAGACGGTGGGGTGCGTCCTGGGCAGATGTTCGGGCTTACCCGTGATGCGGGTCGGGTAACTGTCGTCGACTCGGGTGTCGGTCAGCGTCAATGCAGTCGCCTCCTCGAGCGATTTCTAGGGTTCGGTGACGAGCGGGTACACGCCGTTTTCGTCGTGGACCTCGCGGCCGGTGATGGGCGGGTTGAACACGCAGACGCACTTGATCTCGGTCTTGGGCCGGACCTGGTGCTTGTCGTGGTCGTTGAGCAGGTACAACGTGCCCGGCTTCAGCTGGAAGACCTCGCCGGTCGCGGTGTTCTCCAGCTCGCCTTCACCGGAGGTGATGAACACCGCTTCGATGTGGTTCGCGTACCAGAAGTCGTTGACCGTCCCGGCGTACAGCGTGGTCTCGTGCACCGAGAAGCCGACGCCCTCCTTGGCCAGCACGATGCGCTTGCTGCGCCAGTTCGGGGTCTTGATGTCGGCGTCGGTGTCGGTGACCTCGTCGAGTGTTCTGACAAGCAACGGAAAACTCCTTCTCGTTCCTGGTTGTGGGCGGTCAGGTCGGGTCAGGTGAGGACGGCGGAGACGGCCTCGTCGATGATCGCGAGGCCCTTCGTGAGCTCGTCGTCCGTCAGGGTGAGCGGCGGGAGGACCTTCATGACCTCGCCGTCGGGGCCGGAGGTCTCCATCAGCAGCCCGCGCTCGAACGCGGCGGCGCAGACCTTGCCCGCGAGGTCGCCGTTGGCGAACTCGATGCCCCGGGCGAGGCCGCGGCCCTTCGCGAACAGGTTCGCGTCCGGGTACGCCTCGACGATGCCCTGGAAGGCGGCGGCGACGCGCTCGCCCTTGGCCTTGGTCGACTTCTCCAGCTCGTCGTCGCTCCAGTAGACGCGCATCGCCTCGGTCGCGGTGACGAACGCCGGGCTGATGCCGCGGAAGGTGCCGTTGTGCTCACCCGGCTCCCAGACGTCGAGGTCCGGGCGGATCAGCGTCAGCGCCATCGGGATGCCGTAGCCGCCGATGGACTTCGAGAGGCAGACGATGTCGGGTTTGATGCCCGCGTCCTCGAAGCTGAAGAACGGGCCGGTGCGGCCGCAGCCCATCTGGACGTCGTCGAGGATCAGCAGGATGCCGTGCTTCTTGCACAGTTCGTCGAGCGCCTTGAGCCATTCGACGCGCGCGGCGTTGATGCCGCCCTCGCCCTGCACGCCCTCGACGATCACGGCGGCGGGCTCGTTCAGGCCGCTGCCGGAGTCTTCGAGCAGCTTCTCGAAGTAGAGGAAGTCCGGGATGGAGCCGTCGAAGTAGTTGTCGTACGGCATCGGGGTGGCGTGCACCAGCGGGACACCCGCGCCGCCGCGCTTCATCGAGTTGCCGGTCACCGAGAGGGCGCCCAGCGTCATCCCGTGGAAGGCGTTGGTGAAGTTGATGACCGATTCCTTGCCGGTCACCTTGCGGGCGAGCTTCAGCGCGGCCTCGACGGCGTTCGCGCCACCCGGGCCGGGGAAGACGACCTTGTAGTCGAGCTCGCGCGGCTGAAGGATCTTCTCCTTGAACGTCTGGAGGAAGTCCCGCTTGGCCACGGTGAACATGTCGAGCGCGTGCGTCACGCCGTCACGGGCGATGTAGTCGATCAGCGCCCGCTTCAGCGCGGGGTTGTTGTGCCCGTAGTTGAGCGCGCCGGCGCCGGCGAAGAAGTCGAGATAGGCCTTGCCGTCCTCGTCGTACAGGTAGCTCCCCTGCGCCCTGTCGAACACCACGGGCCAACCGCGGCTGTAACTGCGTACTTCGGATTCGAGCTCCTCGAAAATGCTCATCACGATTTCTTTCTCCCTGAGATCCCCGGATTTACGTTCTATTGACTGCTGAGCGGACCGATTCGGTACAGGTCCTCCTGCTCATGCGTTCCTTCCTCGGCCGGGAAATCCGCCGCGGAGAACAGCTCCTGGCGTTCCACGGTGGCATCCCACCGCTTGGCGAACGAGGCGAACAACCGGATCGAAGCCTCGTTGTCCGGGGTGATCGTCGTTTCGAGGTACCGCACGCCCTGGGCGGTCAGACGGCTGAACAGCTCGTCGAGCAGGGCTCCGGCCAGGCCTTTTCCTCGCTGGGACGCGTCGACCGCGACCTGCCACACGAAGCCGGTGTCCTGCTTGCGATACCCGATCACGAAGCCGACCGGGGTACCGTCGACTCTCGCGACGACCGAGGTGTCGGCGAAATCGTGGCACCACAGCAAATAGGCGTAAGGCGTGTTGAGATCGAGCTTCTTCGAATCGCGGGCGATTCTCCAGAGCGCGGCACCGTCCGCCTTGGTCGGGTTTTCGATCAAGTGCTTTCCGGACATGTCCAAGAAACGTACCGGAGGATTCAGGCGCGGTCAGATCAGCGGGGCGGCGGCAACGCGGCTACCTGCAACAACCCTGAAACACACGTGACAAAGGTAACGGTAACGTTTGAAGCGCAGCACTTGTGGGTAAGGCCGCCACGGTGCGGTCTCACTGCATGTGACGATACCAACCGTTACCACTTCGTCGCAGGGTCAGGGCGCGATTCGGGCCCCTGTTACCGCAAGAAGAGGGCTATTTGCGGCGTGCACGCCCCCGGAAGACGGAACCGATCGGCGTCCAGACGGCGGGCAGGACGAGCAGCAGGCAGACGACCAGCCACCAGACCGGCGCCTCGCCACGCCGCCAGCCCGCGACGACGTCGCCGAGCCAGCCGAACAGCGGCTCGCGGACGGGTGGCAGGAACGCGGCGAACAGCAGCGCGGCCCCCACCAGCACGCCGAGCACCGTGAGCACCATCCGCCACGTCTTGCGCAACGTCATCAGGCTGACCACCAGGAACACGATGGCGCCCGCGGCAACCGGCACGCCGACCCACTGCAGGACGGGGCCGCCCTGCCCGCCGATGACGAACCCGGCCAGCACGGTGATCATCGCGGCGAGCACGTTCCACGGTGACGGCAGGGTGGCCGCCCCGCGCGTGATCCACCACGCGCTGCGGCCGGCGGCCTTGGCGAAGGTCGCGGCGGGCTGGACCGACTTCGGCACCCGTGTCGCCCCCGCGGCCGCGTTGAGCCCGGCGGCACCGGCCTTGACCAGGGTCTTCGTCAGCAGCATCGTCCCGCGTTCGTGTTCGAACCGTTCGCCGGAGACCTGGCACGCCTGGAACGCACGCTGGGTCTGCTCGTCGGTTTCCGGCTCGTTCTCGATCAGGCGCCGGAACCGTTCCGACGGTTTCCCGTTCCCCTTGGCCGTCTTCACGTCGTGTCCACAGTGGAGTCCGACGCAGGGCAGCTCCTCGCGCGCGATCTCCAGCTGCCGGACCCTGGCGAGCACCATCGCCGTCACCGGCATGCTGATCGGCAGGGCGGCTTCGGCTTCCACGTCGGCGAGCTCACCGTCGAGACCGAGGAAAGCCAGCTCCTCGGCCAATTGCCCGCGCAGGGCGTCTGCTTCCTCTTGCGACAGCCCGTCTTCGGTCCCCGGTTGCCGCCAGCCGATCTTCTCGAAGGTGTCCCGCACCTGCGTCCGGAACGCCTCCCGTCCGACGACGTCACGCAGCAGCCGCAGACGCTTCGGGTCGAGCAGGCACTGGACCAGCCAGCCCGCGCCGTCGACCCGGCCCCACATCCAGTCGTTCGCACGCCAGGAAGCCTTGTAGAAAGCGCCGAAGTAGTCGGCCTGCATACCGGTGAGCTTGTCCCACGAACGGCGTCGCTTCATGTCCAGCAGAGTCCGTGAATCCGCGCTCACCTGGACGAGATCCACCCGCTGGTCGACCGACGGCGGCTGCGCGAGCAGTCCCCTGGTCGCGATGTGCAGGCGCACCAGCCGCGAGGTGACGATCGCGTCGCTGGCGCTCGTTTCGTCCGTGGTGAGCCCCGTCCACGCCAGCAGCGTGCTGACCGTGTCGGCGGCTTCGGTGTCGGGTTTCGCCTGCGCCAACGGCAAAAGGATCGGCGTCGCCTGCCGGAGCGCGGCGACCACGAGCGGCCACGCCTCCTTCAGCGTGTCCGCGCGGCCGAGCGCGGCCCATTCCTTGGCCAGCCCCTCGATCCAGGCCGCCAGCGTGGCGTCTGCCGCCGGTGGATCCTGTTCGGCGACCCAGCCCGTGAGCCGTTTCCCCCGCGCGGCCTTGTGCCGCGCCTCGTGCAGCAGCACGCGGCAACGGTTGAGCTGGACCGCCTGCTCGGGTGACGGATCGAGCCGGAAACCCGCGTTCACCAGTTGCAGTCCGGTGGCCACCGAATCGTCGAGCGCGGTGGTGCGGAAGGCGATCAGATCGTCGAGTTCGCAGGTGTCCTTCGGTGGCTCGGCAGGCAGCCCGTCACGCAGCCCGGCCGCCGCGGCCGCGCGCAGCTGCGCCGCCGTCCCGGACGCCCACTGACGGCCCTGATCCTCCACATCGGACAGTGAGAGCCCGCGGGTCGCGTCGCGGACCAGCGCGGTGGCGTCCTCCTGCACCCGCCGATCGCGGTAGTCGTTCATCAGCCGCTGGTCGACCAGCGTCTCCGGACCGCCGCGAACCCCCATCGCGGCAAGGGAGACCCGGGTTCCCCTGGTACGGACGACGGCGTCGTTGTGCCGCGTCAGATCCTCGAGTTCGGCGCTGATCGTCTGGCTCAGCACGGTGCCGACGACCTTGCTCATCGCGCTGCCCAGCAACGGCGGCCGCTCCGGATCGACCGGGACCCGCTCGGCCTCGCGTTCCGCCGTCGGCACCACGTACAGCAGCAACCGCCGGACGTCCGAATGCGACTGCCGTTCGAAGATCTCCCGCAGGGCCGGGCGCAACGGCTTGTTCAGCAGCACCCCGCCGTCGGTCAGCCAATGCGACCGCGTGACGTCGGTGTACCTGGTCATGTCCGGATGCAACGGGCCGGTCTTCTCGCCGATCGGCATGCGGGAAAGTTCGAAGGCGCCGGGGAACGACGCGGTGGACCGGGCCGCGAGCGCGAGCGGGCCGACCACGTCATCCGTCCACAAAGGACCATCAAAGCGGAACAGGAGGCGGTGTTCGGTGTCCCGCACCAGGTTGCCGAGCGCGTCGTCGAACCTGGTCGTCTCGCCGTCGATCATCGTGCCGGTGAGCAGGACGGTGATGTCCGGGCAGTCGGGTTTCACCGTCGCCTTGTCGGTGATCCGGTGCAGCGCGTCCTTCAAGTCACCGAGCAGCACCTTGTCGCCGTCGAGCAGCGAACGCGGTTCCTTCTCGCCGGGATCGCGGATCAGGTTGTCGAGCGAGCCCGTGCTGATCCACGTGTCACGCAGCACCTGCGGGCTCGACCGGAACGCCTCGGCCAGCCCGAGACACGCCGCGTTGATGCCGCCCGCGCTCGTGCCGGTGAGCACGTCGAGCGAGACGGTGGCGTTGAGCAGATCGAGCAGTGCGCGGTACGGCCCTTCGGCTTCCGCCGTTCTCGACGCCTGGAGCAGATGTGAGGTCTCGGTGGCGACCCCGCCCATCCAGACCGCGAGACTCGCCCCGCCCACCATGGTCATCGCCAGCCGGATCTCCTGCGGCCACGGACTCCCCGCGTCGGCCATGTGCGCCCTCCCCAAGGCTTTGTGCACCGAGCACCTTAGACCGGACGGGCGAACCGGTGTACCACCGTTAGTGCCGGAATTCGTTCGCCCGTAAGGGCGGTTTCACGCCCCCGCAATCAGGTGCGCGGTCGCTGTGCCTGGATACGTGCCCTCCCGCGTTCGGTCCGGGACACCAGGGGGTCGTGAGTGTTTTGGGTGAGCCAAGGGTGTCTTAGGTACCTATGTGGGTTCCGGCTGCTGTTGATGCCAGGCCCCGGTCCGTGGGATATCGTGAAGGGCCCTCGCGTTTCGTCACCTACTTGCGATGGCCCCGAACGCGAAATCTCGCAAGTAGGTGACGAAACGCGTGGGGGTCAGGCGGCGAAGTGCTCCAGAAGGAGGACCTGCGCCTCACCGACGGCGAAGCCGAGGGCGGCGCCGGTCGCGATCAGGATCCATTCGTCCTGCTGGAAGGCGGGCCGCAGCAGGCCTTCGAACTCGCGCGGCGACAGCTCCTTCATCTTGGTCACCAGCACGTTCCGGATGTCCATCGCTTCGTTCGCGTAGTCCTCGATGTACCGCATGGTGTCCGGCAGCTTGTCCATGATCTTCTCGGCGATGTTCAGCTTCATGTCCTGATACCGCCTGCTGCCGACGGCGAACACCACCAGCGGTTTCCCCACGCCGACGCGGCGGCCGAGCTGTTCGTCGAGCTGGCGCTGGATCAGGCCGAGCACCCGGTCCGAAAGCGGGCCGTGCAGCACCGCCTCGATCACGTTGTGCGGGGTGATGATCTCCTTCGCGATCAGCGCGCCGTACGCCTCGGCGACCTCGCCGCGCCGCTTCAGGAACAGGCCCTGCCAGCGCACGCCGAAGTACCGGCGTTCCTCGATCGGATAGAAGATCATCCGCAGCGCCAGCCAGTCGGTGAACCAGCCGGTGAAGAGCCCGAACAGCGGCATGATCAGCGGGAATTTGAACAGGATCCACGCGATCATCTGGATCACGCCGATCAGGCCGCCGAAGAAGATGCCGGAGCGGGCGATGAACTTGAACTCCTTGTCGCCCGCCTCCTGGAAGATCCGGTTCAGCAGCCGTTTGTCCTTGACCAGTGCGGTGACCACCATGCCCTTGAGGTCGAACACACTGTCCACATCGGACTTGATCAGCTCCAGCACGGCCGCGACCATGCGCGGCGACTCGGCCTGGACGCGCTGGATCACCAGCCGCTGCACGCTCACCGGCAGCGATTCCCAGAGCCCCGGCTGATAGTGGGCCGCGACGTCGCGCACGATGTCCTCGACGGCCGCCTGGAGCGGTTTTTCGATCTCCTTGGCGATTCTCTGCGGATCGAGCCTGGCGACGACCTCCGCCGGTTTGATCAGCTGCTCGGTCATCGTGTCGCAGGCGATGCTCGCCATCCGCGCGGCGCGTTTGGGCACGATGCCCTGCCAGCCGAGGAAAGGCTTGATCCCGACGAACTCGACCGGCTGGAACATCATCCGGATCGCGACGAGTTTGGTGGTGTAGCCGATCAGGGCGGCGACGATCGGGATGGAGACGTAGAGCGGCCAGTGCCGTCCGAAGTCGGCGAGGATCCCGTCGAGGAACGCACCCATGCCGAGGTCAGCCGGCGCTCGGGTCGCAGGCCTGCCAGAACTGGGCGCCGAGCCGGGAGATATGGACCGTGCGTTTGACGAACTTGACCCGTTTCACCGACTTCTCCGCCTCGCGGACGGTCTCGTCGGTCAGCAGGATCTCGTACTGCGTCTCGAGCGCGGGCACCTCTTCGTCCAGCTCGACGAGGCCGAGCCCGATCAGCCTGGTGAGGTAGCCGGGCACCTGGTCGGGCAGCGACACCCCGGCGGCCTTGCCGACGGTGGAGGCGTTGCGCAGCACGAACCGCCCGGCACCCCCGAGGTTGGTCCGCTCGGCGACGTCGACGGCGGGGAACGGCGAGCCGTCGGAAAGCGCGGAAAGGATGCGGGCCTCGTCCGGCGTGAGCTGCCGCAGGATGATCGCGTAGAGGTACTCGCGGGCCCGCTCGCGGCCGAAGCCGATGGAGTGGTTGAGCAGTTCCGCCATCGCCGCGCGGAGCGGTTCGAGCTGGGCGCGGCTGTGCACGAGGGTGATGGTCGCTTCGACCGGGCGCGCACCGTCGGCGGCGGGCCGGTTCATCGCGGACGCGGCGGTGAGCGCGGCGTGGTACGGGTCGTCGACCTCGTCGAGACGGCGGCGCAGCTCCGAAAGCAGCTGCCGCTCGCCCTGTTTGATCACCTGCTCCGCGATTTCGACGCCGGGGAGTTTGCGAGTGAACTCGAAGCCCGTGCGGGCGGCCCAGCCCGCCAGCTGCCCCGCGCGTTTGGCGAAAGCGGCCAGGTCGTCACCGGCGGGTCGTTCGTTGCTCACGGGCACTCCCCTCACGTTCGCGCTGATGCTACCTGCGAGTAGGCCGAATGGCCGAAATTGTGATCGACGTGGGTGTTTGGATGGAGAGCATGAGCTTCACGCGCTGGGGTCCGCCGATCGACGTCCTCCCGCTGTTCGCGCGGGAGGAGCAGGCTCTGCTCGACGTGCTCACCGGTCTGGACGCGGCGCAGTGGGCCGCGCCGACGGTGTGCACGGGCTGGACGGTGCACGATCTCGCCGCCCACATCCTTGGCGACAAACTCGGCAGGCTGTCCCGCGACCGCGACGACTACCGGGCGACGGCGCCGCGCGAGGGCGAACGGTTCGAGGACTTCATCGACCGGATCAACGACGAATGGGTCGTCGCGTGCCGTCGGCTGTCCCCCGAAGTGCTGTTCGCGATGCTGGTGGACAGCACTTCTCAGATCGCCGAGATGTGGGGCCGCGCCGACCTCGAAGCCGTCGGCGAGCCGGTGAGCTGGGCCGGGGGCGAACCGGCGCCGGTCTGGCTCGACGTCGCACGGGAGTACACCGAGTTCTGGGTGCACCAGCAGCAGATCCGCGAGGCCGTTGGCGCGCGGACGCTCGACGAGAAAGAGTTCCGCGGGCCGGTGGTCGACACCTTCATGCGGGCGCTGCCGCACACGCTGCGTGACGTCGACGCGCGCGCCGGCAGGCAGGTCGGCTACACCGTGACCGGTCAGGGCGGCGGGAAGTGGACGGCCGAGCGGACCGCCGACGGCTGGGCGCTCGACCGCGTCGCGCCGACGTCGCGCTCGCCGCTGGCCTCGGTGACGACGGACGCGGACACCTTCTGGCGACTCTGCACCCGGAACCCGGCGGACCGCGACCGGGTCACCGCCAAGGGCGACGAAAACGTTTGCGCCATCCTGCTCGGGATGACGTCGATCATCACATCAGGTAACGGCTCACCTTCTCCGGCCGGATGACGAGCCGGACGAGATCCAGGCTCTGGATCCCGGCGAGTTCGCCGGAGTGGGCCGGGTCTTCGAGGTCCCAGTAGCGCTCGGCGAGGCGGGCGGCCAGTTCGTGCGCCCCGCCGGGCTCCACCGTGACGCGGCCGGCGACCGACACCCAGCGTTCGCGTTCGCCCACCGGCGCGGCCACGATGATCGAGGCGCGGGAATCGTCGTCCAGCCGCCGGACCTTGGGCGAGTCACGCGGGGTGAACAGCTGGATCGCGCCTTCGCCGGTGGCCTCGAACCACACCGGCCGGACCGGGCCGCCCGCCACGGTCAGGAACCCGTGCAGGGGGCGGCGAAGGAATTCGAGGTCGTCAGTGGTCAGCATGGCCTCGATTCAACCCGGCGGACTTGGACGTGCCCATAGGTGAAAGGCCGGATCGCCTGTGTATTCGTCTAACCCCGCCGGGGTGGACGTCTTCAGTGACCTGATCCGCGGCGTGCGGTCCCACGGTTCGTTGTTCGGCAGTTCGACCCTGTCCCCGCCCTGGTCGCTGCACTTCGTGGACGGTGCGCCGCTCACCCTGTGCGCCGTGCTCACCGGGGCGGGCTGGATCGTGCCGGAGGACGGTCCGCCCGAGCCGCTGCGCGCGGGCGAGTCGGCCATCGTGCGTGGCCCTTCGACCTTCACCTTCGTCGACGAGGTCGGCACCTCGGCCGAGCCGATCGCGTGCGGCGAGCACTGCGCGACGCCCGAGCAGGGCGGGACGCGGCACCGTCTCGGCTGGGTCGACGATCCCGGCGGGGAGACGTCCCTGATCGTCGGCGCGTATCCGGTGCGCGGCGAGATCGGCCGACCGCTGCTCGACGCGCTGCCCGTCGTGCTGCGGGTGGACTCCGGTGGCGCGGGTGACCCCGTGCTGGAACATGTCGCCGCCGAGGTCGCCATCGACGCGCCGGGTCAGCAGGTGGTCCTCGACCGGCTGCTGGACTGGTTGCTGGTCTGTTCACTGCGCGAATGGTTCGACCGGCCAGGCGGACGGCCCCCGGCTTGGTGGGCCGCGCAGCGGGATCCCGTGGTCGGCGACGCGTTACGGCTGCTGCACGCGGAACCGGCCGCGCCGTGGACGGTCGGCGCGCTGGCCGGGCGGACCGGGGTCTCGCGGTCGACACTGGCGAAACGGTTCGCCGACCTGGTCGGCGAACCGCCCCTGACCTACCTCACCCGCTGGCGGATGACGCTCGCGGCGGACCTGCTGGCCGGTCCGGGATCCGCGACCATCTCCGACATCGCCCGCACCGTGGGCTACTCCGATCCGTTCGGGTTCAGCGCGGCGTTCAAACGCGTGCGCGGCGTCAACCCGAGCGAGTTCCGGCGCGGCGTCCCTCAGCGCCGGTCGGCGGAGCTCAAGACGTAGCTCAAAAGCGACGAAACGCGTGAACCCACCAGGCACTCAGCGCAGCTGATGCCGGGACTTCTTGGCCTGCTTGCGCAATTGCAGGATCCGGGCGCCGCCGACGAGCGCGACCAGCACGCCGCCGGCGATCACGGAGAACAGCATCGCGACCGCCAGCGGCATGCTGCCGGACATGCCGAGGAAGTGCACGGTGGCGGTGTCCTGGTTCTGCAGGATGAACACGAGCAGGAACACCAGCACGATCAACGCCACGATGACGGCGATCCAGGTACCGCTGACCCTGGTCCGTTTGAGTTTCGGGGCGGCGTCGAACTTACCGCTGTGGCGTCCGCCGCCCGCGGTGTCGGACGGGTTGACCGGAACCTCGGCGGCACCCTCCTGCGGCTGCGTCATGCGGACAGTGTCCGCCGAAACAGGCTTGATCGCGCTCTCAAGCGTCCGAACGGGTGACCTCGTCCGCCGCGCGCAGCACGCGCAAGGTGTTCCTCCCGGCCAGTTTGGCGCAGTCCTCTTCGCTCCAGCCGCGTTCCAGCAGCGCGGCGAACAGCACCGGGTACTTCGAAACGTCTTCGAGGCCTTCGGGCAGCGTCGCGACTCCGTCGTAGTCGCCGCCGAGTCCGATGTGGTCGACTCCGGCCACTTCGCGCGCGTGCTCGATGTGGGCGACGACGTCGTCGATGCCCGCCTTCGGCTTCTCGGGCCCGCCTCGCTCCGCGGTGAACTTCGTGCGCTGGTCGATGTTCCGGTAGTCCTTGCCCGCGGCTTCCATGTCCTGGCGCAGCTGGTCGTCCCACTCGGCGACCTTCGGCGAGATGAAGCCCGGCACGAACGTCACCATCGCGACGCCGTCCTTGGCGGCCAGGGTTTCCAGGACGTCGTCGGGGATGTTGCGGGGATGGTCGTTGACCGCGAGGCACGAGGAGTGGCTGAAGATCACCGGCGCGGAACTGACCTCCAGCGCGGCGCGCATCGTGCTCGGCGCGACGTGCGACAGGTCGACCAGCATGCCGATCTTGTTCATCTCGCGGACCACGTCACGACCGAACTCGGTGAGCCCGCCGTGTGCCGGTTCGTCGGTGCCGGAATCGGCCCAGGTGGTGTTGTAGTTGTGCGTGAGCGTCATGTAGCGGACGCCGAGGCGGCGCAGAATCCTCAGCACGCCAAGGGATTCCGCGATGCTGTGGCCGCCCTCGGCGCCCAGCAGCGACGCGATCTTGCCGTCGCGGAAGGCGGCTTCGGCCTGGTCCGCGGTGTCCACGAGGGCGAGGCGATCGGGGTACCGCTCGGCCATCTGGTGCACGATCTCGATCTGTTCGAGCACCGCCGTCACCGCGCTGTGCCCCTCGAACTGGCAAGGCACGTAGACGGACCAGAACTGCATTCCGAGCCTGCCTTCGGCGAGCTTCGGGAAGTCGGTGTGCAGATGCGGCTGGCGGACCGTGAGATCCGTGCCCGCCACGGCCGCGACCGGATCCGGCCCGGTCGTGACCCGCAGCTCCCATGGCAGATCGTTGTGCCCGTCCGCGAGGAGCACCCTCTCGAGCAGGGCCTGGGCGCGGACGAGGTCCCCGTTAGTCATCCGACGATGTTACGTACCCGTGCTTTGCTCTCCTCGCCCCCCGTTGAGCCACCCCGCGGCCGCTACCAAACCGTTGCCGGTGATCTGGTGCCCGCCGGGATGGCGGTGGGCGACGACGTCCGCGGAGCGCTCGCGCAGGTCGCGGACCAGCGCGTCCGCCGAGGCAGGCGGCGCCATCGGATCGTGCTCGCCGTTCGACAGGAACACCCGCGTGCCGGACAGATCGTGACGTGGCGGCGAAGGAAGCGGAGACATCGCCGCGAACAGCGCGGCCTCCCCGACGGCGTCCGGCCGGAGCAGGGTCACCGCGGCGGCGATGTTGGCGCCGTTGGAGAACCCGATCGCGACCAGCCGCCGATCGCCGAGGCCGTATTCCTCGCGCGAGGAGAGCACGAAGCCGGCCAGCTGGTTCGCGCGGAAGACGACGTCCTCGTGGTCGAAAACGCCCTCTGCCAGCCTGCGGAACCACCGGGCCGCGCCGTGTTCCGACACCGGCCCGGCCGGCGCGAGCAGCGCCGACGTCGGGCTCAGCTGCCGGGCGATCGGCACGAGGTCGTCCGGCCCGCCGCCGGTGCCGTGCAGGAGCAGCAGCACCGGCTCGTCGGGCGACCCTTCGACGTACTTGTGCGCCAGGTCCGTCATCGCGGGTTGTTCTCGCTCGGGAGGTCGAGCTTCGGGAGCATCGCCTCGATGTCTTCGCGCTCGGGCTCCAGCCACGGCGGCAGTTTCAGCGCGCGGCCGAGTTCGAGCAGCGGCTCGTCGATCGCGAAACCGGGTTCGTCGGTCGCGACCTCGAGCAGGGTGCCGCCCGGCTCGCGGAAGTAGATCGAGCGGAAGTACTGACGGTCCAAAATGGACGTGACGTTCACGCCGTCGTCGATCAGCTCGTCGCGCCAGGCCGCCTGGGTCCGCTCGTCCGGCGCGCGCCAGGCGACGTGGTGCACGGTGCCCGCCGCCACCAGCCCGCGCGGGGCGTCCGGCGTGACGAGGACGTCGACGAGCGCGCCGGGGCCGCCTTCACCGGCGGAGAACCGCAGGCGGTTGCCCTCCTGGTGTTCGAAGGTCAGGCCGAGCCCGTCGGTCAGCATCCCGGCGGTCGCGTCCTCTTTGGACACCGAGAGCGTGACGGAGTGCAGGCCGCGGATCGCGTGTTCGGCGGGCACGAGCTTCGTGTCCCACGGGTCACGCGGGTCGCCCTGCGGATGCGCGACGAGCGCGAGCTTCAGGCCGTCCGGGTCGGCGAAGGTGAGCGTCTCCTCGCCGTCGGAGTTGCGGATCTGGCTGGTCTCGACACGGCTTTCGGCGAGGTGCCGCTTCCACCAGCCGAGTGACGCCTCCGGCACGGAGAACGACGTCGTGGTCGCCTGGCCCGTGCCGTGACGGCCCTTCGGCGCGTCCCTCCACGGGAAGAACGTCATCAGCGAGCCGGGCTTGCCCGCGCCGTCGCCGTAGTAAAGGTGGAAGGTGCCGGGGTCATCGAAGTTGACCGTGGTCTTCACCAGCCGCAGGCCGAGGGCCCGGGTGTAGAAATCCACGTTGCGCTGGGGATCGCCACCGATGGCGGTGACGTGGTGCAGGCCCGAGGTCTTGATCGACATGGTGGCCCCTTCCTCCGGTAGCCGATGAAATCAAGCTAGCCCGATAACCTCTCGCGCGCAAGATATATTCCAGAAAGACTTCTTGGTGTACCCTCGCTCGCGTGACAATGGCGAAATCGGAGGAACCGAACGACGACGAAGTGGTCACGTGGTGGGGCCTGGTGATCGAGGGTTACCTGGCCACGCAGAACAAGCTGATGGGCGAGATCGCCGAACGGTTCGGCCTGGCGCCGGCGTCGTTCGACATCCTGCTGCGGCTCGTCCGGTCACCCGAGCACCGGATGCCGATGACGCGGCTGGCCGTCGAGGCGGCGCTGTCCAGCGGCGGGTTCACCAAGGTCGCGGACAGACTGGTGGCCGCGGACCTGATCTGCCGCGTGCCCAGCCCGGACGACCGCCGCGTCACCTTCGCGGCCCTCACCGACCACGGCCTCGACGTCGCGGAGAAGGCGCGGGAGGCATGCGCGGAAATCCTGCGGCGCATCGTCCTGACCCCGCTGGGCGACGACGCGCACTCGCTGGCCGAGGCGATGCGAACCCTGCGCACCGTCAACGGCGCGTGACACCCCCGCAATTCGGCACCTGCTTGCGATGGTTGCACGCGCAAGTACCGCAAGCAGGTGCCGAATTGCGGGGGGGGGTGTCAGCCGGGCAGAGGTGAGGCGGGATCGGGCTGGTAGGCCCGCACCTCGTCCATGTCCCGCACCAGTTCCCGGATGACGTTGCGCCGGATCTTCCCGGTCGCCGTCTTGGGCAGTTCGCCCAGCTCGACGATGCTCCGCGGCCGTTTGAACGACGCGAGCCCGGCCCGGCAGAACTCGATCAGCTCGTCCGCGTCCAGCCGGTGCCCCGGCACGCCGACGACGCACGCGACCGGTTTCTCGATGCCGTCGGCGTCGAAGGCGGCCACGACCGCGACCTCGGCGACCGCCGGATGTTTCAGCAGCCTGTCCTCGACTTCGGCGGGCGACACCCAGATCCCGCCCGGTTTCAGCATGTCGTTGAACCGCCCGAGACAGGTGTAGCTGCCGTCGGCGTCGCGCACGAAACTGTCGCCCGTCCGCAGCCATTCGCCCTGGAAGACCTGCTTCGTCGTCTCGTACCGCGCCCAGTACCCGGTCGCGATCGACGGTCCGGCGACGAACAGCTCGCCGGGCTCCCCGTCCGGCACGGGGAGCCCGTGCTCGTCACGCAGCGCGATCTCGTAGCCGGGCACGGGAATCCCGGTGCTGCCGGGGCGGACCTGACGCGGCCGGTTGGACAGGAAGATGTGCAACGCCTCCGTCGAGCCGATCCCGTCGAGGATCTCGACGCCGAACCGGTCACGGAATCGTTCGTACAGCACGGCGGGCAACGGTTCCCCCGCCGAAACCGCTTGGCGCACCGAGGAGAACGTGTCGTCGGGGATGTCGCCGGCGAGCAGCGCGGCGTAGAAGGTCGGGACGGCGAAGAACAACGTCGGCCGCTCCCTGCGGACCCTGGCGGCGATCAGCCCCGGGGTCGGCCTCGCCGGTTCGAGCAGCGCCGTCCCGCCCGCCGCGAGCGGGAAGAACGCCGAATTCCCCAGGCCGTAGGCGAAGAACAGCTTCGGGACGGAAAGGAACCGGTCGTTCGGCCCGATGTCCAGCACGCCGCGCGCATACGTCTCGCAGACCGCGCGGATACCCGCGTGCCGGTGCATCGCACCCTTCGGCTTGCCCGTCGTCCCCGAGGTGTACAGCCAGAGCGCGGGCGAGTCCTCCCAGGTGGGAGACGGCACGAAACCGGCATCATCCACTGTGGACAGATCGCTCCACTGGTGCGCGCGGACCCCGGACGGCAGTTCGGCCGCCTTTGCCCTGTCCAGCACGACGTCGGTGACCTCCGGCGCCAGCCCGAGCGCGATCGTCGCCTGCGCGGCGAACTCGCCGGACACACACAGGACCCGTGCCCGCGAATCGGCGAGCATCTTGCCGAGGTCGAGCCCGGTGACCATGGTGGACACCGGCACCGCGACCGCTCCGGCCAGCATCGCGCCGAGGATCCCGGTGAGCAGCTCGACGTCGTCGACCATGCAGAACAGGACCCGCTCCTCCGGGCGGACGCCGATCGCCTTCAGCCCGGCGGCGACCCGGCGGGTTTCGGCCGCGAGCTCCGCGTACGTGAGACTTCGCCGCGGGGAAACGACCGCTTGCCTGGCCGGTAGCCCTTCCGCCAGGTGCCTGTCGAGCAGGTAGCTCGCCGCGTTGAACCCGGTAGCAGCAGCGGTCACGGGCGCACCTTCTATCGCTCAGCTCAGGTGAACGTATTCATAGTCGAACGGTTTCCCGTTGATGCCCTGGCGTGGCGGCGCCACCCAGCTCGCGATCTTTCCTCGCTCGTACACCGGGTGCATCAGCGATCGGACGAAAGTCAGGTCTTCGGGAGTGGGCAGCCACTTGCGTTTGCCGGCCAGCCAGGTCCGCTCGTCGACAACGGTGCCGTCGGGCGTCACATGGTGGCCGGAGTTTATGCCGACTTCGCGATTGAATCCAGGGTGCGGGAGGACGAATCGAAAGTCGATCCCGGCCTCGTCGAGGATCTTGTTCCAGCGGTTGACCCCGGTCTGGCAGTCGGCGCGGTACTCCTCCCTCAGGTCGAGGTTCAGCAGCAGGATGGCCGGGAGTTCTTCGGTCCCCCAGGTGCCGTCGGCCCTCGGCTTCGACAGCGTTCCGGCGGCGTCGGTGAGCTTGTGGTCGTCCTTGCGGCGAGTCTCCTGCCAGCGGCCTTTCAGCCCGGCGGTGTAGTAGTTCGCCGCGTTGGTCGAGGTCTCGCCGCCGAACAGGTCGAGCGACACGGTGTAGTGGAAGTTGAGGTAACGCTGGATGACTTCCAGTGGGATCCCGCCGTGCCCGGCGATGTCGAAGGTGTCGTGCTCGCGGATCAGTTCGACACTGCGGGTGACCACCCGGTCGACCCCGGTGGTGCCGACGAACATGTGGTGCGCCTCTTCCTTGAGCATGAATTCACAAGTGCGGGAAAGCGGGTCGAAGCCGCTTTCCTTGAGGGTGCCGAGCTGGTACTTGCCATCGCGATCGGTGAAATAGGTGAACATGTAGAACGCGAGCCAATCCGCGGTCTCCTCATTGAAGGCGCCGAGGATCCGCGGGGCGTCCGGACTTCCGGAATTCCGGAGCAGCAACCCTTCCGCCTCATCACGACCTTCGCGGCCGAAGTAGGCGTGCAGCAGATACACCATCGCCCACAGATGACGGCCTTCTTCGACATTGACCTGGAAGAGGTTCCGCAGGTCGTAGAGGCTCGGCGCGGTGAGCCCCAGCAGTTTCTGCTGCTCGACCGACGCGGGTTCGGTGTCCCCCTGGATGACGATGAGCCGCTGCAGGTCGGCGCGGTACTCGCCGGGCACCTGCTGCCACGCCCGTTCGCCCTGATGCTCGCCGAAGGTGATGACGCGGTCCGGATCCGGCTCCGCGAGGAAGATCCCCCACCGGTAGTCGGGCACGTTGACGTGGTCGAAATGCGCCCAGCCGTCCCGGCCGACGCTGACCGCGGTGCGCAGGTACACGCCCTGCGTCTGCAGGGTGGGGCCCATTTCGCCCCACCAGTTCAGGAATTTCGGCTGCCAGCCCTCCAGCGCCCGCTGGAGCCGCCGATCACCGGAGAGGTCGACGTTGTTGGGAATCTTGGCGTCGTAATCGATCTTGGTGGGCATGAGCTGTTCAAACCCGCTTCCTGTCGAAGACGGCCTTCTGACCAGTACCGTAGCGACGCAACGCGCCCTCGGGACCGGATGCGTTCGGACGAGTGAAGATCCAGTTCTGCCAAGCGGCAAGGCGGCCGAAGATCTTGCTCTCCAGCGTCTCGGGGCCGACGAACCGGTGGTTCGCCTCCATTCCGGTCAAGGCATCCGGGCTGAGCGAAGCCCGTCCTTCCAGCGCGATCCGGATCTCGTCCTCCCAATCGAGGTCGTCCGGGGCGTCGGTGACCAGGCCGAGTTCGTCGGCCTCCGCCGGGTTCAGTGGCCGGTCGCGTACTTCCGCGAGCCTCGTGACGTGGCCAGGGTCGCCGAAGAACCGGGACTCCAGGCGCGTCAGGCCGTTGCCCATCGGGAAACGGCCGAAGTTGGCTTCGGACAACGTGATCGAGGCGCGTTCTTCACTTTCTTCGTCATCGATCGGCGGACCGTCCAAGATGTACTGCCGGTCCGCGGCGAGCGCGAGCTCCAGCAGAAGCCCGGCGAAGCAGCTACCAGGTTCGATGAGCGCGATCAGGCTGCGGCTGGTGACGTCGAGGCGCTTCAGCGTCCGCTTGAAGTAGTGGACGATTTCGTTGTTCAGACAGTCTTTCGCGTCGAACACGGCTCGCTCGTGTTCGAGAACCTTCGCAGGATCGCCTTCGGTGCGGAGTACCCAGGTGCCGAGTCCGGGTTCGTTGGTGCGCAGGCGAAGGATCGCGTCGTCCAGTTCGCGGGTGACGTCCAGTAGCCAGCCGTCGTCGTCCTCGGGCCCCTTGACGGTGATCGTCGCTTCCGTCTTGCCGCGGGCTATGTCGACGTAACGATGCTTGAGTGGCTTCAGTTCGACGCCTTCGCCGTCGAGCCGCTCGCTCGTCCGCGCGAAGTCCTTCGCCCTGGCCAACACGGCTTCGCGAAAACCCTGCCGCGGCACGAGTTCGTCGACCAGCCGCCAGTCGACGGCCGTCCGCCCCTTCACCCCGTCGGGGCGAGTGGCGAAGACGTCGGCGAGATCCCGCCGCACGCCGCGTTTGTCGACCACCCTGGTGAGCCCGCCGGTGCCGGGAAGAACGCCGAGAAGGGGCACTTCCGGCAGCGCCACGGTCGAAGAGTTGTCGTCGACCAGCAGGATCTTCTCGCAGGCGAGCGCGATTTCGTAGCCGCCGCCGGCGCAGGTGCCGTTGACCGCCGCGACGTAGATCTGCCCGGAGTGCGCGGCGGCGTCCTCCATCGCGTTGCGGGTCTCGTTGGTGAACTTGCAGAAGTTCACCTTCCATTCGTGCGACGACGACGCCAGCATGCGGATGTTCGCACCGGCACAGAAGACGTTGTCCTTCGCGCTGGTCACGATGACCACCCGGACCTCGGGATGTTCGAACCGCAGCCGCTGCGTCGCGTCGTACAACTCGATGTCGACGCCGAGGTCGTACGAGTTGAGTTTGAGCTCGTAACCCGGTACGAGACCCCCGTCGGCGTCGACATCGAGTTCGAGCCACGCGACGTCGCCGTCGGTGGACAGTTTCCAGTGCCGGTAGCCGCTGGGATGACGTTCGAACGTCACCGATGTGGTCCGCGTCACCCTTCCGATTGTCTACATGGCACTAACTACCGTCAATGTTATGTAGAAAGTTGGTCACGGAGCAGGTCGAGGAAACGAGCCCAGTCGCCACCTTTGCGGATGACCGACGACAGGGCGCCGACCAGCAGATAGACGTCGGCGACCGTGCAATCCGAACGAAGGAGGCCAGCGGCCTGATCGTGGGCGATGACCTCGGCGACCACGGCTTCAAGCCGCTCGCGAGCGGTACCGCGCGGCTCACTCCCCGGCCGCCCGCGGGCCGAATCGATGGCGGCGGTGAGCCCGCGATCGCGGGACAACAGCTCGCCGACATACCGGAAATAGCGCTCCAGACCGGAATCCTCCCCGAAGCAGTGCGCCCGGGCGTACTGCTCGATCTCCGCGAACCGGTGCTCCGCCGCCGCCTCGACCAGCGCCTGACGATCCGGGAAATGCCGGTACACCGTCCCTACGCCCACGCCTGCCGCGCGCGCGATTTCCGGCATCTGCACGTCGTCCCCGCGTTCGGCGAACAACACTCGCGCGGCGTCGACCACCCGAGCCCGATTGCGCTCCGCGTCCGCTCGCGGCTTGGTTGACAACCCGCCCTCCCTCACGATTAAGTGGAAACGGAATCCGCTTCCGTATGAAGGAGAGCATAACATGTCGAAGGACCGCTTCATCCTGCTCAAACCCGGCGAGGCCCGGCCCGGCCGCGTCCCGTTGCCGCCCGCGTTCAGCGTCAAGGCGATGACCGAGGACACCGAGACGAGGTTTTCGCTACTCGAGGTCACCGTCGCCATGGACATCCCGCGGCACGTGCACCACGAGGCCGACGAGTGCATCTATGTCCTCGAAGGCGAACTCGGCATCGATTTCGACGACGAGAGCCACATCGCGACCAAGGGCACGTTCGTCCTGCTGCCGCGCGGTGTCCCGCACGCCCTGCGACGCGTTTCCGAACCGCCTCGGGTTCTCCAGATCTCGTCTCCCGGCGGCTGGGAGCACTACCTGGAGGACCTGTTCGAAGCGGGGCCCGCCGTCTTCACCGATGGGGCGATCGATCCGGCGAAGATCAACCGGGTCGCCGCGCCCCATCGCATCACTTACGGCGGATGACCGTCACGCGGGCACGGGTGCCCGGTTGAGCTTCGCCGCCGCCCAGGTCACGAAGGCCCACAGCAGCAGCGCGGCCGCCGTGTCGGTGTAGATCGTGGCGAACCAGAAGGCCGGGATCTGCGGCACGGCGACCAGGAAGTGGCCGAGGCTCGCCAGCCCGGACAGCGAAAAGACCATCAGGAACGCGAGCGCCCGCCAGTAACGTCCGCGCAGGTAGTCGCGGTAGCCGAGCACGCCGAACGTCGTGAAGAGAACGTAGGCGACGACGACCAAGGTGGCGGCGACGCCCACCGAGATCCCCTCGACCTGCGGATAGTCCGCCGCCCTGATCACGTTGTGCGCGTAGTGCAACGTGGTGGACAGCAGCGTGAAGGCCAGAATCAGCCGCAACGCGGTGAGTCCCCGGTTCCGAAGAGCTTCCATGTTCGCCCCCTTGCGATTTGATAGATCGCTCTAGCGAGAGCGTAGCTCACGGTCCGGGGCAGGTGAAGGGGACTTTCGTCCCGTGCGCCGACCGACTGTGCCGGTGCGCGGATGGACGACTCACGTGACTGGGCGGACGACTCACGTGACTGGATGGACGACTCGCGGCGAAACCCTGCCGCACGTGTGTCGTCCGCCGGATCACGCGTGTCGTCCATCCAGTCACGCGAGAACGCCGGCTTGGCACGGCCGCGGCCTCTCGGCGGTCGGAATTGTCGGTGGGTGCGCGTAGACAAGGACGAGTGCCCGAACCGACCGTGCCCCTGATCGGGGTCGAGAACCTGAAGATGCCCGAATGGGCCACGGTCGACGAGACCGTGGCCGAAGCGGGGATGGTCAAGGCCATCCGCACGCTCCCGTCCGCGGTGGCCATCGTGCTGCGGCTGGCCTGGCGGACGTCGCCGCGGCTGACCCTGCTCGCCGGCGTCGTCCACCTGCTTTCGGGCTGTGTCACGGCGTTCGGCCTGCTCGCCACCGCGAACGTGTTCATCGCGTTGCTGGAGAACGGGCCGACGCCGGACAAGGTGCTGGAATCGCTACCCGCGCTGCTGGTCGTCGTCGGCACGTACGCCTTGCGCGCCCTGCTCGACACCGCGGTGGCCGCGGTCGAGGGGGCGCTTCGGCCGCGGGTCGTGACTTCGGCGGGCGACGAGGTCACCGCCGCGATGGTCCGGGTCCGGTTGCTGGCCTTCGAGGACGCCGATTTCCGGGAGCTGGCCAGGCAGGGCGCGCGGTACGGCGTCCGCTCGATCGAGATGAGCCTGCGCTGGGTCGCGGATCTGACCTCGGCGCTGATCTCGCTGGTCGCCGCGCTGGTGGCGGCCGGCTTGCTCAATCCGTGGCTCGCGCCGGTGCTGCTGCTCGCCGCGGTGGCCGACGGCTGGGCGGCGGCGAAGGTCGCGCGGCTGAACTACCGGCATTATCTCGACACCGTCGGCCGGAACATCCGGAAGGGCATCGTCGAGGAGGTGGCCACCTGGCGCACCTTCGCCCTCGAACGGCACGCCCTCACCTTGCAGGAGCCGTTGCTCCACGAGTACCGGCGGATCACCGAAAGCCTGATGCGCGAAGAGGTCCGGCTCGCGCATCGGAGCAACCTGGTCCGGCTGACCGGGCGCGCGGCGGCCGGGGTGGGCACCGCCATCGCGTATCTGGTGCTCGGCCTCCTCCTCTATACCGGGCAGATGGAGCTCGCCCTCGCCGGGACGGCCGCGCTCGCCATGCGGTCGGCGTCGAATTCGCTGTCCATCACGATGCACGCGGTGAATTCCCTGTACGAGGAGTCGTTCTACATCGCTTTCTTCCAGCGGCTGCTCGTGGAATCCGAGAAACGCAGCCCGGCGAAGGACGGCGTCGCCGCTCCGCCGGACCCGGCGGAGATCCGGCTGGAGAACGTCGGTTTCACCTATCCGGGCCAGGAAAACCCCGCCCTGCGGGAGGTTTCGCTGACCATCCGGCGCGGCGAGGTGATCGCCCTCGTCGGCGAGAACGGTTCCGGCAAGACCACCTTGGGCAAGCTGCTCACCGGGCTGTATCCGCCCTCGGAAGGGAAGGTGTTCTGGGACGACGTCGATCTCGCGGACGCCGATCACGAGTCGGTGCACGCCAATATCGCCGTGATCGCCCAGGATCCCGCCGAATGGCCGATGACGGCGGAGCACAACGTGACCGTCGGCAGGCTCGGCCGGGAGGACCCGGAACGCGCCGCGTGGCACGACGCAATCATCTCCTCGGGCGCCGACGAGGTGATCGAATCCTTGCCCGCCAAGGAGAGAACAGTGCTGTCCAAGAAGTTCAACGACGGGCAGGACCTCTCGGGCGGGCAGTGGCAGCGGATGGGCATCGCCCGCGGGATCTACCGCGACGCCGCCGTCCTGGTCGCCGACGAGCCGACGGCCGCGCTCGACGCGAAGGCCGAGGCACGGGTCTTCGCCGGTCTGCGGCACGCGAGCGTTTCCGGGGCGGGCAGGCGCACGACCATCCTGGTCACCCACCGGCTGGCCAACATCCGCTCCGCCGACCGGATCCTGGTACTGGAGAAAGGACGGCTGATCGAACAGGGCACGCACGCCGAACTCATCGAGGAAGGAGGCCTCTACCACGAGCTTTACGAAATCCAGGCCCGTGCGTATCGCGGCGAGTGAGCGGAAGAGATCGCCGAAGACGAGGGCACTCAGCGGGCCGCCGGGCCGGAGAGCCAGGCCGTTCACATCGAGGACACGTAGCCGTTTTCGCCGTCGCCGGTCACACTGTGCCGATGCCGGAGATGATCGCCGACGTGAACGGCGTCGAGCTGTGCCACGAGACGTTCGGACCGCCGGACGGCAGGCCGTTGCTGATGATCATGGGCCTGGCCTCGCAGATGATCTGGTGGGACGACGAGCTCTGCGAGAACCTCGCGGCCGAGGGGTTCTTCGTCATCCGCTACGACAACCGGGACGCCGGCCGGTCCAGCCGGATGACCGGGCGGGCGAGCCTGCCGCTCGCGTACGCCCTGCGCACGGCGCCGTACTCCCTGGCGGACATGGCGGGCGACGCCGCCGGACTGCTGACGAAACTCGGCGTCGAGAGCGCGCACGTCGTGGGCGCGTCGATGGGCGGGATGGTCGCGCAGACCCTGGCCGTCGAGTATCCGTCGCGGGTGCGTTCGCTGACGTCGATCATGTCGACCACCGGCAACCGGTTCGTCGGCCGGCCGAGCGCCAAGGCAATGGCGATGCTGCTTTCGGCGCCTCCGCGTGATCGTGCGCAGTACGTCGAGTCCTTGGTGCGCACCTTCCGCGTCATCGGCTCGCCCGGTTACCCCTTCGACGAGGCGCGGATGCGTGAACGCGCGGAGCGGTCGTTCGATCGCGGCGTGAATCCCGGCGGGACGGCGCGGCAGCTGGCTGCCATCGTTTCGAGCCGGGATCGCTTCCGCGCGTTGCGGAAACTCGATGTACCCGCGCTCGTCGTGCACGGTTCGAAGGATCCGCTCGTGCACGTTTCCGGCGGCCGGGCGACGGCCCGCGCGCTGCGGAAGTCCGAAGTGGACATCGTGCCCGGGATGGGGCACGACCTCCCGCGGGCGATCTGGCCGCGATTGACGCGTGGACTGCTCCGCACGGCCGACCGCGCCGACGTCAAGACCCGGCGAGCGTGATCGAGCCCAGATGCGAGAAGTGCGCCGCCACCCGTGAACCCGGGCGAATGTCGACGGCGTCGGTCATCCCGCCGGTGAGCACGATCCAGCCCGGCTCCAGCGCGAGCCCCCGGGCGCCGAGGGTGTTGGCCGCCAGCGCCAGTGCTTCCGCCGGATGGCCCTGCACGGCCGCGCCGGTGGCGGTGTCGACGATGGCGCCGTCGACCTCCAGAAGCGCCGCCTCCAGCGAAAGGTCCACTGTGGACGGATCGATGCCGACAGGGCCCAGCGTGAAGTACGCGGAGAAACCGTTGTCCGCCACGGCGTCCGGCAGCTTTCCCCGGTAGTCACGGTAGCGGCTGTCGACGATCTCGATGCCGCCGTGGACCCGGCTCACCGCCGCCATCGCGGTCGCCGCGGTCACGCCGGGGCCCGAAAGTCGTTCACCCAGCACGAAAACCAGCTCGGGCTCCGCACGCGGGTGGATCAGCGACGGCACCGGGACACCGGCGGGCAGGACCATGGCGTCGGTCAGCCAGGCGAGCAACGGCGAGTCGATCCCCATCCGCTGTCGCATCGCCTGAGAGGTCAAGCCCAGCTTGACGCCGATGAGCGTCTCGCCGCGTTCCAGCCTGAGCCGGAGCGCCTCGTCCTGGATCGCGTACGCGGTTTCGACGTCCAAAGCGGGCCACGAATCCGTCAGCGGCTCGCGTTCTTCCCCGGACAGCAGCGCTTCCGCCGCCTCCCGCACGTCAAGGCTCACGGCCGCTCCTCCCCGGAGAACTTCGCGGTGACACTGCCGAGCCCCGCCATCGTCGCGACCACGGTGTCGCCGGGGCTCACCGGGATCGCACGTGTCATCGAGCCCGGCAGCACGACGTGCCCCGGCTCCAGCGCGACGCCGAGCGGTCCGATCGTGTTCGCGAGCCACACCAGCGCGTTCACCGGCGAGCCGAGCACCGCGCCGCCGGCGCCGGTGGCCGCGATCTCACCGTTCTGGTGCAGCACACAGCCCACCAGCCGCAGGTCGACGTCGCCGATCGCGGTCGGCCTGCTGCCGAGGACGACCCCGCCGGAGGACGCGTTGTCCGCGATGGTGTCGACGATGCTGATCTTCCAGTCCTGGATGCGGGAATCGACGATCTCCAGCGCCGGGACGACGAAGTCCACCGCCCGCAGCGCGTCCGCCACCGTGACCCCTGGCCCGCACAGCCGCGAGCCGAGCACGAACGCGATCTCCGGTTCGATCTTCGGCTGCAGGAACCCGTCGATCGGGATCGGCTGGTGTTCGAGGTGGAACATCGAACCGGTCAGATGGCCGTAGTCGGGCTGGTCGACGCCCATCTGCCGCTGCATGGCGGCGGACGCGAGGCCGACCTTGTGCCCGCGCACACCGTCGCCGCGTTCGGCCCAATGGTGGACGAGCCGCTGCTGGATGCGGTACGCGTCCTCCAAGGTCGCGGCGGGATACGTCTCAATGAGGGGCGCGATCGGCTTGCCGGTCTCGTACGCGCTGAGCAGCGCGGCCGCGGCCTCCTGCAGCGTGCTGGCGTCCATGGGCTCCTTCCGACAGTCGGACTCTGCCCCGTCACCGATGCCCGCACAAGACGCCCGTTCCACTGGCCGGTACGAACAGATTAGGCCGAAAGTGGCTTGTGCGACCCCGATCATCACCTAGCCTGCTCCCATGTCCGATTGGACGCTCTCACGGGCGAAGGCCAGGGTCGACCGCCGCGAAGAGCTCGACGAGCTCACCGCGCGCATCCGCTACGAGGTGCGGGTGCACCTCAACGAGCCCACCGCGCACAACGCCTACGACGAGTTGACCGACGTCTTCGCCATCGGGCACGCGGAGTGTTCGGCGCTGCTCAAGCACCGCCGTGTCCTGCCGCTGTGGGAGCGGCTGCTGCTCCAGCGCTACACCCGGCGTCTCTACGGCAAGGCCGTCTCCTCGACCATCGGTGACCTCCCCGCCGACGCGGGACCGGCGCCCGCGGCCGCGTTCGGCCCGGAGATCGCCTCGCTGACTCCTGATTCCGGCGACACCGGCGCGAAGTTCGACCTGCAGGGCCGCGGCCTGGTCAACGTCTTCCGGATCGCCGCCGGGCGGCACGGCGAGAGCTGGCCGGACCGCCACGACGTCGCGACGACATCCGCGCGAAGCATCCTGACCTGTTCGACGGTGTTCCTGCGGCGTCGCGCCTGGCACGTCGTCTGGCCGGTGTACCGGGTGCGCGGCCTGCGGCTCTGGAAACTCTAGGAATTCACGGCCGCCCGCCGTCGTTGAACCCGGTATGACCGATCGCGCCACCGAGATCCTCGCCGGATCGAAGACGATCGCCGTAGTGGGGCTGAGCCGTGATCCGGCCAAGGCCTCGCACGGCGTCGCCGCCGTACTGCAGGCACACGGGTTCCGGATCATCCCCGTCCACCCTTCGGCCGACGAGCTGCTTGGCGAAAAGGTCTACCGCTCCCTCACCGACATCCCGGAGCCGGTCGACCTGGTCGACGTCTTCCGCCCGTCCGAAGACACCCCGCCGATCGCCGAACAGGCCGTCGCGATCGGTGCCAAGGCGCTCTGGCTGCAACAGGGCATCGTCTCCGCCGAGTCCCGCCGGATCGCCGAAGAAGGCGGTCTGGCCTATGTCGAAGACCGCTGCACGGCCGTCGTCCGAGCGGTCGCGAATCTGTCGGTGCGTTAGAAACGTACTTCGAGCCGAACTCTCGCCGCGATTTTCCGGCGAGGGTTCTTTCATATCCGTGAACAGAAAAATGACCCCTGAAGTCATACGCCGAATCGGAACCCGCCGAACGGATTGGGCCGAACCGGTGATCTTGACCGAACCGCCCCGAACAGGGAAAACTTGTCCGGTAGCCACTTTGTTAAGAAACCTTCCCAACGTCGGGCCGAGCTGTTAACGTCCGAACCCGCTTAGCGGAAACAGGTGCCGATCATCGGTACCCCGGTCCAACGGAGGGGCGAAGTGGGCACACCACGAGGCCTGGATTCCAGTGGCACACTCGAGCGCGGACTAGCGGTCCTCGAGCACGTCGGCAAGAACCAGGAGATTTCCACCAACGCGATCGCCAGGCAACTGGGTCTCTCCCGGAGCGCCGCGTACCGCATCGTCGGCACCCTCAAGAACCTGGAATACCTCGAAGCCGATCGCGCCACCGGCCGCGTGCGGCTCGGCACCCGGCTGGTCGAACTCGGCGCCCGCGCGATGGCGGCGACCGATCTCCACCGCTGCGCGCCGCGCTATCTCGCGTCGCTCGCCGAGCGGAGCGGCGAGACGACGTACCTCGCCGTCCCGGACAACGACACGATGGTCTACGTCGCCACCGAACGCAGCGCCAACGCCGTCACCCTTGCCTGCCGTCTCGGCACCCGCCGTCCGCAGCACGCGACCTCGCTGGGCAAGGCGTGGCTGGCGGCGCTGCCCGAACAGGACCGCGTCGAACGCATCCGCCGGATGAAACTCGACAGTCTCACGCTCAAGACGATCAACGATCCGGTCCGGCTGCTCGACGACCTGGCGAGGACGAGCCGCCGCGGCTGGGCCGTGGACGACGTCGAAAACGAACCGGACGTGGGCTGCGTGGCCGCCGCCGTCCGCGACCACACCGGACGGCCGATCGCCGCGATCAGCATCGCGGGCCCGGCTGGGCGGGTGCTCCGCCGCACCGACGAACTGGGTGCGACGGTGGCAGGCACCGCGGCCGCGCTTTCGCTCCGGCTGGGTTACGTCCGCGCGCAAAGGGGCTGAGGTGGGCTGGGTCCAGGACTACCAGCCGGCGGGCGGGCTGTGGGTGTCCGCCGCGCTGGCGGCGCTGCCGATCGTCGTGCTGCTGGTGACGCTGGGAGTCCTGCGCAGATCCGCGCATCTCTCGGCGGCGCTGGCGCTGATCACCGCGCTGCTGGTCGCGGTACTGCTGTACCGCATGCCCGCGGGGCTCGCCTTCGATTCCGCGGCCATGGGGCTGGTGTTCGGGGTGTGGTCGGTGGCCTGGATCGCGTTCCACGCCGTGTACTTCCACAATGTCACCGTCGCGACCGGACGGTTCGACCACATCAAGGCGGTCCTCGCCGGATTCAGTGAGGACCGCCGTCTCCAGGCGTTGCTGATCGCGTTCGGGTTCGGGGCGCTGCTGGAGGGGATCGCGGGCGGTGGCTCGCCGATCGCGATCACCGCGGCGATGATGGCCGCACTCGGTTTCCCGCCGGTGAAGGCGGTCGTGCTCGCGTTGCTGGCGAACACCGCGCCGGTCGCGTTCGGCGGCCTCGGCAATCCGCTGATCGTGCTCGGCAGGCTGACCGCGCCGATCCTCGACATGAACTCCGAACAGGCGACGGAACTGTTCTCGTCGATGGTGGGCCGCCAGCTGCCCTTTCTGGCGCTGATCGTCCCCGGGTTCCTGATCGTGGTCCTCGCGGGCTGGAAACGGATGATCGAGGTCTGGCCCGCCGTGCTGACCGCGGGCCTGTCGTTCGCGGTCATGCAGTTCGTCACCTCGAACTTCATCAGCCCGAGCCTCGTCGACGTCGTCGCCGCGCTCGCCGCGATGGCCTCGCTGTGGATACTGACGCGCTTCTGGCAGCCGTCGGCGATTTGGCGTTTCGACGGCGAAGAACCGGTGAAGGCCGGGGCGAGTCTCGGCGCGGCGAAAGCCGGGCGAGGCGCGCTGTACGCGTGGGCGCCGTACATCGTCCTGATCACGGCGATCTTCCTTTCCCGGATCGGCACGATCTTCAAGGACCTGCCCGAATGGCTGGACCTGACGAAGCTGCTGCACAAGGCCGATTGGGTGTTCGCGTGGCCTGGGCTGCACAAGGAGGTCGTCCAGCACGCGCCGATCACGCCGAAGGACACCCCGTACGCGGCGACGTTGACCGTCGATTTCCTTTACTCGCCAGGAACCGTGGCCCTGATCGCGGCGATCGTGGCAGGGTTCGCGATGGGCGCGAAACCGCGGCTGCTGCTGGCCACCTACCGCCGGACACTGCACCAGATGCGGTGGGCGCTGGCGACGATCTTCATGATCCTCGCGATCGCGTTCGTCATGAACTACTCGGGTGCGACGCAGACCCTCGGTCTCGCGCTGGCGACCACCGGGGTGCTGTTCCCGTTGTTCTCCGCCTACATCGGCTGGCTGGGCGTCTTCCTCACCGGATCGGACGCGTCGACGAACAGTCTCTTCGGGCCGATGCAGGTGATTTCCGCGCAGCAACTGCACGTCGACCCGATCCTCGCCGGTGCCACGAACACCTCCGGCGGCGTGATGGGCAAGATGATCTCGCCGCAGAACCTGTCGATCGGCGCCACCGCGATCGGGCGGTCCGGACAGGAAGGCGCGCTGCTGCGGCAGACGTTCCTGTGGTCGGTCGCGCTGACCGCCGTGGTCGGGGTCATCGCGCTGCTGCAGGCGACCGTGCTGGAGTTCATGATCCCGTCGTGAACGAGAACACGGGAATGTCCACAATGGTCACCCGATCTTTACCGGCCATTGGGCTGGATGGATGAACACCAGGTTCGTTCACCGGAATGGGAACTACCGTTGTCCTCATGCCCATGACGCTGATCAAAGGTACGTTCCAGCTTGTCGGAGCCTCACCGGACGGCGATTCGGTGCGGTTCTATCCCGATGATCCCCAGGCGACCAAGAAGGCGGGCCTGAAGGTCCGGCTCAATTCACGGGGCGGGATGCAGTTGCGGCTCGACGCGATCGACGCGCTCGAAACGCATTACCAGGCCAGGGGAACCGGCGGGATGTGGCATCAGCCCGCGGAATTCGCCGACGCCGCCGCGGCGAACCTGCTGAAGGTCCTCGGCTTCAAAACGGTCGAACGCGATGAACGGGGAAGGGTCACTTCGGCGACTCCGATCAAGGTACCGGGTCACATACTGACGCGATTCGCCGACAAATACGGACGAGCGGTGGCGTTCGCCTTTCCCGGGCAACGGCCGGGAAGGTCCGCGGACCTTTCCAAGGTCCATCTCGACGTCAAAACGCTGAAGAACTCCGCGAACTACCGGCAGGTCGCGGCCGGCCTCGTCTACCCGACGTTCTATTCGCTGCTGTACCCCGATCTTCGTGACGCCTTGGCCGAAGCCGCGGGCAAGGCCCGCCAGGACGGGCGCGGGCTGTGGCCGCAGGACGTCACGAACTCCGGGTTCAAGCTTTCGTCACGACGGCAACTGGCCGACGAACTGGTGATCCTGCCGAAACTGTTCCGCAGGCTCGTCGACTACCTCGCGCTCGACGAAAGCGGCGGGGTCTCGCTCACCGGCTTCTCCGACTTCCTCGATTCCCGCAACGACCGCCTGTTCACCGTCCCGGACGGGCACGCCACGGAATTCGAGACCTTGGTGAGCGTGAAGCGGCAGACCGTGAACCTGACGACCGAGCCCGAGCGGATCGTCTTCATCGAGGCCTGAAGCGGCCCGTGTCGGCAAAAAGACCGTACCTCCCTCCCCCTCCGCCGTGCTCATCTGAAAGGTGGGAGAGGGAGCCGATGCAAGGACACGGTTCGCGGCGGCCGCTGGAGGCCGGCGGGCGGACGGAGACAGCCTCGAAGCTGGTCGACGTCGTCCGCGTCCTGGTCGTGCGCTACTGCCGGGCGCGGATCGGACGTCGTTCCGGCACCTACGACATCGCCGACGCGATCGCGAAGGACAGCTGCCGCGAGATCGTCGCCGGAGTGGCCGGGGCATCCGTGCTTCTCACGTTCGCCTACGACGTCACGCGCGGCCTCGTCGACGACTTCCACCGGAGCACCGCCGAACTGCCGAACCCGCTTTCGGGCCTGCCTGGCCAGCAGCGCGAGATCATGGTGCTGCGGTCGCTCGTCGGGCTTTCCGCCGAAGACACCGCGCTGGCGCTCGGCTGCACCGTCCAGGCCGTCCGGCTGGGCCAGCACCGGGCCTTGTCCGCGCTGCGCCCCACCCCCGCCTGACGCGCCCCCATCGCAATTCGTCACCTACTTGCGCCGGGATCGAACGCAAGTAGGTGACGAATTGCGAAGGGGTCAGGGGGTGCACTCGGCCGCGCGGTTCAGCAAGAGGGTGCGCTCCCGATCGTTCCCGGTCATTTCCGCCGCGCGCTCGAACTCGGCGCGGGCCTCGTCCAGACGGCCGAGCTTCGCCAGGAAGTCGCCGCGCACGCTCGGCAGCAGGTGGTACGCCTTCAGCGCGGGCTCCGACGTCAGCTTGTCGACCACCGCGAGGCCCGCTTCCGGCCCGACCGCCATCGACAGCGCCACCGCGCGGTTCAGTTCGATCACCGGCGACGGGTTCAGCTTCCCGAGCCCTTCGTACAAGATCGCGATGCGCGCCCAGTCGGTCTCCTCGCCCGTCCGCGCCCGCGCGTGGCAGGCGGCGATGGCGGCTTGCGCGGCGTAGACGCCGAAAGCGCCGTCCGCGAGTGACTCGGCGAGGTCCAGCGCGGCGAGGCCGCGGCCGATCAGGAGCCGGTTCCATTTCGTCCGGTCCTGATCCAGCAGCAGCACGGGTTCGCCGTTCGGCCCGACGCGCGCGGCCGACCGCGACGCCTGGATCTCCATCAGCGAAACGAGCCCGTGCACCTCGGGTTCCTTCGGCATCAGCCCGGCCAGGATCCGGCCGAGCCGCAGCGCTTCCTCGCACAGCGCCGGCCGCATCCAGTCCTCGCCCGCCGTCGCGGAGTAGCCCTCGTTGAAGATCAGGTAGATCACTTCGAGCACCGACTCCAGGCGCGCGACGCGATCGGCCCCCTCCGGCACCTCGAACGGCACCTTGGCGTCGGCGAGCGTCTTCTTCGCGCGGACGATGCGCTGTGCGATGGCGGTCTCCTTGGCGAGGAACGCCCGCGCGATCTCGTGCGTCTGGAGCCCGCCGATCATCTTCAGCGTCAGCGCCACCCTGGCTTCGGTGGAAAGCACCGGATGGCAGGCGGTGAACACCAGCCGCAGCAGATCGTCCTCGATGTGGTCGTCGAGGCCCGCGGTGAAGTCGGGTTCCTCCTCGAACTCCTGCTCGCGGCCGATCTCGCCGAGCTTCCGTTCGTAGCGCTCGTTGCGCCGGAAGGTGTCGACGGCCCGGCGTTTGGCCGTGGTCATGAGCCAGGCACCCGGATTCCTCGGGACGCCCGACTCCGGCCACTGTTCGAGCGCGGCGACCAGCGCGTCCTGCGCGAGTTCCTCCGCGAGGCCGACGTCGCGCGTCATCCGCGCGAGGCCGGCGATAAGGCGGGCCGACTCGATCCGCCACACCGCGTCGATCGCCGACCGGGGGTCTGCTGTTGCCGTCACGCCGACCAATCAACATCGTCGGCGTGACGACCGCAACCCTGACGCGGCCTAGTTCGCCTCGGCCTGTTCCCGCAGCTTCTGCTCGTGCTCGACGATCTCGGGCGTGGCGTTGTCGAAGTCCTCCATCTCGGCGACCCGCCGGATCTCGATCTCGCCCTCGCGGAACGGCGCGCGCTTCATCCATTCGATGACCTCGGCCTTGTCCTTGACCTGCAGGATCCAGAAACCCGCGATGAGCTCCTTGCTCTCGGCGAAAGGACCGTCGACGACCCTGGCCTCGGTGGTGCCGGAGTACTGGATGCGGACACCGTCGGCGCTGGGGAGCAGTCCTTCACCCGCGAGCATGACGCCCGCCTTCACCAGCTCCTCGTTGAACTTCCCCATCTCCTGCAACTCCTCGGCACTCGGCTGAGCACCGGCCACGTCGGTCTTCTCGTCGCTCTTGACAATCACCATGAACCGCATCTGAGTCTCCGTTCCCGGCGGGGCTCGTCCCCTGCCACATCAACGCGTCGATCGGGCACCCCCGGTTTCGACACGGTCCCCGAACTTTTTTCCGCGAGTATTCGAGCAGCCGGAAAACCGCAGGTCAAGCATGCATGGGAGAATGCCGAACCGTGTCCGCACTCCCCGAAACCCTCCGCTCCGCCCTCGACGAGGAGCTGGGCAAGTACCCGCAGACCAGGCTGACGCAGTCCGTCGAGCGGCTCAGCACGCGCTACCGCGAGAACAACCCCGCGAGCGCGCCCATCCTCTCCTCCGAGGTCGACATCGCGGCGTACGCGGGCTACCGGATGCCGGCCACGTACGCGGCCGTACACGCCGTTCTCGCCGAAGCCGCCCTCCGCACTCCCGGGTTCGCTCCGCGCACGCAGATCGACGTCGGCGGAGGGACCGGTGCGGCGATCTGGGCGGCGGCCGACGTGTGGCCGTCGCTGGAGGAGAGCACCGTCGTCGAACAGGTCCCCGGCGCGATCGCGCTGGGCCGCCGGCTCGCGGGGAACGCCGGTGGCAAGGCTGTCCGCGGCTCGACCTGGCAGCGCGGCCTGATCGACCCGGCCGCACCCGCGCCGGACGCCGATCTGGTGACCCTTTCCTACGTCCTCGGTGAGCTGCCCGAAGCCCGCCGGGCCGACACGGTCCGCTGGCTGTCGGCGAAGGCCGGGATGCTGGTGCTGATCGAACCCGGCACGCCAGCGGGCTACGAACGGATCGTCGAAGCGCGGGATCAGCTCGTCGAACTCGGGCTTTCCCTCGTCGCGCCCTGCCCGCACGAAGGCGCGTGCCCGATCCCGCGCGGCAAGGACTGGTGCCATTTCTCCGCGCGCCTCCCGCGCACCGGCCTGCACCGCCAGCTCAAGTCCGGGACGCTCGGCTTCGAGGACGAGAAGTTCTCCTACGTCGTCGCCTCACGCACGGCGCCGGAACGGGCCGAAGGCCGGATCCTGCGGCATCCGGCCAAACGCAAGGGCATGGTCAGCCTGACTCTGTGCGCCGAAACCGGGCTCACCGAAACGATCGTCACCAAACGGCACGGCGACGCCTACCGCGAGGCCCGCGACGCCGAATGGGGTGACGCCTGGCCCGCCCGCTGACCGCCAGGCCTGTGCCCCCAATGTGGCATTGGAGGCGCTGAGCGTCCCCAATGCCACATTGGGAGCACCGGGGACCGCTCCGACCGCTGGTTCCGCTGAGCCGGATCTCGCGTGTTTCCAGCCGTAACTCACGTGTCTGGAGGCGTAACTCGCGTGTCTGGACGCGTAACTCGCGTGTCTGGAGCCGTTACGCCTCCAATCACGGGTGTTACGTCTCCAATCACGCGAGTTACGCCTCCAGTCACATGCCGATCCCGTCACGCGACACGCTCACCGCGTGACTGCCCTCAAGGGGGCCTTCACGGACCTCGCCGAGCCGGATTCCCGATGACGGCGAGCAGCGCGCCCAGCGCCGGATTGTCGTTGCCCCTCCGCCACATCAGTTCGAGTTCCACCGGACGGCCTTCGACCCCGCCCACCGGGCGGAGCACGACGCCCTCGAACCGCAGCGCGGCGGCCGCGGCAGGCACCAGCGCGACACCGAGGGCCGCCTTCACCAGCGCGAGCACCGTATGCACCTGGCAGGGGTATTGCGTGTAGTCCGGCAGCACCCTGGCGGCGCGGAACACCGCCACGAGCAGATCGTGGAAGTACCGGCCCTCCGACGGCGAATACATGATGAACGGCTCACCGTCGAAGTCGCGGACGTCGGGATTCTTCTTGCGCCGCGCCAACGGATGCGCGGACGGCAGCGCGGCCAGCAGCGGCTCCCGCCAAAGCGGCAGGGTCACGACGTCGGCACCGGTCACCGGCGGCCGGACCATGCCGAGATCGATCCCGCCTGCCAGCAATTCCTCCACCTGTGCCGCCGTCACCATTTCCCGCAGCACGAGATCGACGCCGGGCACCTCGGCGTTCGCCGCGGCGATGACGCGGTCGAGATACGAATAGGCGGCGGTGGCGGTGAACCCGAGTGTGACGACGCCGACCTCGCCTTTCTTCGCCCGGCGGGCGTACAGCGTCGCCTCCTGCGCCGAACGCAGTATCTTCCTTGCCTCGGCGAGAAAAACCCGTCCGGCGGGTGTCAGCCGGACCATGCGGTGCGTACGGTCGAAAAGCTCGACCCCCAGTTCGCGCTCCAGTAACTGGATCCGCCTGCTCAACGGCGGCTGGGTCATCGAGAGCCGTTCCGCCGCCCGGCCGTAGTGCAGTTCCTCGGCCACCGCGACGAAACTCACCAGCTGTTCCAGGGAGAACACCCATCCAGTCTAGGTATCACCGGCAGGCGGACAAGCGCCGAATCGGTATCGTTCAGCGCGGGATGTCCACTGTGCGGTCGATGATCCCGGTCGCCACGGAATGGATCTTGCGATTGTTGCTCCGCGCGTAGGCGCGCAATACGCCGAACGCGTCGTCGACCGAAACCCGCAGCCGTTCGGCGAGCACCCCTTTCGCCTGTTCGATGATCACCCGGCTGTTCAGCGCCGTTTGCAGTTGTGCGGTGATGGTTTCCTGTCTTTGCAACAGCCGGTGGTGCAGGATGCCGATCGTGGCGATGTCCGCGAGCGCCTGCCCCAGCCTCAATCCGGCGTCGTCCAGCGAAGCGGGGCGGGTGCCGAACAGGTTCAGCGCGCCGATCACTTCGTCCCGGCGGCGCATCGGCAACGCGTACACGGAGCGGAATTCCGCGTCTTCCGCCGCGCGGGAGAACTTCGGCCAGCTTTCGCCCGTGAGCGTGAGATCCGGGCAGACCACCGGCTCGGCGTGCCGGTAGCAGTCCAGGGACGGCCCCTCGGAGTTCCGCAATTGGAACAGTTCGAGTGTGCGGGTCTGTTCGTCGGACGCGGCCACCATGGTGAGTGTGCCGTGCGCGTCGGCGAGCAGCAGCCCGGCGGTGCAGACGCCGAGCAGTTCGACACATCTGAACGCGAGCAGGTCGAGGAACTCGATGAGATCGAAATCGTCGACAAGGGTGTCCGCCAACTGCACGAAGGTTTCCCGCAAGCCTGCCGCGAGGTCGGTCATCGTTTCTGATATCTCCTTAGGCACGCGTCCGTCATGACTCGGACCGGAAGGTGATCCGGCGCCGCACCACGTCCATGGCGACCTCGTCGAGGTTCCGGCCACTGGCGTAGGCGTGGGCACGCAAGCGGGCGAGCGCGTCCACCGGCCCGATGCCGAGCTGGACCGACACCATTCCCGCGGCCTGATGCACCCGGTCGTGGTGTCCGGCGAATTCGCGATCGATCACTTCGGCCAGACCGGGCCCGCCGGTACCGACATCGGCGAGGGCGATCACCGCGTCGGCGCAAACGAGTGCCTCCGCCTGTCCTTCCCTCGACGGGAACCCCGCGAGTTCGCGATAACAGTCGACGACACCCAATTTGATCGAACCCGTCCGGATCGGCACCGCGATGATCGATTTCACGCCTCTGTCGATCGCTTCCGGCGCGAACATCGGCCATCGGAGTGCTGTCTCCGAACTGGTCACATCGGTTACGACGAGGAGCATACCGCCGCGCACCACCTCCCATGCCGGGCCTTCGCCCAAGGTGAACTGCAGGTCTTCCAATTCGCGGCTGCGTTCGTCGGTGGCGAAGAATGGCTCGGCGACTCCTCCGCCGACGGCGAGGGTCAGCCCGACACCGGCCGCTTCGAGGACGTTTCCGCAAACGACGCAGGCGTGTTCCACGGAAACCGCCGAATCTGTTTCCGAAGCGAGAAAACTCATCTTCGCCCAGACCAGCGCCGTGCGATCACGCCGTCGAAACCCCATGGCGCCTCCCCGGCATTGTCCGGTCTCGGACGAGCCCGCCGGGGCCAGGGCGAACAGCGCGGACCACTCGTCGGCGCCATGCCGATTCTCCCATGTCTTCGTCCTTTTGCCGCGCCCGCCACCTCGTCTCCGGCACCAATGCGGTGCTCCGAAGAGACGAACGGACGACCAGGACGGCGGCAATCGTCCGTTCAGCCGGTTTCGGTCCCCCGGTCCGCCCCTAGGGTGGAACGCGAGACCGCTCGTCCCGGCCCCCGGCGAACGGCGCTCGTCGGCGAGCTCTGGAGGGGCAATGTGCGTTCGCATTCTCGAGACCCGGGCCAAACGGGGGAATCCCTTCCTCCGGCTACTGGTCCGTATTCAGCTCAAGGCGTCCCGGCGCTGAGCGCGGGCGCGCAGCCTGCTGATCGCCCGGTGTTTGGTCACCCGTACGCGTGACGACGTCGTACCGAGCGCCGCGGCGGTCTCGTTCGACGTCAGTTCGCCGATCACCCGCATCCCCAGCACTTCCCGGTGGGAGACGGGCAGTATCCGCATGAGCCTGCCGAGCCGGACGCCGAGGTCGGTCCGCAGGGCACGCTGCTCCGGTTCGTCGGCGGCCACCGCCGGACGTTCGGGGAGTTCACCGGTCAGCACCTGTTTGCTCCGCGATGCCTTCCGGAAGGCGTCGGCGACCTTGTTCGCCGCGATGGCGCGCAGGAGGAACAGGAAGGAGCCGCCGCGCAGGCCGTGCCCGGGAACCGCGACGAAGACCGCGAGGCAGATCTCCTGCGCCACGTCGGCCGGTTCGAGATAGGTCAGGTCACGGCCGCCGAGGCGGATCTCGGCGTACTTCCGCGCCCACGCGTTGACGGCGGCCATGAGGTCGTCCATCCCGTGCGGCCCGCCGTCCGTCGCCGCCTTGGCCAGGCCGTCCCAGCAGGCGGGGGAAATCCACGTCTCACCGCCGCCGGTTCCTCGCATCGGAAAATCGTCGTTCATGTCCCGCTCCCACGGATGAGAAAATCCAGCCGCCGAGGTCCAGGACGGAACGCGGACAACGGTAGTCGAGAGGACCGGCCACCTCAATCGACGAAGGTCCGCGACCAATTGTCCACCCCGGCGCAAAACCGGACAGATTCCCACCAGTGGTCTGGACAACTCCCGGCCCGGCGCCGTAACTTCCCGTGCTGAGACGCCTCGCCAAGGTCACACCCAGGCCGGGAACGCGCCCCCGGCCGACATCCGCAAGCACCGCCGCGGCACGTTCGCGTTCCGCGGCGGGATTCCGCCGAGGAGTGAACTGTGCGCATCCGCAAGAAGATCCGGCGCGTCTTGACCGCGTTGGCGGTCGCCCTGCCCCTGGTCACCGGGGTTTCGGCGCTTTCGGCGCCCACCGCGGTCGCCGCGGGCCCCGATCCGCTGCCGTTGACCGTCACCAACAATTCGAACCGCTCCGACGCGGTTCACCTCTACGTGCTCGGCACGAACCTCGACACCGGCAAACTCGGCTACGTCAACGCCGCCGGTGCCTTCACCCCATGGCCGGCGGGCGCGAATCCGCCGAGCCCCGCGCCGGACGTCGCGATCGCGGGCCCCGGCAACGGCGGCTCGACCACGCTGCGGATCCCGCGGATGCTCTCGGGCCGCGTCTACATGTCGTTCGGGCAGAAGATCAAGTTCTTCCTGACCCCGGACGGGCTGGTACAGCCGGCGCCGTGGGCCGACGGTGACCCGAACCGCGACATCCTGTTCGACTGGAGCGAATTCACCTACGACAACGGCGGGCTGTTCATCAACAGCTCGCAGGTCGACATGTTCAGCGTGCCGCACGCCGTCGGGCTCACCAACGGGGCAGGCACGAACAAGGAGGCCGGACGCCTCAAGGCGGGCGGCCGCGAGGCGATCTTCAACGCCGTCCAAGGACAGTCCGGTTTCTCGAACCTGGTGTACAACCGGCTGCGGGTCCTCGCGCCGGGCAAGGGGCTCGACACCGGCAAATTCGGTGCGAACTACCTCGACGGCTACGTCACGAGCGCCTGGAACACCTACAAGTCGACCCCGCTGACCGTGGTCCCGTTCGAGGCCGAACCCGGCAAGAAGTTCACCGGCCGGACCGGCGGGGACGACGTCCTGCGCTTCACCGACACCTCGGGCGCGACGGTGGCGTCGTTCAGCAAGCCGAGCACCCGCGACGTCTTCAACTGCGACGGACGGCTGCACGCGCCGAACGACCAGGTCGTCGGCCCGATCGCGCGGACGCTGTGCGCGGCGCTGCACCGCTCGACCCTCGGCTCCCTGCACACGCAGCCGACCTACGACGCGGGCCAGTTCTACAAGCAGCCCGTGACCGACCACTACTCGCGGATCGTGCACGAGCAGATGGTCGACGGGAAGGCGTACGGATTCGCCTTCGACGACGTCGGGCACTTCGAGTCGCTGGTGCACGACGGCGACCCGCGTACCGCACGGATCATCCTGACCGCGTTCTGAGGCTCGTGCAGGTGGCGTGCCGACGGGCCTCGCCACGGGGTCGTGAGTGGCGATTCGGGTTCTAACCCGAATCGCCACTCACGACCAACCCGACCCACTCCCGATCCGCCAGGCCGACATGCCGATCCCGCTCGGCTCGAGCGAGAACTTCGGCGGCTCGGGGGTGCTGAGGCGTTCCAGCTCCTCAGGCGTGTACCGCACGCATTTCCGGTGCCATTCCAGGATGCCGGCCATCCAGTCCTTCATGTTGTCCGCGTACCTGGTCAGCACCGCGCGGGCGTCGTCGTCGAGCGCGAGGTCGTCGCACATCCGCGGCAGGTCCTCGTCGGCGAGCTGCTCGAACTGGTCCATCCGCGCGTTCATCAGCCGGGCGGCGATGTCGCGGGCCTCGATCCGGTCGACCTCCAGGAAACGCTCGACGACGTAGACGAGGTTGTGCACCTCGCCCTCGTATTCGATCTCCTTCTGATAGGAGAAGAGGTCGTTGGCGAAGGTCGCGTAGTCCTGGGCGGCGGTGTCGAGTTCGAACAGCACCCGGTTCTGGTAGATCTCCGGCGGTACGACGTCGCCGAGCCGGAGCCGGGCGAGGCTCTTCGTCAGATCCGAACCGAACGTCCGCCGCCGCATCTCCACGTAGTCGACCGGGTCGGGGACACGGTTCTGCGCCTGGTTCGCCACCTCCCAGACCCAGCTCGCGGTCATCCTCTCGATCGCCTGCCGGAACTCGGCCCGCGCGGGCGGGGTCAGCGGTCCGGCGGTGCGGTCCCACAGGTCCTCGAGGCCACGCTCGACCGGGTTCGACGGCTTCGGCACCGGCTCGCCGTCGAGCGGCATGAAAAGGGAAAGGCGGTCATTGCACAGTTTCGCCGCGACGGGGTCCCTTCTCATCCCGAAGACGACCGGGAAGTAGTCGTCGCCGTAGGTGCCCCAGGTCAGCCAGTCCGACGACAGCTTGAGCTGGTCGAGATCCGAGTCCGCGTGGATCATCGCGGCGCAGTGCGGCAGGTCGATGCCGCGCATCCGGCGCTCGTCCCAGATCCCGCCTTCCTCGAACATCCCCATCTCCCGCGCCCAGCCCGGCGCGTACTCGCGGGCCGCGGCGAGATGCGGGCTGGTGCGCACGGGGTACGGCATGCGGAATTCCGGCAGCGGCAGATGCCCCACCTTCGCGAACGGCGGCGGCGCCTGCTGCCGCACCCGCTGGACCAGCCCCAGCCTTCCCGGCGAGAGCCGCAGCGATCCGGTGCCGAGCCCGCTCGGCCCGTTGGCGCCGGACACCGGGCCCTCGTTCATGTACCGGCTCGACCGCGCGTGCCATTCGTGACCGCCGGACTGCCAGTCCTGCAGGCCTTTGACATACAGGCCGACCCCGACCTGTTCGGCCAGTGACACGTCGCGTTCGGCCAGCAGCGCGGGCACTTCGACGAGAGCGGTGTTCTCGAACTGCTGCAGCCGCGAGGTCAGCAGGTCGTTGGTGAGTTCGGCGGCCTCCTGCGTCGGCCGGCCGAGGAACTTCTCGAAGACGAGGACGGCGTTGGAGTTCTCCCCCTCTTCGCGCACTTCTCGTTGGTAGGAAAAGAGATCGTTGCGAAGGTGGACGGCGTCGGCGAAGGTGTCGCGCAGGACCTCCATCGGCCTGGTCGCCGCGATCTCGTCCGGCACTTCGGCGCCGACGGCGTACTCGATCAGGTTCGCCGACCATGGCGCGCCGCCGACGCGACGGCGCATCTGGATGTATTCGATGGGATTCGCGATCCGGCCGCGGTCGATGTTGTCCAGTTCCCAGAGCGATTCGACCATGAGGTTGTGCGTGCTGGTGACGAAACGCCGCCGCCAGGCTTCCGACATCGAGGGAATGGTGCGCGCCCAAAGATCCTTGAGCCCGGCTTCGGCGGGATTTTCCGGCTCCGGAGAGGTTTCCCCCGGTCCGGTCATGAACAGTTCCAGCCGGTCCAAATATGCTTTCGCACCCTCGGTGTTCCGGGTGTACTTGAATTGCGCGAGGAAATCGTCGTCGAAGAAGAACACCCAGACGTACCAGTCCGTGACCAGATCGAGGGACGGCCCGTCACAGTCCGGATGGGTGTGCGCGCAGAGCAGCGCGTAATCCATTTTCGCCAGCGCCTGCTCGGTCCAGACGACGTCACCGGACGGGGCGGGTGAATCGAGCATGCCCCTTTGCCTGGCCCACGCCATACTGTGCGTTCGCGCCGCTTCGAGGTGCGGATTCATCCTGGCCGGATGCGGCACGTAGAACTCGGGCAAGGTGAAAGCCTGCATCGGCGACGGCCTCCCGCGGGTGTCGGATATGCCCCGACGTTTCCAGCCCGCGGCGGTTCCGGGCAACGACCACCCGAGGGATTCGGTGTGCCATGGAGTGAATCAGTCCCAGATGGACGCCGAATCGACATACGGCGCGAGCAATCCGCTCAATACCCGGTCACCGTTCCCGTTCAATTCGTCCTCGGCGATCCGGCGGGCGACGCCGACCAGGAAATCGGCGGCCTGCACCCGCGGATCGGTCCGCGAATCCACGAACCTCACCCCGGCCGAACCCGGGCTCGACTCGATCCGGGCGAGCCGTTCACCCTTGAGCGACGGTTGTTCGTCGTGGACGAGGAACACCCGTTCCCCGCCCGCGCTCCAGTACTCGACGGCGCGGAGGATCGCGGGCACCAGCGGATCGAGGGGCTTGGCGTCACGCGCCTCGGCGACCTTCGCCCGCAGTTCCGCGGTGTCCCCGACCATCGCGAAGAACGACCCCGTCGCCGGATCCCGGCGGTTCCTGGTCCTCAGCACGTCGTTGAAGGCGGCGAGGAGTTCGTCGTCCGGCCGGACCTGGAGGCCGACGAGTGCGCGGAGTTCGTTCGCCAGCAGCAGTTTCTTGTCCACGAGGTACACGTGCGCACGCCCGTGGACCGGGCCGCGCGGGCCGAGGAACCATTCGAGGACCCGCCGGTGCTTCGTGCGGAGGAGGTGGTTGGCCTTGTACTCGAGCGCGGGCGAGCGGATCCTGCGCCGCAGTTCGGCCAGGCAGGCCGCGGCCTCTTCGGGGCTCAGCCGGACCCCGGCGTGCGCGAAGACGTCGGTCTGCCCGCCGATCAGCTTCTCGCCCTCGGACCCGGACTCGTCACAGGCGATCTCCAAGGGCACGTCGCGCATCGTGCCCGATCACGGCGGTTCCGTCGAACGGGTTACGCGGGTTCGGGCAACGGCTCACCGGTCTCGAGCAGCGTCTTGAGGCTCGACAGGATCGACGGCCAGCCGCCCTTGACCATCTCCAGCGCGGTGCTGCCCTGGTCGAAACCGTCGTGCACGACGGTCAGCTTCACCGTGTCGCCGACGGGTTCGAGGTCGAACGTGACCTTCGACCGCGACTCGGCCTGGAGCTTCGCCGACACGTCGTCGTCGAGGCCGACCGACTTGGCGAACTCCGGGGTGAAGGTGTGCCACGTGTAGGACAGCCGCCGGTACGGGTCGGACTCGAGGATGACCTGTTCGGGGTCTTCCAGCTTCACGCCGAGCTGCTCCCACGCCATCGTCGACCCGGGCTTCCAGTCCGAAGTGAACTCACAGCCCCAGTACTGCTTGGTGAAGACCGGATCGGTGAGCGCCCGCCAAAGCCGCTCCGGCGTCGTCCTGATGTAGCTGGTGTACACGAATTCGTCGGTGCTCATGGGTTGCTGCTCCAATGCCTTCTTGAGGTCGGCGAGCGCGTCGACCCGGCCCTGGTGGTACCGGTCGATCCAGCGTTCGGCGATCGCGTTGATCGGCTCCGCGTTCACGTAATGCAACTTCTCGCGGCCGCGGCGGACCGTGGTCACCAGGTTGGCCGCTTCCAGTACGGCCAGATGCTTGCTGACCGACTGCCGCGCCATGTCCAGCCCCGCGCACAGCTCGCGCAGGGTCTGCCCGTCGCGCGCGTTCAGGTCGTCGAGCAGCCGGCGACGGCTGGCGTCCGCCAGCGCCTTGAAGACCTCGTCCATGCCGCTCTCCCTGACATGCAGCCGTGCGGCTGCCTGTCTAGATTAGGCAGCCGCACGGGTGCATGTCAAGGACTCCGGATCAGAAGCGGCCGCAGTTCCCGTTGCCCGCCTGTCCGTTGAACACGCTCTTGAGCCACTCGGTGGCGTCGCCTGGAGCGGTCATCATGCCCAGGGCGTGGGAGAAGAACGGAGCCAAGGTCGCGAGGTCCTTCCACTGGACGTTGGCGCCCTTGCCGCACCAGTCCTTCGCCATCTGCTTGCCGACGGCGGCGGGGATGACGTCGTCCATCGGGCTCTGCTCCACCATGACCGGCATGGCGGGCTTGACGGTCCCGATCCTGTTCTCCGCGACGATCGCGTCGAACGGCGGCTGGGAAAGGAACGAAGACACCGGCTGGCCGCTCTTGGTCAGCGAACTCGTCTGCTTGCCCATGAACTTGAAGATCGAGTCCATCGTGCAGGTCTGCCGGGCCTCCAGGAACAGCTGTGCGCCCGCCGGGTTGGCCAGATCCATCATCCTGGCTTCGGGGTAGGCCTGGTTGATGCCGATCAGCGCGTAGCCGAGGAACCCGACGTACATGCCGCCGTCCAGCGACTTGGCCAGCGCGGCCTTGTCCGCGGGCGGCGCACCGGAGTAGACGCCCTTGACGTTCAGCTCCGGCGCGTAGGTGGACGCCAGCTCCGCCGCCGCCGCGGCAGCACTGCCGCCTTCGGAATAGCCGGCGATGCCCACCGGGCCGTTGGCAGGCAAACCGCCTCCCGGCAGCCGCTGCGCCGCGCGGATCACGTCCAGCACGGTGTGCGCTTCGGACAGCCGGTTCACGTACGGATGCTCACCACTGCCTTCGACCCACGGCCCGAGGTAATCGGTCTGCGCCACCGCGAACCCGGCGCCGAGCAACGCGTTGACGAAACTGCCCTGGAAACCGGACACCATGTCCTGCGAGCCCTCGCCCGCCAGCGTTTTCGAGGGCGCGCACTGTGGACCCATGCCGAAGGTGAACGGCGCGTAGGCCACGATCGGCCGTTCCCCGGGCCCGCTCCACGCGGCGTTCGGCACCAGGACCGTGCCGCTGACCGCGACCTGCTTGTTCTTGTTGTCCCGCGACAGATACTGGACGCGGGTGGCCTTCGCGCCGTTGTAGTTCGAGGGCTGCGACTTGAGCACGTCACCGTTCTGCCCCGCGGGCAACGGCGAAACCGGGCTGTAGACCGAAGTCGTGTCGGCGACGGCCGACGGCGCGTTGAGCGCCACCGCGACCAGCGTCGCGGCGACGGTGGCGATCAGGCCACGGCGAAAGGGAACGGACATACGGCAGCTCCACGGTGAGTCGGGACCGGGCAGGCGCCCAAGGGGAACCGATCGACCGCGGACTTTCAAGAGATGAAGACCGACCGGTCTTCAAGTTGTCAACCGCGGCCGACCGGCCGTTATCCGCTTTGTCACCGGGAAACGATCGGGCGGTTGATCGACGCGACGATCGCCGCCATCGCCGCTGTCTCAGTGCGGAAGGCCGTGCTGATCGTGGGCGCCGTCAAGGGTCCGCTTGATGACATCCAGACCACGGGACATCGCCTCGGCCATCGGCGCGGCCAGCTCGTCGGGGAGCACGTCGCGCGTCCACACCAACCGGCACCGCCGCTCTCCGTCGGCGAAGACCTGCATGGAGGCGCTGTCGTGCTCCGGTCGAACGCTGCCACCGACGACCGAGTAGACGATCCGGCGCGTGTCGTGATCGACGGTGACCCGCCTTTCCCGGACCACCGTGCCGTCGGCGAAGGTGACGACCCGGTGGTCGGTCTCCGCCTTGGTGTCCAGCGCGAACCCCGGTGCCATCCGCGAGGGCCCCGCGCCGAAGTCGCCGATCACCTCCCACACGTCGTCGGCACCGGACTCGATCACGATTTCCTTGCTGATGGACGCCATGTCCGTTCTCCCTCGGTCGGATGCGCTCAAGCCTGTCCCGTACCGGCCCCACAGGTCTTGAAGATCCTTGCGGAAACTGTCGGACCCTCCACCTAACGTCGGCGAGTGCTCTCCTTCGTCGATCTCGCCACCCGTCCGGAGTTCGCCGTCGCGACGGTCGACTGCCGGGACGATCACCGCGGCTGGTCGATCGAACGGCCGCGCGACGACGTGCGGCTCGTACTCGTGCGCCACGGCGGATTCCGCCGCCGGGTCCGCGGTGTCGGCACGGACCTCGACCACACCGTCGGCTACCTCGGGATACCCGGCGAGGAGGAACACTTCTCCCATCCCGCGGGCGGCGACCGGTGCACCTCGATCAGCCTGCAACCCACGCTCTGGCGCACCCTGGCCGGCGACACGCCAGTGCTGGAGCGCTCGTCGCTGTACGTGGACGGCGCGCTCGACCTCGCCCATCGACGGCTCCTGGCCGCCACCCGCGCCGCCGACACCGGCTATGCGGCGGCCGAGGGCCTGGTCGGCCTGGTGGCCACGATCGTCAGCCAAGTCGTGGCCACGACCATCCCGGCCGTCGACCGGGCAAGCGCCGGCGACCAGGCGCTGGTGGCCCAAGCCCGAGGTGTGATCGGCGACGGCCATCCCGCCGCGGCAGGCCTGATCCCGCTCGCCGCCCTGCTGGGTGTCTCGCCGTACCGGTTGAGCCGGGCCTTCACCCGCGAACTGGGAGTGTCGCTGACTCATTACCGCAACCGGGTCCGCGTGGGCCGCGCGCTGGACCGGCTGGAGAACGGCGACACCAGCCTCGCCGTACTCGCCGCCGACCTCGGCTTCGCCGACCAAGCCCACCTGTGCCGAACCGTGCGCGCACACCTGGGACACACGCCGACCGCATTACGCGGACTGCTCGCCTGATGCCACGAAAGAAGCGACGTGTTCGTCCCGGCTGCCTCCGCAGAGGACTGGCAGTCGGTCTTCGATCTGGTCGAGACACGCGGTTGGCGGTGGGAATTTCGTCAAGGCGCCACCGCGTCGCCCCCGCCTCACGTCGGCCGAGGAGATCGACTTCGACATCGATCTGCGGGAACTGCGGGGGCAGGCCGGCGTCGACACCCTCTGCGGGTTCCTCGCGGAGATCGGGCGGGAACTGCGCAAGCCGGTGCTCATGACGCCGGAAGGCGGAAGCCAAGCCCACCCGGTCCTCGGGTTCGATCCGACGCTCGACCGAGTGGTGTCGATGGCTGACCCACCCTCGGGCAGCTGACTCAGGAAAGAGGCGGAACGGCCATACCGCGCAGGTTGAACCGGATGCCGAACCGTTCCGCTATTCCGGGCACGGTGATTTCGGTGATCAGCTTCCCGGTGACGCGATCGAACCGCTTGATCTTGATGGGGGTCTCGCCGTCGAACGTCTCCTGCGTCAGGTTGATCGACCGGTCCGTGAAGATCGCCTGGCTGGACGAATCGCTGTCCGAGGTGAACCCGGTGTCGAACCGCGGCGCGGTGACCCCGGAGGCGATTTCGGTACTCATGATCCGGCCGTCGGCGGCGAGCCATTCGAGGTGGCCTTCCCGCACGGCTTTGGCGTCGTAAGTCTTCTGGGAGAACGTCTCGGGGTCGACCAGTTTCTCGGTGACGGGGCGTCCCTCGGCGTCGACCAGGGGCTGTTCGGCGTACTGACCGTTGCCGGTATTCCACGAAACGATGGTGATCCGGGGCTTGCCGTCGGCGTCGGCGTAATCGGAAAGGAACGTGATGACACCGTCGTGACAGGGCACGTGACGGTTGTGGTCTCCCGCGTCGAAGGCTCCTCGCCAGGCGAGGACCTTTTCCCGGCCTTCGGTTGCCGGGTACAGCTGGGAAAGCAGCTCCGGCTGCGCACCGGGATCGGCCTTCGAGCGCATGCCGGGAATCTTGGCCGAATCCGCGAAATGAGCTCCACCGTCGGTGGCGATTCCATTGAGGACACCGCCGCAAAGCGCGTTCATGAAGTAGTTTCCTTCGACCCGGTAGAGCCGGGAACCGGTCGAAGTGGTGACGGCCACCTGATTGGTGTAGCCGGATTCGGAGAAGCCTTCATTGTAGACCGAGACGAAACCCTTGTCGCCGGGCAAAGCGAAAGCCGACTGCTGATGCCCTGCCTTCTTGTTCTCGAAGCGGACCAGACCGTCCTTGCCGAGGATGTAGTCGCGGGTGTCGTCGCTGAAGAACAGCCCGGTCTCCGACCACGCGATATGCGACTCGGCCATGCCGCTGGTCTCGATCAGCTGGTTGCTTCCGTCGGCCCGCACCAGGACGAGATAGGCAGGCTGCCGCTTTTCCGGCGGGTTGTCGACCGAGGTGTCCGGGCTGAGGTAGAACGCGACGACGGTTTCGCCGAGCTTCACCACATCGGGATCGGTGATGTTCACCTCTGCTCCGCCATCCGGTGATGTACAGGCCGTCACGGCCAGAAGTGCGCAGGCGGCGAGCGCGACGAGTCGGGGGAGGCGCACCGGGCCGAATCCTCTCAGACGGTGGGCGGTGCGACCCGCACCCGGCAGGCCGCACCGTTCATCGAAACGTCGTTACTTGATGGTCTGGTAAACCACGGTGCTGCCGTCATCCTTGATGTTGTCGGGGTAGACGCCCAGCCCGCCGTTCTCGTCCAGGTCGATGTCGACGGAATCCTTGTAGGCCTTCCACACCAGCTCGGAGCAGTTCAGCTTCCCGTTGTTGTTGTACTTGTTGTTCGCGAAGTCCATGTCGTAGGCCAGACCGCGGAACTTGTTGTAGGCGTGGTTGGCTGCCTTGTCCCGGCTGGACTGCTTGGCGTTGACGGACATCTTGTAGATGGGGCCGCACTTTTTCAGCGTGGACGCCGTGACGGACCGGCTCGTGCTGCCCTTGCCGGGCGCCTCGACGATCGTCTTCGTCGTGTAGTAGATGCCGACGTGGTTGTGCTTGAACACGGAGGTCTTGGCGTAGGAGTGGAAGACATCTCCCTTGTTCCGCGCGTTTCCGACCGTTTTCTTCGCCGTGCAGGCACCGTCGTCGGAGGAGGCGATGCCGATCTCGCTCGACGCGGCCGTTTCCGCGGCCTGGGCGGGCGCGGCGAGCAGGCCGAACATCGCCGTTCCCGCCATCACGGCGGACGCCGCGGACGAGACCAGAATTCTCCCGATCTTGGACATGGATATCCCCTCTTCAAGCTGTGGACAGACGAATTGTGTTCGCACACAAGACTTCCGATGGGCAGACGTCATCGGAATCGGAGTTGCTACCGGGCCCCCGTCCGTTGACAGACATGAACCTAACCGCTCGGGAGAGCCTTGGGAGTCCAGCGAACACCTGACAGACCAGGCCGGACCACGACGCTAAGGTGGGAGTCAGCACTTTCGTCGCGATGAAAGTGCTCCGAAAACGCGAGCCGCCATACTGCCCCTGCCGAAGGTCCGCCCTTCACCACCCGCCGGTGTCGGTCCCTGGAACCGGCCGTGTCGCGAAAGCCACTTTCGCAACGTTGAAGGTTGCCAAAGTGGCTTTCGCAACCCGCCACCTTTGCCAAACCCCTCAACAGATCACCGGAATCGAGGGCGGACATGACCGGACCGAAGGCCCGCGTCGCCCGGGCCGGAAGTGATCACCCACGCAGGACGTACCCGACCCCCCGCACGGTGTGAATCACGGGCGGCGGTCCGAGCTTGTGCCGCAGCTGCGCGATCAGCACTTCGAGCGCGTTGGGCGTCGGGGGCACCAGTTCGTCCCAGCCCGCATCGGTCAGGTCGCGTCGCCGGACCGGCTCGCCCGCCGAGACCACCAGCCGGTGCAGGACCGCGAACTCCTTACCGGTCAACGTCAACGTGACGCCACCTCGTCGCGCCTCGTGCCTGCCGATGTCCAGTTCGAGGTCGAGGAACACCAGCACCGGCGCCGCTCCTGAGTCGCCACGGCGGCACAGGCTGCGTACTCGCGCGATCAGTTCGGCCATCGCGAAGGGCTTGACCAAGTAGTCGTCGGCCAAAGCCAGCCCGGCTATCCTGTCGGCGACCGTGTCGCGCGCGGTCAGGAACAGCACCGGGACCTCCCAGCCGTCCCGGCGGCGTTCGCCGACGTAGCCGAGGGAGTCCCCGGCCGGCAGCATCCGGTCGAGCACGACGCAGTCGTAGGCATTGACACTCAGTGCCTCGTCGGCGTCAGGGAGGTCCTTGGCGACGTCGACGGCGAACCCGGAGCCTCGAAGTGAAGCCTCGACGGCTAACCGGAGATCCTCGTCGTCCTCGGTGACCAGTACACGCACCAGACGACCGTAGCGCGATCACCCGGCGAGCTCTATCAACCAACCGCGGTCCGCGGCCTTCGCACCGGCCTGGAAGCGGCTGCGCGCGCTGAGCCGGCTCATCAGATCGGCCACCATCCTCCGCACGGTCCGTTCGGAGATACCGAGACGGGCCGCGGCGGACTCGTCGGTGTAACCGTTCATCAGCAGCGTCAGCAGGTCCAACTCGCGCCGGGTCGGCCCCGACCCGGCATACGACGGATCGGGGGTGCGTGGCGTCGAGGCGCCGCGAGGCGTTCCGGAGGGCCGCCACAATCGTTCGAACAACTCGGCCACGACCATCACCACGCTGGGCGCTCGGAACTCGGTGAGCTCACCGCACCGGCCCCCTGGAAGCAACGCGAGCGTGCCGTCGACGACCATCGCGGTCATCGGGACGGACGGCACGGCGCGGATTTCGGCGCCTCGGGAGGCGAACATGTCCAGCCGCATGGCCGCCTCCGGGAGGTTCCTCGCCTCGATCGGCACGAGTACCCGGTAGCGCACGCCGCGCCGCAGGTTGTCGAGGTCCTCGGTGTGGAGCATCGGCTGCGGCCCGGCCATCGCCACCAGGACGAGCACCTCACGGATCGCCGTCGAAAGCGTCATGTCCGCACGCGTCGCCCGTCCGCCCGGCGGGACGGGACGCGACCGGTCGAGTCCATAGTGGACGGTGTTCATGCCACTCGCTCCAGCTGCCTGGACGAAGCCCGCTTAGGTCCCAAGTGGACGGTCATGGCCCCGGCGAGCGAGAAGTCCCGCACGCGCGTCGTGACGATGGCGGCGCTGCGGCCGGTCGCGGGCAGTAGTGCCGCCACCTGGCCACGGGCCGCGGCGTCGTCGAAGACCACCAGCACCCGCCGACCGGCCAGCTCCGAGCGCCACAGCGCGGCTCGTTCGTCCGCATCGGCCGGGATCAGCGCGGGCGGGAACCCGAGGCCGCGCAACAGCCGCTCCAGCACCGCCGCGATGGCCAGTGGCCGGGATCCGCCGTGCAGATCGACGAAGAACTGGCCGTCGGGAAAGCGTTCGCTGACCCGATGGGCCGCGGCCACCGCGAGCGCTGTCTTTCCCATCCCCGCCGCACCGGTGACGACGACCGCGGGCGCGCACCCGGTCAGTGCCCGGTCCAGGACCACGAGCTCCCGCTCCCGGCCCACCAGCGGCTCGACCGCCCGCGGCAGCTCCCGTCGCGGCCGGTCCGGTGCCCCGGAACCGTGCACCGCCTGGAACGCCTTCATCAGCTCGGGTCCCGGGCGCACCCCCAGTTCGGCGGCCAGGAGCCGCCGCGCCCGGTGGAACGTGGCCAGCGCCTGCGCCGGCCGTCCCCTCGCGTGCTCCGCCCGCATCAGCCGCGCCCAGACGTCCTCTCGCAGCGGGTCGTCCACGGTCAATGCCTGCAGCGTGGCTACCGCGTCGGCCGTCCGCCCGAGCCCGAACTGGGCCTCGGCAAGCGATTCCCGCAGCTGCCGGTGCAACTCGTCGAGCCGCTCGACGGCGTCGTCGGCAAGGACATCCAACCCCTCGAACGGCCGCCCTCGCCACAACCGCAAACCCTGCTCTACCAGTGTCAACGCGGTTCCCGGCGTCCCCGCGGCCAGTGCCTGCGCGGCATCGCAGGCAAGAGCCGCGGCACAATCGGCGTCCAGTTCACCAGGGCCGACGTGCAACCGATAGGCCCCGGCCCGCCCTTCGATGCGGGGTCCGGCGTCGTGTTCCGGCAACAGCCGCCGCAGCTGCCACATGTACGTCTTCAAGTTCGCTTCGGCCGAAGCCGGCGCGGCCTGTTCCGGCCATGTGTTCTCGATCAGCCGGTCCACCGCGACCCACGCGTTAGGCTGCGTCAGGAGCGCGGCCAGCACAGTGGCGGGCTTTCCGCCGGCGGGCCGCCCCGTGACGCCGTCGCGGCCATGCACCTCGAGTGGCCCCAGGACCTGGAAGAGCACCATGCTCGCACCCCCTCGCTTCGTGTCTCCCTACGATCGCGCCATGTACCTGAGGTTCCGATGACAACAGAGCCAACAGGGCCAACCGGGCCAAGCGGGCCGACGGCGCGCGTGCTGGTCGTGGAAGACGACGAAGACCTCCGTGTGGCGATCACCGCCGAGCTGCACGGGAGCGGCCTGCCCGTCCTCGAGGCCGGTGACCTGGCACAGGCCGACGCCGAGCTGGCCACGGGCGGGTTCGCGTGTGCGGTATTCGATCGGATGCTGCCCGACGGCGATTCGATCGAATACGTCCATCGCCGCCGTCAGGAAGGCTGGGCGGTACCGGTGCTGTTCCTGACCGCGCGCGACAGCCTCGCCGACCGGGTCGCCGGGTTCGAGCACGGCGGCGACGACTATCTGGTGAAGCCGTTCGCGGTGGCCGAGATGAGCGCCCGCGTCCACGCGCTCTACCGCCGCGCGGGCGCCGGACGGCCGTCGGTGCTGCGCCACGAGGACCTCGAAATGGACTGCGCCCGGCGGCAAGTGCGTCGCGGCCGCACGCTGCTCACCTTGAGCGACAAGGAGTTCGCGGTGCTGGAGTACCTGCTTTCCCGCCCGGATCAGGCTGTTGGACGTGACGAGCTGATCGAGCACTGCTGGGACATGAGCACCGATCCGATGTCCAACGTGGTCGACGTGGTGATCCGGCGCCTGCGGGTGCGGCTCGGCGAGCCCGAGGTCATCCACACCGTCCGCGGCCGCGGCTACCGGATCGCGGACCGGTGAAGGGCTCCGCGGCCGATCGCCTCCGCCGCCTGCGGTGGCTGCTCACCTGGCTGTTCACCGGGCTGAACGCCGCCGGGCTGATCGTCTTCGCCTGGCTCGCCGTGAGCGCCGACCTGAAGCAGCGCGAAGTCCAACTGGACAGCGAGCTCGTACGCGTCACCGCACCGGTCAAACGGCTGATCATGGGCGAGGGTGACACCATCACCACCGCCTACGTCGGCCAGGACGAAGTGAACCGGCAATGCCCGCAGTTCGTGATCCTGCCCAGCGGCGCGGGCGGGTTCCCGCCCTACACGAGCGGCCGGACCTGCGTGCCGGTCGACGCCAAGCGACTACAGACTTTCGCCGACCTGTCGGTGCGGAACGGGGCCGTGCTCAACGGCTACAGCAGCGGAACCGCGGGCGAGATGGTCCGCGTCGGCGTCGAGCCGTTCCGCAACCGCAACAACCAGGAGTCGGGCGCCATCGTCGCGGTCGTCGACGCGCGAGACGCCCTCGCCGCGCATGACCAGCTGAAACTGCTGGTCATCGGCGGATGTGTGCTCCTGCTGGGTGCGATCGGCGTGACCGGGCACGTGCTGTCCGGACGCGCGATCCGGCCCGCGACCACCGCGCTGCAGCAACAGGAGGTTCTGCTCGCCGAGACCGCGCACGACCTCCGCACACCGGTCGCGGCGCTGCGCGCGTTGGCCGAAGCGGCGCTGCGCAACCCCGCCGAGAGCGACGAACTGCTGCCACGGACCGTCCGGCTCGCCGCGCGGATGGGCGGCATCATCGACGGCCTGCTCGTGCGTGCACGGCTGGCCGCCGGAGTCGAATCGCTGGCCATCCAGCCGGTGCGGCTGGACCAGCTCGTCGCGAGCGTCGTGGCGGAGACGCCGGCCGAGGGCGCGCAAGTGACGCTGGTGGCGGCGCCGTCGACTGTCTCCGCCGACCCGACACTGGTCCAGCGCGCGGTGGCCAACCTGCTCAGCAACGCGCTGCGCTACGGACGGCGTCCCGGCTACGAGGCCATCGTGCACGTCACCGTCGCCGGTGGTCAGGTGACCGTCGCCGACAGCGGACCGGGGATCGACTCGTCCGTCGCGGAGGAGAAGTTCGACCGGTTCACCAGCAGCGGCGGGTCGAGCGGGCTCGGCCTGTCGATCGTGCGGTGGGTCGCGCTCGCGCACGGCGGCAGGCTGCGCGTCTACAACGCCGAGGAGGGCGGCGCGATCTTCGAACTGAAGCTGCCGGAGGGGCCCTGACCGCGAAATGTATCCGAGCGGCTCCATTCTGTACCTCGTTCTTCTATGATCGGACGGTGCCGGAGAGGGGATTCAAGCGGCGGCTGCCGCTCACTGTGCTGGCTGCGACCTGCGTGGCCCTCGTCGTCGCCGTCGCCACCGGAGCGGTGAAACCCGTCCCCGGCTTGGGGCTCACGCAAGCCGGCCATTGGGTCGCCAGCCCCGCTCTCGGCTTGGTCTTCCTCGTCAACGGTGCCAACCGGAGCGTGGATGCCCAGGCCGCCGTGCCGGGTCTCGAACCCGGCTCCGACGTGGTCCAGGGCGACACGAGCGCCTACGTGGTCGGCCAGCGGCGGATCATCGAGTTCGGCAAGTCCGATCTCACGGTGAGCCGCACGGTGGACCAGCCGGTGACCGGGGAGCGGCCGTTCCTGCTCGAAACCGCGGGCGGGCCCTACCTCGTCTTCCGCGAGGCCGGGCGCGTCGTCCGGCTCGGCGACGCCTTCACGTCGATCGACACGGGCGGCTCCCTCGGCGATCCGGTCGCCACCTCGGATGGCACGGTCTGGCTGCAGCGCACGGGCGATGGGAAGCTGTGCCGGCTGGCAAAGGGCGCCGGCGCCGTCGGGTGCACCGTGCAGGCCGCCCGCGGGCATACCGGTGCGCTGACCGTCGTCGGTGACACCCCGGCGTTCGTCGATACCACGGCGAGCACCCTGCAGACCGTCACCGAAGCCGGGCTCGGAAAGCCGCTGCCCTTGAACGCGTCGTTCAGCGCGGGCGCGCAAATCGCCTCAGCCGACGCGGCCGGACGGATCGCGGTCCTCGAGCCGGGCTTGCGCAAGCTGTACCTCCTCGACGCGAGCGGCCTGAGCGCCGGGCGCGATCCCGGCCCTCCCAAGACCATCGACCTGTCCGATGGCCAGTACTCGCGACCGACCGCTTCGTCGTCCGCGGTCGTCCTGCTCGATCTGACCCGCAACACCGTGGTCACCTACTCCCCGGACGGCCTGCCGCGGCACTCGATGCCGATCCCGCCGGAGAACGGGTCGCCGAAGCTCTCGCGCGGCGAGGACAAACGGGTCTACATCGAAGGCGCGCAAGGCAACCACGTCCTGGTGGTCGATCCGGAGGGCACGGTCGCGAAGGTCGCGGTGACCGCCGACAAGCCGCCGGTCCCCCAGCCGACGACGGTGCCCCCGTCGTCGACGGTCCAGCTCCCCCCGCAGCGGGGGAACGGAGGCGACCGGCCACAGTCGCAGCCGAAACCGAAACCGCAGCCACCCGCGACGTCCCCCAAGGCGCTGGCAGCGAGCCCACCCGGCCTTCCCAGCGGTCTCCGCGCCACCTTGGCGGGCACGACGGCGAGCGTCACCTGGGGTGCGGCGGCACCGAACGGCGCGGCGGTGACGGGATACCGAGTGTCGTGGACGCCGTCGTCCGGATCGGGCGCGGGTTCGGCCGCGCTCGGCGGTGGCGCTCGGTCGACGTCGATCCCGAACCTGCGCGACGGCGTGACGTACACGATCGCGGTCACGGCGGAGAACCGCGCGGGACGAGGCGCCCCGGCCACGACGAGGGTCTCCCCGCCCGCGGGGCCGAAGCCGACGATCACCATCAGCCGCGGCAAGACCGGGACCTACGACGAGACGTGCGAGGCGCCGGCGTGCGCCAAGATCCGCGTGGTGATGAAGGGCTTCACCCCCGGCACCCGCGTCAAGGTCAGGCCGTGGTCGAGCGATCCGGACTACAGCAACGAGGGCCGCGGGTGCGACATCCCGGCCAGCGGGAACCTCACCTTCGAGGCGTTCGACTTCGGTCAGGTCGGCAACCAGGTGTGGGTGGTCACCGACACCGGTGTGAAGTCCAACGTCATCACCTGGAAGTCGGGCTAGCTAGCGAACGCAGCGGGCGCCGCGAACGCCCTTGCTCTCGCTTTCGTAGGAGTGCACGCCGTCGGTCGCCTGGACGACGAAGCAGTACTGCCGTCCGGGCTCGACATCGACCCGGTACGCCGTGCCGCTCTCGACGTAGTGAGTCTTCCGTGGCAGATCCACGCCCGCGACGATGACGGCGTAGTGCAGCGTGGATTCGGTGCTGCGCCAGGAGAGTTGGACGTACTTGCCGTGATCGACGGGATCGGCGAGGTCGAGCCGCACGGGATTGACGGTCGTGGCGGGCGCGCTGGACCCGGCGTCGGCGCTCGCGGGCGGCACGCTCAGCTCACGCGGCCGGTTCTGCAGCACGAAAACCACCGCCGCGGCGAGGACGACGGCCCCGGCCTCGACGTCGGCGATCAGCCGGGTTTTCCCCCTGCGGCGGGATTTCGCGTGCTCCGGGCCATAGTCGAGGATCGGCGCGCCAAGGGGGCGCGGAGTGGCCGCGGTGCCGGGCGTCGCGCCGAGCCGGGTGGCGACCAGGGTGGCGTCGATCGGGCGGGCACCGGGGTCACGTGCCAGCAGTGAGGCCACAAGCGGGCCCAGACCGGCGGGGAGGCCGGGCCGATCGATCGGCGCCGCCTGCCCGCTGAGCACGCGCAGGGTCAGCTCGTCCACGGTGTCGCCCGGCTCTTCCCGCGCAGGGGAACGGCCGGTGAGCGCGAAGTACAACAGGGCGCCGAGGCCGTAGAGATCGGTACGTTCGTCGCGGGTGCCGTCGGTGATCGTTTCCGGCGCGAGGAATCCGACGTCGGAATCGCCGGGGAACGACTGCCGCAGCGCGAGCCCGAAGTCCGCCATCACCGGTGCACCGGACGCGCGGAAGAGGACGTTGCCGGGCGTCATCCCACCGTGGACGACGCCCGCCTGGTGCGCCGCGGCCAGCGTCGTCGCGAGTGCTTCGCCCAGGGAAAGCACGTCCTGGATGGAAAGCGGCCCGAATGTCCCGACGAGTTCGGCCAGCGATTGCGTGCAGAGTTCCATCCGGACGGCGAACCGGCCGTCGGGCAGTTCCTTCGCCTCGGCGGGGATGAGGACCGTGCCGAGCTCGCTCAGCGAGTCCAACGCGGAGAGTTCCTTCTCCAGCTCACCGCGGGTGCGACGGTCGACGCGACCGGGATACACCTTGAGCGCGAAGGCCTCGCCGGTCATCTCGTCCATCCCGGCCAGCACGGTGGCGGACGGGCCCTCGCCCAGCGGCACCAGCTCGTCGTCTTCCATCGTCCCCAGTCTGTCATCCGCGGGCCGTCGACGGCGAGCATGTCCGGTTATTGCCGCCTCCGCCCGATGTACCGCGGATGTATTCGTCATGGACCCCGGTGGGTCACTCTTGCCGCTGCGGCGGTGGTTTCCCCTCGCCCATGACCAAAGGAGGCGAACATGAAGCGGAATCTGCGGCGCGCGGCCGTCTACGGGGTGGCCGGACTGGCGACCGCCGCGATCGGCCCGGCGACGGCGAACGCGTTGGTGGACAGCTCGACCGACAGTGCGGCCCCTGCCCCCGCACCGGCACCGGCGCCGGTTCCCGCGCCGGCGCCTGTGCCCGGGACCGCGCCGGTCGCGCCAAAGCCGGTGAACGTCTTGCCGAAGGCACACACGGCGCCCGCACAGCCGGCCGCGCCCAAGCCTGTGCATCACGTCAAGCCCGCTGCGGCCCATCGCGCGACCGTACCGGTCGCGTTGTCGAAGCCGCAGGTGAAGAAGGTGCGACAGGCGCCTCAGCAGAAGCGGTTCGTGGTGCAGGCGGCGGCCAAGGCGCCGACGGTGTCTCCGGTGAAGCTGACCATCGCCCCTGCCACGCCGAAACTCGACACCGCGATCAAGGCCGTCGACGACGCGCGCAAGACCGTCAAGAACGTCGAAAAGACGTTGCGTGACGCCAAGAAGCGGCTCGCACAGTCCGAAAAGGACCTGAAGAACCTGCGCGAGTCGATGAAGCCGACGTCGGGCAAGAAACCTTGCCACGACCACAAGGCCAGGCACGACCGGATCAAGAAGGCCGACCTCCCCGGCGATCTGGCGAAGCGCCTGGAGGCCCTTCGCACGAAGGGAAAGACGACCTCGAAGTCCACGCACAAGTCGGGCAACACGGTCACGAAGACGGCGAGCTCGTCGGGCAACGGCGCTTCTTCGTGGTCCAGCGCGACGTCGACCAACGGCACCGTCTCCGCCAACGCCTGGTGACGCGATGACCGCCACGCTGGAACCCACCCGGTACATCGTGATCCCGCAGGACGTCTGGGAGCGCGAAGACGCGCCACCACCTCCTCTCGACGAGTTCGAGCCCTGCCCAGAAGATGAAGCGGAATACCCCGCAAGCGAAACCGAACCGCTGAGCTTGGGCGCATACACCGGCCTCGGCGGCGCTACGGGCTCGTTGGTCTTCGGCATCGCGGCGGGCGTAGTGGTGGCGTCACCGATGGGCTTGGTGGTCGGTGTGGCGGCGGGCGTCTTCGGCGGCCTGATGGGCCATTCATTGGCCGAAGAAATCTACGACCGGAAGCATTGAGCCGAGGATCGCGAAGGTCTCGGAGAGGGGGATCGGGAGTGGTAATGACGATTCTGACCGTCATTACCATTCCCGACGCGCAGAAGTGCGCCCGCTTCGACCAGCCTCGGCATTGACCGAATGCGCAGTCGAATTCTCATTGGGTGCAGCGGCGCGAAGCGCGCCGAGAATAGGAGGTCCGATGGAAACCGCAGGACGTCCACTGACCAGGTCGATACTGTATGGCCTGTCAGGCGGAGCGTTGTCAGTTCTCTTTGTTCTCGCTGCCGCACAACAATCCGAGGCGGCTCCCGCCGCAGGTGGTAAAGGTGGCTCGGGCGCCCCCGTTGACCTGCACAAGGTGCGCGAGCTTGCCAAAGGTTCGGGCCAACGGCGGGAGGCTGAGCAGGCGCAGCGGAAAGCCGAGGAACCCAAGGCGGAGAAGCCGAGGGAGAACCCCGCACCACGCCGCAGTGTTCCCGTGGGCGGCAAAGGCGGCACAGGCCAACCAGTAGACCTACGCAAAATACGGGAAATCGGCAAAAACCCGGACAAACGACGACAAGCCGAACAAGCACAACGCAAAGCCGAAGAACCCAAGACAGAAAAACCAAGAGAAAACCCCGCACCACGCCGCAGCATTCCCGTAGGCGGCAAAGGCGGCACAGGCCAACCAGTAGACCTACGCAAAATACGGGAAATCGGCAAAAACCCGGACAAACGACGACAAGCCGAACAAGCACAACGCAAAGCCGAAGAACCCAAGACAGAAAAACCAAGAGAAAACCCCGCACCACGCCGCAGCATTCCCGCAGGCGGCAAAGGCGGCACAGGCCAACCAGTAGACCTACGCAAAATACGGGAAAACGGCAAAAACACGGACAAACGACGACAAGCCGAACAAGCACAACGCAAAGCCGAAGAACCCAAGACAGAAAAACCAAGAGAAAACCCCGCACCACGCCGCAGCATTCCCGTAGGCGGCAAAGGCGGCTCGGGCCAACCGGTAGACCTACGCAAACTGATGAAGGTCGGTAAGGATAAGGACCCGAAGGACCATGTCGCCGGCAACGTGCTCGACGAGGCCCGGGAAACCATCGTGGAGGGTTTGGAGTCGGTTCCGGCCGCTGTCGGAGGCTTCATTCGGGCGAACCAGGACGCCACGACGTGGTCCGAGGCTGATCCGGACAGTGAGGAGTGGCGCGCGGCCGACAAACGCATCAAGGAACGCGGTGAGGCGGTCGCCGCGGTAGTGCGAGATCCCGGCAAAGTGGTGGAAGAAGTCATCCGTCCTTACAAGGAGGACTGGAACAGCGACAAGCCGGAACGTGTCGCCGGCCGGGCGGCGGTCGACATCGGCACCATGTTCATCCCCGGTGTCGGCGTCAGCAAGAGAGCGCTCAACGCGACCGAGGCGTTGTCCGGAGGGCGGGGACCCGATGTGGGCACCATCGCCAGGCCGCGCCCGGACAGTGAGTCCGGCAAGGAATCGGCGACGGCAAGCCCCCCTACCCGCCCGGACAGTGTCACTGGGACACCGAACCAACAGAATCCGCCCGATCGAGCCGACAGTGCGCCGTCGGCCGGCACTCAAGGCTCCGAAGCGGGCACGACCGCATCCGGGACAGCTTCCCGCTCACCGAACGATGGCGATCGGCGCGGTAGCAGGGTGCTCCCGAACCCGGTGACGCAACTGCCCACGTTGCCCCGCACCAGCTCCCCTGCCCGTCGCCCGGCCGACACATCCCGGCGGGACACCGACACTCCGTCGTCGCGGACGTCCGACGCCGGCAAATCCAGGCAGCGGCCGAGCGACCGCACGCCGGAAGCCGGAAAGGCGCGGGACAAAGCAGACGCGGATACCCGGTGCCTTACGCCGAACAGCTTCGTACCCGGCACTCCCGTCCTGCTGGCCGATGGCACCTACAAACCGATCGAACAAGTCACCCTCGGCGACCGCGTACTCTCCACCGACCCCGTCACCGGCCTCACCGAGGCCCGACCGGTGATCGACCTCATTCCCGGCCAGGGCCTGAAGGAACTGGTACGGATCACCGTCGACACCGACGGCGACCGGGGCAACGCCACCGGCACCGTCACCGCTACTGACGAACACCCGTTCTGGGTCGCCGACACCGGCCGCTGGACCGACGCCGAAGACCTGGGCCGCGGCAACCTGCTCCGCGCCCCCGACGGCCGCTTGCTGGAAGTCGTCGCCGTGCACGAGTGGACACAACGGCAGCAGGTGCACAACCTCACCGTCGAGGGCCTGCACACGTACTACGTCAACGTCGGCGGCCAAGACGTTCTCACCCACAACGCGGGTGGCGAGGACTGCTCCAGCGATTCCGCCCGGTCCATGACCCGGGAGCAATGGCAGGCGGACCAATCTCGCCGGCGTGCCGAGCAGTCGGTCTCCGATGTCGATCAACCACTGGAGAACCCGCATCCGAACGCCGCGCAGGAGGGTCACGGTCACAGCAGACATGGCTACCAAACGACGGACGCGGAGCAGGCCACGCGAGTACGCACCGGCATAGCCCCGGATGGGCTGCCTGCGAAAGCCGGCCGCGCCTCCCGGTTCCGCAGCGCACAAGCAGAAGCTGAAGCGCTGGGGCGGGGGCGCACCGAGCTCGAAGCTCACCTCCGCGATGGCAAGGTGCCTTCCTACACTGATCCCGTGACAGGTCAACAGCTCTATGTGCATCCGGTTACCGGGAGACCGGTCCGGCACCCGGTGAGTGTGACCACGAACGACCTTCGGGGGTTCGGCGAGTCAGCGCAAGTCGCGCGCCGGGTCGGCGGGCCGAGTAGTCCCCCCGTGCTGGACGCGAACGGCGAACGCATTTCCGATCTCGTCGTAGGACCCCAAATGACCGCCACTGTGAGCTACGAGTACGTACCGAGCACGAACGAGTGGCGCCCAGTCACCTACTACCCGGAGCCGTGAGACCAATGACACCTACCCCACAGGACGCGCTGCTCAACGAGTTCATCTCGTACTACAACTCCGACGAGCTCGAATTGTTCATCCACGACAACCTGGAGGAACAAGCCGACGAGTCCGCGGAACGGATGGTGCACATCCTCGGTGATCGCGCCGTCGAGGTGGCGAGTTTGATGCGGGAAATGGCCGCCGACCCCGCTCATCCGTTCTACCGGACCATTTGCAAGCGCACGATGTACGACTGGGACGAAGATCAGGACTCGTGGGCCAAGTTCCAGCAGCTCGCACAGCGCGTGTCCGACGGGATCACCAAGGCCACCAGCGGCTGAGAAGGCAGACTCAGATGGTCGTGAGTGTTTTGTGTCGTTCTGGCGAGCCTCCTCTTAAGTACCTACTGCGTGGCCTGCGGCGCTTCTTGCGTGAAGTGAAGTACATGAAGGCCTCCTTCATGTACTGGGGAAGGGGCCTTCACGCGCTGTCGCTGTAGTGCCGGGGCTCAAGATGGCGTTCCTGCCCGCCCTGCCTCACGCCGGGCCAAGCTCAGCCCAGCATGCCGTGAGGGGCTCCTTCCCTACCCTCAGAGTAGGGAAGGAGCCCTTCACGGACCTGCGATCCCGGCACGCCGCCCGCCGTAGGTACCTGGAACACGATTCGTTCTAACGACACAAAACACTCACGACCCCAAGCCACCGATGTACTGGGGATATCCCTTTCCTGTACCTAGCCGATTACGCTGAGCCGGTGGCATGATGAGCCGAACGGTCCGGCGGGATCGACTTCGCAGGGGGCAAGGTGAGCAAGTCCAAGGCCGGGGAGGCCTTCGAACTGATCGCGGCGAACATCCAGGGGGTGATCCGCGGCAAGCCGGAGGTCGTCCGGCTCGCCGTGGCCGCGCTCTTCGCCGAGGGACACCTGCTCATCGAAGACGTGCCCGGCCTCGGCAAGACAACGCTGGCCCGCTGCCTCGCCCGCAGTATCGGCGGCAGCTGGAGCCGGATCCAGTTCACCCCGGACCTGCTTCCCGGCGACATCACCGGCGTCACCGTCTACCACCAGAAGGACGAGCGGTTCGCGTTCCATCCCGGCGGCGTCTTCTCCAATATCGTGGTCGCCGACGAGATCAACCGCGGTACCCCGAAAACGCAGTCCGCGCTGCTCGAGGTGATGGCCGAGCGGCGGGTCACGGTCGACGCCGTCGGGCACGAGGTGCCACGGCCGTTCCTCGTCATCGCCACCCAGAACCCGATCGAGATGGAGGGCACCTACCGGCTGCCCGAGGCCCAGCTCGACAGGTTCCTGATGCGGCTTTCGGTCGGCTACCCGGATCTGCAATCCGAGGTCATGGTGATCATGGGTGACTGCGCCGGGGTCTCCGCCGACGACCTGCCTGCCGTGGTCGACATCCCGACGCTGCTCGACGCCATCGCCGAAGTCCGCGCCGGCCACCTCGATCAGGCCGTCTGCGAGTACGCGGCCCGGATCGCCGCGGCCACCCGAGTGCACTCCGCCGTCCGGTTCGGTGCGAGCCCGCGTGGCAGCATCGCGCTCGTCCGGGCCGCGCAAGCGATCGCCGCGACCGGAGGCCGCCAGTTCGTCACTCCCGACGACATCAAGGAAGTCGCCGTCCCGGTCCTCGCACACCGGCTCGTGCTCACCGCGGAGGCCGAGCTCAACCTGCGCGGCCCCGCGGACATCGTGGCCGAAGTGCTCGCGTCCGTCCCGGCGCCGGCGATGAACCACGCGGGCCGCTGACCATGCGGCTGACCGCCCGCGGTGTGGTCCTGCTCGTGGTGTCGATATTGCTGCTCGCGGTCGCCGAGTGGGCGGGCTATCCGCTGTTCCGCGTCATGGGCGCGGTCGGGCTCGCCGTGGTGGCCGCCGCGGTCGTCGTCACCGCACGCGGCCTGCGCGTCGACGTCTCCCGCGAGATATATCCGGACCGCGTCGAACGCGGACGCCCGGCGCTCGCGAAGCTGACAGTCCGCAACCTCGCCGGACGTCGCCAGCGCGGGTTCGACGCCTGGGACAAGGCAGGCGCCGCCGTCCAGACCGTCCGAGTCCGGTCGCTCGCTCAGAACGCCGAAGCCACCTACCGCTACGAACTGCCGACCGGCCGCCGCGGCAGGCTCCCGGTCGGACCGCTGACGCTGCACCGGGTGGACCCGTTCGGCTTGGCAAGGAACCGGCTTTCAGCCGGGGAGACCGCGGAACTCTGGGTGCATCCGCGCCGTCATCCCGCCCGTGCCCTGATCGGCGGCTACCCGCGCCATCACCACGACGGAAGGACGACCGACTCGCTGCGCGGCTCACTCGATCTGCGCGACGTCCGCGAGTACCAGCCAGGCGACGAAGTCCGGCACCTGCACTGGAAGGCCACCGCGAGGACCGGCCGGATGATGGTCCGCGACTACGCCGATCCGCAGCAGCCGCGGTTCACACTTCTGCTCGACACCCGCCGATCGTCCTTCACACCCGAGGTCTTCGAAGAAGCGGTCGACCTCGCAGCGTCGGTGCTGCACGCGTCCGCGATGGCCGGGCATCACACCCGGCTCGTCGGTTCCAGTGGTCTCGACCTCACCACCGCCGGCGGCCCGCTCGGTTCGCGGCTTCTGCTCGACGAGCTGTGCCAGATCGGCCAGGACACCGGGGAAACGCTCGTGACCCGCGAGCTGGCGGCCGCACGTGACCAGGGCGGCTGTCTGATGGCCGTCACCACCGGCAGGGTCGACGGGCTGACCACCTTGCGGCCACGCTATTCCTCGCTCTTCCTCGTCGACCTCGCGGCGGCCGAGCCGATCGCCGTTCCTGGCGTCCGCGTGATCTGTGCCGCCGACGCCGCGCACGCGGTCCGCAGATGGAACGAGGTGGTGGGATGAACCGCCTCACCACCGCGTTGATCCTGCTGGCCGCCGCGGTCGCGGGACTGTTCTTCGCCCCGGTGTTCGGCGTGACGGCGTTGCTCGCACCTATCGGCGTCCCGCTGATACTGGCCTTCGGCGTCACCGAGCTGTGCTCACGCTGGGAATCCCTGGTGCCGTGGCGGACGTTGCTGCTGCTGATCGTCGGGCTGGCCGGCGTGGTCGAGACCGTGCTCTACTCGACGACAGCCACCGGTTTTCCCACCGGGGCAACGTTTTCCGCGCTCGCGGACGGCGTCACCGAATCCTGGCGGCTCGCGCTGCAGTCGACCTGGCCGGCGCGACCGGAGCCGTCCACGCTGCTGTTCGTCCCGTTGCTGGTGCTGCTGGCCGGGGTGCTCGGTGTCGAGCTGCTCCGGCTGAGGCGGCCGATCCTGGCGCTCCTTCCGAGCTTTACCGTCGTGGTGGTGAGCCAGCTTTACCAGGCGACGTCCGGATTCCCGGCCCTGTTCGGCGGGCTCGGGTACGCGGCTGTCGCGGGCGGGGTGTTCGTCCTGATGCCGCAGGCCGACGTGGAAGGTCACCGCAGGAAGGTGTCCGTGCTGGCGTTGGCTGTGCCCGCGTTCGTGCTCGGCGTCACCGGCGCGCTCGTCGCGAACCTGCTCGTGCCCGCTCCCGGTCCGGCCTACTCGCTGAAACAGGATCAGCTCGCCGAACTCGACGCGCGAGTCGCGAACCCGCTGGACGACCTGGCCTACCGGCTGGAACATCCGGACACGCCGGTGTTCTCCTTCCGCGGCGACGCCGACACCGACCGCTGGCCACTGGTCGCCTTCGACGACTTCGACGGCGTCAACTGGAGCCCCGGCAGCCGCTACCGGCGGCTCGGCACCGAACTCGCGCCCGGTCCGGCGGTGGCCGTGCCCACGCACCGGCGGTCGGCGACGATCACCACGAGCGGCCTGGCCGGTCCGTGGCTGCCCAGCCAGACGTGGCCCGCCGCGGTCGGCGGGATCGCGCCGCTGGTCGAGGAATCGCAGGGCAGCCTCTGGCTGCCACGCCCCAATGACGGCCCACAGCGGTACACCTTGAGCTGGTGGTCACCGGAGATCCGCCCGGCGGATCTGCTCGACGCGGCGCTCGACTCCTCCGCTCCCGGCGGTCTCGCGGGCATCGGCGACGTGCCACCGGAAGTCGGTCAGCTCGCGCGTGGAGCCGTCGGCGGGCTGCGTCCCAGCTTCAGGATCGCGCTCGCGCTGGAGCGGTTCTTGCGCGAGCACTACCGGCTGGCCACCGGAGCCGACCTGCCGAGCGGGCACAGCTGGCCGCAACTGCGGAAGTTCCTCTTCGAGACCAAACTGGGCACGAGCGAGCAGTTCGCGAGCGCGTACGTCGCGCTCGCGCGGACCCTCGCCATCCCGGCCCGGCTGGTGGTCGGTTTCCGGACACCTGACAAACCGGATGCCGACGGCGACTACACCGTCCACAACGGCGATGTCGTGGCCTGGCCGGAGGTCGCCGTGTCCGGCGTCGGCTGGGTGGCGTTGGATCCGACGGGCGCGGCGCGCACCGCGACCGGTAGCGCGAACAGCCTCGCGGCGGTGACCGCGCAAGCTCGAACGCAGCTGCCACCGGCCGAGCAGCTACAGGACCGGCCGCTGCCCGGCGGCGATTCCGGCCCCGGGGACGACGGCACCGGAGACGGCGGCTGGACGTTCCCGTTCGGTCCGGTCCTGGTCGCGCTCGCGGCGCTGGTGGTGGCGTGGTTCGCCGGGATCCCGCTGGCCAAGGGTGCGCGTACGTGGCGGCGGCGACGTCAGCCGGGCATCGGCGCGGTACTCGGTGCCTGCCGGGAGGCCAAGGATCGGCTACGCGAGCACCGCGTCCCGTGCACCGCGGGCATGACGGTCCGCGACCTGGCGGCGGTCGCTCACGGCACCGTCGACCAGTCCACAGTAGACGGCTTGCACCTGTTGGCGTCCACAGTGGACGTCGCACTGTGGTCGGGCGTGGGCACCGGTCCACACTCCGGGCCGCAGGCGTGGGCAGCGGTGCGGGAAGTCCGACGCGGCCTGGCCAAGCGTGGCCTGCGCGCGCGGCTACGTGCCGCCGTGAGCCCCCGCACTTTGTTGCCCGCTCGGTGAACGCGGGGCGGTCCGCCCTGTCTTACGCCTCCGAGGCGTGGCCACACGCACCCGAAGCCGCAACTTTCGGCACAGCGGTGAAAACGGAGCCCACTGACCAAGCGCACACGTAGATCGCCCGAACGCATATCGACGAGTACCAGCCTGATCGACTACCAACGCCACCTGTCACCAGCGGGACCGACATCAGCCGCCTACAGCGAGAACAGATCGACCGTTGACGCCTGCGTGAGCCTACGAATTCCTCGCCGCCACGCCACCGAAAGGCGGGCAACGACTGTCCACGACAAGGGGCAGCCACCAATAACGCTCGAATATCCAGGCCGCAGGCTGCATAACCCAAACCAGTGCGGCTATCGCGAGGTGCCCGTCCGACCGGAGCACCGTCACGGCCGGCGTCAGCTTCCCGAAGCCGTCTCCCCGAACGCGCTGATGATGGACCTTGTCGACCGTCGCCGCGGACGCGCTGTCGTGGGCCGCACGATGGAGCCGGCCTGGCTCCTGCCGGGAGGCGCACCCGGCCGCCCGATCAGCGCCCGGCAACTCATGCGGCGGTTGAACCGGCTGGGCATCCGGGCGAGGCTGAGCCGCAACACCGCGCTGATCGATCTGGCCGCTCAGCTTCCCGCGACGCTGCTGTCCGACTTGCTCAACCAGGCCCGAAGGTCCCGGCGTGGTCACCACGCTGGGCCTTCGTGGCAACTTTTCCAGAGAGCAGCTGGTGGTTGGCCCCGCGACGTCACGCCGGGGGTTGATGAACGATGGCCGGGAAATCGCTGGACGTCGAGGCCGCTGCCCCGACCGTGGGTGGCTTTGCGGATGGTGACGATTCCGCGGCAGGTCTCGAGCATGCATTCGTAGCGGCGGGAATGTAGCGGCGAGGCCTCACCACCCTCGACGTCGCCGCCACTTTGCCTGCTATTCGGTGATCGTGCCGCTTCGGCACTCGACGATCGCACCATCGTCCCAGCTACACGCGGACCAGTACACGTAGTCGCCGTTGGGAACGTTTCCGACGCCCATGCACACGGTGGCGCCGCTGTAGATGTGCTCGTAGTACTCCTTCCCGGTGGCGTGGTTCTTCACCCGGAGGGAGACGGACTTTCCGTCGCCAGGTTTGTCGGCGAGTTCGAAGTTGTCTTGGTCGTCTCCGGTGTCCTGGTTGTAGTCGTGCCAGCGAACCGTCCCAGCCGGGTCGCCATCACCGGGGACATTCCAAGCACCTTCTGCGCGACCGCGGCAGGATGCCTGGGCATCTGCGGCCTGGGCTGTCGTGGTGACGAGGGCCGGAGCGGAGAAGGCAGTGGCAGCGAACGCCACGATCGCCAGGCCGGCGAACATGCGGTTCTTCATCATGGTGTTTCTCCTGTGTCGTGGAAGTACCTCCAGGAGAGTGGGAGCAAGCGGCTGGTCTGGCCAGGCCTTTGCGGCACAGCGAAAACCTCCATCGCCCACAGTTCCGGCCAATTGTCAGATAATGACGTATTATCTGACAATTGGCCGGAACGGCTCCTGCGGGAGCGCGTTCGCGGGAGCCACCCTTTTCGCGGGTATTAGCTGACAACTAGGTAATCGAGGGCCCGGTGGGCGCCGAAGGGCACCTCGCCGTCGCCGCGGAGAGACGTCCTCCGGCGTGCCGGCGGCCGACGCGCTCGCCTCGTTCCTGCGGCACCTCGCCGGGCGGCGAGGCCGATCCGGCCGCATCACCTCGCCGGAGACCGTCCGCTCCTACACCTCCGCACTGCCCACTGCCTTCGCCGGGATCGCACACCTTGGCGAGTTCGCCGTCGGCGGCGGTCGCGAACGGGCTGCGCCCGAACATCCGCACCGCGTGGGGAGACGCGGCCCCGGCGACGTTCAATGCCAAGCGCGCCGCCGTCGCCACTGCCTGGCCTACTTCGGTGACCAGGACTGGCTCGGGACCCGCCCGCGGTGCTGGCCGGGCTCAACCGCCAGCCCCAGCCCAAACCGGACGACACTCAAGAACTCGCGCGTGCTCGCTCCATCGGCCTCTTGCCTGAACCTGAGCCGCTCGCGGCGTGGACCTCTGCCCACGCGAGACAGCATGCCTCGCCAGAGCCCAGGGAGGCACGTCCTGAGCGCCCGCCTCATCCTGCCCAGACATCGTCCGTACCGCAGGCAGACTCGACCCAAAATCGGCACGGCTGTGAAAACGGAGACGAAACGGAGCCCAATGACGCCGAGGAAAATATGAACAACGCTCACATAACGCGACGAATCAGCAGGTCAACGATCATGTTGATCTTGAGCCGCCAAGGGGGCTCGAACCCCTGACCTTCTGTTTACAAGACAGATGCTCTACCAGCTGAGCTATAGCGGCCTTGCCCAGGGCAGCCCGGGCGAGCCCAGTATATCGGCGCCCGTTCAGCTCGTCGCAGGGCGCACCCGGGGCTCGCCGGCGACGGTCCGGAAGGCGTGCGCGAACGTCACGGCGGTCGCCGGGTCGCGGCGGTCGATGACGTAGTACCAGTTCATCCGGACGGCGTCCGGTGTCACTTCGAGGACGCCGGGGCCGTGCGAGTCGAGTTCCACGAAGCGCACGTGCGGGTTCAGCGCGCGGATCGCGGCCTCGACCTTCAGCGAGCCGGTCCGCGGCGGGACACCGAGTTGCTCGTCGATGTTGTCCGAGGTGACCGACGGGCAGACGAACTCCACCGCGACGCTCGTCCCGTCCCGCGGCACGTCGTTCGCCCACGAAGAGTGGACGTCGCCGGTCAGGAACACCGTGTTGCCCCGGCCTTGTGCGGCGATCGTGTCGAGGACCCGGCGGCGATCTTCGGTGTAGCCGTCCCACTGGTCGGTGTTCACCGTGGTCGGCTGGCCGTCGAGCAGGTCGTCGAGCGCGAGCCGTTCGCGGGTCGGCAGCGCGGGGATCTTGATCGGCGTGACCATCACCGAGTTCCCGATCAGGTTCCAGGACGCCGTCCCGCGTGCGAGGCCGTCCAGGAACCACCGCCGTTGCTCGGCGCCGAGGATGGTGCCCTCCGCCGAAGCCGCGCCGGGCTGCCGGGTCCGGTACGTCCGCAGGTCCAGCATGGTGAGGTCGGCCAGCGTCCCGAACTTCAGCCGCCGGTACAGCCGGTCGCCGCGGTGCCGCACCGGCATCCATTCGAAGTACGCCTGGTGCGCGGCCCGCATCCGGTCGCGCCAGTCACCCTCGGTCGCCGGGTCGTGTGACGGCGACCCGCCGGACCAAGCGTTGTCGGCGGCCTCGTGGTCGTCCCAGGTCGCGACCATCGGGTGACGGGCGTGCAGCCGTCGGAGGTGCTCGTCGGTCTTGTACATCGCGTGGCGTTGCCGGTAGTCCCCCAGGGTGATCAACTCGTTGGGCGGTACCGAAGGCCGGAGATCACCCGCAGGGTTGGGATTCCCTTCGTAGAGGTAGTCACCCAGGTGAATGAAGGCGTCGAGGTCGTCACGGTCGGCCAAATAGCCGTAGGGGGCGAAGTGACCGACTGCCCAATTGGCACACGAGACCACGCCGAATCGCAGGCTCGCGACGTCCTCGTCGTGCGAAGGCGCGGTGCGTGTCCGCCCGGTCTGCGAGACCTTCCCCTGAGCCGTGAAGCGGTACCAGTACGCCGTCGACGCGCACAGTCCCTCCGCCGTCACCTTCACCGTGTGGTCACGTTCCGGCCCGGTCCGGAGGTGACCGCGCGCGACGACGCCGGCGAATCCGGCGTCCTTCGCCACCTCCCACCGGACGTCCACCGGTGCCCCTTTTCCGGATCCCGGAACGGCTTCGGCCGAGGGCGTGACCCGGGTCCAGAGAAGCACCGAATCGGGCATCGGGTCGCCGGAGGCCACGCCGTGCGCGAAAACCGGGGCCTCCGCCCCGCTAGATGCCCCCGAAAGGGTGAATGTCGCCGCCGTCCCGGCCGCGGTGAAACCGGCCGCCCGAAGGACGGATCGCCTGCTCACGGAGGACGCCATGGCATGCAGTGTGCCGCAAACCCGCCGAGTGACGATGATCTTCCTCTGACGTGGTGGACGCCACTTCGGGTTTCCTGCAACGGTCGGGCCACCGCCCCCGATGCTCCTCGGGAATGTACCGGCGAAGAGAGTGAGGAGGTGGATCGATCATGAAGATCAACGAGCACACCAAGGGAGCCCAGCGCGGCGAACGTGGTGCCGAAAAGAACCAGGACGAAACACCCGAACGCGGCGAATGGCTGCTGGAGGCCCCGCGCCAGCGTGACGGAGAGCGATCGATCCACCAGGCCCGCTCGCACCGGCCGAATCTGCTGCGCCGCCGCGCCTGGCAGATCCTCGAAGCCCCGACGGCCGAGCAGCCCGCCGTCGAGAGCGACGAGGCGATGGGCCCGAAGCCGCCCGACGACTCGACGGTCAACTTCGTCCTGGACCTCGCCCTGCGCATCGGCGAGGTCCAGATGTCGAGCGGCGCCGGCGCTTCCGACGTCACCGCGACGATCATCGCGCTGACCTCCGCGCTCGGCCTTCCGCACTGCGAGGTCGACGTGATCTTCACGTCGATCACGGTGACCTGCCACCGCGGCACCGACATGGCACCGGTGACGGCGCTGCGCGTGGTCCGTTCGCGCAGCCTCGACTACACGCGGCTCACCCAGACGGAGACGCTGGTCCGCCGGATCGTCCGCGGGAACATCGCCGCCGAAGAGGCGCAGCAGGAACTTCAGCGGTTCACGACCGCGCCGCACCCGTACCCCCGTTGGGTGGCCACGGCCGCCTGGGGCGGGCTGGCCGCGTTCATCACCCTGATCCTCGGCGGCAGCATCGACGTCGCGCTGGTCGCGCTGGTGATCAGCGCGGCCATCGACCGGCTCGGCCGCCTGCTGAACCGCTTCGCGCTGCCGTTCTTCTTCCAGCAGGTGATCGGCGGCTTGTTCGCGACCCTGTCCGCGATGGCGATCGTCAGCAGTGACCTGCTCACCACGGACAAACCCACGCTGGTCGTCGCGGCGGCCGTCACCGTGCTGCTGTCCGGTCTTTCCACGGTTTCCGCCGTGCAGGACGCCATCACCGGCTATTACGTCACGGCGGCCGGGCGCACGATGGAAACCGCGTTGATGAGTGCCGGGCTGATCGCGGGGGTGGTGCTCGCGCTGAAGATCGCGGTACTGCTCGGCCTGCCGCTGACGCCGCTGCCCGAGGTCGTCTCCTCGACGCCGCAGCAACTTCCGATCATCGTCGTCGGCAGCATCGGCGCGTCGGCCTGCTTCGCGCTCGCCTCGTATTCGACGCTGCGCGCGATGATCGTCGCGGGTGCGGCGGGCGCCATCGGCGGCGCGGTGTACGGCGCCTTGATGCTGACCGACTTCCAGGCCGTCAGCTCGTCCGCCGTCGCCGCCACGCTGGTCGGTTTCTGCGGTGGCGTGCTCGCCAGGCGGCTCAAGGTGACGCCGCTCGTGGTGGCTGTGTCCGGCATCACGCCCCTCCTCCCCGGTCTCTCCACCTATCGTGGTCTATACCAATTGGGCGTCGAGCCCGGCGGGAACATCTCGACGCTGATGACCGCGGTCGCGATCGGGCTTGCCCTGGCAGCGGGCGTGGTACTCGGCGAATACCTCGCGCAACCGGTGCGGACGGGGCTCGGCAGGCTCGAACGCAAGTTCGCCGGACCGCGAATGGCGGGTCCGATGGAACCCGCCGAACGACGCTTGGAGTGATCGCTCGCCGACGGGCCGCGGCCTCCTCGCGCGATAGGGTTTCCGCTTAGGGCAGCGACCCGCGAATCGAGGGAGCGGCTGGTGGACGAAGTGATTGCCGAGACGAGCAGAACGGCCTCCGCGGATTTCGTGGTGGTGGCGAACAGGCTCCCGGTGGACCTCGAACGGACCGCCGACGGGAGCAGGCGCTGGACGGCGAGCCCTGGCGGGCTGGTGTCGGCGCTCGAACCGTTCCTGCGCTCACGCAAGGGCGCCTGGGTCGGCTGGCCCGGCGTGCCCGACGTCGAGGTCGAGGAGTTCGACGACGACGGCTTGGTCCTCCACCCGGTCTCCCTGACCTCGGACGACGTTCGCGACTACTACGAGGGCTTCTCCAACGCGACGCTCTGGCCGCTGTACCACGACGTGGTGGCCAGGCCGGTGTTCGACCGGAGCTGGTGGGAGTCCTACGTCCGGGTGAACCGGCGCTTCGCCGAGGCGAGCGCGAAGGTCGCCGCCGAGGGCGCGACCGTGTGGATCCAGGACTACCAGTTGCAGCTGGTACCGGCGATGCTCCGCGAACTGCGCCCCGACCTGCGGATCGGCTTCTTCCTGCACATCCCGTTCCCCCCGGTCGAGTTGTTCATGCAGATGCCGTGGCGGACCGAGATCGTCCGCGGCCTGGTCGGGGCCGACCTCGTCGGCTTCCACCGGCCGGGTGGCGCGCAGAACTTCCTCTGGCTGGCGCGGCAGCTGGCCGGTCTCGAGTCCAGCCGCGGCGCGGTCGGCATCCGCACCCGCCCCGGCCTGATGCAGGTCGGCGACCGCACCGTGCGGGTCGGCGCGTTCCCGATCTCCATCGACGCCATCGGCCTCGACAAACTCGCCAAGACCAAGGGCGTCGCCGAACGCGCCGCCCAGCTGCGCCGCGACTTGGGCAATCCGAAGAAGGTCCTGCTCGGCGTCGACCGGCTCGACTACACGAAGGGCATCGACCTGCGGTTGCAGGCGCTGCACGAGTTGCTGCACGAAGGCCGCGTCCGCCCGGAGGACGTCACGTTCGTCCAGCTGGCCACGCCGAGCCGCGAGCGGGTCGAGCACTACCAGCGGATGCGCGGCGACATCGAGCAGATGGTCGGCAGGATCAACGGCGAATTCGCCCGCGTGGGTCACCCGGTCGTGCATTATCTGCATCAGTCCGTGAACCGGACGGAGCTGGCCGCGTTCTTCTCCGCGGCCGACGTCATGGTGGTCACTCCCCTGCGTGACGGGATGAACCTCGTCTGCAAGGAGTACGTCGCCTGCCGCCACGAACTGGGTGGCGCGCTCGTGCTCTCGGAGTTCGCCGGCGCCGCGGCGGAGCTGACCAGTGCACTCCTGGTCAACCCGCATGACCTGGACGGGGTGAAGAACGCCTTGGAGACTGCCATTACGCTCGACCCCGCAGAGGGACGCCGCCGTATGCGCGCCATGCGTCGACAGGTCCTCACGCATGACGTCGACCGCTGGGCGCGCTCGTTCCTCCAGGCGCTTGGTGCCGAACCGGCCGACTGACTGTGTCTCCATAAACACCATCCAGTCCCCCGCTACGCTCCCGAGGAGAAATCGTTGACCGCCGAGGCACTGCCCGCCGAGCTGAGGCGCGCGATTGTCCAGGTCGCGCGCACGCCGCGGCTGCTGGTCGCCTGCGACTACGACGGCACGCTCGCTCCGATCACGGCCAATCCGGACGAAGCCCGGCCGCTGCCCGAATCGGTAGGCGCGCTCAGGTCGCTGGCCGGCCTGCACGAGACGACCACCGCGGTCATCTCCGGCCGTGCGCTGCGCGATCTCGCCACCCTGTCCCGTCTCCCGGCCGAGGTGAACCTGGTCGGCAGTCACGGATCCGAGTTCGACATCGGCTTCATCCACGCGCTCGACGACAAGGCCCGCGAGCTCCACAGACGGCTTGAAGCCGAGCTGGAGAACCTGGTGCTCGACGTGCCGGGCGTCTCGCTCGAGGTCAAGCCCGCGAGCATCGCGGTGCACGTCCGCCGCGCCGAGCACGAGGCGGGCCGCCGGGTCCTTCGTGATGTCCACAATGGACCGTCGAAGTGGGAGGGCGTGTCCACGACCGACGGCAAGGAGGTCGTCGAGCTCGCGGTCGTCCAGACGGACAAGGGTCGCGCGCTGGACACCCTGCGTCACCAGGTCGGCGCGACGGCGGCGATCTTCCTCGGCGACGACGTCACCGACGAGAAGGCGTTCGCCCGGATCTCCGGCCCGGACCTCGGCGTGAAGGTCGGCGACGGGGAAAGCCTCGCGCAGTACCGCGTTCCGGACACCGTCGACGTCGCGATGGCGCTCGCCTTCCTCCTCGAAGAGCGGCGCAACTGGCTCTACGGCGAGCAGGCCCCGCCGATCGAGCGGCTTTCCATGCTGGCCAACGAACGCTCGGTCGCGCTCGTCACGCCGGACGCCCGGCTGACCTGGCTGTGCCACCCCGGCCCCGACGCGCCCGCGATCTTCGCGGATCTGCTCGGCGGCGCCGGTGCCGGTCACTTCTCGATCAAGCCGCACCGCAACGGCCTGCCGCTCGGGCAGCGTTACCTGCCGAACACGATGACGGTCGAGACCCGCTGGTCGCGACTGCTCGTCACCGACTACCTCGAGCCGGAGAGCCCCGCGCACCGCACGGATCTCGTCCGCGTGATCTCGGGCGAGACGGCCGCTGAGATCGTTTTCGCGCCGCGCCCCGAATTCGGTGGTGTGCCGGTGAAGCTGGTCGCCGACGAGGACGGGATCCTGGTGCAGGGCACCTCGGAACCGTTCGCGCTGCGTTCGCCGGGCGTGGAGTGGGAGATCACCTCCGACGGGATGAACGACACCGCGACGGCGCTCGTCACTCCCACCCCGGAGAATCCGGTGGTGCTCGAACTCCGTTGCGGCACCTCGGATCTCGGCGCGCACGAACTGTCCGAAGTGGAGCGACGCTCGCGTGCGGGCGACTACTGGAGCACCTGGGCGCAGACGCTCAAACTGCCCAGCGTCCAGACCGACCTCGTCGGCCGCTCGGCGCTGACCTTGCGTGGCCTGGTCAACGCCGACACCGGTGGCGTGCTCGCGGCGGCGACGTCTTCGCTGCCGGAGGAGATCGGTGGCGTCCGCAACTGGGACTACCGCTACTGCTGGATCCGCGACGCGGCCATGACCGTGCGCGAACTCGTCCACCTCGGCTCGACCGACGAGGCCGAAGGCTACCTCCGCTGGCTGCACGGCGTGCTGTCCACATTGGCCGGTCCGGAGCGGCTGCATCCGCTGTACACCTTGGCGGGCAGCGTGATCGGCGCCGAAGCGGTCATCGAATCGCTGCCGGGATACGCCGGTTCGCGGCCGGTCCGCGTCGGCAACCTCGCGAACCACCAGGTACAGCTGGACGTTTTCGGCCCGGTCGTCGAACTCGTGCAGACGCTGGCGGAGGCGCGCGGCGAACTGCGCGACGAGGACTGGCAGATGGTGCGCGCGATGGCCGAGGCCGTCACGCGGCGCTGGAACGAGCCGGACCACGGCATCTGGGAGGAGCGGCACGTGCCGCGCCACCGGGTGTACTCGCGGGTGATGTGCTGGGTGACCATCGACAGGGCGATCAAACTGGGCGAGGTCTACGGCCGGACGGTTCCTGGCGCGTGGCCTTCGCTGCGTGACGAGATCGCCGCGGACGTGCTGGACAAGGGCTGGAACGAAGAGGTCCAGGCCTTCACCACCGCCTACGACGGAACGGACCTCGACGCCGCTTCGCTGTTCGTCGGGCTGACCGGGCTGATCGACCCGGCCGACCCGCGCTTCCAGTCCACGGTGACCGCGATCGAGGCGGAACTGCGCAGTGGGTCCACTGTGTACCGTTACCGCCGCGACGACGGCCTCCCCGGCGGCGAGGGTGGCTTCCACATCTGCGCGGCCTGGCTCATCGAGGCGTACCTGCTCACCGGGCGGCGCACCGAGGCCGAGGAACTGTTCACGCAGATCGTCGACGCCGCGGGCCCGACCGGTCTGCTGCCCGAGCAGTTCGACCCGATCGCGGAACGCTCGCTGGGCAACCACCCGCAGGCGTACTCGCACATCGGGCTGATCCGCTGCGCGAACCTGCTTTCCCGGTAGCCCGCTCAAGTAGCGAGGAAAGGGTGTCGTGAGTGATCAGGACGGCTAGAACCGTCCTGATCACTCACGATCCCTTCGAGACAGTGTCCTTTGTGGACAGCGACGAAAAGGCCCCCTTCTCTCGGCTGAGCCGAGGGAAGGGGGCCTTTCCGGGGGATGGAGGCGTCGCGCCGGCTGCTGTCCAAGGGGTCGTGGCCTTCGCCTTCTCGGGAGAACGAAAGTCACAGACGAACAGCCGGCGCGACGGGTCTTGAGGGGAGAGGTCAGGTCCCGCTGATCAGGCGCAGGGCCAGATCGGGGCTGAACTGACCGGCTTCGACGTTCGGCGCGATGCCGCATTTGCCGTCGGAGTCACCCGGCACCTTGACCCACAGCAGCATCTCGGCGCCGCCGCCGGTCTGCGAGGTCGCCCCGAGTTTGCGCCCGGCCGGGTTGCACCACTCGGAGCCAAGCGGGCCGTTGCCGTTGCGGCTCGTGTCGATCGTGAACGGCTTGGTGTAGCCGTACTTGCTCGACAGCGCCGCGCTGACGGCTTTGCCGTAGTTCGCCGAGTCGGTGGTGGTCTTGTAGTTCGACACGTTGATCGCGAGACCGCGGATCGACTTCACGCCGACGGCGTTGAGCCGGTCGGCCATGGTCGCGGCCGGGATCCAGGTCGAGTTGCCGCCGTCCATGTACGCCCAGGTGTTCGGGGCCTTCGCGGCGAACTGCTCCGCGGCGTACTTGAGCAGGTCGAGGCGGGTCTGGCGCTCACCGGTGGGCAGGCAGTCGACCTGCGCGAGCGCGTCCGGCTCGATGACGACGACCGCGGGTTTGCCGCCGATGCCGTCGGCGAAGTTCGAGATCCAGGTGCGGTACGCCTCCGGGCTGCCCGCGCCGCCACCGGAGTGACCGCCGCAGTCGCGGCCGGGGATGTTGTAGGCGACCAGGATCGGCAGCTTGTCCGCGACGTCGGCGGCGTAGGTAAAGCCGTCGACGGCCGTCGTGATGTTCCCGCTCCAGTTGCCGAACCAGCGCGCGCCCGCCTTGGTGGAGATGGCGGCCTTGATCTTGTCGGCGGTGCTGCCCGGGTTGTTCTTCACCCAGGCGGCGGGGTTGGAGTTCGGGTCGACGTAGAAGCCGTTGGTCTTCTCAAGGGGGTTGCCGTCGGCGGCCTGGGCCGGCGCGGCGATGAGGGCCAGCAACGAAGCGGCCACCAGACCGAGCGTCTTGATGCGCATGGACACCAGCTTCGAGCCCTCCCGTACAAGATTCGTACAACCCGGCCATTCGGCACCTGCTTGCGACACTTCACGCCGCAAGTAGGTGCCGAATGGCGAAGGGGTCAGGCCGAGTAGCCCTTCGGCGGGATCAGGGTGGCGAGCTGGTTGAAGGTGAGCCAGTAGATCTGGTTGCCGCCGAAGTTGGCCGGGTCGGCGATCTTCACCGTCATGTTGTCGCTGTTGTAGCCGATGATCGTGAAGTAGTGGTAGATCGTGTAGTTCGGGTAGCCCGGCGGGTGGTTGTTCGCCGGGGCGACGATGTTCGCGACGATCGCGTAGCCCTTGTCGACGTCCAGCACGATGTCGCGCCACAGGAGGTCGCGCTGCGCCTGGGTCGGCGGGTCGTTCGGCATCTCCTTGGTCTCGTACCAGCCACCGGCGACGTGGTTGTTGAGGACGCGGGTGACTTGCCCGATCCAGTCGGTGCCGTTGGTGCTGGTCGGGAGCTCGTTCGCGAGCTGCTGCTGGCTCGGCGGGTTGCCGTTCTTCGCCGAGATGGCGATGCGGGTGGCGGCCGGGCCGCACCAGTACCCGGTCTCCTGGATCTGGTACTGGATGTTGAGCTCCGCGGCGGCCCGGACCCCTTCGACCTTGGCGGGCGGCGCCATCGAATTCACGAAGCCGGGCGCGGGTACGACGTTCTCACCTTGAGCGACGGCCACCGCCGGCGCGGTGATCAGTGCGGACACCGCGAGCGCGGCGACGACCGCGGTCCTGAGTCGACGCATGGTAATCCTTCCCCAGTTTCACTTCGGATCGGTGAATAGTGAACAGGATCTCCGGTACCGAGGCTTTTGTCTGCGGCCTCACCTGCGCCGCCCCCGATCGGTCCACGACGAAAGTAGGATCGAATGAACGCTCATGGGCTCATCGGGCAATAGCGATCGTGCAGGTGATGAAAGACGATCACGAGCAGGCCGGCACGCGTGGACTGGACAGGCCGGATCTCGGTGGTCCCGACCCCGCGCCCGTCTTCGGCATGCTCTTCGACGCCCACGCGGCCCCGCTGCAGCGCTACCTCGCGCGCCGCGTCGGCACCGAGACCGCGCACGACCTCGTCGCCGAGACGTTCCTCGTGGCGCTCCGGAGACGGGAGACGTACCGCCCGGAGGCCGGGACGGCGCGGGCGTGGCTGTACGGCATCGCGACCAATCTGCTGCGGCACCACGTCCGCACGGAGACCCGGGCGCTCACCGCGACGGCCCGGCTCGCGGCCGCCGGCCAGACGGTCTCGGCCGGGCACGACGGGCGGGTCGCCGAGCGGGTCGACGCGCAGTCCCGCGCGGCCCAGCTGGCGGGCGCGCTGGCCGAATTGAGCGTCGCGGACCGGGACACCCTGCTGCTGGTCTCGTGGGCGGGGCTGGAACCCGGCGAGGTCGCCGAGGCGCTGGGGATTCCCGCCGGGACGGTCAGATCACGGCTGCACCGGATCCGGAGATGGCTGCGCGCCAACGCTCCGGAGTCCACAAAGGACGGTTCAGGTAACGAGGAGGAGGGTGAAAGTGCACGGCGGTAGCATCAGGAAGGTGTGGTCCGAGGCCGAACTCGACGAGGCGCTGGCCGGCCTCCACGCGGAACCGGAAACCCGGCAGGACGAACTGTCCCGCGCCAGGGCGGCGCTCCTGCGGGCCGCCGGCGACGTCGACGACGAACTCCTCCCCGCGACCGCGCCCCCGGTGAAGAAGCGGCCGGGCTCGTGGCGGTGGATCGCGGCCGCGGCCGCCGCGGCGCTGGTGTCCGGCGGCGGGATCGTGGCGACGAACGTCTTCACCGCCGACGACGGCCCGGACCCCGCGGCCCACTCGGCCCTCACCCGGGGCGAAGACGCGCTCGAAGCCCTCCACGGCGACGACTTCCCGATCCGGGACGACCAGTACCGGCTCGTCACCGAATCCACTTGGACCACGCACGTCACCAAGACCGGGCTCGTCTACCAAACCCACGAGATCCTCGAACGATGGCTGCCGCCGCACGGCCGGAAGCCGATCAAGACGCGCTTCACCGGAACCGGCGAGATCCGATGGGTCAAGGGCGACTACCAGACGGCCATGTCCTACGGCGAAGCGCTTCCGGGCCCGTCGTCCCACGTCACCGTGGACGAGGCGAAGCCGCCTCGAACCACCACCACCTCACCGGCGCCTCCGCCGTTGAAGACCTCCGAGGCGCAGCCGCCCGTCCCGTCCCGGGATCGGCTGCCGTCGAAAAGCGGGTGGACCCACCCCACCCCGGAGTTCCTTTCGGAACTGCCCGCCGACCCGGCCAAGCTGTCCGAGCGGCTCCGCCGCGACGGCCTCTGGCCGGACGGCCGCTCACCGGAGCAGCCGAACTCGGCGCCCGAGATGTTCGAGATGGCCTTCAACGTCCTCCGGTCTTCCCAGGGCTTCGGCGCGCTGCGGGTGGCACTGTGCAAAGCGCTCGCGACAATGCCCGGCATCGCCGTGGAAAGCGTGGCCGGTCCCGGCGGACGGCCCGCGGTGTCCTTCACGGTCGCGTTGCCGGACCAGACGCGCACGTTCGTCGTCGACCGGGCCACGGCGGCCGTCGCCGGGAACCGCGCCGTCCGGTCCAACGGACAGGACGAGGACTGGCCGGGGACGACCTTGTTCGACACGACGATCTCGGTGGTGATCACCGACGACGGCGGCCCCCCGCCTGGCTAGCGCGCGTGCTTGGCGGCGTTGAGCGCGCTTCCGACGTCCGATACCTCCAGCACCCGGATCCCCGGCGGGATCTTGCCGGAGTCCGGCGGCACCAGCGCGTAGGTGAAGCCGAGCCGGGCGGCCTCCGCGAGCCGCCGCCCGACGCTCGGCACCCGCCGGACCTCGCCCGACAGCCCGACCTCGCCCATCGCGACGAGTTTGGGCGAGAGCGGGGTGTCCCTCGCCGAGGAGATCAGGGCCAGCACCACCGCGAGGTCGATGCCGGGTTCGGTGATCTTCATGCCGCCGACCGTCGCCACGTAGACGTCCTTGTCGCCGACCTTGATGTTCGCCCGCTTCTCGACCACGGCCAGCACCATCGCGACGCGCGCCGAATCGAGACCGCTCACCGCGCGCCGCGGCTGCGGTGACTGGGTCGCCGACACCAGCGCCTGCACCTCGCCGAGCAGTGGCCGCTTGCCCTCCATGGTCACCGTGACCGCGGTGCCCGCGACCGGCTCCGCGGTGTGGCTGAGGAACAACCCCGACGGGTCGGGAACGCCGACGATGCCTTCCTCGACCAGTTCGAAGCAGCCGATCTCGTCGGCGGCGCCGAACCGGTTCTTGATCCCGCGCAGCATCCGCAGCGTCGAATGCTTGTCGCCCTCGAACTGCAGGACGACGTCGACCAGGTGCTCCAGCACGCGCGGCCCGGCGACCGAACCGTCCTTCGTGACGTGACCGACCAGCACGATCGGCAGCCCGCGTTCCTTGGCGAGCGCGACCAGCCCGGCGGTGACCGCGCGGACCTGCGTGACCCCGCCCGGTGCGCCCTCCACCTGCGGCGAGGCCATGGTCTGGACCGAGTCGACGATCAGCACCCCCGGCTTGACCGCGTCGACGTGGCCGAGGATCGCGGAGAGATCGCTCTCGGCCGCGAGGAACATCTCGTCGTGGACGTTGCCGGTGCGCTCGGCGCGCAGGCGCACCTGCCCCGCCGACTCCTCGCCGGTGACGTACAGCGCGCGGCCCGCGGTGGACGCCCATTGATAGGCGACCTCCAGCAGGAGGGTCGACTTGCCGACACCGGGCTCACCGGCGAGCAGGATCACCGCGCCCGGCACGAATCCGCCGCCGAGCACCCGGTCCAGTTCGGAGACGCCGGTGGGCTTGGCCCGCGCCGTCTCGACGTCGACCTCGCCGATCGGGCGCGCCGGGGCACTGGGCGCGCCCGCCGCGACCCTGGCTATCGCGGGACGGGCGTCGCCGCGCTCCTCGAGCGTTCCCCATGCCTGACATTCCGGGCAGCGCCCGACCCACTTCGGCGCCTCGTACCCGCATTCGCCGCAGCGGTAGGTACTGCCTTTCTTGACCACTCCGCGAGGCTAGCGGCCACCACCGACAAACCCGGGCAACGACGCAAGTACATGAAGGCCCCCTTCACCGCGCTAGGCGCAATGAAGGGGGCCTTCATGTACTTGCGAGGACTTAGTGTCCGCCGCCCTTGGCTTCCTTCTCCGGCGCGGGCGCCCGGCTGCCCGGGTGCGACGGCGCCGCGACCGGCAGGTCCAGCGTGATCGAGCCGGAGTTCTTGAAGACGAAGGTGACCTTGATCGTCTGGCCCGCCCACACCGGCTGCTTCAGCCCCTGCAGCACGACCGTGGCCTTGCCCACCTGATCCGGCGCGCCGGACGCCTCCGGGCCCGCGGACGGCGTGACCGTCCCGGCGACGCTCGAAGACGGGGCGCCGGACTCACTGCTCGACGGGGCACCCGAGGACGACGGCGCGCCCGAGGACGAAGCCGGCGCGGAGGACGGGGCGCTCGTCGGAGCGACCTCCTTGGTCGACTCGACCGAGTCGGACGGGCCGATCACGAGCGCGTGACTCGCGACGATGACCTTGGCCCCGGTGATCTTGGCGTCGCCCGTGGCGGCTTCGGAGGACACGGAGACGAGCTCGTCGTCCTGCTTGCCCTGGTTCACGATCGTCAGCGTCAGCGGCACGGCGGCACCGGCCGGGTACGCCTGGCCCTCGGCAGGGAACTGGAGCGCGGCGTTCCGCAGCACCAGGTCCTTCGCCTGCGCGTACGTCCCGTTGACCGCGGGCTGCTGCGAGTCGGTCTGGGTGATCTGACCAGCACTGCAGCCGGCGAGCACGAACGCGGCGCCGAGCGCCAGCACACCTGCGCCGAACACGCGCCGATTCTGCAGCCTCACGTCGGAGTCCTTCCATCTCACGGCCTCTTCACCGCGAAGACTAGCCGGGCGCCTTCGCGGCCGGAGAACCCGGTGCGCGTTGACACGCCACCAATGCGGTGACGTGCCCAAGATCAACCGTCCACAAAGGAATTGGAAATCGTTCGCTTCTCACCAGCGTGAGCATGGGCGAATTGGGTTTGTCAACCCCCCGGCGGACCACCGTCAGGCCGCTGACCTGCGACGACGATCGCGGGCCGCTAGGTGGGCCTCGTCGGCACGTGCTAAGATGAATTCAGCGAAAGGGGCAGAGGACACATGGTTTTCAAGGTCGGAGAGACCGTCGTCTACCCGCACCACGGTGCCGCACTCATCGAAGCCATCGAGACCCGCGTGATCAAGGGCGAGGAGAAGAAGTACCTCGTCCTCAAAGTCGCGCAAGGGGATCTTACGGTTCGCGTGCCCGCTGACAACGCCGAGATCGTCGGTGTTCGTGATGTCGTCGGGCAAGAAGGACTGGACAAGGTTTTCGACGTTCTGCGTGCTCCGCACACCGAAGAGCCCACGAACTGGTCTCGTCGGTACAAGGCCAACCTCGAGAAGCTCGCCTCCGGCGATGTGAACAAGGTGGCCGAAGTGGTGCGCGACCTCTGGCGGCGAGAGAAGGACCGCGGACTTTCAGCCGGTGAGAAGCGCATGCTGGCGAAGGCGCGGCAAATTCTGGTCAGCGAGCTGGCGCTCGCGGAGGGCACCGACGAGGACAAGGCTGAAGTCCTCCTCGACGAAGTTCTGGAAACCGCGGCAGTCTGAACCGGCGGGTGTCCCACGCCAGGTGAGGCTGCGGGGGATACCTCTACGATCGCGCACATATGAGCAACGTCGATATGAGCACGATCGTGTTCGTCACTGTCGTCAGACACCATGCCTCCGACGCGGAGCTCGCTCTCGCGCCGGTCAATGGTGAAGCGTTACTCACGCACACTGTGCGGGGGCTGCTCGCGCTGCCGGATCTCGATCTGGTGGTCGTAGCGGCCCCCGAGCGGTGTGCTGATTTGTTTTCGGCCGCTTTGAGTGGCTTCGGAAACCGTTGCCGGATAGTACCCGGCCCGTCGCTCAAGCACGCTTTCGACACCGTCGAAAACGAAATCGCCGGAAACCCCGTCTTTCTCGTGCACGACGCTTTGCGTGCGTTCACTCCCGCGGACACGGTCCGTGCCGTCGCGGACGCGGTCCGTGCCGGCTCCCCTTTCGTGGCTCCTGTACTTCCGATGGCGGACACCGTGAAGGTGACCGACGCGGCGAAGGTGATCACAGGTACCGAGGACCGCGCATATCTGCGCACGGCCCAAACCCCGCTCGGCTTCACCCGTGAGACTTTTCTCTCGTATGCCGGCAAGCCGTCTCTCGATGGCGCGCACACCGTCGCCGGACATCCGGATGCGATGCGCGTCACCAACGCGTTCGAACTGAAACTGGCCGAAGCGATCGCGGTGGCCGGGAAAGAGGAAACCCTGTGAGGATCGGGAACGGCGTCGACGTCCACCCCGTCGAGGCGGGCCGCGAATGCTGGATCGCCGGGCTCCTCTGGCCCGGCGTCGACGGCTGCGCGGGACATTCCGACGGCGACGTCGCGGCGCACGCGTTGTGTGACGCGCTGCTGTCCGCGGCCGGGCTCGGTGATCTCGGCGCGGTGTTCGGCACCGGCGATCCGCGGTGGGCGGGCAAGCACGGTGTCGAGTTCCTCGCGGAGGCGCGGCGTCTGGTCGAGGCGGGCGGCTGGACCGTCGGGAACGCGACCGTCCAGATCGTGGGCAACGCGCCGCGCGTCGGGAAGCGCCGCGACGAGGCCCAGAAGGTGTTGAGCGAGGCCGTCGGCGGGCCGGTGAGCGTCTCCGGGACGACGACCGACGGGCTCGGCCTGACCGGACGCGGCGAGGGCATCGCGGCGTTCGCGACGGCGCTGCTCCTGCCCTCGCAGGAATAGCCGCCGCCGGAAGCCGGTTCGGGCTGTCATGGCAGTCACACTTCCCGAACCGGTCCGCGAACTGGTGGACGGCAGGAACTTCGCGACCGTGGCCACGCTGGACGCCGACGGCGGCCCGCAGACCTCGGTCATCTGGGTAGGCCTCGACGACGGCGATCTGGTCTTCAGCGCCACCGAAGACAGGTTGAAGGTGCGAAACCTCCGTCGCGACCCTCGCGCGAGCGTGTCGATCACCGACGCCGAGAACCCGTACCGGCACACGCAACTCCGTGGCACGGTCACGATCACCCCGGACCCCGAAAAGGTGCTCCCGAAGGCGCTCAGCCACAAGTACCTCGGCCAGGACCCGCCGCCGGAGGGCCCGGAGGTCGAGCGGGTGATCGTCCGCCTGCGGGTGGACAGGATCGCCGGGAACGTGGCTTAGGCTCGCGATCATGGGTGTGACCTTCAACGACGCGACCAAGAAACTCCTCGACGGCAACAACTTCCCGGTGCTGGCGACCATCAACGCCGACGGCTCCGCGCAGACGTCCGTGCTGTGGGCGAAGCGGGACGGCGACACGGTGCTCTTCGCGACCGTCCGAGGCCGTCTCAAGGAGCGGAACATGGCCAGGGACCCGCGGGTGTCCGTCTCGGTCTTCGACCAGGAGAACCCGTACGACTACGTCGAGATCCGCGGGACCGTGGAGATGACCGACGCAGGCGGGCGCGAGCTGATCAACGAGCTCTCGCACAAGTACCTCGGCAAGGACTACCCGGAGGAGCCGGCGGACGTCGTCCGCGTGCTGGTCCGGATCACGCCGACCAGGATCACCGGCAACGCCGCCTGAAGCTGAGATGAAAGGCCCCTTCATTGCAAAATTTGCAATGAAGGGCCCTTTCATCTCACGCACGGGGAGCGGCGAACACCCCACGATCGTGGCTAATGTGGGGCCCGTGACCTTTCGCGCTGTGTTGTTCGACTTCTCCGGCACGGTCTTCCGCCTCGAACAGGACGAGACCTGGCTCGCCGACCTCACCGATCACGAGGGGGAAAACCTCGACATCGAGGCCCAGACCGAGCTGATGCGCCGGATGACCGCGCCGGTCGGCCAGGTCGTCGATCTCGACGAGGAGCATCTGCACGCCTGGAACCACCGCGACCGCGACCCGGCGCTGCACCGGAAGGTGTACCTCGAGGTCCTCAAGCAGTCCGGGGTACCGCACGCCGACCAGGCCGTCGCGCTCTACACCCGGCTGATCGATCCCGGCCAGTGGACGCCGTACCCGGACACCGAAGCCGTCCTCAAGGGCGTCTCCGGCAAGGGCGTGAAGCTCGGGGTGCTGAGCAACATCGCCTTCGACATCCGGCCGGCGTTCAGCCGCCGCGGCTGGGACGCGTTCGTCGACGAGTTCATCCTGTCGTTCGAGGTCGGAGCGGTGAAGCCGGAGCCGGAGATCTTCCGCACGGCCGTCGAGCGGCTCGGCGTCGACCCGGCGGAAACGCTGATGGTCGGCGACAGCGAGGAGGCGGACGGCGCCGCGCGAGAGATCGGCTGCGCGTTCGCGCTGGTGGAGCCCCTGCCGACGACCGAGCGGCCGGACGCCCTGCTCAGCGTCATGCGCACCCATAACCTGCTGTAATACGGTCACTGCGACACCGCTCACGCCGACCCCGTACCCTTTTAGGGTGGCACTACACCTCTATGACACCGCGACCCGGAGCGTGCGGGAATTCCATCCCGCCCGTAGCGGAACGGCGTCCATGTACGTGTGTGGTGCCACCGTGCAGGGCGTTCCCCATATCGGTCACGTCCGCGGCGCGCTGAACTACGACGTCCTGCGCCGCTGGCTCGTCCACAGTGGACTCGACGTGCTGATGGTCCGCAACGTCACCGACATCGACGACAAGATCCTCACCAAGGCCGCGGACGCGGATCGTCCCTGGTGGGAGTGGGCGGCCACGCACGAGCGCGCCTTCGAATCGGCGTACGAGTCGCTGGGCTGCCTGCCGCCTTCGATCGCCCCCCGGGCGACGGGGCACGTCACGCAGATGGTCGAACTGATGCAGCGGCTGATCGACGGCGGGCACGCCTACGCCTCGGGCGGCGACGTGTACTTCTCGGTCAAGGCGTTCGACGGCTACGGCGATCTGTCCGGCCAGAAGCTCGACGAGGTCCAGCAGGGCGAGAGCCTCGGCGAGGGCAAGCGCGACGCCCGCGACTTCACGTTGTGGAAGGCCGCGAAGCCGGGCGAGCCGTCGTGGCCGACGCCGTGGGGTTCCGGCCGTCCCGGCTGGCACCTCGAATGCTCGGCGATGGCGACGGCGTACCTCGGGGCGGAGTTCGACATCCACGGCGGCGGCGTCGACCTGGTGTTCCCGCACCACGAGAACGAGCGCGCGCAGTCCAACGCGGCGGGCGACGGGTTCGCGCGGTTCTGGCTGCACAACGCCTGGGTGACCATGTCCGGCGAGAAGATGTCGAAGTCGCTGGGCAACACGGTCTCGATCCCGGCGATGCTCGAGAACTACCGGGCGCCCGAACTGCGGTACTACCTGGTCCAGCCGCACTACCGGTCGACGATCGAGTACTCCGACGGGGCGGTCGGCGAGGCCGCGCAGGGCTACCGGAGGATCGAGCAGTTCCTTCGCCGCACGGCGGGCATCGCCGGCGCGGTCCACCTCGGCGAGGTCCCGAAGGAGTTCGCCGCCGCGCTCGACGACGACCTGGCCACTCCGCAGGCCTTCGCAGTGCTGCACAACACGGTCCGCGACGGTAACGCAGCACTCGACGCGGCCGACAATTCCAAGGCACTCGAAATCGCCGCCTCCGTGCGCGCGATGACCGACGTGCTCGGCCTCGACCCGCTCTCCGCGCGCTGGTCCGAGGCGGGCGGCAACGAAACGCCCACCCGGCAGGCGCTGTCCGAACTCGTGGAAGGGCTGCTCGCCGAACGGCAGCAGGCCCGCGCCGAGAAGGACTTCGCCCGTGCGGACGCCGCGCGTGACCGCCTCCAGCAGGCGGGCATCGTGGTGGAAGACACCCCGAACGGTCCACAGTGGACCGTCAAGGACGTCTGACACTTACTCGGTCTCTAGCTCAAGGATTCTCACTGATGGCAGGCAACTCCCGGCGCCAGGGCGCTATTCGCAAGCCCGGCACGAAGAAGGGTCAGGTCGTCGGCTCCGGCGGCCAGCGCCGGAAGGGCCTCGAAGGCAAGGGCCCGACGCCCAAAGCCGAGGACCGGCCGGGGCACAAGGCGTATCGCATGTCGAACGCGCGTGACCGCAAGGAACAGGCCAGGCAGAAGAAGGCGGACAAGCCGGAACTGATCGCCGGCCGCAACCCGGTCGTCGAGGCGCTGCGCGCCGACGTGCCCGCCACCGCGCTGTACGTCGCGATCAACATCGAGATCGACGACCGCGTCAACGAGGCCGTCCGGCTCGCCGGCGACAAGGGCATCTCGATCCTGGAGATCCCGCGCGAGGAGCTCGACCGCAAGACGAACCGGGCCATGCACCAGGGCCTCGGCCTGCAGGTCCCGCCGTTCGTGTACGCCGACCCGCGTGACCTGATGGCGGTCGCGAAGGACTCGGGCCAGACCCCGCTGTTCGTCGCGCTCGACGGCGTCACCGACCCACGCAACCTCGGCGCGGTGATCCGCTCGGCCGCCGCGTTCGGCGCGCAGGGCGTCCTCCTGCCGGAGCGGCGCAGCGCGGGGATGACCGCGGTCGCGTGGCGGACCTCCGCCGGCACCGCCGCCAAGCTGCCGATCGCCGTCGCGACCAACCTGACCCGTCAGCTGAAGGCGTGGAAGGACGACGGCCTGATGGTCGTCGGGCTCGACGCGGACGGTTCGGTCGACATCGACCAGCTGGACGTCGCGTCGGATCCGCTGGTCATCGTGCTCGGCTCGGAAGGCCGCGGCCTCTCCCGGCTGGTGCGCGAGACCTGTGACGCGACCGTGTCGATCCCGATGGCCGCCGGTGTCGAGTCGCTCAACGCGTCGGTCGCGGCCGGCGTGCTGCTGGCCGAGGTGGCGCGCCGTCGTCGTATCGTGGGACGTGTCTGACCCCGCACTTCGTCGACACGGTGCGGGGTGCTCAGGCTAAGGTCACCAGCGGATAACGCGTAACCGCCCTGGGGGACCCCGCACCGATGTCGTTCATTTCACCGCTGTTCCTGTGGTACTTCATGCCGGCGGTCCTGCTCGCCGTGCTGCTGTGCCCGCGCAGCTGGCGGAACGGCATCGTCGCGGTCGGCAGCCTGATCTTCTACGCCACCGGCGCCGGGCCGTACACGCTGGTGCTGATCGGCTGCATGGTGGTCAACTTCCTGGCCGGGCCCGCGCTGGAGCCGAACGCGTGGGATCTGCAGAACAAACGACGCAAGCGGCTGCTGCTCGGGGTCATCGGCCTCAACGTCGGCATGCTGCTGATCTGGAAGTACGCGGGTTTCGCGACGCAGCAGATCGCGGCCGTCACGCACTGGTTCGGCGGCGGTTTCCCGGTGGCCGACCTCGTCATCCCGATCGGCATCTCGTTCTACACCTTCCACCACATCTCCTACGTGGTGGACATCTACCGCGGCGAACGCCGCGCGCTGCGCAACCCGGTGTCGTTCGCCGCGTACATCGCGATGTTCCCGCAGCTGGTGGCCGGGCCGATCGTGCGGTACCGCGAGATCGCCGACCAGCTGCCGCAACAACGGTCGCACCGCCTCGACGACATCGCCGCGGGCTTCCCGCGTTTCGCGCTCGGGCTGTGCAAGAAGACGATCATCGCGGACTCGCTCAGCCCGATGGTCGACGCGTGTTTCAACACGCCACCGGATCAGATGACCTTCGCGATCGCCTGGCTCGGCGCGATCGGATACACGCTTCAGCTGTTCTTCGACTTCTCCGGGTACTCCGACATGGCGATCGGGCTCGGCCGCATGCTCGGCTTCCGGCTCCCGGAGAACTTCGCGAGGCCCTACTCGTCGGTGACCATCACCGAGTTCTGGCGGCGGTGGCACATGTCGCTGTCCCGCTGGTTCCGCGACTACGTCTACATCCCGCTGGGCGGCAACCGCACCGGCGCCGGGCATACGTACCGGAACCTGTGCATCGTGTTCGTGCTGACCGGCTTCTGGCACGGCGCGCAGTGGACGTTCCTGATCTGGGGCATCTACCACGGTGCCCTGCTGATCGTGGAACGCGCTTTCGGCTACGACGTCACCCCGAAGACCCAGGCCGCCCGCATCGGCCGCCGCGCGCTGACGCTCGTGCTCGTGGTCTTCGGCTGGGTGTTCTTCCGAGCCAAGGACCTGCCGCACGCGCTCGGCATGATCGGGCACATGGTGCTGCCGGACTTCACGGGCCTCACCGACGTCGTCGAGAGCGCGGTGACCAACCAGCGGCTGCTGATCCTGCTGTGCGCGCTGGCGATCGTGTTCCTGCCCGCGCATCCGGTGACCGGGCCGCTGCTGGAGTCTTCGCGAAGCCGTCCGGCCACCGCGCTGCGGATCGGGGTGATGACCGTGGGGCTGGTGTACGCGGCCATCCTGATCGCGACCGGTACGTTCAGCCCGTTCCTCTACTACCAGTTCTGAGGGAGCCCCGAGCATGACCGATCTCGCGAAGCTGCCCGGCGTGATCCCGTACGTCGACAACCACGACGGACCGCGTCGGCTGCTCACCATCGAGATACGCCCGTACCCGTCGTCGATGGTGCCGTACGCACCGTTCGTGAGCATCGACGGCAGGCAGTACGTGGTCTCCTGGGGTGCGGTCACGTTCGAGATCCCCGCCGACCGGAACGTCCACGTCAGCGCGCATCTGCACACCAACTACGGGTCGCAGGCCGCCGCGACGCCGTTCGCCTCGATCGTCTTGGCGCCGCATGACGAGCCTGTCCGGCTGACCACGCAGTTCACCGGCAAGGGTGGTTCGATCTTCCCGGTCGGTTAGCTTCACCAAGACAAAGGCCGTTGAAATTTCCGACAAATCTCTTCGGCGGCCCTAGCCATCTCGATCGCATCTCCGGTGGACTTGTGCACATTGACTTCGATCGGCTCCAAACCCGGTGCGATCTCAATGGTAAGAGCGTAGTCGGCAACATTGATCCGCGTATCTTCTCTGGTCGGCAGATTCGTCCGACTACGAATCTCTAGATACCCGTCGGCCGAGGCTCTTTGCCGCCTCCCCATACCTCGGATGTACTCATCGGAATGCGCCAGGATGTTCCGTGCCTCCCTGACCCATGGCTGCTTGGAGTCGAACTCCGCCACGGCCTGTTCCACCTCAACTGCCAGTTCACCTGGCATGCACGAGCCCAGAAGGCCGACCGTAGACCTAAGCTGGTTCAGCGCGAACGAAAACAACATCGCGTCGGCCCGTAATTGCAACACCGCATCCAGCGAAACGAACCCCTCGAACCTGTAGGCGCGCACGTCTTCCTCCGCCGCCCGGGTTATCCGGCCACACTGCGTGTCCACCGCTTTGAGCCAAATTTTCAGATGAATCTGCGCTTGAGAGTACGACTCCGTGAAAGTATCTGGTTCCTGCACCATCGGCCCATCATCGACCTTCCCCATATCCGTCTCAAGAGGATTTCGGGTTCGGCGGCATGCGCAGCCCTACGGGGTCCCGAGGTGTGCCCGAGATCGGCAGGCCGCGAGCCGCGTCGAGCACCAGCTGAGCGAACTCCTTGCCACGCACCATCGGCAGGTAGTGCCCGGCCTTCGGGACGTTGACCAGCCTGCCGTCGGCGCAGGCGGCGAGAAAGCGGCGTTCGTGGCGGCGGAAGTGGTCGCGTGAGCCGTTGATGAGCCAGGTCGGGCCCGGGTATGTCCTGAGTTCCCCGAGCACGTCGAAGTCGGCGAATGCCTCGGCGACGTCCGGGATCACCTCGGTCGCGATGCCGCCGTCGATCACGGCCTCGGCGAGTTTCGGCGGCAGGACGCTTCGGAACTGCCGCCGGCTCAGCCCTTCGCCGTGGTCCGGCAGCCGCATGAGCAAGCGGTGCGCCAGGCGGAACGGCGCCTCCAGCGTCTTGCCGGGCAAATAGGTCGAGTCCGCGACGACCAGACCGGCGACCCGCTCCGGATGCCGTGCCGCCGCGGCGATCGCGACGAAACCACCGAGGGAATGCCCGACGACCAGCGCGGGCTCGTCGATGTCTTCGACGACCGCGTCCGCTGCCGCGTCCAGGGTGAACCGCTCGCCCCGGCGAGTGCCGTGCCCCGGCAGGTCGACCGCTCTCGACGGCAGCGCGGAACGTTCCAGCTGCTCGGACCAGGCGGCACCGCTGAGCCGGATGCCGTGGACGAAGACGAGGGTAACCATGGACTACCTCCTGAATGCAACGCACCGTTGCGTTGCAAAGTACGCGCGATCGCGCCGTAACGCAACGGTGCGTTGTATTGTTCTCAGGTGACCACCCGGAACGGCCCCCGCAAGGCCGAGGCGATCTTCGCCGCAACCCTCGAACTACTGGCCGAGCACGGTTACGACAAGCTCGCCATCGAGGCCGTCGCCGCGCGGTCCGGCGTCAACAAGACGACGCTGTACCGATGGTGGCCATCGAAGGACGCGCTACTGGCCGCCGCGCTGCGCGATTCGGGACTGTTCGCCGTCGACGTCCCCGACACCGGCAGCCTGCGCGGCGATCTCCTTGCCGTGGCAACACAAATCCACCGGCTGCTGACTTCGGAGCGCACCGCGCCGGTCGTCACGGCGGCACTGACGGCAGGCCCCCGACGTCCGGAACTCGGTGACGTGTCACGGAGTTTCTTCGCCGACCGCATGGCGCGTGAAGAGCCGATCTTCGAACGCGCCGTCATGAGAGGAGAACTGCGCGACGGCGTCGATCCGGTCCTGGTGATGGATCTGCTCGCGGGGGCGATCTGGTTCCGGCTACTGCTGCGCGGCGGCGAAGCCGGTCCGAAATTTCTCGAAGAGGCTGTCGACACGGTACTGGGCGGTGCCGCGTGAAAATCGCACTGAAGATCGAATCCGAGCGGCTCGAAGATTATCTCGTCGCCGACGCGGTCGTCGATCACGATCATCCACTGATCCGCGAAACGGCTGACAGGCTGTCACCGACCGGCGGCACCGACGTCGACGTGATTCGTTCGATGTTTCACTTCGTGCGCGACGAGATCGACCATACGGTGGACGCGGCCGATTCCCGGATCACCCTTATGGCCTCCGAGGTTCTGCGCGAGCGGGTCGGACTCTGCTACGCGAAGGCCCACCTGCTGGCCGCTTTGCTTCGCAGCCAAGGCATCCCGGCCGGGTTCTGCTATCAGCGGATCGGGGTCCTGCACGGGCTCAACGGCGTGTATCTCGCGAACCTGGACCGGTGGATCCGGCTCGACCCCAGAGGCAACAAAAATGGTGCGGACGCGCGCTTTCCTTTGATACAAGCGAGCCTGCTGGAAGATGAGCGGCTCGCGTGGACACTGGACCCCGGTAGAGGCGAGATCGACTTCCCCACGGTCTACACCACACCGTCTTCGGCTGTCGTCGAAACCCTGTCGTCGGCGAAGCCCGGACCCGCGTGGTACGAAGGAATCCTTCCACACGCTCCGTGAGTGGTTTTTCCGTGATCCGGCGAAACCTCCGATGCGAAACCGGTATCGCCGAGCGTCACATTCGTTGTTGGTACCTTTCCCCCGAATTTCTTATTTCGACATTGTCACGAGGCGCGTAGAGTAACTCCCCGCACTCGAACAGATACGCAATGCGTTCGTCCGTTCGAGTGCAGATCAAGGAGGTGACCCACGTGCCCGCGGAAGCCGACCGGCTCCGCCGTACCACGTTGCAAGAGATCTTCTGGACCAGGACGAGTCTGCTGCTCACCGTACTGGTCGTCATCGCGGGCCTCAGCCTGTGGATCTCCAGCATGATGGATCCCGGCGCCGGTAAAACGCTGATCACTTCACTGGGCACCGGCACCCTGATCTCGGCGGTGGTCGGCTTCGGCCAGACCTTGATCACCGCCACCGCGTCACAGCGCGCGATGGTGACCCCGGTGATCGAGGAGAGCCGCCGCGCGCTGGAAGCGCTCAGCGCCGAATACCGTTCGCTCAACAAGGAATTCTTCCCCACCCACGTCTTCGAGGCGACCACCGATCCGGATCCGTTGTTCAACCGGATCATGACCGAAGACCTCGACGTGACCAGGCACTACTTCTTCCGCGGGTTCTCCGGCAGGCACGCCGCGGCCCGATTGCTGTTGTCCCGCACCGAAAGGGAGCTGCGCGTGGTCATCGCCGACCCGCGTGACGAGGGAGCGATCAGCGGCAGGGCGCGCTATCTCCTGCGCAGCGAAGAAGCGGGCATGGACTACGAGACGATCCAAACGCGGCTCAACGACGAGATCAGCATCGGTCTGGTCGGACTGTTCCTGGCCCGTAGCCGATGCTCACTGGTGGACATCACCGTCGTCGCCGACCCGCCGCTGGACCGGCTCGAAGTCTTCGACGAGAGCGTTTGGGTGACCTTGTACAGCGACATCCGCGGCGCGACCACGCTTTATCCGCGAACGCTGCGATTCAGCGAGGGTTCCTTTCTGTACAACAAGGAACGCTCCGAATTCCTGCGTGTGTCCCAATCCCGATCCGGGCGACACTTCCGCATCTCCACCACGACGACGAGGGCGGATTTCCTCGCCCTGTACGAAAAGATCACCGGCTCTCCCCTGTCCGAAGAGAACTTCCTCGAACTGGAAGGAAAATTCCACGCCTTCCGGAAGGAGTTCACCACACTCGCCGAGTTGAACCCCTGACCACTCGGCGTCGCAGAGCACTAGATTTGAGGAGCTGAAGTTGCTCACTCGCTTGTCCCCCCTCACCCAGCTCTCCGCGCTGCTCCGAACCACGGATCTGCCGCTGGCGCAGCACTGGCAGATCGTCGACGAGATCTTCCGCGGCTGGACGTCGAGACCAGACCTGCGCGACGATCTCCGGCGGCACCTGGATTCGCTGAGTCCGGACGAGGCGAGCGCGATACTCGCGCGGTCGCGGGAGACCACCACTCATTTCGCCTGGTGCCTGCTCGATTGCCCGACCGACCCTTTTTCGGTCTGGCTGCACGAGTACAAGGCGCCGGAGGACTGGCGTGAGGGGTACGCCGATTCCGTGCACAACCACAGATATCACTTCTGCACCATGCTCCTCCGTGGCAACTATATCCACGAGCGGTATTCGACCCTGCGCGACCAGGTTTCCGGATTGATCACATCGGTTCGGTTACGACGTAGCACGCTGTGTCGGACGGGGTCGGTAGGCGTCATGTACGCGGACGAGTTCCATCGGATTCCCGAGGCCACCGAAGGGACTATGACGTTTCTCGTTAAATCACGCCCGGTAAGCGAGTTCAGTCTTTCCTATGACCCGAAGACCGGAACAGGGCATCGTCACGTTCCGGTTGAGGTCCGATTGGGGGACCTCGCGGGCCGCATCTAACTACACACCGCCGTCGAAGGCGCATACGCTTACTCCGCCCGTCTGTAAACGGGATCGGAGAGGTGTATGCGCGCGCGAAAGAGCACGATTCCTTCCCAGACCATCGACGCCGTCGAGCATCGCGTCCGGCGACTGTGCTGGCGTCATGCCGACAAACTGCAGTTCCACGGCTGGCATCACGTGAGTTTCGTCCGGGCCAAGGCCGCGGGGTTCGCCGACCACAACGGGGCGGACCGCACCGTCGTCGAAGTGGCGGCGCTGGTGCACGATGTGAACTACATCGTGCTCCGCAACTCCCCCGCGGCCGCCGGGCGAGACCTCCGGATGGACATCCTGCGGGAATGCGGTGTCGAGGAGGGCATGGCCCGATGGGTCGACGAGATCGTCGACGAAGCCGAGATGGCGACCAGAGGGCGGCACATCTCGCTCGAAGCCCAGGCGTTGAGCGACGCCGATACGCTGTTCAAGGCACTGCCGGTGACGCCTGTCGTTCTCGCCCACCGCTATCTGCGGGAGAACGGGTTGAGCCTCCGCGAGCTGGCGCACAAGATCGTCGGCGAACAACGCGACGTCCACGACAGCGGTTACTACTTCTACAACCCCAAGGCCGCGGAGAACTACTCCCGATGGGCGTTGGCGAATCTCCAGTTGTGGCAGTGCATCAAGGAAGCCGTCGACGATCCGACGGTCGTCGAGCTTCTCGACGCGGTGCACGCCGTCGATGCCACGGACTTCGAGGCCGAGCCCGCCGCTTCCTAGCGTCGCGTGAGCCAGCTTGCTTGCCGTTTGGTTCGTGATCCGCCGGCAAACGGCGGTTTTCGCGTGATCAGACGCGTGACACGCGTGATCGGAGACGGAACACGCGTGGCGTCAGCGCTGGCCGTAGCCGCGGAGTTTCTCCACGACGTGCTCGATCTCGGCGGGCGGGAGGAGATTCGGCGTTCCCGCCGACCGTGCCGTCAGCCAGACCTGGCAGACCCACTCGAGCTGCTGCGCCCGGCTGTACGCGGAGCCGAGGCTGTCGCCGTAGGTGGTGGTGCCGTGGTTCGCCAGCAGACAGCCTCGGCGGCCGTCCAGGGCCTCCAGCATGGCCTTGGCGAGCTCCTCGGTGCCGTACGTCGCGTAGGGCGCGACGCGGGCCGTCGGGCCGATCGCGGCGAGCATGTAGTGGATCGGCGGCACCTCGGTGACGAGGGTGGAGACGGCCGTGGCGTGCACGGAATGCGTGTGCACCACGGCCGACACCGGTTTGCCGTCCGGATCCGTCGCCTGCCGGTACACGGTGAGGTGCATCGGGAGTTCGCTGGTCGGTTTGAGCGAGCCGTCGACGACCTCACCGTCCAGGCCGACCACCGGCACGTCTTCCGGCCGCAGCCCGGCGTAGTCGACGCCCGTCGGGGTCACCGCGATCAGCTCGCCCTGCCTCGCGGAGACGTTCCCGGAGGTGCCGACCACGAGTCCGTCGGTGGTCATCCGGCGGGCGAATTCGCAGACCGCCGCGCGTTCTTCGGCCAGGATCACCGTCACAACCTCCATAGTCCGCGGGCCGCGGCCAGTGAGGCCTGGTAGTCGGCGTAGCCCTGCTCGTAGAACCCTACGTTCTCGGGGCGAACCTCGACGACGCGTGCGCTCTCCGCCCAGAGCTCCCGGTCGACCGGTTCGCCGAGAGCGTCCGCGGCGACGATCACCGCGCCGCGAGCCCCGACCCCGGGATCGCCGGGGATCACGATGGGCCGTCCGAGAACGTCGGCGAAAACCCGTGTCCACTCGAGCGAGCGGACCCCGCCGCCGCAGGCGTACAACGTGCCGGTGAGTCCGGCCGCCTCGAAGCAATGCCTTGCCGCGTAAGCGATCGACTCACACAGCGCCCGGACGATGTCGCCGCGCTCGCTCTCCAGGCTCAGCCCGGAGAACTGCGCCCTGGCCGAAGCGTCGACGAACGGCGCCCGCTCACCGGACGCGGAGAGGAACGGCAGCGCACGAACGCCGCCCGCGCCGGGACTGCTCGAGTCGAGCAGCGAGCCGATCTCCTCGACCGCGATTCCGAACAGGCGGCACACCCAGTCGATTCCCGCGGTGCCGACCATCGCCGGCATCGCCCGCAGGAACTCGCCTTCCTCCGGCGTGCAGAGGAACATGCCCGCAGGCTCGCCCTCCGGATCGAAGTCCGCCGAATCCGTCAGGACCTGGCAGGCGAGTGTGGTGCCGGCGGTGAGGATGCCGTCGCCCGCTCGTCGCACTCCGGCGCCGATCGCGCTGGCGGGCAGGTCGAACGGCCCCGCGGTGACCGGCAGCCCGACGGGAAGACCGAGCAGCCCGGCCCCGCGCTCGTCCAAACGGAAGACGGTCTTCGGCGCCGCCGGTTCCACGAACAGGCTTCTGCGGTGAGAGAGCCCGACGGCCGCGATGGCGTCTTCGTCGTAATGCCGGGTGGCCGGGTTCAGGAAAGGCAGCGAAGCATCGGAAGCGTCGACGGTGATCTCGCCGGTCAGCCGCTGGAGCACCGCGTCGACGCAGTAACCCGCCACCGCCGCCCTGTCCAGCGACTCCGGTTCATGAGCGTCCAAAAAGGACATGATCGCCGCGGCGCAGCCGGGGAACATTCCCGACGCGGTGCGGCGGAACACTTCCCTCGTCACTCCGTCGGCCTGCCATTTGGCGAGCAGCGAGTTCGCCCGTCCGTCGAGCCACGAGATCGCCGGTCGCACGGCCTCGCCGGATTCGTCGCGCAGCCACAACCCGTCGCCCTGACCGGTGAGGGCCAATGCGGTGACCGGGCCGTCGAGCCCGGCGGCGACCTTGCGCACCACCGTCGCCACGGTGCCGAGCACCTGGTCGAGGTCTTGTTCGACCAGCCCGCCCGGCAAGTGGTGCACCTCGGACGTGGTGCAGGCGCTCGCCACGGACATCCCGGCCTTGTCGAAGACGACCGCCTTCGTCAGTGACGTGCCGATGTCGACGCCGATGATCATGGCCGCAGGACCTCGGGGTTCGCCAGATTCGCGAGCGTCTCGCCGCGCGCGTACCGGCCGACTTCGGCGGCGACGATGTTCGCCGCCCGCTCCGCCGTCTGCCTGCTGGCTCCGGCGAGATGCGGGGTCGCGATCACGTTCGGCGCGTCCCGCAGTGCCCAATCCGCGGGCGGCGGCTCGACGTCGTACACGTCCAGCGCGAGCGCGCCGAGCCGTCCCGAGCGCAGGGCTTCCGGCAGCGGGGAGTAGTCCAGGAGGCCACCGCGCGCGGTGTTGACCAGCACGGCGCCTTTCGGCAGCAGGGCGAGTTTGGCGGCATCGATCAGATGCCGGGTCTCCTCGGTGAGCCGGGCGTGCAGGCTCACCACGAAACTGCGGCGCAGCAGGTCGTCCAGTTCGACGAGCTCCGCACCGTCGGCGCTGATCTTGGCGGGGTCGGCGAACGGATCCGCCACCAGCACCTTCGCCCCGAACGCGACGAGGACCTTGGCCACCCGCGCGCCGATCGCGCCGTATCCGACCAGGCCGACGGTGGTCCCGTCGAGTTCGAGACCGGTCTGGTCGTAGGCGTAGTAGTCGCCACGCCAGGTGCCGCCCAGCAATTCGGCCGAGGAGGTCGAGATCCGGCGCATCGCGGCCAGGATCATCCCCACCGCGAATTCGGCGGCGGCACCGGCGTTACGGCCGGGCGCGTACGTCACCGCGACACCCGCCTCGGTGGCCGCGGCGAGGTCCACGTTGACCGGGCCTCCCCGGCACACCGACACGAGCTTGAGGCCGGGCGCGGCGGCGAACACCTGTTTGGTGAACGGTGCCATCTGGGTCACCGCGACCTCGGCTCCCGCCAAAGCCTCGATCACCTGCTCTTCGGTGCCGCTGGCCTCGTGCACGTTCGCGACCGGGCCGAACGGCTCCACCGGCCATGGCAAGGTCAGTTCCGAGAACTCGTGCCCGTCGCCGATCTCGGCACGGACGGCCTCGGCCAGCAGGCCGGTGCCGACGAAATGGTCTCCCGCAGCGAGTATCCGCAACTCTGCGTCCTCTCTCCGTGCCCGCATCGGGCGCTTCTCAGTGTCTGTCGGTGAACCCGCGAACGCAATCGACGCCGGTTCAGTGGGCCTTCTCGTAGTCGGTGATGTGCGCGACCTTGCTCGCGCTGGCCGAGGCCGGGTCGAAGCGGTAGCCGACCCATTCGGCGACGATCTTCTTCGCCAGCTCCGGGCCGATCGCCCGCGCGCCGAAGGTGATCACCTGGCAGTCGTTCGATTTGACCGACCGCTCGGCGGAGTACGAGTCGTGCGCGACCGTGGCCCGGACACCCGGGACCTTGTTCGCCGAGATGGCCATGCCGATCCCGGTCCCGCAGACCAGTACGCCGCGATCCGCCTCGCCTCGTGCGATCGTCTCCGCCGCCGCGAGGCCGAGCAACGGGTATGCCTTGTCGTCCGATCCGTCGGCCACGCCGAGGTCGGTGACCTCGTCCACCCTCTCGTCGGCGAGGAGCAGGTCGCGCAGCTGATCCTTGAGCGCCACCCCGGCGTTGTCCGCCGCCACCACGATCCGCATTCAGTCTTCCTTTCCCAGCGCCTGGCCGACCGCGGTGACGAGCAGCGCGAACGAGGTGGCCCCGGGATCGGGGTGTCCCTTGCTCCGCTGTGCCAACCGTGCCGCCCTTCCCTTGGCGGGCAACAGGTCCGCCGTCGCCTCGGCCGCGCTCGCGACGGCCTGGGCCGCCTTCTGCCACGCCTGCGGGACGTCGGCGCCCGCCTTCGCCTGTTCGCGCAACGCCAGCCTGAACGGCTCGATGGCGTCGAGCATGGTCTTTTCACCGGGCTCGGCCTTGCCCAGCTCGACGAAGGCCGTCACGGCTCCGTCCACAGCGTCCGCGAGGACCGCCGAGGTGACCTCACCTCCGGACCGGCCTTGCAAACCCGCGCCGGTCTCGGCCAGCAGGACCCCGTACAGGGCCCCGGAAGCTCCACCCGCCGCGTCCGCGAACGCCGTCCCGGCGGCCAGGAGGGCGGTGGACGGCGAGTCTCCGTCACGCCGCGCGGCGGCCACCGCGGCCCGCATACCTCGGGTCATGCCCAGACCGTGGTCGCCGTCCGCCGCGACCGCGTCCAGCCTGCCGAGTTCGGCTTCGTTGGCCTCGATGTCGTGGAGGGCCGCCGTCAACGCGCGGTCCACGATGCCCTTGCCCGGTTCGGCCTCCGCCAGCAGCGAGTCCACTGTGGACTCCAGTGGAACCTGTGCCAGCGCGGCGCCGGTGCTCCGATAGCCCGGGGTGTCGCAGGGGGCGGCGTAAAGCTCGGCGAGTTCGTCGTCGAGCACCAGGATCGACAGCGAGACACCCGCCATGTCGAGTGACGTGACGAACTCGCCGACCTCGGTGTGCAGCGGGCTGAGCCCCGCCGCGGCGAGCCGTTCGTGGACCCGCGTGTAGGTCGCGAACATCTCCTCGTACTTGGTGCGGCCCAGCCCGTTCAGCAGGACGACCACGCGGCCGTCGCCCTCCGGCAGTTCCGGGAGGAGACCGTCGACCAGTTCGTCCGCCAGTTCCCGTGCGCTCAGCCTGCCGACCGTGCGTACGCCGGGCTCGCCGTGGATGCCGAGCCCCAGCTCCATCTCGCTCTCGCCGACGGTGAACAGCGGGGCGGACGCGCCGGGCAGGGTGCACCCGCCGAACGCCACCCCGAACGTCCGAGTGTTGGCATTCGCCTTCTCCGCCACCGCGTGCACGGCCGCGAGGTCGTCACCGCGTTCGGCGGCGGCACCGGCGATCTTGAAGACCAGGAAGTCACCCGCCACGCCGCGACGCCGTTCCGGCGCGTCCGCGGGACCGCTGGCGATGTCGTCGGTGACCAGGATCGTGCGGCTCTCGACGCCCTCGGCCGCCAGCCTGCGCGCGGCGAGCCCGAAGTGCAGCACGTCGCCTTGGTAGTTGCCGTAGCCGAAGAGCACACCGGCACCGCTCTCCGCGGCCCTCGCCGTGCGATAGACCTGCTCGGCACTCGGACTGGTGAACACGTCGCCCACCACGGCACCGTCGGCCAGACCGGGACCGACCAGCCCGGCGAACGCGGGATAGTGCCCGCAGCCGCCGCCGATCACCACCGCCACCTTGGGTTCGGACTCCTCCCGGCGCAGTACGCCATAGGCGCCGGGGACCTTGCGCACCGAACGCCCGTAGGCGGTGACGAACCCGTCGAGCCAATCGCGTTTGAACGTCTCCGCGGCACCCAGGACCGTCATCGCCCGCTCGCTTCCGCGAATTCACCGGACAGGTACGCGAGCAGCTTGCGGCGGACGTCGTCGTTGTTCTCCGCCACCTCGGCGGCCAGCTCCAGCGCGTCCGGCTTCGGCGGGTACACCGGATTCGGCAGCGCGATCACGGTGAGCCCTGCCGCGGCGGCGGCGCGGATTCCGTTGCTGGAATCTTCGACGCCAAGGCATTCCTCGCCCGACCGGCCGAGCCTGGCCGCGGCTTCGAGATAGACATCGGGACTCGGCTTGCCCCTGGCGACCTCGGCACTGGAGACGGTCGCGGCGAACTCACCGGTGAGACCGTGCTTGTCGAGTACCGCGTCGATCACCCGGCGGGCGGCCGACGACGCCAGCGCGACCGGCACCTTCGCGCTCACCTCGCGGACCATCTCGCCCGCTCCCGGCAGCAGAGGCGCCTCCCCCGCTTCGATCGCGGCGATCATGCCGTCCACCACGGCACGCTCGACCTCGACCGCGCTTTCCGTCGTGCCGGACCGCTTCGCGAGGTACGCGGCCCATTCGGGCGCGCTCATCCCCTGCACGGACGCGGTGTCCTCAGCGGTCCATTCGGTCCGGTGCCGGGCGGCGTACGCCACCCAGTTCTCCTCCCAAAGGTGTTCACTGTCGACGAGGACACCGTCCAGGTCGAACACCACCGCGGCGAGTGCCATCCGGCATCTCCTTTCACATCGATGCTGTTAAGTTAACATCGATGATGTGATCTGGACAAGTCCTGAGGAGGGATCCCGTGGTCGCACGGTTGTTATTGGCACGGCACGGCCAGACCGAATGGCACGCCGAGAACCGGTACGCGGGCAGCAGCGACGTCGCGCTGACCGAGGAGGGAGTCAGGCAAGCGGGCGAACTCGCCGGGTTCGCCGCGGCGGCCGGGCCGTCCGCGGTGTTCTGCTCGCCGCAGAGCCGGGCGCGTCGTACGGCGGAGCCGTCGGCCGAGGCGTTGGGCCTCCCCTTGCGCGTGGTCGGCGAACTGCGTGAAGTCCACTTCGGACTGATGGAAGGACGCACCCGGGACGAGCTCGCCGCCTCGGATCCCGATGCGGTCGCGAGGTTTCTCGCCGATCCGGTGGCCGGCGCCGTCCCCGGCTCGGAGCCGCCGGGGGAAGCGGCCGCCCGCGGAGCGAGGGCACTGCGCGGCATCGCCGCCGAGGTCCCGGGCGAGACGGTGCTGGTCGTCGCGCACAACACGCTGATCAGACTGACGTTGTGCGAACTGCTCGGCATCCCGCTCGAGACCTACCGCACGGTGTTCCCGCGACTCGACAACGCGGCCGTCACCGAGATCGCGATCGACGGCACGCGCACCGGCCTGCTGCGCCTCAATCAGCCGGCGCGCACGCGATACTGGACACCATGAGCGATGAGAAGACGGCCGGTGCGAGCGCACACTCTCGTAACACGCGTCAGCGGCAGATCACCGAACACGTCTTCGAATCCGGCTCCGCCACCATCGCCGACCTGGTGGAACTGACCGGCGTCAGCACCATGACCGTGCACCGGGACGTCGACGAGCTGGTCCGGCGCGGCCTGCTGAGGAAATACCGGGGAGGTGTGTCGGCCATGCCGTCGACCGTCTTCGAAAGCAACGCCGACTACCGGATGAACGTGCACTCCGAGGAGAAGATGGCGATCGCCGCGCACGCGCTCGCCCGCGTCGAACCGGGGATGTCGATCCTGCTCGACGACTCCACGAGCGCGCTCGCGCTGGCGAAGATGCTGCACCGCGTCACGCCGCTGACCGTCGCGACGAACTACCTCGGCGCCATCGAACTCCTCAAAGGCGTGCCCGACCTGCGGCTCATCTGCATCGGCGGCGACTACTCCGCGACCCACGACTCGTTCCTCGGCATGCAGAGCCTCGAGGCGATCGAGCGGATCAACGTCGACGCGACCTTCGTTTCGACGTCGGCGATGAACACGCGGATGACCTTCCACCAGGAGCCGGAGATCGTGATGCTGAAACGCGCGATGCTGGCCAGCGCGCGGACGAAGATTCTGCTGATGGACCACAGCAAGACCGAACGCGCGGCACTGCACCGGCTGGCGCCGTTGAGCGACTTCGACGTGCTGATCGTCGACGACGGGGTGGAGGAACACCTGGCCGAGGAGATGCGAAGCCAGGTGGAAGTGGACCTCGCGGAGCTCTGAGGGCTTCGGGCCTGGGCCGGGACCGCAATGAAGGGGCCTTTCATCGCAAATTTTGCGATGAAAGGCCCCTTCATTGAGCCTTTTTCATCCTGGTGGTGGGGTAGGTGTGTTGGTGCTGTGAACGTGGCGAAGCTCCTGGTAGATGGATCGTCGACCAAGATCAACCCAGGAGCCACCAGGAGCT
>NZ_QHHX01000011.1:0-386806 GCF_003947485.1 Amycolatopsis sp. WAC 01416 | reverse complement strand
CTGACCTGTCTCCGCAGGCAGCAACGGCGCGATCACCGCCCACGCCTTATCCGTCAGCTCACCACGACCCACCACACACCCATTGTCCGCACACGATCATGAACAAGATCCGCAGGACACGCCCTAGAACCCGAATCGCCACTCACGACCACCTGGACCTGCCGCGAACTCGGCCGTAGGCGACCGAACCGGTCCAGTTCGGCTTCCTGCGGCGCGAGCCGGACCAGCGGATTCCGTTACTCCGGCCGTGTCCGGCTCCCACCGGACGGGAACGGCGTGGCGGCTCCGCTTACAGTCGGGGTATGCAGACTTGGTCATCGGTCGACGTGCCCCGTATCCCCGGCACCCCCCGTCCGCTGCGGCTCCACGACACGGCGACGGGGCAGATCCGCCCCACGGCGCCCGGGTCGACCGCCCGGATGTACGTCTGCGGCATCACGCCGTACGACGCGACCCATCTGGGGCACGCCGCCACGTATCTGACATTCGACCTGGTGAACCGCCTGTGGCGGGACGCCGGGCACGACGTCCACTACGTGCAGAACGTGACGGACATCGACGAACCCCTGTTGGAGCGAGCGGAGCGGGACAAGGACGACTGGGTCGTCCTCGGCATGCGCGAGACCGCGCTGTTCCGCGAGGACATGACCGCGTTGCGGGTGCTGCCGCCGCGGCAGTTCGTCGGGGCCGTCGAGAGCATCCCTGAGATCGTCGAGGTCATCGCCAAGCTGCTGTCGAACGGCAGCGCCTACCGTGCCGACGACGCGGAGTACCCGGACATCTACTTCGCCCACAACGCGACCGGGCACTTCGGGTCCGAGTCGAACTACGACGCCGAGACCATGGCGAAGTTCTTCGCCGAACGCGGCGGCGACCCGGACCGCCCCGGCAAGCAGCATCCGCTCGACGCGTTGCTGTGGCGGATGGCGCGGCCGGGCGAGCCGTCGTGGGAGTCCGAACTGGGCGCGGGGCGGCCCGGCTGGCACATCGAGTGCAGCGCGATCGCGGTGAACCGGCTCGGCCTCGGCTTCGACGTCCAGGGCGGCGGCTCTGACCTGATCTTCCCCCATCACGAGTACAGCGCCGCGCACGCGGAGGCCGTCGCGGGGGACCGGCCGTTCGCGCGGCATTACGTGCACGCCGGGATGATCGGCCTCGACGGCGAGAAGATGTCGAAGTCGCGCGGGAACCTCGTGTTCGTCTCGCGGCTGCGTGCCGACAAGGTCGACCCCGGCGTGATCCGGCTCGCGCTGTTCGCCGGTCACTACCGCGAGGACCGGCCGTGGACGGAGCAGTTGCGCACGGACGCCGAAGCGCGCCTCGCGCGCTGGCGCGAAGCCGTCTCCATCGGCACGGGTCCGTCGGCGGAGGACACCGTCGCGCGGCTGCGTGACCACCTCACCGACGACCTCGACACGCCCAAGGCGCTCGCGGCCGTCGACGCCTGGGCGGAGGAGGCACTGAACCGTTCCGGCACCGACCCGGCGGCCCCCGGCCTGATCCGGAACGCCGTCGACGCGCTGCTCGGCATCGAGCTGTGAAGACACTGCTGGGGCGGGGAAGGTTCCCGCCCCAGCAGTGTGTATAACGCCCTACACGGCGACGCGGCCGGCCTCCAGCTGGAGGTGGTCACCGGCCCAATCCCGCCGCAGCCACCGATCATGTGACGCGATGACGACGGCACCCGGCGCGGAATCGAGCGCGGCGAACAGTTCCTCGGCCAAGGTGAGCGAGATGTGGTTGGTCGGCTCGTCCAGCAGGAGGACCTCCGGCGGATCGGCGATCAGCAACGCCAGCGCGAGCCGTCGCCGCTGCCCGACCGACAGCGCGCCCACCCGGGTCCCGAGATCGCGCGGGGCCAGCAGGCCGAGGCCGCGCAACGGGGGAGCGTCTTCGCCGAGGGCTTCGGCGTAGGTCCGCTGCGCGCTCTTCTCCGGCTCGGCGAACGAGACATCCTGCGCCAGCAGGCCGATCCGCACCCCGCGTCCGGAAAGGACGGTCCCGGAGTCCGGCGTCAGCGAGCCGGCGAGGACGGACAGCAGGGTCGACTTCCCGGCGCCGTTCCCGCCGGTGATCAGCAGCCGCGACGTCGTCGTGACGTCCAGGGTCGCCAGCCGCAGCCGTCCGGCGATCTCGATGTCCCGCACCGAGATGGCCGTCTTGTCCTCGCCGGGTTCGCCGGTCAGGCCGCCCTGGAACCGCAGCGGCGCGGGCGGCTTCCGCACCTGGTCGCGTTCCAGTTCGTCCAGCCGCAACTGGGCGTTGCGGACCCGGCGTGAGATCTGCTTCTGCACCCTCCCGGTCTTGAAGTCGTAGAGCATCTTGGCGTTGTCGCGCTGCGGCCGGTTGTGCGCCACGGCGCGCGCGGTGACGGCCACCGATTCGCGCAGTTCCTTGAGTTCGTCCTGCTCTTCGGCGTAGCGCTGTTCCCAGCGCGCCCGCTCGGCCCGCTTCTGGTCCAGGTAGTCGGAATAGGTGCCGCCATACCGGGTCGGGCCGCCCAGCGCCGGGTCGAGGTCGACGATGTCGGTGCACACCGCGTCGAGGAACACGCGATCGTGCGACGACAGCACGAGGACACCCGTCAGCGACGCGAGATGCTGTTCCAGGAACTCCATCGCGGCGTCGTCGAGGTGGTTCGTCGGCTCGTCCAGGATGAGCGTGCCCGGCCGCCGGATCAGCAACGCCGCGAGGCCGAGCCGCGACCGTTGCCCGCCCGACAGGGTGCCCAGTTCGCGCGCCGGGTCGATCCCGGCGAGCCCCAGACCCGCGCAGACGATCTCGGCCCGCCGGTCGGCGTCCCAGAGGTCGTGCGCTTGGGCCCATTCCAGGACGGTGCCGTACTCGTCGAGCACAGCGGTGTCGTCCGGATGCCGAGCGAGCGCTTCGGTCAGGTCGTCGAGCCTCGCCGACGCTTGCCGGATTTCGGCGAGCGCGTCGTCGATGACGTCGGAGAACCGCGCGGTCAACGCGAAAGGCAGCTCCTGCAAGAGGAATCCGAGGTCGTCGCCTCGCAGCACCTCGCCGGCGTCGGGCTCTTCGACCCCGGCCAGCAAGCGCAGGAGCGTGGACTTGCCGACGCCGTTCTCGCCGACCAGTCCGAGCCGCTGTCCGGCCGAAGCCGTCAGGTTCACGCCGTCGAGCACGACGCGGGCACCGTAGGAGTGGACGAGGTCTTTGGCGATCAGGGAAAGAGACATACGACATCACCGTGCTTCTGCGGACATGAGGGATCCCTGCCGGGCCTCGTGGCTTACGGGAGCGGTGCTCGACCGAAGCCGCCTCGGAGCGGGGAAGGTGCGATGTCAGTTGTCCATGATGCGAGCAGTCTAACGCAACCGATGTAGCGTTAGTCAACCCCTCTTTCGGGGGAGCCGGATCGCAGTCGCGTGGCCTCTTGTTCGGCGAACGCGCGCCCGTCGGTCATGACGCCGAGGAGTGCGGCGAGCTGACGCCGGTCGAGCCTGCCGAGGCGGTCGCCGAAGAACCGGGCCATGGGGGAGTAGAGGCCGGCGACTTCGTCGAGCCGGTCGGGCAGCGGACGGATCGCGATCCGGCGGCGGTCCGCGGGATCGGGGACGCGCTCGACCAGCCGCTGCGCCTCCATTCGGTCGAGCATCCGGGTCACCGCGCCGGTGGTCATGCCGAGGGCTCGCGCCAGCTCGGTCGGCGAGGTCGCGGCGCCGCTGATGACCAGCTGGAGGCCGTGCAGCTCGGTGGCGCTGATCTCGAGCCGCTCCGCCATGGCCGCCTGGAACAGGACGGTCGCGCTGACGAACCGGGGGATCTCCAAAGCCGCCGCGGTGGCGAGTTCTCGCTGGTCGGGCATGTGCTTCCCTGAGGCAGTAGTTGACCTGTGCAGTTACTGCTGCGTGCAGCAACTGTCTCGGCAAGGGTATCCGAGGGTTCGCTTGACATCCTGTCGGCCGCCTGTGAGTCTGAAAGAGAACTTTCGAAAGAATCCTTTCAGATTGGATCGGGTGATGACCGGGTTGCCGCCGCGCAAGCGGATCGAAGACGTCGAGCTGATGCGGGCGCTGGCGCATCCGCTGCGTTCGGCGCTGGTGGATCACCTCATGGCGGTCGGCCCGCGGACCGCGAGCGAATGCGCGGCGGCCGTCGGCTCGACCGCCTCCAACTGCAGCTGGCATCTCCGTCAGCTCGCTCAGCACGGCCTAGTGGAACGCGTCGAGGGGGAGGACGGCCGTGAGCGGCCCTGGCGGGCGTGCCAGGTCGGCATCGAGTTCGGCGACGACCCGGAGTTGCACGGCGCGCAACTGGCGGTCGTGGGCACCACCCTCGCGCGGGAGAAGGAGCTGACCGAGCGCTATCTCGACGCCGCAGACCGGCTCGACAAGGAGTGGCGGGACGCGTCCGGGATCAACAACTACTCGCTGCGGGTGACCGCGGCGGAACTGGACGAGCTGGTGCGGGGGATCGACGCACTCGTGCGGCCCTACGTCGGCGCGATCCGCGAAGACACTCCCGCGGAGGCCCTGCCGGTCCACTTGGGACTGCGGGCGTTCCTTCGCATCGACGCCGAGGGGAAGCCGAGCAGATGAAACCGTTGAGGGAACCCGCCTTCGCGCGGTTGTGGATCGCCGCCTTCTTCTCCGAGACCGCCGAGTGGATGCTGCAGATCGCGTTGCCGGTGTTCGTCTTCCAGGCGACGGGTTCGGCGGCCACCACGGCGTTGAGCATCGTCCTCGGCCTGGTGCCCGCGGTGCTGCTCAGCCCTGTCGCCGGCGTGATCGCGGACCGCTGGAACCGGCGGCTGGTGCTGTGCGTGGTGTGCGCGGGCCAGGCGTTCGTGGCGCTGCCGTTGCTGTTCGTCGCGGCCGGCGGCCCGGTGTACGTGATCTACGCGGTCATGGCCGCGCAAGCGGGGCTGGCTTCGTTGTTCGAGCCCGCCCGCAACGCGCTCGTGCCCGAACTGGTCGCCCCCGAGGAGCTGATCGGCGCCAACGGCCTCATGAGCATCAACGGAAGCGTCGCGCGGCTCGCCGGCGGCTGGGCGGGCGGGCTTCTGCTCGGATTCGGCGGCCTGGGCTGGGTCGTGGTGGCCTATCTCGGCGTGCTGGTGATCGGTTCGGCGCTGCTGGCGCGCCCATTTCCGCGCGTCGCCGCGCCCAAACAGGCAGGACCGCACGAACCGGTGTTGCGAGCCTGGATTGACGGGCTTCGCGAGATCGGTCGCGAAGGACGCCTTCGCCTCGCCGGGGTGGTCGTGGTGCTGACGTCCCTGGCGCAAGGGATGTTCCTGGTCCTGTTCGTGGTCTTCGTGCTCGACATCCTCGACGGCACCGAAGGCGACGTCGGCCTGCTTCGCGGTGTGCAGGCGCTAGGCGGGCTGGTCGCGGGGTTCGCCGTCGCCACCGTCGCCCGCAAGGTCGCGCCCGCCGCCCTGCTCGGCTGGGGCGGACTGGCGCTCGGACTGCTGTCGGCGGTGATCTGGAACCTGCCGGCACTGACCGCGTCGCTGGGTGTCTTCATCGGGCTCTTCGGCCTGGTCGGCGCCCCCGGAGTGCTCGCCGGTTCCGGGCTGCTCTCACTGGTCCAGACGACCGCGTCCCCCGAACGGTCCGGCCGCGTGCTGAGCACCGTCTTCGCCGGCACGGCGGGGTTCACGGCGCTGGGCGCGCTGCTGACGGGCGCGCTGGTGAACGTGCTGGGCACCGGAGTGCTGCTGAACGTCCAGGCGGGTCTGCACACCGTCTCGGCGTTGGTCGTTCTGGGCGTGTCGGCGTCGGGCAGGCCACGTCGTGACGCGGTTTCGGCGATTCCCCGGTCCGGGTGAAGCTACGGTGGTGGAGTGCCGCATCTCTTCGCCACCAGCGACCTCCACGTCACCCATGAGGGCAACGCCCCGCTCGTCGACGAGGTCGTCCCCCGAACCCCGGACGATTGGCTGCTCGTGGTCGGTGACGTCGCCGAACGCGTCGAATCGGTGATCGGGGTGCTCAAGACCCTGCGTGAACGTTTCGCGAAGGTCGTCTGGGTCCCCGGCAACCACGAGCTATGGACCACCCAGAAGGATGAATGTCAGCTGCGCGGCCAGGCGCGCTACGAGCATCTGGTCGAACGCTGCCGCGAGATCGACGTCCTCACCCCGGAGGATCCGTACCCGGTGTGGGAGCACCAGGACAAGCCGCTGACGATCGCCCCGCTGTTCGTGCTGTACGACTACAGCTGGCGGACTCCCGCGGCCGACGGGCTGCCGATGCTGGCCGCCATCGAGCAAGCGCGCGAGGCCGGCGTGCTGTGCACGGACGAGTTCTTCCTGCACCCCGACCCGTATCCCAGCAGGCAGGCCTGGTGCGCCGACCGGGTGAAGATCAGCACGGAACGGCTGGAGGCGATCCCCGAGGACCACGGGACGATCCTCATGTCGCACTGGCCGCTGCACCGCCACCCGACCGAGCCGTTGTACTTCCCGGAGTTCGCGCTGTGGTGCGGGACGACCGAGACCGAGGACTGGCACCTGCGCTTCCGGGCGGAGGTCGCCGTCTACGGGCACCTGCACATCCCGCGCTCCACCGAGGCGGACGGCGTGCGGTTCGAAGAGGTCTCGCTCGGCTATCCGCGGGAATGGCGGAAGCGGTCGCGGGGTCCGATCCCGCTGCGGCGCATCTTCTGAGCGGCCTCCCGGATGACATGAAAGGCCCCTTCATTGCAAAATTTGCAATGAAGGGGCCTTTCATAGCGCTTGAGAAGTGCCGCGGGCTCAGCCCCGTCCGGGACCGTCCTGACCCGGGCGCCGCCGCCGCAGGTACCGCTCGAACTCGGCCGCGATCTTGTCCCCGCTCACGTCGTCCAGCGTGAACTCGGTCTCCGCGTCACCGCGCTCCTCGAGCCCCCGGACGTACTCGCTGATCTCTTCGTCCTCTTCGGCCATCTCGGTGACCGTCCGCTGCCACTCCTCGGCCTGCTCGGGAAGCGCGCCGAGCGGGATCTCGACGTCGAGGACGTCCTCGAGTTTGTGCAGCAGCGCGAGGGTGGCCTTGGGCGACGGCGGGTGCGAGACGTAGTGCGGCACGGCCGCCCAGATCGACACCGCCGGAACCCCCGCCTGCACGCAGTAGTCCTGCAGGACACCGACGATGCCGGTCGGCCCCTGGTAGTTGTTCAGCTCCAGGCCGAACTGCGAAGCGGTGTCCTTGTCGTACGCCGTCCCGGTGACCGGGACGGGCCGGGTGTGCGCGGTGTCGGCCAGGAGCGCGCCGAGGGTGACGACGGTGGCGACGTCGAGTTGCTGGATGTACTCCAGCAGTTCGGCGCAAAAGGCACGCCAGCGCATATTCGGTTCGGGTCCCTGGACCAGCACGATGTCCCTGCTGATGCCCTCCGGGCGGCACACCGAGAGCCGCGTGGTCGGCCAGTCGACCCTCCGGGTGACTCCGTCCACCATGCGTACGGTCGGTCTGCTGACCTGGAAGTCGTAGTACTCGTCAGGACTCAGCTCGCTCAGCGGGGTCGCATCCCAGTTGAGCTGGAGATGCTCGACCGCCCGGCTGGCCGCGTCACCTGCGTCGTTCCATCCTTCGAAGGCGACGATCATGATCGGCTTTGTGTCATCCGGTTGGTCGCGGCCGGGCCGCTGGGTCTCGTCGACGGGCTCACTCACCGGACCAGCCTACGACCAGGCGGCCGTGCGCCGTTGGGCATGTCCGATGGCGTTTCGTCGCGACGAAACGCGCGGAGCCGACGCAATACGACATTTCGGGCAACAACCGCGGCGCCGACGTGAATCCGTCTCGGCTACGGTGGGTCCCGGAAGGTCCATCCGATCGTGAGGGGGAGCCGTGACCGAACCGTCCACACCGGACGGACTCGCCGCCGTGCTGTGGGATATGGATGGCACGCTGGTCGACTCGGAGAAGCTGTGGGACGTCGCGCTCTACGAGGCCGTCGAAACCCTCGGCGGCACACTGACCGAGGAACAGCGCCTGAGTCTCGTCGGATCCAATATGGACGACACGGCCGCGTTCCTGCTCGAAGTGTGCGCCAAGCCCGTCACCTCGGAGTCGATCGCGGAGATGGGGGAGTGGATCCGCGCGCGCACGGCCAATCTCTTCGACGGCCCGCTTCCGTGGCGCCCCGGCGCGCAGGAGCTGCTCGAACTGTTGCGGGTCAACGGCGTCCCGATGGCGCTGGTCACCTCCACCGAACGGTCGCTGACCGAACTCGCCCTCAACACCATCGGCCGCGAGTACTTCGCCGCCACCGTCTGCGGTGACGAAGTCGATGGTCTGAACAAGCCGGACGCCAGGCCATATCAGCTGGCCACGGAATTGCTGGGAGTACCGGCTTCCCGGTGCGTCGCGATCGAGGATTCCCCGCCGGGCGCGGCTTCCGCGGCCGCGGCGGGCTGCACGGTGGTGGTGATCCCGAACGACGTCGACGTCGAACCGGGAGAGCGGCGCGTGTTCCGTTCCTCGCTGGTCGGTCTCGACGTGCCCGCGCTGACCGCGCTCCTGCCCTGACCGCCATGTCGCATTTCCGCTAGACCGCGGCCCGTGCGGTCGGTGATGCTGACCGGGTGCATGAGGATTTCGAGCGCTGTGTCCGCGCGGTCCAGGCGAAGGACGCCCGGTTCGACGGCTGGTTCTTCACCGCCGTCCTGACGACGCGGATCTACTGCCGGGCGAGCTGCCCGGTCGTCCCGCCCAAACCGGAGAACATGACGTTCTATCCGAGCGCGGCCGCCGCGCAGGAGGCCGGATTCCGCGCCTGCAAACGGTGCCGTCCGGACGCCAGCCCAGGTTCACCGCGGTGGAACGAGCGCGCGGATCTGGTGGCCAGAGCGATGCGGCTGATCGCCGACGGCGTCGTCGACACCGACGGGGTCAGCGGCCTGGCCGCGCGGCTCGGCTACAGCGTCCGGCAGGTGGAGCGGCATGTGCGTGCCGAACTGGGCGCGGGTCCGCTCGGCCTCGCCCGTGCGCAACGGGCGCAGACGGCGCGGTTGCTGATCGAGACGACCGGCCTGTCGATGATCGACGTCGCCCTCGCGGCGGGGTTCGGCAGCGTCCGCACGTTCAACGACACCGTCCGCGAGGTCTTCGCGTTGTCTCCGACCGAACTGCGGGCCCGGGGCCGCACCGAACCGTCGACCGCGCCCGGGACGCTGAACCTGCGCCTGCCGTATCGGAAGCCGCTGTTCCCGGACAACCTCTTCGGCCATTTGGTCGCGACCGGTGTCCCCGGCGTCGAGGAATGGCGCGACGGCGCGTATCGCCGGACGCTGCGGCTCCCGCACGGCCCTGCCGTCGTCGCCCTCAAACCGGAGGACGGCTACATCGGCTGCCGTCTCACGCTGTCGGACCTGCGTGACCTCTCGACCGCGATCAGCCGCTGCCGCCGCCTGCTCGATCTCGACGCCGACCCGGTCGCGGTCGACGACGCGCTGGCCGCCGACCGGCTACTCGGGCCGCTCGTGGCCGCCGCACCCGGCAGGCGGGTGCCGAGGACGGTCGACGGCGACGAATTCGCCGTCCGGGCCGTGCTGGGTCAGCAGGTGTCCACCGCCGCCGCCCGCACCCACGCCGCCCGGCTGGTCCTCGCGCACGGCGAACCCGTCGACGATCCGGACGGTGGCCTCACCCACGTGTTCCCGGACGCCGCCGCGCTCGCGGAGATCGACCCGGAAAGCCTCGGGATGCCGCAGAGCCGCAAGCGGACCCTGCTCGGCCTCATCGCCGAACTGAATGCCGGCGGACTCGACCTCAGCGCGGGAAGTGACTGGCAGCAGGCCCGGGAGAGGCTGCACGCGCTGCCCGGCTTCGGCCCGTGGACCGTCGAGAGCATCGCGATGCGTTCGCTCGGCGACCCGGACGCCTTCCTCCCGACCGACCTCGGCGTCAAGATCGCCGCGAAGGGGCTCGGGCTCGGCCCGGCCGCGTTCGCCGCGCACGCCGAACACTGGCGCCCGTGGCGCGCCTACGCCGTTCAGCACCTCTGGGCGACCGGAGATCACCCGATCAACCGGCTGCCCGCCGCCTGAGTTCGAGGAGCGCCATGCGCACGCACACCGTCATCGACAGCCCGTACGACAAGCTGACCCTGGTCGCGGACGGCGAAAGCCTCTGCGGCCTGTACATGGTCCAGCAGCGGCACCGTCCGGTCGAGGAGAGCTTCGGCCATCCAGATCCGGGCTCGTCGATCTTCGTCGACACCGAGAAGCAGCTGAAGGAGTACTTCGCCGGCCAGCGGAAGGACTTCGATCTCCCGCTGAGCTTCGGCGGCACCGCGTTCCAGCAGATGGTCTGGGAAGGGCTGCTCGGGATCCCGTATGGCGAGACGGTCTCCTACGGTCAGCTCGCCGACCGGCTCGGCAGGCCGACCGCGTCGCGCGCGGTCGGGCTCGCGAACGGGAAGAACCCGATCAGCATCATCGTGCCGTGTCACCGCGTGATCGGCTCCAACGGCGATCTCACCGGTTATGGCGGCGGTGTCGAACGGAAGCGGCACCTGCTCGACTTCGAACGCGGCGGCTCGGTGCTGTTCTGAGAGCCTGTTGGCGGAGCTGCGGAGGGCCTCGTGCACCGCGCATAACGCGGAACCCGCCCGGCCGAAGGCCCCGCTATCGCGGTGGCAGGGCGCCGTGAGCGCCCGTAGGACGGGTTTCTACCAGGTCGCGCTCTGCCGACGTCGATCGCGGACGCGGGTTCACCAATACCGAAGTGTGACGCGACCGGCACCACACCGGCCCGGGGCAGCGCGACGCGGGCGCGGATGGAAGGATCTCCAGACTGTGAAGACCTTCGATGAGCTGTTCGCCGAGCTTGCCGAGCGCGTCCGTACGCGCCCCGACGGTTCCGGCACCGTCGCCGCGCTGGACGCGGGAGTGCACGCCCAGGGCAAGAAGGTGCTCGAAGAGGCGGGCGAAGTGTGGATCGCCGCCGAGCACGAATCCGACGACAGGCTCGCTGAGGAGATTTCACAGCTGCTGTACCGCGTACAGGTGCTCATGCTCGGCCGAGGACTGTCGACAGAGGACGTGTACCGGTACCTGTGACGCGTTCGCGTCCGGAGAACCAAGGAGAGACAATGCTGCGTGTCGCCGTGCCGAACAAGGGAGCCCTCGCCGCCGCCGCGTCGGAGATGCTCGGAGAGGCCGGCTACCGCAAGCGACATGAGGCCCGCGACCTGACCGTGCTGGACACGGTCAACGAGGTCGAGTTCTTCTTCTTGCGCCCCAAGGACATCGCGATCTACGTCGGATCCGGCGAGCTGGATCTCGGCATCACCGGCCGCGACCTCGCGCTCGACTCCGGTGCCCCGGTCGAGGAGATCCTCGGCCTCGGCTTCGGCGGTTCCACTTTCCGGTACGCCGCACCCGCGGGCCGGGACTGGAAGGCCGAGGACCTGCAGGGCAAGCGGCTCGCGACGTCGTACCCGCGGCTCGTCCGCGAGAACCTGAAGCAGCACGGGGTCGAGGCGGAGGTCATCCGCCTCGACGGCGCCGTCGAGATCTCGATCCAGCTCGGCGTGGCTGACGCCATCGCGGACGTCGTCGAGTCCGGACGTTCGTTGCGCCAGCACAACCTCGTCGCCTTCGGGGACCCGATCTGCGTGTCGGAGGCGGTGCTGCTGCAGCGCGCGGGCACCGAGCGCACCCGGCCCAAGGACCAGCTGAAGGCGCGGTTGCAGGGTGTCGTCTTCGCCCAGCACTACATGATGCTGGACTACGACTGCCCGCGTCCGCTGCTCGACGCGGCCATCGCGATCACGCCGGGTCTCGAGTCGCCGACCGTCGCGCCGCTGGCGGACGAAGACTGGGTGGCCGTGCGGGCGATGGTGCCGCGCAAGGAGGTCAACCGGATCATGGACGAACTCGCCGAAACCGGCGCCAAGGCCGTGCTGGCTTCGGACATCCGGGCCTGCCGCCTCTGACCCCCGGTCGCAGACGCCATGAAAGGTCCTTTCCTTGCAAATTTTGCAAGGAAAGGACCTTTCATGGCGTTGGTCAGCGGGGCCGGTTCGGCTTCTTGGGCATGAGGTCGTAGAGCTTCTTGCGCGTCCCGTTGTCTTTCGCGCTGCGGGTCACCGACACCTCGGTGATGAAATCCTCGAAGACGAAGTCCTCGTCCGCGGGCACGATCGTCGCGGCCGGATTGTTCCGCAGGTAGCCGTCCAGTGTCTCCGCGATCTCCCGGAACGACAGCGCCTGCAAGGTTTCCGGCGCGTACGTCGTCACGGGCACACCGTGCGCCGCGGCCTCGTTCATCACGACGCCGAGCGGCACGTGCGACAGCATCGGGATCCCGAACGTGTACAGCTCCTGCAACGCCGCCGCCGCGTAGTGCGAGATCGGGCGGCGGTACAGGCCCGGCACGAGGCCGTAGTAGGCGATCGGCGGACGGCCGACGGTCTGTTCGACGTAACGCACCTGGTCCGAAAGCAGGCGCAGCGCGCGAATGCTCGTCCGGTCCGGCTGCACCGGCACGAGGATCCCGTGCGAAGCGGCCAGCGCGTTGTTGGTCAGCACGTCGAGCGCGGGCGGGCAGTCGATGATGACGTGGTCGTAGTTCGCGAACTGGATGACCCTGGCCAGCTGCCAGCCAGGGACGCGGAACTGGTCCAGCCGCCGGATCAGGTCGAACATGCCCGGCGACGTCGGGATGACGTCGAACGCCCCGCCCCGCCCGAGGTTGCTGCGCGGATGCCGTACGGCGAGCTCCTCGATCGGTCCCTTCCACACCTTGGTCAGGGCTTTCGCCAGGCTGGGCATGTTCGGAGCCACCTCGTCCAGCCCGAGGAGTTCGGTGGTCGCGTGGCCCTGTGGGTCGAGGTCGATCAGCAGCACCCGGCGGCCGCGTTCGGCCAGTGCGGCCGCCGCGCCCACGCTGAGTGAGGTCTTGCCGACCCCGCCTTTCTGGTTGACCACCGAGGTGATCTGCATGCCGAAGCGCTCCCTGCGTCTGTTGTTCCGGGAAGGCTATTGGAAACGGGCTCGGAAAGCGCGTCTATCAGCCCGCCTGTCGCGGCCGCACCAGCAACGCCTGGGCCCCCGAAGCGATCGGGCCGGAGGCGTCGTGCAGGGTGGTCGTCGCCGTGCCGATCCCGTTCGGGCCGACCAGCGTGGCCGCGTCGACGCCGATCCAGTCGCCCAGCGGCGGACGGCGTAGGTGCACCGTCAGCTCCGAGTTGATGAACCACCACTCGCGCGGGTCGAGGAAGTTCGAGATCCCGTTGCCGGAGTCCGCCAGGACGAACAGCCGCTGCAGCGCGCTCGGCTTTTCCCCGTCGACGAGGGCGACACGCTGGCGGCCCCAGACGGTCGCCGGCCCGGGCGTGTCCAGCGCGCCGCTGATCCGCCGCCATTCGACGGCGTCGAGGTAGCCGCCGTGCCAGCTTTCCGGCCAGCTCGACGCGGGCAGGCCGTCCGGCGACGGCAGCGGGGGACCTTCGGGAGTGGCCACCGCGGTGGTGTCCGAAGTCGCGATCCGCCACGCCGCGGCACGGGCGACGACTCGCTCACCGTGGGAGAGCTCGGCCTCCAGCCACTCGACCGACCGGCCCGGTCGCTTCACCGAAGCTCGCACCGAAAGCTCTTTGAGCGGCGCGGGACCGAGGATCTCGACCGTCACTCGCGCCAGCTGGCTCGCGTGCGGCGCGTCGAGCTCTTCGAGCGCGCGGACCAGCAGCGCCGAGGGCGGCCCGAAGTGCTGTGCGTCCGGCGTCCACGGGCCGGCGGTGTGCGGGGTCGGGAGGAAGACGCCGTCGCCTGACGGCACGTAGAAGGCTTCTGTCACAAAGGCACCCTAGGCCGTGTCCGGTGAGTCCGTTCGCGGTCTCGCCGGACACCGCCTAATCCGCACGGTCCAAAACGGACTCTTCACCGGGGTCCGGCTCCGGCCAGCCGGGATACGGCGGGGGAGTGCCGCCGTACTGCGGGCAGAGCGCCTGGTGATCGCACCACGCGCACAGTTTGCTCGGATTGGGCCGGAAATCGCCGGTCTTGCCCGCTTTGAGGATCGCTTGCCAGATCGCTTCCAGCGTGCGCTCGAAGCGGATCAGCTCGCCCTCGTCGGGCGTGTAGGCCAGGGACTGCCCGTCGGTGAGGTACATCAGTTTCAGCTGGCGCGGCACGACACCGCGAAGTCGCCAGAGGACCACGGCGTAGAACTTCATCTGGAACATCGCCTTGGCCTCGCCGATTTCGCGGGGCGCGGCGCCGGTCTTGTAGTCGACGACGCGGATCTCGCCGGTCGGCGCCACGTCCAGCCTGTCGACGTAGCCCCGGAGCAGGACCCCGGAGCCCAGCTCGATCTCGACGTGCAGCTCGCACGCTTCGGGCTCCAGCCGACGCGGATCCTCGAGGCCGAAGTAGGTGTCGACCAGTTGCTCCGCCGAGGAGAGCCACGAGGTGACGGCCTCGGGATCCTCCTGGTCGAACAGCTCGATCCACTCCGGACGTTCCGCGGACAGGTCCTCCCACGCCGGCGCGAGCAGCTCCTTGGCCTGCGGCGGCGTGCGATCGGCCTGGGGAAGGGAGAACAGCCGCTCCAGCACGGAATGCACCAGCGTGCCGCGGAGCTGGGCCTTCGTCGGGATCTCGGGGAGTCTGTCGACCGCGCGGAAGCGGTAGAGCAGCGGGCACTGTTTGAAGTCGCTGGCACGCGACGGGGACAGGGCCGGCCGACGGCGCGGGACTTCGGCGCCGGGCGGCGGATCGGCGGTGACCGTGTCGGTGTCGGGCATGGGGTGAGCGTATCGCCGGGCACCGACAGTTTCGGGACCGCAACGCACCGGAGCGGCATGACCGACACCACCCGGACGGGAAGGGCGGGTTACCGGCACCCCACACCTGGGCATCTACGCTCTCGTCCATGGCGGTGACGGGTGAGCAGGGCCCGCCTCGACGAGGCGTGGCACCAGAGGGCGGGCTCCTGCTGTTCCGCGTCTCCGGGATCCCCGTGCTGCTGGCCCCTTCGTGGTGGATCGGCTCCCTGATCATCGTGGTGCTCTACACGCCGCTGGTCGAACGGTTCCTGCCCGGAGCGACGACACTGACCTCCTGGCTGCTGGCGGCCGCGTTCGCGGTCCTTCTCGGACTTTCGGTGCTCGCGCACGAACTCGGGCACTGCCTGGTCGCGCTGCGCCTCGGCATCCCGGTCCGGCGGCTGCGCCTGTTCCTGCTCGGCGGACTCTCCGAGGTCGCCAGGACACCTCGCCAGCCGCGGCAGGAAGGGCTCGTCGCCGCCGCGGGTCCGGTGGTTTCGTTGCTGCTCGGTGGTTTCTGCGCGCTGCTCATGTTCGCCGTCCCGCCGGAAAGCGCGGCATGGCTGCTCATCGCCGAATGCGCCGTCGCGAACTTCGCCGTCGGGATCTTCAACCTCCTTCCCGGGCTCCCGCTCGACGGCGGCAGGCTGGTCCGCGCCGGGGTCTGGGCGGCTACGGGTCACCGGGAGAAGGGCACGCGGGCGGCGGTCGTCGGTGGCGGCGTCGTCGCGGCGGGACTGGTCGTCTGGGCGCTGTGGGGGCTGGCCGCGGGCAGCGAAGACCGCTGGCTCCGGCTCGGTGTCTGCGTCGTGACGGCATGGTTCGTGATCCTCGGCGCACGAAGCGAACTCGCCGCCGAAACACGTCGAGGCTGGCCCGAAGGCGTGCGGTTGAGCGAACTCGTCCGGCCCGTTCTCCAGCTTCCCGCGGAAAGCCCCGTCTCGGACGCTCTGGCCGCTTCTGCGGGCCGTGGGGTGGTCCTGGTGCGTGCCGACGGCGTCGCGGCCGGGCTGCTCGACGAGACGGCCGCCGCGCAACTGGCCGGGACGTCACCACACGCTCCCGCGGAGATGGCGGCGGAACCGATCCGCGCCGACACGGTGCTGCTTTCCTCGGAGTCGGGGGAGGAGATCGCCGAGCGGGTCCGGGAAACCGCCGCGTGGCAGTTCCTCGTCGTTGACGACGAAGGCAGGCCCGCGGGAGTGCTCCGGCGCGAGGACCTGCGTGCCGCGATGACCCGGAGCCGACCCCCGGCGTAGCGCGGTGCGGCCACCTGCGAGGATCGGTCGTCCCGTTCGAGGCACTCTTTCCCGCCGCGGACGCATGGGCTCAGCAGTTGTTCGCGCGCGTGTGGAGGTTCAGTGTCGGTCCGTGGGCCGTTTCGTATTGGTGACCGGGTTCAGCTGACCGACTCCAAGGGGCGGCACTACACCATGGTCCTCGCCGAGGGGCAGCAGTATCACACCCATCGCGGCGCGCTGGCGCACGACGACGTGATCGGAGCGCAGGAGGGTTCGGTCGTCACCTCGGCGGGCGGCAGCCACTATCTGGCGCTTCGCCCGCTGCTTCCGGACTATGTGTTGTCGATGCCGCGTGGCGCGCAGGTGATCTACCCGAAGGACGCCGCGCAGATCGTGATGTGGGGCGACATCTTCCCGGGAGCACGGGTGCTCGAGGCGGGTGCCGGCTCCGGCGCGCTGACCTGTTCGCTGCTGCGGGCGGTCGGTGCGGAAGGAACCGTGCAGTCCTACGAGATCCGGGACGACCACGCCGAACACGCCGAGCGGAACGTCGAAAAGTTCTTCGGCCACAAACCGGACAACTGGTCGCTCACGGTCGCGGACCTGTCGACGCACACCGGCGAGGTCGACCGGGTCGTCCTCGACATGCTGGCGCCATGGGACCAGCTCGAGACGGTCGCCGCGCATCTGGTGCCCGGAGGCGTGCTGACGGTTTATGTGGCGACAGTCACACAGCTTTCGCGGATCACGGAAGCCTTGCGGGACCAGCAGTGCTGGACCGAGCCGGAATCGTGGGAGACCCTCATGCGGCCCTGGCACGTCGTGAGCCTCGCGGTGCGGCCGGATCACCGGATGGTCGCGCACACCGCGTTCCTGCTGACGGCGCGCCGTCTGGCCGACGGGACCGTGTCGCCTCGGGTCCACCGCCGCTCCGGCAAGGGCTGACCCTCGGGTTGTGCTTGCGGGGCCGTGAAGGCCCCGCAAGACCCGGCATCGGCGCGATGTCAGGGCACGCACCACTCGCCGTCGCGTTTCTTGAGCGGGAACGGCGTGTCCTTCTGGCCGCCCGCGCCCTCGACGTGCACGGTCACGGTCGCGGAGTCGCCCTTTACCGCGGGCGGGTCGGGGACGGTCGCCGAAACCTTGCCCGCCGCTTCCCACTTCCGCTTGAGCTCGGCCAGATCGGCCGAGGACTGCTGGACGCAGGTGAGCTTGCCGAACGCCGTCGCGTCGTGGTTGACGATGGCCGCGGCGATCGCCTTGCCGACGACCTCGACGGCGGCCACGTCCGGATCCACCGGGACCGGACGGGACGAACTCGGCTGTGGTGAGGGCGTGACGGTGCTCGACGCGGCCGGGTCGGAGCCGGATGGGGCCACCAGCAGCAGCCCCACCACGACCCCGGCCACGACCGCGCCACAAACCGCGGCGGCGGCGGTCAGCTTGTGGCTCACCGTCACCGGTGGGTCACTTCTTGTCGGCCTTGATGTCCTTGAGGCACCACAGTTCCGACTCCTTGGCCGCGGTGATGGTGCCTTCCGCCGTCTTGGTGCCCTGGGTCGCGCGGTAACGGCCGGTCGCCCGGTCGCCGCTTTCCTTGGCGGGCTCGGTGATCTCGAGCTTGATGGGGTCGAGCGGCTTGCCCTCGTCCTTGGTGTTCTCGCTTCGGCAGATCAGGTCGAGGAACGCCTTCTTGTCGCCCGCGCTGTAGGAGGTCGCCGCGCTTTCGAAGACCTCTTGAGGCGTGGCTTTCCCGCCGGGCGCCGGACCGGAGCTCTTGGTCGCCGACGTGCTCGGCGAGCTGGACTTGCTCCGGGTCGAGCTCGGCTTCTGTGACGACGAGGACGGAGCCTCCGACGGGGCCGCGCTGCTGGCGGGCGGCGCGGCGGTCGGGTTGTCGTCACCGGAGTTCAGCGCGATGACGAGGGCGGTGACACCACCGCCGACCAGCACGACCGCACCGATCGCGATGCCGACGATCAGGCCCGTCTTCTTTTTCTTGGGCGGCTCGCCTCCGTAACCGCCGCCTTCCTGCGGGTACGCGTTGTAGCCGCCCTGCTGGCCATAGGGATCCGGCTGGCCGAACTGCTGCGTGCCGCCCGGGTATCCCTGCTGGGGCTGTGGTCCGCTCTGCGGGTAGCCACCTTGCTGCTGGCCGTACGGGTCCTGGCCGTACTGGCCACCTCCGGGGTATCCCTGCTGCGGCTGGGGGCCGCTCTGCGGGTACCCGCCCTGCTGGCCGTACGGATCTTGTCCGTAGCCGCCGGGCTGCTGCGGCGGGTAAGTCATGGCTGTTGCCCCCTAGCTGTTCTGCGAAAATGCTCAACACGACGCGCCGGTCGACCTCCCCGGCGAACGTCGCTCGATGCTAGCCATCGACCCGGATCGCCGCTCGATTAGGGCCGAACTGAGACCGGAAACCCGTTTGCACCCGGACGGAGCCGGGTATTCCGCCGCAGGTCAGGGTAGGTGGACGGATTGTGACCATGGGAGTGTCCGACCCGGCACCGGGATGGCCCCTTGCGCGTGGTGAAGGTACGTGCTGCGGGATCGTCCGGAACGCGACGCGCCGATCTTGTGATGCGGAAAGGCCTTTTATTGTCGGTGATCGCCGGTACCGTGGAATGAAAAGCACTCCGAGGAGGTGCCCGATGCATCATGACCTTCCCGGAGGTCGGCGCGAGGAGGCCGACCCTTCAGAAACGACCGGAGCCGAGATCACGTCCGACGAGCAGGCACGTCAAGTTCGCTTCCTCGAGGAGGAAGTCGCCCTGCTGCGCCGGAAGCTCACCGATTCGCCACGTCAGAACCGAGTGCTGGAGCAGCGACTCGCCGAGGCGTCGGAACGAGTGAGCCAACTCACGGAACGCAACACGAAACTGGTCGAGACGCTCCGCGAGGCGCGTGGCCAGTTGCTCGCGTTGCGGGAGGAGGTCGACAGGCTGGCCCAGCCTCCGAGCGGTTACGGCGTGTTCGTGACCGCGTACGAGGACAACACGGTGGACGTGTTCACCGCGGGCCGCAAGATGCGGGTCTCGGTCTCACCAGCGGTCGAGGTGTCATCGCTGCAGCGCGGACAGGCGTTGCGGCTCAACGAGGCGCTCACCGTCGTCGAAGGCGGCGACTTCGAGCGGATCGGCGAGGTCTGCGCGTTGCGCGAGGTGCTGGCCCCGGACGTCGAGGGCGGCAGCCTCCGTGCGCTCGTGGTCGGGCACGCGGACGAGGAGCGGGTCGTCCTGCTCTCCGATCCGCTGGCCGAACAGCCCCTCAAACCGGGCGATTCCCTGCTGGTCGACTCGAAAGCCGGCTATGCCTACGAGCGCGTGCCGAAGGCGGAGGTCGAGGATCTCGTGCTGGAGGAGGTGCCCGACGTCCAATACGAGGACATCGGTGGCCTCACCCGGCAGATCGAGCAGATCCGTGACGCCGTCGAGCTTCCGTTCCTGCACGCGGATCTCTACCAGGAGTACCAATTGCGGCCGCCGAAGGGCGTGCTGCTCTACGGGCCTCCTGGCTGCGGTAAGACCCTCATCGCCAAGGCAGTGGCCAACTCGCTCGCCAAGAAGGTCGCGGAAGCCCGCGGTGACAAGGCGGACGGGAAGTCCTACTTCCTGAACATCAAGGGTCCGGAGCTGCTGAACAAGTTCGTCGGGGAGACCGAGCGGCATATCCGCCTGATCTTCCAGCGGGCTCGGGAAAAGGCCTCAGAAGGCACCCCGGTGATCGTGTTCTTCGACGAGATGGACTCGATCTTCCGCACCCGCGGTTCGGGCGTGTCCTCCGACGTGGAGACCACGATCGTCCCGCAGCTGCTCTCGGAGATCGACGGTGTCGAGGGCCTGGAGAACGTCATCGTCATCGGCGCCTCCAACCGTGAAGACATGATCGACCCGGCGATCCTGCGGCCGGGCCGGCTCGACGTCAAGATCAAGATCGAGCGTCCGGACGCCGAAGGCGCGAAGGACATCTTCTCCAAGTACCTGTCCGATGGCCTGCCGATCCACGCGGACGACCTCGCCGAGTTCGGCGGGGACCGCAGGGCGACGTTCGACGCGATGATCCAGCACACGGTCGAGCGGATGTACGAGGAGACGGACGAGAACCGGTTCCTCGAGGTCACCTATGCCAACGGTGACAAGGAAGTCCTGTACTTCCGCGACTTCAACTCGGGCGCGATGATCCAGAACATCGTGGACCGGGCGAAGAAGTCGGCGATCAAGTCGGTGCTGGAGACCCAGCAGCCCGGCCTGCGCGTGCAGCATCTGCTGGACGCGATAGTCGACGAGTTCGCGGAGAACGAGGACCTGCCCAACACCACCAACCCGGACGACTGGGCCCGGATCTCCGGCAAGAAGGGTGAGCGGATCGTCTACATCCGCACGCTCGTCACCGGCAAGAACCAGGATTCGGGGCGGGCGATCGACACCGCCACGAACACCGGTCAGTACCTGTAGAGGGCAAGCCGAAAGGGCCCTTCGCCGCAGCGCTTGCGGTGAAGGGCCCTTTCGCGTCACACGGGGACGGGTTCCTGGACCTTCTTGCGCACGCTCAGCCGCCCGTGTGCGGCCAGGATGCCGAGGACGACGAGCAGTGCGCCGACAGGCTGGTTCCACGCCAAGGGTTCGTCGAGGACCAGGACACCGAGCAGTACACCGACGACAGGTGTGAGGTAAGTCACGGCAGACGCGTTCGACGCGCCCCACGCCGCGATGATCGACGCGTTCCAGGCGTAGGCGAGCCCGGTGCCCAGCGCGCCGAGGGCGATCATGCTGAGGACGATCGGCGTGTCGAGGCGCACCGGCGTCGTCGCGATGAACGGTGCGAGCAGCAGCATCACGACGGCACCGCAGCAAACCTGCCCGAGTGCGATCGTCGGCGCGTCGAGATTCCGCCAGGAGATGAACCGTCGCACGTAGACGAACGAGATCCCGTAACAGGTCGTCGCGCCGAGGCACGCCAGTTGTGCGGTCAGTTCGTGGGAGACGTCGATCCCTTGCCAGACCCCGACGATGGTGAGCACGCCGAGGAAGCCGAGGATCAGGCCGGCCGTCCGGGCCTTCGTGAACCGTTCCGACGGCAGAGCCGCGGCGGCGATGAGCATGGTGATCAGCGGGGTCGTCGCGTTGAAGATGCTGGCGAGTCCGGACGAGATGTACTGCTCGGCCCAGGAGAACAGGAGGAACGGGATCACGCACAGCAGCACGGAAACCACCGCGAGATGGCCCCAGAGCGCCGGATCACGGGGGAGTGGCTTGCGGCGCCAAGCGGCGATGGCGATCAGGGCCACCGCGCCGAGGCAGACGCGCGAGAGCGCCACCTGAGCGGGCGACAGGCCGGTGAGGCCGACCTTGATGAACAGAAAACTCGCGCCCCACACGATCGCGAGTGCCGCGAACCGGATCGCGATACTGAAACGTCCCAATTGTCCTTCTCCCGAGTTCGCGTCTTCCGGCTCAGTGAATCGGGAATCCACTGTGTACTCCAGCGGTTTTCGGACGACGTGTCCCACATCTCCGCGTGGCGGTCCCGCACGCCGTGCGTATAACGACCTATACTCATCGGCCGTGAGCGAATCCGCTGGGCGCCCGCGCGCGCCGATCACCGAGGCCGATGTCCTGGCGTGGCTGGAAACGACGGCGGCCGCCGTACGAGCGGGGGAGGTGAGCGCCCCGGAACTCATCGAGATCCTGGGGGAGCTGCGCCGTGCCTCCGCGGCCTGCGCCGACGCCTCCGACTGGGCACTGCTCGCCGCCAGGGAGGAAGGCGCCAGCCTCCGTCAGATCGCGCCCGTCTTCGGCAAGGGTTACGTTCGAGCCCCGGCGGCCCGCCTCGAAAAGCTCCATCGGCAGGCGCAGAACTCGAGCCAGTGGCTCGCGATCCTCCGCCACAAGAACGAAGGAGCCCGGTGACAGCCTCGGAAACCCACGTCGGCGACCGGATCGCCGTCGGACTGGCGGCGCTCGGCAGGCCCGCGTACATCAACCTCGGCCCGGCCGACGCGCTGCCGCCCGGACGCGGGTTCGAGGCGATGCGCGCGGCGACCTACGACGTACTGGACGACGCGTACCGCGCGGGCGTCCGGTGGATCGATGTCGCCCGTTCGTATGGTTCCTCGGAGGAGTTCCTCGCCGGTTGGCTCGCCGATCGCGCCCCCGCGGACGTGACGGTGTCGAGCAAATGGGGCTACCGCTACGTAGGGGAGTGGAAGCTCGACGCGGAGGTGCACGAGGTCAAGGAGCACACCGCGGCGCGGTTCGGCGAGCAGTGGGCGGAAACCGTTGACCTGCTGGGTAAAGCGGTCTCGCTCTACCAGGTCCACTCGCTCACTGTGGACAGTCCGCTGTTCGATGACGACCGGTTGATCGGCGCGCTGGCCGAACTCGCCGCCGACGGTGTCCCGGTGGGGTTCTCCACCTCCGGCCCCGCGCAGGCCGACGCGGTCCGCCGGGCGTTCGAGCTGGAGGTCTCCGGAACGCCGGTCTTCAGTGCCGTGCAGTCGACGTGGAACCTGCTCGAACCCTCCGTCGGCCCGGCGCTCGCGGAAGCGCACGCCGCCGGGAAACGGGTGCTGGTCAAGGAAACCGTCGCGAACGGACGGCTGGTGGTCGAGCCGCCGCCACCGCTCGCGCGGATCGCGCGGGAGCACGGGGCCGGTCCGGACGCGGTGGCGATCGCGGCCGTGCTGGCGCAGGACTGGCGGCCGGTCGCGGTCATCGGCCCGTCGAGTACCGCCCAGCTCGCGGAGAATCTCCTTGCCACGCAGGTGAAGCCGACCGCGGACGAACTCTCGGAGCTGGCCGCGCTCGCGGAAGAGCCGGTCGCGTACTGGCGGCATCGGTCCTGCCTCGGCTGGCATTGAGGGGCTGGACTACTCTCGCGGCAAACGTCTGGCGGGTCACTGGGGAGGCTTGAGGGTGCGTCATCGGCAGGTGCTCGCGGTGGCGACGGTCGCGCTGTTCGGTTTGTCGGGCTGCGCGGACCGCCCCAACGATCTCGACACCTATTACGACGACCCGGCGCCGACGCCCACGGTCGAACCCGCGCAGCCGTCGGTGAAGCCGCAGGCCGCGCCGGTGCCGCCGTCCTCGACACGAGCTCCGGTCCCAGCGGCGGTTTCCGCGGCGCTGCTGACCGACGAGGACGTCGTCGAGGAAGAAGTCGTTCCCGGTGAGAGCAAGGTGTCCGGCTGTCTGACCGGACTCACCCGCGCCACGAGCCGCTCGGCGACGTGGTCGTATCCGAGCGGCTCGACACTTGAGCACCAGGTCACCGAGTACACCGACCGTGACGCCTCGGACGTCGTCGCCCAGGCGGACTGCGAAGGCAAGAAGCTCACGCTGACGAAGCAAGCCGGCGTCGAGATCCAGCGTGCCTGGTGCGAGGGCACGACGTGCACGGTGTTGCTCGCCAAGGGGAAACTGGTCTCCGCCCTCAGCGTGACGGCCGGAACCGAGGCGCGGGCGACGGACGCGGCGAAGCGGCTGTTGCCGATCGTCGCGCAGCGCCTCCGTTCGGCCTAGGCCCCTTCTCGCCGGAACCACTCCAGCGCGCCGAGACGGCCGTCCGGGATGAACCGGCTCTCCGGATCGTCGAGCCACGAACGCAACTCGGCCAGTGTCAGCCAACGTCCTTCCACGACTTCGGACGGTTGGTGGACGAAGGGGCCGTCCCAGTGCGTTTCGAACGCGAAGTTGTGGCAGCGGATCGTGTCGTCGTCGGTGACATGGACGAAAAGCGGCCGCAGTTCGACTCCGTGAACACCCAGTTCTTCGGCGAGTTCCCGGCGCGCGCACTCCTCCGGTGTCTCACCCGCCGCGACGATGCCGCCCGCCCAGCAGTCCCAAGTGGAGGGATAGACGTCCTTCGTGGGAGTACGCAGGTGCACGTAAACGGAACCTCCGTCACTCGAACGGACCAACACCACGCCCGCCGCGTGCCACAGCCCCTCGGCGCGGACCCGGGACCGGGTGCCCGCTCCCACCGCGGTTCCGTCGAGGTCATAGAGCGCAACGAGTTCGTCACTGCCTGACATGGGGGGCATCGTCGCACGGCCCCGACCCCGTAGGGTGGTGGGTATGCGGCGGATCATGGGAACCGAAGTCGAGTACGGCATCGCGGTGCCGGGCGACGCGACGGCGAACCCGGTACTCACCTCGACCCAGGTCGTGCTGGCCTACGCGGCCGCGGCCGACATCCCGCGGGCGAGGCGGGCACGGTGGGACTACGAGGTGGAATCGCCACTGCGCGACGCCCGCGGGTTCGACCTGACCGGCCCGAGCGGCCCCGGGCACGATCCGGACGTCGAGGACCTCGGCGCGGCGAACGTCATCCTGACCAACGGGGCGCGGCTGTACGTCGACCACGCGCACCCGGAGTACTCGGCCCCCGAGGTGACGAACGCGCGCGACGCGGTCATCTGGGACAAGGCGGGCGAACGGGTCATGGAGGAGGCGGCGCGCAAGGCCGCCACCGTTCCCGGTCAGCCGCCTTTGCAGTTGTACAAGAACAACGTCGACGGCAAGGGCGCGAGCTACGGCACGCACGAGAACTACCTGATGCAGCGCTCGACGCCGTTCACCGCGGTGATCGCGGGGCTGACGCCGTTCTTCGCGTCCCGGCAGGTGATGACCGGTTCGGGACGGGTCGGTGTCGGGCAGCAGAGCGAGGAAGCCGGTTTCCAGCTGTCGCAGCGCTCCGACTACATCGAGGTCGAGGTCGGCCTGGAGACGACGCTCAAGCGCGGGATCATCAACACTCGCGACGAGCCGCACGCCGACGCGGACAAGTACCGTCGTCTGCACGTCATCATCGGCGACGCGAACCTGGCCGAGTACTCCACGTACCTCAAGGTCGGCACGACGGCGCTGGTGCTGGACCTGATCGAGGCGGGCATCCGGTTCGACGACCTGAAGCTGGACGAGCCGGTGCGGGCCGTGCACCAGATCAGCCACGACCCGACGCTGAAGGCGAAGGTGTCGCTGGCCAACGGGCGCAAGTACACCGGGCTGGACCTCCAGTTCGCCTATCACGAGATCGCGTCGGCGAACCTGGAGCGCACCGGCGCGGACGAGGCCTCCAAGGAGGTCCTGCGGGTCTGGGGCGAGATCCTGGACGCACTGGCGCGGGACCCCCAGGAATGCGCGGACAGGCTGGACTGGCCGGCGAAGCTGCGGTTGCTCGAGGGCTACCGCGCGCGGGACCAGCTGGCCTGGGGCGCGCCGCGGTTGCGGCTGGTCGACCTGCAGTACTCGGATGTCCGCTTGGACAAGGGCCTGTACAACAGGCTCGTCACCAGGGGTTCGATGAAGCGCCTGGTGACCGAGGAGGAGGTGCTGGAGGCGGTCACGACGCCGCCTTCGGACACCAGGGCCTATTTCCGGGGCCGCGCGCTGGAGAAGTACGCCAACTCCATCGCCGCGGCGTCCTGGGATTCGGTCATCTTCGACGTCGGCAGGGAATCGCTGGTGCGGATCCCGACGTTGGAGCCGTTGCGGGGCACGAAGGCCCACGTGGGGAAGTTGCTGGACGACTCCGCGACCGCCGAGGAGCTGGTGGAGGCGCTCACCGGTTCGGACTAGCGGGATTTCCTTTCATCGGGGTTAAGCGATCACGGATCCCACGGAATGTCGGGACCGCTGGGTAGGCTAGGAAACATCGGCCACACCGGGAGGCGAGATGGCTCAGGAAAAGATCGAAAAGCACGGCGGCGGCGACTCGGACGAAGAGTTCGAGGACGGCGGTCCGGCGGGTCAGGAACGGCGCGAGAAGCTCGGCGAGGACGTCGACACGATCCTCGACGAGATCGACGACGTGCTCGAGGAGAACGCCGAGGACTTCGTCCGCGCCTACGTGCAAAAGGGCGGCGAGTAACTCGTCTTCCGGCGGCCAGGGCGGCCGCCTGTGCGGAGCCGGCGGATCACACAGATTGGAACTTTGAGCACGTATGGAACACACCTCGGGTAAGTCGGCGCTGCCCGCCGCGTACTTCTCGTCGGCGACCTCGTCGTTCTCGGACTTCCTTCGGGCGCAGGCGCCCGAGCTGCTCCCGGAGCGGCGGGTCTCGACCGGGGCGGGTGGGCTGGACGCCCCGCACGGGACGACGATCGTCGCGGTCAAGTTCGCGGGCGGGGTGCTGATCGCCGGTGACCGGCGGGCCACGTCGGGCAATCTGATCGCTTCGCGTGACATGGAGAAGGTGCACCTCACCGACGAGTACTCGGCGGTGGGTATCGCGGGCTCTGCCGGGCTCGCGATCGAGATGGTGCGGCTGTACGCGGTCGAACTGGCGCACTACGAGAAGATCGAGGGTGTTTCGCTCTCGCTCGACGGCAAGACGAACAAGCTCGCCGGGCTGGTGAAGTCCAATCTGGAGATGGCGATGGCGGGGCTTGCCGTGCTGCCGTTGTTCGTCGGGTACGACCTCGACGCGGAGGACGCGAAGCACGCGGGCCGGATCGTCTCGTACGACGCGACCGGCGGACGTTACGAGGAGAGCGCCGGCTACCACGCCATCGGCTCGGGATCGCTGTTCGCGAAGGGCTCGCTGAAGAAGCTGTACGACCCGGACGCGGACGTCGAAGCCGCGATCCGGACGGCGGTGGAGGCGTTGTACGACGCGGCGGACGACGACACCGCGACCGGCGGCCCGGATCTGGTGCGCCGGATCTTCCCGACGATCGTGACGGTCACCGCGGAGCAGGGTGCGGTGGCGGTGCCGCTCGAGCAGACGACCGCGGTGGCCGAGGCCATCGTGGCCGCACGAGCCGAGCGCGGGCGCTAGCCCTCTCCCTGTCCCCTTCCCGATGAGAGCCCGAAAGAGCGGAGCACCACAGTGACGATGCCGTTGTACGCCTCTCCCGAGCAGCTGATGCGGGAGCGTTCCGAGATCGCGCGCAAGGGCATCGCGCGCGGCCGGAGCGTGGTCGTGCTCAAGTACCGCGGTGGCGTGCTGTTCGTGGCCGAGAACCCCTCGGCGACGTTGCACAAGGTGTCGGAGATCTACGACCGGATCGGTTTCGCGGCCGTGGGCCGCTACAGCGAGTTCGAGAACCTTCGCGTCGCCGGCATCCGGCACGCGGACCTGAAGGGCTACCAGTACGACCGGCGGGACGTCAGCGCGCGTGCGCTGGCGAACGCGTATGCCGCGACGCTGGGCAGCATCTTCACCGAGCAGCTGAAGCCGTTCGAGGTGGAGGTTTGCGTCGCCGAGGTCGGCGCGACCGCGGCCGAGGATCAGCTGTACCGGCTGACCTACGACGGTTCGATCTTCGACGAGCCGAAGTTCGTCGTGATGGGCGGTCAGGCCGACACGCTCACCACGAAGCTCAAGGACAGCTTCGAGTCCGACATGGAGCTGGAAGCGGCGCTCGGCGTCGCGGTGAAGGCGTTGCGCGCCAACACACCCACGCCCACGAACGGCGACTCGGACCCGGTGAAGCTCGAGGTCGCCGTCCTGGAGCGGGATCGGCGCGGACGTAAGTTCCGCCGGGTCGCCGGCGCCGCGCTCGACGCACTTCTGCCCCCCGAGCCGGAGGAGCCCGCGGAGGACGAAGCCGAGGGCGAGTCCAAGAAGGACTGAGTCTCAAGTACAGGAAGGCCCCCTTCCTTGCGCTGGACGCAAGGAAGGGGGCCTTCCTGCTGCTCCCGATGTGGCAGGTGCCTCCCATAGCCGAACGCCGTGAAGGCCTCCTTCCCTACCTTGAGAGTAGGGAAGGAGGCCTTCACGGCGTCAGGTCGCGTCGGTCAAGCGACCGGTTCGGCCTCAGGCGGGGCCGTTGCCCCACCACTGGCTGCGGCCACCGGCGATGAAGCTCCACAGCTGGAGCCGCGTGCCGTTGGCGGCCGAGTTGCCCTCAGCGGTCAGGTAACGGCCGCTGCTCGGGTTCTGGAAGCGGACGTAACCCTCGGGGTTGACGGTGCCGCCCCACCACTGGTTCTTGGCACCGGCGATGAAGTCCCACAGCTGGACGATGGTGCCGTTCTTGTTGATGGTGTTGAGGTCCGCGTCCAGGTAGCGGCCGCTGGCCACGTTCTGGAAGCGGGTGTAGCCCTCGGGGTTGTCGGTGATGTAGAACGCCTGGTGATCCGCGTCGAAGTTGCAGTCCCAGAGCTGCATCCTGGTGCCGTTGCGGTTGATGGTGTTCAGGTCGGCGTCCCAGCACTTGTTCGCGTCGAGCCCGGACGGGATGAGGAACATGTCCGCGTCGGCGACTCCGGCGGCCTGCGTGCGCGCGCCGGTGGAGGTGCGCTTGACCGGGATGAGCTTCATCCCGTGCACGCTGACCGTCTTGAACCCGTCGCCGGTGGGCTGCGGGGCCGCGGTGGCGGCGGGTGCGGTGACCAGGGTCAGGACACCCGCGGCGGCGGCGATGATTCCCGCCAGGCGCTTCATTTTCGTCATTTTCTTTCCCCTTTGTGGAAAGCGTTTTCTCCCAGTGAGGTGAAGGGAAAAGGCAGCCGTCGTCAGGCCGCGGCGAATCACGGCCCGAAGGCACTGCCGGTGAATCCCCCTCGTGGAAGGCTCCGCGTAAACCCCCGAGAAGCGGGCCTTCTCCGAACATCATTCAGGTCTGAACCACGGCCGTCGAGGAGATTTCCGGGAGCGGCAAAAGGGCAGTTCAGCGATGTAACGGAATGGCCTGGTTCGCGATCACACGGCGACGACTTCGAGCAAGGCGAGGGTATCCGTGCGAATCGAGCTGACGTTGCAGGACCTGACACGCGTCCGGCTCGCGCCCGAAGCGGATCCCTTGGCCGAACTGGTTTCCAGTCTTCAGATCCTGCAGCGGCGCGACGCAGGCTCGGCGTTGTTCAACCGGTGGCGGCACCGTGTCCGGCTCGGGCTGATGGAGTCGGCTTCGGTGCTGCTGTGGTTGTGCCGGCCGTACGCGCCGATTCCGGCGTTTCTCGTTCCGGAAGCCGACGAAGCCGGTTTGGAGGCGGGGCTCGCGGAGATCGCCCGGACCGACTCCGTGGGCTTGAAGGCGGCGTTGCGCGATGTCGCGGTGAACCGGGAGCTGCCCGCGTGGGCGGCCGGATTGCCGGATGGGGACACCGCCGGGCTGCCGAAGCTCGTCCAGGCGATGCAGGACTATTTCGACCTCTCGCTGGCGCCGGGATGGGAAGCGGCGCGGGCCCAGGTGGACGCGGACCGGGGGATGCGTGCGCAGCTGATGCTGAACGAAGGGGTGGACGCGGCGCTGACGAGCCTGCGGCCGCTGGTGCGCTGGTCGTCCCCGGTGCTGGAGGTCGGCGACGGGATCGTCGGCTCCTGCGGCGCGGACGGCGCGGGGCTGATGATTTCGCCGACGTACTTCGCGGTGTGCCCGGTGGTCGTCCCGGCGACGGACCGTGGACCCGTCCGGCTGCTCTACCCGTCGGTGCGGCAGGCGGCCCAATCGACCGGGTACGGCCGCGACGTACGAAGATCGCCGGACACCGCCCTGGCCGCCCTGCTCGGGCCGACCAGGGCGGCGACGTTGGCTGTTCTCGCGGTCGGCCGCAGCACGTCGGAGCTGGCCGCCCAGCTCGGCGTGAGTCCGTCGGCGGTCAGCAAGCACACCTCCGTGTTGCGGCGCGCGGGGCTGATCACCACCGAACGTGACCGCAATGCGGTGCTGCACTCGTTGACGCCGCTGGGCAGCGCCCTGCTGGGGGCTTAGAGCCGGTAGATGGTGAGCGCGCTGGGCCGCGACCGGAAGCGGAAGTCGTTGCCGAGCGGGCCGACCTCGCCGTCGGTGGCGACGCGGCGGTTGCCGTCGAGCAGCCGGACGTGCAGCTCCGGGACGTCGAGTTCCTGGTAGACGTGGCTGGCGTTGAGGCTGTTCGTGATCGTGGCGAGGATGAACCGCGCCCGCGAGTACGGCACGTCGGCCCGCAAGTAGCGGACGTCGAGGAGACCGGTGTCGAGCGCCGGGCGGCGCGAAGGCGCGAGCCCCTTCGGCGAGTAGGTGCCGTTGCCGACGAACAGCAGCCAGATGCTGGTGTGCTTGCCGTTGAGGGTCACTTCGAGCGGTTTCGCGCGCCGGAGGGTGCGGGCGAGCGCGATCGCCGCGGACGGCCACTTCGGATGCCGCTTTTGCAGCCTTTCCCGGACCCGGACCATTTCCGGGTAGCCGCCGAGACTGGCGGTGTTCACGAAGTAGCGATGGTCGTCGCCGTCGTTGATCTCGACCTCGCCGAGGTCGACGCCGACGGCGTTGCCCGCTTCGGTGGCGGCGTCCGCGTCGGGCATCGAGCGCATGCCGACGTCGCGGGCGAAGTGGTTGAGGGTGCCGGCCGGGATGAGCGCGAGCGGCAGGTCGTGGTCGGACGCGACGGCGGCCACCGCGGCGACCGTCCCGTCACCGCCGGCGACACCGAGCGCGCGCACGGTGTTGTCACGGGCGGCGATCTCGTCGCAGAGCTGCTCGCGCAGATCCCGTTTCGCGTCCGGGTACAGGATGGTGGCCTTGGGCCAGGCGAAGCGGGCTTCCTCGGTCGGGTCCTGGCCGTCGATTCCCGAATGCGGGTTGACCAGGACGAGCATGTCCTCCCCGTCGCGCATCTCCGGTGCTTCGGCGGTGTGCGCGGTGCGGCCGGGGACGTCGGGGTGCAGCGGCCACCAGTGCCGTGTCAGCAGGCCGGCGCCGATACCGATGCCGATGCCCACGCCGACGTCGCTGGGCCAGTGGACGCCCGTATGGACCCGGGAATAGGCCACGGCGGCGGCCAGTGGGACGAGTGCGGCGCCGGTCTTGGGCGATTCCATCGCGACCGCCGTGACGAAGGCCGCCGCCGACGCCGAGTGACCGGACGGGAACGACGACGAGGTCGGCCGCCGGACGAGGCGCCGGTGCATCGGCACTTCTTCGGCCGCGGGACGGCGGCGGGGGAACAGCGGCTTGCCGATCAGGTTCGCCGCGGCGCTGGCCCCGGCGATGGCCGCCACGCCGCGGAGCGCGCCCCGGCGCGTCGGCCCCTTCTTCGCCGCGAGCAGGACCGCGACACACCACCAAAGCTTGGATTTGTCCGCACTTTTGGAGAGCGAGGTGATCACGTCGTCGGCCCGCGTCCTCGGGAGCGCGGCGCTCCGGGCCATCAGCCTCCGGTCAGTCCTTCCGACCTTGCGGAAAGGGCGTTTGAGCTGCTTTAACACGGATTCACCGCTTCCGGGTCGGGACGTCATGCGCGTGATACCCGATCGGGACTTCCCGCACACCTTTCACCGAATGCAACGTACCGACCGCGTGTCGCCGCCCGAACGGCGCACCGTCACCGGGCCCTCACCGCCTACTCTGGTGGAATGCAGCGGCGGATCTTTGGCATCGAGACCGAGTTCGGGGTCACGTGCACCTTTCATGGGCAACGCAGGCTCTCCCCGGACGAAGTGGCGCGTTACCTGTTTCGGCGTGTCGTGTCCTGGGGGCGTTCGTCGAACGTCTTCCTGTCGAACGGCTCGCGGCTCTACCTCGACGTGGGCTCCCACCCGGAGTACGCGACGGCCGAATGCGACGACCTCGTCCAGCTCGTCACCCATGACAAGGCCGGGGAGCGCATCCTCGAGGACCTCCTCGTCGACGCCGAGCGGCGGCTGGCGGACGAGGGCATCGGCGGTGACATCTTCCTGTTCAAGAACAACACCGACTCGGCGGGCAACTCCTACGGCTGCCACGAGAACTACCTCGTGACCCGTGCCGGGGAGTTCTCCCGGATCGCCGACGTGCTGCTGCCGTTCCTGGTGACCCGGCAGCTGATCTGCGGCGCGGGCAAGGTGCTGCAGACGCCGCGCGGCGCGGTCTACTGCCTGTCCCAGCGAGCGGAACACATCTGGGAAGGCGTCTCCAGCGCCACCACGCGCTCGCGGCCGATCATCAACACACGCGACGAGCCGCACGCCGACGCCGAACGCTACCGGCGCCTGCATGTGATCGTCGGCGACTCCAACATGGCCGAACCGACCACGATGCTCAAGGTCGGCTCGGCGCATCTGGTGCTGGAGATGATCGAGGCGGGTGTCCAGTTCCGCGACTTCACCCTGGACAACCCGATAAGGGCCATCCGCGAGATCAGCCACGACCTCACCGGCCGCCGCCAGGTGCGGCTCGCCGGCGGCCGCGAGGCGTCCGCGCTCGACATCCAGCGCGAGTACCACGCGCGTGCCGTCCAGCACGTCAAGGAGACCGGTTCGTCGCCGCAGTCCGAGCGCGTCGTCGAGCTGTGGGGCAGGGCGCTGGAGGCGGTCGAGCAGCAGGACTTCAGCAAGATCGACACCGAGATCGACTGGGCGATCAAGCACCGGCTGGTCGAGCGCTACCGCAACAAGCACGACCTCGACCTGTCGAGCCCGCGGATCGCCCAGCTCGACCTGGCCTACCACGACATCCGCCGCGGCCGTGGCATCTTCGACCTGCTGCAGCGGAAGGGCCTCGTGCGGCGGGTCACCGACGACGGCGAGATCGAACTGGCCAAGGACACCCCGCCGCAGACCACGCGCGCGAAGCTGCGCGGCGACTTCATCGCCGCCGCGCAGGCCGCCGGGCGTGACTTCACCGTGGACTGGGTGCACCTCAAGCTGAACGACCAGGCGCAGCGGACCGTGCTGTGCAAGGACCCGTTCCGTTCGGTGGACGAACGGGTCGAAAGGCTCATTTCCTCGCTCTGATCGACCCCCGGCTCAGAGCCGGCCGACACGCGATCGTCACTCCAGGTACCGTGGAGGTCGCTGTGGGTTCTGAGCCGGGGAGGGCGAGGATGGACGACGAGCGGTGGGCGTTCGAGGAAGAGCTGGAACAGGACGACGATCCACCGAGGTCGTCCGCCGCTGAACCGGTTCCCGAACCCGACCGGATCGCCGGGCGGGATCAGGACGGTGTCGTCACCGTGGTCGTCTCACCGGATGCGGACGTCCTCGCGGTGGCCCTCGCTCCGGAGTGGAAACGGTCGGTCGACCCGCGCGGGCTGCACAACGCCGTGGCAGCGGCGGCGAACGCCGCCACCATCGCGGCTTTGGCTCGGCAAGTGGACGACGTCGCCCGCAATCCGCCCGCCATGCCGACCTTCGGTGCGACACCGGCGTCCATCGCCGACGAGTCCCCCCTCGGCACACAAGACATGCTTCGTCTCGTGGAAGCCGCGACCGCCGAGTTGGCACAGTTCACTCAGCGGGCCGCCGAGGTCGTCGACCGCCGCATCTCCGCCGAGAGCTGTGGTGGCCATGTCCGTGGCTCGGTTACCCATGGGCAGATCGTCGACGTGGAAATCGACCAGGCCTGGGTGGCGCAGGTCCGGACGGGCGAGATCGAGAGCGAACTCCTCGACGTGCTCAGCCGGCTTCGCGGGGCCAGTGCTCCGACGGGCCTCGCCGACGGCCCGCAAGGACCCGCGATCGCCGAGATCATGGGCCTGCTCTTCGACCCGCACCGGATGGCGCGCCGCGTCGGTCTCGAACCGTCGATCAGCGAGGAGCGGCCGTAATGGCGGACGACTACGACATCGCGCTGGCGCTGGACGCACTTCGTTCCGACGCGGACGTGTGGGACAGGGCCGCAGACGATCTCGCCGCTCCTCGTGCGGCGATCGATCCGCTGGGCCTCGGACCCGGCGACGTCATGTCGTACGCGGCGGCGAAGGGACTCGACAAGCAGTACAACCAGGCCCGCGCCCTCATCCAGGACATGATCGACCAAGCGGGAAGCAACTTCCGTGCGCTGTCCGCCTCCTTGCGCGCGGCCGCCGACCGGTACGCCCACGACGAGGACCAGCACGCGCTCGATATCGATCGCGCCGGCCGCGGCTAGCGAAACATCCGAGGGGAATCCGCCATGACGGCCGCTGGAGCGAATCCGGTCATCGATCAGTCGATGGAAAAGCTTCGTGAAATCGAAGACAAGATCCGTGCGTTGTTCGACCAGGTGAACAGCGTGATGAGCTGGGTGCCGGACATCCTCTCGGATCTGATCGAACCCGTCCGCCGGGTCATGAACGAGCTCAACCAGAAGGTGACCGAGCTATGGGACGCGACCAAGAAGTTCGTCACGGACCGTGGAGATCCCGCCAAGCTGAGGCAAGTGGCCGCCGAGTGGTCCGATCGGATCGGTAGCGGTATCGGCGAGATCGCCGGCTCGGTATCGCTCGACAAGCTCAAGACGAACATCGAGTGGAGTGGCAAGGCGGCCGAGACATACAAGGTCACTGTGCCCGCTCAGGTCGCGGGGCTGAACTCTCTCAAGGATCTGGGGTTACAGATCCGGAACTCGCTCGTCAACCTCGCCAACGGTCTGGAGAGTTTCTGGCTTCAGATATATGGGACCCTTTCGGCTTTGGGCATCGCTGTCGCCGTGGCCATCGTCAGTGCCATCAGCGTTGTCGGCATCCCGGCCGCGGTCGTGATTCTGATCGGCGTGCTCGGCGCCGGCATCGCGTCGATCTTCACCACCATCAGCGCGGTGGATTCACTCACCAACAGCATCGGGGTGGAACAAACCGCTATCGAGGACAAGGTGAACTCGCTCGGTGCCACGTGGCCAAGGACCAACACGGAATCGATGTCGCATTCATCGGACTGGAAGCGGCAACCGTGACCTACCCGACCGTGTGGCCGACGGAGCCCTATCGTCCGCTCCCACCCGCGATGATCGGCGCCATTCGCGAAATCGCCACCAGTCTCGGGATCGGAACGGGTGCCGTCGGCCTGACCATGGTGGTGGTCATCCAGATCGCGGGGCGGATTCTTCCGACGTCGAGTGACGGCGCCAATGTCGTCACCATGGGAATGGCTACCTTCGCGGCCGTCGCGCTGTTGTTGTCGGGTATCGCCATGATGACGGCACGGTCGCTCGTGAGAACCGGCAGCGTGGAGACGAAAGGCGCCATCCTCCTGCGAGGAGTCGAGGCGGGGTTGTGCGGTGGTGCTCTTTTCGCGACGGCGATCTTCTTGATCTTTTATGTTTCCCGTGTCGCCTCATCCGGTCGATACGACCCCCAGGACAGAATCGAAGTGACGCCCGGCATCGTGATGTACACGCTCCTGCCGGTTCTCGCCCTGATCCTCACGATCGTCAACGCCGTCGTCGCTCACCGGTTGCTCTTCCCGACGGTCGAGAAGGTGCGGAATCATCTTGAGCGGGAGTCCGGCTGATTCGGGTCTCGCCAGGTCGCCGTCGAGCAGACTAGGGTTGCCCGCGCGGTTCTTCGACCGAGGGAGAGGTGCGCCGATGCGCCGTGCGTTGCTGGTCCTGCTGGGAGCGGTCGTCCCGCTGGCGTTCACCGGGGTCGCGCAAGCCGCGCCGGAATGGCCCGAGCCGAGGTGGACGGAGACTCCGACGGGTACGGACGCGCAGTTGCGCGGACTCGCCGCGGTGGACTCGCGCACGGCGTGGGTCAGCGGGAGCGGGGGCACCGTACTGCGCACCACCGACCGTGGCCGTTCCTGGAAGCCGGTCGCCCCGACGGGCACCGAGGCGCTCGACTTCCGCGACATCGAGGCATTCGACGCCGATCACGCCGTCGCCCTGTCCATCGGGCCTGGCGACGCGTCCCGGATCTACCGTACCGACGACGGCGGCAAGAGCTGGCGACTGTCCTTCCAGAACAGTGACCCGGCCGCCTTCTACGACTGCGTCGCGTTCTTCGACCACCGGCGCGGGCTCGCGATGAGCGATCCGGTGGACGGCAAGTTCCGATTGCAGTCCACTTCGGACGGCGGGCGGACCTGGCAGCCCGTGCCGTCCGAGGGGATGGTACCCGCGCTCGACGGCGAGTTCGGGTTCGCCGCCAGCGGCCAGTGCCTCACCACCTCGGGCCCGCGTGATGCCTGGATCGCGACCGGCGGTGGCGCCCGCGCGCGGGTCCTGCACTCCGGCGACGGCGGGAAGACCTGGGAGGCCGCGGACACCCCGTTGCCCAGTGGCGCCTCCGCCGGGGTCTTCTCGGTGACGTTCCGGGACCTGCGGCACGGCGTGGCCATCGGTGGCGACTACGCGGCGCCGAACGCGCCGGGTCCGGCGGTCGCGCTGAGCGCCGACAGGGGACGCACGTGGCGGACACCGCCCGAGGCGCCGGTCGGCTACCGCTCCGGGCTGGCGTGGCTGGGGAACACGGTCATCGCCGTCGGCCCCGGCGGGAGCGATCTGAGTCCGGACGGCGGGCGGCACTGGAAGTCGTTCGACACCGGATCGTTGGACTCGGTCGACTGTGCTCGCGGCGCGTGCTGGGCGAGCGGGGCGAAAGGCAGGGCCGCCCGGCTCGGGTCGTGAGCGGCGCTCCGTGAAGGACTCCTTGAGGGACCCTGAGTCTCTCAAGGAGGCCTTCATTTGTGTGCCTACGTCTGACCTGCGGGTTGGCGGGTGGGTCGTGAGGTGATGTCACCACCGGGCCGATGGACGTCGCGCGTGATCGAAGGCGGAACTCGCGTGATTGGAGGCCGATCTCGCCCGTGACCGGGTCCGCCGTGAGTTCCGCTTCCAATCACGCGAGTTACGCGTCCAATCACGCGTGTCACGCCTAAGGCCGCACGACAACCAAGGGGATCTCAGAGCGCGAGCCCCGAGTAGTGGGTAAGCAAATGCGGTGCCCCAAGGAGTCCTTCACGGACTCAGACACACGCCTCTGGCCCCAACAACGATGGCGCGCGGAGGCCCCTTCGCGACCGCCTGTACCGATAAGCTCGAAGGATCATGACCGCACAAGCCGAACCCGTCCCGGAGACCACCGAGCACCTCGTCGAGGTGTTGAAGGCACTCGCCAACCCGATCCGCCTCCAGGTGCTCGGGTGGCTGCGCGAACCGGACCGGCACTTCCCGCCGGAGAACGCGATCGCCGATCAGAACGAGGTCGGCGTCTGCGTCAGTCATCTCCAGGCGAAGCTGGGGCTCGCGCAATCCACCGTGTCGGCGTACATGGCGTTGCTGCAGCGCGCCGGGCTCGTCCGGTCCACCCGTGTGGGCAAGTGGACGCACTACCGCCGTGACGAACAGCGGATCGCGCAGCTCGTCGACCTGCTGGGACGCTCCATCTGAGCTCAGGTCGAGTACAACATATCGAACATCTGCGATACTTCGATATGTTGTACTCGACCTGAGGAGAGACGGATGGAACTGGGGCGTTTCGGGATCTGGACGTTCGACTTCGAAGACCAGCCCGCGAGCATGCTGCGGGATTCGGTGCGGGAGCTGGAAGAACTCGGCTGGCCGTCGATCTGGATCCCGGAACGGGACGGGCGGGAAGCCCTGACCCACGCCGGATTCCTGCTCGCGTCCACCGAACGCATGGCCGTGGTCAACGGGATCGCGCGGATCGGCTCCCGCGGTGCGCGCTGGACCCGCGGCGCCGCCCTCCTGCTGGCCGACGCCTATCCCGGCCGGCACGTCCTGGGGCTCGGCTTCGGTGGCGCGCGTCCCGGCGTCAAGCCGCTGGAGGCCATGAACGACTACCTCGACGAACTCGACACGGTCACGAGTGCCAACCCGTTGCCTGCCGTGCCGATCCGGCGCCTGCTGGCCGCGTACGGACCGAAGATGCTCGATCTGGCCCGAGACCGCTCCGAGGGCGCGCACACCTATCACGTGCCGGTGTCGCATACCGCCAAGGCGAGGGAAGTGCTGGGGGAGAAGGCCTTCCTCGGCGTCGAGCACGCCGTGCTCTTCGAAACCGACCCGGGCAAGGCGCGCGGGATCGCTCGCGAGCATCTGCACGGCTACCTGACGTCGGAGTACAACGTCGCCAAGTTCCTCCGTCTCGGCTACACGGAAGCAGACCTCGACGGTGGCCGCGGCAGCGACCGGCTCGTCGACGATCTCGTGTTCTGGGGCGACCTCTACACCGTCACCGCGAAACTGCGCGGCCATCTCGACGCGGGCGCCGACCACGTCGGGATCCAGGTCATCGGCGTCGAACCCGGCGAGTCGGCCATGCCGCACTGGCGACGGCTGGCCGAGTCGCTGCTGCCGGGCTAGCGGACCTGCCCGGTCGGGCGGACCACGATCTCGTTGACGTCGACCGAGGGCGGTTGCTCCAGCGCGTAGAGCACCGCCCTCGCGATGTCGTCGGGTTCCAGTTTCGGCTTGGACTTCGAGTCCTCAGGGATCATCGAGGTGTCCACCAAACCCGGCTGGACGACGGTGACCCGGACGCCGGTGCCGACGGCCTCCTCGCGGATTGATCCAGCGAGCCCGGTCACCGCCCATTTCGTCGCCGAGTAGAGGTTCCCCGGCCGGTGGTAGCGCCCGGCGACCGAACCGGTGAGCACGAGGTGCCCCTTCGATTCCGCCAGCGACGGCAGGGTCGCCCGTGCGGTGAGGGCGGTGCCGTAGACGTTCGTCAGCACCATGTCCCGCCACTGCTCGGGGTCCGCGCCGCCGACCCCGGCGAACGAGACCACGACGCTTTGCCCCGCGTTGGCGAACACCGCGTCCAGCCCGCCGAAGGTGGTCTTCACCGTCTCGACCGCGGAGGACAGCGAACCCCAGTCGGTGACGTCGACCGCGAGCGCGAGGGCGCGATCCTCGCCGAACTCGGCGACGAGGGGGAGCAGCGCCTCGCGGTCGCGGGCGAGCAACGCGAGCCGGAACCCGGCCGCGGCCGCCCGGCGTGCGGTGGCCTCGCCGAGACCGCGGGAGGCGCCGGTGATCAGCAGTACTCGATCGTTCATGCCTCCAAACTAGGCGGCGTGTACGTCTCCCATTCGGGCACCGGTTCGCCGGTGAGGGAAGCGCCGAGCCGGTCGAGATAGAAGTGCCAGCCCTTCGCGATGTCCGAGGTGTCCCAATCCGGCTTGGGCATCCGGTGCACGAAGTCGAGCACCGTTCCGTCGCCGCGCGGTGTCAGCGTCAACTCCACTCGCCAGGTCGGCTCGTCGGTGTTGTGCAGATCCATGGCCAGCCGTTTCGGCGGATCGCATTCGCGGATGATGGCGGGCGACGGTTCGGAGCCCTCCTCCGCGGTCATCAGCAGCATGATCGTGTTGCCGACCCCTGTTTCGCCCGTCCATGTGCCGATCCAGCGGGCCGTGCGCTCGGATTCGGTGAGCGCCGACCAGACGTCTTCGATCGGGTCCGGATACTCGCGCCGGAGTTCGAGCCGGGTTTCGTCTTCGTTCATGATGCTGTCCATGATGCGAAGATAACCGTAGGCTTAATTAAGCGTCAACTTATTCGTTGGTCAGTACCAGCCGCCCGCGGAGCCCGCCCGTGGCAAGGCGCTCGTGCGCTTTCGCCACCTCGTCCAAGGGCGACGTGTCCGCGACCCGCAGAGCGAGCGCGCCTTCGTCGACGAGGGCCGTCAGATCGGCCAACGCGGCGCCGTCCGCGCGGATCCAGACGTGCTCGACCCTGATGCCGCGCAAGGGAATCGGGGCCGCTCCGGCCGCGAACACCACGAACCGGCCACGGTTCGCCACGGCGTCCAAGGCTTCGAGCCCGAGCAACGCGGTGTCGAGCGCCGCATCGACACCGCCGGGGATCACCGCGCGCACGCGATCGGCCAGGAAGTCGCCGCGCGGCACGAAAACCTCCGCGCCGAACCCTCGGACCAGTGCCTCGTCGGCGGGACCGGCGACCGCCACCACGCGAAAACCGCGGGCCTTGGCCAAGGTGACCGCGTAGCCGCCGACAGCACCCGCCGCACCGGTCACCAGTACCGTCGCATCCGCCGGAAGGTCGAGCAGATCGAGGGCCTGGACCGCGGTGAGACCGTTCAACGGCAGGGTCGCGGCCTCCACGAGGGATGCCGTCCGCGGGGCAGCGGCGACCGCGTCCGCGTCGAGCACGACGAACTCGGCGTGCGTGCCGAGCGCCGTCGACGGCCGGTCCCGCAGGCCGATCACGGCGTCGCCCGTGGCGAACCCGGTGACACCGTCGCCCACCGCGTCGACGGTCCCGGCGACATCCCAGCCGATCCCGATCACCTCACGCGGCGGGATGATCCCCGCCTCGGTGAGAAAACCCGAGCGGGTCGCGGCGTCGACCGGGTTGACCCCGGCCGCGGCCACCTTCACCCGTATCTGACCGGATCCCGGGACGGGCACCGGGATCTCGGTGAACTCCAGGACTTCCGGACCGCCGAACCGGCGGACCACCACTGCGCGCATCGTTCTCCTCCAAGGGGATCGTTCCAGGCGAACGTATGGGGAGTTACTCTCCATCGGGAAGTACGCACCTCGAGGTGCCCAACCCACGCGGAGGTACGCGCACCGTGGTCACGCGCACGGCACAAGAACGGCGGAACGAGGAGAAACGGGCCTACGACGCCTATCTCGCGGCCTGTCCCGCCCGGAAACTGCTCGACGAGGTCTCGGGTAAGTGGGTGAGCCTCGTCCTCGTCGCCCTCGGAGACGGGCCCCAGCGCTACAGCGACCTCTCCCGCCGGATCGCCGGCGTCAGCCAGAAGATGCTCACGCAGACCCTGCGGACCCTGGAACGCGACGGCCTGCTGACCCGTACGGTCACCGCTTGCGTGCCGGTGCGGGTGGACTACGAACTGACGGAACTCGGCCGGAGCCTCCGGCAACTGCTGGCCGGGATCAAGGACTGGGCCGAGACGCGCTTCGACGAGGTCGAGACCGCCAGGGATCGTTACGACGCGCGATCGGCGGCTGTCACCATCGGGTCGGACGGCGCGGGCTAGGGTAACCGGGTGTCCACCGCTCGCGCCGAACGTCTGGTCAACCTGGTTCTGGCCCTCCTGTCCACTCGGCAGTACCTCACCGCCGAGCGGATCCGGGGCATCGTGCCCGGGTACGCCGACGCGGCCAGCGACGAGGCGTACTTCCGGATGTTCGAGCGCGACAAGACCGAACTGCGCGAACTCGGCATCCCGCTGGAGACCGGCCGCAATTCCGCGTTCGACGCGATCGACGGCTACCGCATCGCGCGGCGCGACTACGAACTCGGCGAAATCGACCTCGCGCCCGACGAGGCGACCGCGGTCGGCCTCGCCGTCCGGCTCTGGGATTCCCCGGAACTGACCGGTGAGGCCCAAGGCGCGCTGGTGAAGCTCCGCGCGGCGGGCGTCGAGGTCGACGATCACGCCCCGACGGTCGTGGAGCCCCGCGTCCGCGCGGAACCGGCGTTCGGTCCGTTGCTCGCCGCCGTCCAGGCCGGGCAGGCGGTGCGCTTCGAGTACCGCCGCAGCGGTTCGGCCGAACGCAAGATCCGCACCCTGGAACCCTGGGGCGTGGTGTCCTGGAAAGGTCGCTGGTACGTCGTCGGGCACGACAGGGACCGCGGCGCGTCCCGCTGCTTCCGCCTTTCGCGCGTGACAGGGAAGGTCGACGCCTTCGGCCCACCCGGCGTCGTCGAACGCCCGGAGGGGGTCAACCTGCTGCGGATGGTCTCCGCCAGCAGCAGTGAGGACCCGTCCGCCGTGACCACGGCCAGTGTCTGGGTCGCCGACGGCAGGGCCGCCGGGGTCCGCCGCCGCGGCCGGGTGGTCGGCCGCAGCCACGCCGGGGGAGAAGAAGGCGACCTCGTGGAGATCGAGCTGTACTACCCCGAATCCGCCGCCGACTGGCTCACCGCCCACGGCCCGGACGTCCTCGTTCTCGAACCCGAGGTCCTCGCGAAGTCCGTCTTCAGCCGCCTCGAGGCCATCGCGCACGCCGGCGGTGCCCGATGAGCGCCACCGGACGGATGCCGCGGCTGCTCGCGCTCGTGCCCTATCTGCTCGCCAGGCCCGGGATCAAGATCGACGACGCCGCTCACGACTTCGACGTCACGCCCAAGCAGCTCCGCAAGGACCTCGAACTGCTGTGGATGTGCGGGCTGCCCGGCTACGGCCCCGGCGACCTGATCGACCTCTCCTTCGAGGGCGACACGATCGTCGTCACGCACGACGCCGGCATGAACCGCCCGTTGCGGCTCACCGGCGGCGAGGCGACGGCCATGCTCGTCGCGCTGCGGGCACTCGCCGAGACGCCCGGCGTGGTCGACGCCGACGCGGTCCGCCGCGCCATCGCGAAGATCGAGGCCGCGGCAGGCCAGGCCCAGCCGTCGGGGATCGTCGTCGGCGGGGGAGTACGGGAAGGCAAGAAGACCGCAGGCACCCGCGAAGCCGTCCGGGCCGCTCTCACCGCGAAGCGCGCGTTGCGGATCCGGTACTACACGGCGTCGAAGGACGAGATCACCGAGCGCACCGTCGATCCGATGCGGCTGCTCATCGTGCAGGCGGTCGGCTACCTCGAAGCGTGGTGCCGCCGGGCCGAGGATGTCCGGCTGTTCCGCCTCGACCGTATCGACGAGCTCACCGTGCTCGACGAACCCGCCGTCCCGCCGGCACACGCGCGGCCCACTGACATTTCCGATGGTGTTTTTCGACCGCGTCCCGATCAGCAGGAAGCCGTCCTCGTCCTCGATCCCGACACACGCTGGGTAGCCGAGTACTACCCCTGCGAGGAGCTCGACGAGCTCGACGGCGGACGCCTGCGGATCCGGATGCGCTACGCCGACGAGTCCTGGATGGTCCGGTTGATCCTCGGTTTGGGCGGAGACGCACACGTCGAAAGCCCTGCCGCGCTCGGTGAGGCAGTTCGTCGACGCGCGGCCGACGCGCTGGCCCGGGCTCGTCACCTAACGTCAACCTACGAGCAGTAGGGTGACGCCGTGTCGTACCTGCCGAGCATCGCGCTCGCCGTCGCCGGGCTGCTCCTGCTCTTTGTTCTGCTAATCAAATTACGCAGAGTCTTGCGCGTGCTCACCCATACGATGAGCATGGTGGCTACGAACACCCGAAAACGGACAGGGCTCCTTCGCGCCCGGTCGGCCGCGCTCCGCGTGGCGATCGCGGAACGACGTGGGCTCGAAGACCGGTAACATCACACCTGAGAGACTCGAGAAGGAGGCCGCAAACGATGAACGCGCTGCAGCCGTGGCACATCATCATCCTGGTGCTCGTCGTTGTCCTGCTGTTCGGCGCCAAGAGGCTTCCGGACGCCGCGCGGTCCATCGGCAAGTCCATGAAGATCTTCAAGGCCGAGACCAAGGACATGGCCGGGGACAAGGACAAGGCCGCCGAGACCGAAGAGGTCGAGACCAAGCAGCTGCCGCAGGCCACCACGCCCGCGCCTGCCGCGAACGCGCAGGACAAGCAGGTCGCCGACCTCCAGCGTCAGCTCGACGACCTCAAGAAGCAGCAGGCCGCCACGCCCGCTCCGGCCGAGCAGGCGCAGAAGAACGCCAGCTGAGCGGTCTTTTTAGCAAGCCCAGCGGAGCCTGTTCGCGGATGAGCGCGCCGAAGTCGCGGCGCGCTCATGGTGGACCCTGACGAGAACGGACTGTCCAGTGGCGGATTCCGCCTCCGGTGAGGAGCGCCGCGGCACGAAGCGGCGCAAGCGCAGCCGTCGGAGCAACCCCGACGGCACGATGACGCTCATCGAGCACATCTACGAGTTCCGGCGCCGTCTGGGCTTCGCGCTGCTCGCCATCCTGGCCGGCGGGATCATCGGTTTCCTCTGGTTCCAGACCAGGGTCGGCCCGATCCCGTCGCTCGGCCAGATCATGACCGGTCCGTACTGCGGCATCCCGTACCAGCGCAGGCTCGGTGGTTCCCCGACCGGCCCCTGTCAGCTGCTCCAGACGGTCCCCTTCGAAGCCTTCATGATCCAGCTGAAGGTCGGTATAGCCGCGGGCGCGGTGCTGCTGGCGCCGCTGTGGCTCTATCAGATCTGGGCGTTCATCGCGCCCGGCCTCTACTCGAAGGAGCGCAAGTACGCGCTCACCTTCGTCTTCTTCGCGTCGATCCTCTTCGCCACCGGCGCCGTGCTCGCGTACCTGCTCATCCCGCACGCTCTCGAACTGCTGATGAACTTCGGTGGCGACCAGTTCATCACCGCGCTCACCGGTGACAAGTACATCTCGTTCATCCTGTCGCTGCTGCTGATCTTCGGCGTCAGTTTCGAGCTCCCGCTGTTCGTGGTGATGCTCAACCGCGTCGGCGTCCTGAAGTACCAGATGCTGAAGAAGTGGCGCCGCGGCCTGATCATGGTCGTGTTCGTCTTCGCCGCCTTCGCGACGCCCGGTTCGGACCCGTTCTCGATGATCGCCTTGGCGGGCGCGCTGGTGGTCCTGCTGGAGATGTCGATCCAGATCGCGCGCTTCCACGACCGCAAGCTCGACAAGGAACGCGGCACCGAGGGCTGGGACCAGCTCGACGACGACGAGGCCGCGCCGTTCGACTACACGCCGAGCAAGATCGACGAGGAGCCGTCTGCCGCCACGAACGGCAAGCGCACCAGCACCGACGACGTCACCTGAGCCGGGGATGCACGCGGCATTGGCCGTCCACCCCGCCTCCGGTAACGGGGCCGCTGGTCGGTTGATGGAGTCGGTCGCGGCGCGGCTGCGCCCCGTCGTGGACCGGCTTGACGTCCTCGTCGCCGACACGGTCGAGGAATCCCGCGCGCTGATGACCGACTCGCGCGCGGCCGGGCTGGACGTCCTCGTCGTACTCGGCGGCGACGGCGCGGCGCACCAGGGCGTGCAGTTCTGCGCCGAATCCGGCGTCGCACTCGGGCTCGTGCCCGCGGGTACCGGCAACGACTTCGCCAGGGCACTCGCGATCCCCGAACGGCCGCACGCCGCCGCAGATCTCGCCGCCAGGCGGATCGTGGACGGGAAACGACGGAGGATCGACCTCGGCCGGGCCGGTGGCGAATGGTTCGCCACGGTCCTGTGCTCCGGCTTCGACGCGCTGGTCACCGAACGCGCCAACCGGCTGACCCGGCCTCGCGGCCCGCGCCGCTACGACGTCGCGATACTGGCCGAACTCGCCGCGTTCCGGCCCCGCCCGGTCGTGCTCCGCACCGACGTCGAGACGATCGAACTCGACGCCACCATGATCGCCGTCGGCAACACCCCGTACTACGGCGGCGGCATGCCGATCTGCCCCGGCGCGGACCCCGAAGACGGCCTGTTCGACGTCACGGTCGTCGGGAACGCGACCAGGCGCGACCTGATCCGCATGCTGCCCGGTGTCCGGTCGGGAGACCACATCGCCCATCCGGCGGTGCGGGTCCTCAAAGCCAGTCAGATCCACTTGGCGGGCAGCGACCTGCCCGTCTACGCCGACGGGGAGCCGCTGGGCAGGCTGCCGATCGACGTCACCTGCGTCCCCGGCGCGCTCACCGTCGTCGCGTGAGCCCGGCGTAGTCACCCGCGCGCCACACCTGCCCGCGGAACGTCGCGGCCGACATGAGTTCGCCGCCCGGGAAGAACACCCCGCCGCAGCGGTGGCAGAACCACGCCTGCCGCCAGTAGTCCAGCGCGGCGGGGATGCCCCGCCGGATCCGTGCGTTGCGCCGCATCCGGAGCACGAACAGGACGGCGAACAAGGCGACCAGCGCGAAGGCGCCGAACGGGAAGATCGACGCCCCGATGTACTGCGCGGCCCTGCCGTCGGCGGTCGGCGCGATGTTCTCGTCCAGCACGTCGTTCGCGAGGGCGAGGAACACGAACGCGGGGATCAGCAGCACCAGCGCGAGCGCCAGGAAGCAGCCGCCGCCGCGGGGCACCGGATACGGGTTGAGCGACGCCGCCGTCGCGGTCACCGACACGCCGGTGTGCGTCGTCGCGGTGTAGACCACGCCGTCGCCCGCCGGGATGGCCGTCATGCCGCCTTGCACCCGGTAGGTGGTCTGGCCGCTCTGGAACACCGCCGGCACACTCTGCACCTGGTCGACCTGCGCGCACTGCGGGCAAGCGATCTCCATGGCGTCCCCTCTCGATCTCGGATCCGGCCCTTGGATGACACGGGCGCCGCGGCCGTTCCCGAGATCGTCACACCGAGTGCGAACTGTCGGTGGGGTATGGAACCCTGACGAAGTGGTCAATAGCCCTCCTCAGACCCCGGCCGAGGCATACGCCGCCTCCCAGCGCCGCGGCCGGTACCCCCAGCTGACCCGCTTCGCGGCGGAATCGTCGTTCGAATTCGACGACTTCCAGGTCCGCGGCTGCGAGGCGCTCGAAGACGGTCACGGCGTGCTCGTCTGCGCGCCCACCGGCGCAGGGAAGACAGTGGTCGGCGAGTTCGCGGTGCACCTCGCCCTCGCCGAGGGCCGCAAATGCTTCTACACGACACCCATCAAGGCGTTGTCGAACCAGAAGTACGCAGACCTCGTCGCCCGCCACGGCGCCGACGCCGTCGGCCTGCTGACCGGTGACACCTCGATCAACGGCAACGCGCAGGTCGTGGTCATGACCACCGAGGTCCTGCGCAACATGCTCTACGCCGGGTCCTCGACCATCGGCGAACTCGCGTACGTGGTGATGGACGAGGTCCACTACCTCGCCGACCGGTTCCGCGGCGCGGTCTGGGAAGAGGTCATCCTCCACCTGCCCGAGCACGTCCGCGTCGTCGGCCTGTCGGCCACGGTGAGCAACGCCGAGGAGTTCGGCGAATGGCTCGTCGAGGTCCGCGGTGACACGTCCGTCGTCGTCGACGAGCACCGCCCCGTGCCGCTGTGGCAGCACATGCTGGTCGGCAACCGGCTGCTGGATCTGTTCGCAGGCCAGGAGGAAAACGCGCCGGGCGCCGAACTGCGGATCAACCCGAGCCTGCTTCGCCGCACCGAGGAGATCGGCGGCCGGTTCGCCCCGGCCGGATTGCGCGGGCCGAGAGGCCGGCGAGGCGGGCCGTCGCGGATGCCGAGGTACCGGCCGCCGTCCCGCACCGACACGGTCGAGCGGCTGGACAACGCCGGCCTGCTGCCCGCCATCGTGTTCATCTTCTCCCGCGCCGGCTGCGACGCCGCCGTCGGCCAGTGCGTCCGGTCGGGCCTGCGGCTCAACGGCCCCGAAGAGGTCGAGAAGGTCCGCCGCATCGTCGCCGAGCGCACCAAGGACCTGCCCGAAGGCGACCTCGGCGTCCTCGGGTTCTGGGAATGGCGTGAGGCTCTCGAACGCGGTATCGCCGGGCACCACGCCGGGCTGCTCCCGGCGTTCAAGGAGACCGTCGAGGAGCTGTTCGTCCAGGGCCTCGTGAAGGTCGTCTTCGCCACCGAGACGCTGGCGCTCGGCATCAACATGCCCGCGCGCACCGTGGTGCTGGAACGGCTCGTGAAGTACAACGGCGAGGCACACGTCGACCTGACGCCGGGGGAGTACACGCAGCTCACCGGGCGAGCGGGGCGGCGCGGCATCGACGTCGAAGGCCACGCCGTCGTCGCCTGGCAGCCGGGGATCGACCCGAAGCAGGTCGGTGGGCTGGCCTCGACGAGGACGTACCCGCTGCGGTCGTCCTTCCGGCCCGGCTACAACATGGCGGTGAACCTGGTCGCCCAGGTCGGCGCCGAGGCGGCCCGTGACCTGCTGGAGCAGTCGTTCGCGCAGTTCCAGGCCGACCGGTCGGTGGTCGGGACGGCGCGGCGGATCGAGCGGAACAAGGAGGCCCTGCGGGGCTACACCTCCGCCATCACCGGCGATTTCGACGAGATGCTGGAGTACGTCGATCTGCGCGCGAAGATCTCCGCCCGGGAGAAGGCACTCTCGCGGCAGAACACCTCCGCTCGCCGGGCCGGCACCGCCGAGTCGCTGGAGAAGCTCCGCAAAGGCGACGTCATCGCCGTGCCCGCGGGACGCCGCGCGGGGCTCGCGGTCGTCGTCGACCCGGGGCTCGACCCGATCCGCGAACCGCGGCCCGTCGTGGTCACCGAGGACCGTTGGTCCGGCCCGCTCTCGGTCTCCGACTTCCCGGCGCCGGTGGAGGCGCTGGGGAACATCAAGCTGCCGAAGCACATCGAGCTGCGTTCGCCCAAGACCCGTCGTGACATCGCCGCGAGTCTGCGCAACGCGGGAATCTCCCTGCCCGGCAGGCAAAAACGCCGCGCCGGGGCCAATGAGGACGGTGAGCTGGCCGCGCTGCGGCGTGCGCTGCGCGCGCATCCTTGCCACGGCCTGGCCGAACGCGAGGCGAATCTGCGCTGGGTCGAGCGGTACCAGCGGCTCACCGCCGAAACCGAGCAACTGGAACGCAAGGTCGCCGCGACCACGCATTCGCTCGCGCGCGCCTTCGACCGCATCCTGCGGCTGCTCGGCGAACGCGGCTACCTCGGCCCCGAGTCGAAGGGCGACGGCGAGAACCGCGTCACCGAACACGGCAAGCGGCTCACCCGCCTCTACAGCGAGTCCGACCTCCTCGCCGCCGAATGCATCCGACACGACGTCTGGGATGGCCTCACCCCGCCCGAACTCGCCGCGGTCGTCTCGACGCTGGTCTTCGAGGCGCGCCGGGACACCGCGGGGGAGCCTCGCCTGCCCCTGGGCAAGGTGGTCGACGCCTGGCAGGCGACCACGCGCCTGTGGATGGAGCTCACCGAGGACGAGCGGCGCCACAAGCTCGACCGCACCCGCGAGCCCGACGCCGGTTTCGCCTGGCCCGTCTACCGGTGGGCCCGCGGCGAGTCGCTGGAGAAGGTACTCACAGCCGCCGAAGCGAACGGGCAGGAACTGTCCGCGGGCGACTTCGTGCGGTGGTGCCGGCAGGTCATCGACCTGCTGGACCAGATCCGCGACGTCCTCGGTAAGGCGGATCCGGTCGGGGCGGCCGCTTCGGACGCGGTGAAGGCTCTGCGGCGCGGAGTCGTGGCGGCCGGCGGCGCGTAGCCGGACGTGCGTGAAGGTCCCCTTCCTTGCGCCTAGGTACATGAAGGGGTCCTTCACGCGCTGCTCGTGTGACTGGTGATGCTGGTGGACTCCAGGTGGTGTTCCTGGGCTGGTGAGGGGAACTTTGAGGGACCCTGGGTCCCTCAAGGGGTCCTTCACGGAACGCGATCCGGATTTGGTCCGCGGAAGCAGCGCCACTCACGAGAGTCTGGGTCGACGTTGCGAAAGAGGCTTTCGCAACACCCCGGACTGGACTCACCCCTCAAGAGAACCGTCCCCACCACTCACCAGGCGTTGGGCCGACCGGCGGAATGGCCGCGCCGCCGGTGTGAGCACGGTCGCGGCCAGTTGCCCCGACACCACCCGTGAACAGTGGGCAGGGGTGCCAACCTGTGGTTGGATCGCCCACGACGGTCAGTGATCCGGCCGGTGACGATGGCGGAACAGGCGGAGGCGAAACGATGAGCACGCCGTATGGCGGCAACGACCCGCAGCAGCAGCCCCAGTGGGGGCAGCAGCCGGGCTACGGGCAACAGCCGGGCGGCACTCAACCGCCGAGCGGCCCGCAGCAGCAACCGCAGTGGGGCCAGCAGCCGCAGCACGACCCGTCGCAGACCCAGCAGCAACAGCCCCAATGGGGTCAGCAGCCCGCGCCCTACGACCCGGCCCAGCAGCAGCCAGGGTATCCGCAGCAGCCTGGTCATGACCCTTCCCAGACGCAGCAACAGCAGCCTCAGTGGGGTCAGCAGCAGCAATACGGCCAGCAGCAGCCGGGCTATCCGCAGAGCGGGCCCCAGCAGCAGCCGGGTTACCCCCAGAGCGGTCCGCAGCAGCAGCCGCAGTACGGGCAGCAGCCAGGCCAATACGACTACGGCCAGAGTCAGTTCCAGGGCGCCCAGGGCGAGGCGCAGGACAAGCCGAAGTCGAAGAAGGGCCTGTTCATCGGGATCGGCGCGCTCGTGGTGATCATCGCGGCGGTCGGCATCCTAGGTTTCGTCACCCCCGGCTGGTTCAACACCCAGGTCTTCAACAACACGCAGATGCAGACCGACGTGCAGAAGCTGCTCACCGAGACCTACGGGATCAAGGAGATCAGCGCGGTCACCTGCCCCGCGGGCCAGGAGGTCAAGGACGGGGTGAAGTTCGCCTGCACCGCCACGATCGAAGGCAAGCCGCAGGAGGTGCCGATCACCGTGAAGGGTGACACCGGCAACTACGAGGTCTCGCCGCCCGCCGTCACCAAATAAACGACGGGCGCCGGGCGCGGTCGATCCTGCATGATCGGATCATGAGCGACTTTTCCGTGCGGCCGCTGCGGTCCGACGAGGACCGCGCCGCGACCGATCTGTTCAGGCGTGCCTTGCACGTCAAGGAGATGACCGACGAGGAGTGGTCGGCCGCCGCCGGGTCCTTCCAGCCGGACCGCGGGTTGGGTGCGTTCGACCCGGAGTTGATCGGCACCGTCCGGTCCTTCGATTCGGAAGTGACGCTGCCCGGCGGCGGCACCATGCCGCTCGCCGCGGTCAGCCTCGCCGACGACCGCGCCGACCGGACCCGCCGTGGTGTGCTGACGGCGTTGATGCGCGCCCAGTTCGAGGATTTCGCCGCTCGAGGCATCCCCTCGGCGATGCTGCACGCTTCCGAAGGCGCGATCTACGGACGGTTCGGCTACGGCATCGCGGCCAGGGGCAAGTCGATCGAGATCGACCGGAACCGCGCCAGGTTCCGCCCCGAGGTACCGGCGGGCGGGCAGATCTCCCTGCTGGGCCTGGAAAGCACGATCGAGCAATGGCCGTCGCTCTTCGACGCCCTTCCGCGCACCCGGCCTGGCATGATCGCGCGGAGCCCGAATCTGTGGCCTGGCTACGTCCGGGAGGTGCGCCGGGCGACCACGCCGACCGCGACCGCCGTGCATCGAGGCACGGACGGCACCGACGGCTTTGTCACCTACACCGTCGAGAGGGCCCACTTCGGCGCACCGACGGTGATGAAGGTCCAGTCCTTCCACTACGCGAATCCCGACGCGTTCGCCGGGTTGTGGCGTCACCTGCTGTCCGTGGACCTTGTCGACCGCATCACGGCGGAGAAACGACCGCTCGACGAACCGGTCGAGTTGCTGTTCACCGACCCGCGGCACGCAACCGTGCAGAAGGTCCAGGACGAGGGCTGGCTCCGGCTGGTGGACGTCGCCGCGATGCTCGACGCCCGCACGTATCGGGGCGAGCCGATCGTCATCGAAGTCATCGATCCGCTCCTGGAGCACAACTCCGGCCGTTACCGCCTTTCCGAGGACGGCGCTGCCCGCACCACCGACCCGGCGGATCTCGAGCTGCACGCCGACACCCTGTCGATGGTGTACCTCGGCGGCTGGCGCCCGTCGGATCTCGCGACCGCCGGCCGCGTCCGCGCCACCGGCGAGACCGCACTGGAGCGGGCGGACCTGCTGTTCGGCACGCGAGTGAATCCCTGGTGCGGTACCTTCTTCTGACGTTGGATGATCACACCGGTGGGGGTGGAGAAGCGTGAGCAGGCGAGCCGTCGCGACGGTCGGTCTGTATGGTGCCGCTTTCGTCGTGCTGGCGGCGTGTTCGGACACCCCGTCGCCCGCGCCGGCGACGAAGACCGTCACGGTCCCGCCGACGACGAGCTCTTCTTCGAGCGCGTCCGGCACGTCGGGCGGTTCGTCCTCCGCCGTTCCGGGCAGGGTCTTCGACCCGAGGACCATGCAGGCGGACGTGCGGAAGATCCTGACCGAGACCTATCAGGTGAGCGAGGTCGGCGACGTGCTGTGCCCGCCGAACCAGACGGTCAAGGACGGAAGCACGTTCAGCTGCACCGTCCAGGTCGGCGGCGAGGGCAAGACCGTCACGATCACCGTCACCGGTGACGACGGCCGCTACGAAGTCGGCGCGCCGGCCTGAAAACCGGTTGGGTTCGCCGGGGCCGGACGGCAGGATCTCCCGCTATGAGCGAATTCTCTGTGCGTGCGGTGGCCGAAGGTGAACAACGGGCCTGCCTCGAAGTCCTGGCGGAGTCCTTGCACGGCAGGCCCGCCTCGGACGAGGTCTGGGCGAAGATGGCTCCGTCCTGGCCCGCCGCCGGGAAATTCGCCGCGTTCGACGACCACGGCACCCCGGTGGGGATCGCCAGCTCGTTCGACGTCGAGCTCATCGTCCCCGGTGGACAGAAGCTCGTCACGGCGGCCGTCGACGGGATCGGCGTCCGCGCGGACTGGACCCGCCGCGGGATCCTCACCTCGATGATGGCCGTTCAGCTAGAGGACTTCGCGGCACGCGGTGTGCCACTGGCCGCGCTGCACGCGTCGGAAGCCGTGATCTACGGCCGCTTCGGTTACGGCGCGGCCACTTTCGGCAAAGGCGTTTCCGTCGAACGGCCACGCGCCCGGCTCCGTGACGGCGTGGGGCGGGAAGGGGTGGTCAGGTTCGTCACCCCTGCCGAGGCCGTGGAGCGTGTTCCCGCGCTGTACAACGGCTTCGAGGGAACGCGGCCAGGGTTCGTCGCCCGGCCGGCGCACTGGTGGCCGGGCTTCTTCGACCGGCTGGTCACCGGGAACGACGGCTATCGCGTCGCGGTCCACAGTGGACCCGACGGGGACGACGGTTTCGTCGTCTACCAGACCATCGACGCGCGCGACCGGCAGGCGCCGGAACGTGGAGCGATCCTGGAGATCAGGGAACTCCATGCCGCCACGCCGCGGGCTTGGGCGGGACTGTGGCGGTTCCTGCTGTCGATCGACCTGGTTTCGGCCGTCACCGGACGCGGCCGTCCGATGGACGAGCCGATCGCCGAACTGCTCACCGACCCGCGAGCGGTGAACACCATCGAGGTCATCGACGACCTGTGGCTACGGCTCATCGATGTCTCCGCCGCGCTGCGGGCACGCACTTACGGCACCGCCGAACCCGTGGTGCTCGAAGTGCTCGACAAGCAGCTTCCGGACAACAGCGGCCGTTACGTCGTCGGCCCGGACGGCGCGGAGCGGACGACCGCCGACGCCGACCTGCGGCTGGACGTCGCCGCCTTGTCGTCGCTGTACCTCGGCCACGGTCTCTTCGGTGATCTGGCGTTGTCGGGCCGGGTCGAGGTGGTGGACGAGGCGGCGGTCGCCCGGGCCGACTCCCTGTTCCACACCGCGCGGTCGCCGTGGTGCGGGACGTTCTTCTAGGTCACGGAAGAGCTTCTTCGGTGGCCAAAAGGTGGACTACGGGAGCCGGCCGCGCCTTGAGTGTCCACAAGGGACACTTTCGAGTGGTGAAATGTCTGCTTGATGCCCATAAGAGTGGATTCGAGGTGGGGTCGTGAGTGCTAATGAGGGTTAGAACGCTCATTAGCACTCACGACCCCCACGCAAAGTGCCCAAAATGGACACCGTTGCCTTGCTGGCGTCCCTTGTGGACAGTTGACAGGGTGTCAGGTCCCTGTGGCGAGTCCACGCTTGTCACCCACGCCACGTTTGACTTGTCCCTCAGTGGAACCGTTCGCCCCGCTAAGCCGGATTGCGACGAGGTTTGATCCGCACCTGCGGCAGCGTGGGTGCGGGCAACCACGCCGTCGTGCCCTGGTAGCCCTCCACCCGGCCGAACCGGTCCGCCTGTGCCTGCCACGCCTCGCGGTATTCGGCGATCTCGTCGTGGCTGCGGCCCACGAAGTTCCACCACATGACGAGTTCCTCGGTGAACGGGGTCCCGCCGAGCAGGAGCACCCTGGCCGGTTCGGTACCGGAGTTCGTCAACTCCAGCCGTCCGGCGCCGGGCGCGAGGTAGGCGAGTTCTCCGGTGCCCAGTGCGGCTCCGGCGACGGTGACGGAGCCGAGGTCCTGCAGGACACCGTGTTCGAACCCCGGGTCGACGTCGAGGGACAGGGTCGCTCCGGGCTCCACGGTGAGCTCGGCGCCCAGCAGGGGAGTGAACACCGGGACCGGCGACGTGGTTCCGGCGAGGCTGCCGAGAAAGACGCGTGCGGTGGCCCCGGGCAGCCGGAGCAGCGGCGGTGCGTAGTGGCGGAAATCCCGTGTGGTGTCGCGATGTTCGTCCGGCAGCGCGATCCACAGCTGGACGCCGTGCAGCGTCGCGGTGTCCGGTGTGGACACTGTGGCGACCTCGGAGTGCGCGATGCCGTGGCCCGCGGTCATCAGGTTGAGTTCACCCGGCCGGACCATGGCCCGCGTGCCGATGCTGTCGCGATGCTCGATCTCGCCGCTGAACAGCCAGCTCGCGGTCTGCAATCCGGTGTGCGGATGCGGCGCGACGTCCATCCCGCCGGAGTCCGACACGTCCTGGGGGCCGTAGTGGTCGGCGAAACACCACGCGCCGATCAGCGATCGTTGCCGCTGCGGAAGTGTGCGGCGGACCCGGATCGCGCGCGGACCGCCGAGCGGGACGTCGCGCGGGGTCAGCACGGTGACACCCTCGCCCGGCCGCTCCCGGCACAGCAGCTCGGCCGGGTCGGCCTCGGTGTTGCTCACGGCTTGGGGAGCGCGGCCAGCAGGCGCTCCACCGAACGGCCGAGATTCCAGCGCTCCGCCAGTTCCGCGACCTTGTCCGGGTCGGCGGGCTCGGACGGGACGGTGTCCGGACGGGACTGTTCGACCGGCGCGTCGGCCGCGACCCGGACGACGGTCGGCGCGACCGCGAGGTAGTCGGCGGCGTCGCTCAGCCGCAACCGCGTCTTGAGCGGCACCCGCGAGTCGCCGGCGGTGGACGCCTCGATCAGCTCCTGCAGCGAACCGAACTGGGTGATCAGCTTCGCGGCGGTCTTCTCGCCGATCCCGGCGACACCCGGCAACCCGTCCGACGGGTCTCCGCGCAGCGCGGCCATGTCGGCGTACCCGGGGCCGGCGTTCGCGGCCGGGATCCCGTACTTCTCGGCGAGTTCGTCGGGGCCGAGGATCTCGGCCTTGTTCCAGCCCTTGCCGACGTAGATGACCACGGTGGACGTCGGTTCGTGCCGGACCAGCTGGAACAGGTCGCGATCCCCGGTGATGACCTCGACGGGGGAGTTCTTCTCGCGGATCGCGAGCGCGCCGATGACGTCGTCCGCCTCGTATCCGGCCGCCTCGGCCGTCGCGAGCCCGAAGGCCTCCAGCAGCTCCAGGATGATCGGCACCTGCGGAGTGAGCGTGTCCGGCACCTCTTCGACGTCGCTGCCCTCCGGGATCTCTTCGGCCACCCGGTGCGCTTTGTAGCTGGGCAGCAGATCGGTGCGGAACTTCGGCCGCCAGTCCGCGTCCAGGCAGGCCACCAGCCGTGCGGGGCGCCGGTCGACGAGGATCCGCGCGACGGTGTCGGTGAACCCGCGTACGGCGTTGACCGGCGTCCCGTCGGGGGCGGTCATCGACTCGGGCAGTGCGTAGAACGAGCGGAAGTAGAGGCTCGCGGAATCGAGGAGAGCGAGTGGTCCGGTCACGCGGACAGCCTGCCATGTCCCGGCCCGGATGTCCGTGAAGGACCCGACCCCCAGCCGAGTCCTCCACGGATACCGGTCAGGCCGCGTACGGCCGCACCTGGCGTGCGTCGCGCAGGGCGTTGGCCCACCAGTTCAGCTGATTCAGCAGTGTGGTGGCCGCGATGGAGGCGCCTTCGAAGTCGTCGTGCTCACCGTCCGGGCCGAAGTGGTTCCAGGCGTAAGGGAAGCTGACGGTCTCGCGGATCGTCGCGGCGTGGAGTTCGGCGAAGACCGGGCGCAGGTGCTCCACCGCGCGCAGGCCGCCGGAAATGCCGCCGTAGGAAACGAAGGCGACGGGCTTCCCGTGCCATTCGGGGCCGGTGGCGTCGAGCGCGGTCTTGAGCGGGCCGGGGTAGCTGTGGTTGTACTCGGGAACGATCACGACGACGGCGTCCGCGGCGGCGACGCCGGGGGAGAGACCGCCGGGGGCTTCGGCCAGGTCGATGACTGTCAGGGTGACGTCGTCGCGCTGTTTGGCGCGGTCGAGGAACCAGTTCGCGACGACGGGAGCGAAGCGGCCCTCGCGGACGCTGCTGATCACGACGGCGAGCTGGTAAGGCGAGTTCGTTGTCATGTCGAAGACCGTAAAACCTGCACTTAACTTGAAGTCAAACTCCAGAATCGCCGAATATCGGTGTCTAATCGCAGAGAACTCTTTGCAAAGAACTTTCTGCGATTGTAGGGTCGATGACATGGGGAAGAGCGAGAGGTATCTCACGCGGGTCGACGGCCGTGTTCTGCGGGCGCTGTCGCACCCACTGCGCGTCAAGATCCTGGAGTTGCTGCGAGAGGACGGTCCGGCGACGGCGTCCGGGCTGGCGAAGCGAGCAGGGGAGAGCTCCGGGACCACGAGCTGGCATCTGCGTCAGCTGGCCGAATCGGGGCTGATCGCGGAGGACACCGAACGCGGCAGCAGGCGCGACAGGTGGTGGAAGGCGTTGCACGAGGGGGACCAGATGCGCGCACGGGACTTCATCGACGATCCGGACCTCGCCGGTCCGTTCAACGCCTACGCCCACACGATGGTCGAGCGGCGCTACGCCGCCGAAGCGCAGTTCGTCGCCGAAGTGCGGGATTGGGCCGACGAGTGGATCGACAAGGTCGTCTTCGACGACTCGCAGCTCTCGCTGACGCCGGACGAGGCCGCCGCGCTGAGCGACGAGATCCTCGAAGTGGTCAACCGCTACCGCCGTCCGGAGAAGGACGGCGACACCCAGGTTCGCGTGCAGTGGGCGGCTTTCCCGAGGAAATCGCGGCCGGAGACGCCATGAGCCGGATGCCACTGGGGGCCTTGGTCGTGGCTTCGGGGATCTCCTCGGCCGGGGTGATGATGACACTGCTCGCGATTCCCTGGTTCGTGCTGCAGAGCACGGGCAGCGGCACCAAGACCGGCCTCGTCACCGCGGCCGAAGTGCTGGGCCTGATGGTCGCCGCGTTGCTGGGCGGGCCGATCGTGGACCGGGTCGGCACGCGCCGCGCCAGCGTCGGCGCGGATCTGCTGAGCACCGTCGCGGTGCTCCTGATCCCGCTCGCGATGGGCACGACCGGGCTCAGCCTGCCCGGACTGATCGTGCTGTCGTTCGTGATGGGTGTTTCCCGGGGGCCCGCCGACACGGCGAAGCAGGTGCTGCTCCCCGGCGTCGCCGAACTCGGCGATGTCCGCGTGAGCAGGGCGGCGAGCGCCGTCGAAGCGGCGATGAGAACCGGCCGGATGGTGGGCGGACCCGCCGCCGGCGCGCTGATCGCGCTCATCGGCCCGATACCGGTGCTGTTCGTCGACGCGGGCGCGCTCCTGCTGTCCTCGGCGCTGGTGTTCGCGCTGATCCCGGTCGCGGCCGGTCCGCCGAGACCGTCGTCTGGTGGATATCTCAAGCAGTTGCGCGAAGGGCTCGTGTACGTCAAACGCGACGCGGTGCTGCGCGCCGTCGTCGGCATGCTGATGCTCACCAGCAGCCTCGACTTCGGCCTGCTCGGTGTCCTGTACCCGGCATACGGAGACCAGGTCCTGCACAGCACCGCGCTCATCGGAGCGATGATCACCGCGGTCGCGACGGGCGCGCTGCTCGGTTCGGCGCTCTACGGCTGGGTGGGCCACCGCGTTTCGCGGCGGACGGCGATCCTCGTCGCGGTGGGAATCGAAGGCGCCCCGAGGTTCGCCTTGCTCGCGCTGGAGCCGGCGCCGGTCGTACTGCTCGCGGGCTTGGCGGTCGCCGGGATCGGGGCGGGCGCGCTCAACCCGATCGTGCTCCCGGCGGTCTACGAACGGGTACCGGAAGCCGTCCGAGGCCGCGTGCTCAGCCTCCTCGTGGGCGGAGTGCTCGCCGCGGCGCCGTTGGGCTCGATGGCGGCAGGGTTGCTGCTGGACGGGATCGGGCTCGTCGGCGCGCTCTCCGTGTTCGGTGGCCTGTACCTGATCGCCACCACCTTCCCGGCGATCTTCCGGGTTTGGCGCGGGCTCGACGATCCCGCCCCGATCGGGGATGACCGGCCGGTGAACCAAGGGGCGCGGACCGACTAGGCTCGGCGTCATGTCGCGCCGTTCCCTTCACAACCCAGCTCCCGACGCCGCCAGCCTCCGCGCCCGCCTCGACCGGCGCCGCGCCGCCGCGGCCGCCGCGGACACCGACGCCCTGCTGATCGCACCCGGCTCGGACCTGCGCTACCTCATCGGCCAGGCCGGGGGCTCCTTCGAGCGGCTGACCACGCTGGTGATCCCGGCCGACGGCGTCCCGGCCCTGGTGCTGCCGAAGCTGGAGGCGCCCGGCTACGCCGACGTCCCCGCCGACGAACTCGGCATCGAGATCGTCACCTGGGTCGACGGTGACAACGCCTACGAACTGGTCGCCGACAGGCTGGGCAAGCCAGGCCGCGTGGCCGTCAGCGACTTCACCCCGGCGCTGCACGTGCTCGCCTTCCGCGGCGCGCTCGGCGACGCCGAGCAGACGCTGGCCGGGCCGATCGTGCGCGAACTGCGGATGCGCAAGGACGCCGCCGAGATCCAGGCGCTGCGCGACGCGGGCGCGGCGATCGACCGCGTGCACGCTCGCGTGCACGAATGGCTGCGCCCCGGCCGCACCGAGGCCGAGGTCGGCGCGGACATCACCGCCGCGATCGTCGAAGAGGGCCACACGCACGCCGACTTCGTGATCGTCGGCTCGGGCCCCAACGGCGCCAGCCCGCACCACGACGTCTCCGAGCGGGTGATCGAACGCGGCGACGTCGTCGTGGTCGACATCGGCGGCCCGATAGCCGAGGGCTACAACTCCGACTCCACCCGCACGTACGCGGTCGGTGAGCCGCGCGACGCCGACGTCGCCGAGACGTACGCGGTCCTGCAGCGGGCACAGCAGGCCGCTGTCGACGCCGTCCGCCCCGGCGTCACCGCCGAGTCGATCGACGCCGCCGCGCGCGACATCATCGCCGAGGCCGGTTACGGCGAGTTCTTCATCCACCGCACCGGCCACGGCATCGGCCTCGACGTGCACGAGGAGCCCTACATCATCAAGGGCAACGCGCTGCCGCTCGAGCCCGGCATGGCCTTCAGCGTCGAGCCCGGCATCTACCAGCCCGGCCGCTGGGGTGCCCGCATCGAGGACATCGTCGTGGTCACCGAGGACGGCGTCGAGCCGGTCAACCAGCGTCCGCACGACTTGATCGTGCTCGACGCATGACCGGAGGTCTGGAGCCGCTGGATCAGGCCATCGTCCAGGAGCTGGCCGCGGACGGACGGCGCAGTTTCACCGATCTGGCCGAGCGGGTCGGCCTGTCGGTGTCGGCGGTGCATCAGCGGGTGCGGCGCCTGGAGCAGCGCGGGGTCATCCTCGGGTACACCGCGCGGCTCGACGGCGAGCAGATCGGCCTCCCGCTCACGGCGCTGATCTCGCTGACCCCGAACGATCCGGCCGCCCCGGACGACTATCCGCAGCGTTTGGAGCACATCAAGGAGATCGAGTCCTGTTACTCGGTCGCCGGGGACGAGTCGTACATCCTCCTGGTCCGGGTGGCGTCGCCGCTCGGCTTGGAGGACCTGCTCCGCCGGATCCGCGAGTCCGCCAAGGTCTCGACGCGGACCACGGTGGTGCTGTCGACACCGTTCGAGGGCCGTTCTCCCACCCTGTGAAACCGGGAAAGGGTGGGCTTGCGCGGCGCTGGTACGATAAAAGGTATGGCAACACGTAAGGTCACACTCTCACTCGACAGTGGTGCGCTCGAGTTCGCCGAGCGGGCCGCCAAAGCACACGGGATCTCGGTCTCGTCGTGGTTGTCCAAGGCGGCCCGCAGGGAAGCCGTCCGCACCGGATACACCCCGCAGCGCGCCCCGGTCGAACCGTCCGCCGAATCGGACGAGGCCGAGCTGACAGCCGCGGAGAAGGATCTGCGTGCACAGGGGTGAAGTCTGGACGTACCACCCCCCGACCGAACCGGCACGGCAGCGCACCGTCGTACTGCTGTCCTCGGACGGGGTGAACGAATCCGAGCGGCCGTGGCTGCTCGGCACCGAACTGCTGGACCGTGACCCGCAGGACATCCTCGGCGTCGCCGTCGACGCGCGTTATTGGGTCTCCACGTTGAACCTCACGCGCTTGTACCGGCCGTGGTTCGACGAGAAGATCGCGGAGATCGACCAAGAGGTCCAGGAGCGCATCGACATCGCGTTGCGCGCCGCCCTCGACCTCTAGTTTCGCCGTGATCGGACGGACGACACGCGTGACCGGATGGACGTCACGTGTGATTGGACGGACGTCTCGTGTGATTGGACGGACGACACGGCCCACAGCCGGAGCACGCGACTAACGCGCGATCACCTCGGGCGCGGCGTGCAGTTTGCCGTCGGGGCCCGAGAGACACGACGCGTTGCCGTCGCGCGCGGCGAGGAACTCGTTGAGGCAGTTCGCGATCTGTGCGTGCCCGTTCGCGTTGGGGTGGAACGACTCCTGCAACGCGTGGCTGGCACGGTCCACCTGGCCGAGGTCGCGCAGCTGCAGGGTCAGCCTGCTGAACCACTCGTTCGCCGGGTCGCTGCTGCATGCCTCATGGCCGGCGCCCGCCCGCGAAAGGTCGAGGAACCGCGCGCTGGTCGCCCTTGACGCCTGCTTCAGTCCATCCGACAGGATGGGGACGCCGTCGCGGCGCATCCACTCCAGGTCTTCCGTGCGGAACGGGCAGCCGTTGAGGCTGCGCAGTGCCTCCGGGATCTGGGGGCCGACCGGCGAGGCGTACGACAGCAGCACGAGCTGGTAGTCCGCCGGGACGTAACCGGCCTGCGCCAGCACTTTCTTGACGTCGGCGACGGCGTTGGTCACCTTCGGAACCATGGCGTCCACTTTGGACTTCCAGGTGGTGCGAAGCGCCGCGCTGCACGGCGGATTCTGCGGGGAGAACCAGGCCTTGAAGCATTCGTTGACCTGAGCGGAGAACTTCGGCTCGTCGTTCGCGCCGATCGCGATCACCACCGCGGCGACCCGGTGGTCCTTGATCAGGTTCGCCAGCTGCTGCGCCTGTGACGGCTCGGTCCACTGCTTGGCCTCGCCGAGGGCGATCTGCTCCGAGGGCGCCCCCGAACACGCGAGGTTCACCCGCGCGGTGACGTCGGGGATCTTGATCTGCTCGACGAAGGCGTTGGGGGAGCGGTGGCACCAGTTGCCGCCCTGCCCGTTGGTCGTGGGCGTGTAGTCGCCCGCGCCCTCGCCGGAAACGGTGCTGTCGCCGATGGAGACGACGGTCAGCGGCCCCGTTCCCGGTGGGCCTTGGCGCGGGGACGGCTGCCCTGGGCGGCTTTCCGACCCGGTAAAGGCAATGAACCCGACGAGAACCACCACGAACGTGAGCGCGAGAGCACCCCACCACCACCGGAAACGTCGCATCGTCACCGGATTCTACGGACACCTGGCCCGACAGGGTGATCATGGCGGTGTGACGGTCGCGATGTCCGGTCAGCCGGCCTCCGTCGGATCCGTCCCGGCCGCCAGCTCCGTCACGATGTCGAGCACGCCGGACGGCGCGGGTTTGCCGTTCTCCGGCGATCAGGCCACCACTGTCCGGGCGGTGTCGGCCCTCAGCGGCACGAACACCACACCGCTCCGGCGCAGGCTGTGCGACGACCGCGCCGGCCTCGTGACCCCGATACCGGCGGCGACCAGACCGAGCAGACCTTGCACGGTCGCTGCCCGCTGGACGACCCGCGGAGTGAATCCGGCCGCCTCGAATTCGTTGTCGTAGCGACGATGCCACGGGCTCCCAGGAACTTCGCGGCGTGAGTACCCACGACTGCCTGCCAGATCCGCGAGCCGCAGTTCGGCCGCGGCTCATCGAGCCGCTCCAGGACGGTCACCCGTACTCCTCGCAAGGCCAGCTCGCTCGCGAGGAACAGGCCGGTGGGCCCCGCTCCGACGACGATCACATCGGTGCGCTCCATGTATCGGCTAGGTTTATGCGGTAAGCTTATTTGGTAATGGTGTCACATGGCGAAGCGAGGAGATCGTGGCGGCTCGAAGAGCGGCATCCGCTTCACGGGCGACAGCGAACTGGTCGCCGCACTGATCGTCGCCGCCTAGCGCACCGTCGCCGGAGATGACTCGCCGCCGTCGCCGCCGCTCATTGCGAGCGGCTGAACATCGCCTTCAACGCCCTGGCTGCGGCGTTGTGAAGCCTGCGGCGGATGCGAGGAACGGTCCGTTCCTCGCAAAATTTGCGAGGAACGGACCGTTCATGGCGCGCGTCAGGCTGCCTGCCGGAAGTGCCAGGGTCAACGCTTGCGCCAGATGGAGACCTCCAGGTCGGTGATCTCGTACCGGCGGCCGTCGGCCCGGGTCAGGCTCGGCTCCGTGCTTTCCGACAGCAGCTCGAACGTCTCGCCGAGGACGTTCGCGAGCTCGGCGGCCGACGCCCGCGGGAGTGCCACGAGCAGCAGCCCTCCGGCGCGCAGGAAGTTCTCCGAGCCGACGAGCGGGCGCAGGTAACCCGCCGCGCCACCGAGCCGGTCGAAGGCGTCCGCCACGACCACGCCGTCGAACGTGCCCAGCGCGGCAGGCGGACGGCCGGACTCGGCGAGGGTGAACGAGACGCTGCCGTCCGGCGCGATCGACGGCCGCCGCGCGTGCAGTTCCCCGCGCCCCGGCACCCGGTAGCCGACGTCCCAGCCCTCGGCCAGCCGGTTTGCCGCCGCGACGAACATGGGCCGGTCGTCCAGTCCGACGACCTCGATCGGCCGCTCCGCCAGCGAGAACGCCAACCCGCCTGCCGCGGTGGCGAGATCCGCGACGCGGCGCAGCTCGACCCCGGCTTCGGCCGCGGCCTCTGTGAACCTCCTGGCCAGCCGATCCGGATAGGCCGCGGTCGTGGCCAGTGGATGACCGGACCGGCCGAAGGCATGTTCGGCCGTGCCGTACTGGCCGAGCAACGCCCGGTCGAGTTCCGCCCGCGCATCACCGTCCAGAGTGGACTCCGGCGCCACGACCAGCCGGATACCGGCCTGCTGCAGGAAATGCGGCCGGTAGAAGTGCCGCGCCCAGATACTGCCCAGCTCCCCGGTGCTGATGTACGCGCCACCGACGATCAGCTGATGCTGTCCGCCGAAACTGGGCACCGAAAAGTCCTCGTAGTACGGGTGCGGCGTGAAGCCCTCGAGCGGGTTGAAGGTGTCTTCGCTCCAGGTCCACAGGTTGCCGGCGGCGTCGTGCACGCCCTGCGACGTCGTCGGCGAGTGGTCGACAGGGCCTTCGGAACCCCAGGCCAGACCGAGGTTGATGCCGGCATCGCGCAGCTGCCCGCCGTCGAGCCGCATGGCCACGTCGTCCTCGACGCCAGGCCGCTCCGGCAGATCGCGCAACAGGAAGTACTCCGCTTCGGTCGGCAGCCGGTATTCTCGTCCGTCCTTTTCGGACCGCCAGGCGGCGAAGGCCTTGGCCTCGTGGTAGTTCACCACCACCGGCCAGTCCCACGGCATGTCGATCTCGTCGAACAGCGTGCGCAGCCGGAACGCGTGCAGCCCGGTCGGGCCGGTCGGCACCCAGAAACGCGGCCATTTGGTGTTGCGGAAGCGGCGCCATGCCTCGCCCTCGGCCGACCACAACTCCGGCCGACGATAACCGCCGTCGGCGACGAACCCGTGGAACTCGCCGTTGCTCACCAGACAGCGGGCCGCTTCGAAGTCCGGCAGTTCCTGACGGCGTGAGCCGTACGCGCTGTCCCAGCCGTAGGACGGGAAGGACAGCGGCTTGCCCAGCTGTGCCGTGCGCCCGGGCACGGTGACGGTGCCGTTGGCGGGCACGGAACCGGGTTCGGGCTTGCCGGACTCGGTGGTGCGGCGCAGTGGCGACGGCGACGGCCACGCGGCCGGTCGTTCTACGAGGCCAGAACGCATTTCGCGGACCAGGACCGAACTGGTCTCCAGATGGATGCGATCGTGCTCGATGGACAGCAACAGCGCCCAGGCCTGGTCGTCCATCGTCACCGGCCGCCCGAGGTCGGGGGCGAACGGGGTGGTCTCGATGATGCCGACGACCGTCCGGTACACCTCGGCCCGGTAGTCCTTCACCTCCGAAACCGACGGCCACACCATGTCGTTCTTCGACATGTCGTCCCACGAGTTCTCGTCGACACCCATTTCCAGGACGTGTTCGAGATAGGCGTCGATCGGCGCGTCCAGCAGCCCGGCGACCCGTAACTTGTTGACGTACAGCGCGGTCGTGTGACCGTAGTAGAAGATCATCGGATGCCGCAGGTTGTGGTCCGGCGGGCGGTAGAACGCCTCCGCGCCTTTCAACCCGGCGAACATCACCTCGTGCATCGTCCAGGCGTTGTCGAAGTAGTCCAGCACCTCTTCGCGGCTGCATACGGACAAGTCGGGCAACGGCAGCGCGCTGATCTCGCCGGATTCGGCGACACCCGGGCATCGGCCGGGCTCGGGGCGGATCCCGGTGTACCACCACTGTGGATCACGGGCCCCGTTCAACCGTTCGTCGGTGTGCTTTACCGCATTTCTCTCCCAAGGTTCCATGGTGACCGTCGGCGTCATCTGACCTCACTTCGGATCGGGCACTGGGGGCGGGTGCCGAAACCGTCGCATCTCCGAAAAGGTCATTTCCTCTCCTTTCGTGCTTTGAATCGCTCTCCGAAAGAAGTCCGGCGCGGGATCGCAATCGGGGAGATGCCCGTTGATCACGGCGGATGAGACCGTCGGTGTTCCGAATCCCACCGGTTGAGGGGTGAAAGGCTTGTCGACGAAGCCCTGTGTCGTGCTCGTGGACACCTACGAAACGGCCGATCACGGGTTGCCGCAGACCGCCCGGCACATCGCGCCGGCGTTCCTGGCGCTTGGCGCGGAATGTGTGCGCGTGCAGAGCGCGCCCGACGCGCCCGGGCAGTACCGGAAGTCCTCACCGACCATGAGCAACTATCGCGAGAACATCGTCCACGACGGCGATCTCGCGAAGACGCTGGACGCGCTGGCCGTGCACGAGCCGGTCGCGGTCGTGGCCGGTGGCGAATACGCGGTCGCCTTCACCGACGAACTCAGCGAGGCGCTGGGCGTGCCGTCGAACGGCACCGCGCTTTCCCTCGCCAGACGGGACAAGTCCGCCATGGGCGAGGCCGTCGCCGCGGCAGGGCTGCCCGTCGCACGGCAGTTGCTGACCGCGGACGAGGCCGAACTCGCCGCATGGCACCGAGAAGTGGGCGGGCGGATCGTCGTCAAGCCGAACCGCAGCGCCGGCGGCGACGGGGTGTCCTTTTGCGACACCCCGGAGCGGTCGGCCGAGGCGCTGCGCACGATCACCGGCCGCCAGAACGTGTTCTCCGAGGACAACGACTTCGTCATCGCGCAGGAGTACCTCGCAGGCAGCGAGTACATGGTCAACACGGTGAGCATGGACGGCCTGCACCAGGTGTGCGACATCTGGAAGAGCTCGCGTTTCGCCATCAACGGGGTGCCGGACCTGCTCGGCGCCTGCCAGATCGTGCCGAGGCGCGGGCCGGGCCACGACGAACTGGTGAACTACGCGTTCGCGGTACTCGACGCGCTCGGCATCCGGCACGGCGCCGCGCACGTCGAGATCAAGCGGACCCCACAGGGCCCGCGGTTGATCGAGGTGGGTTCCCGGCTCTCGGGCGGCGACCTGCCGCATCTGGCGCGGCTCGCGATCGGCGAGTCCCAGCTGGACTGGATGGCCGACGCCGTGCTGCGGCCGGAGCGGTTCCGCGAGCGGTGGGGCGAGGACTACCGGATCCGGCGGCACTACGCCTGGTCCGCGCTGCTCTCACCGGTCGAAGGCACGCTCCGCGGGTACACCGTGCTCGACGAGATCGAGCGGCTGGAGAGCTTCCACGAGATGTTCGTGCTGACCCGGCCGGGGAAGTCGTTGCGCCGCACCGTCGACGACACGACGTTCCCGGTGGTCGTCACGTTCATGCACGAGATCGAGGAGTACGTCCTGCGCGACCTCGGCACGCTGCGGTACCTCGACGGCGTCGGCTGCTACGAGCTCGAACCATGACGGCGCCGGAGTTCTTCCGGACGCGGCTCGGCGGGCTGCCCAAGTCGTTCTGGGTGCTGTGGACGGGCACGCTCGTCAACCGGCTGGGCACGATGGTCCTGCCGTTCCTGGCGCTGTATCTGACCAGCGAGCGCGGCCTTTCGGTGGCGACGGCGGGAACCGTGCTGGCGCTGCTCGGCATCGGCCAGGTGTTCTCGCAGCTGATCGGCGGCCTGCTGGCCGACCGTATCGGCAGGCGGGCGACGCTGACCGGAGGCATGCTCGCCACCGGCGCGATCATGCTGGTACTGGGTTACGTCGAGCGCCTCGAACTGATCGCCGTCGCCGCGTTCCTGCTCGGGCTGGCACTCGACGTGTTCCGCCCGGCCACCCAGTCGATCGTGGCGGATCTGGTGCCCGGCGCCGACCGCACGCGGGCCTTCGGGCTGCTGCTGTGGGCGATCAACCTCGGCTTCTCGATCGCGATGGTGCTGGGCGGCACGATGGCCCGCGCCGGTTTCACGACGCTGTTCTGGGTGGACGCGGCGACGTGCGTGCTGTTCGGCCTGCTGGTCTGGCGGGCGGTTCCGGAGACGCGCGGCGGCGGCCGATCGCGGGAACCGGGTGGCTTCACCGTCGTCCTGCGCGACCGGGTCATGGCCGGGCTGATGCTCATCTCGCTGGTGGTCGCGTTCGTGTTCCTGCAGAGCCTGGCCACGTTGCCGCTGGCGATGCGAGAGGACGGGCTTTCGCCCGCGGGGTACGGACTGGTGATGGCGGTCAACGGCGTTGTCATCGTGGTCGTGCAACCACTGGTGGGTCATCGGCTGGGCCGTTGGGACCCTTCGCGGGTGCTCGCATTCGGGATCCTGTTGACGGGTTTGGGGTTCGGCGCCACGGCCTTCGCGTCGACGACGCTGGTGTACGCCGCGTGCGCCGTGGTGTGGACCCTCGGCGAGATCGTGATCCAGTCGGTGGGTGTCGCGATCGTGGCGGAGCTCGCCCCACCGCATCTGCGCGGCCGGTACAACGGCGCCTATGGCACGGCGGCGGGCCTCGCCGCTTTCGTCGCCCCGCTCGGCGGCACACAGCTGCTGGTACTCGGCGCGCCCGTGTTGTGGACGGTCTGCCTCGGCCTGTGCCTGGCGGCGGCCGTGGGACAGTTGCTGCTCGGCAACGCGGTCCGTCACCGGATGGCCACCGCGCCCGTTCCCGTGGCGGTCGGCTGACCTTGGCCTATCCGTCCACTCTGGACGCGAGGATCGCAGCACCAGGGCCGGAAACCTCGTCGAGCGCCACGGCCCTCCCGGCGATCGCCAGGAGGAGCGCCTCGCCGGGGCCGTGGAGTTCCGGTCCGGATCCGGCCGACCAGTCGAGGTCGGTGGCGACGAGCCGGAGCCCGCGTGCCCGCCGGTTGGCCTTGATCGGCGGGGCGTAGCGGGCGAAGGCCAACGCGTGGCGCAGACGGTCCGGCGGCACCTCGCGGGAAAGCCCCAGCGGCCGCCGGATGTCCTGCTGGTGGATGAGCCCGTCGAGCAGTGCCACCCGCCCGCCGAACGCGGCGGTCAGACCACGGGGTTCGAGATGTTCTTCGAACCTTGCGATCAGCTCTTCAGGCGTCCGGTCGGGCTTTCGCGTGACACCGAGCGCGTTGATCCGGTCCAGTCGCAGCCTTCCGCGGACGGCCTGGCCGAGCACCTCGCGCAGGCGCAGGGTGTCGTAGTCGACGACATGGGTGACCACTTCCCGGACCGTCCACTCCGCGCACAACGTCGGCGCGTCCCACTGCTCGGGGGACAGCGAGCGAAGGAACGCGGCGAAGTCCGCCCGTTCGTCCCGTGCGAGTCGCGCGACGGATTTCACCGGCTGCCTCCTGGCGTCATTTGTGGTCGAGCCACCCGCAAACGTAGTAGGCGGTGTCCTCGTTCCGCTCGACGTACCAGGAGTAGACGACGTCACCGGCGAGTTTGCCGGTGCGTGCGTTCCGCTGGGTGACCGTGGCCTGGACCGTCACGAACTCCTGCCCGGACGGGACCGTGTACGGCAGCATCTGCCAGCGTTCGACGTAGTGCCCGCGGAGTTCGAAGCCGAGCAGGGTCGACCGCAGGCGCGGGCAGGTCCCGCTGCGCAACGCGGTCATGTCGTGATTGGCCAGTCCGTTCATGTAGACCTGGAACACCCTGTCGATCGCGGCGGGCTCGAGACCCGGCGCGGACGACGAGGTGGGCGCCGGGGACGTCACGGTCAGGGTCTGGGTCTGGGCAGAGGGAGCGGAGTCCGAGGTGGGCGTCGCGGGCGAAGAGTCGGAACGCGGTATCGGCAGCCCGGCCCGGCACGCCGAAAGAGCCGTGACGAGGCCGATCAGGAGCACGCCCGTCCGGACGCGCGAAGTCAGGGGTCTCACGTCACCGAAGCTAGGCGGCTTTCATGAAATTCGGATGAAGGGCCTTGTGCTGCGAAACCGCTCTCGGGACGCGCCCAGGCAGCGAGCACGCGTGCTTGAAGAGCGAACTCGCGTGCTTGGAGGCGTGACACGGCCGAGGTCGGTCAGCAGGTCGCCAGGAAGTGCCGCAGCACCCGCGTGCCGAACCGCAGTCCCTCCACCGGGACCCGCTCGTCGACACCGTGCGCCATCGCCCGGTAGGGAAAGCCTTCCGGCAGCCACAGCGGAGCGAAGCCGTAGCAGTCGATCCCGAGCGGGCTGAACGCTTTCGCGTCCGTTCCGCCGCCCATGCAGTACGGGACTACGACGGCTTCGGGGTCTTCTGAGCGCAAAGCTCCCGCCATCGCGTCGAACCACGGTGAATCCACCGGCGCCTGGACCGGCGGCTGGTGCGCGACGAACTCGCGGGTGACGCCCTCGCCGAGCATCGCGTCGACCTCGGCGAGCAGATCCGGTTCGGTGCCGGGGAGGACTCGGACGTCCACCTGGGCCTCGGCCGAAGTCGGGATCACGTTCACCTTGTAACCGGCGTCGAGCATGGTGGGCGTCGTGCTGTTGCGGACGGTCGGCACCACCAGCGCCCCGGCGGGCCCGAGCCGCGCGATCGTTCCGTCCACATCGGACAGATCGACCGGGACGCCGAGCGCCTCCCCGGTGCGTTCCAGGAACGCCTGCACCGTCGGTGTCAGCTGGACCGGCCAGCGGTGCGCGGCGATCTTGCCGAGCGCCGTGACCAGCCGGGTGACCGCGTTCTCGTCGTTGGGGCGCGATCCGTGCCCCGCGCGGCCCTTGGCGGTCAGCCGCAGATGCGCGGTGCCGCGTTCGGCCGTCGCCACCGGGTAGAGCCGCATGGTCCGGCCGTCGGCGGCGGGAACGTGGTAGGTGTACCCGCCCGATTCGCTGATCGCGGCCGCGCAGCCGTCGAACAGGTCCCGGTGCGCCGCGGCGAGCCAGTGCGCGCCGTACTCGCCCTTGTCCTCCTCGTCGGCCACGAACGCCAGGACGATGTCACGCCGCGGGCGGACGCCGGTGGCGAGGGCGGCGAGCACCATCGCGCAGAAGTCCTTCATGTCGACGGCGCCGCGGCCCCAGAGGAACCCGTCGCGGACCTCGCCCGAGAAGGGGTCCACCGACCAGTCGGCCGCGTCGGCGGGGACGACGTCGAGATGGCCTTGCACGAGGAGCGACGGCAGGCTCGGGTCGGTGCCGGGGACCCGGGCGATCACGTTCGCGCGCCGGGGCGCGGATTCGATGATCTTCGCGCCGATCCCGAGCCCGGAAAGCAGTGTCGCCACGTACTCGGCGGCTTCGCGCTCGCCTTCGGAGTCCCCGTCGCCCCGGTTCGTGGTGTCGAACCGGATCAGCCGCGAGCAGACTTCGACGACATCCAGGTCAGCGCGAACCTCGCTCCGCGATTCCATGTCAGCCATAGATGCCCTGCACCGCCCCGGCCGCGATCGCCGTGACGATCTTGAACGCCTTCATCGCTTCGGTCATGTCCGGCGCGTCGAAGCCGACCCGCCGCACGCCGATCTGTTCCACCGTCGGGATCACCGCCGCCGCCTGCGCGAGATGGCTCGCGTCGAACTCGACCTCGATCCGGTGCGGGGTGGTGAACCGCTCGACCCGGCCCGCCCGGTTCATCGCGTCCGCCGCGGCCGAGGACAGCAGTTCGGCGGTCCTGGCGGGCGGCAGGCAGATCGCGGCGTAGCGGCTGACGCACTCCTTCACCGTGACCAGTTCGGCCTCCGGCGCGTAATCCTGGGCGTCGTCACAGGCCTTGTCGTCGCCGGAGACGACCAGCACCGGGACGCCGTACTCGGCGGCCATCGCGGCGTTGAGCCTGCCTTCGCTGGCGGGGACGTCGTCGAGCCACACGCCGGTGATCTGATTCTCCAGGTACGTGTGGGAAAGCACGCCGTCGAAACCGGCGCCGGCGTGGTAGCCGAGGAAGACGACGCCGTCGACGCCGGTGTCGATGCCCTGCATCATCGAGAGCGGCTTGTGCCTGCCGGTGAGCATTCGCGCCCGGCCGTCGAGGTCTTCGAGAAGGAGGTTCCGCTGGGACGAATGCGCCTCGTTGACCAGGACGTCGGTCGCGCCGGCGTCGAAGAGGCCCGCGATGGTGGCGTTGACGTCACCGGTGAACAGGCGCCGGAATCGTTGCCACTGCTCGGTGCCGGGGATGACGTCCTCGGTCCAGGTGACGCCGGTGGCGCCCTCCATGTCCGCCGAGATCATGATGCGCATGCGGGGCAGACTAGCCGAGGTTCTTTGCCCTCGCCGCCGGGATCAGGGCCAAGAACCGGAACGCGGGTAGACCGCCCAGGCGCGTTCCCACGCCGCGAACCGGTGCCGGTCGAGCGCCAGCCGGACGACCCGGTGCAGCAGGATGAGAGAGCCGACCACCGCGAACCAGAGCCAGAGTCCGACGAGCACGGAATCGAACACGGCCGTCGACGCGGTCCTCGGTGCGGCGGTGAGGGCACCGCGGGCGTCGATCCAGATCGGCACGGCCGTTCCGGCGGGGCTGCCCGGCGTCGCGAGGACGCCGCCGGTGTGCCGCACGCCACGCGAGTCGGTCCAGGTGGCCTCGGCGGCCGGGTTGTCGGTCCCGACGCTCTCGCTGTCCACGATGCGGACGGGTGCGGCCTTCAGCAGGTACGCGGTGGTGGCTTGACGTCCGGCCGCGTCGACGGCGGCCGCGGCGACCTGCCTGCCGTGGTTGGCCGAGCCGGCGGCGGCCGCGACCGGGACGGCGAGCAGCGCCGCGAGGATGACGAGCTTGAGGAGAAGGGCTTCGAATCGGTCGGAGCCACGGGCGAGCGAGTTGTGACCAGGGAAGAGCCGTCGCCTGAACCGGGCGATCGGACCGCTGGACCCGTGCACGAGGAACCCCATTCCCTCAGACCGCGAAAACCTCCGTCTTCGATTCTCGGTCACCGGGGCGCCGCTGTCGCGGTATGGGGACACAGACCACTCTGTGAACCCGTACACAACCTTTAATTCGTTTTACCCGTCCGGGTTCCCCGGCTACCGTCTTCGCCATGGGGATTTTCTTCAACCTGTGATTCTCGTCTTCGACGCGGCCCTGGCGTAGAGCCTTCGCTCCGCCGGGCCGCGTCCTTCCGCACGCGCACTTCTTCCTTCGAGAATCCAGGAGGACGCCCCTATGCGTACCCCGTGTCGAAATCCCGGGACACAACTCGTGCTCTCCGGTGTCACCAAGCGTTTCGACGACCATGTCGTGCTCGATCAGGTCTCCTTCAGCGTCAAACCGGGGGAGAAGGCGGGCGTCATCGGCGACAACGGTTCGGGTAAGTCCACTCTGCTGAGGCTGATCGCCGGCCGCGACCGGGCGGACAACGGCACGGTGACCGTCACGGCGCCTGGAGGTGTCGGCTACCTTCCGCAGACCTTGGAACTGCCGGACACGGCCACGGTCGGCGACGCGATCGACCTCGCGCTGGCCGACATCCGGGAGCTCGAATCCCGGCTGCGGGCGGCCGAGACGTCGCTCGAGACCGTCGAAGACCTCGCTGCCTACGGCGACCTCATCACCGCCTACGAAGCCCGCGGCGGTTACGAGGCCGACGCCAGGGTGGAGGTCGCCCTGCACGGGCTCGGGCAGCCGGGCCTCGACCGCGGCCGCGCGCTGGGCAGCCTGTCCGGCGGGCAGCGGTCCCGGCTGGTGCTCGCGGCCACCTTGGCCGCATCGCCCGAACTGCTGTTGCTGGACGAACCGACCAACGACCTCGACGACGAAGCCGTCGCCTGGCTGGAGAACCATCTCCGCGGGCATCGCGGCAGGATCGTCGCGATCACCCACGACCGGATGTTCCTCAGCCGGGTCACCACCGCCATCCTCGAGGTCGACGCCGATCGCCGGACCGTGCACCGGCACGGCGACGGTTACGTGGGCTACCTCGCCGCGAAAGAGGCCGCGGGGGCCCGGTGGGTCCGGGAGTACGAGGAGTGGCGACTGGAGAAGGCCCGCTACGAACGGCTGGCGGACGTCAACATCGACCGGTTCTCGGCGATCCCGCGCAAGGCCCCGGCGGCTTTCAGCGGGGCAGGCGCGTTCCGGGCCCGCTCCCGGGCACACGGGGCGATGAGCCGGATCCGGTCGGCCCGCGAGCGGATCCAGCGGCTCGATGCCGGAGCGGTCCCGCCTCCGCCGCGGCCGCTCCGGTTCAACGCGCGCATCGCCGCGGGGAAGGCGGAAGCCGATCAGTACGTGGTGAAGGTGGACGACGTGTCGGTCGACGGCCGTCTGCCGCGGACGTCGCTCAGCGTGCTGCCCGGCGAACGGATCCTCGTGACCGGGCCCAACGGGGCGGGCAAGACGACCCTGATGCGGGTGCTCGCCGGGGAACTGGCACCGTCGACGGGATCGGCGGAGCGCGCGGGCAGGATCGGGTTCCTACACCAGAACGGCGGGCTCGCCGGTGACGCCCGAACCGTCCTGGCGGTCTTCGCCGGTGACGGTGACGAGGACGAGGCGGCCGAGAGGTTGCTGTCGCTGGGTCTGTTCCGGGCACCGGATCTGCGCAAGCCGGTGCGGGAGCTGTCCGTCGGGCAGCGGCGCAGGCTGGAACTGGCAAGGCTGGTGACGGCCAGGACCGACCTGCTGCTGCTCGACGAGCCGACCAACCACCTCGCCCCGGATCTCGTGGAGGAGATGGAACAGGCGCTCGCGGAGTACTCCGGCGCGCTCGTGGTCGTCACCCACGACCGGCGGATGCGGCGGACCTTCGAGGGCAGGCGGCTCGAACTGGTCACCTCAGCGGCATGAGCGGTCCGGCCACTTTGGCCGGATTGAGACAGCTGTTCAGTCCGTCCACGAGGGAACAGGTCCCGGGCCCGCGCTTGAGCCGGTAGCCCTGCGGCACGCCACCCGCGGTCACCAGACCCTGGTACGCGGGAACGGCGTCCGTGGGGCGCCGGGTCAGCGCCGGATCGGTGAGAGCGTCCACTGTGTACAGTCCGAACCGGGCACGGTAGCTGCCCCATTCGTAGTTGTCGGTGAGGCTCCAGTAGTTGTAGCCGATGAGGTTCATCCCGTCGGCCTTCGCCCGCTGGAGCCAGTACACGGTGTCGCGGACGTGATCGCCGCGACTGTAGTCCGCGTCGCGGGGTTTGCCGTTGTCGGTCGCCATGCCGTTTTCGACGATGTACAGAGGCAGGCGCGGGAACCGGTCGTGGTAGCTGCGCAGCGCGTAGTAGATGCCTTCGGGCTGGAGCTTCACGTCCCAGAACTTGTCGGTGGCGGCGGCGAACACCGTCCAGTTGTCGATGCTGAGGCCGTAGTAGTAGTCGATGCCGATGAAGTCGAGCTTGTCCTTGACCTGGTCGAGGAAGAACCAGTCGGCCATCCCGTTGACCCCGGTGATGTAGGCCTGGTTGCTGGTGACCTTCGAGGTGGGATCGAGTTCGTGGATCAGGTCGTAGGCCCGCCGGTGCGCCTGGACGACGTTGGATTGCGCCGCGAAGTACCGCGTGGCGTTCAGGGCGCCGACCTTCTGTTCGTTCTTGAGGAAGATGAGCGGCTCGTTGAACGTCACCCAAAGGACGTCCTGACCGGCGTAGCGCTGGACGATCTTCCGGCTGAATTCCAGCCACGCGTCGGCGGTCCGCGTCTCCGCCCAGCCGCCCTGATCGAGCGCCCACCCCGGATAGACCCAGTGGTTGAGCGTGATCATCGGGGTCATGCCCGCGGCCCGGACCTGCCGGAGAACGTCGTCATAGAAGGCCAGTTCGGTCTCGTCCCACCGGCCAGGCGAGGGTTCGACGCGAGCCCACTCGACACCGAAGCGATAGGTGTTGACGCCGAGCCCGGCCGCGAGGCGGATGTCGTCGGCGTAGCGGTGCCGGAAGTCCACGGAGTCGCGGTACTCGTCGACGCCGTCCTTGCCGGCGGAACGGTCCACGAACCGCTTCCAGTTGCTGTCGGGCGCGCTGCCTTCGGACTGGTAGCCCGAAGACGCGACACCCCAGTAGAAGTCCCGGGACCAGTCGTCATCCTGCGATGCGGACGCGTTCACGGCCGAAAGTGTCGCGCATAGTGAGACGGCGACCACCGAGGACAACACCCGGCGTAACCTTCTCCGATGCTCCGGCCACTTCGTCGATCGTTCACCGGTGTCCGCCATCTTCCGGACGCTAACGTGAGTGAACGGCGTAAACAAGCGGCCGTCCGGGGGCTTCGACGATGACGTTGGGGAGATGATCGACTTGACCGGCAGCACGGTCCGACACGCCGTCTATCTGCCGCCTTTCGGCCCGTTCGGTGAGCCGGGGGTGCTCGTCGACCTCGCCGTGCGCGCGGAGGCGGCGGGCTGGGACGGGTTCTTCCTGTGGGACCACGTGGTCGCGGACACCATGCCCATCGCCGACCCGTGGACGACACTCGGCGCGATCGCGCACGCCACCAGCCGCCTGCTGTTCGGCCCGATGATCACGCCGCCCGCCCGGCGCCGCCCATGGGTGGTCGCTCGGCACGCGTCGACGGTCAGCCGGCTTTCCGGCGGGCGGCTGATCCTCGGCACCGGGCTCGGCTCGGACGAATCCGGTGACTTCAGCCGGTTCGGTGAGCAGACGGACCTCCTGACCCGATCGGCGATGTTCGACGAAGGCCTCGACGTCATCCGCGCGATCTGGTCCGGCAGGCGGTTCGACCACGACGGCGCGCACTACCAGGTCGCCCTCGCCGAGGCGCTGCCCGAGCCGTTCCCGATCCCGATCTGGGTGGCGAGCTCGACCGACAACCCGCGCGTCGTCCGGCGGGCGGCGTTGTGCGACGGGATCTTCCCCAACCCGGAGGATCACACGCCGACCGCCGAAGAGATCGCGGAGACCCACCGCGCGCTCCGCCTCGCCGGACTGGAGCCGGGGCGTCCCTTCGACGTCGCGGTCGCCGGGAACGCGAGTCCCGCGTGGGAGGAACCCATCAAGGTCGACCTGCCCGCGCTCGGGCAAGCCGGGATGACCTGGTGGATGGAGTCGCTGATGCATCTCGACCCGCTGGAGCTCTCGCAGAAGATCGTGGACGCCGGTCCGCCTCGGTGGTGACGCGGCTCGGTCTCGTGAGTGGTAGGACGGTTATTGACGGGAAAGGCAAACGTGTCGTGTTCCCGGGCGGGGCCGGCGGTGGGGCGAAGCCTCCCTTCGCTGCGTCAGCGACTCGTGAGTGAGTCCCGCCATTCCTTGACTATCCACAAAGGACGCTATCTGGGGCACGGATGCCCAGTTCGTAATTTCGAGAGGGCGGCTCCTTCCGTGCTTCCGATGAGTCAGGCGTCGACCTCTGATGTCGTGAAGGGCCCCTTTGAGACCTTCATCGTCTCAAAGGGGCCCTTCACGACATTCCCGCGAAACTCACGTGAGTGTCTGGCTGGAGTCCTTCGCTTCCACCAGCTGTGACTGCTGGTGCCTGTGGGGCTTCGTCAGTCAGTCAGCCCGGACCCGCGCCGCGAAGGCCTCCCTGTCGCTGAGTCGGCGAAGCTGACCTCGCGACAGAGACCCGGTCACGCCACCTTTGACTTTGCCCCTCGATAGAACCGTCCTGGCCACTCACGAGACCTGCCCCGCCCTCTCCGGCACTTGTCTGTCCACAGTGGACGCGGGTTCCGCCTTCCGCCGGATTCCGCTGCTCCGAAAGACTTCACCGCACTTGTGGTGACGCGAGCCTTTGGTAGCGTCACCGCGAACGTCCTGCGAACCAGTGACGTGCGGGGGAGGGGTCGAATGGCCGACGAGCAGGACGGGCACCAAGCGATGCGGCTCGAAGCCGGGGTCGCGCTGATCAACGCGCTCACCGGGAACCACGTGCACGGCAGGCCGAAACCCGCGCTCGGCGGTCGTGATCTGGTTCGCGCGGCCGCCGAAGCGGTCGGCGACACCGGGAACGGCCGCGTCGACCTGTCCAGCGCGGAGAGGCTGCGAAATCTCGCGTCCCGGTTGCGGGAGATCATCGAGTCGCTCTCCAGGCGCGAGCACGACGAGGCGGCCGGGTTGCTCAACCGGTTGCTCGCCGACAGCAGGGCGCGTCCGTCGCTGCACCGCCACGGCGACCAGACGTGGCACCTCCATTTTCACGGCCCCGAAGCCGACCTCGTCCAGCAGTGGACGGCCGGGCTCGCGGTGTCCGTGGCCGCCGCGTTCGGCGAGCAGATCCCGCATCGCGTCGGGTTGTGCGCGGCGCCGCGGTGCGATCAGGTGTACATCGACGCGAGCCAGGCGCGGATCAAACGGTTCTGTGGCCTGGCCTGTCAGAACCGGGTGAAGGCCGCCGCGTATCGAGCTCGCCGGTCAGGGGCGTGAGCCGCGCGGTGTCGCGTCGATGTACCACTCGCGGCCGAACGCGAGGCCGAAGAGCGGCGCCGGAAGCCGGGTGATGACACGCATCAGCGGCGCGAGCCTGCAGGTTCCCCTCACCTGGGTGGAATGCGCGGCGATCGCGGCCTGTTTCCGGCGCGCGAAGCGGCGGACGTCGAAGGTGTGGGTGATCTCGGACCGGGCGCTGTAGGCGCACGATCCGCACCAGGTGTCGTAGCTCAGCAGCACGGACGCCTTCTCCTCGCGCAGGATCGCCACGAGCCGCGCGGCCGCTTCGTCGGTGCTCGCGCGGACGAAGCGGACCCAGCCCGGCGGGTCCGGGCCTTTCATGCCGATGGTGGCGACCACGAGTACGACTCGGTGCCCGTCCGCGGCGGCGCGAGCGAGGGTGCCGCCGGTCAGCAGTGCTTCGTCGTCCGGGTGGGCGTGGAGGTCGTCGAAACAGTGGGTGGTCAAGTCTTGACCGTCCGTCGATCCCGTGGGTAATCTCTCCTTTACTTTCCAATAGTAAGGAAAGTTTCCTATTTAATCCCGCCGCCCTGACCGTCGGCGCGCCAACGACGGCGCCGTCGACGCGAGAGGAGAAGCCGAATGCGTTGGGACAAGATCCGTCTCCGGGTGACGGCCGCACTGGCCGCCGGACTGCTGGCGCCGATCGCCGCCACGAGTACCTCGATGGCAACCGAGACCGGCACAGAACCCGCAACGCAGGCAGTCGCCGCGCTGCCGCCGGGCAGCCCGGCGGCGATCAACGGACAGCTGAAGGTCTGTGGCCTCCAGCTCTGCAACTCCGCCGGCAAACCGATCCAGCTCCGTGGCATGAGCACCCACGGGATCCAGTGGTTCAGCCAGTGCGTGAAGACCGCTTCGCTCGATGCACTGTCCAACGACTGGAAGGCCGACGTCCTCCGGATCTCGATGTACATCCAGGAAGGCGGTTACGAGACCAACCCGCGCAAGTTCACCGACATGGTGCACTCCTACATCGAGGAAGCCACCAAGCGCGGGATGTACGCCCTGGTCGACTGGCACCAGCTCACGCCGGGCGATCCGAACGCGAACCTGAGCCGCGCCAAGACGTTCTTCACCGAGATCGCCCAGCGGCACAAGGACAAGACCAACATCATCTACGACATCGCCAACGAGCCCAACAACGTCAGCTGGGACCGCGTCCGCAGTTACGCGGAGCAGATGATCCCGGTCATCCGCGCCCAGGACTCCGACGGCGTCGTGCTCGTGGGCACCCACGGCTGGGGCTCGCTCGGCATCTCCGACGGCCGCAACGAGACCGACATCATCAACAACCCGGTGCGCGCCAGCAACTTCATGTACACGTTCCACTTCTACGCGGCGTCGCACAAAACGGAGTACTTCAACGCGCTGAGCCGGGCCGCGAGCAAGATCCCGCTGTTCGTGACCGAGTTCGGCACCCAGACCGCCAGCGGTGACGGCGGGAACGACTTCACCAACTCCCAGAAGTACCTGGACTTCCTGGCGTCGAAGAAGATCAGCTGGACCAACTGGAACTTCTCCGACGACAGCCGTTCGGGCGCGGTGTTCAAGCCGGGCACCTGCTCGGGCAGCTCGTTCACCGGCACGGCTCCGCTGAAGCCCGCCGGCGTCTGGATCCGGGACCGCATCCGTACCGCGGACAACTTCCCGACCTCCTGATCCCGGCAGCGCGCAGGTCAGGAAAGGGTCGTTCAGGACAAAATGTCCTGAACGACCCTTTCCTGACAGTTCAGCCGAGCGGTTCGAAGTCCAGCGCGGCGAGCCGGTCCGGGTCGGCCAGGATATCGATCGCCGCGATCCTCCCGTCCACGACGGTGAAGGCGAAGACCGTCGTCGGGACGCCGTCCTTGGTGACGACCATCCCGGCCGCGCCGTTGACCAGTGCGGGGCGCAGCTCCCCGCCCTCGCCAGCCGCCCGGAACATGAGTGCCTGGCTCGCGATCGTGGCCGCCCCGCGCACGAAACGCGAGGTCCCCGCCGGGGCCGCGCCGCCCTCGGCACGGAGGATGACGTCCGGGTCGAGCACCGAGACCAGCGCGTCGAAATCGCCGTCCCGCGCGGCCGCGAAGAACGCATCGACGACTGCCCGCTGACGGCTCAGGTCCGCGTCCGGGACGGTCGGCGAGCCCTGCAGGCGTCGGCGCGCGCGGCTGGCGAGCTGCCGGGTCGCCGCGGAGGACCGGCCCACGATCGGCGCGATCTCGTCGAACGGCAGGGCGAACATGTCGTGCAGTACGAACGCGAGCCGTTCGGCGGGGTCCAGGGTGTCGAGGACGACCAGGAGTGCCAAGCCGACCGAGTCCGCCAGCAGGGCCTGGTGTTCCGGGTCGATCCCGTCCTCACGGCCGATGATCGGGTCGGGGAGCTGCGCGCCGACCGGGTCTTCCCGCCGTGACTTGCGTGAGCGCAGCATGTCGAGGCAGATCCGGCCGACGACGGTGGTCAGCCAGCCGCCGAGATTGTCCACGTCACCGGACTCCGACCGGCTCAGCCGCAACCAGGCCTCCTGCACGGCGTCGTCCGCTTCGCTGAGCGAACCGAGCATCCGGTACGCCACCGCCCTCAGATGCGTCCGGTGCCCCTCGAAGCGTCGTGCCAGCCAGTCGTGTTCGTCCACGGTCCCCATCCTTCGTCGATCAGTCGTAACCCTGACGCGTGGGGGAACGAAGATGTGACGACGTGGCTCAGGACCGTGCCGGATAGCCGCCGTCGACCTCCTTCACCGGCTTGTGCGGGAACCGGCGTTCGGCGTAGGCCTTCGCGGCCGAACCCTCTCGCACGTACAGCGTCTCCACCTTGTCCTGCAACGGTTTCACCACGGTGCCGAGGAAGCCGCGGCGGTCGTCGAGGTACGGCCCGAGCACGTCTTCACCCGCCGGGCAGACGGCCATGCAGTACGCGGCCTTGTAGTTCGGCTTGAACGCGAGGCTCTGCCACATCGACACGTTCTCCGAGTCGGTCACCCTGGACCGGAAGTCGGCGGCGTCCTCGCTGTCGGCCACGGTCTGCGCCCAGTCGGTGAAGCCGCTCATGAACTCGCGGTAGTTGTGCGTCGAACAGGAGAGGAAGTCGAACTCGCCGGTCTTCGAGATCGCCCCGATCGGGCAAGCCGCGACGCACAGCTTGCACTCCAGGCAGGGGTTGTAGTCGAGGGGCTCGCCGTGGCCGGACACCTCGGCGTCGACGAGCAACGTCGCGAGGAGCACGAAGTTGCCGAACTTCGGGTGGATCACGTTGCGGTGCAGCCCCATGGCGCCGAGTCCGGCCGCGACGGCGACGGTCTTGTGCGCGACCACCCAGATCCGGCCGGGATAGTGCTCCATCTCCATCGGAAACGTCGCCGACGGGTTGATCGCGCGGTATCCGGCGTCCTGCAGTGTCCGAACGATCGTGTGCCCGGCCTCGTTGATGATCTCACCGCCACGATGGAACTCCTGGTTGGCGACGCTGCGGGCGGGGGAGCGGACGTCGTCGCGGTTCAGCCGCACCACCAGCGAGACCAGGGTCTTGGTGCCGGGGAGCGCGCGCAGGATGTGTTCACGTTCGCCGGCCAGATCCGGATGGTCGAGCGGGACGGCCGCCGCGTCGTCGGCACCGGCGGCAAGGCAGATCTCCTTGAGCCAGCCGGCGTCGATCACCGGTGACGGCTTGTCCCGCGGTTTGGCGAGCACCGCCCGTACCGAAGGATGGTTCGCCAGTTTCTTGGGAAGCCGGTCGGTCACAACGTCTCCAGGATGGTCGCGTTGGCCTGGCCGCCGCCTTCGCACATCGCCTGCAGGCCGTAGCGGGCGCCGTGCTGGTGCAGCGCGTTGACCAGCGTGCCCATCAGCCGGGTGCCGCTCGCGCCGAGCGGATGGCCCAGCGCGATCGCGCCGCCGTGGACGTTGACTTTCGCCGGGTCGGCCCCGGTCTCCTGTTGCCACGCCAGCACGACACTGGCGAACGCCTCGTTGATCTCGAACAGGTCGATGTCCGCGAGGCGCAGACCGGCGCGCCGCAGCACCTTCTCCGTCGCCGGGATGACGCCGGTGAGCATGAGCAGCGGGTCGGAGCCGGTGACGGCGAAACTGTGCAGCCGGGCGCGCGGCCGCAGGCCCAGTCTGGCGGCGGTCTCGCTGGAGGTGATGAGCACGGCGGAGGCGCCGTCGTTGATCGGGCTGCTGTTGCCCGCGGTCACCGACCAGTCGATCTGCGGGAACCTTTCCGAGATCCCCTCGTCCTGGAACGCGGGGCGCAGCTTGGCCAGCGTTTCGAGGTCGGTGCCCGGCCGGACGGACTCGTCGGTGGAGACCAGGCCTGACGGGGTCTCGATCGGCACGATCTGGCTCGCGAACCGCCCGAGCGCGTGCGCCCGCGCCGCCTTCCGGTGTGAGGACACCGCGAACTCGTCCATCGCGTCGCGGCCGAGCGACCACTTCGCGGCGATGAGCTCGGCGCTGATCCCTTGCGGCACCAGGCCTTCCGGATAGCGCTCGGCGACCCCGGGGCCGAGGGGATCGGTGCCGGGCAGCACGTTCGACCACATCGGGACGCGGCTCATGGACTCGACACCGCAGGCGATGACGACGTCGTACGCGCCGGCCATCACGCCCTGCGCGGCGAAGTGCACGGCCTGCTGGCTGCTCCCGCATTGCCGGTCGACGGTGGTCGCGGGCACGGACTCCGGCAGCCCGGCCGCGAGTGCCGCCCACCGCGTGACGTTCTGGGCCTGTTCACCGACCTGGTCGACCGCGCCGCCGATGACGTCGTCGATCAGCGCCGGGTCGAGGCCGTTGCGCTGGACGAGGGCTCGCAACGTGTGGGCGAGCAGCTGGACGGGATGGATTTCGTGCAGGGCGCCACCTGGCTTGCCCTTGCCGATCGGGGTACGGACGGCGTCGACGATGACCGCGTCGTGCACGGCTGCCTCCAGTGGTGAGTTGGAATCTCCAACTCACTGTGGCATCGAGTGGGTTGGAAATCAAGACTCACTGGGTTTACGCTGGTCGCATGACCGAAGGACCGAGGGACTGCTCGATCGCCAACGCGATGGAGGTGATCGGGGAGCGCTGGAGCCTGCTCGCGCTGCGCGAGGTGTTCTTCGGGGCGCGGCGGTTCGACCAGATCGTCCGCAACACCGGGGCGAGCCGGGACATCCTGACCGCGCGGCTGCGCAAGCTCGTCGAGACGGGAATCCTCGAGAAACGGCTCTACGAGGAGCATCCGCCGCGCTACGAGTACGTGCTCACCGAGGCGGGGCACGCGCTCAACCACGTGCTGCTGAACCTCATGGCGTGGGGCGACCGGTATGTCACGGACGGCCCGCCGCCGACGGTGTGGCGCCATTCGTGCGGCGAGGTCCTCGCACCGGAGACCGTCTGCGCACACTGCCAGGAACCGGTGCGAGAGAAAGACATGACGCTGGTGCGGAGCAGTCGGCGATGACGCGTGGTCGGCTGTCCGTGAAGGCCTCCTTGAGGGACCCAGGGTCCCTCAAGGAGGCCTTCACGGACCTTCGCTAGCCGCGCCACTCCCGCGCGATCATCCGCATGAGCGCCGGGTAGATGATCAGGTACCGGAACGGCTTGATGAATCCCATGTACGCCCGGCCGAACAGGCCGTTGGGTTTCACCAGCACCGCCATCTGACCGCGATACCCGCCCTGCCCGTCTTCGACCCACGCGATGTGCAGGACGCCGTGCATGGTCCCGTTCGCCATTTCGGCGGCGAATTCGTCTTCGAGCCGGTATACCGGGGTGAACGGCGACCAATCTTCGTCCGGCCCGGTCGGTGTGCGGCGGAGGTCTTCCGGCAGTTTGGCGCGAAGTGGTCCCACCCGGGTGTCGAGGCCGGAAGTCCGCTTGTCCAGGCCGAGCAGCCCGCCGAGTTTCCAGCGCAGCGCCCACAGCGCCCGGACGGGTAGTGGCGCCCCGTTCGGGAAATCGCCCGACGAGAACTGCTTCACCAGCTTGTCGAAGTCGTCCGGGCCGCCGGGTGTTTCCAGTGCCCAGACGTCTTCGAGGTCGAAGTCCCCGGCGATTTCGTGGATCCGCCAGGAGTGGGCCGTGTGCGCCGTGTTCGCGAGTTTCATGCCGACACCAGTTGGACGATCTCGCGTGGCCGGACCTCGCGATCGTCGAAGGCGACGTCCACATCCGCCGAGCCCAGAGCCTGCATCGAGGCCGCCTGTGCCGCCTCGGATTCCCACCGCACGATCGAGACCACGGCGTCTCCGGCGGCGGTCACCCAGCATTCGGCGGCGAGGCAGCCCGAAGTGGAGCGCAGGACGGCGGCGACTCGCTGGACGCGCGAGACGAAATCGTCGTGATGATCGGTGTGCGGGTAGTGCGTGGCCACGAATCCGACAGTCATCGTCGTTGTTCCTCCCAGTCAACTTCCGCCATCTATACGGTAGCGTATATATCGTCGTCGTGGTGCCGGAGTGACGGGGGATACGGTGATCGCATGGCCGCCGAAACCCGGACCCCGCCGAGCGCCTGGATCGACGCGGGACTGCATGCCCTCGCTGCCGGAGGTCCCGGCGCCGTCCGCGTCGAGGCGCTCGCGAAAGCGCTCGGCGTCACGAAAGGCGGGTTCTACGGCCATTTCGCCGATCGGGGCACGCTGCTGGAGGAAATGCTCGCCACCTGGGAGCGGATGAGCACCGACCTGCTGTTCGAGAGCGTCGAGCGCGAAGGCGGCGACGCCAGGGCGAAGATCCGGCGAGCCGGACTGCTCGCCGGCGACCGGCTACTGCCGATCGACCTCGCGATCAGGGATTGGGCCCGGCGCGACCAGTCGGTGGCCGAACGGCTCCGGCGGGTCGACAACCAGCGGATGGATTACCTGCGTTCCCTCATGCGCGAGATCTTCACCGACGAGGACGAGGTCGAAGCCCGGTGCTTGCTCGCGTTCTCGCTCCTGATCGGCAAGCACTTCATGGCCGCCGACCACAACGGCCGCTCTCGGGACGAGGTCACCGAGTTGGCGGGGGCGTTGCTTCTCGGGGGCGGGCCAGGCCATGACGGCTGAGGATGTGTCGGAAGCCGGAATGTGAAGCGCGCCAGCGTGGCGGAATCGGCGGCCTGATCCAGCGGTTCACCGCACTGGACAAGCAGGCAGCACCTACCGTGAGCGTCGTCTCGTCCGTGAGCTGCGCCAGGTGTCCGACGATAGGCGCATGTACCCGGAGATCGAACCCAACGCGTCAGGCCACCTGAACACCGGTGACGGCAACCTCGTGTACTGGGAGGAATGCGGCAACCCCGACGGCAAGCCCGTGGTTTTCCTGCACGGCGGTCCCGGCGGCGGCTGCTCGCCGTCGCACCGCCGGCTGTTCGACCCGTCCGCGTATCGGATCGTCCTGTTCGACCAGCGCGGCTGCGGGCGGTCGTTGCCGCATGCCTCCGCGTCGGGCGATCTTTCGTTGAACACGACCTGGCATCTCGTCGATGACATCGAGCGACTGCGGCAGTCGCTGGGCATCTCGCGGTGGCAGGTGTTCGGTGGGTCCTGGGGGTCGACGTTGGCGCTGGCGTATGCCGAGAAGCACCCTGAACGCGTGTCGGAGTTGGTGCTGCGCGGGATCTTCACGCTGCGTTCGTCCGAGTTGAATTGGTACTACCGGGGTGGTGCGGCGAACGTCTTTCCGGACTTGTGGGAGAAATTCATGGCGCCGATCGCGGAGCTCGACGGGGATCCCGTCGAGCTGTACGCGAGGCTGCTCGCCGACCCTGACCCCCTGGTGCACGGGCCGGCCGCTGTCGCGTGGAGTACCTGGGAGGCCGCGACGGTGACGCTGCTTCCGCGGCCCGAAATGGTGGCGGAATTCGCCTTGCCGGAATTCGCGCTGGCGTTCGCGCGGATCGAGAACCACTACTTCGTGAACAACGGGTGGCTCGAAGAAGGACAGCTGATCCGGGAAGCTGCCGCATTGAAGGACATTCCCGGCGTGATCGTGCAGGGGCGGTACGACCTCGCCACGCCCGTGGTCTCCGCGTGGGACCTGCACAAGGCATGGCCGGATTCGGAACTGGTGATCGTGCCGGATGCCGCGCACGCGTACGACGAACCCGGCATCCTGGCCGCGTTGCTGGCAGCCACGGATCGGTTCCGTGACTAGGCCGTGTCCAGGCACGGCAAAGCCCTGGGTGGAGCCGGGATTCCCTCTGCCCACCCAGGGCTAGTCGTCGTCCTCTTCGGGGGTGGTCGGGACCTGTTTGCGCGCGACGTAGACGAGCAGCCCGATGATCACCACGGGGCCGACGAAGATGAGGATCTCGTCCCAGCCGCCCTGGTGCATCATCATCACCCGCGCAGCGATGGTCATGAGCCGGACACCAGTGCGATCCCGAGCGCGGTGTAGCCGATCATCAGCGCCAGCATGGGGTACTGGCCCACCTTGACGTAGTTCGCGCGCAGCACGCCGACGGAACGGTCATGCGCCGAGGTTACGGCCAGCACGTGCCCCGCGACGATTCCGGCGATCTGCACCAGCGCGATCACGCCGGTCGAGACGACCGTGTAGTCGATCGCGCGGCCGAAGCCCTGCTGCCCGGAGAACACGGCGAACGAGAAGTAATGCGCGACCGTGTAGCCGACCATGATCGGGATCAGCGACGGCGCGAACGCGGGATATGGGTCGAAACCTCGGCGCAGATACGGCCTGGTGAGGCTGATCGCGCCCGCGTAGGCGCCGTACGTGAGCGCGATACAGGCCGCGAGCCCGGCGGTGCCCCCGAGGACACTGGCGTCCAGCGACGTCCAGAACGGGAGCCGGGTCAGGCCGTCGAACGCCGTCGAGCCGAGCACCACCAGTACCAGCGCGGTCAGCCAGGGCGCGGGGGAGATGGCGACCAGCCCGTCCAGTGGATTCCGGACCACGAGCCGTCCGTCACCGCGCCTGCCGAACGGGGACAAGGCCGCGATCAGGCGCGCGTAGACCTCGAAAGCATCGCCGCGGTCGAACCAGCGCGGACCGTAGACCACCCCGAGAGCAATGTGTATAACGGCATACACGGTGCAGAAAAGAGCGATCGCCCTCGGCGAATCCGAGTGCGGGAACACCAGTTCCAACCAGAGAAACGCCAGGAGACCGACGATCGCGGGCAGGTAGCCCAGCCGGTCCGGGAGTTCGCGATGCCGCGCGGGGATCAGCGACGCGACCGTCCTCAGTGGATTCAGGCGCCGCCAGACCGGGCCGAACAGGAGCGAAAGCGGAACCAGTCCCACCCAGAACCAGACGTAGAACCATGCCGGAGCCGGGTTGTCGGCCGAACTGCCGGGACCGGCCCACGCCATCGCGAGGAAACCCGCGAACAGCGCCACGCCTGCCATGCGTGACGCGACCCGCGAGAACGCGCTGTCGACGAACCGCTGCAGGGGGAGGGGGAGTGCGCTGCCGGCGTCGGCGCCGCGGAGCCTTGGTTCCTTCCAAAACACGGTGAGCGCGAAGAAGGAGACGACGACGGCCGCCGCTCCCGCGTAGAGCGCGAGCCACAGTGGCACCGGCAGATCGGACCTGCCGCCGAGGCCGTGCGCCAGGATCATCCGCTGACCCGGAGCTTGGTCACCGCCGCGCCGCTCTTGTGCAGTTCCACCTCGAAGATCCCGTCGATGTTCGCGGTGAAGGAGACAGTCCCCGGAACCCCGGGGGCCAGCTGGGCGGCCTTGTCGTAGCCGTGGACGTGCAGTTCGTCCGCCTGATCGGAGGTGACCTCGAGCGCGACGTTCTCGCCGGTGCGCACCGAGACCTCCGCCGGGCCCGCTGTGCGCTTGCCCGCGGTGATCGAGAACTTCACGGTGCCGGTGCCCGGCGACGGTTGGGAGCCGGTCGATCCCGAACAGCCGGTCACGGCCAGCAGCGCGGCCACGGTGATCCCGCAGATCCCGCCGATCCTCCGCATCGAGGTTCCTCCAAGTCGTACGCCCCGGCTTGCCTGGCCGGAACCATGCCTCTATCGTGTTACCCCAAGGTAACAGTTACTCAGGTTAGCAGGAAGGCGAGAACGGTGTTCATGGCTCAGGAGAGCCCGCCTGCCGGCGGCGCGCAATTCGGGCAGATCGTCATCGCGGGCCTGATGTTCACCGCGGTCTTCCTGCCCTTGGCCCTTTTCGTGCTCCGCGAACGCGCGGGGAAGCGGACCGTCATCGGCCGCGTCGCCGAATGGATGGGTGACTTCAGCGGTCTGCCACGCTGGGCCGCGCTGCCGATGTTCGTCGCGTTCCTCTCCGGGATGTCGGCGCTGATCGGCGTCTATTGGGACGTGCCGATCCACATGGAACTCGGCCGCGACGAAGGCCCGCTCGCGAACCCGTCGCACTTCCCGATCTACTTCGGGTTGATGGGCATCTTCGCCAGCGGCGTGCTCAGCGCGACACTGGCTACGAAGAACCTGCCCAAGCGCACGTTCAAGATCGGCCCGCACTGGCGGGCACCGATGGGGTCCATCCAGATGATGGCGACCGGTCTGGTCGGCATCGCGGGATTCCCGCTCGACGACGTCTGGCACCGGCTGTTCGGCCAGGACGTCACCGAATGGGGGCCGACGCACGTCCTGATGATCGGTGGCGGCGTCTGCGTGGTGCTGGGGCTGCAATTGCTGCTCGGCGAAGCGCGACAGGTCGGCGCGACCGGACCGGTCGTGCGCCTGCTCGGCCCGGTGCTCGCCGGCGCCTGGATGATGGGCGCTTCGGCGTTCCTCATGGAGTTCGACCTCGGCGTCCCGCAGTTCCCGATGCTGTCGCAGGTTGTGCTCGTCGGCCTGATCGGAGCTTGGACGCTGACCTACGGGCGGTTGTCCTGGGGGCCCGGCGGCGCGCTGATCGTCCTGGCGGTCTTCCTCGCCTCCCGTGCTTCGTTCACCATCATCCCGTTGTTCGCCGATCTGCACGTGGCTTCGTTGCTGCCGTACGTCGCCGAAGCGGTGATCATCGAGGTCGTCGCGCTGGCGATGCGGAGCCGTCGGGGCTACACCTTCGCCGCTGTCGCCGGTCTGCTCGTGGGGACGGCCGGGATGCTCGCCGAGGCGGCGTTCACCCAGTGGCTGATGCCGAACCCTTGGCCGGCGGCCCATTTGCCGTTGTTCGTCCTGTTCGGGACCGGCGCCGCTCTGGCGGGTGCATTCATCGGAGTCTGGCAGTACCAGCGCGTGGAGGAGACGGCGACGCAGGTGCCCGCGGCCGGCCCCCGCCACACCGTCGGACTCGTCGGCGCGCTGGGCGCGGTCGCCCTGATGTCGGCCGTCGCCGTCCCGCAGGATCCGGACGGCGGATTCACCGCCGACGTCCGGCTGACGGAGGCCGCGGCCGGGCTGCCGATCTCGAACCCGCACGGCGGTGGCGCGCCCCGCTGGGTCGACGCGACCGTCACGATCTCCCATCCCGATCTCGCCGACGACGCCGTGTGGCTGAACGGTTTCGCTTGGCAGGGCGGCGACTTCTTCACCGCGCCGCTGGAGAAGATCGGCGACGGGGTGTATCGCACGACCCAGCCGCTGCCGGTGTTCGGACAGTGGAAGACCGGGATCCGCGTGCACGTCCCGAACCGGGTGATGGGGCTCGCCCCGATCTACGCGCCCGCCGACCCGGCCGCGGACGCCCCGGCGATCGACGCGGCGTCCGGTACCCGCCCGTTCATGTCCGAGATCGAGTTCCTGCAACGGGAACGGAAGTCGGAGACGCCCGCCGTGCTGTGGACGGTCGCGTACGTGACCGTCGGGCTCATCTTCGCCGGCATGTGGGCGCTGTTCGCGTGGCTCTACGCGGCCGCCGCCAGCGCGCGACGGCGTGAGGTCCCCGTCGGCTGACGCGTCGCGATTCGTCACCTGCTTGCGATGGTTGCGCACGCAAGTACCGCAAGCAGGTGACGAGTCGCTTTGCTCGCACTTCGTCGCACGTATCGATTGAGCATCATCGGGCGCAAGCGTGCTGCAAGCACGCTTCCCTTGAATACCCAGGACACTGCACGTGTTGCCGTCTCGCGCGCCGAAATGGTGACTCACCGCAATGTCGTCGAGACGTAAAGTAGCTATCGACCACGCGACGACATCCGCCGTGCACGATCGGTGTTGGCGAGTCATTGCGCGGTTACCGCGACATGTGGTTACTTTTCCGCCTCGGGGGTTGGGTTACAGCGAGTTTCGATGGGGTGGTCTTCGTGCGCACTGAGCGTTTTCCGAAGCGACTACGCGGTCTTCGCGTAGTCGCGGTCCTTGCCGCTTCGGCGGTCGCGACGGTGCCTTTCGTGCCCGTCGCGGCGGCACAGCAGCAGGGCAAGGTCCTCCGGGTGGCGCTCACGACCGGCATCGACCACCTGAATCCCTTCACCGCCCAGCTGGCGGCGTCGACGCAGGTCGGCCGGTTCAACTACGAGTTCCTCACCCTGCCTTCGGCCGAGGACACCCAGCCCACGGGTGGCATCGCCGAGTCCTGGAAGACCTCGGACGACAAGCTCACCTGGACCTTCGCCATCCGTCAGGGGATGAAGTGGTCCGACGGCAAGCCGATCACCGCGCAGGACCCCGCGTACACCTTCCAGCGGATGCTCGACGACGAGAACGCCCGCACCGCGAACGGCAGCTACGTCACCAACTTCGAGTCGGTGTCGGCGCCGGACGACAAGACGCTCGTCATCAAGACCAAGGCACCGCAGGCGAGCATGACCTCGCTCGACGTCCCGATCGTGCCCAAGCACATCTGGGAGCCGATCAAGGACCTCAACGCCCCCTCGACCGACGAGATGGCCGTCGTCGGCGTCGGCAGCGGACCGTATCTGCTGACCGAGTACAAGAAGAACGAGTTCGTGAAGTTCAAGGCGAACAAGGACTACTGGCGTGGCGCGCCCAAGGTCGACGAACTGCAGCTGCTGCAGTTCAAGGACGCCGAGGCCGCGGTCAACGCGCTCAAGCAGGGCGAGGTCGACGTCATCAACCGGCTCACGCCGACGCAGTTCGACGCGCTCAAGGGCGAGAAGAACATCACCACGAACAAGGCGCCGGGCCGCCGGTACAACGAGCTCATCATCAACTTCGGCGTCAAGAACGTCCTCGACCAGCCGATCGGTGACGGCAACCCGATCCTGAAGGACGTCCGGGTCCGCAAGGCGATCGCGCAGGCGATCGACACGGAGAGCATCGTCCAGAAGGTGATGAACGGCTACGGCCAGCCCGGGACCGGTGTCGTCCCGGCGATCTACAAGGCCTACACCTGGACCCCGTCGGACGCGGAGAAGACCAAGTTCGACATCGCGGCCGCGAACGCCACCCTCGACCAGGCGGGTTACGCCAAGGGCGCGGACGGCATCCGCGTCGCGCCCGGCGGCGCGAAGCTGGAGTTCCGGCTCGCCGGTCACGCGAACCGGCCGTTCGACCAGCGTGTCGCGCAGTTCGTCAGCGGCTGGCTCAAGGACGTCGGCATCGGCGTCAAACAGGAACTCGTCTCCGACGACGAGCTGGACGACCGCACCACCGCGGGCAACTACGACCTCGCGATCTCCGGCTACGGCACCTCGCCCGACCCGGACTACGCCCTCAGCCTGAACACCTGCGCCGGCCGCCCGAACGCGGAGGGCAACGGCGGCAGCTCGGCGACGTTCTTCTGCGAGCCGCGCTACGAGGACCTGTACAAGAAGCAGCTGACCGAGTTCGACCCCGCCAAGCGCGCCGAGCTCGTCAAGCAAGCGCAAGCCGTGCTGGCCGGCGAGTACGTCGACGTCGTCCTCGACTACGACAACGTGCTCGAGGCCTACCGCTCGGACAAGTTCGCCTCGTTCACCAAGCAGCCGCAGCCCGACGGCGCGATCCTCGAGCAGTCCGGCTACTGGGGCGTTTACGGCGCCACTCCGGCCGACGCGGCAGCGCCGGGCGCCGAGGAAAGCAGCAACACCGGACTGTGGATCGGCATCGGCGCGGTCGTGCTCGTGGTGCTCGTCGGCGGTGGCGTGCTGCTCGGGCGGCGCGGCAAGTCGGCCGACGACCGGGAGTAGAACTCGTTGACCGAAGCACTCAGTTCCCTCGACCAGACCCCGGCGCTCGTCGATCCCGACGAGCGCCGGGGCGGGACCGGCACCGCCCGGTTCGTGCTCTCCAAGATCGGCGGCGCGCTGGCGAGCCTCGCGCTCGTCGTCGTGCTGGGGTTCTTCCTGTTCCGGACACTGCCCGGCGATCCCGTGCGGTTCATGGTCCGCGACCGGCCGACCGACCCGAAGATGATGGCCGAGCTGCGCGAGCAGATGGGCGTGGACAAGCCCCTGCTGCAACAGTTCTGGGACTACGTCGTCGGCCTGCTCCAGGGCGACATGGGGGTCTCGTACCTGCAGCGGCGCCCGGTCTTCGACATGGTCGGCGAGCGGCTGTGGCCGACGATCCTGCTCGTCGGCAGCGCGACCGTGCTCGCGGTCATGCTCGGCCTGTGGCTCGGCATCCGCGCGGGCTGGCGCCGGGGGAGCAGGTTCGACAAGGTCCAAACAGGACTCGCGCTGACGCTGTGGTCGGTACCGCAGTTCTGGCTCGGGCTCATGTTGCTGGTGGCCAGCAACGGTCTCTTTCCGAGCCGTGGCATGCATTCCCCGGACGTCGCGCCGGGCTTCTTCAGCGAAGGGCTCGACGTACTCCACCATCTGGTGCTGCCGTGCGTGACCCTGCTGGTGGTGTTCTACGCGCAGTACATGCTGGTCATGCGGTCGTCCCTGATCGGCGAGATGAATTCGGACTACCTCACCACCGCGCGGGCCAAGGGGCTGCGCGACGACCTCGTCCGCAAGCGGCACGCCGTGCCCAACGCCCTGCTTCCGACGGTGACGCTGGTCTTCATGCAGTTCGGGATGGTCGTCTCGGGTGCGGTCTCGGTGGAGGCCGTGTTCAGCTGGCCGGGGCTCGGGCAGCTGCTCTACGAAGCGCTCCGCGGGCCTGATCTGCCTGTCCTGCAAGGAGTTTTCGTGACCCTCGCGGGTGCGGTGGTGCTGATGAACCTGCTCGCGGAGTTGCTCTACCGCGTGCTCGACCCCAGGGTGCGGACGGCATGACCACAGCGGAAAAACCCGGTTCGATCGTCTGGCGCCGCCGCCGTGAGTCGGTGGCGAAGCGCTGGCACGAGTTCACGACGAACAAGGCGGGCGTCTTCGGACTGGCCTTCCTCGGCCTCATCACGCTGCTGGCCATCCTCGCCCCGGTGATTTCGGACGAATCCGGCCTCGACGTCACCAAGGCCGAAGGCACTTCGCTGGAACCGCCCAGCGGCGAGTTCTGGCTGGGCACCGACATCGACGGCCGCTCGGTGCTGCTGATGACGTTCTGGGGCGCGCGGATCTCGCTGCTCACCGGCTTCTCGGCGGCGTTCCTCTCAGTGCTGATCGGCACCCTCATCGGGATCGCGGCCGCGCATTTCGGTGGCTGGCTTTCCGGGCTGTTGCTGCGGTTCACGGACTTCTTCCTGGTGCTGCCGTCGCTCGTCCTCGCCGTGGCGCTCGCCTCGGTGCTGGATCAGGGCACGATGACGGTGATCATCGCCATCGGCGTCACCGCCTGGCCAAGCACCGCGCGCCTGGTCCGCGCGCAGACCCTCACGATCGAGGGCCGCCCGTACATCGAACGCGCGAAAGCACTCGGCGGCGGTCACCTGCACATCGTCGGCAAGCACGTCCTTCCCGGCGTCATGCCGCTCGTGCTGGCCAACACCACGCTCGTCGTGGGCAACGCGGTCATCGCGGACGCGACGCTGGCGTTCCTCGGCGTCGGCAACCCGAACACAGTCTCTTGGGGAGCCATGCTGCAGACCGCCTTGAACAACGGCGCGATCAGCAAGGGCGCCTGGTGGAACCTGCTGCCGCCGGGTATCGCGATCGTCGTGGTCGTTCTCGCCTTCACCCTCGTCGGACGCGCGCTGGAGACCGTGCTGAACCCGCGCCTGAAGGGACAGCACTCATGAGCCCCTTGCTGGAACTGAAGAACCTCGGCGTCACCTACGCCACCGGCAGCGGTGAGGTCGCCGCCGTACGCGGCGTCAGCCTCGTGCTCGAACCCGGTGACACCCTCGGGGTCGCGGGGGAGTCGGGGTCGGGAAAGTCGACCGTCGCGATGAGCGTCCTGCGGCTGCTCCCGCGGTCGGCCAAGGTCAGTGGGGAGATCCTGCTCGACGGTGAAGACGTCACGGCCATGAAGTGGGGCAGGCTGCGCGCGGTGCGCTGGGCCGAGGCCTCGGTCGTGTTCCAGGGCGCGATGCACGCGCTCAACCCGGTCCGCCGGATCGGCGAGCAGATCGCCGAGCCGATCCGCCTGCACCCGCCCGGTGGCAAGGCGCTGTCGGACGGTGAGATCCAGGCCAAGGTCAAGGACCTGCTCGAACAGGTCGACCTGCCGCCCGGCCGCGCCGGGGCGTACCCGCACGAGCTGTCCGGCGGCCAGAAACAGCGCGTCATGATCGCGATGGCGCTGGCCTGCTCACCGCGACTGATCATCGCGGACGAGCCGACCACCGCGCTGGACGTCGTCGTCCAGGCACAGGTGCTCGACCTGCTGGGCAGGCTGGTCGCCGAACAGGGGATCGGGCTGATCATGATCAGCCACGACCTGTCGGTGCTCGCCGCGACCTGCCGCCGGATCGCGGTGATGTACGACGGCGAGATCGTCGAGGAACGGCCGAGCGCGGAGCTGATGAGCGCGCCGCGGCACGAGCACAGCAAGGCGCTGGCGGCCGCGTTCCCGACCGTCGGCGACCCGGTGTCGCGGTTCGCGCCCGCCACCAGCACGCCGTTGCCACCGGAACCGGAACGCACCGGTGACCAGCCCGCGCTGCTGGAGGCCGAGGACCTGCGCGTCAGCTTCCGCGACCGCACCGGCAAGCGCATCCACGCCGTCGCCGGCGTGAGCCTCCAGGTGCGGAAGGACGAGATCGTCGCGCTCGTCGGCCAGTCCGGCTCTGGCAAGACGACACTGGCCAGGACGCTGCTCGGGCTGCAGAAACCCGACTCCGGTGCGGTGCGGTACGCCGGGAAACCGGTCCCGCTCGGCGGCGCCGGGCTCAAGGCGTACCGGCGGCAGGTCCAGCTCGTGCTGCAGGACCCGACGAGCGCGCTGAACCCGAACCACACGGTGTACGAGGCCGTCGCGGAAGGCCCCCGCATCCACGGAATGGCCGCGAACGAGCACGAGCTCGTCATCAAGGCCCTCGAAGCGGCCGAACTGCGGCCCGCGGAGAAGTTCCTCGACCGGCTCCCGCACGAGCTGTCCGGCGGGCAGCGGCAGCGGGTCGTCATCGCGGGCGCGCTCGCGCTGGACCCAGGCGTGATCGTCGCCGACGAACCGGTGGCCTCACTCGACGCTTCGGTGCGAGGGGAGATCCTCGCGCTGTTGCTGCGCCTGCGGCGTGAGCTGGGTCTCGCCGGGCTCGTGATCACCCACGACCTCGGACTGGCCTGGAACATCGCCGACCGGGTCGCGGTGATGTATCGCGGGGAACTGGTGGAGGTCGGTACCGTGGAAGAGGTCCTGCTGGACCCGAAACACGACTACACGAAGTCGCTGCTCGCGGCGTTGCCCGGTGGCACCGCCCAGCGTGCGGCGGCCGACCGCTGAGCGAGGGGATTCCCGTGTCCGACGCGGGAAACACCCATTGCCGCGCACACGCACAGGCGCGGTGTGTAACCTCCAATCTCGAAATGGCGACCACGACAGAACCCCCGCAGACGCCCTCGGCCGGTTCCCTCGGCGAGCGGCTCCGGGTGCCTTCCCGGTTCCCGTACCGCACCATCGCGATGGGAACCATAGGCAGCACGCTGCTGATGCTGGCGGCGCTCGGCGCCGGCGGCATCCTCATCCGTGACCCGATCCTCGGGCACGGACCGTTGTCGTGGATCCGCTACGGCCACGGCCGCATCCTCGCCAACGCGATGCTCTACACGGGCTTCGGGCTGATCATCTGGGCATGGGTCCGGCTGGGCCGCTACGCGCTCGCCGGACGGATCGGCAGCCGTCCGATCGTGATCGCCTCCGCCTGCTGGATGGCGCCTCTTCTGGTCTCGCCGCCGCTGTTCACCCGCGACGTCTTCTCCTACCTCGCGCAGGGCGCTCAGCTCCTGCATGGGCTCGACCCGTACGCCAACGGACCCGCCGAGCTGACCGTGCTGCCGGACGTCGTGCAGAACGTGCACCCGCTGTGGCAGACCACGCCCGCGCCGTACGGCCCGCTGTTCCTGCTGGTCGCCAAGGGGATCGTCTCGGTCACCGGCAACGACATGATCGCCGGCGTCATCGCGACCCGCCTGGTCCTGATGCTCGGCCTGGTCGGGATGCTGTGGTCGCTGCCGCGGCTGGTCAAACACCTCGGCGGCAAGCTGCCGATCACCCTGTGGCTCGCCATCGCCAGCCCGATGACGGTCATCCACCTCGTCGGCGGCCCGCACAACGACCTGCTGATGCTGGGCTTCCTCACCGTCGGCGTGCTGGCCGCGCTGGAGCGCAAACACGTCGTCGCGATCGTCCTGGTCACCGTCGGCATGCTGATCAAACCCACCGCGGCGTGGGCGCTGCCGTTCCTGGTCTGGGTGTGGGCGAACCACCTGCCCGGCGACCGGAAGGTGGTCAACTTCTTCCGTGCGGGCGCCGCGTCGGTCGGGATCTTCCTGCCGGTGTTCGTCGCGGGTACCTGGCTGTCGCTCGGTTCGGTCAACCTCGGCTGGCTGACCGGCCTCAAGGCGCCGACGCTGATCGCGAACTGGATGAACTTCCCGACCGGGATCGGCGAGATCTTCTACTCGCTGGTGAACCTGGTGATCGACGTCGAGGTCTCGCCGTTCGTCACCGTGTTCCGGGCGATCGCGATGGTCGGCCTGTTCGTCTTCGCCGGCCGCCAATGGTGGCTCGCCCGCGACGGCGGCAACCCGGCGATCCACCGGATGGCGATCGTCCTGCTCGCCGGCGCGATCGTCCCGCCGCCCTCACTGCCGTGGTACCTGACCTGGGGTTTCGTGGTCCTGTCCGCGTTCGAATGGCGTCGCCGGAACCTCGCGGTCGTCGTCGCGGTGTCGGTGTTCGTGACGCTGGTCTACTACCCGACAGGGGAGCAGGCGCTGTACGACTGGTGGTTCATGGCGGGCGTCGTCGCGGCGAGCGTGTACGCGGCCGCGTCGCTGCTGCGGCCTGATCCGCTGGGGATCATCTCGGCTTGGCGGGGGAGGCCGGTGGAGCAGTTCCTGCCCGCCGAGGCCCCCCGCTCCTCCTGATTTTCGACTGGGCCCCTGCCTTCAGAGTCAGGTCCCGGCAAAGTCGAATATCCGCTGGTCGGTGGCGTTATTGGTGATTCGACCGGATATCGTCGACTGTCCGAAGGGGCAGAGCTTGAGTGGCGGTTCGGCTTGCTCAAGGGGTGAGCCTGAATGTCCACAAAGGACCCTCGTCGGCGGCGGAATGTCCACTTGATGCTTATATGTTCGGTTTTCGACAGGGTCGTGAGTGGCAAGGACGGTTCTGGCGGACCGGTATTTGCCTACCCATTGGTGCCGGTGTTACGGCAAGGGCCAGGCGTGGAGGATTGGGGGACGTTGAGTGTCCCCCTCCTCCGTTGATCAAGATCCGGGGCCGGCACGACGTCGTGACGATGTAGGAATCGGGACACTCAACGTCCCAATTCCTACATCGTCAACCCTCTCGGCCTGGTCCAGCGTAGGTAGGCAAATACAGGTCCGCCCTAACCCGAATCGCCACTCACGACCCCGCCGCGGAACACCCGGATGAGGCACTGTCACCCCCGGAACTGTCCCCTGTGGACAGTCGAGGAGGTATCAGGCCGCTGTGGCGAGCCCGCCTCCGCCGCTCCAAGACCTGCTTGACCAGAGGCTATGCGACTTGCCGGGCCCTGCCTTCCAGGGTGGGGAATGGCGCGGTCGAGAAGGGCGAGTTTCCTCGGCTGAGCCGCGTGAAGGGGGCCTTCACGCGATCAAGATGTGACGGGTGTGACTCCTGAGGCGAGCAAGCGGTCCGTGAAGGGCCCCTTCACGGACCCAGAGTCCCTCAAGGAGTCCTTCATGGACTTGACCCGGCCACCAAAGTGTATAACGACCTATACAGCACGGCGGTGGCGTTGTTGCCGCCGGGCGGCAACAACGCCAAAAAGCTCAAGAAGCGCGCCATCCACTCCAGGAGCAGACCACTGTGCTCACCACGGCATGCGGAGCGGGTTGCGCCTCGTACTGCGGATACTTTTCCCGCAGCAGCCGCACCGGTAGCGCCTGCTCGTCGGGATCGGTCAGTACCCGGGCGACACCGTCCGCCCGGGCCCACCACAGTCCGGTCCAGTCCTCGGCGTAGTGGTCGGTCAGGAAGCTGACCACGGGGTTCTCCGCGATGTTCTTCAGCCGCCGCAACGCCGTGGTGCTCTTCGGTTTGTGATCGATCGCGAACGCGACCGAGTCGCCTTCGACGACGAAAGTCACCGGCACCAGATGCGGCACGCCGTCCGAGCCCGTCGTCGCCAGCCTCGCTATCCGCTCGCCTTCGAACCGTGACCGGGCTTCCGCAGGCGTCATCCGCATGCCGCGACGGTACCTAGCCCGAGCGTCGCACGCGGAGCACGTTGTCCGAACGCGTTCCGTGCTGTCCCTCCGGTCCCGGGAAGTCGTGCGTGATCAGATCTTGCCGCTCCACGGTCCATTCACCGTCGGCCAGCGCCAGTGTTTCGAGGACCTCGGCCGTCGTCGGGAAGTGGACGTCCTTGTGCGGCGGCTCTTCCATCCAGGTCGGCCAGCCCGCGTGGCCGGCGACCACCAGGGTGCCGCCCGGGGCGACGGCCTCGGCGGCGCGGCGGAGTGCCTTGTCCCGCTCGCCGTCCACCTCGACGGGGGAGTGGAAGAACTGCGCGGAAACCAGGTCGAAGCGCCCCTCCGGGAACGACTTCGCCAGGTCGTGACGTTCCCAGACGATGCCTTCGACGCCGGCCCCGGCCGCGTGCCCGGCGGCACGTTCGAGCGCGACCTCCGAGATGTCGACGGCGGTGACGCGCCAACCCTGCTGCGCGAGCCAGATGGCGTCGCCGCCTTCGCCGCAGCCGAGATCGAGTGCCGTGCCCGGGGTGAGCGAGGCGACCTCGTTCACCAGGATCGGGTTCGCCTTACCGCTCCAGACCTGCTCTTTGTCGCGATAGAAGTCTTCCCAGAACTGTTGTGTGGAATCCATGTCCGAAAGATGCCCCCGGTTCGACCAATCCCGCAAGTTCCGTTGCCATTATGGCAAAACCTGGAGGGTGCCCGCGTCCGCGTCGAGGGTGGCCCGTGCACCGAGGGGGATGGTCGGCGACGCGGGGACGTGCCCGACGCCGAATTCCCAGACCATGGGCACGCCGAGGGGGCCGAGACGGTCGAGCATCAGGGCTCGGATCGCCTCGGGTTCACCGCAGGCCTTCCACGAACCCAGCACGAAGCCGCGGACGCCGTCGAGCCAGCCGGAACGGAGCAACTGCGTGAGCATCCGATCGATCCGGTAGAGGCTCTCGGTGACGTCTTCCAGCACCACGATCGCGTCGCGGGCAGAGCCTTGTTCCGGAGCGCCGAGGCTTGAGACCAGGAGGGCGAGGTTGCCGCCGACGAGTGTGCCGGTCGCGGTGCCCGGCACCAGCGGTGACGACGTCGGCGACGCGATCGTCCGCACGGAGTCCGGCTCGAACAACGAAAGCCGCAGGTGTTCGGCGGCGCCCGCGTCGAACAGCGTGGTCGCGGGCATGGGCGAGAACAGCGTCTCCAGTCCCAAGTGGACATTCACGGCCAGGTGCAGCGCCGTCACGTCGCTCGACCCGGCGAACATCTTGGGCCCGGCCGCCCGCAGCGCCGTCCAGTCGACGAGGTCGAGCATCCGCTGTGAGCCGTAGCCGCCGCGGGCGGCGAGGACGCAGGTCACCCCGGGGTCCAGCCAGGCGCGGGTGAACTCGGCGGCCCGTGCCTCGTCGGATGCCGACAGGTAGCCGGTGGACGCCGCGCGGACGCACTCGCCGACGTGGACTTCGACGCCCCAGCCGCGGAGGACCGGCAGCGCTTTCTCGACCAGATCCGCCGGGACCGGACCCGCCGGGGCGACCAAGGCGATCGTGTCGCCCGGCCGCGTCTTCGACGGCCTCATCGGCTCAGCCGAAGCTTCGGCACGCCGGGCGTTTCGAAGCCGAAGACCTGACCGTAGAACGACAACTCCGCTTCGAGTGCGGCCACGATCGTCTCCGCCTTCCGGAAACCGTGCTGCTCGCCCTCGAACCTCAGGTAGGCGTGCTCGATGCCGCGCCCAGCCAGCCCGGCCACGAACCGATCCGCCTGCTCCGGCGGGCAGATCTCGTCCTCCAGGCCCTGCAAGAACAACAACGGGCCGGCGAGAGTGCCCGCGTTGTTGATCGGCGACCGGTCCCGGTAGCGCTGTGCGCATTCCGGCAGCGGCCCGACCAGCCCGTCGAGGTAGCGGGACTCGAAGTCGTGCGTCTCGCCGCCGTCACCGGTCCACTGGCCGAGGTCGAGGATCGGGTACATCACGGTGCCCGCGCGGTAGGTCGTCGTGGTGGTCAGCGAGGCGGCGGAGGTGTACCCGCCGGCGCTGCCGCCGCGGATAGCCAGCCTGTCGCCGTCGACGGTGCCTTCGGCGGCGAGGGCTTCGGCGACGGTGACACAGTCCGCGACGTCGACGACGCCCCACTGTTCCCGCAGCCGTTCGCGGTAGGCGCGGCCGTATCCGGTCGAGCCGCCGTAGTTCACCGTGACGACGGCGATCCCGCGGCTGGTGAAGTACGCGATCTCGTAGTCGAGCACCGCGCTGTCCCGGCCGGTCGGTCCGCCGTGCGGGTACACGAACAACGGCGGACGTTCGCCGTCCGGCGCGGCGAAGTCGGCGTTCGCGGGCAGATAGACGAAAGCGGGGATCTGGTCGCCGTCTTCGGTTTTGAAGATCCGCTCCACGGGCGTCGACAGGTAGGCGGGTGACGGCGGTTCGGGCGCCGACGCGAGTTCGGTGACCGTCCCGGCTTCGAGATCGACCTTCACGACGGTGTCTTCGCGGGCAGGCCCTGCCGCGACGCCGACCACGCGGCCTTCGTGGATCGCGAAACCGTTGGTGGACCACGCGGTGAGGTCGGCGGCGGCCGCCACAGGGGTCACTTGCCGCGTCGTCTCGTCGAGGACGGCGAGCTTGCCCGAGGCGATGACGGCGAACTTGCCGTCCCCGAGCGGCGTGAACCAGCGGGCGCCGAGTTTCCACTGCGCACCGCCGATCTCCTGCTCCGACGGCGCGAGGTTCGTGATGCCGCCGTCGAGTCCGACGCGGTGCAGGTTCCACCAGCCGTCCGGGTCGAGCAGCGCCAGCAGACTGTCCGCCGTCTCCCATTCGACCTGGCAGACGGCGACGTCCGCCGCGCCGGCGAGGACGCGGTGGGGCCCGAAGGTCCCGTCCTCGCGGAGTCCGGCGACGCACAGTTCCGTGCCGTCCCAAGGCATCGCGGGATGGTTCCAGCCGATCCACGCCGCACGCGTGCCGTCGGGGGAGAGCTGCGGCGCGGTGAGGAAGTGGTGACTGGCCGTCAACACCCGTTCCGGGCCGCCGTCGAGAGGAACGGCGACGAGGTCGCGGGCGATGTCCACGCGCCGGGGACCGGTGCTGCGTTCGCGCACCAGCCACACTTCGCCGGTCCGGCCGGGCCGCAGGTCGCTGTAGCGGATCTGGTGCGGCGTGGCCGGTTCCGGAGTGAGCGGGGTCGTCTCGCCGGTGGTCAGGTCGCGGCGGTAGACGCGCTGATCGGCCCAGTGGGTGAAGACCAGGTCGTCGCCGAGGACGAGCCAGGGGCGGCCACCGTACTCGTGGACCCGGTTCCGGACGTTCCACGGAGCGGGAAGGACGTCTTCGACGGTGCCGTCGGCGCGGGACCTCACGAGGGTCACGCGGCCGCCCTCACCGGTTCTCGCTTCGGCCCACCACACCTCGTTTCCCGCCGTTCCGAGCCATTGCGCGCTGACTCCCGCGGCCGCGACATCGGCGGCCGACAGGGGAGACGTCCAGGTGCCGTAAGGGGCGATCTCAACCACAAGGGAAGACTAGGTTCGTCCCTTTGCCGATGACGGCCCGGGGCGTGGCGGTTTCGCCCTTGGCTGAACCTTGGGGCGGCGGATGCCGATCATGGGGCCGTGGCCTAGGGTCAACGGTGCCATGTCTCGCGTAATCCACGTCTTCCGCCAGCCCGACCGGTTCGTCGCAGGAACCGTCGGTGAGCCCGGCGACCGCACGTTCTACCTCCAGGCGTCCGAGGACGTCCGCACGATCAGTGTGACGATCGAAAAACAGCAGGTCGTGGTCTTGGCCGAAAGGCTCGGATCGCTGCTGGAAGAGGTCGCCAGCCGGTTCGGCGCGGACGTACCGGACGACGCGCCCGACGAGCTCCTCGACGTCGACCCCCTCACGGTTCCGGTCGAGGAGGAGTTCCGCGTCGGCACCATGGGTCTCGGCTGGGACGCGGAGAGCAGCGCCGTCGTCATCGAACTGCTCGCGATGACGGAAGGCGAGGTGGACGAAACGGTCGTTCTGGACGACACCGAAGAAGGTCCGGACGCCGTCCGTGTCTTCCTGAGCCCTGGCGCGGCGCGCGCTTTCGCGGAGCGGGCCGACCGGGTGGTCAACGCCGGCCGCAAGCCGTGCCCGCTGTGCGCCGAGCCGCTCGATCCGGCGGGCCACATCTGCCCGCGTCAGAACGGGTACCGGCGCGACGTCGACGTCCTCGAGGACTGACAGGGTGACGGAGACTTCGCGGGAGCTGGTGGCGCGCGGCAAGATCGACGTCGAAGGCAGGCTCGTCGACGCCTCCAACGTCACGCTCTTCTGCACGATCGAACTCGACGGCGTGACCGGCAACGTCGTGTACAAACCGGTGTCGGGTGAGCGGCCGTTGTGGGACTTCCCGGACGGGACGCTCGCCGGTCGCGAGGTCGCGACGGCCATGGTCGCCGAAGCCTCCGGGCTCGGCGCGATCCCGCCAACGGTGCTGCGCGACGGGCCGTTCGGGCCCGGCATGGTGCAGCTGTGGATCGAGACCACCGACGAGGAACTGGTCGACGTCCGCTCCCCGGACAATCTGCCGGACGACTGGCGCGTCGTGCTGCACGCACACGATCGCGACGGGGAACCCGCGGTGCTCGCGCACGCGGACCGGCAGGGGATGCGGGAACTCGCCCTGCTCGACATCGTGGTCAACAACACCGACCGCAAGGGCGGCCACGTGCTCGCCGGTGCCGACGGCCGGATCTACGGCGTCGACCACGGCATCTGCCTGCACACCGACCCGAAGCTGAGGACGGTGCTCTGGGGCTGGATCGGCGAGCGGCTGAGCGAGGCCGAGGTGGGCAGGCTTCGTGGTCTGCGCGAGCGGCTGGACGGCGAACTCGGCGACGCGCTCGGCGAGCACCTCACCGGTTTCGAGATCCGCGCGCTGGCCGAGCGCACCGACCTGCTGCTGGCGGAGGGTGTCTTCCCGGAGCCCGGCGACGACTGGCGCGCCATTCCGTGGCCGCTGTTCTGAAGGTGCTGGACGATCAGGCCCGCGCACGCCTGGTCAAGCGGTTCGGTGACGACGTCACGACCTGGTGCGACGAACTGCCCGCGCTCGTGGCGCGGCTGGCGGCGCGGTGGGGGCTCACCGTCGTCGACGCGAAACCCGGCAACACCGGCCGGACCCTGATCTGTGCTGGGGAAGACGGCGCCAAGAAGGTCCTCAAACTCACCCCGGATCACGCGATCGCCGAGTCCGAGGCCGCCGCGCTCCGCGCGTGGGACGGCTGTTCGCGGGTCGTGCAGGTGCTCGCCACCGAACTCGCCGACGGGGCGATCCTGCTGGAGGGCATCGATCCCGGCGCGCAGTTGCTGGAGGCGGGGGCGAACGTGCCGTGGGCGGAGGTCGGCGATCTGCTGACCCAGATCCATGCGGTGACTCCGCCGTCAGGCTTCTCGACGTTGGAAGACCGGGTCACCTTCATGTACGGCCTCGCCGAGCGAGGGCTGCGCGGATCGGTGGCCGCGTCCACGTTGTCGCTGGAGACGCTCGATCGCGCCCGGCTGCGGGCGCTGGCTCTCGCGACCGATGGGGGAGAGACCGCGATCGTGCACGGCGACCTGCATCCGGGCAACGTCCTCGACGGCGGGCCCGGACGGGGCGCGGTCGCGATCGATCCGCGGCCGAGCGTCGGCGACCCGTCCTTCGATCTGGCCGACTGGGTCACGCTGCCGATGAAAGAAGGCGGCACGCTCGAAGACGGCTTCGACGCGATCGCCCCGCACCTTCCCGGATTCGACGCCGGACGAGTGCGCGCGTGGTGCGTCGCACTCGCGCCGCTGTTCGTGATGCGCCCGCTCGAACGGGGTGAGCGGACCCCGTTCGTCGAAGCGATGCTGTCATTCTGTCGGTGAACTTGAGTCCGCGATCGACGTCGGCAGGGCGGCGGATGGCCGCCTGACCGGCGTGGCGGGGAGACGTCGACCGCGTGCCCCGATAGCGTCGATCGCCGTGCGCTCCCATTCGTACGACGACGTGCTGTCCGGTCCGCGCAAGCGGAAGATCCCCGAGGTGCCCGCCGAACCCGGGCTCGTGGTCGAAGACCCGGCCAGCGGCTACTGCGGTGCCGTGGTGAAGATCGAGTACGGCAACGTCGTCCTCGAAGACCGCCACGGCAAGCACCGCGTGTTCCCGCTGAATCCCGCGGGTTTCCTGCTCGAAGGCAAACCGGTCACGCTGGTGCCCGCGAAGGCGGCCCCGAAGACCCCGGCCAGGCGGATTTCCGCGTCCGGGTCTGTCCAGGTCCAAGGGCTCAAGGCCCGGGTCGCCCGCGATTCGCGCATCTGGGTGGAGGGCAAGCACGACGCCGAACTCGTCGAACGGGTCTGGGGACACGATCTGCGGGTCGAGGGCGTGGTGGTGGAACCACTCGATGGTGTGGACGTGCTCGCCGATCGCATCGACGAATTCGGCACCGGAACCGGCAGGCGCCTCGGTGTGCTGGTGGACCATCTGGTCGCGGGAAGCAAGGAATCCCGGATCGTCGACGGAATCCGTGACGAGAACGTGCTGATCACCGGACATCCGTACATCGACATCTGGGAGGCCGTGAAACCCGCGGTCGTCGGCATTCGCGGCTGGCCGAAGATCCCGCGTGGCACGGAGTGGAAACAGGGTGTCTGCGACGCGCTCGGCTGGGGCGAGCCGTGGGAGGGCTGGCAGCGCGTGCTGGCGGCGGTCGGCAGCTACCGGGATCTGGAAACGCCGCTGATCGGAGCGGTGGAGCGGCTCATCGACTTCGTCTCCGACCCGGGCGAGGAGTCCTGAATGACCGGTTCGCGCGAGGTCACTCAAGGTTACGCGTCGGTCACGTCGGTTTCGCTTCCTCGGTATGAATCGGCGCGATCTGGGAGCATGAACGCATGACAGGCGCTCTCATCTGGCTGATCGCCGGGATCCTCTTGATCATCGCCGAGCTGCTCTCGGGTGACCTGTTCCTGCTCATGGTCGGTGCGGGAGCCCTGTTCGGGGCGGGCTCCGCCGCACTGACCGGGAACCCGTTCATCGACGTCGCGGTGTTCGCCGTCGCCTCGGTCGGGATGCTCGCCCTCGTCCGGCCCGCCCTCAAACGCCGGTTCCTCGCGGGACCGGACATCAAGACCAACACCGACGCGCTGATCGGCGCGCGAGCGGTAGTAGTGTCCACAGTGGACGTCGAAGCCGGGCAGGTGAAGCTGGCGGGTGACGTCTGGTCGGCCCGGGCCATGACCGAAGGGGAACCGATCGCCCCAGGGACATCGGTGACGGTCGTCGAGATCTCGGGCGCCACGGCGGTCGTCTCCGCCGAGCTGTGAGCCGGACGGCCGAACAGCAAAGGGTTTCTACGTAAGGGGAAGGTAGTTGTCAGAAACAGTGGTGTTCATCGTCGTCGGATTGCTCGCGTTGTTCGTGGTCGTCGTCGTGGTCAAGGCGATCATGGTGGTGCCGCAGGCGCAGTCCGCTGTGATCGAACGGCTGGGCCGGTTCCGGACGGTGGCTTCTCCCGGCCTGACGTTTCTGGTGCCCTTCCTGGACAAGGTGCGGGCGCGGATCGACCTCCGCGAGCAGGTCGTCTCGTTCCCGCCCCAGCCCGTGATCACCGAGGACAACCTGACCGTGTCGATCGACACGGTCGTGTACTTCCAGGTGACCGACTCGCGCGCCGCGGTCTACGAGATCTCGAACTACATCGTCGGTGTCGAGCAGTTGACCACCACGACACTGCGTAACGTCGTCGGCGGCATGAGCCTCGAGCAGACGCTGACCTCGCGTGACTCGATCAACAGCCAGCTTCGCGGGGTGCTCGACGAGGCCACCGGCCGCTGGGGCATCCGCGTCGCCCGTGTCGAGCTGAAGGCGATCGACCCGCCGCCCTCCATCCAGGACTCGATGGAGAAGCAGATGCGTGCCGACCGTGAGAAGCGCGCGATGATCCTGACCGCCGAAGGTCAGCGTGAATCGGCGATCAAGACCGCGGAAGGTCAGAAGCAGAGCCAGATCCTCGCGGCCGAAGGTGCAAAGCAGGCCGCGATCCTTGGCGCGGAGGCCGAGCGGCAGTCGCGGATCCTGCGGGCGCAGGGTGAACGTGCCGCCCGGTACCTTCAGGCGCAGGGTCAGGCGAAGGCCATCGAGAAGGTCTTCGCGGCGATCAAGGCCGGGCGTCCCACGCCCGAGGTCCTGGCGTACCAGTACCTGCAGACCCTTCCGCAGCTGGCGCAGGGCGACGCGAACAAGGTCTGGATGATTCCGAGCGACTACGGCAAGGCCCTGGAAGGCTTCGCCCGCGCGCTCGGCGCCCCCGGTGACGACGGCGTGTTCCGCTACGAACCGCCGAAGGAAGAACCGGTCGAGAAGCCGGACCTGGAGGACGAAGAGGTCCAGGGCTGGTTCGACACCTCCAGCGACCCGAAGGTCGCCGAGGCCGTCGCGGCGGCGGAAGCCGTGGCACGCAAGGAAGTTCCGGCGCTGGGTGTCGCGACGCCGCGGCAGGAGCCGCCCGCTCCGCGTCAGGTCGCTCCCGAGCCGGAGGCCGCACCGGAGCCTCAGGTTCCGCCGCCCTCCCGGTTGCCGCAGCCGCCTGCCGGTCCGCAGGGTGGCCCGTATCAGGGGCCGCCGTCGCAGGGGCCGGGCAGTGGCCCGTTCCCGCAGCAGGGTCCGTTCGGTGGGCCGCAGGGCGGTCCGCCGCAGCACTGAGTCAGGTGAAGGAAGAGGGCCGCCCCGATCGGGGCGGCCCTCTTTGTTTGCCTTAGGGGCTTCGGCAGTCCGTGAAGGGGGCCTTCACGGACTGCCGGCACGGTGTGAAGGTCGAGTTTCCCCGCCTGCGCCGAGGGGCCGGCGAGGTCATGTAGCCGCTGGTCAAGTGAGTGGCGGTCGTGAGGGTTAGGGTCAAGGGTGTCCTCGGTATCTACGTGGGGTTCCGGCTGCGGTTGATCCGGGACTCGGTGATCGCCACGTGCACCAGCGGTCACAGCGGCTGCGCGTGAAGGCCCCCTTCCCTCGGCTCAGCCGAGGAAACTCGACCTTCACACCGTGCCGAGGTACATGAAGGACCCCTTCACTGCGCCAGGCGCAAGGAAGGGGTCCTTCATGTACTCAAGAGGGCAAGAACACTCGTTCCCCTGGCGACGAAATCCGGATCGTCACTGGACCTCGACCCCGGTCGAGGTTGCAGGGTGACGCCATGGACTCATCGGTTTTCGCGATACAGGGGTTCCTCGACGAGCCGCGCCTGCCTGCCAGTGTCGCCACCACCACCTCCCGGGGGAAGCCGGCGCTGGCGATGATGTGGTTCGTGGCCGAGGAGGGCAGGCTGTGGTTCCACACCCCGGTGCCCGACGGCTCGCCGTCACCGTTCCTGGCCGCGGCTCGCGACAATCGCGAAGTCGCTGTCATGGTCGCGACCTTCGCCCCGCCCGACGATGTCCGTCAGGTGCGGATGACCGGGCCGGCGAGGCTGGAGGCCAAGGACGTGAGCCGGATCCGCCGCATCTACGAGCGCTACGTTCCCGGCTGGTCGCCGTCCTGGGCGGAGCATGCCGCGTCGCCTGACGCGCGGTTGTGGTCGATGTCCCCTGACCGGGGTATGGCCGTGGCCTACCCCGGTCTGGAGAACCGCCCGGTGTTCCGCTGGTCGAACGCGGCCGACGGACCGTTCAGCCCCTGATGAAATCGAGCGTCCGGTACTCGTCGACCACGGCGGCGAGTTCGGCGATGCGGGCCTGCCCGGCGTCGACCAGTCGTTGCCCGGCGCGTGACCATTGCCCGAGGTCGGAGGACATCGGCGGGATCTCGGCCAGGATCTCCGCGCTTTCGGCGAGGCTGAGCCCGACCCGCTGGGCGGCGACCGCGAGCCGGATCCGGCAGATGGCGTCGATCGTGAACCGACGCGCGTTGCCGGCGGTGCGTTCGGCGGTGATCACGCGGTAGCGCTCGTAGTAGCGGACGGCGTTGGCCGAGACCCCGGCCTTGCTCGCGACCTCACTGACGGTCAGCCGGGCTTCCGCCAGTGAGTGTGTCGGCGTCGTCATGCTGCGCTCCGTACCGTGATGGGTTCCGCTGCCGGAGCGGGCTTGGTCCGCAGCCTGACCACCAGGGCGAGCACCATGACCGCGAGGACACCGACGAGTGTCAGACGATACGCGTCGACGACCTCCCCGGTGAGCGTCGAGCCCGCCGACGGATCGCTCAGCGCGGCGAGACCCTGCCCGGCGGTGGCGGCCGCGATCAGCCCGGTGAACACCGCGCTCACCACCGCCGTGCCGACCGCGCTCGCGATGGTGCTGGACAGGGGAAGGATCGCGGAACCGGACGCGAGGTCCGGGCCGCGCAGGTTCCGGCCCGCGCTCACGATGGTGGGCATCATGATCGCGCCGGTGCCCGCCCCTTGGAGCACTCCCAAGATCGCCAGCACCGGGTAAGGCGTGTCCGGTGTCAGGACGAGGATGGTCAGGGCGGTCGAGATGATCGCGAGACTCAGCCCGGTTCCGACGACGATCCGCGGGCCGAAGCGTTCCAGTACGCGGGCGGCGAACTGGATGGTGAGGCCCATCCCGATCGTGCTCGGCACCATCATCAGCGCGCTGATCATGGCCGAATCGCCGCGCATCACCTGAATGTAGGCGGGCATCAACAGCATCGAGCCGAAGTACGGCCCGGCGTACAGGACGAGGACCGCGGCGTTGCGCCCGAACGTCCGGTCGCGCAGGAGCCGGACGTTCAGCAGCGGCGCGTGATGCCCCCACGACCTTCGGAGGAACAAGGCCATGAGCACCAGTCCGGCGGCGACGATCGCCACCCGGACGTCCATGCCGACCGTCTCTTCGCTGAATCCGTACGCCACCGCGACCACACCGGGGACGAGCAGCAGGCCGCCGGCGAAATCGATCGGAGCACGTTCCGCCGACGGGGTGTCGGCGGGCACCCAGCGCAGCACGCCGGCGACGCCGAGCAGGGCGGGCGGAACGGTGATGAAGAACAGCGCCCGCCACGACAAGCTGTCCAGCAGGAGTCCACCGAGCATCGGGCCGAGGATCGGCCCGATCAGCAGTGGCAGACCGGTGATCGTGGTCATCCGGCTCCGGCGTTCCGGGGCCACCGCGCCGAAACCGATGGTCATCCCCAGCGGATTGATGAGGCCGCCGGCGAGGCCCTGCACCGCCCGTGCGGCGATCAGCCAGCGCAGATCGCCGGCGGCTCCGGCGGCCGCGGACGCCGCCGCGAACACGAGCAGTGCGACCAGGTACACCCGGCGCGCTCCCCAGCGTTGCGCGAAGGTCGCCGCCAGCGGCATCGCCGCGACCATGCCGAGTGCGTACGCGGTCGCGATCCACTGGATCGTGGTGAGGGACGAGGAGAAGGTCGTCATGAACCGCGGCAGCGCGACGGCGACGATCGTGGTGTCGAGAACGGCCATCAACCCGCCGAGGGCGATCACCGCGGCGATGCGCAGTTCTTGTCCGGTCAGGCGGTTCATGCCGCACTCGCCTGAGCCGCGACGCGTCCGGCGCGCAGAGTGCGGGCCCACCAGCCCAGTTCGGTCATCGTCGCGACCAGCGCGCCGCGCTCGCCGTCGGTGCCCTCGTACCCGTTCGGGCCCAGGCGGGTCCACGGCGCGTTCAGCAGCACCGCGTCACGGATCGTGGTGGCCCGCAGTTCGGGGAAGATCAGCCGCAGTTGCTCGATCGCGCGGATACCGCCCGAACCGGCGCCGTAGCCGACGAACGCGACGGGTTTGTACGCCCACTCGGTGAAGTGCCAGTCGATCGCGTTCTTCAGCGCCGCCGGGAAACTGTGGTTGTACTCCGGGGTGACGACGAGGTAGGCGTCGGCCGCGCGCAGCCTGTCGCTGATCACCGTCTCGGTGCCGCCGGGTTGTGTTCCCTGCAAGGGCAGATCGATGTCGGCGAGGTCGATGGGGTCGACCTCCAGTCCGTCGATCGCGGCGAGTTCGGTCAGCAGCCAGCCCGTGATGGCGTCGGCGAATCGTTCGTGCCGGACGCTGCCGATGATCACGGCGAGGCGAAGGGGGGACTGGGTGGTGTTTTCCGTGGTCATGCCGAAGACGCTAAAAGCTCGTCCATAGGCGAACTCAAGCTCTTGCGGCTCTGGTCACGAACCCTGGACCTCTAGTTAAGTAGAGGTTGTAAGGGTGGTCGTCGTGGTAAGCCTTCGGTCATGGACGACTTCGGCGCTGACCCGGATGACCTGGCGAAATGGGGACTGCATTGCTTCTGCCTCGGTGCGCGAAGCACGCCTCATCATGTTGTGAGGATGGACGACAACGGCCGTCTGCTTTTTCACGCACGCTTGGGGGTCAGTCGCACGGAACTGCGGGAACTGGGTTTCGATCCGCTGGACAGTCAGATCGCGCTGTTGCGGGCGTATCGCCTCATTTCCGTCGAAGGCGATCGCCTGGTGACCACGTTTCCCGTACTCGGCTCCGAGCAGACGGCCGGATTGCGCACCCGGACGGCACGGCTCGCCGACGCGATCGTGCCGGGAATCGCGAACGATGTCTCCGCGCTCACTGATGTCCTGGTAGGTCAGGGGCTGGCGCATTGCGCCTACGGGGTGCTCTTCGGCTACGTGATCGATGGCCTCGTCTGGGATCGCCTCCGGGTGGAGGGCCTGCTTCCTTCCACGGAATTGAGTATCGAGCGCCCCTACTGGAATGGTGCCTTCTGGGCGGTTCATCCTTCACGTGAGGGTGCGATGGGTACCAACGAAGTCGAGGAAGCCGGAGTCAGGCTGACGATGGTCTGGACGGAGCCGACCGTGCGGGCCTTGAATCGGCTGGCCGAGGCCGAGTCTGTGCGGCAGTCGCTGCGCTCGGTTTCCCGCGGCGACCTTCCGCGCGAATCCGTCGTGACCGAGGACGGGCAAGCGTGGACGCTCGTCGACGACAGCGGTAGGCCGACGATTCCGGTCATCGGGAGGCGGGACGAGGATCCCGTTCACGAGATCGGCCTGCGGATCGCGGAGAAGATCGTTTCCGTGCTGCCGGGGGATCTTCGGGAAGTCGGTCTGGTCGTGGCGACCCACGAGTTGATCTGGGATCTCATGGCCGCCCTGGAAGCGGACGGCTTCACCCGGCGACCGCGGGTGTTCGACGACTCGAAGGCGGCGCCTGACTCTCGTGGCGCGCAGATGTTCCTTTCCGTCGAAGGGACCGGGATTGACATGTAGGAAATCTCCTACGTATGGTGGCGGCATGAACATCGAACGCGTGCAGTTCCTCACCGTTCCGGTCGCCGATCAGGCCAGGGCGCGCGACTTCTACGTCGGCAAGCTCGGTTTCGACCTGATCGTCGACGTCAGCGGCCCGCACGGCCCGTTCGTCATGGTCGGCCCCAAGGGGGCGGAGACCGGCATCGTCCTTGTCGACCGCGCGGTCGGCGGGCTCGACCACGAGACGCGCGTGCATTTCCAGCTGAGCACCGCCGATGTCGATGCCGACATCGCCGAGCTTCGCGCCCAGGGCATCGAGGTCGACGACGCGGAGGAGATGCCGTGGGGTCGCGTGACCTCGTTGAAGGATCCCGACGGCAACGCGATGGGATTGCTCGAACCGTCCGGCTACGGCAGCTGGCCGCGCTAGTGCCGGTCAACGACGACGTCTTCGCCGCGCTCGCCAACCCGGCCCGCCGTGAGGTGCTGGGCATCCTCCTCGACGGCCCGCGCGCGGCGGGGGAGATCGCCGAACGCTTCGACATGCGGCGGCCCAGCCTCTCGGAACACCTTCGGGTGCTGCGCGAGGCCGGCCTCGTCCGGGAAGAGCGGCAGGGGCGCAACCGCGTCTACTCTCTCGAGGCCGCTCCGCTGCAAGAGGTCTCCGACTGGCTTTCGCCCTACGAGCGCTACTGGCGCGGCAAGCTGGGCAACCTGCGCGACCTGCTGGACGAGGAGGAGTTCTGAACGACGAGGACCCGACGGCCATTCATGTCGATCAGTTCCTGGCGCATCCGCCCCGCAAGGTGTGGCGCGCGCTGACCGAACCACAGCTGCTCGAACGCTGGCTCCGGATGCCGAACGACATCAAACCCGTTGTGGGACACCGGTTCGAACTGCTCGCGGACCCCGTTCCCGCTGCCGGATTCGAGGGTGGCCCGGTCGCCTGCGAGGTACTGGCCGTCGAGCCGGAACGGTTGCTGAGCATCAGCTGGGGTCCGGAGTGGACGGTCACGTGGCGGCTCGAGCCGGAGGGCCGGGGGACCAGGCTGTTCCTCAGTCACGAGGGCTTCGATCTCGACGACGAGTTCCAGCGGATGTCACGCCGGATCATGGGCGGCGGCTGGCGCACCGGGGTTCCGAAGGCACTGGCGCGTGTGCTGGACGAGATGGCGGACTAGAGGGCGTTGAACGTCCCGATTCCTCCATCGTCGATCCCGAGACCCGAGTCGCCGGACAGGCTCTCGACATCGGGTCTAGGATCCCCGCTGTGACGGACGAGAAACCGCTCCGAGCCGATGCCCGCCGTAACCGCACACGGGTGTTGGAGGCTGCGGAGCGCGTCTTCACGGCCAAAGGCACCAGTGCGCCGACAGAGGAAGTCGCCCGCGAAGCAGGCGTCGGAGTTGGCACCGTGTTCCGGCACTTTCCGACGAAAGAGGCGCTTCTGGAGGCGGTGCTCTTCGCACGCCTTCACCGATTCGTCGACGAAGCGGAGACTACGGTCGCCGCCGACTCACCCGACCCGGGCGCCACATTCTTCGGGTTCCTGACCGGCTGGATCGAGATGTCGGGTGCCAAGAACGCCTACTTCGAAGCCCTGTCGGCGGCCGGAGTCAGCGTTCCGTCGGCAGGGGCGGTCATCGGCGTCCGCCTGAAGGACGCGCTCGGCGTACTGCTCAGCCGGGCGCAGGACACCGGCGACGTCCGCAAGGATCTCGGAGTCGACGAACTGATCCCGGTGATCATCGGAACGGCGAAGGCGGCGGAGCATGCCGGACCCGAGTTCCGGGCCCGGACGATCTGCATCCTCTTCGACGGGCTTCGGCCGCGTCAGGCGTAAGGGTCCATCGCCGGCCGCTTCGGCGCGAGCTCGTCGCCCGACGATTCGCCACGCAGCCTGCGCTTGATCCACGGGACAGCGTGCTCCTTGCCCCACTGGAGGTTCTCGGTGCGCCGCGCCTGCGGGCTCAGCAGCGGGCGCGGTCCGAGCTCGGCGGACGCCAGCTTGTGCGGTTCGCCGAGCGCGTCGAGGACGGCGATGGCGATCTCGTTGTGCCCCAACGAGTTCAGGTGCAGGCGGTCCGGTGCCCACAGTCGCCTGTCCCGCAGTTGCCGCATCGCCCACATGTCCACCAGCAGCGCACCGTGGCGCGCGGCGATGCCGCGGACGTGCTCGTTGTAGATCGCGACGCGGCCGCGGATCCTGCGGAACAACGCGTCTTCGACCCCGTCGACACCGGTGAAGAGGATGACCCGCGCACCCGTGGCCACGACCTTGCCGACAGCGATGTCGTAGTCGTCGATGAGGGCGTCGATGTCGACCTTCGGCCGCATCAGGTCGTTGCCGCCGGCGTACAGCGTCACGAGGTCCGGGTGCAGCGCGAGTGCCGGGTCGAGCTGCTCGGCGAGGACCTGTCCGAGGAGTTTGCCGCGGATCGCGAGGTTCGCGTAGCGGAAGTCCTGGTGGTTGGCTGCGAGGGTGGCGGCGACCCGGTCTGCCCAGCCGCGGACGCCGTTGGGCGACGACGGGTCCTCGTCGCCGACACCCTCGGTGAAGGAGTCCCCGAGGGTGACTAAGCGCTTGCTTATCGCGGAAGACACGAGGCGGCCCCCTCGAATGGTGATGGCATACCCGGATGTTACCCAGACGGGCGCACTGGACCGGGTGCACCCTCCTGGATGGCCACTAGTTGACAAGTCATATAGGTGATCTGTCTACTAGGGGCATGGTTCTCTCCCGCCTGATCCTGGGGTTACTCGCCCTCGCGCCCATGACCGGCTACGACCTCAAACGCCATTTCGACTCGACGGTCGGGCACTTCTGGGCGGCGGACAAGGCGCAGATCTATCGCACCCTCGCCCAACTCGTCACCGACGGGCTCGCCGATGTCGAGAAGGTGGCCGGTTCCGGAGCACCGGACCGGCAGGAACACCGCATCACCGCCGCGGGGCGGACGGCTCTCGCCGAGTGGCTGGCGAGTGAGCCCGAGCGTCACGTCGAGCGCGATCCGTTCCTCGCGCGGGTGTTCTTCGGCGCGGACCTCGGCGACGACGCCTTCCGCTCACTCTTGGCAGGACATCGCGAGGCGACCCGATCGAGGCTGGAGCAGTTCGAACGGACGCGGGCCGAGTCTGCGGCGTCCGACCGCGCGGCCCGGCTGCGACTGTCCACGTTGGACAACGGGATCGCGCATCTGCGCGTCGAACTGGCCTGGCTCGACGCTGTCGAGGAGGAGCTCGCGTGAGCGCGTTCCCTGAAGTGCACTTCGCCGGGACGGATGCGACAAAGCGGCCTCTGGTGCTGTTGCACGGCGGCAACGCCGCGAACTGGATGTGGGAGCCGCAGCTGTCCGCGTTCGGCGACCGGACCGTGCTCACGCCGGATCTGCCGGGCTTCGGTGAGCGGGTCGGCGAGGACTGGCCGGGACTGGACGCGGTGGCGGACGACGTCGTCGCGAGGGTGTCCGGTCACGGGGTCGCCGGCCCCTTCGATCTCGTCGGGCTTTCGCTCGGAGCCCTCACGGCGTTGCGTGTGCTGGCGCGGCATCCGGACCGGGTGGGTTCGGCGCTTCTGACCAGCGCGCCGCTCGTGCCCGCCGGTGTCGGGTTGCGCCTGTACTGCAAGATGCAGCTGGCCTTGCTGCGGACCCGCTGGTTCTGGCGCGCGCAAGCCTCGGTCTTCGGGCTCCCAGAAGACTCACGCGCCCGATATGTCGAGCACGGTCTTTCGGTGCGCCGGGAGACCGAGTCCGCGATGGTCGCCGAAGTGTGCGCGGGTGGGGTGCCCGCGGAAGCACGCCGCTATCGGGGCCCATTGCTCGCGATCGCGGGGGAGAAGGATTCCGCGGCGGTGCGGCGATCCCTGTCGGACATCGCGCGAGTCGCGCCACAGACATGTTCCCGGGTGGCGCCGGGGATGCATCACATCTGGAATGTGGAGGACGCGGAACTGTTCAACGGTGTTCTGCGCACGTGGCTCGAGGGAGCCGTCGATCCGCGTCTCGTGGGGTGACCGCCTGGACGAGCGCGGTCCCTTTTGCCTGCCGAAGCCCAGCGGTATGGTCAGGCGAAAGCGACCTCGGCGGGAGCTAATTTGCTGGACATCATCGGTCTGAGTGAAATCGACGTCGAGGTCTACGACGCGTTCGCCGGAACCGGTTCGATGACCGTCGCCGAAATCCGGCGGCGAACCGGGTTGTCCGAGCAGCGGCTGCTCCCGATTCTGCGCTCGCTGACCGAAAAAGGGTTGCTCACCGGGCTGCCCGGTCCGGTGAAGGCGTATTCGGCGGTGCGACCGGAGATCGCGCTGGAGGCGATGCTCCGGCAGAAGGAGCGGGAACTCGCGAGTGCGCGACTGGTCGCCGACCGGTTGCGCGAGCGGTACCGGGAGACGGCCGGCGAACGGCCGGTCGACCTCATCGAGGTGGTCCACGGGGACGCGCTCATCGCCGACCGGGCCGATCAGCTGCTGCGCTCGGCCGAGCAGGAGGTCGCTTTCGTCAACAAGCCGCCTTACGCGCAACCGCCGAGTGTGCTGCACCCCGCCGAACGTGACCTTCTCAACCGGGGTGTGCGGTTCCGCGGGGTCTACGAGCGCAGTGCGCTGGAATTGCACGATCTGTCGTCCGACATCGAGGCGGGGCTCGCTCTCGGCGAGGAGGCCCGCGTGGTCACCACCGCCCCGCTGAAGATGATCGTGGTCGACCGGCGACTCGGCCTGGTGCCGCTGCGTGCCGATCTTCCCCAGGTCGGCACGGCACTGGTGATCCACCCGTGCGCTCTGCTCGACGCGCTCAGCGCGGTCTTCGCTTTCCTTTGGCAGACCGGACTTCCGCTGCACATGCCCGGCTCCGTCGAGCAGACGGACGTCGCGCCGTCCGACGACGCCCGCCTGCTCGCGCTGCTCACCACCGGGCTGCCCGACCGAAGCATCGCCAAGCAGCTCGGCATGAGCTACCGGACGTTCCAGCGACGGCTCCGTGACCTCATGACCGCACTCGGCGCGACCACCCGCTTCCAAGCCGGGCTTCAGGTCGCCACGCGGGGATGGGTCACCTTGCCGGCGACCCCGCCCCCGCGTGAAGAGGACATCATCGAAGACGCGGGTTCGCCTTCGCCACGTCCGTGAGCGCATAGGCCCGCTGGACCGTCTGTGTCACGGTGTTGCCGGAGCCGTCCCGTGCGTCCGAGCGCAGCCAGACGGACCCGTCGGTCGCCGCGAGTCGCGGATGGGCCACCGTCACCGACCACAGCCCGTTCCCGTGCGGCCGGACGCCCGCCGCCGTCCAGGTGCGTCCGCCGTCCGTCGACGCCGAGACCCGCAGCTGAGTCACCGGCCCGCCAGCCCGCGCGCCGCTGTGCGACCCGGCGAACACGTCGAAGGTGAACGGGCGCCCTGCCGGCGCGCGGCCGCCGAGATCCAGCGGCAGCCGATGGTCCAGCTGGATGAGCGGCTGGAAGGAACACGCGTTGCCCGATTCGTAGCAGGAGAACCCGAGTGGTGACGCGGCCTCGGACCGCGCCGAGGCGAACGTCCACGACGTGTCGGTCCGCGGGGCGTTCTGGAACAGCACGCCGCTCGGGACGCCGACCTGAGCCTGGCCGGGCATCACGTCGGTCACGTCCAGCCGGTACGTGGCGGGAGCGGGAGCGAGCCGGAACACCGGGAGAAGGGCGAGTGGGTCGTCCGCATTGGATCGCGGGATCTCTTTCCCGTCCTTGTACAACCGCACCGTGGTCGCCGCGAAGTACCGCGCGTTCTCGTACGGATTCGTGTAGTGCCCACCCGAACCCGCATCGCTTGTGCCGTCCATCCACTGCGCCCCGGGGACGAAGAGGTCGGGGTCCGTGCCGCCGCGGCACATCGAGCACAGCACCGCCCAGCCACGGGCCGTCGCCGGGTAGCGAGCCGGATGGTCGGATGGCAGTTCGACCGACCCGCCGCGCAGCGGCGCGCGGAACCAGCTCTCGTCCGGCCTCGACCGCTCGCCCGCGCGGTAGATGTTCTGCGCGTTCATGGACAGCGCTGCGCGACGGCCCGCGGTGTCGGTGCCGGAAAGGGTGACCACCCGTTTCCAGACCAGCCGATCGTCCGCCGGACCGGTGTACTCGGTCCACGCGCCCGGCACCGGGATCTTCGTGCCCTGCACCACCTGCGTCTTCCACAGCCCGGTCGGGAAGGCGTACCAGTTCTTCTGCGCGCTCAGCGCGGGTCTTTCGGCTTGGTAGGCGGTTTTCGTGGCGACCAAGGACTTCTGGTCGACACGCCGGACGAGCTCCTTCGGGACACCGTTGGCGTCGAGGTAGCTGAGGTTGTACATCGCGTCCGGAGCCGCGCGCACCAGCAACCGCACCGAAACCGCGCCGGCGGTCCGCAGCGCCTCGCCTTCGTCCCAGCCGAGGGACAGGGTCGGCACCACCGAACTGCTGAGGCCAGGAACACTCAGCGAACCCGGCGAACCGGCGTAAGGGATCATGGCGGCCCCACCCGCGGTGGCCACCGCGCGTGCCGCGTTCGCGATGCCGGTGGAGACGTCGCCCACCGGGTTCGGCGACCCGGCTTGGACCGGGATCCGCACGAGGACGGCCTTCCCGTGGACGTCGAGACCGGCGAGATCACTCGCGCCACCCGCGCCGCCGAACACGACCGGCAGTGTTCGTTCACCGGGTGACTTCGCCGTCAGCGTCGGCACGTCGTACGCGGGATTCAGCACGGGCGAGCCGCCGCCGACGACCCGCATTTCGACCGCGGTCTGGGACAGCGTCGCGCTGTCCTGCAACGCAATCGCGCCTGCCGAGGTGGCCGCCGCGGGGGTCACGCGTACGTCCCAACCCGCGCCCACGGTCAGCCCGGCTTCGCCGACGTAGCCGTTCACGCCCGCCCCGCCGGGAATCACGCGCCGCAGCATCACCGTACGGTCCCGCAGGTCGGTGGGAGTGGGCGTGACCAGCCCGGCCGGGACGGCGCTCGCCGCGTTCAGCGAGATCTCGGCCGGGGCCGTGACAGAGACCTGCGTCGCGCTCATCGCCGACCAGCGGCGCACGGTCAGCCCGCGCTCCATCACCCAGCCGAGTGCCGAATAGCGCCCGGCGGGCACGAGCACCCTGCCGACGCCGTCGACCAGGCCGACCTGCTGGCTGACCTGGTCGAGGAAGGGGTCATTGCGGTTACCCGCACCGGCCGCGTCGTCGATCAGCTGGGCCGAGGCGAGCTGAGCCTGGCCGCCCGCCGAATCCCGCACCCGGATCGTCACCGGGAACAGCTCGGCCGCGTTGTAGGTACTCACGGACGTCCGCACGGTGGTGGCCCCGTCCGCGGTCGTGGCCACCACCGTGCCGCCGTAGACGCCTGCCACCCCTTGGCTCGGGTCCACGGCGAGGTCGACGGTGGTGGTGGACTTCGGCGGGATGGACAGGTTCGGTTTCGCCAGGCGCATCCCGGTGCCGGGCTGGGTGCCGCTGTCCCATGGCCGCACGGTCAGTTTCAGGTTCAGTGCCAGCGGCTGGTCCCCGGCGTTGGTGTAGGACAGCTGCCGCACGACCTGAGCCGTGCCGGTGATCTTCCGCTCGTTACGCCCGAAGCTCGCGACGGCGGTTCCGGTCGCCTTCTGCGAGACCGCACGTCTGACGTCGAGGAGACCGGAACCCTGCTCATACCAGCGAAGACCGACGTCCTTGGCGGTGGTGACGAGCGTGTTCTTCAGTTCCCGCCAGGTGAGTCCTGGCTGCTGTTGCAGCAGGATCGCCGCGGCGCCCGCGACGTGCGGCGTCGCCATCGAAGTGCCCGACGACGTGGTGTAGGAGTCGTCCACCGGCTCGCCCATCGCCGTGTCCGCGGCCCGCGCGGCGACGATCCCGACGCCCGGTGCGGTGATCTCCGGCTTGACGGCGGCGTCCCGCAGGCGCGGGCCGCGGCTGCTGAACCACGCGGTCGAGTTGTCCCTGCCGACCGCCCCGACCGTGAGCGCGGACGTCGCGGCCCCCGGAGTGGTGACGGTCCGGTCGCCAGGCCCGGAGTTCCCGGCCGCGACCACGAACAGCGTGCCGGACTTCGCCGAAAGCGTGTCGACCTGCTCGCTCAACGGGTCGGCTCCGTCGCTGACACCGGCACCGAGACTGAGGTTCACGATCTTCGCGCCCTGCGCGACGGCCCAGTCGATCCCGGCCATGACCTGTGCGGTGTCACCCTCACCGGAGGCGTCGAAAACCTTGGCCACCACCAGCTTCGCGTCCGGCGCCACGCCCTTGTACCGGCCGTCCGACGCCGCACCGGTGCCGGCGATGATCGACGCGCAATGGGTGCCGTGGCCATGGCGGTCCACTGCGTCGCCTTCTCCGCTGAAATCCGCCGAGGCGATCGTCTTGCCCGCCAGGTCGGGATGGTTCGCGTCGATCCCGGTGTCCACCACCGCGACCGTGGTCCCCTTCCCGGTCCACCCGCTGCTCCACGCCGACGGCGCACCGACCTGACCGGTGCTCTTGTCCAGCGCCACCCGGACCTTCCTGTCGAGGCGCACCTGTGAAATCCCTTGGCTCAGCACGGGCTTTCCGCCTGCGTCGAACGCGACGAGCGAGCGCCAGAACTCGACCGTCCCCGCTTTCTCGACCTGCACTCCCACCCCGTTGGCCGTGACGAGCGGGGTGCGTCGCCGGGTCTGCGGGAGCGCTTTCGCCTTCGCGTCCAGCGACTGCGCGGACAGACCCGATCGGTCGCCGTAGCGCACGATGACGGGGATCGTGGCGCTCGCCGCGTCGTCACGCCGGTCGGCGACGAGCGCGGTCACGTTGAACAGGTCCCGGCTCAGCAATCCCTTGCCGACGAACGGAAGCGTGTCCGACGGGTACACCATCAGCCCTTCGGCCGTGGTCGTGATCTGGAACGCCGGACTCGGCCGGTCCGGCCGCACCGCCGGTTCGACCTGTGCGCTGCCGTGTCCGGCGCCGTCCCGCTCGTATGTCACCACGTCGCCGGTGAGCAACGTGACGCGGTGGACGTCCGGCCGCCCGGCGACGGGAACGGGTCCGGACAGGGCGGCGGTCGCGGCGGTCGCGGTCACCGGTAACGGGGAAAGGGCGACCAGAGCGGAGGCCGCCAGAATCGCCGATGGGTGCCGTGGGCGTCTCGTCACGTGAGGGGAACGGGGAAGCATCGAGCCTCACTCTCCTCGGATATCACGAAGCGGCCGTGGTCACGGCCGCCGCGAAAGGGATTTCCCAGAGGATGAGGCAGGAGTTCTCAGATGAACACAACTCTCGGTGGCGGTATGTCGCCGTTGGCGAGATACCGCCATGGAAGGGCCCGGACCGCCGACGGCGGCCCGGGCCCGGGCGAAACGGGTCGGTACTACAAGCCTTACAGACCCGGGGAGCGCAGCTGCAGCGAGAAGTCCTGCCGGTTGTTGTCGGTGTCGGTGCTCAGGATGTTGCGGGTGTTCGCCGCGTTGAGCGAATCGGTGACGGTGCTCTCCGGAGTCGCCGCCTGGCCTTCACGTGCGGCCATGACCGCGTTGCTGAAGGCGACACCATCGATCTTCGCGCCGGCCAGGTTCTGGACCGAGACGCCACCGAGGGTCGGGATGCCCTCGGTGCCGGTCAGCGTGAACGGAATGACGTACGTCTGGTCGCCGATGGTGCCGGAGAAGTTCTGCCCGACCAGCACGGCGTACTGGCCGGGGTTGCCCTTCGGCTGCAGGATCGTGCCCGCCGGCAGGACGATCGTGTCGACCACGACGTTCGACGGCGAGTAGATGCGGATCACGTGGCCGCTCACGTCCTGCGGCTGGTTCGAGACGTTGCGCAACTCGACGTACTCGTCGAGCAGGCCGTTCACGCCGCGGGTCGAAACCTCGTTGACCACCACCGTGGACGAGACCAGCGGCGCGGCCTCGGTCCCCTCACTCTCGCCCGCCGCGTTCGCGACACCGCCCGCCATACCCATCGCCAGCATCGCGAAAACCGCCGAAGCACCCAGAATTCGTCGCATGAGAAATTCCTTTCAGCCAGATTATCGGGGATCTGTTCGCCGGACCGGAATCCTTTCATCCGGCGGCGACCAGATAAGTATCCGAGAACGGGTGCGTCGCCGGAAAGGGGCCAGTTTTCCGGTACTTTCCCGTCAGTCGATAATTTTCCGCCGCTGTCTTCTGGCGACCGCGGCGGCGAGTTCCAGCTCCCGGCTGGGCGTGCCCAATACGTCGCTGAGCCGTTGCCGCCAATACGGGCCGGGGATACGTTTTCCTCGCTCCCAGCGGGAAATCTCCTCTCGCGTCACGCTGTCGTTGCCGGAGCGGATATGCAACTTCGCGACCAGGTCGCACTGCGACCAGCCTTTCGCGATTCGTTGTTCGGCGAGTAGTTCGCACAGGGGGGTCACGACCGAACCTTTCTGATGCGGGCACACGGATTCGAAACCGGTCGGGGAGCGGATCTCAGGGGAGTGGCCGTACGCAGCCGAAGTCGGCCTTGTTGTCGTCGGTGTCGCGGCTGACGGCGTCCCTTGCCTGAGCGAACCCGGGACAGGCGACGGCGGCCTGGTTCTCGCGGCAGGGCGACGACGGCGCCCAACCGACACTGTCGACCCGGGCTCCGCGCCGGTCCAGCAGCATCTCGCCGTCCCCGACGATCGCCTCGACGACCATCTGCTGCACGGTCCCGCCGAAGCCCTGTCCGGTGATGAGGAAATGATCACCGGCGGGGATCTCGCTCCCGGCAGGCATGGTGGCCAGCTCGACGGGCACGGCTCCGCCTGTGCACGCCTGAACGGACCAACCGCCGATGTCGAGCGTGACGGCGCCGGTGTTGCGCAGGGCGATGTAGCCGGCCGGGCCGCCGAGAACCTCATGGATCTTGACCGACGAAGCCCGGACGGTATCCGGGGCGAGGGTTCCGGCGAGCGCGAGGATCACGAACGGGACGCCTGGCTTCGTCATGACCGCAACGCTAGAAAAACGATCTCGATGGCGCAGGATACGGTGGGTACCGAACCTGCTCCGGTCGCGGTACTTCCGGTACGCCGCCCACCCGGCCGGCCTAGCCGCGGTATCCGGCAAGCCGTTCCGCGGCGTGCAACTCGCCTTCGTGCGGCGTGGTCTCCAGCCGTGGCAGCGGGGTGCCGCCCGGCCGGAATCGCAGTGCCCGGAACAGGTCGCGCCGACTGCCGAAGCCCAGTTTCTGCAGGATCCTGCTGACGTAGTTCTTCACCGTCTGCGTCGCGAGGTGCAGTTCTTCGGCGATCTCGTCGTTCGACCACCGGTAGAGAATCAGCGCGAGGATGTCCTCCTCCCGCCTGGTCATCAGGCTCGCGTACCGCACGGCTTCGGTGACCGGCCGCGGGGTTCCGCCTGCCTGCACGCACACCCGCTGTCCGGCGAGGGTGGAGCGTACCGCCGACATCACCTGGCCGCCGCTGGCCGACTTGTGCACGAAGCTGTCCGCACCCGCGTTCAGCGCCATGGCGATGGCCGAAGGCGAGGCGTCACCGGCGAAGACCAGGACGGCCGCGCGCTCGAAGTGTTCCTTGACGAACCGGCAGATCGCGGTCCCGGCGGGCTCACCCCAGATCGACAGTTCGGTGATGACCATGTCGGGGTGGCTCTTTTCGCACTGCGACAACGCTTCCGGCTCGCTCGCGGCTTCGGCCACCGCCCCCACCCCTGCCGAATCCCGCAACAGCCTGCTGAGCGCGTATCTGATGAGGGGCTGATCGTCTACTACGAGCGTGGTGACGCGGTTCATGGTTCCCCTTGGGGTATTTGACGGACGCCCGGGGTGGCCCCGGGCCGTGCGGTCGGTCCGGGCCGGGTCGTCCCGGCGGCGCCCGCATGCGCCAAGAACACGTTCGGCCGCTCGGGCGATCCGTCGAACCGACCGCCGCGGCGACGTCGGTAGTCATTTTCGCCGAATCCTCTTTCGTCGCGGTCCGGTATGGATCTTCCCGCTTCTCCACGCGGGTGAGGACCAGCAATCGGGTGACAAGAGGGAAAGTCGCCACATGAGATGGCCGGATTTGGGCCGGACGGCGGATCGGGGATACAAATTCCCAACGTGTCGCACGGGACACGTGGAAGGCCGGATCCGTTGTGCCGCCGAGATCTCAAGGGGAAGGATGATCCGACGGATTCGTCTTCGTCCGGTTCTCGCCGGGGCATGAACCGGCGTTCGGTTTATCCGTTCGCGCCCGTTCATCGTACTGGTTCGGTGCGTTTCGTTGAAAGACTTCGTCGGGGAATCATATTTCCGGGAGGCCGGTGAAGAGCGTATTCACCGCACTTCGGTGATGAAGTGTGATCGTGCCAGTGGTAAGGGCCCAGAACCGCGCCCGGGCCCTCCACCGGTCGATCAGGAACAGGACACGTCGCGCTTCGGCAGCTTCCCCGACATCAGGAAGTTCGTCGTGGTGTTCAGCGCGCAGGCGTTGCCGCCGAGGACGTATACGCCGTGGCCACTGGCGTCCACGGTCACCAGCCGCGACCGGGCACCGAACTTCTCGTCGATCAGCTGCCCGCCCCGCAGCGGGGTCACCGGGTCCCGCCGGTTCTGCACGACCAGCACGTTCTCCGGGCCCTTGCCCTCGACCGCCACCGGGGGTTCGGACGGTGTGTAGGGCCAGTACGCGCATGGCACGATGTTCGCTCCGGCGGCGCCGTAGAGCGGGTAGCGCTCGCGGTCTTCGGCCACGCCACGCTGATAGGTGCGTACGTCCGAGGGCCAGGCGACGTCGTTGCACGTCACCGCGAGGAACACGGACCACGGGTTGTCCGCAGGCGACGGCGCGGCCGCGGGGGACAGGCGCTTCGCTTCGGCGGCGACGCGTGCCGCCGCTGCCTTGTCGCCGTCGCGGACCGACTGCCACCACTGCGCCGTCTGCCCATACCTCGTCTTCCCGTAGAGGCCCGCGAACGTTGCCAGCCGGAACAACCGTCCGTCGAGGCCGTTCACCGGCGCCTTGTCGAGTTTCTCCGCGAGCGCGAAGTACGTCCTGCGCACTTCGGCAGCTGTACGGCCGAGACCGTAGGACTCATGCCGTGCTGCCACCCACTTCGCGAAGTCCGGGAAGGTCTCCTCGGCGCCGAGCCCGAACCTGCGCAGCCCTTCGCGATCGAGGTGGGTGTCGCCGACGTTGCTGTCGAGCACGATCCGGTCGGACTTTTCGGGGAACATCGAGGCGTACGCCGCGCCGAGCGCGGAACCGTACGAGTATCCCAGGAAGCTGGCCTTCTCCTCGCCGAGCGCGGCCCGGATCCGGTCGAGGTCCCTCGCCATGTTCGCCGTCGAAATATGCCGCAGCCTGCCGCCCTTGTCGTTCGCGGCACACTGTGCGGCCACCGCTTTCGCGATCTTCGCCTGCTCGGCGACCGCCGCTTCGTCCACCGCGTACGGCGGGATGTTGCCCATGTACTCCTGCTCGGCCGTGAACCCGCAGCTCACCGGGGTCGAATGCCCGATTCCTCTGGTGTCCATGCCGATCACGTCGTAGCCGTCCAGGACACTCGCGGGCATGCCGTGCGAGGCGAGATCAGCGGGGAACGACAGCCCCGACCCACCCGGACCGCCCGGGTTCAGCATGAGCACACCTCGCCGCGCCGCCGGTTTCGTGCTGGCCAGCCGGGAGATCATGACGTCGATCCGCTCGCCCTCCGGCTTCCGGTAGTCCAGCGGCACCGGCACGGTGGCGCATCGCAGCACGATGCCGCCGGGCACCGCCACGTCGTCGGGACACGCGGCCCACGTCAGCCCCTTCGCGGTTTCGTCCGCCCCGGCGGGCGCCGCGAACAGCGGCCCCGCGAGGCCGAGGACCACGGCCAGTGCCGCGGCTCGTTTCCGTCTCGTCATCTTTCCCCGATCTCGATGTGATCACCGACGGGCGTATTCGAGGCCGTGCCCTCGGGGCATGGTCAAGCCGCTTGACCATGCCCCGAGGGCACGGTGTCCAATGCGGGGGATGTCCTGGAGCACACGGGAGCTGGCGGACCTGGCCGGCACGACGCTGAAGACCGTCCGCTACTACCACCGGATCGGGTTGCTCGACGAGCCGGAACGAGCACACAACGGGTACAAGCGGTACCGCGTCGAGCATCTGGTCCGGTTACTGCGGATCCGGCGGCTGGTGGAGCTGGGGGTGCCGCTGTCCGCGATCCCGGCGATGGCGGACTCGGACGAGCGCGCGGAGCAGACGCTGCGCGCGCTGGACGAGGAACTGCGGGCGAGTATCGAACGGCAGCAGAGGATGCGCGACGAGCTGGCGTTGATCCTGCGCCGCCGCAGCCTGGTGGACCTGCCACCGGGCTTCGACGGCAACGTCGAGGGCATGCCGGAGGAGGAGCGATCGCTGATGATGATCTTTTCGACGGTGCTGGACCCGGCCACGATGGCCTCCCTGCACGCGCTGCAACCGGCCTCCCGGCCTGCCGTCCAGAAGGAGTTCGACGAGCTGCCCGCGGACGCCGACGACGCGACGAGGCAGCGTGTCGCCGAGGCCCTCGCGCCGGTCGCCCGCGACCAGTACGAAGCCCAGCCCGGACTGCTGGACGGGAAGACGTGGAAAGCCCTCACCACACCGGTCGTCCTCCACGGCGTGGTGGATCTGTACAACCCGGCCCAGCTGGACGTCTTGCAGCGCGTGAACGCCCTCCTCGGCCTCAACCCACCGGAAGCGATGTCCTGACGATGGTCAAGAAACTCAAACGACGGTGGCAGCTCTCCAGGGTCAGGTCCGGGGACGGATCCCCGCTGGCCGAGTACCGCCGGTGGCAGCTCTTCTCCCGTTCGCTGTTCTTCCTCGATCACGAAGCACACCTCTACGCGGTCGACATCCGGTACCTCGCCGACGCCAAAACCCGGAGGCAGCACGAAGACGCGGCCGGGAAAAGCCCCGCAGCGCTGTACCGTGACGGCGTCCAGCTCTTCCGGTCCAACCTTCCCGCGGCGTTCCCCGTGCCGGGCGGCGTCGTCGAAGTCGCCACCAGCGCGGTCGGGCTGAAACGTATGCACTTCGTCCCCGAGCACGGCGGCGAGCGAGCACTGCGGCCTCACCCCCGTTCGCAGGAAGGACTGCGGGCGAGGTTCGGGCGGCGGTTCCCCCGGACCAGCACCGCGATCGGCGCGGTCTCGCTCGTGATCCTGCTGATCGCGCTCGTCTTCGGCCTGCTCCAAGGCGCGGAGGCCGTCACCAAGATCCCCGCCGTCGCCGAACACGTCGGGACCTTCACTTCGCCGGTGGTGCTGCCGAAATGGGCGAAGATCACGCTCACGGTGGCGGGATTCCTCTCCGCTCTCGAACGCGCGCTGAGGCTCCGGTACAACCGGTTGATCGACTCCGTCACCTCTTGAGGCGGTGAGGGGTTCGACCTTCCGGCGCGCGGGGAGATCCACAAGTCACCGAGCGCGAGGAGGATGCCGCATGCGGCGGACGGATCTGGAGACCGTGGACGTGCTGGGTGTCGCCTTCCCCAAACCGTCGCGGACGCCGGGGCGGGTCGCGCTCGTCTCCCTGGAGACCCTGCTGGAGAGGGGTAAGGCGAAGGTGGCGGGTTGCGAAAAGCCACTTTCGCGACGCCTGAGGTCCCGAAAGTGGCTTTCGCGATACCTGGGTGCCCTGCGGCCGCGAGCGGATCCCGCGACCCCGCACCTGTGCGTTACCCCTCAATAACCCTCATTGCCACCCGCGAGCTCCCGCAAGACCGCGCACAGGGCATCAAACAGACATTTCACCACGCGAAAGTGTCCCTTGTGGACACTCAAGGCGCGGCAAGCTCCCGTAGCCAATCCAGAGCCACGCCATATTTGCCCTGCCTCTCACCGCAACCGGACGAGCCTGCGCGGACTTTCGAAGAGCGTCTTACGGCCTAGCGGCCGCAGCGGTCCACGCGTTTCCATGGCCACTCCGAAACGAGCCAGCGCGCGACGGCGTCGGCGAGTGCCGCGTCGAGCTCCGCCATGTCGGACCGAACCCAGGACTGCACCGTGACGTCCCACTCTTCGGCGGCCGTGGGATACAGGTAGACGCAGCCGATGACGTCGCCGTCGTCCGGGCTGAGGACGGTGAAGGTGAAACCGGTGCGGCGTGCGAAGTCGTCGGCGTGACGGCGTAGATCGACGAGGTTCTCCTCGAGGGTCATGCCTTCGGGTGGCGGCCAGTTCCCGTCGGGATAGCCGGGAGTGGCGCGAATCTGCTCGATACTCGACATCCAGGCGGCATGGTCGGCCGCGTTGTGGTGTGGCCCCAGCGGTTCCAGGTGGAACCGGTCGGTGACGAGTGAGGTCGGCGGGATGAAACCTCTCGGCACGAACTCATCGGCGGTCATGCCAGGGACCGTAGTGACCAGCCGGAGTTCCCTCAACGGGAATTCCAGGGCAGCAGCTGGGCGCGGGCGATGCGGATCAGATCGGAGCGCCGGGTCCGGCCGAGCTTGTCCCGGATGTTCTCCAGATGGCGGTTCACGGTACGCACGGCGATGCGCAGCTGCGCGGCGATCTCCCGGTTGTCGTAGCCGTTCGCGAGGCAGCGCAGCACGTCGCGTTCCCGGGTGGTGAGTGGCCGGGCGTCCCGGTGCAGCTCGCCGATCAGATGCGCCGCGAGTTCGGCGGGGAGCACCGGCCCGGTGAGCACGGCGGCGACCGCGTCGATCAGCTCGGCCGAGGTGGCGGCCTTGCCGACGCAGCCGTGCGCGCCCGCCTGGATCGCGGCCAGCAACTCCTCCGGGCCCGCCTGGGAAAGCACGAGAACCCGCACTTCGGGCCGGCGCTGCCGCAGGTGGCGGATCAGGCCGACGCCGCGGCCAGTGGGCTCTTCGGGGTGGGGGCGCAGACTCAGATCGACCAGTGCGACGTCGGGCCGCACCTGATCGGCCATCCGGCACGCCGTCGGCACGTCGGCCGCCTCGGCCACCACGATCGCCCTGCCGTCGCGCTCCAGTCCATTTCGGACACCGTCGCGGGTGATCGGGTGGTCCTCCACGATGAGCACGCGGATCCGGGTCTCACGCATGGTCGTTTCCCTTCGGGATACGTAGCTCCACCTCGGTGCCGTGGCCGGGACTGCTGCGAATGCGGACGCCGCCCGCCATCCGGTGCACCCTGGCCTTCACCGAAAGCCGCAGGCCGAGCCCGCTCGTGTCCTGATCGGGCGGGAAACCGACACCGTCGTCGCGGACGGTGACCGTGATGCCGCCGCCGTCGGGCAGCACGGTGAGCCAGACGTGGTGCGCCCGCGCGTGTTTGACCACATTGGTCAGCAGTTCGGCGACCGCGGCGGAGATCTCGGTGGCCATCCCCGCGGGCAGTAGGAACGGGCCGGCGGCGATGAGCCGGACCGCGACGTCGTCGTGGTGTTCGGCGAGTTCTGCCAGCCGGGCACGCAGCGACACGACGCCGGGTGGTGGTGGATCGGGTTCGGCGCCGCCCAGGCCCCGCAGGGCCGACTCCTGCCGGGCGATCCCCTCCGCGACGTTGGCCCACGCCGGCCCGGCTTCCCGGATGTTCGCACGCAGCCGGGCGAGTTCCTGCAACACGTCGTCGTGGATCTGGGCGGCGATCCGCTGCCGCTCGGCCATCCGCGCCGCTCGCAGCCCGGCACGGTTCGCCCGTTCGTGCAGTGCGTCGAGTTGGCGGGCGGCCGCCCCGATCGTGCCGCCGAGCAAGACGTAGGAAAGCCCTCCGCCGATCATGGCCAGCACCTGGAGGAAGGAAAGCCTGTCGAGCGCGACTTCGTTGGCGGCGTAGGCGAACGGCAGGGACAAGCCGAGGATCAGCCCGGCCGTACAGCCGCCGCGCGGTCCGTAGACGGCTCCGCAGGCCGCGACCGCCGCGGCCGGATACGCGCCCATGAAAGACGGGTGCTCGGTCAGCATCGCGTGCGGAGGGTGGATGTGGCCGTACGCCACGGTCAGCGCGATGGCCACCGCCACGTCCATCGCGAGCACCGGCCGCATCCGCCGGATTCCGGCCATCGTGAGCCAGGCCGTCCAGCAACCGGTCGCGAGCAGCGCGATCCCCGCTTCGACGGGCCGCTGGATCTGCCCGCTGATCAACGCCACGATCAGCATCCAGCCGAACGCCAGCCAGCGCAGGGCGAGCACCAGCAGGATCGGCGTCGGATGTCTCGGGCCCTCCGGCATCTACGGCACTCTGACGATCACTGGGGGCGAGAACCTCGTGCAGGTCGAGCGGCGCACGAAATGCTTCTCGCATGCTTGGACCTCCACCAGATAGGTGGTCGCCGCGGTCAGGCCGGGCACGGTGAGTTCGTAGCCTGCGACTTCGCGTTCCACGCGTGACCGTGCCGGGTCGTTTTCCGGCCACCAGGCGACGTTGAACGCGTCGGCGGTCTGATACCGCCAGCTCAGCCGGATACCCGCGCCCTCCGCGGAGGCCGTCGTGATGCAGGGCCAGTCGAGGACTTCGCAGGGACCGCCGGATTCGCGGGCGACGGACCGGCGCTGTCCAATGTAGACGAGTGGTGCTCCGCCGACGGGCAGCACGATCGCGCCGCCGCGGAAATTCACGTAGCAGACCGAATGATCCGCCGACTCGTCGATCGGTTCACCGAGCCGCCCCGACGGCCCGCCCTCGGCGGCCCAAACGGTGAAGATGGCCATCGGCATCACCGTGAGACGGTCGGAGCGCGGGCCGTAGATCACGTAGTCGGGCCCGAACCTGACTCCTCGGTTCGGCGCGTTCCACGGCGTGTAGCGCACGCCGCCGACGCCACTGCGGGTGTCACCGGCGGGGCAACCCACCCCGACTTGACCGTCGTTGTGCCGCAACCAATCGCGGACCGGAGCGTCGACGGCGAAGGGAGGGCAGAAGCGGCCTTCGGGGTGCTGGTGGGCGACGGCCACGACGACCACGCCCGCCGCGAGTCCGACCGAAAGCAACAGGCCAGAGGTACGGATCGCCAGCGCCCGGGTGGACGGCCCCTCCGGTCGCGGGCCGGGAGCCAAGGCGACCAGCATCCTGGCGACACGTGCTTGCCTGGTGGCCCAAGCCGCGGCCGGCGGCAAACAGACCGCGAGCGCGCCATTGAACGCGACGAACGGGTCCGCTCCCACCCATTCGCCCGCCAGCGCCAAAAGGTACAAGATGGCGAGGACGGTCGCGCCCGCGATCCGCACCCGGCGCCACCAGCGTGGCGCGGTCAGCCAATGACGTGCCCAACCCAGCGCGACGGCCCAGATCTCCGGGTCGGGGAAGCGGTTTCCCTTTCGCGCCTGCCGGATCACCGCCCGGCGTGTCCGGAAACCGAGCTGCCACCAGACGACCTGTGCCCCCAGGATCTCGGCGAGGTCGCCGTGCCCCGTGCTGGACCCCCCGGTCGAGACCACGAAACGGATTCTACTGGTTCGTCGGCCCGGTCACACTAGCCCGCATGGCCGCAGAATCGATGGGCATTCTCACCCACGGCCGAATGGGCGAATTCGGAGCTTACCCGGTCGGCGGTGCCAGGAGCAGGATCGGTGCGAGACCGGCCGACGTTTCGGCTGAATACCCCAGGAGCTGATCCATGAAACGCGAACTCGGCATTGTCGCGGTGATGGTCGTCGTACTCGGAATCGTGACGGGAGTGGCGCCCGCGCAAGCCGCGCAGAACTGGCGGTGCACGATCACCGGCAGCTTCAGTGACAGCGTCGCGCCCTACTCGACCCATTGGCGGGTCGGTTCCCGGCCCGTCGGCCCGGGCAGGATGGTGTACTGGCTGCACGAGAAAGTGGTGAACGGCCAGTACCGCTTCGATGCGGCCGATCGTGCCCGCTGCGATCCGCCTTCGCCGTTGCTTTTCCCTGTGGTCGGCATGCAGCCGCAAGCGTTGGCCGGGCAGCCGGCTTGCACGTCGCCGGGAACGTACTCGGAGATCAAGAACGGGAAAATCGCCACCTATCACTTCATCGGTCAGATCCGCAGCCAGGTCGGCACCTTGATCCCGACTCCCTACACATTCCGGTTCTGGCATGGGGAAGTCCAGCAGCAACCGGGTGTGTGGACCTGGGAGGACAGTCTTCTCGCTCAATGCTGAAACGAATGAAAGGGAATCAGGTGACGAGCCGATTATCGCGAATACGCGGAAAGAGACGCACGGCGGCGATGGCCGCGATCGGGATTCTTCTGCTGCCGATGGCGGCGCGAGCGGACACGCCCCCGATGCTGATGGCGGGCGGGGACTTCGGTGTCATCGCCCGCACGCCCGCCGGAGCCGTCCAGCAGGCGACCGGCTCGTTCGACAACGGCACGGTCAAGAACGTGACCAGTGTGACGTCCTTCGTGGCGGCCAACACGCCGCCGGAGACCAAGGACGCCTACACACTCCAGCTCAACACCAACGAATTCGGGACCCCGCTGTGCGGTGACAAGCCGCTGTGCCAGGGCTGGATGCAGTTCGTGTTCGCCAACAACGGAACCGGCGGTGAGCTGTCCATCAGGTACTGGCTGCGGTCGTACGGCGCGCCGTGCCCGGCCGGCTGGCAGCCCAAACTGGTCGACAGCTGTTACAAGAAGAGCGCCGGGATGCCCACTCCGAACATGCCACTCGTGACCGGCAGCATGCCGAGGTACAAGCTGACCGGCAGCGCGAACGGACCCCACGACGCGGCCGTGTTCACCGTCGACGGGTCCATCGTCGCCGTGGTGACCGCCCGCGAACTCGTGATCGGGTCGCAGTGGGAGGACGTCGAGTTCAACGTGTACGGCTACGACGACGAATCCATCGCCGTGTTCAACACCAACGCCGAGTTCAACACCCGCACCCAGCTCGAATACGGCGGCACGGCCAGGCCCAAGTGCATCTCCACCGGCTTCAGTAACGAAGCCAACAACTTGTCCTTCATGGCACCCCCGCCGCTGCCGACCGGAACCAAGCCGGCGTTGGTCTTCCGGCAAAAGAAACTCCCCGCCGGAGGGCTCGGCGCGGGGAGACCCTGTGCCTCGGCCGTGGCCATCGGTGACACCCACGAAGTCACGTTCGCCGGGCTGGCCTACGACTTCCAGGCTTCGGGCGATTTCGTCGAGGCGCAGGCAGGCAGTGCGTTCGAGGTGCAGACCCGCAAGGTGTCCGGTGCTCCGTCGTGGCCGAACACCTCGGTCAACCGATCGGTCGCGACGAGGATGGGCACCACACAGGTCGCGATGTGCGACGGAACGCGCCTCATGGTGGACGGCCGCCCGACCGAGCTGGCGTCCGGCGGATCCCTGTCGCTGCCGACCGGGGTGGACATCAAGCGGGCCGCGAACGTGTACACCGTGACGGACAAGGACGGGAACGGCATCCACGTCACCGCGAACGCGGGTTACACGGACTTGGAGGTCTCCCTCGGCACTTGGCCGACCAGGGTGCGTGGCCTGCTCGGCAATCCGGACGACAGCCCCACCCTGCTGGAAGCCAAGGACGGCACGCGGTTCCGCACTCCGATCGCGTTCGGGGACCTCTACACGTTCGGCAACAGCTGGCGGGTCGCGTCCACCGCGTCCCTGCTGCGGCCCTGCGCCGCGGTGTCGACGGGTAACCCGACAGCGCCGTTCTTCGCGAGCAACCTCGATTACTCGGTCCGCATCCAGTCCGAGAACGTCTGCCGTCAGGCCGGCGTCCTGAGGCCCCTTTGGCTGGAGTCCTGCACCCTGGACGTCGCCGTGCTCGGCCCGCGGGCCGCGGCCGTCCACGTCGACCGGCAACTCGACGTCATCGACGGCAACCCGCCACGCCGTCCGCCGTGCTCACCGGCGGGCTGCTGAGCCGTCGGACCGGACACGCGTGATCCGGCTCCAAGCACGCGTGTGACGTCAACGGGACAGTGGCCGTGAGGGCCTCCTTGCCTACCTCGAAGGTGGGCAAGGAGGCCCTCACGGCGTTGGGCCGGGTCAGCGCAGTTTGTCGACCGACGCGATCCGTTCCCAGTGGGCGCCGAGGGCGTTGAGCAGCGCGGCCATGTCGATGTCGCCGTCGGTGCCGTCGAGGAGCGCCTTGTCGAGCCTGCGGGCGCGTCGGTTGACTTGGGTCAGGACGGACTTGCCCTCGTCGGTGAGCGAGAGCAGTTTGCGGCGCGCGTCGTGCGGGGATTCGACGCGCTGGATGAGGCCTCGCCGCTCGAGCCTGCGGCACAGATCGGCCATCGTCGAGGTGTCGAGGGCGACGGCGCCTGCCAGTGAGCTCTGGTCGCTCCCGGGATAGGCACGGACCGCGGACAGGACCGCGAACTGCGGACCGGTCAGGACCGGATCCACGTGCCGGTTCCACGCGGCGAGGTACGCCTGGTACAGCCGGCGGGCGCCGTAGCCCGGGGCCGCCAGCAGGTCGGAGGGTGGCGCGGGAGTGACGGCCGGCGTGTCTTCCCTGCGCCGGCCCGTACGCGCCGGTTCACCCATCGTCGTTCTCCCTCGTCTGTTTCACCCGCTGTCCGGGCCCCCGGGTAATCCTACGTGTCCGGACGGTCGCTCACGGCCATCCCTTGCCGAAGCCTGTCCCCGCAAGCCCTTGCGTATCCGGATAGTACGTGTTCGGATGAGTGTCGGCCCAATGCGTTGCGGGAGCACGAATCCAGGCGCAACTCTTGCGCATCCGGATAATACGTGCTCGGATTAATGTGGAGGTGGTCAACGATGGATCAGAACCTGTTCAACGACATCTGCCTGCGCCAGCTGACTTTCTCGGGGGTGCACGAGGGTGAGACCGTGGTGGTGCTGACCCGCGGCGGTGAGCGGGCGGAGTACGCCGACGCTTTCCTGTGGGCCGCCCAGCAGCTGGGTGCCTCGGCCTACCACATGCGGTTGCCCTCGCCGGTCAGCGCAGCGGGCGCCTGGGCCGTGGGGGATTCGGGTCTCGGGAACATCCCGCTCGCGGTCGAGGCGCTCAAGAGCGTGGACATGGTGGTCGACTGCACGTTCCTGTTGTTCAGCAAGGAACAGTTCGCCATCCAGGACGCGGGCACCCGCATCCTCACCGCGGTCGAGCCGCCCGAGCTGCTGGCCCGGCTCATGCCGACGAAGGAACTGCGGGAGCGGGTGGAGATCGGGGCCGAGCTGCTCGCCAAGGCGGGCACCATGCGGATCACCAGTCCGGCGGGTACCGATGTCACCTATCAGCTGGGCGTTTACCCGACGCTGTCCGAGTACGGCTACACCGACACCCCCGGCCGCTGGGACCACTGGCCGGCGGCGTTCGTGTTCACCGGTGGCGCCGACGACGGCGTCGACGGGAAGATCGTGCTGTCACCGGGGGATGTCCTGCTGCCGTTCAACACCTACGTACAGACGCCGGTGGAAATCACCATCGAGCAGGGTTTCATCCGGGACATCCGCGGCGGTGCCGGATCGTCCGGGCTGGACGCCGACCTGCTGCGGTCCTACATCGAAAGCTTCGAAGACCCCCGCGGCTACGGCATGAGTCACGTGGGCTGGGGGCTCGACGAGCGTGCGCACTGGCACGGGCTGACCCAGTTCCCCGGTGGAATGGGCATGGAGCTGCGCAGCTTCTACGGCAACGTGATGTTCTCCATCGGCCCCAACAACGAGCTCGGCGGCCCGAACGACACCCCGTGCCACTTCGACATCCCGATGCGCGGTAATTCCCTGTACCTGGACGACGAACTGATCGTCGACAACGGTGAGCTGACCGTGGCCGAGATGCGTCCGGCGGGTCGTCGATGAGCGACCACCACATCGGGATGATCGTCCCCAGCTCGAACCTCACGATGGAGACCGAGCTGCCGAGGATGCTGCGTGCCAGGGAAGAGGCCGAGCCGGGGGACCGGTTCGTCTTCCATTCCGCGCGGGCCAGGATGAAGCACGTCGAACCGGAACAACTGCGGGCGATGAACGCGCAGGCGGGCCGGGCGGCGGCCGAACTGCCCGACGCCCGGCCGGATGTGGTGGCCACCGCGTGCCTGGTGGCGATCATGGCCCAGGGGCCCGGCTATCACTGCGCCGCCGAGGCCGACATCGAGCGCGTGCTGCGCGACGAGGGCTCCGACGCGCCGGTCGTGTCCAGCGCCGGTGCGCTGCTCTCGGGTATCCGTGCGCTGGGTGCCCGCAAGGTCGCGATCATCACGCCGTATCTGAAGCCGCTCACCCAGGCGGTGGTGGACTACATCGAGGACGCGGGGATCGAGGTGGCCGACGCGCTGTCGCTCGAGGTGTCGGACAACCTCGCCGTGGCACGGCTGGATCCGGCCGGGTTGCGGGAGCACCACCGGAGGCTGAACCTGTCCGATGTGGACGCGCTGGTGCTCTCCGCCTGTGTCCAGATGCCGTCGCTGCCGGCGATCCAGCCGGTGGAGGACGAAATCGGGATCCCGGTCCTGTCCGCGGCGACCGCCACGACGTTCCGGATCCTGTCCGAACTCGGGGTCGAGCCCCGGGTGCCGGGCGCCGGGCGGCTGCTCAGTGGTGCCGGGGAATTGACGAAGACGGGAGGCGGGCATGGCCGCGAGTCAGTCGTTTGAGGTCATCGTCGTCGGCGGCGGCCTCGGCGGGCTGTGCGCCGCGCTGTCCCTGCGGCAGCGAGGACTTCGGGTCACCGTGGTCGAGGCGGCGCCGGCACTCGGTGAGATCGGCGCGGGGATCCAGACCGCGCCGAACGCGAGCCGGATCCTCATCGGGCTCGGCCTGCGTGCCCGGCTGGAACGGGTGCGGACCGAGCCGCAGGACCAGGTTCGCCGTCGCTGGGCCGACGGGAGCATCATCGCCCAGCTGCCGCTAGGCGGGCGCGTGATCGACCAGTACGGCGCCCCGTACTGGCACTACCACCGCGCCGACCTGCACGGAGTGCTGCTGGACGCCTGCCTGGATCCGGAGGTTCCCGGTCCGGTGGTGCAGGTGGCGACCGGCGCGCGTGTGACCGACCTGGACCGTAGTGAACCGGAGCGGCCCGCTGTGCTCACCGCCGACGGTCGACGGTTCGCCGGTGACGTGGTGATCGGCGCCGACGGCATCCGGTCGGCGGTGCGTGACCTCGCCGGATTCGACGACACCCTGGAGTTCTCCGGCGAGATGGCCTATCGCGCCCTGATCTCCGGAGACCTGATCGCACAGGACCCCACCACCCGGTTCCTGGTCGACCGCTATCACTCCACGATCTGGTACGGCCCGAACAAGCACCTGGTGCACTACATGATCCGCGGCGGCCAGTACCTCAACGTGGTCGCGATCGTGCCGTGCACCGACGCGGTCGCCAGGGACTGGAGCGGTCCGGCCACCGCCGCCGAACTCGCCGCCGAATACCGGGACTGGGACGACCGCGTCCCGGCCATGCTGGCCAAGGCGAAGGACGAGGACGTCTCGGTGTGGGCGATGTACCGTCGTCGCCGTGATCCCGTCTGGGTCGACGGCCGGATCGCCCTGCTCGGCGACGCCTGCCACGCGATGCTGCCCTACCAGGCACAAGGCGCGTCCCAGGCCATGGAGGACGCCGCGGTGCTCGCCGAGGAGCTGGGGCGGGTCGCCCGCGACGGGATCGACGGCGCCCTGATCCGGTACGTGGACCGGCGCGCCAAGCACGCGGGCATGGTGCAGGACGCGTCACTGCAGAACATGGACTTCTACCACCTGCCCGACGGTCCCGAGCAGCGCGAGCGGGACGAGAAGCTGCGTCGGTTCGACGGCGAATCCGACGTCTCCTACGACTGGCTGTGGAACGGCAGCCCGCTCACCGATCCCGACACCGAGTCCATCCATTACCAGTTCGCTCGCTGAGGAGCGGACTGGCCGGCGCGACGGAGCCATTCATGCGCACTGGAGATCAGATCGTCCAGGACTTGCCCTGGCGTTGGAGCGTGCAAGGAAAGATCTTCCTCATCGGCGGCCTCGGCTACATGTTCGACGCCTGGGACGTGGCGTTGAACGGGTTCCTCACCCCGCTGGTCGGGGCGGAATTCGGGTTGTCCGCCGGACAGAAAGGGCTGGTGGCGACGGCCAATCTGATCGGCATGGCCGTCGGCGCGGTCATCTGGGGCACGGTGGCGGACCGCATCGGCCGGAAGCGGGCGTTCAGCGTGACGCTGCTGCTGTTCGCGCTGTTCTCCGTGCTCGGCGCGCTCTCGCCGAACGTGGAATCGTTCCTGCTGCTGCGGTTCCTGGCGGGCATCGGGCTCGGCGGATGCATCCCGGTGGACTACGCGATCGTCAGCGAGTTCTCGCCACGCCGCCATCGAGGCCGGGTGCTGTCGGCGATGGACGGCTGGTGGCCGGTCGGCACGACGCTGGCCGCCGTCACCGCGACCTTGCTGGTCCCGGTTTCCGGGAACTGGCGCTGGATGCTGGTGCTGATGATCCTGCCCGCGCTGCTGCTGTTCTGGGTGCGGCGCGGCATCCCGGAGTCACCGCTGTACCTGGTGCGCAAGGGACGTGAGGCGGAGGCACGGACCGTCATCGACGACCTCGTCCGCCGTACGGGAGCGGCCCCCGAGCCGTACACGATCCCGCCCGCGGTGGTGGAGGACACGCGCGGTGGCGCGCTCGCGGCGGCGTTCGATCAGCTTCGCCGGGTGTGGGCGTTCAACCCGCGGATCACCGGTGTCGCGTGGTCGTTGTTCATCACGGTCATGCTGGTCTACTACGCCGCGCTCAGCTGGATGCCGTCCATCCTGCGGGCACAGGGATTCGGGGAGATCGCCGCCTTCGCGTCGACCGCGCTCATGAACGCGACCGGCATCGTCGGCGTCGCGATCGCGGTGCTCCTCGTCGACAAGGTCGGCCGCAAACGGATCATCGCGATCGCCGGACCGGTCACGGCGTTGTCTCTGGTCGTGTTCTCGCTGCTGCTGGACACACCGACAGCGGCGGTCGTGGCGATCGGCGCGTTCGGCCTGTTCGCCCTCGTGGTGATCCCGGTGATGTACGCCTACGTCTCCGAGCTCTATCCGACCGAACTCCGTGCCTCCGGATTCGGCTGGGCGTCTTCGTCGAGCCGGGCGATCACCGGCTTCGCGCCGTTGCTGTTCGGCAGCGTCCTGTGGCCGGTGCTCGGTTTGCCCCTGACCTTCACCGTGCTGGGGCTGCTCGTGGTCGCGGCGGTCGTGTTCATGATGATGGGCGCGCCGGAGACCCGGGGGCGCGAACTCGACCGGATCGTCGACCCGGCGGAGCCCGTGACCGGTACGACCTCGGCTCCGGCTCCGTGAAGCCCGCCGCGTTCCGCTACCACCGGGCGCACGACGTCTCCGACGCCGTCGGCCTGCTCGGCGAGCTCGCCGCGGCAGGCGAGGATCCGAAGCTCATCGCCGGTGGACAGAGCCTGATGCCGATGATGAACTTCCGGCTCGCCCGGCCGACGGCTCTGGTCGACCTTGGCCCGCTGCGCCGGGATCCGGCACTGAACTCCTTCAGCCATACGGATTCGGGGCTCACCATCGGGGCGATGGTCACCCATCGGACGGTGGAGGTCTCCGCGCTCGGACCGGACTTCGCCGTACTGTCCCGCGCCATGCGGTGGGTGGGGCATCTGCCGATCCGCTCCCGCGGCACGGTGGCGGGCAGCATCGTGCACGGTGACGCCACCGCGGAATGGTGCCTGCTCGCCCTGCTGCTCGACGCGGTGATCGTCGCCGAAGGTCCGGGCGGCCGCCGCGAGATCCCGGCGGGGGAGATGTTCCACGGCTTCTACAGCACGGCCGTCGAGCCCGACGAGGTGGTGACGGCCGTGCGCTTCACCCGTCCGGCGCCCCGGGCCGCGCTGACCGAATTCGCCCGCCGCCACGGCGACTTCGCGATCGTCGACGCCGCGGTCAGCCTGGACGCGGGCCCCGACGATCGTGCTCCGCTGGCCGGTGGACGCGTGGTGCTCGGCGGCGTGGCTCCGGCACCCATCCGGGTTCCCGAGGCCGAGTTCCTGCTCACCGGAGGTGTCCCCGGGCCGGAGCTGTTCGCCGCGTGCGGGGAGGCCGCGGCGGCGGCCATCGACCCTCCCGATGACGCGGCGGGCAGCGGTACCTACCGCCGACAGCTGACGCGAACCCTCGTCGCCAAGGCCTTGGGCCAGGCGTGGGAGAAAGGAGCGACGCGATGACTCCGCGATTCGACGGGCGGAACGGTCGCTGGGTCGGGGCCTCGGTGCCCCGGCGCGAAGACCCCCGCTTTCTCAGCGGCCGGGGCCGGTTCGTCGACGACATCCAGCTGACCGGGATGCTGCACGCGGCGTTCGTCCGCTCGACGGTCGCGCACGGCACGATCGCCGGGATCGACCTGTCGGCCACCCTGGCGGTCGACGGCGTCGTCGCTGCCTACACGGCGGCGGATCTCGAGCTCGGTGACATCGTCGCGCTGCTCGACCGCCCGCCCGAGGAGTTCTCGCCGACCGCGATGCCGATCCTCGCCAGGGAGAAGGTCCGGTTCACCGGCGAGCCGGTGGCACTGGTCGTCGCGCGTGACCCGTACAGCGCCGAGGACGGCGTCGAGGCCGCGATCGTGGGCTACGAGCCGCTCGGGGCGATCGTCTCGGAGGAGTCGGCATTCGCCGAAGGGGCGCCGCTCGTGCACGAGGAGGCGCCGGGCAACGTGCTGCTCGACGTGTCCATGTTCGACACTCCCGGTGTCGGCGCGGCGTTCGAGGCGGCCCGCGCGGACGGCGGTTGCGTGGTCGAGGTCGTCACGAAGAGCGGGCGGCAGAACGCGCTCCCGCTCGAAACACGCGGAGTGGTCGCGTCCTGGGACGATCACGACGACCAGCTGCTCGTGCAGATGTGCACCCAGGTGCCGCATCAGGTGCGCACCGCGATGGCCCGCTCGCTACGGGTCCCCGAACGCACCGTGCGGGTCACCGTTCCGGACATGGGCGGCGGCTTCGGGCAGAAATGCGTGGTCGGCCGGGAGGAGATCGCGGTCGCGGCGGCGGCACGGCGGCTGAACCGGCCGGTGAAGTGGATCGAGGACCGCCGGGAGGCGCTCACGGCCGGCTTCCTGGCACGGGAGCAGCGCTACCGCACCTTGGCGGCGTTCGACGGGGACGGCCGCATCACCGCATTGGACGTCGACGTCGTCTGCGACATGGGTGCGTACTCCTGTTACCCGTTCACGGCGGGGATCGAGCCGCTGATGGCGTCGGCCGAAATGCCGAGCGTGTACCAGGTGCCCGAGTACCGGGTCCGCGCCCGCGCCATCACCAGCAACAAGGCGCCGACCGCGCCCTATCGCGGGGTCAGCCGTCCGCAGTACGTGATGGCGATCGAACGGGTCATGGAACGCGCGGCACGGGAACTCGGCCTCGACCCCGTCGAGATCCGGCGGCGCAACGTGATCACCCAGTTCCCGTACACCGGCGTCAACGGCATCACCTATGACCCCGGTACCTATCGCGAGTCGCTGGAACTGGCCGAAGCCACGCTCCGCGACGAGGGCTGGTATGAGACCCGTGACCGTGCCGCCGCCGAGGGTAGGCACATCGGCATCGGCTACTGCTGCTTCTCTGAGCGGACCGGCTACGGATCCGGCGCCTTCGCCAAGCGGAAGATGGCCGTGGTCCCTGGCTTCGACATCTCCGAAATCCGCATGGACACCACCGGATCCGTCGTCGTCACCAGCGGCACCATGAACCACGGCCAGTCCCACGAGACGACGCTGGCGCAGATCGTGGCCGACCGGCTGGGGCTGCACCTCGACCAGGTCAAACTGCGTCAGGGCGACACCGAGCGCATCGCCTATGGATGGGGGACTTTCGCTTCCCGTTCGGTGACGATCGGCGGCTCCGCGGTGTCCCTCGCGGCCGGGAAACTCGGCGAGCTGCTGTGCAAGATCGCCGCGCACCTGCTCGAAACGAGCCCCGACAACGTCCGCCTCGACGGCGACGGCGGCGTCGTCCAGATCGACGAGCCGGAGCGGCGTGCGTCGTTCGAGGAGATCGCCGACGTGGCGTACCTGCGCAGTCACCTGCTGCCCAAGGACGTCGAACCGACGCTGACGGCCACGGCGAGCTTCGACGTGCCCGGCGACGGGACTTTCTCGAACGCCACCCACGCCGTGGTCGTCGAGGCCGATCCGGGCACCGGGCAGATCAGGATCCTGCGCTACGCGTGCGTCGAGGACTGCGGGGTGGTGATCCACCCGCAGGTCGTCGACGGCCAATGCCGCGGTGGGATCGCGCAGGGCATCGCCGGCGCGCTGTTCGAGGAGGTCACCTATGCCGGCAACGGCGAACCGTCGGCCGCCAGTTTCATCGACTACCTCGTCCCGACCGCGACGGAGATTCCCGACATCACCGTCACGCACCTCGAAACCCCTTGCGCCTTCACGGAAAGCGGTGCGAAGGGCGCGGGCGAAGGCGGCACCATCGGCGCGCCGGCCGCCGTGCTGAACGCGATCAACGACGCGCTGCGCGATACGGGGATCGAACTCGACGCGACCCCCGTCCATCCGCAGACCGTGCTCGCCGCGCTCGAAACGCGGATCCCCGAGGAAATGAGCGTCCCATCATGACCGACCGGCATCTGATCGTCCTGAACGTCAACGGCGACGAGTACGAAACCCTCGTCGAGCCGCGCAAGACCCTGCTCGACGTCCTGCGCCACGACCTCGGGCTCACCGGCACCCACGTCGGCTGCGAGCACGGAGTGTGCGGCGCCTGCACCGTCCTCGTCGACGGCGAACCGGTGCGGGCCTGCCTGATGTTCGCCGTACAAGCGGAAACCGCCGAGATCCGCACGGTCGAATCACTGAGCCACGACGGCGAACTCTCCGACCTGCAACGGTCTTTCAGTGAGCACCACGGCCTGCAGTGCGGCTTCTGCACACCCGGCTTCCTCATGCTTGCCGAAGGATTCCTCGCCCAGCGGCCGGACGCCGGCCGCGAGGAGATCCGCGAGGCCGTGTCGGCGAACCTGTGCCGCTGCACCGGTTACCAGACGATCGTGGACGCGGTCGAGGCGACCGCGACCCGTCGGTGCCACGTCAAGGAAAAGGAGGCGACAGCGTGATCCTGGAAAACCAGCTGTCCGTACCGGCCGGGCCCGACGCGGTCTTCGCCCTGATCAACGACGTCGAGCGGGTGGCGGGCTGCCTCCCGGGCGCGACCCTCGACGGGCGGCAGGACGACGCCTATCTCGGCCGCGTCAAGGTCAAGGTCGGCCCGATCACCGCCGCATACGCCGGCACCGTGCGCTTCACCGATGTCACCGAGGCCGACCGCACTCTGCGGCTGCTGGCCAGGGGAGCGGACGCCCACGGCAACGGCGACGCCGAAGCCGACGTCACGCTGACCGTGCGCGAGGCACCCGGCGGCGCCACCATCGAGTTGCGCACCGACCTGTCGATCCGCGGCAAGCTCGCCCAGTTCGGGAAGGGCGCGATCGGCGCCGTGTCCACCCGGCTGCTCGACCAGTTCGCCCGCAATCTCGCCGACCAGTTGCGGCAGCCTGCCACGGCGGAGCCCGCGACGATAGCGGAATCCACTCCCGCGCAAGGCGATGAGGCGCTCGACGGTCTGGCCATGCTGGTTCCCGACAGCGTCAAGCGCTACGGCGCGATCGCGGCCGCCGCGGCGCTCGGGCTGTTCCAGGGCTGGCTGCTCGGCCGGATCCGCACTCAGGACAAACTGATCAAGGAGTTGCAGCGTGCCCGTCGATGAACGCCTCGACAGCGTGTACGACCGAGCCGGCTTCGGCGCGAGCGTGCCCCGCGGATCCCGTCCGGCGCTGGTAGTGGTCGACCTGACCCGTGGATTCACCGAACCCGGCTTCCCGTCCGGAGCGGACCTCACCGCCGAAGTGACCGCGACCGCCGCCCTCGTGGCCGCGGCCCGGCGGCAGGACGTGCCGGTGATCTACACGGCGATCAGCTACACGCCGGCCGAGGCCGACGGCGACTCCATCGCCTGGCTCCGGAAAGCACCCGGGATGCGAGCCCTGCGCGAAGGAAGCGAAGCGATCGCCCTCGACCCTCGGCTCGAACAGCGTGAGGGCGACCATTTCGTCTTGAAGAAGGGCGCCTCGGCGTTCCACGGAACCGCACTGGCCGCTCTCCTCACGGGCCTGGGCGCGGACACTGTCGTCGTTTGCGGCGCCACCACCTCGGGTTGCGTCCGCGCGACCGCCGTCGACGCCGTCCAGTCCGGCTTCAACACGCTCGTCGTCCGGGAAGCCTGCGGTGACCGTGCCCAGGGACCGCACGACGCCGCACTGTTCGACCTCCAGGCCAAGTACGCCGACGTCGTCAGCGTCGAAGATGCGGTGGCTTACCTCGGAAAGGCGCCACTTCGCACGCTCGGGCAGCCCGCGCTGACCGACCTCGGCACCGTTCCCGCGACCAGCCGCTGGGTGCGATCGGGGCCGGTCCGGCTGCACGTGCTCGACTACGGTCCTCCCGACGGTGTCCCGGTGCTCGTGCTGCCTGGGATCACCAGCCCGGCCGTCACGATGGACTTCGTGGCACGGGAACTCACCGATCTGGTGCGCCCGCTCGTACTCGATGTCCGCGGCCGCGGCCTGTCCGACGACGCGCCGGATCCACTGCACGGCTACGACCTGGCGAGCTACGCCGCGGACGTCGACGCGGTCGTGGCCGGATTGGATCTGCGCGACCCGATCCTGCTCGGGCACTCCATGGGCGCGCGGATCGCCGCGCGGGCCGCCGCCGTCGGCCGTGCCCGGCTTGGCGGCACCGTTCTGGTCGACCCTCCGCTGAGCGGCCCCGGACGGGACCCGTACCCCACTACCCTTGACGCCTTCCTCGGGCAACTCGACCAGGCCCGCCGGGGGACCGACGCCGACGAGGTGGCCCGGTCCTGGCCGCGATGGCCGCGCCGGGAACAGGAGTTGCGTGCCCGCTGGCTGTCGTCGTGTTCCCGTGACGCGATCGCCGCCACCCACGCCGGTTTCGAATCGGAGGACTTCTTCACCGACTGGCCGGAGGTACCCGCTCCGACCTTCTTCCTGTACGGCGGCGAGAGCCCGGTCGTCACCGCCGCCGGTGTGGCCGAAGCCGCCGAGTGCAACCCGTCGGCCGGACTCGTCGAGATTCCGGAAGCCGGGCACATGGTCTTCTGGGACCGGCCCGACGCCGCCGTCACCGCGCTGCGGGAAGTGCTGCGAAAGTTCCTCTGAGGCCCGATCGGCTCGGAACCGCTGACCTTGCCCTCCCGAGGTACATGAAGGACCTCTTCCTTGCGCCAGGCGCAAGGAAGGGGTCCTTCATGTACCTCGGCAAGGTGTGAAGGTGTCTGAGACGCCTTGGCCTTGACTCTCCTAATCACTCACGACGAGCAGCTCGATCTCCCCGGTCGCTCCTTGACAGCATCCAGCGCCGTTCATACATTCATACATGCGTTGTCAATGTGTATGAATGACGCTGGGAGTTGGTCCGTATGCGACTGGGCAAGACCGCCGTCGTCCTCGGTGGCAGCGCCGCCGGACTCTGCACCGCGGGCGCGCTCGCCCCGTACTTCGACGAGGTGCTGGTGCTCGAACGCGACGAGCTCCCGGCCGAGGCCGAACATCGGCGCGGGGTACCGCAGAGCAAGCATCCGCATTTCCTGCTGAACTCCGGCCGCCGCGCGATCGGCGAGCTGTTCCCCGGATTCGAAGACGACCTCATCGCCGCCGGGGGACTGCATCTGATGCCGTCCATGGACGCGGCCTATCTCGACGGGAAGGGCTGGTCGGCGCGGAAACGCAGCGCGATGACGATGATCTACGGTTCGCGGATCCTCATCGAACGCGTGCTGCGCGACAAGGTCCGGGCCTTGCCGAACGTCGTGATCCGCGAAGGCGTCGCCGTCAACGGACTGGCCGCGCGGGCGGGAGCCGTCACCGGGGTCGGGTTCTCCACCCGCGACGGCGAGGAGCACGTCGACGCCGACTTCGTGGTGGACGCGATGGGCCGCGGTTCCTCGGTCAGCACTTGGCTGGCGGCGGCGGGCTGGCCCGAACCCGAAGTGCGGACCCTCGACGCCAAGGTCACCTACACCTCGCGCTGGTACGACCTGCCCTCACCCGAGGACCGGCCGCCGTCCTGGTGGTGGCGGCATCTGGTGATCATGCCGACCCCCGACAAGGGCACGCATCCGGCCGAGCACGAGTTCCTGGTGAACTTCTTCCCGATCGAGGGCGACCGCGTCATCGCGTGCATGGGCTCGTGGGGGCTCGAGATGCCGCGCACCACGGAGGCGTTCGTCGAGTCGGCCCGCCGGGTGCGGGCGCCGTTGTTCGCGGCCGCGATGGAGCGGTCCACCCCGACGTCCGAGGTGCATCTGACCCGGTCGACGGGTAACAAGTGGCGCCGTTACGACCGGCTCCGCACCCCGCCGGAACGTCTCGCGTTCGTCGGCGACTCGATCTGCGCGTTCAACCCGTTCTACGCACAAGGCATCAGTTCGGCCGCCGGTTCGGCGCTGCTGCTGCGCGAGCACCTCGCGCGCGCCGACCGCCTCGAACCGCAGTTCTCCGCGCGTTTCCTTGCCGCGCAACGAAAGCTGCTCAACGTGCCGTGGAGCCTGGCGATGGCGAGGGATCAGGGTTACGCCTGCGCGGTCGGCACGGAAAAAGCGGGGGAGTGGAAGCGCCGCCTGCTCGATGCGGTGTCCGGCCCGGCGTTCAGGCTCATCGTCGGCGCCGCCCGCGAGGATGACGTGGTCGACGAGCACTTCGCGAAAGTGTTCAACCTCGACGAGTCCTTGAAGGACATGATGACGAACCCGCGTGTGCTCGCGGGGCTCGTGCGCTACCGGATCCGGGCCGCGCTCGGGCGGCACCGGGTTCCCTTCGACTTCGACGCCCGGGCCGAGCCTCCGGTCACGGACTACTCGCCGGAAGGCGCCACCGAGCCCGCCGTCTCCCGATGAACGCCGTATGCGGGCCGGACGCGGAAGCCGTCACCCGCGGTCTCGGCTTCGACTGCCACGACGTTTCCCCCTGGCTGTCGATCCGCCCACCGTGGGCGGCGGCCCACTGGACGATGCCGCTGCTGGAACTGCTCGTCCTCGGCGGTGCCGTGTTCGCGTTGGTGCACGCGATTCGCCGTCACCGTCAGGGTGATTCGACCAACCTGGCGTTGTGGTGCGCTTCGCTGGTCTACCTCTTCGTCATCGAACCGCCGCTGTACTTCCCGGAGTGGTTCGGGCTCGAGCGGCAGTACGGATTCATCTTCGCCCACAACCGGTTCACCGTTCAGTTCATGTGGGACCGGCTGCCGCTGTACATCGTGGCGTTCTATCCGATGATCAGTCAGCTCGCCTACGAACTCGTCCGCTCGCTCGGGATCTTCCGCGCCAGGGGTGCGTTGATCGGATCGGTGGCGGTCGCCTTCTCCTGTCAGGTGTTCTACGAGGTCTTCGATCACCTCGGCCCGCAGCTGACCTGGTGGGCCTGGAACGGGAACAACCGGATCGTCAATCACCCCGCGCTGGATTCGGTCCCCATGAACAGCATGCTGCTCTTCGCCTCCGTTTCGATGGGCGCCATGACCTATCTGGTGGTGCGGCTGGCAGGCGGTTCGCGACACGGGTGGTCGCTCGCGGCACGCATCGCCGTGGCCGGTGTCCTCACGCCGCCGAGCATGGCGATCGCCGGCCTCCCGTCGAGTGTCTTCAGCGGGAACGTGACCGCGCAGGCCTGGGTACTCGGCGTCGAGCTGGCGTTGCTGTGGTTCGCGGGCATCTGGGTCTTCGTCCGGCACCGAGGTCCCGGCGAGCCGTTGACCGCCTTCACCCGGTTTTATCCCGCCGTCTACCTGGGCGGGATGGCCGTGTTCTGGCTCGGCGCCTTGCCCGGCTACCTGTCCGCGGAGAACGGCGTGACCGAAGACGGCACCCCGGTCGGGAACGGTCTGTACACATTGGCCTGCTTCGTGGCCACCGGTCTGCTGCTGGCCGCGCTGTACCGCGTACGCCGCGGAGCACCTGCCACTGTCTGAGATTCTCCGTTCGGGGAAGATGGGACGCATGGGGCACCACGGATGGCGGGGCAACCCGCCCGGAACCGAGCGCGAGGCTCGCCGCCGGATAGTCGACGCGGCGACGGCCTGCATCGACCGGGTCGGTCTCGCCAAGACCAGCCTCTCCGACGTCGCCGCCGAAGCGGGCGTGACCCGGCAGACCGTCTACCGCTACTTCCCGAGCCTCGCCGACATCCTCAGCGCGGTCGCGCTGGACCGGGTCGAGGAGTTCGCCGGGCGGATGGAACGGCATCTGGCCTTGTTCGGCAGCGCCGCCGAGGTCGCGGTGGAATCCGTGGTGTTCGGCGTCCGCGCCGTCCCCGACGAGCCGTACCTGGGACTGCTCTTGAAAGCGGGCGAGGCCGACGTCTTCACCGTCGCGGTCACTTCTTCGCAGTCGTTCTCGCTCGGCGCGCGGATCCTCCGGAACGTGCCCGTCGACTGGGCCGCGGTGGGTGTCACGACCGACGGGGACTTCGAGGGGCTCGCCGAAATGCTGATGCGGCTGTTCCTCTCGTTCCTGCAGTACCCGTCCACGCCGGGCCACACCGACGAGCAGCTGCGCGCCCTCGTCCGCCGGTGGATCGGTCCGGCGCTGACCGCACGGCCGTGACAAACGAATCCGGTGCAGTATCAACGCATATGGTAGTTATTCACCGACAATAGCCCGAGTTCTTGTCTGACCTTCACGATCCTGCCACCCTCGCCGAAGACGATCATCGGCGAAAGGGGAGTGCATGGGATGGTGGTGGCAGGCATTCTCCGGCGCCGCACCGTGGTCGCTGCTCGCCGCCGCGGCCGGTGCGGGGATTGTCGAAATCGGGGCACGCCTCCGAGGGAAGCGGCGCCGCCCGTTCGCGATCGCGCTGGATTTCGCTTTGCTGGCCTCGCTTTTCGCGGTGCTCCTGGTCGTCTTCGTGCCGGCGCCGCCGGCGGGACGCGGTTCCCCGGTGAGTCTTCACCTGCTGGCGGACGTCCTGCCCGTCTTCGGTGATCACCCCGATCCCGCCCTGTTCCAGTTGGCGGGCAACGTTTTCCTGCTGACGCCGCTCGCGGTGCTGATGCCGGTGCGCTTCGAGTGGGCGAGGCCGGTGCCGCGGGTCGTCCTGTCGGCGTTCGTGGCGTCCGTGTCGATCGAGTGTCTCCAGGTCTGGCAGGGCGCCGGCCGGGTCGGATCGCTGGACGACGTGCTGTGCAACACGGCGGGGGCCGCGCTCGTGGCCTGGTGCGGAAGCCTGTGGCGTGCCCGGACGGCGACGGTGGACAGTGTCAGCGTGTGGCAGCGGTCGGGGATCGAGGTCCGGAGTTCCGGTGTGGCGAACGCGCGCCGCGGGCAACGGCTGATCGGCCGCGTGACCCTGAACGACCTTCCACCGTTGGCCGAAGGCGCGACTCTCGAGATCACCCTGTCCGAATCGGACGGTGGAGCCCTGCTCGTCTCGGCTCAGGCCTCGGTGGCGGCATGAGCCGCGCGCTACCTCGGCCGGACGCCCGCGAGGACGGCGTCCAGGCTCGGAAGCCAGCGCTGCCGGGGATCCGGTGCCGAGAGCCATTCCGCGTGGGCTTCGGCGCGGCCGGAGTCGGCGGGCAAGGGGAGCAGTGCACCCCACGCGAGCACCTCGACGTGCGGTGGCAAGGAGATCCGAGGCGGGATAAGCCCGTCGGACTCGGCGAGGATGGCCACACGCGGGCCCTGCTGGGTCAGCACCGCCATGGCGGGGCCCCCGCAGCCGGTCTCGGCGAGCCGGGTGAGGACCTGGGCGCCGTTGATCTTGGGCAGGGTCACCGCGCAGATCCCGTTTTCCAGCACCAGGAACGGCTGCGTGCCACGCCATTTCAGCGACCAGCCGAAGAGACGGCTGTAAAAGGCGTCGCCCCGGGGGCGGATCGACTCCACCGACGAGCGGGACTCGATCGGAAGCACTTGGTGGTCCAGCGACATCGTCGGCGCCTTCCGGACGGCGGAGGGACACGATGGCCCCGGGATCACCGTCAGCCTAACGGCACTCAGTGCCACTAGCAAATGGCTGCTACCGTCCCGCTATGACCGATTCGCCGCGCCGAGCGCCGGTGACCAGGGCAGGGGCGACGCCCGCGGGCCGTCGCCGGCTGCGTCGCGCGCTCGCCGCCGCGGCCGTCGACCTGTTCGTGGCCAAGGGCTACGAGGCCACCACGGTGGACGAGATCGCGGCCGCCGCCGGGGTGGGCCGCCGGACGTTCTTCCGGTACTTCGACGCCAAGGACGACGTGCTCTTCGCGAACCACGACGAGATTGTGGCCGAAATGGAGGAGACGTTCGCCGCCGCGGACCCCGGCCGCGACCCGGTGGAGGTGGCCTGCGCCGCGGTCGGCCTTGTCCTCGACTCCTACGCCGCGGAACTCGACGTCTCGCTCAAGCGGTTCACCCTGACGCGGACGGTCCCCTCGTTGCGGGACAAGGAGGTCGCGACCGTCGACCGCTACCAGCGGGTGCTCGCCCGCTACCTGCGGGCGCGGTACACGGAGCAGGGCGACGAGACGGCGAGCCTGCGGGCGGCAGTGGCCGCGGCGGCGATCGCGGCCGCCAACAACCACGTGCTCCGGCGCTGGTTGCGCAGTGGCGGGCAGGACGACATTGCTGCCAGCGCGGCGGAGGCCTTCGCGCTGGTCATCGACGCGTTCAGAGCCGAACCCGTCGCGGGCGCCGGCGCCGAAAAGACGGTGGTGGCCGTGCTGTCCACGGCAGCACCGCTGCACACCGTCATCGCCAAGGTGAACGCTGCCTTGAACGAGCCGTAACCGGTTCTGGCACTCAGTGCCATGAGGCGATCCGAAGGTAGGGTGACGTCTGATGATCACCCGACAGCGCCTGCGGGCGTGGTGGGATGCCCTCCGCTACACGGCATTCGCTGGAACCGACGCCCCGCCGAAGCGCTCGGCGGGGTTGCGCTGGCTGCGTGCGCTGGCGATCGCCGGATGCGGACTCTGGGCGGGTTTCGTCACGTTCTCGACCGTCTCGGTGTCGCCGCCCGCGAAGACGTTCAACGTGCTCATCACCGTGCTGCCCTGCCTGCTCGCGGTGCGTTCGCCGCTGTGGGGATGGCGCACGCTGATCGTCGGCGTCGTGAGCACCCCGCTGACCTTGCCCGGCATCGCCGCCACCTGGGGCTGGCCGTGGGCGCCGGGTTTCGCGCTCACGGCGGCGCTCGTCTTCTACCTGGTGGGGGAGAGCAACGATCAGGCGGAATTGACCTGGGCGGGACTGATCTCGTTCGGTGCCGCGACGCCCTTCCTGGGTGATTGGCGTGACGCGGCGCTGCTCGTCCTGTTGGGCGGGATCGCGTTCTTCCTCGGCAACACGGTCCGGCAGCGCAGGCTCGCCGAAGAGGAACGCGTGGCACAACAGGAACGCAGGCTCGCCGAGGAGGCCCGGGCGGCCCTGCTGGAGGAACGGGCCGGTATCGCGCGGGAACTGCATGACGTGGTCGCGCACCACATGTCCGTACTCGCGGTGCGCGCGGACTCGGCGCGGTTCCGGTTCGCCGATCCGGCCAAAGCCGACCGCGAAGCCGAGATCTGGCAGGAGTTCGCCGACCTCGCCGGAACCGCCCGTGAAGGGCTGACCGAGCTGCGCAGGCTGCTCGGCGTGCTCCGGTCCGAGGACCACGCTCTGCCGACTTCGCCGCAACCGGGGCTGGGCAAGGTGGTCGAACTCGTGGAAGGGGTGAAGGCCGCCGGCACCGCGTGCGAACTCCACCTGCGGGGTGATCTCGACGCCGTCCCGGTCGGCGTCGCGTTGTCGGTGTTCCGGATCGTGCAGGAAGCCCTCAGCAACGCGATCCAGCACGCTCCCGGGGCGCCGATCTCGGTCGAACTCACGGCCGGACCGGGTACCGTCCGGCTGCTCATCGAGAACGGGCCCGGCGACGGTCCGAGAAGGACGGAACAGACCGGCAGCGGACACGGTTTGGTCGGCATGCGGGAGCGGGCGGCTATGCTCGCGGCTGATCTTGAGGCGGGGGAGCGGCCGGACGGCGGTTTCCTCGTCGCGCTGACCGTTCCGCTCGATCGTGAGGGGCATCCGCAACCGTGATCTCGGTGGTCATCGCCGACGACCAGACCATGGTCAGGCAGAGTTTTCGCGCGGTGCTCGACGCGCAGCCCGACCTACGGGTGGTGGGGGAGGCCGAGGACGGGATCACCGCCGTCGCGCTATGCGCCGAACTCGAACCGGACGTCGTGCTGATGGACGTGCGTATGCCCGAACTCGACGGGATCGAGGCGACCCGTCGGATCGTGGCGGGGCGGCAAGAGGTCCGCGTGCTGATCCTCACCACCTTCGACATCGACGAATACGTGTTCGGCGGGCTGCGGGCGGGCGCCAGCGGCTTCCTGCTGAAGGACTCCCCGCTGGACGACCTGGTCACCGCGGTCAGGGTGGTGTCCGCCGGCAACGCGTTGTTCGCGCCGACGATCACCAGGCGCCTGATCGGCGAGTTCACCCGCACCCACGCCTCGGCGCACTCGGGTCACGCCCTCGTGGCCGAGCTGACCGCACGCGAGACGGAAGTGCTCCGGCTGATCGCCCGCGGCCTCTCCAACACGGAGATCGCCGAAGCGCTGGTGATCGCGGAACAGACGGCGAAGTCCCATGTCAGCAGGGTTTTCGCCAAACTCGGGGTGCGTGATCGCGCGCAAGCGGTCATGGTCGCGTACGAGGCTGGGCTCGTCGTTCCGGGAGCCACGCCCTGATACCGGGGTAGGGGTAGGCACGAAAGCGCGTACCGGGGTAGCGGCGCCAAGACGGTTCCCCGGGGCGATGTTTCCCGGCGTGGTTCCGGAGATCGTTTCCCCATGGAGTGGTCAAGAGGGCGACGCGTCGACCCGGCGCTGATCGTCGTCGGCGGAGCGATGACCGTATGCGCCTTGGTGGCGCTCGGCTGGTGGATCTCGGAGCTGCCGCTCGGTGTCGATTCGGCGGTGTACCGGGCAGGCGGGTTCGCCGTGGTGGAAGGGGAAAGTCTCTATTCACCACTGCGGGCGCTCCCCGAATGGGCGCCGGAGTTGCCGTTCACCTATCCGCCGTTCGCCGCACTCCTGTTCACGTCGCTGACCGCGTTGCCCACCCAGCTGTGCTGGGGCCTGCTGGCGCTGGCGGCCGCGCCGTCGCTCTACTTCGCGCTCCGGCCGTTCGCCGACCGGGCCCACCTGCCGCTTCTGCTGCTCGGCGCCTTCGCGCTCCAGCCGGTGTGGCAGACCATCGGCCTCGGCCAGGTCAACCTCGTGCTGATGGCCGCCGTGGTGACGGACCTGCTCCTCCTGCGTCATTCGCGTTGGCACGGGATCGCGATCGGGATCGTCGCGGCCGTCAAACTGATCCCCCTGATCTTCATCGTCCATCTCCTGGTGGTGCGGCGTACCGCCGACGCGGCACGCGCGCTGGCGGCCTTTCTCGGCGCGACGACGTTCGCGATGGCCGTCCTGCCTGCCGATTCCGTTCGCTTCTGGGCCTCGGCGATCTTCAACGACCATTTCGCCGAGATGAAGGGCTGGGTGGGAAACCAGTCGTGGCAGGGATTCGTCGCGCGGACCGTCCAGGAAGGACGGACGGCCACGGTGCTGATCGTGTTGTCCAGCGTCGCGTTCGCGGCGGTGTCGATGTGGCTCGTGCACCGCCTCCATCGAGCGGGTGACGACCGAGCCGCGCTGCTGGTCACAGCAGGATGTTCCCTGCTGATCAGCCCGATCTCCTGGACTCACCACTGGGTGTGGGTGGTGCCCGCGATCGGCTTCCTCGCCGCCCGGGGACGTCGCGGGGCTGCGCTGATGGTCGCCGTTCTGTTCACCGGGTGGACGGTCTCCGTGGTCCCGGGCGGCGGGGGAGCGGAGCGCGACTGGAACCTCGTGGAGGCCTTGATCGGCAACGCCTACCTGATCTGCCTTCTCATCGCGGGACTCATCCGCCTCCCCCGACGTATAACGCTATGTAGGCGCGTCCTGGAAGGCCGGAAATCGACTGAAGCGGTGGAGCTCTCGACCGATCACTGACGTTCCTCGAATGTATAACGCCCTATACGGCGGGGGTTAGCTTCAAAAGCCTATCCATTCGACAGAAAAAACCCAGCTACGACGCCTGCAGGTCGAGGAAGAAGGCCCGAATGTCCTCAGCCAGGAGATCCGGTACCTCCATCGCGGCGAAGTGCCCGCCGCGATGGAACTCCGACCAATGTCTGACGTTGTACAGCCGCTCGGCGAGAGGTCGTACGGACTGTGTGATGTCGTGCGGGAGCACTGCCACGCCGAGCGGGACCGGGCACGGCTCGGTGCCGCGCACGGCCTCGTGGTGCAGTCGCGCGGAGGACGCCGCGGTCGCGGTCAGCCAGTACAGCGAGATGTCGGTGAGCATCCGGTCGTCGCTGACCGGCGAGCGGGGATCCGTCCACTGTGCGAAGCGCTCGGCGATCCAGGCCAGCTGGCCGACCGGCGAATCGGTCAGCGCGTAGCCGATGGTCTGCGGGGTCGCGGCCTGCAGGGCCTGATACGGCGGCCGGCTCGCCATCAGTCGCCGGACCTTGTCCAGTCGGGCTTCGTCCTTTTCGGACAGTTCGACACCGGCTTCCGGCCGGGTCGGCAGGTAGTTGACGTGTACACCGACGACCTGTTCGGGGGCCACCGTGCCGAGCGCGATCGAGATGCCCGAGCCGAAGTCGCCGCCCTGTGCGCCGTAGCGCTCGTATCCGAGCCTGCGCATCAGCTCGACCCAAGCTCGCGCGATCCGGGTGATGTCCCAGCCGCGTTCGTGGGTCGGGCCGGAGAATACGTAGCCGGGGATGGACGGGATGACCAGGTGGAAGTCGCGTGACAGCGGCTCGATCACGTCGAGGAACTCCAGGAACGAACCGGGCCAGCCGTGGGTGAGGATCAGCGCGAGCGCGTCCGGGTTCGCGGACCGGACGTGGATGAAGTGGATGTTCTGACCTTCGATCTCGGTGGTGAAGTGTGGAAGTTCGTTGAGCTCGGCTTCGTGCGCGCGCCAGTCGTAACCGGTGCGCCAGTGCTCGGCCAGTTCCTTGAGGCGGGCCAGCGGGAAGCCGTAGTCCCAGTCGGCGTCGGTGATCTCGTTGGGCCAGCGGGTGCGGGACAGGCGGTCGTGGAGATCGTCGAGGTCGGCCTGGGGGATGTCGATACGGAAGGGCTTGATCATGGTCTTGGCTCCCGGATGGTCATTCGCCGCTTAAACGTTTAGGCGCCCAACGTTTGGTCTCCAAACGATACTGCAATCGTTCGGGCTCCCAACGATTGGTTAGACTTGTCACATGGAGAACTCGTCCGGAGAGCCGCCTGCCCGATGGCGCGGTCTGCCAAGCTGGCTGCTCACGCAGACCGCGACCCACGCCCATCGCCTGGTGACCGACGGGTTCTCCGCCGTCGACGCCCGGGGCTACCACTACCGCGTGCTGGCGACGCTGGAGGAGTACGGTCCCGCCAGTCAGGCGACGCTTGGCCGTCGCAGTGGGATCCACGTCAGCGAGATGGTCGCGACGATCAACGAACTCGCCGACCGCGAACTGGTTGAGCGCGCCCCGGATCCCGCCGATCGGCGGCGCAACGTCATCTCACTGACCACCGCCGGCAAGCGGCGGTTGCGGAGGCTGGAGAAGCAGCTGGCCGAGCGCCAGGAGGAACTGCTGGAACCGCTGTCACCCGGGGAGCGGGCGCAGTTCACCGAGCTGCTGTCGAAGCTGCTGGATCACCACGATCGGCGGACCGGCGAGTCCCGGGTCGACCTCTCGTGAGTGGCGATTCGCCCAGCTGTCCTGGACCAGCCCTGAGAGCTCGACGATGGTGGATTTGGGACGTTCAGTGTCCCAAATCCTCCATCATCACGACATCGCGCCACTCACGAGACCCGTGTGCCTCACGAGAAACCCTGGGCAGACGCGAGAAAGGCCTGGCGAGCGTCGGAAGTGCTGTACTGGGGCCAAAGTGCCTGAAGCGGGACGTTTACCTCCGGTTCCAGCCCCAGGACGCACACGGCGCCGCCGGCCGCCGGTCCTGGCGGCGCGGTCACGAGGGCGACGCCGTCGGTGTCGAGGACGGCAGTGACCGGTGGTGTTCCCTGGATGGGGTTGCGGCGCACGCGTGGCTCGAATCCCGCGTCACGGCAGAGGTTGACGAGCAGATCGGTGTACCCGGAGCGGCCGGGATGTCCCCAGACGGTGATGTCCTCGTCGGCGAGGTCGCTCAGCTGGAGGTGGTCGCGTCCGGCGAACCGGTGGCCTGCCGCGACGGCGACGTTGAGCGGCTGCCGGATCAGGGTGGTGCCGACAAGGCCGTGCGCGAGGGCCAGTGCGCGGCCGAGGCCGAGATCGAGCTGTCCGCCGAGCAGCTGTGCGACGAGTTCGTCGGGATAGCGCTGGTTGACGTCGATGATCAGCTCGGGGTCGGGCTGGTGCTTCCGGAGCAGGGCGGTGACCTCGTCGCCGGTGACGGCGGGGGTGTGGCCGACGCGGAGTCGTTCCGGTTCGGTCCGGCCGATGCGCCGGGCGCGCTGGACGGCGGAGTCGGCGATGCCGTGCAGGAGGTGGGCGTCGGCGATGAGTGCCTGTCCGGCGGGGAGGACGGTGACGCCGGTGGCGCTCCGCTCGAGCAGGGGGACGCCGACTTCCCGCTCGAGCGTGCGCACCGAGGTCGACAGCGCCTGCTGGCTCAGGTGCAGCCGGGTCGCCGCGCGGGTGAAGCTGCCTTCTTCGGCGACGGCGATGAGGTGGTTTAGCTTGTACAGGTCCAGGCCCACCTCGGGGTTCCCCTTCGTGTCCGATCTGCGGCGTCTCGGTCAGCGTAGGGGTCAGCGTGTGGTGTAGCCGCCGTTCGGGAACATCGTCTGGCCGGTGAACCAGCCGCCGTCGGTGGCCAGGAACCGGATGATCGGCACGATGTCCTCGATCTTCGTGAGGCGTCCGCCCATGGCCTGCGACTTGTGGAACTCGACCCGTTCGGGCGTTTCCTGCGGGTAGAAGAACGGGGTGTCCATCGGGCCGGGGGCGACGACGTTGACCGAGATGCCGCGGTCGGCGAACTCCTTGGCGGCCGCCCTGGTGAAGTGCTCCAGCGGGGCTTTGCCGCCGGCATAGGTGGAGTAGCCGTCGGTGAAGGCCGCCAGCAGTGAGGTGCCGAGGCTGATGATCCTGCCGTTGTCGGAGAGGCGTCGGCCGGCTTCCTGGATGAAGAAGTAGGCGGCTTTCGCGTTGACCGCGAACATGCGGTCGTACTCGTCCTCGGTGGTTTCGAGGATCGGTTTGCGCAGGACCATGCCGGTGGTGTTGACCGCGATGTCGGCGCGGCCGAAGTTGTCGATCGCGGTGTCGAAGAGGCGGCGGACGTCGGCGACCGTGGTCAGGTCGCCTTGGACGGCGATGGCTTCGGAGCCGGTGCCGCGGACGGCTTCGACGGTCTTCTCGGCGTCGGCCGCGGAGGTGTCGCCGTGGTAGTGGACGACGACTTTGGCGCCGGCCTCGCCGAGGGTGGTGGAGAGGAGTCCGCCGAGGTTCTTCGCGCCGCCGGCGATGATCGCGACCTTGTCGTCGATGTTCTGTTCGCTCATGGTTCCGACCGTAGGAGCCGTGGGCGGGGGCTGGGAAACACAGGATCGAGGTGGGCCCACAAGCCTGGTTTGTGGCCTTCCCCACCTGCTCCGAGCTGTGAATCTTCGAGATCGAACGGCGAAATGACCTCACATTGTGGACACTCTGATCGTGCTTCGAGAAGTCGACGACCTTGATCAACCCGCCGTTCGCGAGACGGCGCCCCGGCAGGGGCGTCCGGCGCGTGTGTTCGAGAGAGTCCTCGACCGCCTGGCCTGGTCGCCTTACCCGAGGGCGATCGCGCTGTACCTGGTGATCCGCACGGCGAGTGTCCAGTTGCTGGATCTGCTGGCCGCCCGGCGCGGTTCGACGCTGACCGATCGGCTGACCGCGTGGGACGGTCAGTGGTATCTGCGGCTGGCGGTGCACGGGTACGCGGATCTGCCGGGAACCCTGGACGCGGCGAGGCAGCCGTACTCGGACGCGCCGATGGCGTTCTTCCCGTTGTATCCGAAGCTCGTCGGCGCGGTGATGTGGCTCGGGCCCGACGTCGTGACCGCGGCGCTGACGGTGTCGGTGATCGCCGGTCTCGTGCTGGCGTGCGGCCTGATCCGGATCGGGCGGGCGGTGTCGCCGGATCGGGGTGACCGGACCGGGTTGCTGCTGGTGGCGTTGTGGGCCGGGGCGCCGATGGCGATCGTGTTCTCGATGGCCTACACGGAGGCGGTGTTCTGCGCGTTCGCGGTGTGGGCGTTGGTGGGCGTGCTGGAGCGGCGCTGGATGCTGGCGGGGTTGTGTGCTTTCGGGGCCGGGTTGTCCCGGTCGACGGCGGTGGTGCTGGTCGCGGTGGTCGTCGTGGCGGCGTTGATCGCGGTCTTCCGGCGCACCGAGGAGCGTTGGTGGGCGTTGGCGGGTGCGGTGGTCGCGCCGTTGGGGGTGGCGGGGTACCTGGGGTTCGTCGCGTACCGGACGGGCAGTTGGACCGGCTGGCAGGACATCGAGTTGCGGGGTTGGAACACCGAGTTCGATTTCGGGGCGGAGACGGCGGATTCGGTGCTGGCGCGGTTGACCGGGGACGAGTCGGTGTTCAGCACGCTGACGGTGTTGTTGCTGCTGGGTGCGGTGGCGTTGGCCGGGGTGGCGGCGTTGATCCGGGTGCCGTGGCCGTTGACGCTGTACGGCGCCGGTGTGCTGTTGCTGGCGATCGGGACGCGGGGGCTGCCGGACGCGAAGATCCGGTTCATCCTGCCTGCTTTCCCGGTCCTGATCCCGATCGCGATCGGGTTGTCGAAGCGGCGGACGGTGACTGCGGTGGCGGCCGCGGCGGCGTGGGTGGTCCTGGGTGCGTGGTTCTCGGCGCATGCCCTGACGGCGTGGCGGTACGCGATCTAGCCTGTCTAGCTCGCCTGCCGGGTGCGGTGGTCGGCGACGTGGACTCTGGTGGCGCAGCGGGTCGAGCAGAAGCGGCGTCGGCCGTTGCGGGAGATGTCGACGTAGACGGTTTCGCAACCTTCGCGTGAGCAGACGCCGAAGCGATCAGGGGCGTCGCAGACGAGGTGCGCGAGCCCGCCCGCGGTGTAGGCCCGGACCCGGGAGACGGTTCCGGCGTGCGCGTCGACGTAGTGCAGGTGGGGGGCTTTGCCGTCGTGGGTGGAGATGTAGGGCTTGGACGCGGAGTCGTGGAGCAGCGCGTTGACCAGGTCGACGCGTGTGGCCGGGTCGGCTTCGAAGACGTGCCGGAGTCTCTGGGTCCAGGCGATGATCTCGGTCGATTCGTGTTCCTCGACGGCGGGGACGGTCATGCGGTCCTTGAAGATCGCGGTCAGCGTGGCTGGTCCGGCGGCGTCGCCGAGATTGACCAGTTCGGCGGCGATCTGCGCCGCCGCTCCGCCGTAAGGGTTGAAGTGCATTGACTCATTACAGCACGATCGGGGGATGGAAGCGAACATGTGTCCGCGGTGCGGGTGGCCGCTGGCGGAACTGCCGGGAAGCGTGCGGAACACCCAGCGGGTGTCCCAGGGCAGGCTCGAGTACGTCCGGTGTCTGTGCGGGAGCTGGCTCACGCGGGTCGACGGTGTCGTGATCGGGGCGACGAAGTCCCAGCTGGGGCAGGCTCAGTTCTGACGGTGGCGCGCGTCGGCGAGCAGCTGCGCGAGCGCGTGCACGGGAGAGGTCTCCAGCTTGTGCCGGTGCGCGTCGTAGCGGTCGCGGGTGGTGCGGATGTCCGCGTGGCCCAGCAGGTCCTGGACCTTCTGCACCGGGACGTCGTTGGCCAGCAGCAGGGTGCCGGTGGTGCGCCGCGCGGTGTGCGGGGAGATGGTGTTCGCTTCGGCGAGCCCGGCGGCGCGGGCCTGTGCCCGCAGGAGAAACCAGACATCCCGTTGCGCCAACGGTTTTCCGCCGGGTTTGGTGCCGTCGTAGCGGTGGGGCATGGTCGCGAGCAGCGGTCCGGTCAGTTCGTCGGGACGGACTCCGGCGCGGGCGGCGCGCAGGTCGAGGTAGCGGTGCAGCGGGTGCAGGGCGGCGGGTACGAGCGGGACGAAGTCGCGGTGGCCGCCCTTGGCGGTGTAGCGCAGGATCGTGTGCCCGGCGTCGGCGTCGAGGTCGCGCACGGTCGCGGTGGTCAGGTCGGAGACCCGCAGGCCGGTGTAGAACAGGATCGCGACGACGGCGGCGTCGCGCCAGGACGCTTCGGTGTCGTTGGTGCGGGCCCGGTTCTCCATGTGGTTCAGCAGTTTCGCCGTCGACTCGCCGCCGAGGGCCGGTAGCGGCGGGGTCTTGCCGGTTTTGGGCCGGTTGACCGCGGAGACCGGGTTGCGGTCGGCGATGTCGTTGGACTGCAGGTACCGGTACCAGCTGGAGATGCCGGCGAGGGTGCGCGCGACGGTGGAGTCGGCGGCGGGCCGGGGCAGGCCGTCCCTGCCGGTGACGGTGAGGGTGTTCTTCCAGGCGTCGACGTCGGCGCGGCGGGCCGTCAGCGGGTCGAGCCCGGTGCGGGCGCACCAGCCGAGCCAGGCGGAGAGGTCGGCGTAGTAGGCGCGGCGGGTGTGGTCGGTCTTGTCGGTCTCGAGCCAGAGCGTGGTGATGTGCCGGATCGCGTACCGGTCGAGCGGGTCGGCGGGCGGGAGCGCGGGAAGCAGCGCGACGGCTTCGGCGAGGATCTGTCGCCGGTTCTCGGCCCTGGTCTCCGGCAGCCGGGCCGCCGGTGCTTCCGGCGCGGTGGGCACGAGTTCGGCGGACATCGTGATCATCCTAGCCGAAGCCGGCCGTCCGCGACCCGTCTCGTTCCGCTATTGACAGGGCCGTATTGCTGCGCGGCATTCGCAGTAATGAGTCGGGCTGGGTGATCTACTACATGGATTACCGACCCTATGGTTTCGGGGCGGCCGCGTGCGTCGGTTCGCGTTTCGTGAACCAGGCGACGGCGCGGGTCCTGGAATGCTGGGATGAATTGACGGCCGTGGAAATCGAGCTGCGGAAAGAGAATCCGGTGATGGGGCCGATTCTGGCCCCGCCGGAATTCCGATTCGCCGCTGCTCAGGTGTAGTAGCCCTCCACGGGGACGCGGGCTTCGTCGTACAACGCCGGGCCTTCGAGCCGGACGGGCGGCGCGGTGGACGGCGGTTTGAGCGCGGTGACCTGGTCGCCGGAAAGGGCGAACACGACCCGGCCGAGGCCGGAGCGTTCGATGGCGCCCTGGCACATCCCGCACGGCTGGCAGCTGGTGTACATCGTGGTCGCCGCGGCGACGGCTGGGTCGAGTTCGCGCGCGGCCCAGACGGCGAGTTTCAGCTCCGGGTGCAGGCTGATGTCCGATTGCGACACCGAGGTGTTGTGGTCCTCGGCGAGCACCGTGCCGTCGGGGCCGACGAGGAGCGAGCCGAAGGGCGGGTCGCCGTCCGTGCGGGATTTCGCGGCCAGTTCGATGGCGCGGCGGAGGAACTTCTCGTCTTGTTCGGTCATCGTCGGTCCTGTTCGGTTCGGTAGCGGCCCAGTTCCCAGTGTGCGGCCACGGTCGCCAGCGCCTGCCAGGCGGCTTCCGGGCGGAGGGTCTCCTCGGGGTCACCGGAGAACGGGTCGAGTACGACCGTCTCGGCACCGAGGTGGCGTAGCCGGTCGAGGTCGTCGACGATCTGCTCGATCGTGCCTTCCCCGGCGAGGCGGCCGGGTCCGGTGACCGGACGGCCGGTGATGTTCAGCAGGATCCGCGGGGTGAACGCGGGGACGGGCCGGTTCTGCGCGTCGGCGATGGTCTTGACCCTGGTGAGCGCTTCGGTGAGCCAGGGGAGGGTGGCCCGCAGCGGATGCCAGGCGTCCCCGACCTGGACGGCGCGGCGGATCCCGGCGTCGCTGTTGCCGCCGACCCAGATCGGGATGTCACCGGCGCGGTAGTCGGCGTCGTCGGCCCAGGCCTTCCGGACGGCGTCGAGATGGCCGTCGGTCAGCCGTCCTCGTTTCTCGAACGGGACGTCGAGCGCTGCGAACTCCTGACGGGCCCAGCCGGACGCGACGCCGAGCACGAGCCGTCCGCCGCTGAGCTGGTTCAGGTTCGCGGCCATGCGGGCGATCAGCAGCGGATGCCGGTACGGGACGATGAGCACGGTGGTGCCCAGCCGGATTTCGTTCGTCACGCCGGCGAGCCAGGACAGCGTCGTGAACGGTTCGTAGAACGGCGCCGGATACTGCTCGGCGACGTCGGGGGTGATGGCGACGTGGTCGGACACCATGAGCAGGTCGTAGCCGAGGCCTTCGACCGTGGTGGCCCAGCCGCGGAGGATCCCGGGGTCGGTTCCCGGGCCGAAATTCGGGACGTTGACACCTATTCGCACAGGTCAAGGCTATCGGCGGGGCGATAACCCGGGAAGAGATCTTTCCCTGCGTACCGGCACTTCCACCGTGGATCTGCCGGTATTCTGCCCCGATGGCCGAGACTCTCGACGCGACCGACTGGGCGATCCTGGTGGAGCTCCAGAACGACGGGCGGCTTCCGCTCACCGAGCTGGGGAAACGGGTCAACTTGAGCGCGTCGGCGACGACGGAGCGGGTCAAACGGCTGGAGTCGGCCGGGGTGATCACCGGCTACCGCGCCGAGGTCGACCTGGAGAAGGCCGGGTATGTGGTGCTCGCGGTGGTGCGGCTGAAGTATCCGGGCAGCAAGCACGCGCCGTTGCACAAGCTCCTGGCGGAGCGGACCGAGATCCTCGAATGCCTCCGCACGACCGGTGACGACTGCTATTCGCTGAAGATCGCGGCCCCGTCGATGGGACGGCTGGAGGAGATCGTCAACGAGCTCGCGCTGTTCGGGAGTACGAACACCAACATCGTCTACAACCAGACGTTGCGTTATCGGGGTCCGCAGGGCCCGTGACCGGGCACGGGCCCCCGCGGACGTCGCTAAAGCCCTTCGGTCTCTCCGAACCACCGGCGCAAAGCCGTGAGCAGCTCTTCCTGGTCTTCACCCGCCCACGCCACGTGCCCGTCCGGCCGCAGCAGCACCGCCGGTACCTCGAGTTCTTCGCTGACGTCGACGACGTGGTCGACCCGGTCCGACCAGTCCCGCACCGAGAGCGCGCCGGTCTGGTCGAGCAGCAGGCCACGACCGCTACGGGTCAGCCCGTAGAGATGTCCTTGCTTGAAGTCCAGATCCCGCATCCGGCGGCCGAGCAGCTCGTGCCCTTCGCCGAAGTCGTAGCGGATCGCGGTCGCGGTGATCTTCTCGGTCAGGAACAGGCTCACGTCCTCGAAATCCATCAGCTCCGTCAGCAGCCTTCGGACGGCCTGGGACCCCGGGTCGAGCGACATCAGCTGCATCTGCGCGCGGGTGTTGTCCAGTACCGCGGCGGCCACCGGGTGCCGTTCCGTGTGATAGGTGTCCAGCAGGTCTTCCGGTGCCCAGCCGTTGACCGCGGCGGCCAGTTTCCAGCCGAGGTTGAAGGCGTCCTGGACACCGAGGTTGAGCCCCTGCCCGCCGACCGGCGGGTGGATGTGCGCCGCGTCGCCCGCGAGGAACGCGCGCCCTGCCCGGTAGCGCTCGGCCAGCCGCGTGGCGTCGCCGAAGCGGGAGAGCCAGCGCGGCGAGTGCACGCCGAAGTCGCTGCCGGCGACGGCTTTGAGCTGCCGTTTGACCTCGTCGAAGGTCGGCGGGATGCGGGGATCCTCGGCCAGTCCTTCGGCGGGCACTCCCACCCGGTACACCCCGTCGCCGATGGGGGAGAGACCGAACCGCAACTGGGTCTTGCGGACTTCGGTCATCACGGCGAGCACCGTTTCCCAGTCCTCGGTCAGTTCCATCTCGCCCAGCAGCGTCTCGGCGGTGGCGGGCTCGCCGGGGAAGTCGATCCCGAGCAGTTTGCGGACCGTGCTGCGGCCGCCGTCGCAGCCGACGAGGTAGCGCGAGCGCAGTGTCGTCCCGTCGGAGAGTTCGACGTCCACGCCGTCCTCGTCCTGGCTCAGGCCGACCAGTTCCCGACCGCGCCGGAGGTCGACACCCACCTCGGTGGCGTGCTCGGTCAGCAGGCGGTCGGTGACGGTCTGCGGAATGCCGAGGATGTAGGCGTGGGCGCTGTCCAGCGGCGGCGCCGATTTCGGGATGCCCGCGAAGGAGCCGCCGACCGGGTACTTCGTGCCGTGTTCGAGGAAGCGCTCCAGCAGGCCCCGCTGGTCCATCACCTCGATGCTGCGTGCGTGCAGGCCCATGGAGCGGACGACCTTGGTCTGCTCCGCGTCCTTCTCCACGACGACCACATGGACGCCGTGCAGTCGCAGTTCGGCGCCCAGCATCATGCCGGTCGGTCCGCCGCCCGCGATGATCACGTCGATCAAGAGTTCCCCCGATTGTCGAGCTCGTGTTGTCCGGCGGGAGATTCTGCGGCACGACAGGGGTCTTGCCGCAAGCCCCCGGGTGCGCTATACGTTAGAAGTGGCAGGGAGTGTCGATCTCCCTGCTTTCGTCATTTCAGTCCGTAGTGGACGGACGCCCCCCGTGGGAAGCAGCGCGCATCACTGACACTAGGCCGAACATGTTCGTTACGAACATGTTCGCTATAGTGGTCGCATGGCACCTGAGAAGAGCCGCCGGGAACGACCGGCCAAACCCGCGTTGACCCGCGGCGGCATCGTCGCCGCGGCGGTCGCGATCCTGCGGGAGGAAGGCCTGCGAAAGGTCACGATGCGCCGCCTGGCGCAGGAACTCGACACCGGCGCGGCCTCGCTCTACGTCTACGTCCGCAACACCGCCGAGCTGCACGCGGCGATCCTGGACGAACTCCTCGGCACGATCGCCCCGCCGCCGCCCGAAGGCGACTGGCGCGACCGGCTCGAACAGCTGCTCACCGGCTACACCTCCACCCTGCTCGAGTACCCCGGCCTCGCCCTCTCCGCACTGGTGGCCCGCCCGAGCGGCGAGAACTACCTCGGCCTGGTCGAGAACCTGCTCGCCCTCCTCGCCGAGGGCGACGTGCCACCCGAGCGGCGCGCGTGGGGGATCGACATCCTCCTCCAACACGCGACGGCGACCGCGGCCGAGCACGCCGAGCAGGACTCCCCGGACGACTGGGACGCGCTGGCCCGCGCTGTGAGGGACGCCGACGAGACCACGCATCCCCAGATCGCCGCACACGCGGCAGACCTGCTCACCGGACGGCCAGAACAGCGGATGTCGTGGGGACTGCGGGTGCTGATCACCGGAATCACGCACACCGGCCTGCCCACCGAAAGGAACCCGACATGACCACACACCACCCCATCGCGATCATCGGCGCCGGCCTCGGCGGCCTCACCCTCGCCCGCGTCCTGCACGTCAACGGCATCGAGTCCGCGGTCTTCGACCTGGACGCGTCGCCGTCCGCACGGGCACAGGGCGGCATGCTCGACATCCACGTCGAATCCGGACAGGCGGCGCTTCGGGCCGCCGGACTCCATGACGAATTCCGCTCGCTCGTGCATCCCGGTGGCGAGGCCCTGCGCATCCTCGACCGGCACGCGGTCGTGCACCGCGAGGAGGCCGACGACGGTGACGGCGGACGCCCCGAAGTCGCCCGCGGCGACCTGCGCGACCTGCTCCTCAGGTCCTTGCCCGAAGGCACCGTGCGCTGGGGTGTCAAGGTCACCGGCGCACGCGCGCACGACGGCGGCGGACACGAGGTCACTCTGGCCGACGGCACCACGTTCACCACGGATCTGCTGATCGGCGCCGACGGCGCGTGGTCCAAGGTCCGCCCTCTTGTCTCGGCCGCCGAGCCTGCTTATGAGGGCATCTCCTTCGTCGAAGTGCACCTGAACGACGCCGAGAACCGCCACCCCGCGAGCGCCGCGCTCGTCGGAAGCGGCATGTTCTTCGCACTCGACGAGGCCAGAGGACTCCTGGCGCATCACGACACCACCGGCAGCCTGCACGTCTACGTCGCCGTGAGGATCGAGGAGGACTGGATCTCCACTGTCGACTTCAGCGACACCACCTCCGCGAAAGCCGCCGTGCTGGACCACTTCGACGGCTGGGACGCCGGCCTGCGAGCGCTGATCACCGACGCGGACGGCGAACTGATCCCACGGCCGATCCACGCGCTTCCCGTCGGCCACCGATGGGACCGCGTCCCCGGCGTCACCCTTCTCGGGGATGCCGCCCACCTGATGTCGCCGTTCGCCGGTGAAGGTGCCAACCTCGCGATGCTCGACGGCGCCGAACTCGGCCTGGCCCTCGCAGCCCACTCCGGCGACGCCGAAGCCGCTCTCGGTGCGTACGAGACGGCGCTGTTCCCGCGCAGCGAGGCCTCGGCGGCCGAATCCGCCGAAAGCCTTGCCCTGTGCTTCGCCGAAGGCTCCCCGAAGCCTTTGCTGGAACAGTTCGCGTCCTACCGTTGAGGCAACCATCGCGCGGCGCCGGGCGTGAACCCGGCAGACGAGCTAGGGGGAACAGTGGCGACGGGCGCACTCAGCTTCGAAGAGATCGCGGTGACCAGGAGGTGGCTGGCGAAACGCGGTGTCGAGGTGGTGACACCGTCGAGACTCCTCGCCGCCCGGGTCGGCCCCCGCCTGAGCCGGACCGTTCCCGGCCGGTTCCGCCGGCTCGCCGCCGCGCTGGCGGTGGGTGTCCTGCTGGGCGTCGCTTACGGGTTCTTCGACTTTCGTGACGGCGAGGCACCGGGCAGTGTCTACGTCTGCTTCGTCGGTGGCGCCCTGCAGGTCGCACACTGGTGGTCGTACCTGCGCCGCGAGCAGGAACTGGGCCCGCTGCCGGTGATGGATCGACGGTCCGGGCGACGACCGCCGGCCCTCGGGATCCTCGGCGGCTGGTACGCGTCCTCCTTCGTGGTCACTTTCGGCGGCGGCGTCGCTCTGGCCCTCGCGGTCCACCTGAGCACCCCGGCGAAGGCGAAGGCATACGCGACGGGCTGGCTCCTCGCGCTCGGCTGGGCCGCCCTGTGCTGCTCGGTGATCCTCCTCGGCACACTGCGGCGGCCCGTCCATGCCGAAGACAGGGCTTCGATGGCCGTCGACACCGAGCTGCGCGTCATGGACAGCCAGTTCGCGATACCCGGCGTCTACGCGGTGGTCGTCCTGTACGACCCGCTTGTCGGCGACGGGCCTCCCACCGAGTTCACCGGCTGGCTGATCGCCTACGCCGTACTCGGCATGGGGACGACGTTGCTCGGTCTCTGGCAGCATCACCGCCGTCCCGCGTTGCCGCCCGGTGACTACGCAACCCCGGTCGGCTGCGAGCGCCTGGCGTAGGCGCGGGCGGCGCGGGCCCTGTCGCCACAGCGCACGGAACACCACTGACGCCGTCCATTGCGCAGGAAGAACCGAGTGCACGGCGGCGACCCACAGGCGGTGATTCGCTCGGCGTCCGGCCCGGTCAGCAGGTCCGCGGCGTTGGCGGCGAGCGTCGCCAACGCGTGCTCGACGATCTGGGTGACCGGATGCGAGGCCGTGCGGTACAGCCCCCGGACGGGGTCCCAGCGCAGGAGTTCCGCGGTCGGGGCCTTGCTCAGCGCGTCGTTGACGGCGTCGAGGGCGCTTTGCGGAGCCGGATCCGCGCAGGACCCAGCCGCCAGCAGCACCCGGACCTGTTCACGCAGCGAACGGACCAGGCCAGCGCACATCTCCCGCAGACCGGCGTCGACTGGGGCGAGCCCCTGCGCGGCCAGCCAGTCCGTCGCGGCGGCCGGAGTGCCGAGGAGGTCGGTGAACTGGCCGCCGGGCAGCGCGATGGTGGTGTTGGCGAGCGCCAGCGCGACGTACTGCTCGGCGCCCGGAGCAGGGGGAAGGGCAGCGGTGTCGTCCACGTTCTCATGGTAGGCGGTGGGTTCAACCATGAGGAAACCTCACGGAAGTAGTTGCACTCTTCCGTGAGGGCCGACTAAGGTCACTCACGGAAAGAGTAATCCCTATCCGTGAGGTGGAAGATGACCCAGATCAGCGAACAGCTCTCCGTCCAGGTCATCGGCGGGCCGACCGCGCTGATCGAGTACGGCGGCCTGCGGTTCCTGACCGACCCGACCTTCGACGAGCCCGGCGACTACGCGAGGCCCGACGGGAGGCCCGGTCTCACCAAGACCGCCCCGGCCTCGGTGAAACCCGCGGACCTCGGCCACATCGACGCCGTCCTGCTCTCCCACGACGAGCATCCCGACAACCTCGACGATTCAGGCCGTCGATTCTTGGCCGACGTGCCACTGACCCTCACCACGCCCAGCGGCGCGGGCCGGCTGGGCGGCACCGCGAAAGGGCTGGCGACCTGGGAGACCGTCGAACTCGGATCCGTGACCGTGACCGCCGCGCCCGCGCTCCACGGACCGGAAGGCGCGGAGAAGATCACCGGCGACGTCGTCGGCTTCGTGCTCACCGGCCAGGGCCTGCCGACGGTCTACGTCAGCGGCGACAACGCCTCGCTCGACGTCGTCCGGCAGGTCGCCGACCGGTTCGGCCCGGTCGACACCGCCGTGCTCTTCGCCGGTGCCCCGCGACTGAAGCCCGTCTTCGACGGCGCCCTGCTCGTCCTCGACAGCGCACTGGCCGCGGAGGCGACGCGAATCCTCGGTGCCCGTACGGTCGTCCCCGTGCACATCGACAGCTGGGGCCACTTCACCGAAGGCCGCGAAGACCTGGTGGCCGCGTTCACCTCCGCCGGTCTGGCCGATCGGCTGCGGTGATCCATCACCGGTGTGGCGGCGCGTGATCGAAAACGTGGTTACGTTCGAAAGGGCATGCAGACGAGAAAAGGGAGCATCGCCATTTCCGCCACCACACTCAGCATTCCCACGCCGGACGGTCAGTCCGACGCCTTCGCCGCATACCCGGACGAGGGTGGGACGCGTCCGGGCGTCCTCCTGTACCCGGACGCCTTCGGGCCACGACCCGTGCTCTGGGACATGGCCCGCGAACTGGCCGGACACGGCTACTACGTACTCGTCCCCAACGTCTTCTACCGGCACCGCCCGGCACCGGTGTTCGACCTTCCCGAGCAGATCACCGCCGAAGACCGACCGGCGCTCTTCGGCCAGATCATGCCCCTCGTCGAGGCGCACACCACCGAACGCGCCCTGAGCGACGCCGACGCCTACCTCGGCTTCCTCACCGCCCAGCCCGAGGTGAGCGCCGGACCGGTCGCCACGATCGGCTACTGCATGGGCGCCGTCCTCGCGATGCGCACCGCGACAGCCCACCCCGGCAAGGTCGCCGCCGTCGCCGGATTCCACCCCGGCGCCCTGGTCACCGACCAACCCGACAGCGCGCACCGACAGATCCCGAAACTCACCGCGCAAGTCCACCTCGGCCTCGCCGAGAACGACATGACCCCCGAAGCCATCACCGAGATCAGCCACGCGTTCGACGCCGCCGGTGTCGGCTACAGCTGCGAGATCTACCCCGGCACCGTCCACGGTTTCACCATGTCCGACACCGACGCTTATGACCCAGCCGGATCGAAGCGCCATTGGGAAAGGCTGCTGTCGCTTCTCGGTAGCGCGCTGACCTAGACGCCGGCACCTGCTTTGGTAACGCGAATCCGACGTGCTGCTGCGGGTCGGTTTTGTGTTGTGAAAGCCACTTTCGCAACCTTCAACGTTGCGAAAGTGGCTTTCACAACACGGCCGCTGAGAGTCATTGGGCCCAGGTTCGAATCCCGGACCGGGAGTAGCCCACTCGTGCCATATTGGGCCATATGCCGATCAGTCCCGAAAGCCTCGCGGAAACCGACTACGACGTCTTCGCCGAAGCGTATGCGGCCGAGAACGAGACCAGTCTCATGAACGCCTACTACACGCGGCCGGCGATCCTGAAGCTGGCCGGAAACGTGACAGGCAGGCGAATTCTCGACGCGGGCTGTGGAGCGGGCCCGCTGTTCGAGGCACTGCGCGACCGGGGTGCGATCGTGGCCGGCTTCGACTCCAGCGCGAAAATGGTCGAGCTGGCCCGAAAGCGGCTGGGCGCGGACGCTGCTCTTCAGGTCGCCGACGCGGGTAGCCCGCTTCCGTATCCCGACGCCGCGTTCGACGACGTCATCGCCGCTCTGGTGCTGCATTACCTGGAAGACTGGGCCGCGCCGCTGGCCGAGATCCGGCGCGTGCTGAAGCCCGGCGGCCGGCTGATCATGGCCGTCAACCATCCCACCATCTTCAAACTGGTCCACCCCGAAGCCGACTACTTCAAGACCGTCCAGTGGTCTGAGGAGTACACCTTCAGCGGTCAGAAAGCCGTGCTGACGTACTGGCACCGGCCACTGCACGCGATGACCGACGCCTTCACCACGGCAGGATTCCGGACGACCGTCGTCAGCGAGCCCTACCCGGCACCCGGCGCTCACGAGCGTTTTCCCGAGGAACTCGCGGGCAAGACCGCGTTCATAGGCTTCCTGTTCTTCGTCCTCGAAGCCGTATGACAGGACGTGGCGGGGTTTGAGGAACATCGGAACGAAAATCAGCGCTAAGCCTTGATCATGCTGGTCAGAGGCATGCTCTTCTATCGGCAAGCATCGGGTTGCAACGTTTGGATAACGGCGTGGAGTTTCGCCCGTCAGGACTGGGTGCCCGACCGCCGTGCTGCGACTTTTGCCGTGTACGACGGCGAGGTTGACGTCGACGCTGCGGCGATCGCGTGTCATTGTTCGAAGTGACCAGCGCGGATGCCCGAACTCCCGTGCACGCCCGGTGATCCGGAGCCGGTCTGCCGCATCGCGCGTCGTTGGTCAGCTCACGCGCCATCCGCTGTTCCAGCCGGGGAACTTCGCAGCGAACACGTCGAGGTCCAGGTCGAGTTGGTGAGCGGCGGGGGCGAACAGGGCGGCGTAGTCGGGGTCGGGCGAGTACAGCGTCCATCGGCGGCCGCGGTGGTCGAGGCCGTGCCATCACGCGTCGCCCTCGGCCGCCGTGACCGCCTCCGCCTTCGACGCCGACGCCGTGATCGCCTGGCCGAACCCGATCGCGCCGTGAAGAAGCTGACCATCAAGACCGGCAAGAACGCCGGACAGCACCCCTCCGTCGCCTCGCTCTACCGCGCCCTCGCCGACACCGACGCCTGACCAGGCACTACCCGACCACTTGGCAGGTTTCTCCCGTATCCCGGCGGTCCCCCTGGTTCCCAGGCTCCTGAGCACCGAGATCCGCCAGCGGCGACGAATTCGCCGCTCCGGCGCCGAACGGCCTGCCCAGCATGCTGCGACGCACCCCCGCGAGCGGCTCGCGGCGGTTGATCAGAACCCAGGCGGAGGCGGAGTGCTGTCGCCAGAGCCCCGGTTGCGCCTGCGTTCTCGCGCGAACATCTCATCTTTTCGTTTGAGCGCTTTCCTTGCTAGAAGCGCTTTCCTTGCGTCGTCGACTTTGTCCACCATGCCTGACGAAGAGTTGTCCAGACGACGTCTGAGCTCGTCGTGCCGTCTGCGCGCGTCGCGTGCACGTTCCTGGTCGCGCCGCAGCCGCTCCTCCAACTCCCGCTCCGACTCAGCTTTGCGCCTCGCACTCTCCAGGTTGGACCGGACAACGAGGTACCCCATGCCGCATAAGAGGGCGAGTAGACCCGCGATGACCAGCACGAGGAACGCCCTGACCAGTAGATCCGGTAGTGTCACATGTTCACGGTAGGTGCGTCGGGCAGTCTCAGAGGACCGCCATAAGCGCGTTTTCCACGTTCGATGGCGGCCTGCTTGTCGGCGTCGGTGGGCGCGGCCGGACCGGGGTGTCGTCGGGCCGCACGCCCAACTGGTCACCGCGCTGCTCGGCACCGCCGTGGCCTCCCACCTGGCCGACACCGCGAACTCCGCCGCCGAACTGGCGCCGCTACTAGGCGCGGCCTCCGCCGGCCGCAAGGCCTACCGGATCTACCAACGGCGACTCACCGCCGCGGCGACGCGTGCCACCCCGGCGTGACCGCACGGCGACCTCGACGGAACGTGCCGACCAGCCGCGTCGGCTGCGCTTGCCCTTGCCCAGCAAGACCACCCGACAACGCACTACGGCTGGTCCGCGGTCGGGCTCGCGCCTACCAGGTCCGCTCGAACCGCGAGGGCTCACGCCACGGATGCGGCGTGAGCCCTCGCGATGTGACGAAGGGGCGTCCTCCCGATCGGGAGGACGCCCCTTCGTGGTCAGGCCTGGGCTACAGGGAAGCGGGGGCCTTCTTGTACCAACCCGTGATGACGCCGACCAGGTGCACGATGTTCTGGGTGCGCATGATCGGGGCGGACGCGTCGGGCTCGAAGTCCAGGTTCGCGTCGCTGGTACGCCAGAGGCTGGTCTCGGTCACCGGCGCCGCCATGTGGGGGTCGAGGCGCTTGAAGAACTCGGTGATGTCGTCGAGACTCGCCGGGTTCTCGCCCGCGCGCAGCTCGCGGAACACGCCGCCCAACACGCGCAACATGCCCACCGACCCGAGCAACGAGTCGCGACGAAGCTGCTGGGACTTGGTCAGCTCCCCGGCCTTGCGCTCCAGCTCGGGGTCTTCCTCGGTGACGGCCGCCAGGCCGGCGAACGCGGTGGAGATGACGTCGAGGAAGTCCTTGACCTGCTCGATGACCTCGCCGTCGGTAAGGGTCTGTTCGGCCTTCTTGCTGATCCGGCCGCCGGCCCCGGCGAGGACGGCGCGGGTGACGTCCGCGACGTGCTTGGCACCCATGAGGTGGGGGTTCTTCAACGTCATGCGGTCCTGCTCGGGGTCGACCCGGCCCCTGAGCAGCGGGTGGTCGAGGACGTCGGACAGGGTGCGGTTGGCGACCTTGGAGTTGTCGAAGCGGGCGCGGACGGCGCCGCTGATGCCCTTGGCGTTGTCCGCGACGTCGACGAACATCTGCTGGCCCTTGATCGGGTCCAGCTCGACGTAGATGTCCAGGCCGACGTACTCGGTCTTGAGGCGTTCCATCTGGCCGACGAGCCGTTCCCGCTCGGTCTGGAGCTTGGCCGCCTTCTCCGGGCTGACCTTGCGCGCCGTCTCGCGGTCTGCCGCCCCGATGGCGTTGGTGATGCGCTGCTTCTCGATCGACACGCCCAGCACGCGGTGCTGGCCGTCGATGGTGCGCAGGGAGGAGATGCCGCCGATCGCCCAAGGAACGGTCAGGTAGCCCACGGCGCCGTGCTCGTCGACCTTCTCGAAGGAGCAGCCGCCGGTGTCGCGGGCCAACAGGGCGGGGGCGACCCAGTCTGGAGTGGTGTCGAGGTACTCGCCGAAGTGCCTGGCGTGCAGGCGATCGACCTTGCGGTTGTCCTTGTCGACGTCGTCCGGGTCCGGGATCGGGAGGATCGTCGGCAGGTCGAGCAGGGGCACACGAACGGTGTAGACGGGCCGCCCTCCCTGCACGGTCTTGATCGCCAGGTACGTGCTGGAGTCCTGCGGCTTCGACAGGCGCAGCGGGTCAATGTTGATGCTCATTTTAACCTCCTGCGGAGACTTCCAATCCCCTATCGGAGGCTGGTAACCGCTACACTACCATGCAGGAACTTGGAATGTCAAATAAGAATTTAATTGACCTAAGAAGGTGTACGCGAGCCCGGTTAGCACTTCCTTGGACAGGTTCCACGTCCTCGGGGTCTGGCCGCGAGGAACATCGGATTGAAAACTGCTCTTGTACGCTCAGTAACTCAGCCAGTTACATTTCGTTATGGTCGGATGAAGTCTTGGGGTGGTCACTGGGCGGTGGTGCGTCTTCGCGGTGGGGTGGCAGTGCGGCCTCGGCGCTGCCGAACTGCTGGTGGATGTCCTCCGCGAGCTGGCGGCCCGCGGCGTGCAGGGCCGCGGTGTCACTGTCGGCGTCGAACGCGGCCTCCACCGCGAGCGGGACCCGCACCGGCCACGTCTCGACGACGACCTCGACAGGGTTGATGTGCCTTGGGATCACTCGATCGACGGCGACGAGGGGTTTCTCGGGCGTAGCGAGCAGGACGGCGCGGGCCAGAATGGTGCCGGTCCCGCCGAGACGCCGGACATGCGTCGAGGCCATGGCGACGGCTTCAATGAGCAGCCCATCGACTCTCACGATCGGCACAAGCAGCGTGTCCCGCAGCCGCTTGTCCTCGAGGATGTGCGCGCCTTGCAGGAACGCGGTCAGGTTGACCGCGATGGCGACGCTGCCGTCGTGGTGCAGTTCCACCATCGCCCAGTCGACGCGCATGTGCGGATCGACGGCGAGGCGGTTCGAGCGGAACGTCCACCTTTTCAGCCCGGTACGCGGGCGGATCAGGAACTCGCTGTCGTCGCCGGACAGAACCTGGAAGCGTTTCGCGCGGGTGCCCAGAACATTGTCGGCTAGCTCCAGCGCGCTGAGCATCGTGCCGACGATGTGCTCACGATCGGGTCGTGATGCCTGAGGCGGCGGAGACGTGGTCGGCCTGGTCGCCACCGCCAGCCAGACTGCGTCACCCAGGCGCAGCTCGGGAACGAGGCCGTCGATCAGGGCGTGCAGCGCGGCTCGGTCGTCGGCCTGGCGGGCGAACCGGTCCCGGTAGGCGCGTTCGAGTTCGGCCTCGGACATCCAGTTCGTGTGCGGCCCGGAGCGGTAGGGCACGCCCATCTCGTTCTTCTCGCCGACCACGTGCGGCGCGTCCAGGCTCGGAGGAACGAACACCACGATTAGCCCGGGACCACAGTTCTCCTCGCCGTCGAGCGACTCGATCACCAGCTCGCTGATCACCGGCCGGACCCACCGCAGCGCGTAGCTCCTCAAACGCTGACGCTCACCCTCGTCGTTGGGTACCCCAATCAGTTCGTCGGCACGCTCGGCGTTCTCGCTGACTCCGAAGACGATCAGGCCGCCACGGGTGTTCGCCATCGCCGCGACGTCCTTGGCGAACTCCCACCACTTCTTGTCCACAGGCGGGATCAGCGCCTGCTTCCAGTCGAGATCTTCCGCCTCGGCGATGCCCGCTTCGACCGCGCTGCGCACCATCTCGTATGTCAACGTGGCTGGGCGCAGGCCCAGCTCGACGTGGATCCGTGACCACCTGATCGGCATCCTCGGATGCTACGAGCAGCACCACCGGCCCGCGGTCGACGGTCAGGGACTGACGCGTTTCCACGCCGGGTCGTTGGCGATCTCCTCCGGCGCGAGAACGCTGCGGTTCCTCGCGTGTCCCTCATCTGGTGCCAGGCCTGGTCCGGCCCCACCGGTCAGCGACCGCCGAGTGCTGGCCGATAACGCACGGCTACAAGCACCGAGAACTGGCGACAGTTGAATAGGCGATCTCACCAGTCGTGGCAACCCCAAGGCAGTGACACCACCACTTTCACCCCCTGGACCGAAAAACCAAACATACGCCCGCCGTCGAGGGGCTCCTTATGACTCAGATCACTATCGACACTTTCGGCACTGCATCCATAACACTCCGACCAGCGCCGTTAGGGCTTAGCGCCAGTTTCCGTTCCGATGTTCTTCGACCCCTCCTACGCGAGCGCCGCCGGTCTGCGCCCTTGCGGTGTAGGAATCCGCCAACCACGGCGATGTCCCAGCGCGAAGCTCGGAGGCGAGGTAGGAGAACGCACACACCCGTACAAGGCGACCGGTTCGGGGGACATCGACGCTCACTGATTTCGACAGCGCAGTGAACGCGACTGTGACCGATCTTCACCAGCCTCAAGCAACGCGTTCGCCCTCATCTCCGTTCACACCGCCGTGCTGCACGGGATGCTCGCCGAAAGTCTCGACAGCTCGCTCGAGAAACTGTGGTGGATAATGACACTTATCCACCACAACCGGGTCTGAGCGCCTTCGGCGCAGGAGAGCAGCCGCCCGGCCTCGCCCGTGCCCCGCCCAGGCGAGAAGACCTCTCCTGGCCGCCTCGTCGGCAAGTTATTCGCACCCCGTAGAACCTGATGTGACACCGCCACAAGCGACCCCCACTGGGTGCAGGCCCACGCCTCGACCAGCACAAGCGCGCCCGAAAACGCAGCCCGACCAGGCGCGATGCCGCAAGAGCCAGGAGTAGCCGTCACCACGGTCGCCAGCTGTGCATAAACGGTCGACGACGCTCAAAAGCCAGGTCGCTGACCAGGCAAAACGCTCTCAGGTCGTCGCTGAGCGACGAACGTCAGCTATCCGGTGTCATCACCCTCGGCAACCGCCGAGGGCCGCCGACGCAACATGCCTGATTCAAAGCGCTGCAATAAAGCAGTTTGGCTGATTCCGATGCAACAAGACTGATTGGCGACAGGGCCGTTCTCGCCGTCATTCGATCCCATTTCCCGGGTACTCAGTCATAAGGGGCATTATCACCGTGCCTCCACGTGAGCTCAGTTTCGCGCATAGCACGCGCGAAACTAGATACGCGTATCGCGTAAACCGGCAAAACGGACTAGTGAACACGTGAACACGAGTGAAAGATGAGGATGGCAATTTCTCCTTGGCGACGACCTGGTGGAGACACCAGCGTCAGCGACGCCTGACCTGCCGTAGGCCGCCCGCGCGTGTCCCTGTTCGGGCGAAGATCTGTTGGCCGGACTTAAGTGGAGACGCGCTAGGTGGCCGATGTCGCGCCGGTCGAGATGAAGATCGGTCGACCTCCTCTCCCTAGATCGATGTGCACGTGAGGGGAGAATGTGCTGGGTCGACGTCGATCGGGACTTCAGCAGATCCGGTTGTCGGGGTGTCGGTGGCCAGTTGGCGGGGAGTTATCTGGCCGCGCGCCCGGTTACGCAGCGTGGCTCTAGACAGACGTGGCCGTAGCCCGTGGAGAGCTGCCCGCCCGTCGACTGGAGAGGCTTCGATCTGTCGGCTGCCAAGACCGAGGGACCACCACGTCGTCAGTCGTGGGACCACCGACACCAGCGCAGACGTGGAACGGGCTATTACGCGGTTCGTTGGGCCGCCGCCGCGTTCCTGAACGACCGCGCGACGGCATGAGTGGACGCTTGTGCGAGGCAATGACACATTGCGCCTGAACGGTGACCGAGGTTTGAGCCACCCGCGTGGCCGCATGATCTAGCTTCCCGAGGGCGTGAGCGCGATTTTGCCGAGCACCTCGCCGACTTCCAGCTTCTTGTGATCCAGTACTTCTCGCCACAACAGAGGTACCTCGTGCACGATCTCTTCCGCCTCACCGCGAGCCGCGGCGGTGAACAGGTCGGCGGCCATGGCGCGCTGGTCGGGCACGGCACAATGTTGGCATTGAAGGTCGCGAACGACATCGCCTTCTGGAATGCCGTGAACAGCTCCATGGAGAAGTCGGGCGGCGGGCGCGATTCACTCTGATCCACACCCGCGCATGTGCTGCGTTCGGTCAGCGCCGGACCGACATGATCGTTCGATGGGAGTAGTCGTCGTCGCCGTCCTCTTGCGTAGCGGGCGGCGCAGCGGCATTCGCGGTCGACGTGTCCGGCGTCGCCTCGGCGATATTGTCGACGGCCGGCGGTGCGGCTCTGTCCTGGGCCAACTGCTGGATCTCCTCCGGGCTCAGCGGTTCCAACGCCTCGGCGAATTCGTCGGCGGCGCGAGCGAACGCGTCGCGGTAGGCGAGGCTGTCCGCAGCCTCGCGAAGAGTCATGTGGCCTGCCTGCACCTCACGTGCCATCTCGGCGAACACGCGGTCGCCACCTCCCTTGGCAACTTCCCGAAGGGTCTCTTCTTGGAAGCGTCGGATCTCGTCATGGTCAATCGGCGAACGGGGGAGTCGGTCAAGAATCGAGCGGTCCATGAGCGTTCCTTCCAGGGTTGCGACTGATCAGAATTCTTCGCCGTCACCGGGGTGCTGGTAGTGATGGTCCTTGAGCTTGCCGAAATCGCACGCAGGAACCTCTTCGAGGTCGGCGGCTTCGCTCAGCGTCTCAAAAATCTTGACAAAGTCGGAAACTATGGACGCCAGCGCTCCGGCATAGCTGACACAGTTGATTATTTTTTCAACCCATCCACCTTGGAACGCTTCCTTGATCACAGTGGCCATAGTCAGCCCCTTGGCGCTGCCCGCAGTCAATATTGTGAACACAATATCCAAGACAGTGTTCACGACATCGTCAAAAAGGAGATGTATCTCAAAGATGAACTCCATGACGAGTTCGTAGCCTTGCTGGAGAGCGCTGAAGGCGTCGGCTTCGGTGTAGATCGCGTCGCGAAACTTCTCGAAGTAGACATGAGCTGCGTCCGCGGCCATCCCCTCCCAGCTGCCATGGAGGCTATCGGTGGCATCGTGAACGTTCTCCGCGATCAACTCCACACCCTTGGCGCATGACTTCCATACGGTCGCGCACTTTGCCCACGCCTCCCATTCGCCGATCCACCATTCGCGGATCGACTGAATGAAGTCGAAGCCAATGAGGTTTTCCAAAACCAACCGAGCGGCCCCGACGACACTTGTCCCGTTGAGGCTGTTGCGTGCCCAGAACTCGACTTTGCTACCGATCATCTCCTCTTTGGAGGGGATGGGGTCGAGCTTCAGTTCACTCTTGATGTCCTCGAACTTGGTCCATTTGGTGCTCGACGGCGCATGTGACCGCTCGTCTCCACCTCGACCCTCGTACTTCCCCAGGTAGAAGTCAGACTCCGGATAGCCCTCGTCGATCTTGGCGAGCTTGGCCGCGTTCGACTTTTCTTCCTCTCGGTAGTATTCGGCGACACGATGCATCTCGCTGCAGGAACCCCGGGCGATCCGGTCCATCTGCCGGGTGCGTTCCGCCATTGATTCGACAATGGTTTCGTGACCCAAGCAAAGGGCGTTGATAAGCCCTTCGTCGTGAGCGCTCATCTTGGTTTCCTTGGTGACGAGCTGCTCAACTTCGACCGCGCCGCCCGAGACGTCCTCCAGGAACTCGGCGTACTTGTCCAGAACATCTGGGTCTACGGTAAATGACACGGATCCTCCCCATTCCTTGTCGTAGCACTGACCGAGCACGCCAGGCTGTTCACGCGCCACGGCAGTGTGCGGCACCATGGTGCGCATCCGACCCCTGTAGGAACCCTGTGCCGGTCTTGCATCTCACCGGACGCATCCGCTATACAGGCGAATCGCAGGCACGCCGGGGAGGGGGCTGGTGGGGCTTACATTCCAGGTGCTTGGCCGTGTCGAGGCCCTGCGCGCCGACCGGCCGGTCGATTTGGGTCACCATCGCCAGCGTGGCGTGCTGGCGGCTCTGCTGGCTGACGCCAACACCGCCGTGACGACGGACTCGCTCGTGGACCGGGTGTGGGGCGCCCAGGCTCCCGCACGTGCACGTCACGCGCTTTACAGCTATCTGTCCCGGTTGCGCCGGGTGATCGCCGCGTCCGCGGCGATCACCCGGCAGACCGGCGGCTATCTTCTTGCGTTGGACAGGGACGCGGTCGATATGCACAGATTCCGCCGGCTCGTCGGTGAGGCAGACGCGGCCACCGATGACGAGACCGCGTTGTCGCTGATCGAGCAGGCGATGCGACTGTGGCGGGGTGAGCCGTTCGCAGGCCTGGACACGCCTTGGTTCAGCTCGATCCGTGACCGGCTACAGGCGGAGAAGGTCACCGCACAGCTGCGCCGCAACGACCTCGCGCTGGACCTCGGCCGCCATGTCGAACTGCTGGCCGACCTGCGTGACGAGGCCGCGGAGCACCCGCTCGACGAGTACCTGGCAGGCCAGCTCATGCTGGCGTTGTACCGCGGCGGCAAGCAGGCTGACGCACTCGAGCATTTCCGGCGCGTCCGTGCGCGGCTGGCCGATGAGCTGGGTGCCGACCCCGGCGCTGAGCTGCGGAGCCTGCACCAACGGATCCTCTCCGCCGCGCCGTCCCTGTCCCTCCCGGCAGCCGGCCGTGGCGCGATCAACGTGGTCTCATCGCCAACGCCGCGCCAGCTTCCGGCGCCACCAGCGCATTTCGTCGGCCGCGCCGACGAAATCGCTGTCCTGGACAAGGCACTGGATGCCGATCCCGGCAGCGCGGTGATCACAGCGATCAGCGGCACGGGCGGGATCGGCAAGACCTGGCTCGCCCTGCGATGGGCGCACGACAACCTCGATCGGTTCCCCGGCGGGCAGCTCTACGCGGATCTGCGCGGCTTCGACCCGGCAGGCAACCCGCTGGCACCCGCGGATGTCATCCGGTCCTTGCTGGCTTCCTTGGAGGTGCCGCCAGAACGGGTCCCGGCCGACCATGCCGCCCAAGCGGCCCTCTATCGCAGCCTGTTGGCCAACCGCCGGCTGCTCCTCGTGCTCGACAACGCGCGCGACACCGAGCAGGTCCTGCCGCTGCTGCCGGGCAGTCCCAGCTGCCTCGTGCTGGTCACCAGCCGTAGTCGTCTATCCGGCTTGGTGGCACGGCACAACGCCACTCCGGTCTCCCTCGAGACGTTGAGCGAGGTCGAGGCCACCGCCCTGCTGACCCGCAGGCTCGGCCAGGACAGGGTCGCCGCCGAACCGGCGGCCGCGGCGGAACTGATCGAGCACTGCGCGCGGCTACCGCTCGCGCTGGGGATCGCCACCGCCCGCGCGATGACCAATCCAGGGTTCTCCCTGCACGCCCTCGCCGAGGAGTTACGCGACGAGCACGACCGGCTCGACATCCTCGCCACGGACGAGCCGGCCGGCGACGTGCGGGCGGTGCTCTCCTGGTCCTACCAGGCACTCAGCCGCCGGGCCGCCCGTCTGTTCCGACTGCTCGGGCTCCATCCTGGACCTGACATCGCCCTGTACCCGGCGGCCTCGCTGGCAGGGTTCGGTCTGATCGAGACCCGTTCCCTGCTTGCGGAGCTGGCACAGACGCATCTGCTGGAGGAACACCTGCCCGGCAGGTACCGGTCCCACGACCTGCTTCGCGCCTACGCGGGCGAACTGGTCGCCGACGAGGACAGCGGGACGCGGCATGCGGCCATCCACCGGACCCTGGACCACTACCTGCACGCCGGCTTCGCGGCGGAGCGATACCTGGCGCCACATTGGGAGCCGATCGTGCTCCCCGCTCCTCAGCGCCACGTCGCGATCCGCCGGATCGCCGACTACCGGCAAGCGATGCAGTGGTTGACCGCCGAGCAGGCCAACGTGCTCGCCGCGATCGAACTGGCGGTCCGCAACGGCTTCGACACGCACGCTTGGCAATTGCCGTGGACGCTGAGCACCTTCCTGAATCGGCAGGGATTGTGGACACTGCGAGTCACCACGCAACAGACCGCCCTCACGGCTGCCGACCGGCTGGACGACCCCAACGCCCAGGCCATATGCCACCACCTGCTCGGACGCGGACAGGCCATCCTGCACCAGTACGAGGAGGCCTTCGAGCACCTGCACACGGCCCTGCGTCGCTATGCCGACCTCGGTGACCTCGGCGGCCAGGCGGCCATCCGCTTCTCACTCACCCAGGTGTGCATGCAGCGGGAGCGTCCCGCCGAAGCCGTCGACCACTGCAGCGTCGCACTGGAGCTCTACCGGGCGAGCGGCAACCCCGTCTGGGAGGCGTTCAGCCTCAGCGCGCTGGGTGGGTGCGAGGCCCTTCTTGGCCGGTACCCCCAGTCGCTCACCCACTGCCGCGAAGCACTGGAACTGCTCCACACGCTCGGCAACCAGGACGGCGCCGCGCACACACTGCGCTGCCTTGGATACGTCCATCACCAGCAGGGCGAGCACGCCGACGCCGTCGGCTGCCTCCGCGACGCCCTCGCGTTGTTCCGCGAACTCGGCGACAACTACCACGAGGCCGATACTCTTCATAAGCTCGGAGACGCGCTCCAAGCAGATGACCGATCCGGCCAGGCCCTGGCAGCCTGGAAACGGGCGGCGACGATTCTGGACCAGCTCGCCCATCCAGACGTGGACACCGTCCGCGCCAAGATCAATCGTGTTTGACCCGTGGTGCCGCTATGAGCCGCGCGAGGCCGTGGCCGCAACGATCAACCAGAACTGCAACTTCTGGCAACAGTCCCCGGCGGCAAGCGTGGTGGAACGGTGAGTACTGATGTACCAAGGCCTCAGCAATGGGCTATCCGGCCAGCAGGCGGAAGCGTGCGAGACAGACCACCGCGCATGGCTCGACGGGATCGCGGCCGGCATCGGGGAGGCGCGTGCCTTGGTGGTGATCCGAGTGGGCGAGGGGTGTTCGACCGCGGCCGCGAAGATCCTCGGCGCGCTCGCTCGGACCATCGTCCTTCTCGATGTCTCCGACTCGCCCTCACCGGCGGCTGCCGCGGAGAAGGTCGCCTCGGCGGGGCGAGACGTGGACGGATTCGCGGTCAACGTTCGTGGCTACGCCGACGAGACCACCGCGACCGTGAACGCGAGCGCCATCCGCCACCACCTACTGGCCGCCACAGGCAGGAACGACTACTTCATGGTGGCCGACAGCAGCCGCGGCGGAGCACCGACGCCCGGGTGGGACAGAACCAGGTCCTGAGGCCCGAGCGCGACAAGCTGCAACTGCTCTGGCTCACCACTCCAGGCCTCTCCGACGGACCATGCGGAGAGGCTCCCGCCAGTCGCGCCGGCGAGTTCGTCCCGGCACTCGCCTACGCGCTCGCGAAGCGCCCCTGAGCTCGGTCGGCTCAGGGAAGGGCTTTCCCGAGCTTGTCCAGGCCCTCAGTGATCCCGTCTTCGCTGCGCCGGTACGTGTCGGCGCCGGTGACCAGGCTGTCCGCGATCCCGCCGACCGTTTCCACGCCCGCAGTCAGCCGATCGCCGGCCGCGGTGAAGTGCTTGGTCATCGTGTCGCTGAAGGTGGCCGCGGCGGGAACCTCGCCGAGCAGCCGCGACACCAGTTGCAGCCGCGACACGGCGCCGGCCGCGCCGCTCAACGTGGACGTCGCCCCGTCCAGGACACCGGCGGCGCGGACCAGCGAGTCGGGGTCGGTTTCGTACCCGGCCTCGCCGGGGGAGAGCGCGCCGTCCGGGTCGAGGCCCAGCTCGTCCAGCGAGATCCTCGTCAGCTCGGGCTCGTCCCACTTCTCGCCCGGGTTCTTCTGGTAGCCGTAGGCGCCGGATTCGTGTGCCAGCACGATCTCACCGTCGATCTCGACGGCTTCCTCGACACCGTGCGAGTCGTAGCCGTCTTCGTTGCCCGGCTCGCCGCCCTTCAGTTCGATCTCTTCGCGATCGTTGAAGTCGTACCACTCCGGCGTCCGGTCCTGTTTGTAGAACTTGCCGCTGTGCCCGTCGGAGGAGGAGAAGATGAACTCGTCGTCGCGCACCACGACACCCTGGACGTTGTTCGGTGTCTCGATCGGCTCTCCGGCCTTGTCCGGCTGGGGTGAGCCTGAGCCGTTCGGGTCGAGGGGGATTTCGTAGAGCTGGTTGTTCTTGTAGTCGCCCACGAAGAGCTTGCCTTGGGCGTAAGTGACATAGCTGTGTGCGGGCGTCGGAACCACGTCGATGGCGTTGACCGGTTTGCCGCTGTCCTGCGCGGCGTCGAGTTCGGCCTTGTCGTAGACGTACACGTGGTCGTTGGACGACACCCAGACGTGTTCGCCGTCCGTCGCGACGCCGCCGGTGTGCGTGGGCGCGCCTACCTCGCCGTTGCCGTCGAGATAGACGTTCCCCGCTTCCTGGCCCGTCTCGTAGTCGACGTAGGTCAGCCTGCTCGGTGTCAGCCCCGGACCGAGCGGGGTGTCGCCGGACCCGTCTCCGTCGCCGTCGTGGTACGAGCCGACGAGCAGGTTCTTGCCGTCGTAGGCCAATCCCTGGGAGGTCCACGGCTGGCCGGGGTCGACGCCGCTGATGTCGGCATTACCGTCGCTGTCCCAGCCGCCGCCGGTCGTGGCCGCCAGGGCGTTCAGCTTGCCTTCGTAGGTCTGCTGCGCGGCGGTCAGAGCGTGGACGGTCTTCATCGCGATCTCCGGTGCTTCGAGGAGATCGCTCAGGCCCAGCTTCCGCCACGGCGCGATGGCCGTCTCCGCCGAGCTTCGCAGCGCGGAGTACGCCTGCGCGGCGCCTTTGACAGCCACCTCCGCGGTGGCGAGCTGGGCGTACACCTCGGCGAGGTCTCGCGAAGACTCCATCGCCTTGCCGACGAACTCCGCCGACGCCGTACCGCGCCAGGACCGTGCCGCTCGCAGAGCGCCGTCGGAGATCCCGTCCGCGACGGTCTGCAACGACCGCTTCGCGTCGGCGATGGTGGTGCCGACCTCGGCGATGCCTGCCGCGTCGCCCGAGGTGAGCTTGGCGTAGAGCGGTTCGGGATCCAGGAACGGCATCGGCTTCTCCTCGGGCAACCCCTGTTCAGGGTGGGTCGTGCGCGTTCAGACGCCGCCAGGCGGACACCGGTTCCCGCGCATCACCCACCCCGCCACCCGCTCAGGACAGCATGCCGCCGTCCACCCGCAGGACCGTGCCGGTCACATAGGAGGCGCGGTCACTCAGCAGCCACGCCGCGGCCTGGGCGACCTCCTCGGGCTCGGCCACCCGACCCAGCGGAGTGCTCGCGTTGAGCCGGTCGAGGATGCCCGGCGAACTCTCGACCCACTCGGTGAACATCTCGGTCATCGTCGTGCCGGGTGCGACGGCGTTGATCCGGATCCCCTCCGGGCCGTAGGTGGCGGCCGCTGAAGCGGTGAGGCTGTTGACGCCGCGTTTCATCGCGCCGTACGCGGGGAGTTCCGGGTTGGCCATCAGGCTGCCGACACTGGTGTTGTTGACGATGGCCCCGGTCTTCGCGGTGGCCCGGATCGCCTCGATCTCGGCGACCATCGCCAGCCACGGGCCCTTGAGGTTCACCGCGTAGATGCGGTCGAAGTCGGCTTCGGTGACCTGGTCCATCGGGCCGGGCGGCACGTTCGTCGCGCCGTTGTTGAAGGCGACGTCGAGCCTGCCGTGCAGTTCCACCGCGCGGTCGACGGCCGCGCGGACGCTCGAAGCGTCGCCGAGGTCGCACACCACGTGGTCCGCGGCGCCGCCCTCCGCGCGGATCTCCTCGGCTACGGCCTTGAGCTGGGACTCGGTGCGGGCGGCGAGCACGACACGCGCGCCCTCCCTGGCGAACAGCCGCGCGGCGGCGGCACCGATACCGCGGCCGGCGCCGGTGACGAAGGCGACCTTGCCGTCCAGCAGGCCCGAAAAAGTTGTTGTCGTGGTCATGGCACCGAGACTTCACCCGCTCTCGGTGGCTATCCAGGCATCGGCGGTACCTGGCTCGCGTACCGGCATCGTCCACACTGGAGTGGTGGACAGAGGACAACTGGCGGACTTCCTGCGCAGCAGGCGCGAGCGGATCGCTCCGGCTGACGTCGGCCTTCCCGCCGGGCCACGCCGCCGCACGCCGGGCCTGCGCCGCGAGGAGGTGGCTCAGCTGGCGTTCATCTCGACCGAGTACTACACACGGCTGGAGCAGGCCCGCGGTCCCCGGCCTTCTCGTGAGGTGCTGGCCGGGCTGACCAGGGCGCTACGGCTGTCGGACGCGGAACGCGATCACCTGCATCACCTGGCAGGCGCGCCGCCGGGGCCACCACCAGGCCCGTCCCGGGAGGTCCGGCCGAGCATTCTCGCGCTGTTGCACCGCCTTCCGCAGGCGGCGGCGATCGTGCTCTCGGCGACTTACGACGTGCTCGCTTGGAACGACCTAGCCGCGGCCCTGATGGAGGACTTCTCCGCCCTGCCACAGCGTGACCGCAACCTTCTGCGCCGCGCATTCCTCGGGCCCCGCCCGGAGGGACGCCGGCTGTACGGGGTGTCCGACGCCGACGAGTTCTCGGCGAGCGCGGTCCGGAATCTCCGGGCCACCGCCGGCCGCTATCCCGACGATCCCGAGGTCACCGGGCTGATCCGGGAACTCCTCGACGGCAGCGAGGAATTCGCCCGGTTGTGGGCCGCGCACGACGTCTGTGCCGCGCCGACCCTGTGCAAGACCTTCCGGCATCCGGTGGTGGGCCCGGTCAGCGTCAACTGCGACGTCCTCGACATCAGCGACCGCGACCAGCAGGTCCTGATCTACACCGCCGACCCTGGCACGCCGTCGGAGAACGCGTTGCGGCTGCTATCGGTCGTCGGGACGCAGCGGATGGACGTCCCGCTCTGAGCGCTTTGTAGGTTCCCTCGATACCAGTGGGTCGATCCTCAGTGCGATCGCCAGCGCGAACCGGCCTGCCGGATCGTCGATCGTGCCGCCGAACAGCGTCCGCAACTGCCGGATGCGATACCGGACGGTCTGGACGTGGACGTGCAGTTCGACACCGATCGCCTGGGGCTGATCCGGCCGCGCGAGCCACGCCGCGAGGGTCGCGGTGAGCCGTTGCCTCGCCGGTTCGGGCAGACCGGCCAGCGGGGCGAGGACCTCCTTCGAGAACTCGGCGGCGAGTTCGGGATCGGCGGTGAGCAGCAGGTCGATGCGGTGATCGGTGGTGTGGACGAGGGGGTCGCCGCCGAGGGCGCCGGTGCGGGTCAGCCGCCACAGCGCGCTCGCCCGGCGGGCGCTGAGCGCGGCGAAGTGAAGCGGCACGACCGGCCCCACCCCGGCCTGGTCGTCGCCGAGCAGGTCCCGCAACCGGCCGAGGTACCACTCGAGCCGGTCGGCGGGCATGACCACGGCGGTCAGGTCGTGGTGACGGCCGATCAGCACCCGCCCCGGCATCCGGTCCAGCAGCTGCGGGGCGGCATCGGCACTGGTGACGGCGATGACGAGACGGCCGGGCAGTATCCACGCGGCCTGGCTCGCGGCGTCGTCGAGCACGTCCCTGGCGGCGGCCGGTTCTGCGAGGAGGAGGCCGAGGAGCCGGTCCCGCCGCGCCTGCCCGGCCCTCGCGGCCTGTGACCGCGCTTCGGCGTACCCGTCGGCGGCCGCGGCCGAGAGTTCCGCGATGAAGGCGAAAAGCGCCTCGCCGAGTTCGACGATCGCCTGGGTCGGCAGGTCCACGGCCGGTGCCGCCGAGGTGAGCTGCCGCCAGACCCCCAGCGCCGCAGACTGGTAGAAGCCGAGCATCTCCTCGAGGCTCCGGCCGGCGGTGTGCTGGGCCCGGCCCTGCGCCCGGTAGACCTGGCGATCGGTGGTGGTGTCGGGATGGCCGATCTCGCTGAAGAAGGCGTGCAGGGCGACGTCGAGGGTGACTTGGAGGTTCGCCGCCGTCCGGTCGTCCAGCGGGGTCCGCAGCCCGGCGCGGACCTGATCCATCGCGGCGGACGCGATCGCGGCGGTGTCCGGCTCCAACCGGGTCAGCACCGAGGCGTCCAGCCTGCGCCATGGCTGTGCCGGCGCCTTCGTCATAGAGGGAACCTACAAAACTCCGATCAAGAACGCGCGCCTCCGTTCTAGTGGTCTTCCCCTGTTCAGCGGACGCTGACCCGCAGCATTCGACGACGCATGCAGGAGGCGGCAGTGACACGTACGCGCTGGGGAAGACTCGCCCGGATCGCCGCGGTGGCGGGCACCGCACTGACCCTCGTCGGAATCGGGACACCGGCACTCGCCGCGGCGGAACGCCAGGTGTACGTCGCAATGGGCGACTCGTTCTCGGCGGGCTCCGTGGTCCTGCCGCAGTCCGATCTGCTCACCTGCGCCCGATCCGCGATCAACTACGCCGGTCTGCTCGCGAAACAGATCGATGTCGACGAACTCCGTGACGTCACCTGCGGCGCCGCGACCACCTCCCATTTCACCAACCCGCAGAAGGGCATCATCTCCGGCACCAACCCGCCGCAGTACGACGCGCTCTCGGCCGACACGACCCTGGTGACCGTCGGGATCGGCGGCAACGACATCGGGCTGGTCGGGCTCGCGACGTCGTGTGTGAACCTGCTTCCCGTGGGCGCCTCGTGCAAGGCCGCCAACACCACGGGCGGGGTGGACAAGTACGCGACCAAGATCGACGCCTTCGCCGCGACCTACGGAACGGTCATCGAACAGATCCGCCAGCGCGCGCCGCGGGCCGAGATCGTCATGGTCGGCTACCCGACCGGGATCAAATCCGGCGGCTGCTGGCCGCTGGTCCCGGTCCTGCCGCAGGACGCCGATTACATCCAGGCCAGCATCGACCGGCTCAACGCGCGGATGGCCGAGCAGTCCGCCGCGCACGGCGCGAAATACGTCGACATCCGGACGCCGAGCATCGGTCACGACGCGTGCCGGCCGATCGGCGTCAAATGGATCGAAGGGCTCATCCCTTCGGTGGTGAACAACAGCTTCGCCCCGCTGCACCCGAACGCCGCCGGACTCGCGGCTGTGGTGCCCAGTATCCGCAAGGTGCTGTAGCCGCCGACGACGCCAGGAAAGGACCGTTCCTTGCAAATTTTGCAAGGAACGGTCCTTTCCTGGCACGCGCGGGGAGGGTGATCAGGCGGTTGGCGCCCAGTACAGGAGCCGGTTCGCGGAACCGGAGCCCGGATTGGTCACCTTGCCGGGAGTCGCCGCGTTGATCAGCGCGGTCGCCACCTGCGCGGGGGTGGCGGTCTTGTTGTTCTGCAGGAAGCGGGCCGCGACGCCGACCACGTGCGGAGTCGCCATCGAAGTGCCGCTGATCGTGTTGGTCGCGGTGTCGCTGGTGTGCCACGACGACGTGATTCCGGTACCCGGCGCGAAGATGTCCACCAGGCTGCCGTAGTTGGAGGAGTTGGCGCGCGCGTCGGTGTTGGTGGCCGAGCCGACGGTGATCGCCTGGGTCACGCGGGCGGGGGAGAAGCCCGAGGCGTCCGAGTTGGAATTCCCGGCGGCAACGCCGTAGGTGACGCCCGCGGCGATCGACCGGCGGACGGCGTCGTCGAGGGTGGTGGAGGCGCCGCCACCGAGGCTCATGTTGGCCGCGGCCGGTTTGACGTGGTTCTTGGTGACCCAGTCGATGCCCGCGATGACGCCGGCGGTGGTGCCGCTGCCGGAGTTGTTGAGCACGCGGACGCCGTAGACCGTGGCGGCCTTGGCGATGCCGTACTGCGAACCGGCGATGGTGCCGGCGACGTGGGTGCCGTGACCGTTGCCGTCCTGCGCGACGGCGTCGTTGTCGACGAAGTCGTACCCGTTGCGGGCGCGGCCGCCGAAGGTCTGGTGGCTGATCCGCACGCCGGTGTCGAGGACGTAGACGTTCACCCCCGCGCCGGTGCTGGTGTAGCTGTATTTCTTGTCGAGCGGAAGGTTGCGCTGGTCGACGCGGTCGAGGCCCCAGGACGGCGGGTTGGTCTGGGTCGCGTCCGCGCGGACGACCTGGTTCTGCTCGACGGACGCCACCGAGGGGTCGGCGGCGAGCCGCTTGGCCTGCCGTTCCGACAGCGTCGCCGAGAAACCGTTGAGCGAGCTGCTGTAGACCTGCTCCACCTTCGCGCCGAAGCGGTTCGCCAGTGCGCCCACGACGCCGGTGTCCTTGAGGGTGACGATGTAGCTGTTCGGGATCGCTTCGGCGGATCCGGCGGCGAGGATCTGTCCTTCGGCGGCTTGCGCGGGCGCGGCGGTCACGCTGATCGCCACTGCGACCGCGCTCGCCATTCCGGCACGGGACAGCCAACGGGCTTGTCTCGTCTCTCGCATGTGTTCGTCCTGTCGTTCGCAGGGGACCGGCCGGTCAAGACCACAGCGGCGGAAACGGTCCAACTCGACCGCATGGGACGGCACCTGCCGAAGCCCACGAAGATCGAGGTTATTGAGCGTTCGACCTGCCCGATATCGACTGAACGGGGCAGCACCCCACCTTCGTCTGGCGGCCATTGGCGGCGGGTGCCCTGCACGGAAAGTGCATCTCGGCCCCTCCGTACCCTGGGACGGAACACCCTGCCGAGCATCTGGAGCCCGAACCACCGTGCCAGCCCTTTCCAGCCTGCGAGCCGACTGCGAGAACTGCTTCGGCCTGTGCTGTGTCGTCCCGGCCTTCGCGGCGTCGGCCGACTTCGCGATCACCAAACCGGCGGGACAGGCGTGCCCGAACCTGCATGAGGATTCCCGGTGCGGCATCCACGACAAGCTCCGCGATAAGGGCTTCACCGGCTGCACGGTCTACGACTGCTTCGGCGCGGGCCAGAAGGTCTCCCAGGTCACCTTCGATGGCGAGGACTGGCGAAAAGCGCCGAAGACGGCGAGGAAGATGTTCGCGGTCTTCCCGGTCGTGCGGGATCTGCAGGAACTGCTCTACTACCTCACCGAGGCGGCTTCACTGCCGACGTCCGCGCCGATCCGTGACGACCTGGCCGAGATGATCGACCGGACGGAGCGGATGACGCTGGAGACGCCTGGGGTGCTGCGGACGCTGGACGTCCAGACACATCGGGGCGGGGTGAACGGACTGTTGGTGCGCGCGAGCGAACTCGCCCGCGCCGAGGTACCCGGCAAGAAGAAGGACCGGCGCGGTGCCGACCTCATCGGTGCGAAGCTCAAGGGCGCGAACCTGCGTGGCGCGCTGCTGCGCGGGGCGTACCTGATCGGTGCGGACCTGCGGGGAGCCGATCTCCGGCAGGCCGACGTCACCGGGGCGGACCTTCGCGACGCCGACATCCGCGGCGCCGATCTGCGCGACACCCTCTTCCTCATCCAGTCGCAGCTGGACGCGGCGAAGGGCGACGCGACGACGAAGCTGCCGGCGTCTCTCTCCCACCCCACGCACTGGTAGTCCTTCTATCCTTTGTGGACGACTTCTTGTTGCCAGGCGTCTCGTGGCTGGGTGTGCAACCGCCAGTAGTGCTCGGCGATGTCGTCGGGGTCGAACGGGGTCCCTTTCGCGACGGGTCCGGCGACGGTCACCGTGGCGACGTGCACTCCCGAAGGGCCGAATTCCGTGTCCAGCAGGGAAACCAACGCTCTCACGCCCGCTTTCCCGAGCGAGAGGCTCGTGTACGCGGGCACGGCTTCGGGCATCCCGCCGGTCAGGATGATCGTGCCCGAACCACGCTCGGCCATCCCCGGCGCGACATGGGCCGCGGTGGTGATCGCTCCGACGACGTTGACCGACCACGCCGCGAGATGCCGTTCGACGGAAAGCTCTCCGGGGGCGTCGGCCTGGATGATCGCCGCGTTGTAGACCACGACGTCAGGCTCGCCGTGCTCGCGTGCGGCGGTGTCGAGGACGGTTTTGAGGGACTTCGCGTCGGTGACGTCGGCGGTGAGGGCCAGAGCGGTCCCGATCTCGGTGGCCAAGGGGTCGAGTGTCGCCGCGCTGCGGGCGATCAGAGCGATCGGCAACCCTTCCTTGGCGAACCGGAGGGCGACCGAGCGGCCGATGCCCGGTCCCGCGCCGACGACGACTGCGCCTGCCATGTGCTTCTCCTTCTGAGTCGGGTGCGGCGACCGTAAGGCCTCACATCGATGTGAGGGTCAAGCCGCGGTGCGCCGAAAGTGTTCACGAGGTGAGCGGTTTGCCTGCGAGACTGGGCCCATGCGTGCCGATCGCCTGGTGGCCACCCTCCTGCTGATGCAGGCCCGCGGCCGCGTCACGGCTTCCGAACTGGCGGCCGAACTCGAAATCTCGGTCGCCACCGCCCGGCGTGACCTCGAAGCGCTGTCCGCGGCCGGCGTGCCGGTGTATCCGCAACCCGGCCGGGGCGGTGGCTGGTCGCTGATCGGCGGCGCGCGGACCGACCTCAGTGGACTGTCCGCGTCGGAGGCGCAGGCGTTGTTCCTGCTCGCTGGTCCGGCCGCGTCGATCTCGCCCGAGGTCAAATCCGCGCTGCGGAAGCTGGTCCGGGCCTTGCCCGACACGTTCCGCGCCGACGCGCAGGCCGCCGCGGACGCCGTCGTCATCGACCCGTCCCGGTGGGGCGAGCGCGAGAAGGAACGACCCGAACTGCTCACCCTGCTGCAGGCCGGGATCGTCCGGCGTCGCAAAGTCCGGTTCGGCTACGCGAAAAAGGGCGCGGATCCGGTCGAGCGGGTCGTCGATCCGTGGGGGCTCGTGGACAAGGACGACATCTGGTACCTCATTGCGGGTACCGACAAGGGCCAGCGCACCTTTCGCGTCGACCGCATGTCCGACGCCGAGGTCAGCGACCTGCCCGCCGGGCGTCCGGACGACTTCGAGCTTTCCCGGGCATGGGAGCAGATCGTCGACCGGGTCGAGCAACGGCGTTCGGGACTGGACGCGACCGTGCTCATCGCCGAGCGGCATCTGCCGATCCTCCAGGACCACTTCGGACGGCAGGCACACGTCGAGGAGACGCTCGACGACGGGCGCGTGCGGGTGACGGTGTCGGCGCCGGTGGCGTGGATGATCGCCCAGCAGCTCGCGGGCTGGGGCTCGATGATCGAGGTACTGGGACCGCCGTCGGTCCAGGAGGAACTCGTGCGGATCGGCGCGGAACTGGTCGAGCGCTACGCGGCCCCGGTGCGGTAACCCTGCGGGCTGACCCCGTGTTCGCGTTTGAACGCGGTGCTGAGCGCGAACGAACTGCCGTAGCCGACCTGCCGGGCGACCGCGCCGATCGTGACGTCGGGGTGCTGGCGCAGGAGGTCCGCGGCGAGCGCGATCCGCCAGCTCGCGAGGTAGGTCATCGGCGGTTCGCCCACGGCGGCGGTGAACCGGCGGGCGAACGCGGCGCGGGAAACTCCGGTGTCGGCGGCGAGACTCGCCACGGTCCACGGTTCGGAAGGCTTGTGCTGCAGCAGTTTCAGCGCACGCCCGACGACGGGGTCGCTGTGCGCGCGATACCAGGCGGGCGCAGCGGCGCCGGGCCGGTCGAACCAGGTCCGCAGCGCGGCGACCAGGAGCAGATCGAGCACCCGGTCCAGGACGGCTTCCTGACCAGGCGTGTCCTTGACGATCTCCCCGGCGAGCAGCGGCACGAGCGGGTTCTCCCATTCCTCGTCCCGCACGACCAGCAAGGACGGCAGCGCGTTGAGGAGCCGTTTGCTGATCTCGCCTTCCAGTGGATAGGTGCCGGTGAGCAGCACGACAGGACCGTCCGGATCGCTGCCCCAGGTGCGGACGCCGAGATCGGACAGCTCGGTCAGGTGCTGTCCGTCCGGGGCCAGGCATTCCTGTCCCGGCAGGATCATCGCCTGTGGCGGCGTTGCCGGGTCGTCCGCGACGAGATACGGGTCCGGACCGCGGGCGATGGCGATGTCGCCGGTGCCGAGGCGGACGGCTTCGCCGTGATCGGGAACGACCCAGGAGTCGCCGCGAACCTGCGCCATCACCGTCAGCGGTGCCTCGTCCTCGACGCGCAGCGACCACGGCGGGGTCATGACGGACTTCAGCAGGAAAGCGCCGCGGGCACGGGGTCCGTCGAGTAGACCAGCGAGGGGATCCATGCCGGGAAGTGTAGACGATAAAACATGGAACAGAGCCTCTGAACTATGTTCCGTCTCATCTTGAGCCGCTTGACTAAGTGCATGACAGAGACGAAGAACAACGAGACGGTCCTGGTCCTCGGCGCTACCGGCAAGACCGGGAGCCGCGTGGCGCAGCGGCTGACCGAGCAGGGGATCGAGGTCCGGAAGGCCTCGCGGCCGACCTTCGACTGGGACGACCGATCGACCTGGACCGCCGCGGTCACCGGAATCGGCGCGGCCTACCTCACCTACTACCCCGACCTCGCCTTCCCCGGTGCCGCCGAGGCGATCCGCGACTTCTCGAAGCTGGCGGTGGATCACGGCGTCCGGCGGCTGGTCCTGCTGTCCGGCCGCGGCGAAGAGGAAGCCGTGGTCAGCGAACAGGGTGTGCGGGACTCCGGTGCCGAGTGGACGGTCGTGCGGTCCAGCTGGTTCGCGCAGAACTTCAGCGAGCACTTCCTGCTGGAACCGGTGCTCGCCGGCGAGATCGTGCTCCCCGCGGGGCAGGTGACCGAACCGTTCATCGACGTCGAGGACATCGTCGACGTCGTCGTGGCGGCGCTGACCACCGACGGACACGGCGGCCAGGTGTACGAGCTGACGGGGCCCCGGTTGCTGGGTTTCGCGGACGCGGCGGCGGAAATCGGCAAGGCTTCGGGGCGAGACGTCCAGTACATTCCGGTTTCCGCCGCGGAGTTCGCCGCGGGAGCGGCCGAGCAGGGCGTGCCGGAGGAGGAGATCGAAGGCCTGACCGACCTGTTCACCCGAGTCCTCGACGGCCGCAACGAGTCACTCACCGGCGATGTCGAGAAGGTGCTGGGCAGGCCCGCGAGGGACTTCTCCGACTACGCCGCGAAAGCCGCGGCCACCGGGATCTGGAATCGATGAGAAGAGCGGGAATCGGAAGGGAGGCGACAGGAATGGCGACGCTGAGCGAGATCGTCCTGATCGCGGCCGTCATCACGGCGGGGTTGATCGCGGGCTTGTTCTACGCCTACACGTGCTCGGTCATGCCGGGGCTCGCGCGGGCCGACGCCCGGACGTACGTGACCGGGATGCGGGAGATCAACGTCGCGATCCTCAACGGCTGGTTCGCGCTGAGTTTCGGCGGTGCGCCACTGCTCGCCGCGGTGGCGGCGGCGCTGCACTTCCGGTCGGAACTGCGGTCCGCGCTGCCATGGATCATCGCGGGATTCGTCCTGCTGCTGGTGATGCTGATCGTGACCATGGCGCTCAACGTGCCGCTGAACAACGCGCTCGAAGCCGGTTACGACGGCGACAACACCGACTTCGAGGCGTTGCGGGCCAAGTTCGAGGGCGTCTGGGAACGATGGAACCTGGTCCGGACCTTGGCCGCGATCGGTGGCTTCGGTGCTCTGGTCGGCGGGCTTATCGTGCACGTCCGCGCCTGATCCGCTGCCACACACGCGCTATGAAAGGTCCTTTCCTGGCAAATTTTGCAAGGAAAGGACCTTTCATAGCACTTGGGACCGACGCTCAGACGCCGAGGATCTCCCGGAGCAGCGGAGCGAACGCGGCGGCCTCCGCGGCGAAACCACCATGGTCACCGGGGAAGTAGGCCGGTTCCACCCCGAGACGGCCGGCGGCGAGCACCGCGGCCTCGTGTGCGGGCTGCCCGGCCGATTCCTTGCCGACACCGACGACGATCCGGGTCCCCGACGCCTTCAGCGCCGCGTAGTCCGGGGTGAAGTCCCCGATCATCTTCATCAGGTGCACGACGAAGAACTCCATGTTCTTCCGCATCTCCGGCGGGAGGGCCTCCCCGCCCGCCTCGAAACCGGCATCGGCCATGAACTTCCCCATCGCCGCCTCGATGCCGTGCTCGCGGTGGATGTGCAGCAGCTCGTCGGGATCGATGTCGGGCTGCTCGGCCAGCAGGCTCGTCAGCGGCGGTTCGTGCGCCACAAGCGTCCGCACCCGCCCGGGATGGTGGGTGACGAGCTCGAACGCCTGCATGCAACCGCCGCTGGACGCGAAGATCATCGCGGGTTGCTCGCTCACGCTGTCGAGCAGGCGCAGCACGTCGTCGGCGTGGACCTCGATGCGTTGCTGCTCGTCGGGATCGTCGAGGGTGCTGTGGGAGATCCCCCGCGGGTCGTAGGTGATCACCGTGTAGTGCTCCGCGAGCAGGCCGGCGATCGGCGTGAACATGGCGGAATCCGCTGCGCCACCCGGAATGCACAACAGCGTGGGGCCGCTGCCGGTGACGGTGTGGTGGAGCCGGGCGCCGGGGACGTCGAGAACGGCCATGAGGTGGCCCCTTCCTCTTTCGGGACTTGTCGCCCCACCGACGAACGGCGTCGCCCGGGACAGACACCCCGGAGTCAGGAGATTTCGGCGAGTTTTCCCGAGAGATAGGCGCGCTCGGCGTCGGTGACGGCGAGCGCGAGTGCCTCGCGGTAGGCGACGGCGGCTTCCCCGAACCGGTCCAGACGCCGGAGCAGATCCGCGCGGGTCGCGGGAAGCAGGTGGTAGCCAGGGAGACTGCCGGTGAGCTTCTCGACCAGTTCGAGTCCGGCCTCCGGCCCTTCGGCCATCGCGACGGCCACCGCCCGGTTCAGCTCGACGACCGGCGAGGGCACGAAACGCGCCAGTTCCCGGTAGAGGCCCGCGATCTGCGCCCAGTCGGTGTCGGAGGCGCGGGCCGCCGTCGCGTGACAGGCGGCGATGGCGGCCTGGATCTGATATTGCCCCGGGACGCCGCGGCGGAGCGCGGTTTCCAGCAGTTCGGTGCCCTCGGCGATCTCGGTGGAGTTCCAGCGGCCGCGGTCCTGGTCTTCGAGCGAGACGAGGGTGCCGTCATCGTCGACCCGCGTGGCCCGGCGGGCATCGTGCAGGAGCAGCAAGGCCAGCAGGCCGAGGACCTCCGGCTCGCCGGGCATCAGACCGGCAAGGAGCCGAGCGAGCCGGATCGCCTCCGCGGACAGGTCGGGCCGCAGCAGATCGGTGCCGGCGCTGGCCGAGTAGCCCTCGTTGAACAGCAGGTACAGCATCCCCAGCACCGCGGCCGTGCGTTCGGGCAGCAGCTCCGCGGGCGGGACCCGGTACGGGATGCCCGCGGTGCGGATCTTCCGTTTCACCCGGACCAGGCGCTGCGACATCGTCGCCTCGGAGACCAGGAAGGCGCGGGCGATCTCGGCGGTGGTGAGCCCGGCCAGGGTCCGCAACGCGAGCGCGACCTGGCCCTCCATCGGCAGCGCGGGGTGGCAGCAGGTGAAGATCAGCCGGAGCCTGTCGTCGTGGACACCGCTCTCGTCCCGTTCCGGCTCCGGGGTCGCGTTCAGTTCGGCGGCTTCGCGCAGTTTCTCGGCGCCGACCGCCTCTCGCCGGATCCGGTCGGTGGCCCGGTGACGTGCCGCCGTGGTCAGCCAGGCGCCGGGTTTCGCCGGGACACCGTCGCGGGGCCAGGTGCGCAACGCGAGCGCGAACGCCTCCTGGGCACATTCCTCGGCCAGATCCCAGTCGCCGGTGACCCGGATCAGGGTGGCGATCACCTGCCCCGACTCTTCACGGAACGCCCGGGTGATCGCGGCGTCGAGGTCGGTGGTCACCGGAGCAGCCCTTCCAACAGCGGAACGGCCTTCTCCGGCGGCGGGTACGCGGTGACCTCGTCCCGCAACCGCGTGGCCGTGACCCGATAGGACGGTTCCCTCAGCACCGTGGTCACGGCGTCGCGGATGTCCTCCGGCGTCGCGGCGATGACGTCGAGGACCGTGCCGAGCCCGAGTTCGGTGACACGGTCGGCGTTGTGGGGCTGGTCGGCGCCCATCGGCAGCACCACCATCGGGAGCCCGTGGGCGATCGCGCCCAGCAGGCTGCCCGAGCCGCCGTGGGTGAGCGCCGCGTCGCAGTACGGGAGGATGTCGTCCTGCGGCAGGTACTTCGCGAGATGGATATGCTCCGGCTGGCGGCCGAATTCGGCGGGATCGATGAGGTTCCCGACGGTCACCACACACGTCGCCTCGACCTCCCGCAGCCCGGCCAGCGCCCGGGCGAACAGGTCGCCGGATTCGGTGTTGAAGATCGTGCCGAGGGTGAAGTAGAGCGCCGGGCGGCTCTCGACGTGCCAGTCCGGCGCCGGACCACGACCGGGAACGGGACTGTGGAAGGGCTGTGCGGTCGGGGGGAGCGGGAACCGGGGATCGCGGAAACTCGCGGGGACCGGTGAGAGCACGAGATGGCGGTAGGCCATTTCGAGGTTCCACTGCGGGGAAAGCCCGTGGGCGGCCCGGACCTCGTTGAGCGCGTCGTCGACAAGGTCGGGTCGGATGAGGGCGCCCGCCGCCATGATCAGGACGGTCGCGTGGGGGAGACCGAGCTTCTCGGCGGCGATCATCGCACCGTGATCGGCTTCGTCGCAGACGAGCAGATCCGGTGCCCAGTCCGCGCAGAGCGCCTGGACGTCGGCGGCCCGAAGGGGTGCGGCGCGGCGGACGAAACCGTCGCGCAGGTCGGCGTCCTCACGGTCCCTGTCGACGGGGAGCAACGGGCGGCGGGAGCCGTCGCTGCCGAAGTTCGGGCCCGACGGGAACGCGGTGAAACCGGCCGCCTCGACGATCGGGACCATCAAAGGCTCGCCGGTGAACGCGATCGTGTGGCCCGCGTCGGCGAGCGCGCGGGCGATCGGCAGGAGCGGCCGGAAGTGGCCGTTGCCGCCGACGAAGGTGAACAGGGCACGCATGCGGTCGACCCTAATCGGCGGGATCAACTGTTTTCCCGGCGTTGCCTCGCTTCCCGCCCCGCGGGGCAGCGCTACCCTGCTGCGGTGATCGATACGGACGCCGACGAGGTCCGGCTGTGCGCGCTGGAAGGCTGCGAGAACCCTCTGCCCCCGCCCGCGGTGGACGCCGAAGGGAAACGCAAGGGCGGCAGGCCCTCCGCCTACTGCAGTAAGACGCACGCCGACGCCGCGTCGCGCGCCCGGCGGGCGGCCGCGGTGGCGAGCGTGGCCGACCCGCTGCTCGAGGTCCGCCGGATCGCCGACGAGTTCACCCCTGCCGCGGCGTCACTCGTGGAACTGCTGGACGCGATGCGCTCGCGGTTCGACAACGCCGCCGAGGCGGCCCTGGGGCGGGTCACCGAAGCCGAAACCGACGCGGCCACGGCCCGCCGCGAGGCCGAAGACGCGCAGCAGGCGGCGGCGAAGGCCGACACGGCGCGCGCGACCGCGCTGGCCGCGTCCCGGGACGACAAGATGGCCAAGGCCAAAGCGGAACGCGCCGCCGAACAGGCCATGAAGGACGCGGAGGAGACCCGCCAGCGTTCATGGACCGAGGTCGCCGCTCACGAACGCGCCCGGGGCGCCGCGGAAGCCGCGACCGTGGCGGCCGAACGCGCCCGCGACGCGCTGGTCTCCGATCTCCGGACGCTGCGCGAGGACTTCGCGGCCGTCCGGGCGGAGAAAACCCGGCTGACAGCCGAGCTCGGCGAGCGGGACACGGCGCTGGCGCGGGCGGTGGCCGAACTCGAATCCTTGCTGGACCGGCTCGACGAGGCGAAGGCCAGGGCAACGGTGTCCGAAAAGGACTGTGCCGCCGCCCGCGAGGAATCCGCCGCTCTGCGTGGAGATCTGGACCGCACCCGCGCCGAGCTCGCCCAGGAACACACGGCCCGCAGCCTCGCCGAAGCCCGGGCGACGGCCCTCGCCGAGGAACTCGATCGTGCACAGGCCCGTGCCGCCGCGGATCAGACGCGATACGACGACGTCGTACGTCAGCTGGCCGAACTCGCCCGGCCTCCGGTCGTCGAAGAAGCGGCCACCCCTTCGCTCGAATCGCCTGTGGAGGCGTCCGAGCTCAAGTAGAGTCCCGCTGACCTATCCAGGGTTGGGGGCCACGGGCTGTGAGCGGATACGAGGTCGAGATCGGTCAGCTGCGGACTGCGGCCAAGGCGGCGGGATCCGCCGCGGACCAGGCCAGGGCCGTGGAACCGGGCAGCGGCCTGGACGCGATCGCGACGGCATTGCCAGGTGGCGAGGCCGCGAAGAACGCGCCAACGCTGGCGTCGACGTTCACCGAGCGCGCGAAGGGATGGGCCGGCGAAATCGACCGCTGGAGCGAATCGATCACGACGGCCGCGAACACGTACTCCGAGAACGAGAAGTCGGCGGAGGAGGCTTTCGGGAGATGACGGTCGGCTACGACGACGTCCGCAAATGGGACGCAGATGCGCTCGAGGCGACAGCCACCAACCTGAGTGGGCGGCGGGACAAACTCATCGGGCTGCAGGACGAACTCGACGACGCCAGGAAACTGCCCGATTGGCACGGCCCCGCCGGCGAGCGCGCACGCGGTTCGCTGGGCGATACGCGGAACAAGGCCGAGATCCTGATCGCGGGACTGTCCGCCGTCGAAAATGCCCTGCAGAACGCGTCGGACGAGGTGTCCGCGCTCAAGACCAGGGTCGCAAACAACGACTCCCTCGCCGGCACCTACCAGTTCCGCATCGCCGCCGACGGCGCGATCGTGGACGACAAGCCCGCCGACCCGCCGCCGAAGTCCCGGTTCGAGGCCGAAGAGTACGCCGAGGCCCGACGGCACCGCGAGACCATCAGGAAGCAGCTGGAGCAGGAAACCAAGGCGATCCTCACGGCGGCGAACAACATCGACGCAGCCCTCGCCAGAGTGATGCGACTCGCGCAGGACGGCGAGATCAGCGATCACGGAGCGACCACCCTGGCCGGGGCCAAAAAGGGCGGGGAGATCGACGCCAAAGTGGTCGAGATGGAGCAGTCCCTGCGCGAAGCAGGTCTGCTGAGCGGGCCGCCCGCGTCCGGCCACTACCGGCAGTGGCTCGAGAACGCCGTACGCCGGGGCGTCTCGATCGACACCATCAAGAAGATCGCCGACGAACACGACATCACGCCCGAGGATTTCAAGGTCCTCGACGGCATGGAAGAGATCCGCGAGGACGAGGACGGCGACGGGACCTTCAAGTCGTACTTCCTGATGCCGACCGACATCTCCGGGGACGACGCCGCCAAGGCGGTGCGGATGACCTACATCATGAACGCGGGCACCGACTACGGCACCGAAGGCGAGAAGACCGACTTCGCGCCGACCCCGTACGGATCCGAGGAACTGCGGCGGATCACCGACCGGCAACGGGAGAACTCCTGGAGCTACGACGACGACGTGGGCTTCGTGCACGGCAACGGCGGACGGCTGGCGACCACCCCGAACGGCATGATGATGGGCCTCGGCGGGAACCTCATCCAGGACCAGTTCAGTCAGCAAGGCGGAACCGCCTGGGGCGACACGTTCATGCTGAACATCGACGACCCGAAGGATCCGGCACAGCAACTCCGAGAGGTCGCGAAGTCGGGCCACGCCTGGTACGAGGGCGACAACGGCGCGTCCCAGGGCTCGCTCGACTTGGACCGATTGCTGCACCACGAGGAGCGCCACTCCCAGCAATGGGCGCGCGAAGGCTATGCCGGCTTCCTCGCCTCCTACGTGTGGGAGCAGGTCACCGGCGGCAACGAAACCGAGGAAGACGCGGGACTCTCCGATGGCGGATATCACTAGGGGTTCGCGCGTCGCCTGCGCCGCCCTGCTCGTGCTGGCGGTGACCGCGGCGTGCGACACCAAGGCACAGTTCGCGCCGTCGCTGCCGCCGGAGGCCGGGTTCCGCGTGGAGAGCGGCGTCCTGAAACTGTGGACTGGCACGCCGTGCGAGGGTGTCACCGGCCTGAGGCTGACGTTCGACTCCGGCACCCAGGCGAGCACGGAACAGGTGTGGGCCGCGCCGCGGCCGGGAGTACGGGTAGAGCACCTGGACCTGCTGAAAACCGGCGGGGAATCCCCCCAGGACACCGGTGGCCCGCTCCAGGTGCGGACGCCGCTGCCCGCGGGGTACGACTGGACCAAGGCGGGCTCGGTCAGCGTCGCTGTCGACGGCCCGAAAGCGAACGGCGCCAAGGCCGACATCGCCCAGGTGCTGCGCGAGTCGGCCCAGCATCCGTCCGGGAGCTTCCTGTTCGGCCGGAGCGGCTGGATGGACGCGTCGGACGTCCAACGCGAGAACGGAAAGTCGTTCCTGACCGTCTGCACTCCGGACCCGAAGTGACGTCGCGACCAACGGAGCCGAAGATGGGCACGCAGGAAAGTACATCGCGGACGGTGCTCCGGCGCTTGGTGCTCGGCGCGTTCGCCTGCGTCGCCGCGGTGATCGTGCTGCTCGTCGGCCGTGCGGTGCTCAGCGCGACCGGCTTGTCCTCCGATCCGCACGGCTACGGGATGTTCGCGGGAATCCTGTTCACAGCGGTTCTGACCCCGGTCGCGCTGGGGCTGTGGCTGCTGTACCGCTCGCTGCGACGACGCGGCAAGTGACCTTCACGCGCTGAGTGCGGGGTCGCCAGCCAAGGACCTGCGGCGCTTCTTGCGTGATGCCAGGTTTGAAGTACATGAAGGCCCCCTTCCTGTACCTAAGGCGTCAGGGTCCTGGCAAAGTCGCATAACCGCTGAGGGGTAGGGCAGATGTGTCGGGTCGCGGGGTTTCGCTCGCGGCCGTGGGGCACTCAGGTGTCGCGAAAGTGGCTTTCGGACGCATCTCGACCATGGGTTCCGCGAAGGCACCGGCGTAGCGAAGGCCCCCTTCTTCGCTACCGCACCCCTGCCCCCGACGTTGCGAAAGCCACTTTCGCAACCTTCAAGGTTGCCAAAGTGGCTTTCGCAACCTGCCACCTCTGCCTTACCCCTCAATGACCCTCCTAATCACTCACGACCCCGGTCAAAAATCGGATGTACAAGCATCAAAGGGGCACTCAGCTGCCGGATAGGGTCCTTTGTGGGCATTCAGGGCCAGGAAAGCGCCTTCACACGCTCAGGACGGCAGTTCGGCCCCCGAGGTACCGGAGCCGCCGTTCACCAGCTGCTCGACCCCGTCCAGGATCCGCGCCAGTCCGAACCGGAAGGTGTGCAGCGGCGCGCTCGCCGCACCGTGCGTCTCCCCGGCCGCCTGCCCGATCCGTGCCGCGAGCGGGAACAGGCCGGCGTCGGCTTCGGGGATCTCCGCCAGTACGGGCGCGCTGGCCGTCCACCACTCCATGTCGGTCAGCCCGGATCGCTGCACGAGACTCGCCGATTCGACCGAGCCGCGCGCGATGCCCTGGACGAATCCGTTGACCATCGCCACGACGGCGTCCATCTCCAGGTCGGTGAGCCCGATCGCGTCGACGGCCTTGAGTTCGCGTTCGTGTTTGGCGAAGGTGTGCGGGCCGAGGGGGAGACGGCCGGTGGTGAGCTGGAGCATCCATGGATGCCGGTGGTACAGCTCCCAGGCGTCCTCGGCGAGGATCGTCATCGTGACCCGCCAGTCGTGGCTCTCCGGTGGATCGGTCAGTTCGCCGTGGACCCGGTCGATCATCAGGTCGAGCAGTTCGGCGCGGCCGGGGATGTAGGTGTAGATCGTCATGGGGGAGACGCCGAGCCTCTCCGCGCCCCGGCGGACCGACAGCGCGGTGATGCCCTCGGTGTCGGCCAGTTCGATCGCGGCGGTGACGATCTCCTCGACGGTGAGCTTCGGTTTGGGGCCGCGACGGGGTTTCTCGCGCACATCCCAGAGCAGTTCGATGGTCCGCCGTGGATCGCCCGTGCCGGTGTGGTCCGCGTCTGTCATCACGTTCTCTCTACGGTGTACAGAGTTGTGTTATTCTGAACTGTACACCGTACAGAGATTGGGGTTGAGTGGCGTCTCACGACGGTTTCGGCAGTGTTGTGTTCGAACCCAAGAATCCTCCTCGGACCAGCGGATTCGTCTTCTGGAACGCCGACGGGGACACGCCGGGGGCCGGGGAGGTGACAGTCGCCCTCCCCGAGATCGTCACGGTGCCGTGCGTACGGCTCCCGATGACCGAGGCGCTACCCGCGCTGCTGGGGCTTCGTGAGAGCGACGATCCCTCCGCGCGCTTCTGGAGCACAGCGGCCACGGCGGCGTTGAAGCTCGCCGAGGCGGGCAGGCTGCTTCCCGGGCTCACGGAGTCCGATGTGGACGCCTGGCGCGCGGGCCCGCTGGAACCTGCCGACGCCGTTTGGCTGCGCCAGCTTTCCGAAGCGATGCCGGCCCGGGCACGAGCGATCCCGGGCGAGGGAAACCTGCTTCCCGCGCGGTATCCGTTGCTGCGCGCGTTTCTCGATGCCGTGGCCGACACCCTTCCCCGCACGCCCGCGGCCGCGCAGGCAGCGGCCGTCAAGGCGTTCGCCGCGACACCCGCCCACCGTCTCCCGCAGCTGCGGGACTGGGCGGCCGAGGTCGCGGCAGGGCTGGACTCCGGGGTCCGGGTATCGGTGCGGATCGAGGCGCCGGGCGACGACTTCACGACCGGCCGCTTCAGCGGGGTCGTCCAGGTTCACAGTCTCGCCGACCCCGGCGTCCTGATCGACGCCGCCGCGCTGTGGTCGGGTGACGACCGGTTCGGCCCGCGAGCGCGGATCGACGTCATGCTGGCCCTGCGCCGCGCCGCTCAACTGTGGCCACCGCTGGCACCCCTGCTCGGCGCAGCGGTGCCCGATGAGGTCGTGCTCGGCGACACCGACATCACCGAGCTGCTCACCACCGCCGCGCCCCTGCTGGCCACGGCGGGTATCGACGTGCACTGGCCCGCCGGTCTCGTCCGCGACCTGAGCGCGAAGGCCGTCGTCGGCGGCGGTGCCGCGCCGCCGGACGACCTCCCGTCCTTCTTCGCCGGTGGCACGCTGCTGCAGTTCGACTGGCAGCTCGCGCTCGGTGGCGCGCCGCTCACCGCGGCCGAGATGGACGCGCTGGCCGAGGCGCACCGTCCCGTGGTGCGGCTGCGTGATCAGTGGGTGCTGGTCGATCCGGCGCTGGCGGCGAAGGCACGGGACCGTGCCCTGAAACCGCTGACACCGATCGACGCGCTCGGCGCCGCTTTGAGCGGGACGGCCGAGGTCGACGGTGAACGTGTGGACGTCCTCACCGACGGCTGGCTCGCCGCGTTGCGGGAGCGGCTACTCGCGCCGCCCGAACCGCAGGCACCGCCGCGAGGTCTGGCCGCGACCCTGCGCGACTACCAGATGCGCGGCCTGCAGTGGCTCACCGCCATGACGTCGATCGGGCTCGGCGGCTGTCTCGCCGACGACATGGGTCTCGGCAAGACGATCACGCTGATCTCGCTCCACCTGCATCGCGCGGACGGCCCGACCCTGGTCGTGTGCCCGGCCTCGCTGCTGGGGAACTGGGAACGCGAGATCACCCGCTTCGCTCCCGGCGTCCCGGTGCGCAGGTTCCACGGCACCGAACGCTCGCTCGAAGAACTCGGGAACGGCTTCGTGCTCACGACCTACGGCACCCTGCGCGTCGACCCGGAACCCCTTGGCGGTGTCCAGTGGGGATTGCTGGTCGCCGACGAGGCCCAGCACGTCAAGAATCACCGCTCCGGCACAGCGAAGGCGTTGCGGACGCTGACGTCGTCGGCGCGGGTGGCGCTGACGGGCACGCCGGTGGAGAACAACCTCTCCGAACTGTGGGCGATCCTGGACTGGACGACGCCAGGACTGCTCGGCACCATGGCCGACTTCCGCCGTGTGTGGGCGAAACCGGTCGAGTCCGGAAAGGACCCCGAGGCGGCGGAACGGCTGTCCCGGCTGGTCCGCCCGTTCCTGTTGCGACGCCGCAAATCCGATCCGGGGATCGCGCCGGAACTGCCGGCCAAGACCGAGACCGACCGGCCGGTGACGCTCACGGCCGAGCAGGCGGCCCTGTACGAGGCGACGGTGCGCGAACTGATGGCCGACATCGCCGGCAGCGAGGGCATCGCGCGCCGCGGCCGGATCGTCAAGCTGCTCACCGGGCTCAAGCAGATCTGCAACCACCCCGCGCAGTACCTCAAGGAACCGTCGGACGCGGTGCTGGACGGCCGGTCGGGCAAACTCGAACTGCTCGACGAACTGCTGGGCACGATCCTCGCCGAGGACGGCGCGGTGCTGGTGTTCACGCAGTACGTGGCCATGGCGCGGCTGCTGGAACGTCATCTCGCGCAGCGCGGGATCGGCACGCAGCTGCTGCACGGCGGCACGCCGGTGCCCAAACGCGAGGACCTCGTGCGCCGGTTCCAGGCCGGTGAGGTGCCGGTGTTCCTGCTGTCGCTCAAGGCGGCGGGGACCGGGCTCAACCTGACCCGCGCCGATCACGTCGTGCACTACGACCGCTGGTGGAATCCCGCGGTGGAGGATCAGGCGACCGACCGCGCGTACCGGATCGGGCAGACCAGGCCGGTGCAGGTGCACCGGCTCATCGCCGAGGGCACGGTCGAGGACCGGATCGCGGCGATGCTGCGGGAGAAACGCGCGCTCGCCGACGCTGTGCTCGCCGGCGGCGAGGCCGCCCTGACCGAACTGACCGACGCGGAACTGGCCGATCTGGTCGAGCTGAGGAGTCGCCGATGAGTACGCCCGACGATCGCGTCCGCGGCTTCCCCGCCTTCGGGCGACAGGGCGGCCACGGTCAGTTCGCCCGCTCGTGGTGGGGCCGCGCGTGGATCAACGCGATGGAGGACACCGCGCTGGACCTGCGGCAGCTCAAACAGGGCCGCAAGTACGCCGCGGGGGGCCGGGTCGGCCCGATCACGGTCAGTCCTGGCCGGATCGCCGCCGTGGTCGACGACCAGGAAGGCCAGTACCGCACCGAGGTCCGTCTCGCGGAACTGACCGAGGACGAATGGGACCGGTTCCTCGACCGGGTCGCCTCCCGTGCCGGGCATCTCGCCGCGCTGCTGGACCGGGACATGCCGCACGACCTCGTCGAGGCCGCCGACGACGCCGGGGTGCATCTCCTGCCCGGCATCGGCGACCTGGACCCGGACTGCGACTGCCCCGGCTGGGAGCTGCCGTGCCGCCATGCCGCGGCGCTGTCGTTCCAGGCATCGTGGCTGCTCGACGCGGATCCCTTCGTGCTGCTGCTGATGCGGGGCAAGGGGGAGCGGGAGCTGCTCGACGAGCTCCAGCGGCGCAACGCGCCCCGGTTCGTGCGCACGGGGGACGACGGCGTCCCGGCAGAGCGGGCCTACGCCGACGAGCCGGGCCCCTTGCCGGACCTTGCCGCGTTCGTTCCCGCCGGTGGCCCGACCGTGCCCGGCGCGCCCGATATCCCGTCGGAGACCTTCGCCCTGCTGGTCGCCAACGCGGGACAGGCGGCCGGTGCGCTGCTGACGTCACAGCCGAAGCTCACCCGCAAACAGGACGCCGTCCGCCTCGCCGCCACTCGCCCGGAGGTCGCCGACAGGCTGCGCCCGGCCGAGAACGGTGAGGACTTCGACCGCGCGGTGCTCGCCTGGTGGCACGGTGGCCGGGCCGGTCTCGAGGTGCTGGAGACCGTGTGGACACCGCCGTCGCAGGCGATCGGCCGCGCGCGGGCCGCGTTCACCGAGGTGGTGGACGATCCCGGCGATGGCCTGGACGTCGAGCGCAACCACTGCACCGTCCACGGAACCGGGGTGCAGGTGCGGTTGGGCAAGGACGGGCTCTGGTATCCGTACCGGGATCAGTGGCCCGCCGGCCCGCCCGAAGCCGACCCAGGCGCGCTGTTCGCCGCACTGCTCGGCTGATCCCACTGCCGTCCTCGCCGCAGCTCGGCCAGCTGCGGCGAGGACAGGTGGAGGATCCGGTACCGGACCTCGTCCGACTCCGGAGCCTCGCCGGCCCACAGGCTGTAGCGGACCACCTGCCAGGTCCGCGGATCGACGGCCAGCGCGCCCGAATGCGCGCCGTCCTGGCGTAGATGCTCGCGCAGCCCGTCGAGAGCCTCGCCGAGGAACACGACCGGGTCGGTCTCCGCCGGGATCGTCACGACGTGCTTCCCCGCCGCGACGGGAGGAGCACCGAACGCGGGCCCCTCCTCGAAGCCGAGCACGGTCCAGTGCTGCACGGCGGGACGCCCGAATGATTCGACGATGCCGCTGAACGGGCCGCCGAACAGGAACGCGTTCATCCCGGCCTCGTCGTGCCACAGGTAGAACGGCGAGTACTGGTTCAGCGTCGAGCCGTCGACGCCGCGTTCACGGATCCCGTAGACCTTCAGCCCGAGGCCGCCGAAGTCGTCCAGCAGATGCCCGCGCGTGGCGACGCGCTCGCGGATGATGCCCATGTCGTAGTCGCCTGGGAGGGTGATTTCGTACTGCATCGCATGCATGGCGTACATACTAGTAGGTACAGGAGTATTGATGTTCGACATCGAGGAACGCACCCGAGTGCGTGACGAACTGATCGCCGCGGCCCGCCGTGACGTGGACATCGTCGGCGCCGCTCTTGTCGGGTCGACTGCTCGCGGCACCGAGGATCGCTGGTCGGACCTCGATCTCGTCCTCCAGCTCGCCGACGACGTGGACGAACCCGCGGTGGTCGCGCGGTGGACTCGATCGCTCGACGACAGGTTCGGGGTCGCCGACACTCTCGACGTGATCTCGCGCGAGGGCGTGCGCTATCGGGTGTTCCTGCTCGACTCGTCGCTCCAGGTGGACCTGTCGTTCTGGCCCCGCGATCAGTTCCGCGCCACCGAAGACGGCTTCCGGCTCGTCTTCGGCCAAGCCAACGAGCCGACGAGCTCGTCAGGTCCCAGCAGTGCGCAGGCCATCGGAATGGCCTGGCTCTATGCGATCCACGCCCGCTCGGCGATCGCCCGCGGGCGATCGTGGCAAGCCGTCATGATGCTCGACGAGCTTCGCGACCAGATCATCACCTTGCTGTGCCTGCGGTACGGCTTGAATCCCTGGCATGGCCGTGAGGTCGACCGTTTGCCGGCCCACGCGCTGGAGGCGTTGAGTGCCGGCCGGGCGACGTCGGTCGGCTCGACGGAACTCGAACGGTCTCGGCAGGTCCTGGTTCGGCATTACCTGACCGTCGTCGAACATCACGATGCCGAGCGTGCGGCCGCCCTTCGTCGCGCGCTCGAAGAGCCTGTCACCTCTTGCTGAGCCGGATGATCCCCTCGCCGCCCTGCACAGCGACGACGGCGATCACCTGCCGGTTGATCTGATGGACCATCCCCGCGGGCCCGGACACCGCTCCGCCCATCCCGCCGGACGCGGGGGCGAGACCCACCTTCCCGGCCTGGACCGCGACCGAAAGCGGACCGGCGCCGCCGTCGTTGGGGATCTGGTCACCGGTCCGCACCAGGACCTCGCACTCCCCGTCGGAGCAGGCCTTCAGATCCCGTCCGTCCGCCGCGACGAACGGCGTGCCGGACGGGGCCGCCGCCTCCATCATCGGCCCACTCCCGGCGGAAGGATCCGAACTCGCCGCGGCGAAGATCGGCGTCGGCTCGGCCGTCGCGCAACCGGAGGCGAGCAGCACCACGGGGACCAGGAACAGGCATCTTCGGCGATCGACCATGACCGACGAACGTAGCCGACGGGCGAGCGTCTGGATGCACCCGAATTCCGCAATCCTGCGGCTGTTCGCAGTGCTCGGCGCCGGTCCGACCGGGGGAACCCACCGGACCGGCGCAGCACGTGGTCATGCGGGCACCGAGAGTCCGGAACCTCGGCGAGTAATGACGGCATCCGGCTGCGGTTGACGCCAGGCCGGTCCGTGAAGGCCTCCTTCCCTAGGTACAGGAAGGGGGCCTTCATGTACCTAGGCGGGCAAGGGCTGGTGCCGAGCCGGTCAAGGAGGTGTCAAGCTACCGTGACGGCCCGCCACCTTCTTGACCAGCGGGTACGCGACTTCGACGGCCCCGCCGTCAGGGTGGGGAAGGAGCCCTCACGGACTTCTCTGCTCTCGGCCGCTCAGACGTCGGCGCGGGCGATGATCGCCTTGGTGTCCACACCGGACGGAAGCGTCCCGAACGCGACTCCCCAGTCGCCGCCCAGCCGCGATGCGCAGAACGCGTCGGCCACCGCCGGCGTCCCGTGCCGCACCAGCAGCGACCCCTGAAGGATCAACGCCATCGACTCGACCAGCCGCCGCGCCCGGTACTCGATGTCCGACAGGTCGGACAGCTCCTTGCGGAGCCTGCCCACCGCGTCGTCCAGCCGCGCGTCGGCGCCGGACGCCTGCTCGACCTCCGCGAAGTACGCCGCCACCGACTCCGGCTGCTTCGCCATCGCCCGCAACGTGTCCAGCGCCGCGACGTTGCCCGAACCCTCCCAGATGGACATGAGCGGAGCCTCGCGGTAGAGCCGCGGCATCCCCGATTCCTCGACGTACCCGTTCCCGCCCAGGCATTCCAACGCCTCCACCGCATGCGACGGACCGCGTTTGCACACCCAGTACTTCGTCACCGCCAGCCCCAGCCGTCGGAACGCCTGCTCGTGCTCGTCGTCGGGCCGGTCGGTGGCCGACGCCAGCCGCATCCCGACCGTCGTCGCCGCCTCGGACTCCACGAGCAGGTCCGCCAGCACGTTGCCCATCAGCGGCTGATCCACCAGATTCGCCCCGAACGCGCGACGATGCCGAGCGTGGTGGACGGCCCGCACGGCGCCGTACCGCATCCCCGACGCGCTCCCGACCGCGCAGTCGAGCCGGGTGTTGTTCACCATCTCGATGATGGTGCGCACCCCGCGGCCCTCCTCGCCGACGAGCCAGCCGATCGCGTCGTCGTACTCGATCTCCGAGGACGCGTTGGACCGGTTGCCCAGCTTGTCCTTCAGCCGCTGCAACCGGATCCCGTTGCGAGTGCCGTCCGGCAGGACACGGGGGAGCAGGAAACACGAGAGGCCACCCGGTGCCTGGGCCAGCGTCAGGAACATGTCCGACATCGGCGCCGAGGTGAACCACTTGTGCCCGACGATCACATAGCTTCCATCACCGAGCGGCCGCGCCGTGGTGGTGTTCGCCCGGACGTCGGAACCGCCCTGCTTCTCCGTCATCGACATCCCGGCGATGAGCCCGCGCTTCGAGCTCGGCTCACGCAGCCCGAAGTCGTATTCCGTCGCCGCCAGCAGCGGTTCGTACCGCTCGGAGAGCTCGGGATTGAACCGCAACGCCGGAACCGCCGCGTACGTCATCGAAATCGGGCACGTGTGCCCCGCGTCGACCTGACCCCAGACGTACATCTTCGCCGCCCGCGCCGCGTGCGCGCCCGGCCGGGAATCCCGCCACGGCGCCGCGTGCAGCCCATGCGACACCGCGACGTCCATCAGCTCATGCCAGTACGGATGGAACTCGACCTCGTCGATCCGGTTCCCGACCCGGTCGTGCGTGCGCAGCACCGGCTCGTTCTCGTTGACCAGCCTGCCCCACTCCTGCGCCTGCTCGCTCCCGGCCAGCCTGCCGAGGGCGTGCACCTCGGCCACCGCCCAGCCCGCGTCCGCCCGCTCCAGCCCCTCCAGCAAGGCCGGATCGGCGGCGACGTCGTAGTCCGCCAGCGGCGGCACCTGATTGGTGACCTCATGAGTGCTCGGCATCGGAACCTCCCAAGGAACGCAGGACGAAAGTGCGCAGCCCGGACACCTCGTCCGCACTGCCGGTGGTCAACGGGCCGATCAGCACCTCGGCGGCCGCCCCGACGAGCGCCGCCGCGGTGACCTCCGCGTCCTGAGCGGGAAGCACCCCGGAGCGGACGCCATCGGCCACGTGCTGGGCCACGATGTCGCGGAAAGCGCGCCGGAACACCAGCCGCTCGGCCTCGATCGGCGCGTCGACGGGCTCGGCCAGCAGCGCGTACGCCATCCGCGGGGTCTTCAACGCCCGGCTCGCGAAGGTGTCGAAGACCGCCACGACCCGCTCGGCTGGCGTGCCAGGCCGATCCGACACCGCGCGCACCGCCTCGACCTCACGCGTGACGACCTTCCGGAACAACTCCACGACCAGCGCGGCCTTCGTGGGGAAGTGGCGGTACACGCTCCCGACCGCCACCCCCGCCCGCTCCGCGACCGCCGACACGGAGCAGCCCGCGTACCCACGCTCGGCCAGCTGCTCCATGGCGGCGGCGACCTCGGCGTCGCGCTGGGCGTCCAGTCGCTCCTGGACCTTCGGTGTACGGCGATACGGCACTCAAGAAGTGAAGCACCGATTCACACCTTCAGTCAATGCACCTTCGCCAGCCCGTCGACGGCCTTGGCGATGCCCTTCTTGTCATAAGCGCTGATGGGCATCGTCGCCGCATGCGCATGACGGACCACACCCTCCCGGTCGATCAGCACGCTGCCCGACTGCTGCAGCATCTTCTTCGACAGCCCGAAGGCCTCATGCGGTGTGGTGCCCCGGCCGCTGACCACCCGCAGCGACAACCCCCGCTTCGTCCGCCACGCCTTGGCCTCCTCCCGCCCCTCCGGGACGGCGATCAAAATCCGCACGTCCGCGGCCGCGAAGTCGGCGGCACGCCCCACAAGGTCCTTCACATGGCCGTTGCAGACCGGGCAAGTGGTCGAGCGCATGAAGTACAGCAGCACGTTCTCCTTGCCGCGGAACTCCGAAAGCCGGACAACCTGCCCGGTGGTGTCTTCCAAGGCGAGGTCAGGGACCACGGAACCGATTTCGAGCATGAAAACTCCTCAAAAGAAGATCAGGAAACGGGGTTGTCGAGAACCGAACGGACCGTCGCCCGCGCACGGTGCAGCCGGGACTTCATCGCGGCCGTGCTCAACCCAAGCGCGTCGGCGACCGCCCGGCCCGGATGGCCCTGGATGTCCCGCATGATCAAGACGCGACGCTGATCGGCGGGCAACCCGGCGATCGCCGCGGCCACCCGCTGCGCCTCCAGCCGATCCAACGCGTCGTCCTCCGCCGAGATCACCGCGACGGAACCCGCCAGATCGTCACCGCGCAACGCCCGACGGGCCCGGCGGAGACACTCGTTGCGCACGATCCGGAACATCCACGACGCGAGCGCACCGGTGGCCCGCAGCGTGCCGATCTTGCGATACAGGATGATCAGCGCCTCCTGCGCCGAATCCTCCGCATCCTCCGGCGAAGCACACAACGACCGCGCGAACCGCTGCACATGCGGATGGGAACCCGATACCAAGGCGGCGATGGCGGACGCGTCCCCACCCTGCGCCGCCACGATCAAGGACTCCCTCGGCCACTCGGCCTCCACGACAACCTCCTCCTCCCGCGCCGAGCTTGTCCCGGCCCCTACAAGAGCCGCGACCCTCGCAAAAGGATTCAGCGGCCTCCACGTGACCCCGCTCACCCCCGCAGGCGCGCCACGAACCCCACGTCACCCGATGGCATGATCGCCGCTATGACATGGACCGCCCCCGAGGTCACCCGCCCGTCCGGCGACACCGCCGCAGACGAGCGAATCCTCCTACCCTCCCTGCTGGCCTGGCACCGCGGCACCTTTCTCCACAAACTCGCCGGCCTCACCGGAGAACAACTCGCCACGGCGTCGGTCCCGCCGTCCAACCTCACCCTCCTCGGCCTCATCCGCCACCTCGCCAAGGTCGAACGCATCTGGTTCCGCCTGCGCTACGCCGCACAGGACATCGAACCCCTCTACGACCCCGCCCTCGGCAAGGACCACGACTTCGAAGCCCTCGACGCCGCCAAAGCCGAAGAGGCGTACGACATCCTCCTCGACGAGATCCGCCTGGCCGACGAAGCCGCCGCCGGAGGATCCCTCGACGACACCTTCGACGTCGGCGGGAACCCGTTCTCGCTCCGCATGCTCTACCTCCACATGATCGGCGAATACGCCCGCCACAACGGCCACGCCGACCTCATCCGCGAACGCGTCGACGGCCACAAGGGAGCCTGAACATGGACTACGGATTCATCGGCGCGGGCGAGATCACCGCCGCCATTGTCGAAGGCCTCAGCAAGGACATCGCCGACCCGCCTTCGATCTTCCTCTCACCCCGCAGCCGCAGCGTCGGCCAAGAGCTCTCGGCCCGCTTCGCCAACGTCGAAGTCCGCGGCAGCAACCAAGACGTCGTCGACAGCGCCACGACGATCGTCCTCGCCGTGCGCCCGCCGATCGCCGAAGAAGTCCTCCGAGATCTCACCTTCCAGCCCGGCCACGTCCTGATCAGCGCCCTCGCCGGCGTCCCTCTCGACCGGCTGCGCGACTGGGCCGCCCCCGCGGGCGAGGTCGTCCGGAGCATCCCGCTGCCCCCGGCCGCCCGCCGCCAAAGCCTCACCGCGATGTACCCCGACAACCCCCGGGCACGGGCACTCTTCGACAGCATCGGCGGCAGTGTCGTCCCTGCGGCGGAGAAGGACCTCGACGTCTTCAGCGGCGCCACGGCCACCTTCGCCGCTCACCTCGACTACCTCGCCACCATCGCCGCCTGGATGACCGACCAGGGCATCGAGGACACCACGGCGACCGCCTTCACCAGCCACATCTTCGGCCAGCTCGGCCACTCCCTGCTCCAGCAGAGCGGCGACCTCGAAACCCTCACCGGCAAACACATGACCCCCGGTGGGCTCAACGAGCAATTCCTCACCGACCTGCGCACCAACGGCGTCCCCGACACCGTCCGGCACGCCCTCGACGGCATCCTCACCAGACTGCGAGACAAGTGACCGTCATCGACAAGCTTCGGAAAGCCGGATGCGTCTTCGCCGAAGACGAAGCCCGCCTCCTCACTGAAGAAGCCCGCACCCCGGCCGAACTAGACACCATGGTCCAACGCCGCGTCGACGGCGAACCACTCGAAGTCATCCTCGGCTGGGCCGGATTCCACGGCCTCCGCATCGCCGTCGAACCCGGCGTCTTCGTGCCACGCCAACGATCCGAACTCCTCGTCCGCCACGCCGTCACCCTCGCCGGACCAGGAGCGGTCGTCCTCGACCTCTGCTGCGGCACCGGCGCACTCGGCGCCGCCATCGCCGCCGAACTCGGCGAAATCCGCCTCTACGCGGCCGACATCGAACCCGCCGCCGTCCGCTGCGCCCGCACCAACATCGCCGAAGCCGGGGGACAGGTCTTCGAAGGCGACCTCTACACACCACTGCCCGCGTCGCTACGAGGCCGCGTCGACATCTTGGTCGTGAACGCCCCATACGTCCCCACCGACGCCATCGCTCTGATGCCGCCCGAAGCCCGCGACCACGAACCCCGCGTCGCACTCGACGGCGGGCACGACGGCGTCGACGTCCACCGCCGCGTCGCCGCCGAAGCTCCACAATGGCTCGCACCAGGCGGGCACCTGCTGATCGAAACCAGCGAAAGCCAGGCCGTGAACACAGCGGAAGCCATGGCGCACAACGGATTGACCCCCGAGGTGATCACCGACGACGAGCTGTACGCGACGATTGTTGTCGGGGCGAAGCGATAGGGTCGCCGCCGTGACCGACTACCTCCAAACCACCCGCACCGCCTACGACACGGTCGCGGCCGACTACGCCGAACTCCTCCGCGACCATCTCGCCGGATCCACCTGGGATCGCGCCGTGCTCGCCGCGTACGCCGAACTCGTCAAGGCCGACGGCGGCGGACGCGTCGCCGAAATCGGCTGCGGCCCCGGCCGCATCACCCAGCACCTCCACGAACTGGGCCTCGACATCCACGGCGTCGACCTCTCCCCGGAGATGGTCGCCGTCGCCCGCAAGTGGTACCCGCACCTGGACTTCCAGATCGGGGAGATGCCCGGTTTGTCCTTTGAGGACGGTGCACTGGCAGGCGTCGTCGCCTGGTACTCGATCATCCACACACCACGGGAGCGCCTGCCGGAGATCTTCGCCGACTTCCACCGGATCCTCGCCACCGGCGGCCACCTGCTGGTCGCCTTCCAGGTAGGCGAAGAAATCCGCCACATCGAGCACGCGTACGGGCACGACATCTCCTGTGACGCGTACCGGCTGGCACCGGAGAAGATCGCCGAGCAGCTGGGGGAGGCCGGGTTCAGCCTGCTCTCCACCCTCGTCCGCGAACCGTCCGAGGAATTCGAGAGCACCCCACAGGCCTACCTGATCGCCCGCAAGCAGTAGGTCAAGGCCGCCGAGCCTCGACGAGCCAGGCGGCCGAGCCGTAGAAAACGCCTCGGCCGGCCTGGTGCTCGGCGAGATCGGCCCGCAACGCCTCGACGGCTCCCGCACGCGTCGTCTCATCCAAATCGCTCAACCGCCCGCCGTGCTGCTCGACGATGAACTCGGCCGCGTCATCGACGTCCTCACCGAAGTACATCGGCTTGTTCACCGCGGTGCACCGCACGTCGGCGTACCCGGCGGAGACCAGCAACCTTCCGATCTCGACTGGGTCGCTGAGCGCGAGATCCGAGGACGGCACCTCACGCCCGGCCGCGAAGATCGTCCGGAACGTGGTGATCCATTCGTTGAGCCGCAACGGCTGCCACGTCAGCAGGACCAGACGGCCACCAGGCCGGGTCGCCCTCGCCAGATTCGAGAACGCGGCCAGGGGAGTACCGAAGAACATCGATCCATGCCTGCTGATCACCACATCGAAACCCGCCTCGGCGAACGGATGGACCTGCGCGTCCACCTGCTCGAAAGAAACGTTGGCCAGACCTTCCTCCACGGCGATCCGGCGAGCGACGCCGAGCATCTCACTGGAAAGGTCCACGCCGAGCGCGGAACCGGCGGTCGCCAGCCGCGCCGCGTCCCGCGTCGTCTGACCCGCACCGCAGCCGACGTCGAGAACATTGTCAGCAAGCCCGATACCGGCCGCGGCGAAGAACGTGTCGCGATAAGCAGCGACACCGTCGTTGAACCGCTGCGCGCGCTTCGCCCAGAGCGAGCCGTCATCACCGTCCCACGCCTTCAACATCCGCTCGTTGGACGGATCGACACGCACAGCGGTGCTCTCGGACATCGCGGTAACCCCCAGATTCGACTTTTCGGGGACGACCTTAGCGCGACGCCATCAGCGGAACGCGGCGATGTTCCGGGCGGTCCAGTCGGCGAACGACCGCGGATCACGGCCGAGCACGCGTCGAACGTCCGGGCTCACCCGCAGCTCGGCCGGACTCGGGGAACCGATGATGTCCAGCGTGTCGTCCGCGAGCTCCGCCGGCATGCTCCGGGCCATACCCGCCTTGGCCTCCTCACGGGTGAGCTCCTGAAACCGCACCGGCGAGCCCAGAGCACCGGCGAGGACCTCCGCCTGCTCGCGCGGCGTGATCACCTCCGGGCCGGTCAATTCGTACACGCCACCGAGATGCCGGTCATCCACCAGGCAAGCGGCCGCGACCTCCGCGATATCCGCCGGGTCGATGATCGGCAGCCCCGTGTCACCGAACGGCGCGGCGACCACCTGCCGCGAACGGACCGACTCCGCCCACCACAAGGCGTTGGAGGCGAAACCACCCGGCCGCAGGATCGCCCAATCCAAACCGGAGCCCCGCACCACGTCCTCCAGCTCGCGCATCGCGATCCGCGTCGTACCGAACGGCCTGGTCGCCACACCCTGCGAAGAGAGCAGGACAACCCTGCGAACTCCGGCGGCCGCCGCCTGTCCGACGATGTCGGCAGGGTTGGCCTCGGCGGCATGCAAGTCGCCGGAAAGCAGCAGGAACAAGGACTTCGCCCCGGCCAGCGCTTGCTCGAGCCCGGCAGGCTCGGCAAGGTCCGCCACCACATGCCGACCGCCCTGCGGTGCCTCGGCGGGGTGCCGCGACACCGCCGTCACCTGCTGACCCGCCTCGACCAACGCCTGAGTCAACGGCCGGCCGATGTTTCCCGTAGCCCCGGTCACCACGATCATGAACAGCTCCTTCGTTCGATCTTGTTGTGATCACGACGCTAGGAGAGTGGCTTACTTTTGGTAAGGGCATACCTTGAGGTAAGCTCCTGCCATGACAGGAGGCGTGCAGTTCACACCGGCCGACACAAAGCCGCGGTATGAGGTGTTTCACACCGACTGCCCGGCGCGCGAGGTGGTCGACCACGTGACCAGCCGATGGGGGATCTGGGTACTGATCTCCTTGCAGGCCGACGACCTCAGGTTCTACGAGCTACGCGAAAGCATCCGGGGGATCAGCGAGAAGATGCTCGCCCAATCCCTGCGCGCACTCGTTCAAGACGGCCTGATCTGGCGAAAGGTCGAGCCCACGACACCACCCCAGGTCACCTACGGACTGACCGACTTCGGCCGGGACCTCGGCGAGCCGTTAGGGGAGTTGTTCGACCGGATCACTCGACGCCTGGGGCCACGCGAGGCGGAATAGCGTCGGACGACCATCGATCAGGTTCGCCGCAGACTGATGTTGACCATCCAGGTGATCCCGAACTTGTCCACGAGCGCGCCGGCCTCGTCACCCCATACCTGCTTCTCCAGCGGCATGGTCACGGCGCCGCCGACGGACAACTTCTCGAAACAGCCACGGAGTTCGCCGTCGCCACCGAGGTAGACCGCGACGTTGTTGCCAGGGGAGTGAGGCACGTCCTCGACCTGACCATCAACGTCACATGCCATCAGCATGTATCCGTGCGGGGTGTCGAGCTGCGCGTGCATGACCTTGTCTGCGTTGGGCGAGCCCGGCGAACCGAAGTCCGCGATCGTGCCGATCTCCAGCTTGCCGCCGAGTACCTCCCGGTAGAACTCCATCGCCTGCCGTGCGTTCCCGTTGTACCTGATGTACGGGTTGAGTCGAGATCCCATCTGATTCGATCGCCCTTCATATGAGTGAAGTGCGAGCATTCCACCGAATACACGACATCTTGCGTCAGGTATTCGCGGCAAGATGTCGTCTGCGGTGTCGGGATCCGTCAGCAGGTCAGCCAAGCGTCCAACGCCGGACCGGGCGGATTGAGCCGACGAGCCCGGGCTACGTTTTCCTCGTCGTCAGGAACGACCTCGACCAAAACCAGCACGTCCGCTCGAGCTACGCCGACACCGAACAGCCCTTCATCATCCAACCTGCGCAGCGCTGTCTCCATCGCGCGAAGCCGAAGATCGAACTCCGCGTCGGACGCATCGTCGTCGGCAATGTCGAACACCTCCGGCCGAGCGGCGAACATCTCGCGGACCGGCTTCAGGTATTCCTCACCCACAACCGAAAACGGCGAATCGGCGTAGGAGTAGCGGACGTCCTCGGCGTCCGCTCGCTGCGCCAGCGCCTCGCGCGACCACGCCGACAGCGCCGGACCGAATGCCTCGCCAGGCGTGGTCAGCGTGAAGTAGTAGAACGTGTGGCCGGGGTTGTCGCGGAACAGGTCCGTGACAACCGCACGAGTGGCCGTGGTCAACGCGTCCGCCAGGTCAGCTTCGGAAGGAGTCATGCAGCATCGAACCACACCGACGCGCGCATCCCAACATGCACGGTTTCGCGCGGGGGTCGTGAGTGGCGTTTCGGGTTCTAACCCGAAACGCCACTCACGACCCCCGGCACCGGCCACGCCACCTCAGCCTTACCTCTCAATAGGTGGCGGAGGCTCGCGTAAACGGTGTGCCGTCAGGTCGTCATCTGTTCGCCGAGGCTGCGAGCAAGTTCCGCGAGTTCGTCGTCGGCGATGTCGAGGTAGCCGCGGCCCGGCTCGAAGACCGCGGTCTGCTGCTGGTCGTAGGGCACACCGGGCGGCAGGGGCGCGAGATGCCAGTGGACATGCCGATTGGCTTGCTGGCTGCCGAGGGACAGGACGTAGAGGCGTTCAGTGGGGAGCAGGTCGGTGAGTGCGCGGCCCGCGCGGTGTACGACCGACTGGAGGGCAAGGTATTCGTCGGTGGTGAAGTCGCCGACGGCGTGCTCTCGGTGCTCGATCGGAGCGACGAGGAAGTGCCCGCGCACGGACGGGAAGCGACTGGCGAAGACGACCGCATGGTCGTCGCGGTGGGCGATGTGGTGAGGATAGTCGGGATTGCCGGCGAGTAGTTCGCAGACGAAACAAGCACGGCGGGCTAGGTCGAGGTAGGCGTCGGGCTGCCAAGGCGAACGCGTGGTCACCAGTCTCGTCTACCAGAGCGGATCGTCTTGCGGTCAGACCAGCCACTGACCGGACCGCATCAGGGTCCTGTCGTCGAGCTCGGCGAAGGAGCGCCACGCTTGTAACCGGGTCGGGGTGAGCTGGAGGTAGACGAATCCGGATGCATGCCGCGGGTCAGGACCGCCCCGCAGCAGTGAAGCGAACGGGTCGGCGATGGCCGGATCGATCGCGTCGGGTTCGATGACTTTCATCGTGCCGTCGATCATGACCACGTCGTATGGATGACCGATGGCCGCTCGCGCTCGTGCGGTGGCGGCCACGTTGGTCACCGTTCGGCTGTTCGCGAAGGTCGCGAACGTGAGGACCTCGCCGTTGTGGTGGAACAGGAGCGGAACGAGGTGTGGGCCGTCGGCATCGCCCGTGGCCAACCACGCGGTGGTTTCCGAACGCAGCAGTTCGAGTGCATCGCTCTTGCGTCGCAACGGTTCCCGCGATGGCTGCATCGTGTCGCCGACAGTGCTCGATGCCGCCATCAGCGGCCTCCGGTCAGCAGCTGGGCGTAGCGAGCGAGGTACAGCGGCCAGCCGGCGTCGCCTCCGACGCCGTCACTGACGGCTTTCCAGCTCGGTCCGTGGCGATCCAGTTTGCGGTGTTCGAGTTCCACGCGCGTACGCTGCGCGGCTTCGGCGATGAAGCGGACCTCGACCTCGCTTGTGTGCTCATGGTCGCGTTCAATCTGCCATTGGGGGCTGATGTCCCAGCTGAAGACGACGCGATGCGGGGGATCGTAGGCGAGTATTCGGGCCCAGCGGCACTCGCTGCCGTCGACCCCGCGGTCGAAGATGTGACCACCGACGTGGGGCTCGAACACCGTCTCGACGATCTCGACCTGAAGCAGATTGTGCTCGGGTGGCTTGAAGTCGCCGAATCGCTCGGTGAAAACGGTGAAGGCCCGTTCGAGCGGGGCGTTCACGACGACCTCCTTGCGGACCACCGTGCTCGTTGCCTGGGTCATCGCTGATCTCCTTCGGGTTGTTCGACGACGTCCTTGTAGGCGGCCAGCGCGCGGCTCCAAAAAGTGTCGAGCTGATCGCGTAACGCGCCCATGGTGGCCGCATTGAGCTGGTAGATGCGTTTGGTGCCGGCGGGGCGGTCGGTGACCAACCCTGCGCCTTTGAGGGCCTTGAGGTGCTGGGATACCGCCGGCCGGCTGATCGGAAGCTGGTCGGCGAGTTCACGGACGGACCGTGGCCGCTCGGCCAGGCACTCGATGATCGCGCGCCGACTCGGATCCCCGAACGCGTTCCACGCGGCATCCGTGACTCGGTAAGTGTCCACGAACCGTAAGTCTAGACTTACGGAGCATCGGTGGCAATACCGGAGGATGAGCGTCTATGCGGGTTGGGGCGTGGCGGATACAGAGTTCCCAGCGAGTTCGGCGTGCTTGCGGGTGAACCGGCGGCCCGCCGAGCGCGGAGGCGAAGTCCGGTCGGACTGGCGACAGCCTTGGCGATGCGGGGCGCGGGGAAGCCGTAGGGCAGGGGCGAACCTGAGCCGGTTAGCGGTTCCGTGCAGCCAGACGGACCTTACTTGACATAATGTACATTATCGGCACTTTGGCTGACCTGGAGAACAACGGTCAAGAGGGGTCTCCGGCGGGAGCCGAACGGGCCCTTCACTACATGTCACGCAGGGAAGCTCCCTTTGCTGCGGCGGCTGCGGGCATGGCTCCCTTCAGCTCTCTCCGAACTCCAAGCGGCCCTTAGTCCTCCAGGGCAAACCCGGAGCACCCCCGGGGATGCAAAACGGATGTCCGATCACCCGGCCTCAATACGTCACTGTGACGAATCAATCCGGATGTCTCGGTCGATGTTGATCAATGGAGGCGCCACCTGGACTCATCTCGCCAGCCTTGCCGCCCTGACGGCCAGGCTGAGGTCTCCGAAGCTCCAAGTGTCATGAGAGGAACTTCGGACGGAAACCGGTCAGGGAAGTCCCGCACTGGACGCCCAGTGAGCGGCCGAGCGAACCGAGATCCCCCGCGAGGAGGTTCCGGACCCGTCACTCCGTTTCATGCATAATCACTATTATGCATGAAACGGAATATAACCGAGTGTAAGACTGTCGGTGCCATGCGGTACAAGATGCTCATGAGGGTTTCCGAGGCACAGCAAGCCTTTTTCGCCGCACGTCGTCCCCGTAAGGATTCTCCTCACACCACCGACGCCTACCGCCGCGACCTCGCCGGCATCACCGCTCTTCTGCTCCGCGAGCTAGGCCGCTCCCCTGACGAACTCACCGTCGAGATGCTCACCGCTCAGGCGCTCCGCAACGCCTTCGGTGCCTTCGCGGACACTCACGCGAAGAGTTCCGTGCTGCGCGCGTGGTCGACCTGGAACCAGTTCCTCACCTTCTGCGTGTCCGACGGGCTGCTCGCGGGCAATCCCATGGGCGCGGTCGCGCGCCCGAAGGCGCCTCCGTTGACGCCGAAACCGTTGCGGGGCGAGGAAACCCCGGAGCAGTTGCTCGCGGCCGCCGCCGATGGTTCGCGCCGGACGCGGGATCCGTGGCCGGAGCGGGACGTCCTGGTGATCGCGCTCGGGCTGGTCGCCGGGCTGCGTGCCGCCGAGATGCGGGCGCTGACCGCGCGGTCGCTGGTCGGCCGTCAGGGCGAGATGCGGTTGCACGTCCACGGCAAGGGAAGCCGTGACCGGTCGATCCCGGTCCAGCCGATCATGGAGAAGATCATCGAGGAGTACCTGGCTTCGTGCCGCCGTCGCTTCCCGCAGCAGCGGTTCGGGCCCTCCACTCCCCTCCTCCGGGATCGTGCCGGCGAGCCGATCGGCCGCGGCGCGCTCGAGTATCTGGTCAAGTCGTGCTATCGGTGGGCAGGCCTGCACGACCGTGTGCCGGTCGGGGCGAATCTCCACGCGTTGCGGCATACCTTCGCCACCCGGCTGGCCGAGGACGGCGCGACCGCGTCGGAGATCATGGCGTTGCTGGGGCACGCGAGCCTGGCGACCAGTCAGAACTACATCGAGGCGACCGGTCGTGAGCAGCGGGCGGCGGCCGCGAGCAACCGGACGTACCGGGCGTTGGACGGGATCGTGTAGGTCAGCGGAGCTGTTCGAGGTCCTTGGCCGCCTGGGCGATTTCGCCGGCGAGACCGCGGAGTTCGGCGACGGACGCGCCATCGTCGGCCGCGGTGACGACGTCTTCGGCGGCGCAGCGGAGTTGGAAGAGCCTGTCCTGCAGGGTGGCGATCTCGGTGTCGGAGAGGACGACGGCGTCTTCGGGGAGGCCGCTGCGCTGGAGGGCGGTGCGGCGTTCGTAGGCCCGCTGGCGGCAGGATTGCCCGCAGTAGCGGCGGCGCCTGCCGACGTTGCCGCCTTGTTCGAGCCGTCGGCCGCACCATCCGCAGTGTTTGGGTGCTCCCGCGCGACGTAACTCGGTCACCTCTTCGGCGGACGTCTTCGGGTGTTCGGCGACTTCCCTCACGGATCAGACCCTAGCTGGCCATCCGACGATCATGCCGAGGCCACGGCCGAAGTGCACACTAGTGGGGTGCCGACCTTGTTTCCGTACCTCGCCGACCCGCTCCCGCGTGCCTTCGCCCATCGGGGCTGGCATCTCGGTGACCTGGACGGATTGGAGAACTCGCTGCCGGCGTTCCAGCATGCGGTGGCCGAGGGGTATCGCTATCTCGAGACGGATGTGCACGCGACGTCGGACGGTGTGGTGGTCGTGCATCACGATGCCGCGCTGGACCGGACGACCGATGGCGCGGGGTTGATCTTCCGGCAGACGTGGGCGCAGTTGCGGAACGTCAAGGTCGGCGGTCGCGCGCCGTTGTCGCGGCTGGAGGACGTCCTCGAGGAGTTGCCGGAGGCGCGGTTCAACATCGACGTGAAGTCGAACGAGGCGGTGGCGCCCTTCGTGCGGGCGATCGAGCGGACCGGTACGCACGACCGGGTCGCGGCCGCGTCGTTCTCCGACGCGCGGCTCGCGCGGATCCGGAAGCTGGCTGGGCCGAAGCTGGTGACGGCGATGGGGCCGCGTTCGGTGGCGGTGATGTGGGCGAACGGGTTTTTGCCGCTGGTCTCGCTTCGGGCGTTGTCGCGGGGTGCGATGGCGCAGGTGCCGGTGCGGCAGGGGCGGTTGAAGGTGGTGGACCGGGCGTTCCTGCGGCAGGCGACGCGTGGGGGTTTCGAGGTGCACACGTGGACGGTGGACGATCCGGCGGAGATGCGGCTGCTGCTGGATCTGGGGGTGCACGGGATCGTGACGGACCGGCCGGATCTGCTGCGTGAGGTGCTTCGGGAACGCGGCGCTTGGCCCTCCTGACGACCCGCAATTCGTCATCTACTTGCGTTCACCGGCGCAAGTAGATGACGAATTGCGGATGGTGTGGCGCTACCGGGGTGGTTTGCCGTTCCAGGCGGCGTCCCAGGTCTTGGGTCCGAGGCGGCCTGAGTCGTTGATGCCGTTGGCTCGTTGGAGGGCGAGGACGGCTTCGCGGGTTTTGTCGTAGTAGCAGCCTGTGCCGGTGAAGCCGTAGCCGAAGGCGTTCATGCGGAGCTGGAACTGCTTGAGCGGGGCGGCGCAGTCTCCGTAGGCGTAGACGACGCCGGGCCAGGCGGGTTGGGGGCCGCCGGGCGGGGCGGGCGGGGTCGGCTTCGGTTTGGGCGGAGGCGGCGGGGCGGGCTGTCCTCCCCCGCCGATGTAGGCGGAGTCGTCGTAGGACGGGACGCGTTTGCTGCGGCCGTCGCCGTCGTTGCGGAAGCCGAGTTTGCCGGCGCATTCCCAGGGTTGCCAGCCGCGCATGCGGTACAGGTAGAGGGCCCGGTAGTCCTGTTCGCGGGGGCTGGCCTGGTCGGGGCGTCCTTGGCCGCCGACGCTGCGCCAGGTGGGCAGGTCGAACTGGTAGGCGCCGTAGTAGCCGTTGCCGGTGTTGATGTTGTAGCGGCCGCTCGACTCACACATACGGAGCTTGGCCCAGTGGGAGCCGTGGGGGTCCGCTGCGGCGGATCCGGTGGTGGCGATCTGCAGACCCGTGACGGCGAGGGCGAGCAGGAGCGTTCTCGCCACTACGCGGTGTGCTGTGCGAAGGCGATTGGTCCTCATGAGCGGAACAGTAAGTACAGGACACATGCTTCACAAGAGTCACAGCTCGCACTCCAGCCTCACATGAAACACACAGGGATCGTGGCAGCGACACGCCGACGATGGTCGCGGAGGTTGCCGGGAAGGGTTCGTCTCGCGTCGAAACGAACACGGTCCCGCCTTGTGCCGGACAAGTGGGCTCGATGACCAGTAGTCTCCCGCTGACCTCGACGTTCTCGACTTCAGGAGCAGTGCATGACGGTGGCCGTGACCCGTGAACGCAAGCGGGTGTGGCGGGCTTGGTACCTCTACGACTGGGCCAATTCGCCGTTCTATTCGTCGGTCATCACCGTCTTCGGAGCGCTCTATTTGAGCGATATCGCGTCCGCGGATGCCAAGGCGAATTTCACCCTTAACGGGGACAGGGCGTGCACCGATTCGAGTGGTGCTTCGAGCACGCTGCAGAACTGCGACGTCTCGTTGTTCGGGCTGCATTTCCCAGCGGGCTCGCTGTGGGGCTATCTGCTGTCGATCGCGACGGTGACGCAGGTGCTGGTGCTGCCGATCGCCGGCGCGATCGCGGACCGGAGCAGGCACAAGCGGCGGATCCTCGGCGGGTTCGCGTTCCTGGGCGCGGTGGCGTCGGCGCTGATGTTCTTCATCTCGGGGACGAACTGGGAGGTCGGGGTCTGGACGTTCATCCTGGCCAACATCGGTTACGGCGGTGCGCTGGTCGTCTACTACTCGTTCCTGGTGGACATCGCGGAGCCTGATGAGCGGGACGCGGTGTCGTCGAAGGGGTGGGCGTTCGGGTATCTCGGCGGCGGCCTGGCGCTCGCGCTGCAACTGGGGTTCTTCATGGGGCACGGCTTCTTCGGGGTGAGCGAACATCTGGCGATCCAGATCTGTTTCCTGACGTCGGGGATCTGGTGGGCGGTGTTCACGGTCCCCGCGGTGCGCGCACTCCCCCGGACTCATGTGCCGAAGTCCGCGGAGCGGGGGCTGTCGGTGGTGACGGCCGGGTTCAAGGAGCTGAAGCAGACGATCAAGGAGGCGCGGGCCTATCCCCTGACGCTGGCGTTCCTCGGCAGTTACCTGGTCTTCACCGACGGGATCACGACGGTGGTTGCGGTGTCGGCGCAGTACGGCAAGGACGAGCTGAAGTACAGCACGCAGGTGCTGATCGTCACGATCCTGGTGATCCAGTTCCTCGCCTACGCCGGGGCGATGATCCACGGTGCGATCGCGGCGCGGATCGGGGCGAAGAAGACGATTCTGGGCAGTCTGGTGGCCTGGGTGGTCGTGTTGTGCTTCGCGTTCTTCATCGAGGCCGGTCAGCCGTTGCAGTTCTACGCGGTGGCGGTCGGGATCGGACTGGTGCTCGGTGGAACGAACGCGTTGTCGCGGTCGTTGTTCGGGCAGATGATCCCGGAGGGGAAGGACGCGCAGTACTTTTCGCTGTACGTGGTGGGTGAGCGCGGGACGTCGTGGCTCGGTCCCCTGTTGTTCGCCGCGGTCGGGCAGATCACCGGTTCGTTCCGGTGGGCGATCATCGCTTTGGTGATCTTCTTCGTGCTCGGTTTCGTGTTCGTGTGGCTGGTGCCGGTGCGCCGCGCGATCGAGGCGGCGGGCAACCGGCCACCGGCGGTGCTGTGACGGCGGAGCGTGCCGATAGGGTCGAGCGTCGTGACCGTACTGAAGGAGAGTGGCCCCGATCCCACGGACGCGTTGTCGTCGGTGCCGGTGGCGGGTTCACGGCGGGGTGTGCCGGTCGTCGGGAAGTTGAAGTTCTGTTACGGGCCGATGGACTGCGGGAAGTCGACGCTGGCGTTGCAGATCGACCACAACCACGCGCGGCAGGGTCGTCGCGGGATGGTGCTGGTGCGCCATGACCGGTCCGGTGAACCGCAGATCACCAGCCGGATCGGGTTGACGCGCAAGGCGATCGAGGTCGGGAACGAGACCGATCTGCGGTTGCTGGTGCGTGAGCAGTGGGCGGCCGGGCGGCATGTGGACTACTTGATCGTCGACGAGGCGCAGTTCTTGTCGCCCGATCAGGTGGATCAGCTGGCTGAACTGGCCGATGACGTCCAGATAGACGTGTACTGCTTCGGGATCGCGACCGATTTCCGGAGCATGTTGTTCCCGGGGGCCGCGCGGTTGTTCGAGCTGGCGGACGAGTTGCAGCCCGTTCAGGTCGAGGTGCTGTGCTGGTGCGGGCAGACGGGGCGGTTCAACGCGAGGGTGTCCGACGGCGAGGTGTTGCGGGCCGGGGACACCGTCGTGGTGGCGGATACCGAGCAGTTGGTCGTTGAATCTTCATCGACATCACCGTCTGAGGGCGAACCGAACACGGTCCGTTATCAGGTATTGTGCCGTCGACACTTTCGACTGGGCGACCTGGGGCCGACCTCGGCCCAACACGGTCAGTTACGGTTGACGTGACAGGCGTACTACTAGCCCATCTGGGGGATATCCGCACCAAGATGGCCGTATTGACGTCACGCCAGAGCGCGAAACCACTCCTACTAGGAGAAGCTGTTGCCACCGGGTGACACAGCTCATCGTGAGCAAGGACATGCTGTTCAGGGAATCCTCTGGCCCTCATTGTCGTTGCATAGGGTGAGCATCACCCTGGCTCCACCCGGAGCTGACTGAAAGGACCCCCATCATGGCCGACCGTGTTCTCCGTGGAAGCCGGCTGGGAGCGGTCAGCTACGAGACCGACCGCAACCACGATCTCGCGCCCCGCCGCACCGTGCGCTACGCCTGCCCCAAGAACCACGAGTTCGAGGTGCCCTTCTCCGACGACGCCGAGATCCCTTCGGTGTGGGAGTGCAGGCTGCACGGCAGCGAGTCCGAGATCGTGGACGGCGGGCAGCCGGAGCAGAAGAAGGTCAAGCCCCCGAGGACGCACTGGGACATGCTCCTGGAGCGGCGCTCGATCCCGGAGCTCGAAGATCTGCTCAACGAACGTCTCGCCGAGCTGAAGGGACGCAGGACCACCCGGTCCGCCTGACGCACGGCACAAGTAGCTAGCCCCACCACGAATCGGCGAAGCCCCCGCGACCTCCCTCCGCGGGGGCTTCGCCGCGTCTGAGGGATGTCAGCACCACGCCCTCCCAAGTACATGAAGGCCCCCTTCCTCGCGCCTAGGTGTAGTGACCCGGGAGGTTGTGAACGGGGGCGACACGTGGGTCGATGATCTTGGAATAGGGGAGGGCCTCCGGGTTCGGTGTGGATTGCGACATCTGCACCGGCTACCTGGAGGCCCTCGTGACTCACGCTAACGCACCGTTGACCCCTGCCGGACGGTTGCGCCTGGCCCGGTGTGTCGTGGACGAGGGCTGGCCGTTGCGGCGTGCCGCGGAACGGTTCCAGGTCGCGGTGTCCACGGCGAAACGGTGGGCCGGCCGCTACCGCGAGGGTGGCGAAGCCGCGATGGTCGATCGCCCGTCCCGCCCGCATCGCTGCCCGTCGCGGCTTCCGGCCCGGACCGAGCGGCGGATCATCAAGGTCCGGGTCCTGCGCCGGTGGGGACCGGCCCGGATCGCTTTTCTGCTCGGGCTGAACCCGTCCACGGTGCACCGGGTCCTGCGCCGTTACGGCCTGGCCCGGCTCTCTCACCTGGACCGGGCCACCGCCCGGCCGGTCCGCCGCTACGAACACGCCGCGCCCGGTGACCTGATCCATGTCGACATCAAGAAGCTGGGCAACATCCCCGACGGCGGCGGGCACCGTGTCCTGGACCGCGCCACCGGCCTGCGGCACAAAAAGGCCACCACCACCGCCCGCTACCGGGATGGCAAACCCAGGATCGGGTCCAGCTACCTGCACAACGCCCTCGACGACCACTCCCGCCTGGCCTACAGCGAAATCCTGACCGACCAGAAGAAAGAGACCGCGGCCGCGTTCTGGCAACGAGCCCAGAACTTCTTCACCAGCAACGGCATCACCATCAAGAAGGTCCTGACCGACAACGGGGCCTGCTACAAATCCCGCCTCTGGCGCGACATACTCGCCAACGCCGGGATCGTCCACAAACGCACCCGCCCCTACCGGCCACAAACCAACGGCAAAGTCGAACGGTTCAACCGCACCCTCCTCGAGGAATGGGCCTACGCCCGCCCCTACCACTCAGAACGCGAACGACGAGACGCCTATCCCGGCTGGCTGCACACCTACAATCACCACCGCGGCCACACCGCACTCGCCGGCAAACCACCCGCCAGCCGCGTTCCCAACCTCCCAGGTCACTACACCTAGGTACAGGAAGGGGGCCTTCATGTACTTCAGCTCAGAGCGGGCCCACGAGAACCCTGGTGTCGAGGGGCGGCAAGGCGCCGCGAAGCCGCCGCAGGTGCTCGGGCGGCGATTCGAGCAGCGGGAGCCGGACCGTCGCGTGCGGGATGACACCGAGGTCGGCCAGCGCCGCCTTGGCCATGATCGCTCCCTGCGAGGTACGCATGATCGCGTCCGCCAGGGGAAGCAGCGCGTCGTTGAGCGCACGCGCGGTGTCTAGGTCTCCCCCGCGTACGGCGCCGATGAGTTCGGCGTTGCGGTCGGCGACTACGTTGCCCACGACGCTGACCAGCCCGGTGGCGCCGGCGGCGAGGTAGGGCAGGTTGAGTTCGTCGATGCCGCAGTAGTAGGCCAGCGGGCTGCGCGCCATGACCGACATCGCTTCGAACAGGTCGCCCTTGGCGTCCTTCACTGCCCGGATCCGGGGATGGCGGGCGAGTTCGATCAGGGTGGCCGCCTCCAGGGCGGTTCCGGTGCGGGCCGGGACGTCGTAGAGCATCACGGGCAGGTCGGTGGCGTCGGCCACCGCCCGGCAGTGCGCCACGATTCCGGCCTGCGTCGGTTTGGAGTAGTAGGGGCAGACGAGCAGGAGCGCGTCGGCTCCGGCCGCCTCGGCTTCCTTCGCGCGGCGGATGCAGGCGGTGGTGTCGTAGGTGCCGACGCCGGCGATCACGCGTGCCCGGTTCCCGGCGAGGGCCGCCACGGTGTGGACGAGCCGGGTCGCTTCGGTGTCGGTGAGGGTGGGTGCTTCGCCGGTGGTCCCGCCGACGACGATGCCGTCGCAGCCGGTGGCGAGCAAGTGGTCGACCAGGCCGGTGAGGCCGGGTTCGCTGAGCGCGCCGCCGGGTTCCATCGGGGTGACCATGGCGACGAGGTTGGAGCCGAAGAGCGATTCGGTCATGGAGCCGATCCTGTCGAGGCCGATATCTGCGGTCCAGCGATGCTTTTTGGCCGGTATTGCGTAGTCTGGCTTCATGATCGAGGTCGGGGCCCTGCGGGCGCTGCGGTCGGTGGCCGCTCTGGGGACGTTGGCGCGAGCGGCGGACGAACTGGGCTTCACCGCGTCGGCGGTGTCGCAGCAGATCAAGCGGCTGGAACGCCAGATCGGGATGCCCGTTCTCGCTCCGGCCGGACGCGGAGTCGTGCTCACACCGGCAGGGCAGGCTGTCGTCGACTCCTCCCTGGAGGTGTTCCAGGCGCTCGAACGCTGTGCCGAGGCCGCCCAGTCGGTGGCGGAGGGCGCGCCTCGCGGCGTCTTGCGGGTGGCCGCGTTCTCGACGGGTATCCGCGGCCTGCTCGCCCCCATCCATCCGCGGCTCTTGTCGCGGCATCCCGATCTCCGGCTGCACATCACCGAGCAGGATCCCGACCAGGCCCTGCACTCGGTCGAGGCCGGGACGGCTGATCTCGCGCTCCTCCACGACGCCGACGGCCTGCCCGTCCCCCTGTCCCCTGCCCTGTCCCGGCTGCTGGTGCACACCGACATCGGCGACGTCGTCATGGCCGAGACGCATCCGCTCGCGCGTGCCGAGCCGCCACTGGACAGCGCAGACCTGGCGGGGCACGCGTGGGTGACCAGCCCGCCCGGCACGGTCTGCCACCAGTGGTTCCGGCGCCTGTTCGCCGGCCTGGCCGAGGAGCCCGACGTGCGGCATCTGGTCGACGACTTCTCCACGCAGCTGTCGCTGGTGGCCTCGGGTGAGGTCGTCGCGCTGATCCCGCGTCTGGCGCGTCCGCCCTTGAGCGAAGGGCTCGTGGCCCGGCCGTTGCGGCGCCCGCCGACGCGCGAGGTGCACGCGGCGTGGCGCCGCAGCGCCGAGGCCAGCCCGGCGATCCGAGCTGTACTCGCGGAACTCCGGTCAGCTGGGGAACATGCTGGTCACGTTGACGAAGGTGCCGGTGATCCCCATCGCGCCGTCGGAGGCGAGGAATGCCAGGGTGGCGGCGACCTCGGCGAGACGCGGTGATCGCTTGGTCATCCGGGCTTCGGTGAGGCCGTCGAGGACGTTCCCATCATCTCCGGGCTCGCCGGCAGCTGGTTGTTCACGGCGGAGAGCTTCTCGGGGGTGAAGGTCTCCGGGATACCCGCGACCCAGATGCCGAGCGCGCGGACGCCGTGCGGCCCGATCTCGACGGCGAGATTGCGGATGTAAGTGTCGAGCGCGGCGTCGATCGATCCGGTCGCTCCCATCATCGGGCTGCCTTGGGCGGAGCCGCTGTCGAGGGCGAGGATCACGCCGGAGCCCTGCGTGATCATGTGCCGGGCGGCCGCTCGGGCGGTGATGAAGTTGGTCGTGACGCCCGTGGTGATCGGGCGGACGAAGTCCTCGACCGACATCTCCACGAGCGGGATGCCCTGGACGTCACCGCGTGGGACGAGGTTGAGGGAGATGTCGAGACTGCCGGCCTCCGCCACGACGGACGCGGCGTGCGCGTCGACCGCGGTCTCGTCCATGGCGTCGACGACGGCGACTTCGGCCAGTCCCCCGGTCTCCTTGATCTCGTCGGCGACCTTCGTCAGCGCCGGTTCGTGGCGGCCGGTGAGGAAGACGCGGGCGCCGCGCGCGGCGAACTCCTTGGCGACACCGCCGCCGATCGATCCGCCGGCACCGTAGATGACCGCGTTCTTGTCCTGGAGGCTCATGAGGGTGTTCCTTCCGCTTGATCGGGTTCGACCGTTGAGACGCGGAAGGGGCGTGGATCTCATCGGTCCTCAGGTGATCGTCAGCGGCAACCCGAACGCGGGGAACAAATGCGGTTCGAAAGCGGTGATCTCCGCGACCTTCCCGTCTTCGATCCGCAGCACGTCGAGCACCTGTGCGCGGTAGATCCGGGTCCCCGGCCGCCGGACGTAGCCGGCCGCGGCGGGCAGGCTGTTGGCGACGGCCGGGAGGTGTTTCCATTCGCCGAAGTACGTCGGCGACGCGGGGTCGAGGGACTCGGCGACGAAGTCGAGAAAGACGTCGCGGCCGGAGAACCACAGCGGGTTCGGCGGCATCGTGACCAGCACGTCCTCCCTCAGCAGTTCGGCCATGACCCGGCTGTCGCCGCTGCCCGTGGCTGCGGCCATGTAGCGCCGCAGGATCGTTTGCTCCTCCTCGGTCGGCTGGACCGTTCGCGCCCAGTCGGTGCGGCGTTCCGGCAGGCGTTCGCGCAGGGTGGGACGGGCGCGCTGGAGTGCGCTGGTGACCGACGCGACCGTGGTTTCCAGCAGTTCGGCGGTCTCCGCGGCCTTCCAGCCGAGGACGTCGTTGAGGATCACCACGGCCCGCTGCTTCGGCGGGAGATGCTGGATGGCGGCGAGGAAGACCAGTTCCATCGTTTCCCTGGTCTCGGCGATCTCGGCCGAGTCGTCCGGGAACGGTTGCAACCAGGGTATGAACTGGGGCGGTTCGCCCTGCTGCTCGACGTCGGGCAGCGGATCGTACGGACGTGGGGCCCTTTTGTTGCGCCGCAGGAAATCCAGGCAGGTGTTGGTGGCGATGCGGTAGAGCCAGGCACGGAAACTCGACCGGCCTTCGAAGCCTTCGCGGCCGCGCCAGGCACGGAGGAAGGTTTCCTGGACCAGGTCTTCCGCGTCGTCGTAGGACCCGACCATGCGGTAGCAGTGCACGCGCAGTTCTCGTTGGTGCTGCTCGATTCTCCCGGCGAAGTCGACCTCGTCCACGGTTTCCGTCACCGGCGCCGGTGTGACGTTTTCTTCTTCGGTCCGGAGCGCCAGTTGCGCGATGCGCCGCAGCCTGCCCACGTCGGCGGTGAGCGAGGTGAGATCGGTGAGGAGGACTTCCGCCGGCCGGGGTGCCAGCCGGTTCGCGACGCGGCCGACCTCGGCGATGAGGGCTTCCACGTCGGGGGCGGGGTCGTGCCGTGACCGGTAGGCCCGCTGGCGGCACGCGGCCGAACAGTAGACGGCCGCGCGCCCGCGCGAACCCGCTTTCGATGGCAGCGGGCCTCCGCACATCCCGCAGACCTTCCCGGTCACGGCTCACCTTCCCCCAGAAACGTCACACGCGGTCGAGTTACGCATTATGCGGCTTGGTAGCCCGGGATGTCCTCGACACGGTGATACACCGCCAGACCGCGGGAGAGGGCGATGGCGACGTCCTGATCGGCGCCGGTGGATTCCCCCGGCAGGCGCAGGACGGCGTCGCAGTGGTGCAACAGCCTGTCGGCCGTCGGATACATGACCTCCTTGGCGATGGGGTCCGCGACGGTCCTCCCGCCCGCGCCGCGCAGCACCGGGAGCGCGACCCACTCGCCGATCATCGGCACGTGCCCGCTGCGGAAGATCGGCCACGCGGCCTCTTCGAGCCGAGCGAGGTTGCGGGCGAGGAGTTCGGGGTCGTCGCCGGTTCCGGAGCGGAACGGACCGGCGATGAGGATCATCAGAGGTTTGCTCATGAACCGGAGCCTAATGTGCAACAATCGGCAAGAACAAGGAGGAACGTGCACATGTTGGCTGCGCAACGTCGAGACCTGCTGCTTGAACGCTTGAAGACCGAAGGCCGGATCGTGGCCAAGGACCTCGCCGCAGAACTCGGCATATCAGAGGACAGTATCCGCCGTGACCTGCGGGAACTCGCCGACGCCGGGCTCTGCCAGCGGGTCTACGGCGGAGCCTTGCCGGTCTCCCCCGCCACCGCGGACTACGCGACCCGCATGGCGGTCAGCGTCGCGGGCAAGGAACGGATCGCGAAACGTGCAGCAGCGTTGATCCGACTGGGATCGACCGCCATCCTCGACGGCGGTACGACTGCGCTCGCGCTGGCGAAGGCGCTCCCCGTCGACCTCGAAGCGACGATCGTCACGCACAGTCCCACGGTCGCGGCCGCGCTCGTCACACATCCGAAGGTCGAGGTGTTCCTGATCGGCGGACGGCTCTTCAAACACTCGGCCGTCACCTGCGGAGCGACCGCGGCGGAAGCGGCGATGAACGTCAACGCCGATCTGTTCTTCCTCGGCGTCACCGGCGTGCACCCGGAGACCGGGCTCACCACCGGCGACTCGGACGAGGCCGCGATGAAACGCACCCTCGCCAAACGGGCCGCCGACACCTATGTGCTGGCCAGTTCGGAGAAGATCGGCGCGGCCTCGCCGTTCACCGTGCTTCCCCTTTCCGACGTCGCGGGCGTGATCACCGACGCGGCGCCGGACGAACCGACGGTGAAGGAGCTGGGAAAGCTCGGGGTGAGCGTGCTGGGGGTCAGCCCTTCTTGACCAGCCCGCGAAGCTGCTGCCAGCGACGCTTGACCCCCCACAGGCCGACCAGGACGATCGCCTCGCGCACGACCGAACCGCTCATCTTCGACTGACCGACCTCACGTTCGGTGAAGGTGATCGGCACCTCGACCACCTCGAACCCGGCGAGCGCCGTGCGGAACGCCAGGTCGATCTGGAAGCAGTAGCCGCGCGAGGCGATCTCGTCGAGCGGGAGCTTCTCCAGCACCGTGCGGCGGTACGCGCGGAAGCCCGCGGTGATGTCGTTGATCTTCGTGCCGAGCGCGATCCTGGCGTAGAAGTTCGCCACCCAGGACAACGCCTTGCGCTGGAACGGCCAGTTCACCGTGCTGCCGCCGGGAACGTAGCGGGAGCCGATGGACAGGTCGGCGTCCTCGAGGGCCGCCAGCACCCGCGGCAGGTCCTCCGGCGCGTGCGAGCCGTCGGCGTCCATCTCGACGATGGTGGCGTAGTCGCGGGAAAGACCCCAGCGGAATCCGGCGACGTACGCGGCGCCGAGGCCGGCCTTCTCGGTCCGGTGCATGACCTGGATCCGCTCGTCGGCCTTCGCGAGCTCGTCGGCGACGTCGCCGGTCCCGTCCGGGCTGCCGTCGTCGACGACGAGGGCGTGCACGTCCGGGAGTGCTTCGAGCAGACGTTCCACGATCGGGCCGATGTTCTCCCGCTCGTTGTACGTCGGGATCACCACCAGCACCGGGTCGATTCCCTGGGCCCCCCGCGGCGCCTGCGCCATCCGCTTTTCCTCCGTGTTCCGGCGGGTCAGCCCGCCGCTTCCCTCGTTGCCTTGGCGGCGCTCGCGCGCCGGGTGCGGAAACGGAGCACGTACCCGCCGGTAACCCCGGCGATCGCCAGAGCCAGCAGCCCGTACTCCGTCGTCACACCGAGTCGATCCGACAGCGTAGTCTGCTGCCTCAACGGCACGCGCCCCACCAGGGAGTCTGCGGTGAACAGGCTGGTAGAGGCCGTGATCGAACCGTCGGGAGCGACAATCGCGCTCACTCCGCTGGTGGCGGAAACGATCACCGCGCGCCCATGCTCGACCGCCCGCAGCCGCGACATCGCCAGCTGCTGGTAGCTCATCTCCCCCGGCCCGTACCAGGCGTTGTTGGTCGGCACGACAAGCAGCTCCGCGCCATCGGCGACCGACTCCCGCGCCGGGTAGTCGAACGCCGTCTCGTAACAGATGAAGACGCCGACCTTCGTGCCCGCGACGGACAGGGCGGCGTTGGCGCCGTCACCCGGTGTCATGTTCGCCACGCTGTCGACGAACGGTGTCACCAGCTTCGCGAGCTCACGGGCCGGGACGTACTCGCCGAACGGGACGAGTTGCTGTTTGGCGTAGCGCTGGCCCGGGCCGGTGGCCGGATCCCAGACGAGCGCGGAGTTCTGCGCGCTCCCGTCGGGCAGCCGGACCAGCGCGCCGATGATCGCCTGCGTGCCGTAGTCGCGGACCAGCTGATCGACGCCGGCGTCTCCGGTGCGCATGGCCATCGCGGTCTCCGGCCAGACCAGCAGATCGACCTTGGTGTTGGTCGCCTTGAGCTTTTCGAGCAGCCGGGCGCTCTCGGCGAGGTGGTTGCTACGGAGTTCGTCGCGGCGGCCTTCCAGCGCCAAGCCGATGTCCGGAGCATTGCCCTGCACGGTGGCGACGGTGAGTTCGCCGTCCTGCGCCTCGGTGCCGATCGTCGGCCACACCGCGAGACCCGCCACCACCGGCACCAAGGTCAGCGCCGACGTGGCCATCAGGGAACGTCGCGGATCCGCGCCCTTCAGCCGCAGGCACAGTGCCGCGAACCCGAAACCGGTCAGCACGACGGCGAGCCCGACCAGCGGGGCGCCGCCGATCGAGGCCAGCGAGACGAAAGCGCCCTCAGGCTGGCTGAACGCCACCCGGCCCCACGGGAACCCACCGAAGGGGAACCACGCCCGCGGTGTCTCCAACGCGATGATCACCAGCGCCGCCCACAACGGCCCGAGCGGCAGCCGCCACACCACGGTGGCGAAAGCCCCGCCGAAGCCGAGATACACCGAAAGCGCCATCGCCAGCCCGAGCCACGGCCAGGGCCCGAAGCCCGGACCGAGGAAATCCAGCAGCCACGTCAGCAACGGCAGGAAGAACGCCACCCCGAACACGAACGCGTAGCCGAACGCGCCCCGGAACCGACGTCCATGCACCACCAGGGCGAAACCGGTGAACGCCAGCGGCGCGAGCCACCACAGCGGACGCGGCGCGAAGCTCAGGTACAAGGTGAAACCCGACGCCGCGGCGACGAGGAAACGCAGCAGCCAGGCGCGGGAGAACCGCTTCCGGGGCGCCGCTTCGGGGTCCGGATCGGTCACGGTCGTGGACACTCCTGAACCCTAGGCCGTCCGGGTGAACAGATCGTGGATGACCTGCCCCTCGCGGACCGTGCGCAGGCACCGGGGCAGTTTCGCGCCCTCCGCCAGGTTCGGCAACGGCGGTACACCCGCCCGCGGATCGGTCGACCAGCGCTGCACTCGCGAGTCCGGGGTCGCGACGACCAGGTCCTCGGCGTCCCAGATCGCGTAGTGCGCGGGAGCACCCGGGACCAGGCTGCCGGTGACGCCGTCATTGACCCCGGCTGCGCGGTGCCCCGCACGGGTGTGGGCGGTGAAGGACGCGCGAGCGGACAAGCCCGAGCCCGGTGTGCCGTGATAGGTGCCGGCACGGACCGTGGCCCACGGGTCGACCGGCGTGACGGGGGCATCGGAACCGAACGCGAGCAGGAGCCCTTCGGCGGCCATCGCTGCGAAGGGATTGAGCTTCTCGGCCCGTTCCGCGCCGAGACGGTCGGTGTACATGCCGTGGGTGCCGCCCCATTCGGCGTCGAACTGCGGCTGGACCGAGGCGACCACACCCCAGCCAGCGAGCGCCTTCGCCTGGTCGACGTCGATCATCTCGACGTGTTCGAGCCGGTGATGCCTGGCGGCCAGCGCTCGGCGGCCGACGGTCTTCTCCGCGAGCCGGAATCCTTCGACGACCTCTGCGACGGCGGCGTCGCCGATGACGTGGAAACCGGCCTGGAGTTCGGCTTCGGTGCAGGCGCTTATGTGTTCGGCAATGGCGGGGGCGTCGAGGTAGAGCGTCCCGGAGGTGCCGGGCGCGTCGGCGTACAGCTCGTGCAGGGCGGCGGTGCGGGAGCCGAGCGCGCCGTCGACGAACAGGTCGCCCGCGACGCCCCTGGCACCGAGTGCGCGGGCCGTGTCGACCCCGCCGCGTTCACCCCAGTAGCCGACGACCTCCGGCAGTCCCGGTCCGGAGGCGAGCGTGAGCAGGTCGGTGAGGTCTTCGGCGCCGGAGATGTCCGGGCCCGCGCATTCGTGGACGCTGACGACTCCCCGTGCGGCCGCTTCGGCGAGGAATGCGCGCTGGGCCTCACGGCGCTGCCGCGGCGTGATCGCCTCGCGCATCGCGGCACGCACGAGATGGTGGGCTTCACGGGTCAGCGGTCCATCGGCCGACCAGCCCGGCGCCTCGTGCACACCGGAGGCGAGCGCGACAAGGGCGCTGGAGACGAGCGCGGAGTGGACGTCGACCCGGCTGAGGTACACGGGAGTCCCGTTCGACGCTTCGTCGATCTCCGCGCGGCTGGGCAGCCTGCCGTCGGTCCAGCGGGATTCGTCCCACCCGTGCGCGACCAGGACCTGACCGGGCCGGACGGCGTCGCGGACCGCGGCCAGCAGTTCACCGGCACCGCGGATCCCCACGAGGTCGAGCCCGGTGAGGTGCAGGCCGGTCGCGGTGGCGTGGACGTGCGCGTCGACGAAGGCCGGGGCGACGAAGGCGCCGTCGAGGTCGACCACCTCGGCGTCGGGATGCAGGGCCTTGGCCGGTCCGTCCTGTCCCACCCAGACGACGGTGCCGTCGGCGATCGCCATGGCCGTGGCGTCGGGAGCCGAAGGGCTGTAGATGCGCCCGCCGAGCAGGAGTGTGGTTCGCACGTTCGTCACCCTCCCGAGTTTGCAGCGTCCGGACGACCACGTGACCGGCGGGTCGACATGATTTCGACACACCACGCAGGACGGGAATATTTACGTCTTCCGAACGATGTGACAGGATAATTTCACGCGTTTCCGACGACGAGGAGTACAAGTGACTGCGATCCAGCAACCGACCTCGCCGGTGGCCGCCTACGATCAGCCCTACGACTACACCCGAGTCGAACTGATCGAACCCGACTGGCGCCGCTTCCCCGGCTGGCACGACGTGACCGAGGCAGAGTGGCGTGACGCGCAGTGGCAGCGGGTGCACTGCATCCGCAACGCCAAGCAACTGCGCGCCCTCATGGGAGACCTGCTCGAGGAGCGCTTCTACGAGGACATGCTCGCCGACCAGCGCGAGATGGCCACGATGTCGATGCTGCTGCCGCCGCAGATGATCAACACCATGGCGCCCAACGCGGGCACCGACCCGGCGAAGGTGACCGAGGCCTGGTACGCAGACCCGATCCGCCGCTACATGCTCCCGGTGCGCAGCGACCGCGACACCGAGTGGCCGAGCCACCCGCACTCCGAACGAGACTCGCTGCACGAGGCGGAGATGTGGGTCGTGGAGGGGCTGACGCACCGTTACCCCACCAAGGTCCTCGCCGAGATGATCTCCACCTGCCCCCAGTACTGCGGGCACTGCACCCGGATGGACCTCGTCGGCAACTCCACCGAGCAGGTCGAGAAGCACAAGCTCTCGCTCAAACCGGTCGACCGCCAGGACGCGATGATCGACTACCTGAAGAAGACCCCCGGCGTGCGTGACGTCGTGGTCTCCGGCGGTGACGTCGCCAACGTCCCGTGGCCGCAGCTGGAGTCGTTCCTGATGCGGCTGATGGACATCGACACCGTCCGCGACATCCGGCTCGCCACCAAGGCACTCGCCGCCCTGCCACAGCACTGGATCCAGCCGAAGGTCGTCGAAGGCCTCGAGCGCGTCGCCGGCACCGCGCAGCGCCGCGGCGTCAACCTCGCGATCCACACCCACGTCAACCACGCCCAGTCGGTGACCCCGCTGGTCACCGAAGCCGCCAGGACCGCGCTCGACGTCGGCGTCCGCGACGTGCGCAACCAGGGCGTGCTGATGAAGGGCGTCAACGCGACCCCGGCCGAACTGCTCGACCTGTGCTTCGCGCTCCAAGGCGAGGCGAACATCCTGCCGTACTACTTCTACATGTGCGACATGATCCCCAACGCCGAGCACTGGCGGGTCTCCGTGCACGAAGCACAGGAACTCCAGCACGCCATCATGGGCTACCTGCCCGGCTACGCCACCCCGCGCATCGTCTGCGACGTCCCGTACGTGGGCAAACGTTGGGTCCACCAGCTCGCCGAATATGACCGTGAGCTGGGCATTTCCTACTGGACCAAGAACTACCGGACCGGGATCGAGCACGAGGACCCCGAAGCCTTGCAGCGCCGCTACCCCTACTACGACCCGATCTCCACCCTGCCCGAAGCCGGCCAGCGCTGGTGGCGCGACCAGCCGCGCTAACCACTACAAGTACGCACATGATTCGCTGGTCCGGAAAGTGCAGTTCAGAGGGCTGGTTAGGACCGGTTAAGACCGGACGCGACTGGTCCTGAGACGGCCCGGGAACGGCCCAGGGATGGGACACTGAGCCGCCCTGGGCCGTACCCCGGTGCACTGTCTGGCAACCCGAGGCCGCCAACCGTCAGCCCGATGCTCGACCTACGGATCAAAGTCCCCTCCGCCGCGCGTCAAGAAGTGACGCATGAAGCCAAATTCTGACTATTTGTGCAGGTCAACGCGCGCCTCCAGACCCGTCCGAGTGTCGGGTTGTGTCGGGCCGTACCAAGCTCCGCTTCAGCAACGGAGCCCAATCGGAGACGGCGTCGCCCCTCTCTGTGGGCGACTCCCATGTCCGAGCCGAACCGGCGAGTGTGACCAGCGGTGACAGAACCTGACGACGATTGCCGGGAACCTAGTTGTCACTCAGGATCCGCGAACCGAGTCTTGGCACAGGTGTCCTTCACCTACGTCGGAAGCACGACAAAGAAGGCCCCAGCGGTGCTGTGGGGGCGTTGGTGGACCCGGCCGGCATCGAGATGGCGAGCAGGGCCTGCTCGAGCCAGCAGCGGGCCGATCGGACGATAGTTCCCTAATGGACGTGAACACGCCTGTGGAGAGTGGCGGCCGGCCTTCGACTCGCCGGCCGATCGGGCAGGCTGGTCGATTTCCGGCATCTCTGACGGTCACCGCACCGGTCACACTCAAGAAATAAGTAGGACGCAGGGCCGGCCTATACGCAATCCGGCGACCGAGAAGCCAGAACCGGTGGGACGGCGCAGTTTCGTACTTTCGGCGGCTTTGGCGGGCACAGCGACAGCTGTTTCACCCATACTGCTGACGTCGACTGCGCACGCGGCGGAAAATCCTCCATTCGGGCCATCTTTGTATCGTGACGTCATGCTTGCGATGGCGCGATTAGTGGCTACGACGCCCGTCGCTTTTCCCGCGTTCGGAGAGCGGGGCCCCGCCTGGCGGCGGGCGGATGCCAAGCGCTTGGACAGTGTGTTGACAACCACTTCCCGTGAGCGTGTCCGGTCCGCGACTGACGGGGCTGCACGCCTGGTCAAAGTGGGTTTCGGCGGTCCGCCCGAGGCGCAGGTGAACACCATCGGTGCGGTCATGGCGGGCGATGACGGCTTGGTGCGAGCGGAACTTCGCGCTTTGACAGCCTTGGCCATTTCGACCGTGTCGTCTCATTACACCCCCGATGACGATGCCGCGGCGGCATTGTGGCTTGATTTCACGCGCAACTATCATCTGCGGAGGCGCGGCACTCGATGACTTTCACGCTGCCGCGTGATGAAGTCTTCGCCGCAGACATTCGGTCGAGCCTGGCCGAGTTCCCGAACAAATTAACTCCGACGTTGCGGCCGTCGGTCTCTATTCTCGCGGCTGATCCGGGTAAATGTCTGCGTTCGCATCTGGTGGAGGTGAGCTCACGGTTCGGAGAAAGAGACTGGCGCAGAACGGTCCGTCTCGGCACACTGGTCGAGGTTCTTCATGCAGCGACCCTGCTTCATGACGACATCATCGACCGAGCGGCGATTCGACGCGGCAGACCTTCCGCGCACACCGTCGTCGGACACGAATCCGCCGTGCTCGCCGGTGCCGCGCTCCTCGCGGCCGCCGGACAGGAAGCCGCGGAGCTCGGGACAGGTGTCAGTCGCCTGTTCGCCACGACCGTGGCGGACCTGGCCCACGGCGAACTCCTCGACGTCGAGCGTGCCTTCGACGTCGGTTTCGAATCCGACAGCTACATCGACGTCGCGCGTCACAAGACTTCTGCTCTGTTTCGCTTGTCATGCGTGCTCGGAGCCGGTGCCGCAGGTGTCGACGAGGACACCGTCCTGGCGGTGGCGGGGTACGGCGCGGGGCTGGGCGTGGCATTCCAGATAGCCGACGATTGCATGGATTTCCGCACGGAGCCGGGGAACAAGCCCTTGGGCACCGATCATCTTCTGGGGTTGTTCGGTTTGCCGACACTGTGTGCCCTGCGTAGCGGTGCCGATGACTTGCGGGAACTGCTGATGAAGCCCGACCTGGGGCTGGCCGACCTGCCGGCGATCCGCTCCATCGTCCTCGCCTCGGGTGGGCTGGACCAGGCGATGGAAGTCGCGCGGACTGTATATCGGGATGCCGTCACATCACTCGGCGACCTGACCGGAACTGCCGCCGGCGCGGCGTTGGTGGCGACTGGGGAGGCCTTATGGCGTCAGTGGATGTGACCGTTGTCGTCCTCGGCGCGGGCCCGGCGGGATCAGTGGCGGCGGCGGAGCTCGCACGTGCGGGTCTCGACGTCGCCTTGGTCGGCCCGCCACCGGATGCGACCGCTACGGACATCTTGGTGTCAAAGGAGACCGCGGTTTACGCGGGCGTCGACCATCGCCCTCTGGACCTGCTCGAACTGGCATTCGATCGAGGTCGCCGCACGGAGCTGACCGACACCGGGTTGGCATCGTGCTTCCACGACCACCTGGTGGACACCCTGATGCACAAGGCCGAGAACTTCGGCATCGCGCGGTACACCGAATTGGGTACCGCCGAGCGGGTCGACGACGGCTGGCAAGTCCGGGTCGGGGATCGGACGGTCCGTGCACGGCATCTCATCCGTGCCACCGGGGCCTCCGATGACGCGTCCTTGCCCGCCTACGCCCAACGCTGCGCAGGTTGGTCCTCTGGTGACCAGGTGTTCCTGCATTTGCCTGCGCCGTCGTCCACGGGGCCCACCGGACAACCCACCCCGGTGCGCCTAACGCCGTCTGGTATCGATGGGCAGGCCACGATCAGCGTGTTCGGCGACTCGATCGAGACGGCCTTCGGACTTCTCGTTCAGAGCCGTCCCGAACTCGCCGGATTGCGCCCCGTTGGCCCCGTCCATTCGGGAACGGTGCGCACCGGATTTACGCCGTCGACGGGAGTCCAGGACGGCGCACTCGTTGTCGGTGACGCGCTCGGGGTGGTGAATCCGTTCACCGGTACCGGCGCGGGCACAGCGATCACGACCGGCAAATTGGCCGCCGCCGCGATCGTCGAGCAGGCGACCGATCCGGCACTCTCGGCACGGACCTATCTCCAACTGCTCAACAGGGACGTGCTCGGTCACGCCGGGCCACCTACGCAGGCCGCCCGGCGCTATCGGCTCGCGTGGCGGGTTCTGGCAGATACGTCGGGTATGGACCACCCATTCTTCGCCAAGGGCCGCAAGGCGATCCTGCTGCCGGACGGCATCCGGCAACTCGGTGAACGGAGGCGGGCCGATGCGGGGGTCGCGGTCGCGCCCTTCCTTCTCGCGACCTCCGAGATCGCGGTCGCCGCGGTACGCAGGGAGTGGCCGTTCGTGGCGTCGCTGATCCGGCTGGAGACGGACGCGGACCAGCATGACGTCCGACCCGCGCTGCTCTTCGCCGGTGCGGCGTTGGCGAGTGGCAAGCCACCGAAGAGCGAGTGGGCGGGAATAGCCGCCGCAATCGAACTGGCGATGCTCGGCATGCTCGCCCTCACTGCTTCGGAGCCCTCGGAAACCCTGGCCGGGAGGGGAGTCGATTGGCCGTCCGCGACCGCCGTCCTGGCCGGAGACTTCCTGCTGGCCCAGGCCGCCCGGCTCGTCGCACGGCACGAACCGGAACTTTCGGGGCCCTTCGCCGACTGGATGGCGGATCTGGTGGCCATCCGTGCCCGAAGGATCAGTGACCCGCCTGATCCGGCCGCGAGCGTCGACTTCTTCGGATGCCTCTTCGAGTTCCCGGCTCGCATTGCCGCGCAACTCGCCGACTGCCCGGAGGAAGTCGTGACACGGCTTCGCGAGTTCGGCAACGCGTCCGGCCGCGTCTTCATCCACGTCGAAGACTTGCTGGCGCTCCACAGGAAACGAACACGTCTTGACGCCACTCTGGACAGTTTACTAGCGACCAGACTGTCCTCTCTGCCTTCCCTGATTCCCGAATCCGATGACCGAGCGGCGTCGATCGAGGCCACCACCGTCGCAAGCGTCCGCGCCTACGAGGACGCACGACTACGTGTGGGCGAAGGATTGTCCAAGCGCGTGCTCCACGGCTTCCTCGACGTCCTTGCGGCACCAAGCTTCGCTCGCGCAACCCACCCGAGCCAGGAGACCAAATAATCAGAGGAACCCGATCAGGGATCGTCGCCTTCACCGTGGTGACTTGCCTGCTCGCTGCGAATTTCGTCGCGAGCGCCCGCGTGACGAAGGAGACGTTGCCGCTGCCCGTCTTCGACCCGGACGGAGTGTTCTCGACTTTGGCCTATCCGGGCGCGGCCAACCGTGGTGCCGGCATTCGCACCAGCGCTGCCGACATCAGTCGAGACGGACGGCCGGACCTGCTGACCGTGCACGGCACGAGCACGGATCTCACCGCACACTTGGGCGCCGGCACCGGCGCTTTCACGACGAGCGTCAAGGTCGGCACCTGGCCCACGACGCGAACGTGGATCGGGCAAGGCGACGTGGACGGGGACGGTGATCCCGACATCGCGTCGATCGACAGCGGCGGTTCACTGAGCTTCGCCTTGCACACCGGCACTTTTGCCGGGCAGAGTACCTATGGCCCCGACACGGTATTCACAACCGGCTGGGCAGCCGCTCAGATCCCGACCTTCGTCGACTTCTTCGGCAGGGACGATACTCAACGCTGGGTCCTGGACGGGCTGGCTGACTTGATCTTCCGCTTCAGCGGGGACAACGCGATGTACCTATACCGCAACCAAGGGCCGGTCAACGGGCGGCCAAGCTTCGCGAACCTCGGCACCCTGTTCGGCAACACCCAGGCGGTGACGAGTCTCGCGCTCGCGGACCTGACAGGTGACGACTTCCCCGACTTCTACATGACCTTCACCGACGGCAGCGCCCGGATCTTCGACATGTTCGCTGAGATGGATTCGAACGGGACCTACTACGGGAAATGGTACGTCCTGCAGACAAGCGGAGCAGACGCCACCGAGCGAAGGCTTCTTCTCGACGCGACCGGCGACGGCTGGGCCGACCTGGTGATCCGGCTCGCGAACGGGAACCTTGTCGTCCGGCCTCATCCGCGCGACTGGGATCCCGCACATCCGTCACGGCTCGTCGACAGTTCGAAGCAGATCACACTCAGCACTGGATGGGGCCAATACCGGCTCATGGCCTGAGGAATGGGGGCACGATGATCATCGAACGTGATGTGCAGCGTCGGCTTGCATTGGGTAGACGCAAGATGCGGGAGGCATTCTGGAGTCAGCACAACGTCGTCAGCATAGGGGTCGGTGCGCGTCAACGCAGGGAAGAATGGACCGACGAGCCCGCGATCACGGTCGGCGTGGTGAAGAAACGCAAGCCGGGATACCTTCGCTCGGACCAGATCCTGCCGACTCAGATGGACATCGACGGGGTCACGCACCGGGTCGACGTCGTCGAGACCGGGGAGATCACGTTTGCGGGAAAACAAGAGTACGTGCCACCGGGTTGGACACTCAGTTCCCGCTACCGGCCGCTGCAGCCGGGTATCAAGATCGCCAACCGCACCAACCGAGCCGGGGACAACGACTTCTACAGTGGCACGCTCGGCGGCTTCGTAACGGATAAAGAAGGCAAGAAATACATCCTCTCCAATCATCACGTACTGATGAACATGGGAACGGACATTCCCGTCCTGAACCAGGACGTGATCCAGCCGGACACCGACGCGGACACGGCGATCATCGGGAGGAACTACAGCTACATCGAGTTGAGACGCGGTGTAAGCGCGTCGAACGTCGTCGACGCCGCACTGTGCTCGATAGATGACCAGAGCGCCATCGACGAGTCCTTCCCCGGCAACCGGATGATTCCGATCAATTCTTCACATCGGGCGATCGGCTTGTACTTCGCAAGCAACTCTAGTCATCAGCGAGGCTGGATCTGCCGGATCAACCCGATTCTGAACCGGTTCGGGGTCAGCCTCGGACCTGAGGCCACCCACGAGGTCGATGGTTACAACATGTTCGACCCCATCGAAAAAGTGGGCGCCCGCACCGGCTACAGCTCGACGCAGATCGTCGACGTCGACGCCGAGGTCAAGGTGACGATGAGCAACGGAAAAGTCTACAACTTCGAGAACATCATCGGAACCGAGCGGATGGGCTGGGGTGGGGACTCAGGGGCGATCGTCTGCCTAGGTGGCGACGGCAACACCTTGGTACCGCTCAAGCACGTCGAGGAGGAAGGCTGCGCCATGTTCACCGCGGTCGGCCGGATGTACGACCTCCCCCTGCAAGGCGACACGGCACTCGGCGACCGGATCCGGGACGAGTTCCTGTCGCAGACCCGGTTGGGTGGGCTGCTGACACATTTGTTCTACCTCAACGCCGAAACCGTGATGAACCGTGCACGGCAATCCGCTACCTCGGCCTACGAGAAGGCCTCAGCCCGTAGCCTCTACGACAAATACCGCAACTTCGTGGAGTCCGCGCTCAACAACCCTCGGGACCCGGCTTTCGTGATGACCCAGGAGAACCTGTCCGACATCGCACAGGCCATCAACGGCGCCGCTCTCCACATGACCACCGACGAGTCGAATGCACTCGGCGACATCTACCGCGCCGCCCTCGAGCCAACCCTCGGCATGCGCTACGACGAGTTGCTCGCGCATATGAACAACGACGCTGTCTATCAGCAGGTCCTCGACCGGCTCATCCGAGTGCCGACCATTGCGACACAGGGCGTGATCAGGGGAAACTAGCCGACATGGCACAGCGAAGGCCGCCGACCGACGAGGACCGGGCGCAGCTTGCTCGTGAGCTGCGACCCGATCCTGCCGTGCACGGATTCGGCTTCGCCTATCGTGATGGTGAATGGATCGTCTGGGTGGCGCTGGCGCCGGAAGATCGTTCGGAACGGCCCGCAAGGATCGGAGACTACCGAGTGGTGTACGAGCACAGTGGCCCGTTCCATGCCGAATAGAGGTCACCTCGCCCTGGTCGCAGCGATACTCGTCATGGTGTCCGCGGCCTGCGCGCCGTCGGAGGACGGGCGCGACCCGGCTAGCCGGTCCGGCCCGCCGGCCCTTCTCACTGGTGCCGTCGGTTTCTATGTCGATCCGGCAGGTCCTGCGGCCCGTTGGGTGGCGGCCAACCCCTCCAATCAGTCAGTTGATCGGATCCGCCGCCAGATCGCCGAACGTCCGGCCGCTCGCCGTATTTCGTCTGGGAGCGCAGCCGTGCGGGCCGAGGTCCACGCGTATGTCGCCGACGCCGCGAGGCTGAACCGGCAACCCGTTCTCGTCCTGGACCCTCTCACCGCCCTCGACTGTTCGGAGGCGGGCTACGCCGAGTGGTTCACCGAAGTGACAGAAGGCATCGAGGCCCACCGGGCTCTCGTGGTACTGAAAGACAAGGAATGTGAGGCGGAATCACCCCGAACGACAATGATGACCGTCGGAGTCCGCAACCTACGCGCGGCCGCTCCGGGGGCGATGGTCTTCCTGGACGCCACACAGCTTGCGCGAAAACAAGACCCTCCCGGAGTGGCCAGGACACTGGCGACCTGGTCGGTCAAGGAAACCGCAGGCGTGGCGATCAACGTCGGCGAACACACACCTCAGGCGGTGGCCGACCGCTACGGGATCGAACTTCGCCAAACGTTGGCCGTCACCACCGGGCGTCGAGACCTGTATGTGGTCGCCGACAGCAGCCGAGGAGGAGTGGCGAGCGCCGACGGCTGTAATCCGTCGGACGCTCGAATCGGCAGCTACGAGGTGCTTAGCGACAATCCCGAAACGACACAGCATCTCTGGCTGACGACACCGGGAATCTCTGATGGCCCCTGCGGGAGTGCCCCGGCCAGCAAGCCGGGACAGTTCGTGCCCGAACTCGCTACCGGACTACTTGCCGGCACTCCCTAGCACGGCTTCGAGATCCAACCGGACATGCCCGACCGCGCCGGCACCTTGTGGCGGCGCGGTCCCCGTCGCCGAACGTTCACGAAATCGGGCACCTCGGATGCAGTTCGATGCGTTCGAGGATGTCGCCCCCCGGCCACTCGGGCAGCGCGTCCCAGTTCGCGAAAGACGGCTGCGGGCCGAGTTGTCGATACCCAACCGATCCAGCACGGGCGCGTAATTGCCCCGAGGTTGGCCATGATCGAGCACGGTGGCGCCAGCCCGTCAGGCAGGCAGGTCGACCAGCGTGGCGAGACGGGTCCGGTGGGCACCGGCGGTGCCGAGTGTGATCTGGTCGGCTTTGGCTCGCTTGAGGTAGAGGTGGGCCGGATGCTCCCATGCCATACCAATGCCGCCGTGCAGCTGGACCGCCTCCTCCGCCGCGAGCACCGCGACGTCGCCGCAGTAGGCCTGCGCCACGGCGACCGCTACCAGCACGTCCTGGTTGTCAGCCGCGAGTGCGGCCGCGGCGTACTGGGCAGCGGCGGCGGCCGACTCCACGCCGGTGAACAGGTCGGCGAGCCGGTGTTTGAGCGCCTGGTACCCACCGACGACGCGGCCGAACTGCCGTCGGATCTTGAGGTACTCGACGGTCTCTTCCAGGCACCACCTGGCGAGGCCGACCTGCTCCGCGGCGAGCAGCGCCGCACCGGTTTCGAGGGCTCGTCGTACGGCGGGTGCGCCGTCGGCCAGGACCAGTCGGCCGACGGCCGCGTCGAGGCTGACGTCGGCGAGCTGGCGCGACATGTCCAGAGAGACGACGGGGGTCACCGCGGCGTCGGAGGCCGCGAACTCGTAGAGGGCCGGTCCCTCGGCGGTGTCGACGAGAGCTAAGAGCACGTCGGCTTCGATCGCTCTTGCGACACTGGTGACGGTGATCCGGTCGCCTTCCCGGCGCAACGCGGGCAGCGGCGCATCGGGAGCGAGCCAACCCGGGCGGCGCGGCGCGCATGATGAACTGGGCCTTTCGTGCGCCGTCCCTCGTCATGTTCGGAGTCCTCCGTCCCTCGACGGACTCTCGATCACGAGCGGCTATGGACCCTGGCGTCATCTAGCTCGACAACCGCCAGCCTCATGCGGCGTGGTGTTGTTCGTCGGTGATGACTGGGCATCTGATCATCATGATGTTGAGGTCCAGGACCAGGCCGGGCGGCGGCTGGGCAAAGCCCGGCTTCCGGAAGGCGTCGAGGGCATCGCCCGGTTGCATGGGCTGCTCGAGCGGTTCCTGCCCGAGGACGCCGAACCCGGCCAGGTGCTGATCGGGATCGAGACCGATCGTGGCCCCTGGCCGGCGGCGCTCGTCGTCGGCGCTGGTCGCCGCGTGATATCGGGTGTTCGCGGTCAACCCGCGGCAATCGGCGCGGGCCCGGGACCGGCTCGGGGTGTCCGGCGCGAAAAGCGATGCCGGTGACGCGCATGTGCTGGCCGTTTTGGTCCGCGCCGACGCCCACCAGCTGCGTGAGGTCGCCGGCGACAGCGACCTCGCTGACGGGGTGCAGGGACTAACCCGCGCGCATCAAGCACTGATCTGGGACAAGACGAGGCATGTGCTGCGGTTGCAGGCCACGCTGCGGGACTATTTTCCCGCCGCGTTGGAGGCGTTCCTCGATCCGACCGGGCCCGAGGCACTGGAACTACTCAGCAAAGCTCCCGATCCCGAGCGCGCGGCCCGGCTATCCCGCAAGCAGATCAGCGCCGCGCTCACACGAGCCCGCAGACGCGATATCGACGGTAAAGCGCCGCGATCCAGGCTCCCTGCGTGCTCCGGCACTGGGCCGTGGCCCGGCCCTGACCGCGGCCGAGGCCGCGGTCACCCGCTCGCTGATCACCGTGATCCGCGCCCTCACCGGCGAGATCAGCACCCTGGAGATCGAGGTGAAAGCCTCTTTTGGCCAGCACCCTGACACCGAGATCTACCTGTCCCAACCCGGACTCGGACAGATCCTCGGCGCCAGGGTGCTCGCCGAACTCGGAGACGACCCCCACCGCTACACATCAGCGAAAACCCGCAAAAACTATGCCGGAACCAGCCCGCTGACCATCGCCTCCGGCCGCAAAACCACCGTCCGGGCCCGGTACGTGCACAACGACCGGCTCCTCGACGCCCTCACCCGCCAAGCCCAATCAACACTGCGTGCCTCACCCGGAGCCCGCGCCTACTACGACTCCCTCCGAGCCCGCGGCGTCGGTCACCAAGCCGCTCTACGCCAACTCGCCAACCGGCTCGTCGGCCTCCTCCACGGATGCCTCAAAACCCGCACCCCCTACAACGAGACAACCGCCTGGGCCCACCACAACACCGACCAAACCCCACAAAACCCCACCGCCGCTTGACAACCAAACCCAGGGATGTCTTCACGGACCCGCCAAACCGGCGACAACTTTGCAAACACTCTCACTAGGTGGTGCGAGCAAGCGACCCGCACCGTGATCCTCGTCGCAGTGGCCGGAATCGGCGACGGGCTGTCCTGTTCATCGGAGCGACCACCGCGGGGTCGAGCGGCTTCACCTCAACGGAAATCGCCGCCACGAACAGCCTGCCGAAGTCGTCGGGGCTTCTCGGACGCGCCGTCGGCAGCACCCTGAACTCGGCCGATACCACCGGCGGGCTGTCCGCGCCGCTTTGATCGCGGCGGCGGGTGACACGCCATAGTGCAACGAGCCGCGCTTCCCAGCACCAAGGTGGAGTTGAACCGGCCGGGTGGGTATGGATAATTCGGCGCATGAAGCACGCCGCCCGAGGCGAGACCGCCACGACTTTCAAGGCGCTGTTGAAGGGTTACCGCGTTCGCGCCGACCTCACGCAGGAGGAACTCGCCGAGGGGTCCGGCGTCAGCGTCCGGGCCATCAGCGACATGGAACGGGGGATCGCCAAAAGCCCCCAGCGCCGGACGATCGAATCACTCGCCGCCCCGCTGTCCTTGACCGATGAGGAGCTGACCGACCTGCAGAAGGTCGCGAAACAGAGCCGTACCCAGCCGATCGCCGCGCCGATCGCCGCACCGGCCAGGATCTACGAGTCGCCCATGATCGGCATCCTGCCGGCCGACGTCGACGACCTCACCGGACGCGAGCACGATCTCGAGGCGTTGCGCACTCTCGCGGCCGGCCTGCTCGGCGGCCGGCGCCGATCGGGCCGAATCGCCGTGCTGAGCGGACCTCCCGGCACCGGCAAAACGACTCTCGCGGTGCGAACGGCACACGACCTCGCGGCCGACTTCCCCGATGGCCGCCTTTTCTTGAAGCTCCGCGGGATGTCGTCCGAACCGAACGACCCGGCGGACGTACTGCACCTGATCCTGCGCTCGCTGGGTGTCGACGCCGTCCACATCCCGGCCGATCTGGAAGACCGGGTGAGCTTGTGCCGGTCCCTTCTGCAGGAACGCGCGACCTTGATCGTCCTCGACGACGCGGGCGACGAAGCCCAGGTCCGCCCGCTGCTGGTCGGCGGGCCCCGTTGTCTCACCCTGATCACCAGCCGTCAGATGCTGGTGGGGCTCGAAGGGGCCAGCAGGCTCAACCTCGACGTGCTCAGCGAGGACGACGCCGTCGCTCTGCTGTCGACCATCGTCGGTCCGGGGCGGGTCACGCGAGAGCGAACGGCGGCGATCGAACTGGCCGCGTTGTGCGGGCGGCTGCCACTCGCACTGCGCATCGCGGGCAACCGGCTGGCGAGCCGTCCCACGTGGCCGCTGGCGCGCCTGGTCGATCAACTCCAAGACCGAAGCAAGCGCCTGACCACACTCACCGCCGGCGACCTCAACGTGCGCAGCGTGTTCGAGTTGTCGTACCGCCAGCTCACGCCGACCGCCGCCAAGGTGTTCCGGCGGCTCGCCGTCGTCCCGGCCGCCGATTTCTCCGTGGGTGCCGCGATGACGCTCATCGAGGCGGAGGAGGACGACGCCGCCATCTTCCTGGAAGAACTCGCCGACGCGAGCCTGCTGCAGACGTCCCCGGAGAATGGCCGGTACCAGTTCCACGATCTGCTCCGGGTGTTCGCGACGGAACGGCTCACCCAGGAGGAAACCCCCGAAGCCGTCGAGGCGGCGGAAAACCGGCTCGCCGACTGGCTGGTGCGTACTGCGACGGCGGCGGCCCGGTACTTCCACCCGACCGACGGGGCGAGCCGTCCCCCGGTCGCGACGTCGTCGTTCGACGATCACTCCAGTGCGGGCCGGTGGCTCGAGGCCGAGATGAAGAACTGGCTCGCCGCGGTCAAAAGTGTCGCCGCTCGCGGCGACCACCGGCCGGTCCTCGACCTGGCCGAATCCATGCACTGGTACTCGGAGATCGGCGGGACCGCGAGCACCTGGTACGAGATGTTCGAACTCGCCATGAACTCGGCCATCGCGATCGGCAGCAAACGGGACGAGGCCGTCCATCGGAACTATCTGGCCTGGGTGCAGGCCACGCTGTGCGACCAGTCGGATGAGGCCGCCAAGATGGCCCTGCGGGCCTGGGACGCGGCGGTGGAAGCGGGCGACCGCCGCGAACAGGGCTGGGCACGCGTGTACCTTTCGAGCGCCCAGCTCCGCGACGGCAACCTCGCGACGCCGCCCGAACTGTTCGACGACGCCGTGCGCCTGTTCGAAGAGGCGGACTATCCGCCAGGGCTCCATGTGGCGCGGGCGATGCGGGCCACGTTCTGGTACCGGAGCGGCAGACTCGACGACGCCGCTGTCGAGTTCGACATCTGTGTCCGCTACTTCAAGCAGGGGCACGGCGGCTCACGCACTCCCGTGGACGACACCACCTACGCGTACCTGCTGCTGCGCTCGGCGCAGAACCTGGCCGCGCTCGACTCGGCCGAGCTGGCGCTCGCCCAATGCGAAACGGCGCTCGAACTGTTCCGCCGCCACGGTGCGGCCATGGGCCAGGGCCGTGCCCTGCAGGACACCGGAAGGTTCATGCGCCGTCAAGGCGATCACGCGAACGCTCGCCGCCGGCTGACCGAGGCCGTGGCGGTATTCGAACGCATCGGGCTGACACAGTCCCAAATCGACACGCTCTGTGACCGGGCGGCCCTGTCCGACGAGATGGGCGACCCGGTGTCGGCGCGCGACGACCGGGAACGGGCGCTGGCCCTCTGCGACCGGCTCGGCCGGACCGAAGGCACGAAGATCCGGGACAAACTGACCGAACACCTCAACGCCTCGTAATCCGCCGGTCAGGCGGAGGTACGGGTCAGGTCCTCCCAGGTGATGTGCCCGAGGAGGACGTCCTGGATGGTGTAGCGGGGGGTGGGCTCGAATTCGGCGATGGTCGTGGGCGCGTCCGTCCGCGACATCCCGGCGGCGGCGGCGATGCGGCCGCCGAGTTCACCCGCGTCCAGGTCGCGGATGTCGTTGCGGGAAACGTAGACGGCCACCATGTCCTCTTCGGACCGGGCGGCGCGGGAGTGGAGACCTTGGATTCGTAGCGACACGTCAACTCCTTGGTGTTGAGCGGTTCTGCGACTCTTGTTCCAGTAAACGCGACCCGTGTCCCGGTCACCATGAACAACCACCAGCAGAAGGACCGGAAGGAAAGTCCCGCCGGGGAACGTGGGTCAGCCCGCGCTCCACACCGGCGCGCGGTCCGCCACCGGCGGCTCCAGCACGAATTTGACCGCGCGCCCGACGACGTCCGCCGCCACCGGACCCGCCGTCCGCCCCCGGATGTGGCCGAGCAAGCCCGGTTCCGGCGCCAAACCGTGGTTCTCCAGGTAGTAGGTGACGGTGTCGGTCCAGATCCACACCCCATCGGTGACGAAGTTCGTCGGCACGACCGCGGTCCGGTCCGGATCGAGGACGTCGTCCAGCAGGGACGGGGTGACCAGGATCGGGGTGCCGCCGGCCAGATACGCGACGAGCGACCGCAGTTCCTCCGGATCCTCGACCCGGGGATGATCGGGCGCGAAACCCGGACCCGTTTCGGGGTCGACGACGTCGAACACCCTGGCCAGGATGAACTCTTCCGCTGTGGTCACCGGGGTACCTCCTGCTGACGGGCATGGATTCGCCGCCACAGCACACCGCGCCGCACCGCCGGGCACCAGGCAGAACGGGCGGCAGAACCGCCGCTTACCCCGGATCCCGGGCCAGCCAGGCGAGCCATTCCGCGAGAACCCGGTCCAGTCGCTCCGGGCGGTTTCCCCAGTCACGAAGATCGGCCTCGGCCTGCTCGGTCCTGGCCTCCGCCTCGGACAGCGAGGCCTCCGCCAGCGCCAGGTTCTCGCTGTCCCGGGAGTTCCCCACCCCTCTTTCGACACGAGCGGCCAACGACCGGCGAGCATCCAGGGCCTGGCTCAGGTCACGGCGTGCCCAGAGCAGGTTCGCCACCGCCTCCCGCCTCATCCAGGGAAGTCCGGGCCGTCCGGCACCCGGTACGAAACCGCCGGCGTCGTCCTCGAACATCCGCAGGAGCACGTCGACGTCTTCATGCCTCGCGAAGCGCGTCGTGACCAGTCCGTCCAGGTACTCCTCGAGCCTGTCGCCCTGGGGTGCCGATGGCTCCGGTTCGACCGCCGCGGGCACCAACGCCTCGAAGATGCTGGTGGAGTCCGACGTTTCGGCTTCCTCCTGTTCCATCCCGAGGTTCTGGGCGACGGTCTGCGACGAGTTCTTGATCTCGTTCCACGTCGCGTGCTGCTCGGCCACCACCGCGGTCAGTCTCTCCGCTTGCAGCCGCTCGTCCAGGAACGGAGCGGAGTTGATCTGGAACACCCGCCAGTCACGCCGCTCGTAGTCTTCGCGCTGCGCGGGATCCAGCATGCTTCCGCCGAACAACTCCTCCTCCTGCTCGACCGGCACGCCCCCACTCCGATACTCGCCGAGCAACGAAACCAGCCGGTCGGCCAGCACCGCCCGAGGATAGGACCGATGGGCGGCGAAACTGTGCGCGAGGCTGTACCGCCCGAAATAACTCTGGTGAATGATCGCGCGGTCACCCCGTAGCTCCAGGTAGAACGCGTGCGTCGTCCGCGTCGTCACCAGTACACCGACGTCCTCGCCACCGTTGATCACCTCTGCCAGGTCGGACACGGTCGCCTTCACCGGATCGGTGGGCTCGTGCGCCATCCTGAACAGCAGGTTGGCCGTCTCACCGCACACCCCGGTGAGACCGCCGTCCGCGAACGAACGGTAAATGTCGGCGACCGGGGTGTTCGGATCCCGCTCGTAAGCCGAGAACAACACCCCGAGCGGATACATCGTCCGCATTTCGAGTTCGAACAGATTCACGCCGAGGTCGCGCGCCACTTCGTCGAAGACCCGAGCCGTCACCGAAGGGACGGCATCGGCTCCTTGTGCCACGACCGCCGTCCCGGCGAGCCGCTCGGGCTCGTCGGCGACAGCTTGCTCGAACACCTTGGCCAGTTCCAGATACATCTCTTCGTACGTCGGCTTCCGGCCGGCACGCTTCTCCTCTGAATAGGCGAACCGGTGCTCGCCGCCGACCAGCACGTGCTCACCGTTCACGACGGCCACCCCGGTCAGCTTGTCGTAGCCTTCCTGCACCTGCCCGTCGGTGTCGTTGACGAACTTCGCCTGCGCGCTGTAGGAGGAGAAATCCGCCTGGTAGTACTGGTGGAATTCACGGAACAGGTTCTGGACGTCGGTCGCGGTCGGCGCCTTGCCGTCGGGCCGTCCCATACGTACGGCGAGTCTGTGCACGAAGTCGTACACGCCCTGCGCGGTCATTCCTCCCATACCGCGGAAGTAGTAGCCGAACGGATCCGAATCGACAAAGGCGCGCGCCAGTTCGAAGTCACGCCGGCTGGCCCACAGACCTTCGTTGCGGTTCATGTACTCGATCGCACCGCGATGCTCGGGTTCCAGATCATGACTGACCTGGGCGTCGCCGTACTGGTGTTTGGAATTCACCTTGTCCATGTCGTGGAACAGGATCGCCTTGACGATCGCTTCACGGCGGACGAACCGGTCGGCGTCCTCATGGCCGGAGGTGAGCTTCAAGTACCGGTTGAGCACCATCTGGGCGTGCTCGCTGAAGGTGTTCGGCCGCAGCTCCCCCGGTGCGCGATCGGGCCGTCCCGGCTGGTCCTGCTGACCGGGCTGGGGTTTGATCGTCTCGTCGAATTTGCGGGCCAGCTTGGCGTGGTCGTCGGTGACACCCTCGTCCAGCCCCGCCAGCAGCTCGTCGAGGATCACCCGGCCGGACTGGACGTCCGGGTTCTCGAGCTGCGTGCTGATCGTCTCCGAAAGCTCACCACCGATCCGCCGGTGCTTGCGGAACACGGCCGGATCGTGCTTGCGTGTGTAGCCGAGAATGTAGTTGTCGCGCCAGCTCGCGTATTCGTTCTCATAGGGCGCGCCCTCGATCGCACCGTTGACGAGGATGCTCTTCCGGGTGTCGAAGTCGAGTTTGATCCGTCGCTCGTCGGTGGCGATGGCGGACCCGATCTCCGCCTGCGTGGCGTATTCCGGCAACTGTTTCATGAACGTGTCGGCGGTGCCGCGGCTCACCGGCGTGAAGGTCACCTTGTCCAGTAGTTTCTTGTCCTGCAGCAGGGTCGTGGCCCGCCCGGCGAGCCTGCGGCGCGAGTCGGGGCTCCCGAACCTCGCCGAGTTCTTGTTCGTCAGTTCCTTGGTCAGCGCGTCGGCCACCTCCTTCATCTTGGTGAGAAGGTGATCGCCGAGTTGCTTTTCCCCGAGGCCGACGAGGTCGCTCTTAACGACCGGCTCGATCGCTTTGGACAGGATCCGGGCCTTGAACTGCGCGGCGAAGGAATCGGGACCGATCGTCACGTTCGTCTCGCGCAGAAGCCTCTTGAAGGCTTCGTCCTTGACGAGGTCCGCGGCGATGGTCTGGGTGAACTCCTCGGCACGGAAACCGGTGAGGAAGTTCTTCGCGCGCTTCTCTTTGCCCTCGCCCTTGCCCTCCGCCTTCTTATCCGGCTTCGGCCCGTTCTTCTCTTCGTCTTTCTTCTTTTTCTCTTCTTCCTTCGTTCGTCCGTTCTTCTCGATCTCCGCGGCCCACGGGCCTGCCAGCCCCTGGAACCGGTCCTGGACGACACGCAGGACGACCTTCCGGAGTTCTCGTCCGAATTCCCCGCTCCGGGCCTCCTGCCCGAATCCCGCTTCCAGCGCGTCCAGTACGGCGTCGGCGACGACGCCCGCCGCCCTCGCCGGAATCTCCGGATCCGCTTTGATGGCCGCTTCGATGTTCTCGGCGGTGTCGACCTTGCGCGTTTCCGCTTGCCCGTTCGTCTTCGTCGCCTCGACGAGAACCGGATGCGGGACGTTCAAGGACCTGTTGAGCTGGCTCGTCACGGTGGCCCGGAGGTCCTCCGCGCTGACCTGGACACCGGCTCCGACCTGGTCGCGGACAGCGGAGTCGAGCGACGTCCAGAGCTTTTCGCCGAGCTGGACGACGATCTCCCTGCCGGGACCCTGCGTGTTGAGGAAGGTGTTCATCTCCTCACGCCGTCGCACCGGGGTGTTGGGCGCCGCCCCCTTGCCGGTTCCCTTGCCGGGCTCGGGAATGACGTCGGCGGGCGGGCTGAAGAAGGCCTCGGGTGAGCCCATCCAGGTGTGGTAGTGGTTGCTCAGCGTCCTCGCTAGGCTTCGCAAGGCTTTCGGGTCGTTGCGGAAGGACTTCTGCCCGGCGGCGGACCAGGTGAACCACGGGTCGTTCTCCCTGCCGAGCGCCGCGGAGTCGAAGTTCGGGCGCAGGCCGAGCCGGACGTAGAGGTCGTCGAGTGCCTCCTGACGGCCCGCGACCTCCGGCATGACGGTGACCTGCCCGCCGATGGTGTAGGTGACGAGCGAACCGGGGAGCACCACTTGCTGCACGTCCGCGAAATGGGTACCCCGCAGACCGAACTGATTGGTGTCGCCGTTCTGGTCGACGTTCATCGAAAGCTCGTTGCCCGAGGCCGCGGCCTCGACCACGGACTGGCTCGTGACCTTCGAAAACGTGTCGAGCGGCACGAGGAACGACCGCAGCATCGGCTGCATATGCTCTTCACGGTTCGGGTCGGTCTCGTACTTCGCGGTCCATTGCACGGCCCGCAGGGGCCGCCCGCCGCCGACCCAGAAAACCTTCGGTCCGGTATCGGTCTTCCGCTGGCCGCTGAACGGCGTGACCACACCATCCTTCTTGTCCTGGTGCACGTCCTTGTTCACCGACTCGCGATCGGCCGGATTGAGGATCGCGGTGTAAAGCCGGACGTAGTGCTCGCCCCTGATCGTCTCGATCTCGAACTCGCCGCGGTGCAGCACCTTGCGGCCGTGTTCGGTCAGCAGCACCGTCGAACCGGGGTAGCGCACGTTCGGACGTCCGATGTGGACGTTTTCTCTCGTGCCGAGGTAGGTGTGGGCGTTCACGGCGTCGGCGCGCAGGATGTGCACCGGTCGCCCGGTCGCCGGGCCGTGACCGTCCCAGGTGCCGTCCTGCTTGATCACATGGACCCGCACCCCTGCGGCGTCGGCGATCTTGTCGAGGCTGACGTTGTCCGGGTTGGCCAGTGCGAATCCGTCGAGCTGCTTGATGATACGCGCGTTCTCTAGCAGCGCCCCGTGCGGCAAGCTGGCCACGAGCGCCTCACGGAACGCGTCGTGCGGCGTGCCCCCTTCCACCAGAACCGGTTCCAGGCCGTGCACGGTCAGCACTTCGCGCTGGCCGGAGTACACGACATTACGGTTCAGCACCTTGCCCGGATACGGATAGGTGATCTCGATGGAGTTGATGCTGATCGACGACTGCGAGGACAACTGCGACAGGTTTCGATTGACCGGAGCCGGCCTCAGCAGCGAAGCCGTCCCCACCCCAGCGGCATCCACAGTGGACGCTACCGGTTCGGGCTCTTCCTCGATTTCGTCCACTGTGGACAGGCGTTTCCAGGTGGTGGCGTCCATGGTGACGGTGATACTGCGTCGTCTGCGGGCCGTGCCGTCGTCGACCGTGAGGTCGAGCAGGCTCCGGCGACCGGAATCGGCCGCCCGCTCGGTCACGATCTCGAAATCGTCCGCTGAAAGCCGCGAATCCGGCTGCGCCGAGAGTCGGTCGGTGATCAGCTCGAGCAGTGCCGCCTCCACCGCCTCACCGCGTCGCCTGCCCATGACCACCGCACGGCTGAACGGGTTGTTCCCGTCACGGACCCCCACCCTCAGCACGGGCGGCGCGAACCCTTCGGCGGCTCGCCAGCGCGCGAGCGCGACGGTACGGTCGACGAGGGATTCGAGCTGTCCCCTCGCGGCGACCACATTGCCCGGCCGGTCGATCGCGTCCGCCCGGTCGTCGTCCTCATCCAGGCTGTTCAACAGCTTCGCGTAGTAGTCGGGATCTGTCAGCCGCGTCACGTCCACCGGCTCGCCATCGATCTCGATCGACCGGAGCACGTCGTTCCCGGTCGTCACCTCCCCCAGTACCGACGACTTCTGATCGAACTCGATCTCGAACCGGCCGGTCACCTCGTGTCCGGTCACCACCATCGTCAGGGCGTCGCCGAAGAGCGCGTCGGCACCGGACGTGTAGGTCTCGTGGAAACTCTCGCCCTCACCGTCCCCGAGCAACCGCAGCCGCAGGACTCCCCGCCGGGCCGGGTCGACCTCCACGACCAGCCTGCCTCGACCGTCGGCGCTTTCCGCCACGACCGGACCGAAATACTGGTTGAGGTTGACCCCGGCCGGGGAGTTCCGGTCCCCGACCGGTGCCAGCACGTAGGTCTCGCCGACGCGCGCGACGGCGTGTTTGCCCACCCCCAGCCGTTTCGCCGCCTGGTCCATCCCCGCCGCGACAGCCGGAACGGCCAGTCCTTCGCCGTATTCGGCGAGCGGCTCGTCACTCGTCAGCTCGGCCTGGGTGATCCGGGCGGCGACCTTCGACGGCGAAAGCTCCTCGGCGCCGCCCTCCTTCGCCGCGGTCACCACAACCTTCGCGAGCGCGCGGCTCCCGTCCACCCGTTCCGAGACATAGCCCGGCATCGTCGCGAAACCACCGTCGGCGCCACGCAACACCGTTTGCCGCGGCTGGCCCCCGATGACGGCCTTCGCGACGTCCGCGGGACCCACCACGCCCCGGGACAACGAGGTCTCGTCGGTGCGGACCACCCGGACCCGCTGCCGCTCGTCCGGTCCCACCGGGCCTGCCACCAGCTGGATGGCGCTGCCCACCAGCGCCAGCCGCGCGTTCGCCGCGGCCACCATCGCCGGAGACGCCAGGAACTCCAGTTCCCCGGCCGTCCCCGCACCGGTGTCCAGCACCAGCGACCCGTCCGAGGAGGAAGTCATGTCCGCCGTGACGGTCACCATCGGACCCGACACCAGGTCCTCGTCGTGAACGACCTCGTGAACGACCGGCGCCGCCTGGCCGGTCCGCGGCTCACGAGGGTCCAGGTCGAGCGTGATGACGGCGCGACGGCGGGCTTCCTCCGGGCTCGTCCTGTCGTCGAGCGGACCGATTTCACTGCCACCCGACTCGCTCACGATATCGAGGTAGTCCGCGTCGACGACCGGGCTTCCGCCCTGCAGCTTGGCCAGCTGTTCCGCGAGGGCCTCGCGCAGTGCCTGCTTGGTGGAGTCCGCGCGTGCCTGGCCGGTCCTGATCGCCTGCTTGATGCCGAAGGTTGAACCGTTGCCGTAGCCGGTGATCGTAACGGCGGACATCGGCAAACCGTTCTCGAAGCGCCAGATGGCCGTCTTGGCGATCCGCCTGGCGAGCGAGTTCAGCTTGAGCTTCTCGCCGTCCGGGAACACCTTGGAGCCCGCTGGGAAGGTGATGCTCTGCGGCCCGGCGTCGCCCTGCCCGCCCGCGACGACGAAAGCCAGGGGATTCGACATCGACCAGGTGACCTCCGGCGCGTAGTACCGGGCCTGCTGCTCGTGGAAAGTTTCACCGGGACGCTTCGAATACATCTTGAAGTGCCATTTGTCGGAGCTGCGCGGGATGGCCCCGGTGTGCACCCCGAGTTTGAGCATGGCGCCGCCCGCGGCCTGTTTGGCGGCCTCGACCTCGGGTGCCGCCGCTTCGTCGTTCGCGAGGTGCTCGGCCGCACGCAGTTTCGTGGCGAGGTCGAGGTGCATCCCGATGGTCGTCGCGGTGCCGTCGTTCGTGCTCCGCGCGTCCTCCAGCCTCGCGGACAGACTGGAAACGAGATCGTCGAACCGGCCGACGTACTGGGTGAGGTTCCGTTCGACCGCCAGCGCGATCTTGGGACCGAAATCCGGGCGGCGCGTGTAGTTCTCCAGCGTGATCTGTGTCGTGCCATCGGCACTCTCGGCGACGACGGCCGCGAAGTGATACCCCCATGCGCCACCACGGCCACCACCGACGGCGAAGTTGACTTCGAAGGCCGGCTTTCCATCGGCTCCTTCCGAGGGAACCGAGACCCCGGTATAGCCTTCGCCCGGCTTGGCCCACGCGTGTTCGTTGATGCCCAGCCGCCGGGCCATCGCGTCGGCTTTGCTGCGTCTCGGCTCGTTGTCCGGAGCATGGTCGAGCAGCGAGCCGTAACGCTCACCCGGCATGACGGGGTTGAGACCGCCTGCCGTCCTGGTGTCCTTGGCGACCTGCTCCGCCGCCCACTCCGGGCCGAGTTCTCCCACGTCCTCGTTGCTCGCGACCCTGTTCGCGATGCTGTCGGCGAGGGCGTACGTGCCGGTGACCTCGGTGCCGTGGTCGGCGGAGATCTCACTCGTCGCGCTCGGGCCGAACGGGCTCTTGAAGATCGCGGTGTCGGGGTTCCCGCCGAGCACCATGGTGGCGACATCGCGGCAGACGTCACCGGGTTGCTCGACGAACGACGCGGTGACCTTGTACAAGGTCACCGGGGTCCCGTTCCGGTCGACGGTCAGCGCGGTGTCCGTCACGACCACCAGTTCGGCCTTGCTGCCCACCTTGCGCAGTGCTTCCCGGGCGTTCTCGATGATCTCCGTGGTCGCGTAGAACTCTTTCGACTCGGTCATGGGGGTGAGCGAGCTGAACGGGACCGAGCCGTTGATCGCGAGGGTGGCGTCACCGGACACGTGCAGCGGCGGGTGTTCGAAGGTTTCCTTCGACGCGGTCGCCATGAACGGGAACTCCTCGCCCGCCACGCTGTAGACGGACTGGTACGCCTCGAACGGCCTCGCGGCGGCTCCCGCCGGGGTGGTCACCTCGTAGTCCGTCGTGATCAACGGGTCGGGCCGTGGCGCGGTGTCCGCTTCTTGACCGACGGACGCGCTCTGGGCGGAAACCCCGGCGTCGAAGTCGAAGTCGTGCTCGCCAACGGGATCCCAACCGATCACCGGTGTCTCCGGCGCAGCCCACGCTGGAGCGAGATCGACGGTGATCACGGCAAGCCGCCCGCTCACCTCCTCGGCTTGGACGGCCCGGATATTGCCCGCGGGCAGCACTCCCGGATCGGCTCGGAGTCTCCGCAGCTCACGATCGACGGCGGTGCGCAAGGCGGTCACCGTCGCTTCGGCTCGCGCGTTCCCCGACCGGACGGCTTGCCCGATCCCCAGCACGGCTCCGTTACCCGCCCCCGCGACGGTCACCACGGGAACCGGCAACCCGCGATCCCGCCGCCGCACCGCGGACTCCGCTATCTGTCCCGCGAGTTGTCTCACCTTTCGCAGAACGCCCGAGGAAAGTGTCTTGCTCCCTTCCTCGAAGGAGATCTCCTCGCGAGTCCGGCCCTCTTCGGCGAGCCGCACCGCACCGTCCAAACCGGACACCGAAGCTCCGGTGGCGTAGCCGGGGGGAGCCTGTTCCGTGCGCCAGTCCGCCGTTTCCTCCACCACGATATGCGCGCCGATCGGGAGCGCCTCGCCCCGGGATCCGGTGAGATGCATCCAGTTCCCGTTCGGCGCGACGACCGGATGACCGGCCTCGTCCACCCCCACGTGCCCGGTCACCACGAGGTGACCGGCTCCGGCCGCGCCGGGTACGAAATACACCGGACCGTCCGGAGCGACGGCCTCGACGTCGATACCGTGTGCCCGCAACTCGGCCAGCACCCGGGCCGCGAACGACTTGCGGCCACCGCCACCGGCCGCGCACGACGCGAACATCAGTGGTTTCTCGCCGTCCCAGATCCCGTCGTCCTTGGCACGGAGCAACAACGTGGCCACCTCGGACGGGCTCAGCGGCGTGCTCCCGGTTCCGGAGCCGTCCCGCACCGGAGCACCGTTCGCGTCACCATGTGCGAGGAAAGTGAAGAACCGGTCGTCCGTCGGATAGCCGCCGACGACTCCGGCCAGCCTCGGGTCGTCCAGCCTGATCCCGCGGTTTCCGTCGAGCGGAACCGTGCTCGCGGGCGCCGGGCTCACCGTCGGCACCAGCGCGTCGAAAACGGAGCCGGCCACCGGTGTGTCCACTGTGGACCTACGCAGCGCATCGGCCGTCACGGGCCAGCCGGCCGTCTCGATATGGGCGAGCACTTCCGTGAGACCGCCGGACCAGCCGAGCCGGTCCGCGGTGAGGTCGAGGTGATCCACGGTGATCGTGGCCTGTTCGGACAACCGCAGATCGGCGCGCGTCACGGCAGTCAACGCGGCGATCGCGGCGAGCCGTATCCTGGTGAACTCGCCCCCTGCCTCGGCGAGCAACCCCGCGACCTGCCACGCCTCCATACCTGTCTCGGCTTCGAAGTTGCCGAGCGATCGGCCTTCACTGGGGTGCAGGCCGATCTCGACGCCCAGCCAGAACAGATCCGACGGGGTTTCCAGTGGGCCGTAGCCGAGCTCGGCCAAACGATCGAGCAGATGCGCTTCACCGGTGCTCGGCACCCCGGACTCCCAGAATCCGGTCGGCTGATCGTTCGTCTCCACCGCCGCGCCGGACTTGTGTTCAGGCCGCGCCGCGCCGGACAGCGGACTCGTCCGGCGCTTTCCGTTGTCCGCTGTCATCGCCGCGCGCACGTCCCGCCGGGCGATCCGGGCGTCCGGTACGCCAGGCGGCGTCGCGCGACCGTGCGAGATCGGCTCGACCGGGATGCGACCCGCCGTCAGCCGCTTTTCTCCCGCGGGCCACATCCGCTGTTTCTCGTCGAGCAGCCGTTTCAGCTCACGCTGGAAGAAGGCCTTGGCGAGCAGAGCACGCCGCATCCCCGTCCGCGTGCCGTGAAGCCGCGAGTTGCCATAGCCCTCGAGAGTGACCTCCGGCATCGGCAACCTGTTGCGGTGACGCCACAGCGCGGTTTTGACGACCTCTTTCGCCAGCAAGGTGAGACGTCCGGCGGCGATCGAATCCAGCTCCTGTGTGCCGTCGGCGATCAAGGCGGGTTCAAGGCCCCGCGCCTCCGCCACCGGAGCCTGATAAGCCGTGGCGGAGACTACCGAAGTAGCGACCATGACCAGTGGATTCGCGAGTACCAGACGTTGGTCGTGCCGATCGACCCGGCCCCAGGCGTCGAAGAACGTACGACCGCCACGGTCGTACTTACGAACCTGCCAGGTTCTTCCCAAGGCGGGTAGCCGATCATGGGCCAGCCCGGCAAGGGCCTGTCGCGCGACCGCCCTCGCGTCACGCCACTGCCTGTTCTCTTCTCGGCGATGAGGTTCGATTCCGGCCTCGATGTCACGCATCGTCTGCAAGGCGTCGCAATAGCGCCACTGCAACGTGCCGGGCTCATACCGCTCGATTTCGGTGTCCAGCTCCGCACCACGAGTGTTCAGGTTCGCCCGGACGGCCCGGTCGAGGAGGTCCGCGCGGGCCCTCGCTCCACGCGTGATCTCGATGTTGAGCTGCTCTTGGTCATCGTCGGAGTTGAGGACGACCGCGCTGAGATGGTAGCCCCAGGTCGTACTGTTCGACGTCGGCACCTGAGTCGAGTAGATCATGCTGTAGTCGGGCCCGTCCTTGCCGGGAACGGCGATCGACTGGGCGACATACGCCTCACCAGGAGCGGCCCACGCGTATTGGTTCACCCCCAGAACCGCGGCCGCCCGATCGAGACGGGCACGCGTGTCCGTGCCGGTCCGCAGGGCCTTTCCGTATTCCTTGCCCGGTTGCGGGCTGTTGATACCCGCGGACGTCATCGCCGCGGCGACCTGATGGGAGTCGATGACCGAATCGGCGCCGGGGTCTCCGGCGAATTTCGCCAGCGCGTCCGCGATCTCGTGAGTACCGTGATAGAGCAGCGCTCCACCATCACGCATCGGGCCGAGCACAGGCGGGCCCTCGGCAGGCCGTAGTACCGCTTGCCGGGGCGGCGCCCCCATGATCGCGCCGGCGAACTCACTGCACACCGCGGAGGGCGAGTCCCGGAAATAGGGTTTGACCATTACCAGTGTCCGCCCACCGGCTCGCACCTTGTTACCGGGATTGGTTTCGAGAGTGACCTTGCTACCGATCTCGGCGAGCCGCATATTGGCGGCATCGACTCGCTCCTGCGTCGCGTAGAACTCCATGAAATGCCCCCGATGCGACACTTCGGGCATCCCGAACGTGTTGTCCCCGGAGAATTCGATCAGCGGGTGCTCGACGACCTCACGGCGAATTTCCGGTACGACAAAGGGAAACTCCTCGATCTCCGTCACGCTGCCGTAATGCTCGAACCGGGTGAACGGCGGCTCGGATCCGTCCGACTCGATCTCGTACTCGAGCGTACTTCCCGTCGATACCGGGGCGGACGAGGCAACGGGCACCGCGGCGGCGGCCTCGGTGTCGCCGTTCTCCGCGCCGTCCTCCAGGATTTCTTGCAACGCGTCCCAGTACCCGTCCGAAGGCCGCTCCATGGCGAGTTCGCGCAGCTCGTCGAACCTCGTCTCCGGAGAGTCCACACGGGACACTTCGGGGTCATCGTCCTCAAAGGACACTGGTCGCGGCGGCGTCCCGGGCGCGAACCGGATCAGCGGTTCGCCCGCCTCGTCGACGTCGACACCGGCGGGAATACCGGCACGGCCCAGCGGTGTCGTGTGGACGGCGGAACCGAGCAGCGGCGCGTCCTGCTCGGTGTCGTCGGTCAGCATCGAGCTGTCGCCGTCCGGAAGGCGAATGTGCCGCGAGCCGGTTCCGATCAACGACACCCAGCCGTCCGGAGTCTTCGTCTGGACGACACCGCCGAAGACGCGGTGGCCTGCCGGGAGGGTGTCCGCTTGGCTGGTGTACTCCTCCCAGCGCTGATAGTAACGGCGAGTGACCCTGACTCGGACCTCGGGCGAAAGCTCGGCCAGGTTCGGGCGCTGCGGCGCGAACCTGGCGGCCAGGCCGATGGCCTCCGCCGGCATGCCGAGGTGGACGTCCCAGGTGGTGACCGTCCTGGCGGCCAGCCCGGCGGGCGCGGGCCGGGCGCCCTGGAGCGCGTGACGGAGCGCGTCCGGGTTCACCGGCCGTACGTCGAACGTGGTTCCGGCGGAATCCGCCGTCTTCTGGAAACGGCGCTGCGACGCCGTGTCGAGTCCGTAGTCCCGCTCGATCTCCGTCGGGGTCGGCATCCGTTCGGCACCGATCTCCGCGCTGAACGAGACTTCGCCCCACTCAACCGTGCTCAACGTGTCGCCGAACAGCGAGTGCTCCAACCCTGCGTCGGGCCGTCCCCGCCGTCGCTGTTCCAGCACGATGGACAACCGCTCGGCGAACTCGGCCCTCGGCAGGTGCACCGGCTCACCCTCGCCCCGGCGCACGGTGACCTGATCACCGATGTCCAGCCGCCAGGCCCGCTCCGGGCCGGTACTGATCCGGAGGGTCCGGTTCCCTGGTGCGGCAACGTGTTCGAGAAGTTCGTCGGAGGTGACCCCGGCCGGTTCGCCGAACGTCGTGCCGTCACCGGAGTCCGCCGCCGGAATGATCGTGGACACGAGGACGCCGGGCTCCGTGCCGGAGGCGATCACCCGCAGCCGGACATCGTTCCCGGAGAAGAACGACCGCAGCTTCCTGACGATCGCCGCCAGTCGCGAATCCCCGCGCCTGCCCCGCACCTCCACCGGCGGCGGCGACGGCCGCGCGGTGATCAGCCGGGCGAACTCGCCGAGCTTCGCCTGCACGGTTTCCGGCAGGCCGACGCCGTTCTCCCGCCCCGTCCCGAACGGTATCGAATCGGGGATGGAGAGGTCGACCAGATGGCCCTCGGCCGTCGGGACGACGTCGAAACCACCGGGCGCCTTCCGGAACAGCGGCGGATCGTCGTCCCCGACGACGAGATAGGAATCGTGCTCGGTCACCTCGATCTCGGTACGCCCGCCCTCGGCGAACCGGAACCGCAGCCACCGGCCGTCGCCGACGACGGCGGGCAAACCGTTCTCCTGGAAACCGATCCGGCTCGCCACCACCAGTTCGTTCCCGTCCCGGCCGGGAGTGGACCAGACGGCCGTATCCCCCGCGTACGCGTCCGCGACGATGCCCTTGTCCGCGAGACCGTGCAGCACGGTGGACACATAGCCTTCGATGTCCGGTGAACCCAGTCCGCACGCGACGAACCGCAAGGGCTTGCCGGCCCAGACCCGCTCGCGGGAAAGACGCGCCAGTAGCTCGACCATCACCTCCGGTGTGATCGGCTGTCCCTGGAATTCCGGCATCCCGCTGGGACCGGTATGCGCGACCACCGTGTAGAACCGCTCGTCCTCGCGGAGGCTTTCGACCGCCCTCCGCTGCTGTTCGCGTGCGGCCGGATCGGTCGCCGGGTCATCGAGCCAGATCCCGGTGTCGTCGCCGAACCGGGTCGCGCCGTCCAGTACGGCGTCGGCCGACAGCGTGACCGGATCGGCGGGAGCGGGCTCGGGCTCGGGCTCGGGCTCATTGATCACCGCCTCCACCGGACCGGACGGGCTGGGCACCGTGACGGCACGGTCCTCCTGCACGTCCTTTCCGGCCATGAGGCCGTTGTGCTTCGCGAACCGGACGAACTGGTCGATGGTCAGGTAGTCGAACTGGGCTTTCTTCGGGTCACTGACCACGAACATCCGCTCGCCGCGGTCGTCGACGGCTTTGAGGACCATTTCGTGCCCGGTCGTGAAGATCCGGACACCGGTGCCCGACCGGATCCGGTCCCAGAATGTCTCGGCGGACGTCGCGAGGTAGGGCGACACCGGCTCCGGGGGCTCCGTCCACTGCTGGCCGCGATAACGCTCTCGCGGCGTGGACGCGACGGGCTGGAACGCGGTCTCGCGGAACGGGACGTCCTCCAACCCGGCCGTGCGCCGGTCCGGCCGGTCCAAGGCGACCGGCAGCAACAAGGGAACGCTCAGCTCCCACGCGCCGGGCACGATCTTCCTGGTCAGTACCGGAACGGAGGAACCATCGCCGCGGTTGAGCCAGATCACCGCGGCGAGCTTCTGCATGGTGCGGCTCCACTTCGAGGTGAAGTCCGCCCATTCCGCGCGCTGAGCGGGGCCGCTGGTCTCCTGCGCCGCCAGCTGTTTCGCACGGTTCTCGATGGCCTCGAAACGGGTGACGGCCTCGGCGACACGTTTGCGCGCCAGGTCACCGATCGACCTGCCCAGCGGGCGATCGCGGCGGGCCAGTCGTTCCGGCGACGTCACGTCCAGCTGGTTCCGGACCCGTTCGACGACGCCACGGCCGACCATCAGCAGCCCCGCGATGGTCGGGACCACGGTGCGCACGTCGGTGTTCGTGGCCGCGGCACCGCAGGTGTTCATGAAGTGCTGTTCGTCGTGCCCGGTGGCCGCGAACAGGCTTTCCGTCAACGCGACGGGATTCTCCAGCAGTACCTGGAACAGCGAGTCTTCCTGGAGGGTGGTGCGGCCTTCGAAGGTGAGGTTCGTCAGTCCCAGCCGTGCCAACCGCTGCGGCAGCCCTTCATCCGGCCGGTAGTCGATCCCCTGCACGGTCGACCTGTCGGTGGTGAACGGATCGCGGCCGGCCTCGACGTTCACGGCGATGTCGCCGAGCACCTGCTGGAGCCGGTCGATCGACAGCGGCTGCAGGACGCGGCGGTCGCGCACGGTCGACAGGCGGAACCGGGAATTGTCCGGGACGTCCTGCTCCCGCGACGGCACCAGCGACGCCGCCAGGACCGCGTCGTTCACCAGCGACCGCACCTTCGCCCGGGTGCCCGCGTCGGCGAGATTCTCCAGGTTCTGGTCGATCCGGCTCAACGCGGCCGAAATCCCGTCCGACTCCAGTACCGCGTCGGTGTAGTTCTCCAGACGGCCGCCCTCGGCCAGCCGGGACAGCTGGTCCAAGCGGGCACCGAGGTCGTCGGTCGCGAGATTCGGCAACCCGTCGAAGACGGTGTCGTACCGGTCCTCGAAATCGTCCGCGCCGGGAAGTCGGGTGAGCGAACCGAACGGCAAGGCTCCGGGCATCAGCCTGTCGATCGACTGGCTGTCGTCCACGATCCCGTAGCCAGGGAGGTCCGGCGTGGTCAGCCTGCCGTCCGGCCCGGCCACCAGATGAGCGCCATGCTCGACGGGGAAGACCTCACCGTCCTCGTCGAGGACGTATTGCACCCAAAGTCCGTCATCGGTGAAGACCGGCCTGCCCGAAGCGTCGAACCCGACCTGGCCCGCGACCACGAGATCGTAGGCGTTGCCGCCCTGGCCGCTCAGGTTCGGCACCCCCCACACCCTGGTGGTCGCCGCGTAGGCCGAGGTCACCTCCACTTCGAGGTCGCGCAGCACGGCGGGGACGTACTCCCGCGATTCCGCGCCGAGGCCGCAGGAAACGAAGCGCAGTTCACGGTCCGAGGACCACACGTTCCCGGCGTGCAGGTGACTCAGCAGATCGGCCATGACGTCCGGGGTGATGGGCGTGCCGAGGAATTCCGGCATCCCGGAGGGGCCGACATGCGCGACCACGGTGAAGAAATGGTCGTCGGCGGGCAGGCCTTGGACGATCTTTTCCTGCAGCTCCAACGTGGTCACGTCGGTGGCGGGGTCGGCGAGCCAGATCCCCGAATTCCCGGGAAGCCGGACCGAGACCTCCAGGATCGACGAGATCAGCGCGCGTTTCTGCTCGGCGGACAGTTCTTGTTCTCCGGTAACGGTTTCTTCCGCAACCGGGGAATCGGACGGGTCGAGGGAATCCTGTACCGCGGCGTATCCGCGCGCTGTCCGCTCGATCTTCCAGAGATCGCGCGGCGGGACGACGACGCCGGGCTCGTCCTCCTGCTCGGCGTAGAGACCGCGGTCGTCCTTGACCTGGTTGAGCAGGGCGACGGTTTCCCGCACTTTGGCTTGCCCTTGCTCCGCCGGGCGTACCACCGTGTGGGGCCGGGTCGCGGAATCCCGATCCTGGTGGGCATAAGCGTCTGTTTCGTGGACCATCCGGTACTGGTCCACCATCCCCAGGAAGTGACCGACCTCGTGGGCGAGAATGTGCAGCTCGTTGTCCGCCGACCAGTGGGTCTGACCCGCCCGGCCCGACGCCGCCACCTTGACGACGGCATGAGCGTCCGAGGCCGTGTCGCGGAATTCCAGCCGCACGTGCAACTGATCCCCGCTGGGCAGCCGGTACCGGTTGTTGAACAGGGCGGCCACCCCGAGGCGGACCCGATGCTCGAGCGCGGCGAGCGCTTCGTCGTCGACCGACTCGCTCGCCAGGTGCAGCCGGATCGTGTACTCCTGCACCCAGTCACCGTCGACCTTGAACCGGCGAAGGTCATAGGCGATCAGGCCGTCGACAGGCTGAGGGGGTCCGCCGGGATCGGAGTGGTCCTGGACGCGCGTGATCGGGACGGCGTCCACCTGCTCCACCGTCACGAAATGCGCGTTGGCGCGCAGGTTCTGCCATTGCCACGGCCGCGCCGGCGTGGTCAGCCTCGTCCACTCGGCTTCCTCGTCCGCATGCGTGGCCGAGCTGTGCGCCCAGGTCCGCTCGTCGTCCAGCACTCGCACGCGGTCGTCGTGCGCGAGTGTCGCCGGGGCCTCCTCGTGGTTCTCGTCCGGGCGGCCGGGCGGGGTCCGCTCGATCGGTGCCGCCGGACCGTCCGGTGCCCAGTCGACGAAGAACCGGACTTGGCCGTCCGAGGGGACGTCCGTGGCGGCGGGTTCGGCGAAGGTCAGCGGCGCGGTGATGCCGGTGTCCGCCAGCTTTCGTCGCACCTCCGTCAGCAGCAGTTCCCGCAGGGCGTCGCGATCGCCGTCCATCACGAGCGTGACGACGGGCATCGCCCGGTTCTTCCCGTGCCGCCACCGCGCGTGGTGTGCCAGCTCCGCCGCGAGTCCGGCGAGTGCTTGTTCACCGGTGTCCCGCGCCGGGTCGAGCACGAGTTCGGGCCGGGGCTCGGTGCGGCGCGGTCCCCCGGAGAAGAACGCCGGCGACACGGACTTCACCGGTGCGTTCAGCACACCGTCGAGCTGATCACACAGTCCGGCGTCGAGCTGAGCGACCGTCTCGTCCGCTGTCACCCCGAGCAGGCCGAGCAGTCGTCCGGCGATCTCCTGGTCCGTCGCTTCGGTGGTGAGGTGCCGGTCCGCCTCCCACTCGGTCACGACATCGCCGACGGTGAAGGTGAACTCCGGGGACTCGTTCTCGACGACCCGGATGCGGAACTGCGACCGGTTCCGCAGCAGGTAACCGGCGTTGAGGAGGATCTGGGCGTCGCGGAGCCTGGCCCGGAGCGTGTCGACCTCGGTCTTCGACGCGGTGGGCAGCGGCACCAGTCCGATCCCGACGGTCACCTCGGTGATCCACTGCCTGCCGACCTGCACCCGCTGCTGAAGCCCGTCGTCACCGGTGACCCACTGGGTGAGCGGCGCGCGCATCCGCCGCACGTCGGCCTTCGGGCCCAGGACGTCGACGCGTCCGGCCGTTGCCTCCGTCATCGTGCGCCGGTGGACTTCGGTGGCGTGGCGGGACGCGTCGACGTGCGAGAAGCCCTGTGCGGTCAGTTCGTCATAGGTGGCCTGCCAGCGCTTGGCCGCCAGCGATCGAGGCGAGTCCAGCCCGACGGCCACGTGCACGGTCTCCACCCGCGCGACGGCCCGGAGCCGGGGATCCGGGACGGCGGGCGCCATCCCGGGTCTGGTGCGCGAAAGCGGCTCGTGCCAGGTGTCCGAGCCGTCCTTCGCGCGGCCGAGTACCTCCGAGAGTTCGGCCCGCAGGGCGTCGAGCCTGCCGCTCAGCCGCACGAACTCGGCGGCCAGTTCCCCGTCCTCTGCCGACCCGATCGCCGGTGTCACGTCGTCGATCCCCGCGCTGGCCGGGGGCCGGTACACCTGTTCCAACGCCGCCGCGGCGGCCCGGCGAGCGTCGGCTTCGAGCGCGGCCGACGTCGTCCGCAGCTCGATCCGGCGGCGGATCAGGACATCGAGTTCCGTCTCCAGTTCGGCGACGTCTTCGGCCACCTCGGCGTGTTCGCGGACGGCGTTCTCGCGGTCTTCTTCGCTCGTCTCCCGGAATCGGGCCGGGGTGTCTTCGTCGGCCTGCTCGGCCTCGACGGCCGCGAGTTCGGTGTGTTCGGCCCGGACCATGGCGCGTTTGAGGACGGCCAGCTCGGCGTTACGGGAGTCGAGATACGCCCGGTGATCAGTGATTTCTTCGGTGACCTGGGCGATCTCGTCGGCATGGGCACGGCTCGGCCGGGACGACGCCTGCGTGTCCGGGATCGAGAACACCCGGCCGGTCAGCCTCCGCGTCACCCGGTCCAGCCGTGCCGCGGTGTCGGTGACGGCCACCTTCAGGTCGGCCTCGGTCAGGTGCCGGCCGTCGCCACCGGACACCGCCGCCGCGCGGAACGACGTCGCGACCGGCTCTTCAGCCTGCTCGTCTTCGAGTTCGGTTTCGGCCTGACCGCCGCCGTCCGTGTCGCCGAGCCCGTGGTTCCGGGGACCGTCGACAGCGCCACCGAGCAACCGGGGCCGCTCCTTGAGCGAAACCTCGCGCCACTCCTGATAGGCCCGGTCCAGCCGGTGAGGATCGTTGCCCCAGGCACGGAGATCGGCCGTCGCCAGGCCGAGCCGGTCCCGCGCCACGTCGAGTGCGGCTTCGGAGTCCGCGACGCGCTCGGCGTCCCGGGAACCTCCCGCGCCACCCGGCGCGAGACGGGACGACAGTTCCGCGTGCGCCGCTTCCACCCGGCTCAACGCTTGGCGCGCACCGAGCAGGTTCGCCCACGCCTCGCCCCGCGTGGCCGGGAATCCATCCGTGTCCCTTCGCGCGGGATCCGGTGCGGCCTGACCGTTCGCGTCCTCGTCGAGGAGCTCGCTCCAGCGCACGGCGTCCCGCTGCCAGGCTTCGGTGATGAGGGCGCCCGCCGTCGGAGGCGGCGCGATCCGGACGGGTTCGGTGATCTCGTCACCGGACTGCTCCAGCGAGTCGCCCGGCACCGCCAGCAGATCCCATACCGAGTCCGGCAAGGTGACCGACCGGACGGCGCCGCCTTCCCGCCGCTGGTAGGTGATCGTCCGGACCCGCTGCGCGAGATCCGGATCGCCGACGACGGCCTTCAGCGCCGCGTGCCATACCCGGCCGGGATCCGGGTGCTGCTCGACGAGGGCTTCGACGGCGGTCAGGTGGAGGTCGCCGTCCCGTTCGCGCAAGCCGCGGCGGAGGACGTCGACGACCTTCCCTGCCTGCTCGTCCACGGTCCGGACCCGCGCGACCGGACTCGGCTGATCGACCACCTCGACCGGGTCGAGGTGACGCAGGTGGATCACCGTCGGCTTGTCCCATTCGGCAGCCCTGGAGACCTCGACGACCTCGAACGCCGACCCCGGCGGCAGGATGCTGCCGTCCTCCCGCGGCACGGCTCGGGCGTCGTCGATGACGAACGTGACGTTGCCCGGCCCGTCCCCGGCGATCAGCACGGTCGGTTCGGTGACGAACCGGCCCTTCCGGAACGCGTCCAGCTCGGCGGCCGAGCGCCACGTGGTCACCTTGATCCGGCTGGGCGGCCCGGCCTCGCGCAGGGCCCGCCGCCGGGCACGCACGATCTTGTCGCGGTGCGCCCGGGTGTCGCGGCTCGCCAGATCCGGCGCCAGCTCGTCCGCCTCGCTGACCACCTTGCCCAAGGCGAGCCGGTCCTCGATGCCGTTCGCGGCCGGGCCGTCGCCAGGGGAACCGGTGAACGGCGTGCCGATCCGGGTGGGCGTGGCTTCGCTCTGCCGCACCTTCACGTGCAGCTCGTCGCCGACCTCCGCGACCTTGAGGACGTCGAATTCGGTCCCCGGCGGAAGCAGGACCTCGCGTTCGCTGGGCCGGTTGGACGCCGAGGCGATGCAGGCGCCGTCGTGGACCAAGGCGGTGACGATCACCTTTTTGCCCTGGTACAACCGGCCCTCGCCCCGCATGCCGCGGAAGAAGCCGTGGTCGGTGTACCGCCCGTTCTCGACGAACAGTTCCTTGGCGGCCGCTATCGGCAAACCCATGACCCGGGTCACGACTCCGGTGTGACGGGCCGGGAAACGGGTCACCGCCGAGGCCAGCAGCCGGGTCAGTGGCGCCGCGTGGTCCGGGCTTTCCTTCCCCGCCAGGTAATTGTCGATGACCCCGGACTGCGTATGCGTGTACGCGCGGATGGCGGCCAGTTCCGCCGCACCCGTCGACGCCAGATGCGGGCTGTCCTTCAGCACCTGGGTGACCTGCTTCAGGTAGCCGGCCATCTTCTTCTGAGCGAGGAACTCCTGCGCTTCCTCCTCGGTGGCGAGGAAGCCGGGCTCCCGTTCGCCGCGCCGAAGTTGCCGTACCGGTTGAGGATCGTCTCCGACGAGCGCGCGGGCCCGGTCCGAGATCAGCTGGAGGTTGCGTGGTTCGAGGACGACGTCGCCGGTGATGGCGGCCGCGGTCATCAGGCCCGGCCCGGTGGCGACCCGGCCCGCGCCCACGGCGTGCTGGAAGACCGGAACCTCGGCGACCACGCGTTCGTCGAGGAAGTACTCGTCGTACAGGCCGAGGTAATGCCCGACCTCGTGCGCGAACTGGACCCCGGTCCCGTCCGATGGCCAGTGCCGTTGGTCGGCCGGTGTGCCGGGGCCGGTCACGAAGACCGTGCCGTGCGCGTCCTCGCGATCGGTGAACTCGACCTCGGCGAGCAGCTGCTCGCCGTCGGGCAGCCGGTAGCCCCGGTTGTACTGGTCGTTCACCGCCGCTTCGACCCGGGTCTTGAAGTTCGTGGTGTCCACTTCGGACTGTCCGCTGACGTCCAGCCGAAGACGGACCGTGTGCAGCCGGACCCGCACGGGTTCGTGGCCGTCGCGTTCGACCTCGAACCGGCGCAGGTCGTAGCCGATCGTCGCTCGCCAAGGTCGTCCCGACCGGTTCAACCCGCCGTCCTCGGACCGGACGGTCACCGCGGGCGTCTCCCGGTGCGAAGCGCCGATGTCCTGGCGAGTCACCGGATTCGCGATCCGGTGGTCGACGGACACCGCCGGATCCGCCGACTGCCACCACTGCCTCGTCGCGTCTTCACGCGTCCACGGCTTGCCAGCCTGACGGGTCACCGAACGCGGCGTCCCGCCGACCACGAGGCGCACCTCCGGATCGGCGGGTACCGGCGCGGCGAACAGCACCGCGACGGCGTTCAGGCCGTTCTCGAAGCCGTTGAGCGCCGTCAGGTCTTCGATCAGCTCGGACGGCGCGTTCCGTCGGAGCTGATCGCGCACCCTGTCCAGGGTGGCCGACGGCGGTACCCCATCCTGGTCCAGCTCGGCGGCCGCGAACGCCGACTCGAAACCGCCGGAAGCGGCGAACAGCGCGTCGGCCAGCGCCTCCGGATTCCGCATCAGGTCTTGGAACAGCGGGTCTTCACGCAGGGTTTGGACCACGACCGGCGGCGTGTCCACCAGTATGAGTTCGGCCAGCCTGCGCGGCAGCGGCGCGGTCCGGTCGTAGTCGAGGCCGCGCCACGGCGAGTCCTCGGCGGCGAACGGGTCCTGTCCACTGTGGATGATCGTCGCGACTTCGGCCAGCATGCTCCGCACCCGCTGCTGCGCAAGAAGTTCCAGGACCGTGTCGCGGGTCGGCGCCAAGGCGGACAGCAGCAGGGCGTCGTTGGCCAGCGCCCGCACCTGCCGGGAAAGCAGCCGGAGCCGTGACTGCTCCTCGGGGATTGTCGCGGCCTCCGCCCGCTCTTCCAGCTCTCCGAGCGCGTTGTCCAACTGCTCCAGGGGAAGGTCGAGATCGGGCCCCTGCCGGAGATCGCCGGTGCCCGCCAGCCGGGAGAACTCGGCGAGAGCGATGTCGAAATCCTTGTCGGACAAGCGGAAATGCGGCAGATCCGCAGTGATCTCGCGATAGCCCGCCACGATGTCCGCGGCAAGAGCCGGTTCGGCGCGACGCGGCGGGGCGGCCGGGACGGGACCCGTCGGGAAGGCCGCGTCGGACGGCCGGACCGTGATGTGGGACGCGCCGCGCCGGAGCGTGCGCTCGAGGTCGGTCGGCCCCTGGACCCAGCGGCCCGCGCCGGGGGCGGGTGCCCCCCGGACCGCCGAATACACGTCCTGCACGAAGGTCGTGCAGTTGTGGCTCGTCAACCGGTACGGCCGTCCCGAGAGGGCGAGCACCCGCCCCAGCCCCCGGATGACGTCGTTCGCGCTCACCAGGTATTCCGCGCTGTAGGTGGTGGGCTTGTCCCTCACCGGCAGCACGGAGACCGTGCCCGGCACGGTCGCCCACTGCGGTGAAGGAGGATCCTCCGGCGCGAAGTCGATGAGCGTCCCGTTGCCGAAGGGGTCGTGGATCTCGACCCAGGCATGGCCGGTGTACTGGGCGGCCACGTCCCGGTGCCGGGTCTTCACCTGGAACCGGAACACCGGCCGGTCCGCGTTCAAGACCCGCATCCGGTCGAGGGCGTCCGGGAGCCCGGAGCGCATGAGGTACTGAGCGACCGTGCGTTGCTGGACCACCTGGGTAGCCACGACCTGCTCGTTCAGCCAGTTCTGGACCGACTGCCCCGGCGGGATGCCGTCACCCGGCTCCGTCCGGGCATAACCGATCGTCGCCGACTCGGCCTTCGTGTCGTCCTGCAGGTAGGTGACCCGGATCGGTAGGTGGTCGAGCGCGAGGCCGTGGTCGACCGCGGCGGATTCCAGGGCGGTGCGCAGCGCGGCTTCCAGGTTCGTCCCCCGCTGGACCGCCAGATCGCCGTCCTGCCCACGCTTCACGACCATCGCGATCAGCCGTCCGGCGGGCGGCCGCGTCCGCAGTTCCTCCGCCAGGGAACGGACGAACCTCGACAGAGCGCTGAGGGCGACCGGGTCGACGACGTCCGAGCCGGGCCGGAAGAGCGCGTCCACGTTCGGGTCGAGCAGGTCGGCGTCGGCCTGCTCTTCGACGCCTCCGATCATCTCCCGCAGCCGACGGTCGAGATCTTCGGGCCCGGTCGTCAGCCAACCCGCCGACGGAGCGGGCGTACCGGTGGCGCGTTCGAACAACCCGCTCGCGAACCGCAGGGAGTTGAACGACAGCGCCTGATACGGGGTTCGCAGGTGCCGCAGCGAATGATCCAGGGCGCGCAACGCGTCTTCGGGCGAGACCCACACCTCGTAGCTCGCGGACGCGGTGTGCCCGGTGTCGCCGAGCCGCACCGCCGGGTTTTCGCCGTCGGGCCGGTAAAACCCGATCGATTCCTTGGCGCCGCTCGGCAGCACGAACTCCGCCCACGCGTGACCACGGGCGCCGACGAGCTGGGACAGCCGCGGCGCGGGGCCACCGGGATCGACCGACAACCGCATCATGATCGTCTTGACGTTCGACGTGTCCAGCGGCAGGTGCTGGTCGAGATAGGCGACCAGCGGCGAGGTGGCCCAGAGTCGCGGATCCTCACCGAGCCGCGTCGCCGTGCGGGACAACCAGGCCGTCACCGTCTCCTCCGGCAGGAGACCGAGTTCCGAGCGGAGGTCGCCGTCGTTCCGGACGAGCGCCAGTGTCACCGAGCGCCGCCGTTCCGCGGGGTCGGCCGAAGTCAGCGGCGGCAGGCTGTTCCGGTTCGCGGCCGCCGGCCTGATCGCCAAGGGTGCCTTGCCCTCCGGCGGAGCGGGCAGCAGTGGCCGCAAGGCCGCCGCCACCGCGTTCGCCCTGGCGAGCGCGGTTTCCGTCCGGCCGATCGTCGCGTTGCCGTAGCCCGTGACCTGGATCCATGGCGGCGGCTGCGAAGGATCGCTTGTCATCGCGTCGGCCGCCGCCGGTACCCACGTGGCGAAGCGACCTGCCGTGGCGAGGGAATCCTCGTTCAGGACACGCGAACCCTTGGCGAAGGTAACCACCGTGTCGACAGTCTCCGTGACCGCTTCGACCACCTCGTCGGGGTGCTCGGCGATCTCGACGAATTCGCCTTCCTTGTCCACGTTGACACCGGCGAGCACCTGGACGAGGTTGATCGTCTCGGTCGGCGCGTAGACCGTCCTGCCGTGGCCGCGTGTCTTCAGCTCCCGGCGGAAGTCGTAACCGCCGCCACCCGGCTCGTTGAGCTTGCCGGATTCGCAGGCAAGCAACACGATCGGTGCGTCCGGGCGCGACGCGAGTGCCTGCTGGAACCCCACGTCGTCGAGGACGAACGCGGCGAATTCGGCACCGGTGACTCGCTTCGGGAGGAAACGCCCGACCACCTTGATCCGGAACATGTTCGGGCCGGAATGGAGGAAAAGGAAGATCGGCTGTTTGGCGGCATCCGGGGAAACCCAAGGGGCGGGCCGTTTCACCGACGGAGCCGCCGTCGGCTGCGTCGAAGCCAGCTGTTCTTCCGTCTTCGGCAGCAGGACGTTGTATTCGACGACCGGCCGCCGGGCACTCATCGTCGCCCAGGTGGTGGCGATCTGGTCGTCGTTCTTCTTGGTGGGGAACGCGGTTCCGACGACCCTGTCGCCGGCGCCGACCATGGCCGCGGTGACGACCTGGACGGCGGAGGTGCTTTCGGTTGCCGGGGCGGGTCTGGACGGCGTCCTCGCGTCGAGGTCGCGGGTCGCCAGGAACTCCCCGTCCGCCGTCCGGACGATCCGGACCGGCCGCCGCCCGGCGGGACCGTATCCGAGGTCGTCCCCGTCCTCGGTCACCACGTGCAGCCGGACCCCGAAGGCCTCGGCGATCTTCGCCGCCGTCGTGTCCCGCAGCGTCGCACCCAGCTCCCGCAGTTCCGCCTGCCGTGCCGACGATCCGGGCGCGACCGCGGCGGCGAGCGCGTCCACCAGCTTCCCGGTCACCGGCTTTCCGTCGACCGGCACCACCGTCTTGCCCAGCCTGGACAGGGTCGCCCGCTGCGCGACGGTGAGGCCCGGACGCGCCTCCACCGGCCCGGCGGCCGCGGCGGGCGGTGTACCCGGCAGCTCGTCTTGGCCCGGGTCGGTCAGGCGGTAGCCCGGTCCCAGCTGGCTCTGCAGTACCTGCTGGATCATCCAGGTGTGGCGGGGCAGCAGCCGCGGCGTCACGCCGGGTTCCACCACGCCCTTGCCCATGATGCTTTCGTCGCCGGTGACGACACCGGTCGTGCCGTCGTCCTCGCGACTGAGGAACACCCGGTCCTTGTCGTGCTCTTCGTCGCCCGCGCCGAGGTAGTGGAGCAGCTCGTGGGCCAGTTCCTCCGGAGTGGCATCCGTTCGCCAGTTGGTCTGGGTGGTGCGTTCGCCGTCACCGGCGACGACGTCGTACGCGCGGTACCGGGGGTCGCCGTCCCGGTCGGTCAGCCGGTCGCCGGTGAACTCGACGCGGACGTGCAGCTGGTCGCCGTTCGGGAGGCCGTGACGGTTGTTGATCAGCTTCTCGATACCGACGGCGGCCCGCTCACGCAGCTGCGCGAGCTGTTCGTCGGAGACACCGTGGCCGGGGACGAGATTGATCGGCACGGTGAACTCCGTGACCCCGCGCCCGTCGACCTCGAACCGGCTGACGCCGTACCGGATCACGCCGTCGTATCGTTTGTCCTTTTCGGACAGCAGCGTGGTCAGCACGTCGGCGGTCTCGGTGGCCACCGCCCGCCTCGGCGTGGTCGCCCGCAGCGGCTCCCACTGAGCCGGGTCGAGCGGTTTCGCCACCGAGAACCAGGGCGCGTCGGTGGCCCGGCTGTGCCGCCACTTCTCGTCGTCGGGAGAACCCGGAGCCTCGGTGAGCCGGGTGAATTCGGCGTCGAGCGCGCCTTTCGCCAGCCACCAGGAATCTTGTTTGGTGTCCACGAAATCCAGCCATGCGGCCTGCAGCGAGGCCTGGGTGCGGACCAGCTGACCGATCGCGGCGATGCGCTGTTCCCGCGCCTCCTCGGCCTCGGTATGGGCGACGGCCAGCGCCTCCCACTGTTCGTCCAGCACCTCACGGAACAGGTTGCGGCGAAGCTTTGCTTCAGCCCGTTCCTGAGTCAGCCGCCGCACGTCGTCCGGCGCCTGCGCGTTGGCCAGTTCGGAGGAAAGGTTCCGGAAGGTCAGCGCGGCTTCCGCGGCTCCGTCGGCAAGATCGTCGAGGTCGCCGGTCTCGCCCGCCAAAGCGGCCAGCCGCGTCTCGGCGACGTCGGCGGCCGAGGACACCCGGCCGAACTCGAGTCGCGCGGCGACGGCGACGGTTTCCGCCTCCCGCAAGGCTTTCTCGGTCTCGCGGGCGAACTGGTGGTGCCGCTCTTCCAGCGTGCCGGGGCGTCGTACTCGTGCCGCGTCGACGGTGGCACTCCAGTCGACGACGACACCGAGCTTCTCGACCAGCTGCTCGGCCCGGCGGCGATGGCCCTCCGCCCCGACCTCGGCGTCGCGCCACGCCTTGGCGGTCCGCGCGACCCTTCCCTGACGTGCCTTCAGAACACGCGGCACCTTCTGGCCGGTGACGTCCGACAGCTTGTCGATCGGCATCCGCACGTCCGCCGACGCGGGCAGCGAAACGTCCACGACCTCCGTCCGGCCGTCGACCTTGACCACGATCCGGTAGTCCACGTCGAACCGCACCAGCGCGGTCCGCCCGACCGGTTTGAGATTCGCGACGGCGGACACCGTCGTACCGTCGACCGTGGCGTCCGCGGGCTCACTGGTCCAGCGCGCGTCGACGCCGGTGATCAGCCCGCCGATATTGCCCGACTCGTCGACCGGTGTGACCGTCGGCCCGGTGACGCCCATTTCCCCGACCTCGACGACCTTCCGCTCCGCCGAGCGGGCCACCGTCGAATTCGTCGGGTTCTCCAGGTTGACGCCGTCGCTCAGCGCGACCGTCCGCGGCGCGGCGAGCCGGGCGTGCACCTCGACGTCCGCCTTCTTGCCCCGTAGGACCGCCGCCTCGCGCAAGGTCGGCACGGGCAGGCTTCCCGTCGTCATGGCGGGCAGGAACGCCTGCAGCAGCTGAGGACTCAGACTCGACCAGAGCGCGTTGATCGAACCCGTGCCGTAGCCGGTGATCCCGCCGTCCGCCCCGGCCTCGGTGAGCGCGTCCCGCACGACCTTCCGCAGCCGCGCGGCGGCACGCACGGATTCGACCGACGCCATTTCCGGCAACCGGGTGACGGTGCCCTTCCGCCACCGCTCCAGCGCGGCGGGGGTGGCGTCCTCCGGCGACAACCCGACCGGCTCGGAATCCTCGCCGGTGGCCGGCCGTTTCCCGTTGTCAACGGTCAGGTTGTCGGCCAGCAGCCGGATTCCGAGCATCCGCTCGCCGGTGGCGGCGGCGGCGACGGTCTCACCGTCACGGCGCACTTCGAGGACGAACTCGACCGGGACGTCGAACAGCGCGGCCGGGCCGGTTCCGGTCCGCAGCTGCGTTTCCTGTTCGGTGAGGACCTCGGTAGTGGTGGTCGTCTTGACGGCGCCGATGCCCTTGGTGGCCGCGCCCCCGACCGACGTCGTCGTGTCACCGTCCTGGTATTTTTTCTGGCCGCCCGCTCGCAGCGCGGCCGACCACGACGTGGCCGTGCCCTCGGCCCGGATGGTCCGGACCGCACGGACGGTGCTGTGCTCGACGGTCCGGCCGTCGTTGACCACCTTCCGGAAAGCCGGGTCACCCACCGTTTTCGCGGTCAGCAGGAGCTGGTATCCGCTGTCGGTGAACAGTTTCGGCAGATGCGTGTGCAGCGGGATGCCGCCGTCGAGCGCGCTGTCCACCAGCCCCTGCACGCTGTCCGGCGAGACGAGGTCGGTCAGCCTCGCCCAGTTGTTCATCGCGTCGTCCAAGGACACGCCCGGCAGCAACGGCACGTTCGCGTCGGCCAGCTTCGCGGACAGTTTCGGCACGAGATCGGACAGGTCGGGCAGTTGCTCGACGGCACCCAGCCCCAGCGCTCCCGGTTTCTCCGTCGGCAGCGTCACGGGTGCCGCGAGCCGCTCGTCCCGCTCACGCGGACCCGCCGGTTTGGCCGGCAGGAGACCGTATTCGCGAGCCTGGTCTTCGGTGAGCCACACCAGTGCCGCGCCGGGAAGGTCGACGAACCGGGCGGCTCCCCGCGCGTCCGGGCGCAGCAAGGCGGTCTGCTGCCGCGCTTCGGCGAGCACGGTGAAGGCGATGTCGAACCGGGCCAGCACCCGCTGCGTGCCTGCCGCCGTGGTGACGTTGCGGTCGACGGTCGCGGAGATGTCGAGAGCGTCGGCCTTGGTGGTCGCCTTCGCCCAAGGTTTGGCGGTCAGGCCGCCGGTGGCGGAAGCGGCAGGATCGCCGGTGATCGAGCCGGTCACCGCCACACCGCCGGTGATCGCGGGCCCCTTGGTCTTGCTCTTGCCGCCGTCGAACCGGTAGCCACCCGAAGTGGACCGTTCCGCGGCCGCGTCGTCGGCCGTCTGGACGAAGGTCGGGTTGGCCAGCCGGGCGACGACACCGATCCGGCCGACCCGGTCGGCGAGGCGACGGCTGTGGACGAGGTCGGTGCTCACCACACCGTGGGTGAACGACCGCAGTGCCGCCTTGATGTTGTCGGTGCTCAGCATCGCCTGGACGCTGGTCCACGCGTCACCGCCGGGCAGCGCGAGCGCGCGGTCGCCGTCCGATGCTTCGACCAGCGCGTCCAGCGCCGCCGAACTGACATTTCCGGTGTGGGCGATGCTCTCCACGCCGACCCAATCACCGACGGTGGGCGGCGCGAGCGCCTCGAAATGGCCGGTGATCGACCGCGGCGGGTCGAGCTCGCGTACCCGGGGAGCACCCAGCGCGAACTTCGCCGGATCGGCGGGCAGCGTAAGGCTGTCCGACATCCACACCGTGAAGTTCGCCGGGAGCAGGACGGGACCGTCGCCCGATTCCTCGGGCGTCGCCCAGATCTGCCGGACGGCAGGCACCTGCGTCCCCGGCAGCCCGGGCAGCGTCTGCCGGACCATCGCGTGCGAACGCGAGAAACCGGTGATGGAGACGACGAACCGGCCCTCGTGCGCGAAACCTTCCGAATCGGCGCTGCCGATGGTGAGATACGTCGATTCGGCGACCGGTCCCGCGCCGGTCCGGGTGCCGCTACTACTGCCGTACTTCCCCGAAGCCGTCACCATGGCCCCGAAGGTCACCTTGCCCTCGGGCCCGGCCGTCCAGCCCTTGTTCGTCGCCGACGACGCGCCCAGCGCCGGACCGGTGGTCGTGGCGTTGCGGACCACGCGTCCCGTCGCCCGCCCGACATGCTCGACGCGCTTCGACTCCAGCCGGACCGTGATGGTGACGTGGTCCTGCCGGAAAGCACCCTCGCGCTTGAGGGTCACCGACACCCCGGCACCCAGCAACGCGTCCATGCGGTTGCGCAGGGCCAGCGGGGAAAGCGCCGTCTGCAACCGGTGCTCGTTGGCGAGCATCTCCAGCGTCCGCGCCGCGCCTTTGGCCTTGGCGCCCTCTTTCCGGTCCCAACCGGGCAGCAGATCGCTGTACCGGCCGCTCTCCCGGAACTTGCCGCGGATCTCCGTAAGCACGGCCTCGGCGCCGTCGAACTCGCCGACCCGCACATTGCCCGCCGCGAGCCCCGCGGCCAGATGCACGGACGGGAACTTCTTCGTCGTCGCCGGTGTCAGGCCGTCACCGGTACCGTCCGGGACCGGCAGTCCCTGTGCCGCGGCTTCGGCCATCCCCACCCTGGCGAACACCGTCGCCGTACTGGTGGTTTCCTTGCCGTCGAGTGCCTGCACCACGATCGTGGCTTCGAACCGGTAGAGGCCGATGTCTCCCTTGAGCTGGAGACCCGATTTCGCCGTCGAAGTCCGGCCGGACACGGCAGTGTCCACCGTCCGCGCGGAGTAGCCGACGCCGACTCCGGCCGCGACACGCACGCCCTTGACACCACCTCCGCCACCGAGCGCGAGGGAGGCGTCGAACCCGCGCTTCGTGAAAGCCGAAACGGTGGAACTGGTGGTCGCGGACTCGTGCAACCGCAGCTGCGTCTCTTTCGTCGGGCCGACCAGTTCGGCCTTGGTCAGCACGGCCTTCATCCGCACCGCCGCCACCTTGCCGCCGTCCGCGCTGAGCAGGGCGGGCGAGCTGACCCAGTCTTGCAGCATGGCGCCCAGGTTCTCCCGGATACCGGCGTTCCCGAGGAACGCGCGCAACGCGTCCCGGCCGGGGGCGCCGAACGCGGTGACCGACCGGTGCAGCAGCCCGGCCGTTCCGGTGAACACCTCGCCAAGGTCGGTGACCGCCTCGGGCACCGGGTTCTGGAGCTTGCGCCCGACTTCGGCGGTCAGATCCTTCGCGGCCAGCCCGGCCGGCGAAGTGAGCCGGAGCAGGTCGTCGGGGACGCGCAGGGTGACCTGTCCGGGCACCGCATCGCCCCGCGCGACCGCGTTGCCGGTGTGATCGTGGACGCTGACGGTGAACTCGACGTTCAGGCCCACCCGCCGGGATCCTTCACCGGAACGGATCGCCCGTTGGTCCGAAGTGGACACCGACACGGTCTGCGTCGCGCCGGGCGCCGCCAGCGCGGCCTTGCCGCCGACGGTGAGATACGGTCCGGTCGGCGCCTGGACGGTCACCGCCGCCCCGATGTCACCGGCACGGAGGACGGCGAGGTTCTCCGAGTTCGAAGTACCGCCCTGGACGGTGAGATCCGCCTTGGTCTTCTCCCTCGGCTCACTCACCACGTCGCCGCCGACGGTGGCCCGGATCCGGACCTCCCGCCAGCCCCTGTCCGTGCGGAGCGGGAAATACAGACCGCTGAGCGCGGATTCGAAATCGTCGTCGACGGCTTTCCCGATCGCGTCGAGCTGAGCAGGTTTGGCACCGGGCAGCAAACGGGCCAATTCGTCGCGGAGGGCGTCGATCCCTTCGACGGACAGGACCGGCGCCGAGCCGAGAGCCTGACCGGCGGCGAGGAACGGCGGCAGATCCGCGAGCGTCAGGTCCTGCTCGTCCTTGCCGGGCTTAGTGGTTTCGGTGGTCTCGGTGATTTCGACGGTGGTCTGGACGTGCGCCGGCAGCGGGTCAGCGAAAACGAGCCGAGGCGGCTGGCCGGGATCGAAGCGGATCAACGGTTCCGCGTCCTGCGCGCCTTCCTGATGGCGCTCGACGATGTCGTTGAAGATCTTTTCCTGGAACTCACCTTGGGGCGACCAGTACATATGCGCGCCGTGCTGTACGCCCATATTCCGTTTGGTCAGCAGCTCGACGACGTCGTTGTAATCGGACGTCGTCAACGACGCACCGTCGTCGACGCACCGGATGTGGTAGACGTCGTGATCGCCGGTGATCGGGCGGAATTCACCGCTTTCGGTCTTGGCCTGGACGATTTTGTCCACCACCAGATAGCGGCCCTGCTCCGCCAGCTGGTCCATCTCCTCCGCGAGCGCGGTGAATTCCGTACTCCGGTTGGCGAACCTGGCCTTGATCTTCTTCTGCGTGTCCGGCGGCAGGTCGGACAGATCATCCGGCAACCGCGGCTCGAAATAGCCGACCAGGCCGATGGCATCCGGCGAAGCACCCAACAGCGTGTCGAGTTCGCTGACCGTCTTGGCCTTGATGTCCTTCGGCTTCGGCACCGCGCCCTGTTCGAGCCAGCGCACCGAATCCGGATTTGTCGGCCGGACGTCGAACACCACGTTCGACCAGTTCGCCAGCCACTGGAACCGCTGCTGATTCACCAGCGGGAAACCGAACTCGTCGACCAGCCGCGTCGGAGTCAACGGCTCGCCACCGTCCGGATGCGGCGACGTCCACTCCTGTTCCCGCAGCGCCATCGGCCGCGGCGCGGGAGTCAGGTTCAGCTCCAAGCCGTCGAAAAGGTCCTCCACGAACGGCTTGCCGAGATCAAGCTCGATCGCGGGCGCCGGTTCTTCCCGGTCCTCGGTCTCCTCGACGACCTCGACGGATCCGGTGTCGGCGTCTTCGGTCACGGTCGGCTCGGTCACAGGCGGCTCGGCCTGAACGGGCGCCGCGGCCGCGGCCGAAGTCGAGCCACCGTCCTGCTCTTCCGACGTGGTGCGCAGCGGGGAGGGACGGGTCTGCGGCCGCTCCTCGTCCTCTGGCTGTTCCTCGTACGTTGACACTTCTTCGTACACCGGCGACGAGTCCTGGACCGCCCCGCCGTCGGACGAGGTCCGCACGGCGGTGGGTGCGGACCCCGCCTCCGAACTCGTCTTGACGTCCGAAGCGGACTTGGTCGCCGGTGCGGACTTGCCGTCCGAGACGGTCTTCGTATCCGAAGCGGACTTGGCAGCCGGAGTCGCCTTGGCATCCGAGGTCTTGGTGTCAGAAGGCGTATTCGTCTTGCTGTCAGCCGGAGCACGGGTGTCCGAAGCGGACTTCACGTCGGAGGCGGATGTCGTGCTCGGCGCCGCGGAACCGGCGCTCGTGGTGTTCGGCACGGACACCGGGCCTGAGCCCGTCGCGTCCGATCCGCTTTTGCCGTCAAGCGGCAGACCCGCCGAGAGGCCACCGGTCAGGCCGCTGAACTGCTCCTTGATCGACGTGACCGCCGAGTCGAGGGCCCGCTCCCCGATCCCTTCGAGTTTGTGGCTGACGGCGCCGCCGACCACGCCGCCGGCGAAACCCATCCCGTACTCGGCCGCGGACACCGATTCGCCGTTGATGGCGGCCATCGCCGCTTGGCCCATCACCCCGGAGACGCCCTCGAAGAGGAAGATCGTGCTGAACTCGGCGGCCCTGGCCACCATGTTTCCGCCGAGCCGGTCGGTCGCGTTCCGGGACAGCACGTCCGGCACCTTGTCGGTGAGCAGATCGACGGAGTCCTTGCCGATTTTGTCGGAATGCGGTGCGAGCACGTTGCGCAGGCTGTCGTTGAAGGCCCCGCTGCCGTCCAGGCCGTGCTTGCTCCAGTTGTCCACGAAGCTGTTCGCGTAGTCCCGGCCGAGCTTCCGGGCCGCGTCGTCACCGAGGGTTTTACCGAAGGCGGTGACGAACCGGTCGCCGACCTCGTCGCCGAAGCCCTCGACCGCCCGTTTGGTGAACGCGGTGGCCGGGTCGGTGAGTTGCTTTCCCGCCCGGTCGGTCAGTGTCCGGCCGATGTCGCGCACCCAGTTGTCGGCGAGTTCGTCGCCACCCGGCAGCTTGAGATCCTTGACCAGCTTCAGCAGATCGTCGGTGGCGATCTTGCTGAAGTCCTTGCCGAGCAGGCCGCCGATCTTGCGGCCCAGCTTCTCCCCGAGTTCGCCGACGGCGCCGCCGAGCACGCCGCCGACCGCACCCCCGATCGCCGTCTGCTTGGTGGAATCGCTGTCCCATTCGGTTCGTTCATGCTGCAGCCGTTGCACGGCGACATCGATGAGCAGCCCGCCGGTGACACCGATGAACACCTCGAACACGATCGCCCGTACGAGCATTTTGAACAGGGCGGTCAGGTAGCCACGGGTGAGGGCGTAATGCCAGGTGATGTTCGCGAGAGACGCGCCCGCAGTGACGGAGGCGAGAGCGTACTCCATCGCGATCTCGTAGGCGAGCAGGAAAAGCTGGCCGATCGCGGAAAACTTGGTGTACTCGACGTCCAGTGCGACCTTGCGGCAGCCGTCGGCGATCCCCTTCGTACCGGTGGCCAGTTCGTCCAGCAAGTTCGGCGCCCCGTTGGTGAGCGGGGCCATACTCTTGTCGAACGCGTCACCCGCCTCGGGCATCGACAGCTTCTCGTCGATCGCCCGTTTGACCCTGGCGATATCGTCCGGAAGCTCTTTCAGCAGTTCCGTGACCGTGTCGTATTCCTGGGCCGCCCGCCGGAACTTGTGCTGGTTGGCGGCAGGCCAGGAGACACCGAGGACCTCGAGAAGCGTCCGCGCCCACTCCGGCACATCGCCGAAGTCGCTGCGATCGACCTTGATGGGCACGAACTACCTCCTGACCGGTTCACCTGAGACAACGCGGCCCGATAGCCGAACGGTTCACCAGCACGCGGTGGGTGTCGTGTCGGGCGGCAGTCCGTGAAGGCCTCCTTGGGGGCACCGCATTTGCTTACCCACTACTCGGGGCTCGCGCTCTGAGATCCCCTTGGTCGACGTGTGGCCTTAGGCGTGACACGCGTGATTGGGTGGCGATCACGCGTGATTGGACGCGGAACTCGCGTGATTGGAAGCGGAACTCACGGCGGACCCGGTCACGGGCGAGATCGGCCTCCAATCACGCGAGTTCCGCGTTTAAACACGCGAGTTCCGCCTTCAATCACGCGCGACGTCCATCGACCTGGTGGTGACATCACCTCACGACCCACCCACCAACCCGCAGGTCAGACGTAGGCACACAAATGAAGGCCTCCTTGAGGGACCCAGAGTCCCTCAAGGAGGCCTTCACGGACTTGAGAACACGAGCGAACCGACTCGCGGCCGAGGGTAGGACGCCCTCAGGCCTGGCACTTGGCCTTGATCATCGCCGCGGCGTGGTGTGCGTAGGTTTTGCTGGAACCCGACCAGTCGCGGCCCCGGTTGAGCAGCTGCACAGCCAGTTTCGCGCCGTTGATCCGGAACGTGCCGACGCTGACCCACCGGCCGTGGTTGGCGTTCTGGTTGATCTGGAAAGACCCCACCGGTGTGCCCTTGTCCACCGCGAACCGGTCGAACACGCGGTACACCGACGGGCTCCCGCCTGCCACGGTCGCGTCGCCGTTCGGGACGAAGACCGAGACCGCGCACGAACCGGCGGTCACCGGGCCGGTGTTGAACGTCCACAGTCCGTAGGCGCTGGGGTCGTCCTTGTTCGCGTCGCCGGACATGGGGATGGACACGAACGCCGAGCCGCAGCCGCCACCGCCGTGATTCACCCAGCCCGCTTTGCCGTCGCTGTAGGCGCCGACGCCGGTGAAACCGGTGCCGCCACCGCATCCCTTGCCCGCCATGCCGTCGTAGGAGACCGTCTTGGCGGCCGGGGCGGGCGGCCCCTGCCGCTGCTGCTGGGGCGGCGGGGCCTGGTGCTGAGGCGCCGGAGCCGGGCCTCCTCCCGGGGGCGGAGGCGGCCCACCGGGGAGACCGGCGGTTCCGGGATCGGCGGCCGCGCCCGCCTGGCCTGCCGGAACGCCGTCGGCCACCTGGCCGGGCAAGGCGGCACCGGGCGGACCGACGGGCATGCCGCCGAGGTCGGTGGGCGGAGCGGCCAGCCCCGGCACGAACCCGCCGTCCGGCGGGAGATCCTTCGCGTAGCCCGCCGCGTTGGGCCCCTCACCGGACTGGTCGGCGGTGAGCAGTCCGCTGAGTGCCAGTGGAAGGGCGACCAGCACGACACCGGCGACGGCCGCCGCCACGATCACCGGTTTGGACATCCGGCCCGCCGGTGGCGAGGACGAGACGTCGGTGCCCGTGTCCACGACCGGTGGTACGGCACCGGCCGCGGCGGTCCCGGCTTCCGAAGACGACGTGGTTTCCTTGTCCGCCTTCACTTCTGGGACGGCGGGCGCCGCCGCCTCCGCCGTGGCGACCGCGACGCCGGTGGACTCTTCTGCGACCGAGGGCATGGTGTTCCCGCTTCCTTTACTGGCTCAGGTTGGCCGACGGCATCCACACGACCGCCGGGAGATCATCAAGGCTTCGCGTACGGGGTCGTGAGTGGCGATTCGGGTTCTAACCCGAATCGCCACTCACGACCCCGCGACCCGATACGCCACTAGCGTTTGAGTCCACCGTGGACGTTCGCGATGTTTTCGTTCTCCGCCAAGGTGAGCTTCGCCGCCATCCCGTTGGTCACGTTGGTCTGGTTCTCGACGACTTCGCCGATCGAGAGGAAGGCGTCTTCGATCTTCGTCACCGGGTCGCCGAGATTGGACTTGATCTCCTCGCCCATTTCGTCGTCTCCACTGGCTTCGAAGACCAAGTCCCTCCGGTCCGTGCCGAGTTCACTGATCTTGCGCATCTTGGCCGAGATATCCCGATACGCCTCGGAAAGGGTTTGCATGGCCTTCGGGTCCGCCCGGAAATCAGTCATGGTCTCGTCCTCATCCCGTGGTATTGCCGGTGCCTTGACCGGTGGCGGAGTTGCCGTCACCGAGTCCGAGCGTGTAGTCGTGTTGCGGATTCGAACTCAGCTGAGTACTACCCGGGCCGCGGGTCCGGCGCCTACGCCTGCCGAGCACGCCCGGCGCGACCGTCGGGTCGGTGCCCCAGGTCTTTTCGTCCTCGGCGATCCAGGTATCCCGGTCGCGTTCGCCCTTGCCCCCTCCGGCGCCGCCCGCCCCGCCCGCCGAAGGCGGATAGAACGGCACCCCGCTCCCGCTGCCGGTTCCCGCCGCCCCTTTGGGACCACCGAGCGTCGGCGGCCCCGTGGCAGGCGTACTCGCCGGCTTCCCGCCCTGCGTTGGGGCGAGCGACGACACGTCCGACGACACCCCGATCCGGCCGCCACCGAGCGAGCCCAGTCCACTGTGGAAGTTGGCCTGCGGATCGAACTTCGACATGGTCATGGGCATCGTGTCGGGCGCACGCAGCGGTGGAAGCGGCGGCGGGGTACGCCGCAACGACTTGAGGTACCGCTCCATCGGCGAATCCCCGGCGTTGCTGGAAACGGTCGTACCCGGCGGCGGGTATGCCTTGCGCAGCCGGTCTTTCTGCTCGAGGTTTCCGGTGCCCCTCGGTCCGACGATCTCGCCGTTCCCGTTCACCCGGGAGCCCGGCGGGACGATGATCGGCCTGCCATCGGACCCCAGAACGGGTTTGCCGTCAGGGCCGATGACGACGCCGTCCCTGCCGACATAGGAACCGGTGGGCACTTTCAGGAACGTGTTCCCCCCGCCGACCTGCGTGATCGGCGGGGGGAACTTGGCGCCGGGGCCGCCGACCTGGGTGAACGGCGGCGGCGGTGGCGGACCCGAGGACGTGGTGGTGGTGACCGGGCCCTTGTCCTCGGTCGAACCGTCTCCCCCGCCAGGACCGGGGCCGTCGCCTCCGGGGCCGGCCCCACCCTCGTCGGGACCGCCGGTGCCTCCCGAAAGGTTGAGATGAACCGGGGTCCGGATCGACGGCAGGTACGGGAGGGTCTGCCGGTAGGTCAAGTCGAGGAACCAAGCCACGGAGGCCCCGTGGGCGTCCACGACCTTCAGGTGTTCCTTCCAGACGTGTTGCGCCGCCTCCTCCAGCTTTTCGCGCGGAGCACCATTGCTTTCGTCCAGTGTTCCGCCGAGATAGGTGCTCGTCGGCCAGCCGTCCTTCTCCCTGGTGTATTTGGGGGGAAAGTGACTCGCGAAATCCGCGACCAGTTCGGGTGCCTGCCAGATCGCGCGCACCACGCCTTGCGGGGTGGACAACTCCGATCCTGGCGCGGTGACCGAGAACCCCAGGCCGGTGTCGTACTTGAAGACTTCGCCGCCCTGCCACCGCGCGCGTCCCTCATCGAGCACTTCGCCGGTGCGCTTCAGCAAGCCGCCGACCAGCCGGAGCGCCTCCCAGGACGTGCGGTCCTTGGTCATCTGGGCGACGAGGTCATCGCATTTGTTGGCGAGTTCGTCCAGCACGTTCCAGAACGCACCCGCACCGGTGCCCTGGAAGTCGTCGCCGCGGTGGCCGGTCTTGTTCCGCCAGGTTTCCAGCGGGGTGACCTGCGCGGTCAGCCAGTTCGCCATCCCGCCCAAGGTGGTCGCCGCCAGCTCGAAGGTGGAATGCCTGGCGACGTCGTTCACATCCTCCTTCAGGGAGTCGACGACCTTGTTGCCATTGGCGAAGTAGGTCGCCGCCGCCCCTTCCAATTCCGTGCTCGCGTCGGCGACGGCGTACCAGGACGTGAAGAACGTCATGCCTTCCGCGTGGATCATATTCGTCGGCACCTTGTTGCTGGGGCCGCGAAGGTGGGTATAGACGCGCCACGTCAACCAGGGCACGCCAAGGACGGTCGAACGCTGCGGCACAACGGGGAAGGTGGGGTCGAGGGTGAAGATGTTGAGCGCCTCTTCCCACACCCATTTCGTCGTGTCCGGTCCACCCAGCGCCACGGAAGATCAGTCCTTTCCCCTGCCGAAGACGTCCGAAGGCGCCTCTTTCCACAGAGCCGAGAACGCCTTGTCGACCTCGGTGTTGCCCGTCATGGCCGCACGGAGGTCGTCGCGCTGATCCATGAGCGGACCGAAGACCTCGACAGCGTTGTCCGCCATCTCCTGGCGGGCGCGTTCGAGCACGTCGAGCAGTGTCCGAGCCAGTTGCTCCGGCGGCATGGACCGGTACTTCGTGGTGTTGAACTTGATGCCCACCACGGAGTTCTGCGAATCCATGGTCACCGTGACCATCCGGTCGGCCGAGGTCGCCGAAGACGTCCGGGAAGCGAGATCGGCCTTCGCCGCCTCGATCCGGTCACGCTGATCCCTCAGCGTGGCCATGGTTTGGTGAAGTTGCTCCTCCAGCCAGTCGGCCATCGTTTCCTCCCTGTCCGTAGTTGCGTGGACCGCCGGCACCTCGTCCCGCTGCCCGGTTTCCGCGCCTGCGGCCACCCAGTACCGAAGGCGGCAGCTTCGGATCGGTGCCCCAGGTCTCCGCGTCCTCGGTCAGCCAGGTGGTCCGGTCGCGTTCACCCTTGTTCTGGTCTCCGCCCGCACCGCCACCCATGCCGCCCGCGGTCGGTGGGTAGAACGGGACGCCGCCCATTCCGTTCTGCTGATTCCCGTTCCCCTGCTGGTTCTTGATCAGCGACGGGCCGCCCTCGGTCGTCACCGGTTTTTCCGGCGGCGCGGGCGCCTCAAGCCCGCCGGTCGAACCGGTCGAACCGAGGCCGCCCGGCGAACCGATGGACCCCAACGACGAATTCGAGACCGAAGATCCCTTGTAAAGGCCCGGGGATTCGCTGGACGACAACGACACCGAAGGCGAATGCGACCCGAGTAACGTCGGCATCGACGGGGTGCCGTCTCCGCGCAAGGACTTCAGGTACTTGTCCAGCTCCGACTGCTGCGACTCGTCCTTCTTGACCGGCTCCGGCCGGGCCAACCGGTCCTTCTCCGCGAGCTTGTCGCCCTTCGGGCCGATGATGTTGCCGTCGGGACCGATCCGGGATCCGGGCGGCACGACGATCTGGCGCCCGAGCTGGTCGAGCAGGGGCTTCTTGTCGGGGCCGAGCACGACACCGCCCGGGCCGATGGTCGAGCCGGTCGGCACCTTCAGTTTGTCGTCCGGCTTCGGCGGGGCGGGCGGCGGCTTGGGCCCCGGCGGAGGAGTCGGTGGAGGCGGCCCGCCGTTGAGCCCCTTGTCCTTGTTGTCCTTGTCGTCTTTGGAATCCTTGGAGTTCTTGTTGTCCTTGGTGAGATCCGGGACCTTCGGCGGCCCGTCCTTGGGCCCGGGCGGCTTGGGTCCGCCCTTCCCCGGCCCCGGCGGAGGAGGCGGCGGGGCCGGCCCCTGCGAGCCTGGCGGAGGCGGCGGGGGCGCCTTGTGGAGATTGAGCCGATGTGGCTCCCTGATCTGCGGCAGGAGCGACCTGGCGATGTCATAGCCCTTGGGGAGTTCCGCGAGCACGGCCTTGGCCGCGACATCGAGGGTGGCCTCGAGATGGTCGGTCCACAGATCCCGCGCCGCGGACATGATCCCTTCCCAGAACGCGGGGTTTCTGGCGTCCGCACCGATCAGTTTACTTGTCGGGTAGGCCTCGGTCACGCGACCGTTGTGCCAGTCGCTTTTGTTCGACTCGAGATCGTTTTTGAACGCATCGCTGTTCCAGATCGCCTGCAACGCGCCGCCAGGCCAAGCCAGTTTGCAATCCGTATTCTTGATCGTGCCGAAGAGCTTGGTGGGGTATTCGGCACCCGCCTTGGTCATCCATTCGTTATAGCCCGACTGGAGCTTGTTGAAGGCCCACCGAAGACCGGTCTCGGCTTCGTTGATGTCTTTTGTATTCACATCATCAGTGGTGGTTTGGGCGACCTTCAGCCCACTGGAACGCGTTCCCAGCTGCCGTACGAGGTCATTACACCGGAACATGAGATCGTCCAGTACCTCCCGGAACGCCCCGGCGCCGGTCCCCTGGAAGTCGTCACCCTTCTTCCCGACCTTGTCCCGCCAGCCCTTCAAATCCCCGGCGTGGCGTTCGAGCAGGGTTTTGGTCCCGTTCAACGCGTCGAACGCCCTCGTGAACGTCCATGGTTGCCCCAGCGGATTATAGTTGGGATCACCTTGCATGGAGGCGAGAGTTTCTCTCATATTGCCGTAGAACGTATTCATCGCGGGGTCGAACTTCTCATAGTTGGCGCTGGCGACGCCCCAATACTGCATGGAGAACGTCGAACTGCGTGCGACGAAATCCCACCCCTTAGGATTCTTCGAGCCATGCGTGGAGCCCCACACGTCCCATTTGAGCCACGGGAAACCCAGGATGGTCTCCCGGCTGGGCATCTTTTTGGAACCCAGTGAATCGCTTGTGCTGTCGAAGATGTTGAGAACATCTTCCCACGGCGTCTGCGAACTGTTCTTGCCGATGGGGTTGTCGGGCATCGCGATCAGACTCCCGTGCCGCCGTTGCCACCGTTACCGGTAGGAGGCGGCGAGTCGACCCCGAGGATCTCGCCGAGCTGGCTCATGTTGAGTTCGGTGGACAGCTTGATGTTCTCGTTCTCGCCGTTCTCCGCGACCCGCAGCACATCGGAGATGCTTTCGCTCAGCCGGACAAGCCGTTTCTGGATCACGTCGACCTGCGCCCACAACGTGGGCGCGGTACCGGCCTTCCCCTCGTACTTCTCCATCAGCAGCTTGGCGGGCTCCCATGCTTCGGCGCCTGCCAGCAGCCGTCGTTTTCCGGTGGGGTTGTTCGCGGCCAACTGTAGTTCCGCGAGGTACTTGTTCTCCTCCAGTTCGGTGACCATTTTCTCCAGCACGCCGGACTGGAAGTCCTTCAGAAAACTGACCGTGATCTTGATGTCGCCGCTGTCAGCCACGCCCCTGCTCCCTTTCCTGAAAGCAACCCGGAATCAGATCTGGAACTTCGCCCCGATGTTCGCGTCGGTGCGCTGGTAGTTCTCGAAGGACATGGACAGCGTCTGGTGCCCCTTGGTGAACCGGCTTTCCATGGCCTTCGTCGTGGCGTGCCACCGGCGCTGCAGATCCGTGTAGGACGTGGCGCCCTGGCCGATCCAGCTATCGGTCATCGGCTTGATGGACTGCTCCAGGTCGAGCAGTGCGGAGTCGATCTGCTTGCTCAACGCGACCATCCGCTCGGCAAGGTGCGGAACATTGCCGCTGACCGCGAAACCGTCATAGGAAGTACTCATGATCGTTTCCTTTCTGAATCGGGAATTAAGTGGTCAGGACAGTTCTTTGAAGATGCGGTTGCCCTCGTTGCCGCCGAACGCCGTCATCGCGGTCAGGTTGATGTCGTCTTCGGAGACGTTCATGGTCTTGTCACTTTCGTTGACCAGGTCCTTGATCTCCGTGAGCATCTTGAGCACCTGGAGGTAATCCGTCTCCCACAGCTCCAGCTGGTTGAGGAAGGTCTGGGAAGCCGCGCCCTGCCAGCCGGACCTCAGGTCGCTGCGGACCGAGGTCACTCCCGAGTGGATGACCTTGCACGTGGATTCGCATTCTTCGATGGCCGCGAGGCCACCCTTCATCCCGCTGTCGGACTTCTGGAAATTCGTGCTCATCGGTCGCTCGCCCTTCCTCGCGGTGTCGCGGACTTCACCATCCGCCATGACGCTCCATGGCAAGGACACCAAGCCCTGGACCCGCAGACCATGCGGAACCACCGGCAGAAGTTGCCGGCCCCGGTTCCTCCGGTCAGGAACCGCAGGTGGCGGCCTCGGGCAGCACCGTTCCCCCGTCGCGCAGGATCGCCGGATCCAGCGCGGCGCCGGTCGGCACCAGGTTCAACAGGGTGGTGGGCAACCCGTTCGAGGCGGCCGACTCGAAACCGAGTGCCTTCACGCCCGCTGGGGGAACCGGATATTTCACCCCGGTGTCGGTCACCAGGAAGAGGGCGTCACCGGCCCGTCCCGACGCGGCCGAGGCCCTGACGAGAGCACCTCCCCCGGGTCGCACCGCGATCCGGTCGACCCGGGAACAGGGCGCCGCGATACCGGGCTGACTCACCGGCACCTGTCCCTGCCGGGTGAACCTGTCGGCCACCGCCACCTGCGTACGCGGCGTGTCGCCGTCCGGGGTGACGAGGGCACAGAGTCCTTGTCCACTGTGGAGTGTCGTCGCCTTCGGCGGATTCGCGGGCGGCGGCTGCTCGACCGAGGCCAGCCGCTCGCTGACCACCCGTCCCGGCAGCGGGGTCACCGTGATCTCCCCGCCGCCGTACGCGGCCCGGCGGATCTCCGGATCGGCGGTCAGCAACCGGTTGTCCAATTCGGACAGCGGCGTGAGGCCGGCCTTCGTGAGCACGTAATGCCGCGCGGGTTCCCCCGAAACGGTGTACAGCCTGCCGATCCGCGATTCCGCTCCGCCGAGGGTGGGTCCGGCGTCGCCGAGTCCCTCGATCGCGGGCGGCCCGAAATCCGGGCCCGCGGGCAACGCGTCCAGCAACGCGGTCGGCACCTTGACCGACTGGAGCACCCCGTCCACCGCGTCGAGCGCGCCGCGATCGGTCACCGCCCGATGCCGTTTTCCCTTCCACAGCAGGAAGGTCGTCCCGTCCGGGGTGACCGCGACGACCGCGGCGTCGTCCCCGAGGGGGTTCGCTGTCGCGCCGCCGACACGCAAGGCCGTCGGACCGGCCTGATCGCGATCCACAGCGGTGCAGACCTCCCACGGATCGTTGGCGAGTGCGGGGAGCGCGTCCGGCGCGCCGATGATCCCCAGTGGCTCACCGCGCGGCACCTCTTTCAGCGAGGCCTCGGAGACGTGTTTGACCGCGAGCTGGTTCCCGGCGACCAGTTTGGCCGAGGCATAGTTCAGTACCGGCAGCAGTTTGCCGCCCGCGTAGAGGAACCGCGCCCCCGAAGAGTCGGCGACGACCAGCGCGCCCTCCACCCGCCAGGATTTGTTCCCGCCCGGTGAGACGAGGCCGAACACCAGCATGCCGAGGCAGGCGAGGACGGCGATCAGCACGCCGATGACACTGCCCCGGTACGTCCGGTTCAGCGGGCTTTCCGGCGCGTCCGGATCGACACGCAGCAAAGCCGACGACAGCCTGCCCAGCATGAACTTGTGTGCCTGTACCTGATCGGTTTTGGCGTTCATCTCCCTCAGCCCCCGAATCCGCGCATGAACGCGAACACGCCGAGCAGCCACAACGCGAGCGGCAGCAGCGAAACCGCGGCGAGGGTCTCCGCGACGTCCGCGAGCCTGCCCCACTGCGGCAGCAGCCTGCGACCTGGCAGCGTCCAGCGCGCCACCAGCACCACGGCGGCCAGCGCGAACACCCCCGCCACCATCGGCAACGGGGTGGCCGAATCCAGCTGTGAAGCCAGCAACAGCCGCAGTACGCCGTACACCCCCGGCACGATCACCGAGAGCCGCTGCCACACACTTCCCAGCGCGCGGCCGTGCACCAGCAGCAACGCGCTCAGCATGGCGGCGAAGGTGACGGCCTGCCACGACGGGTCGCGGACCACGAATTCGAGTGTGACCAGGCAGGCCATCCCGATCGCGGCGAACAACGCGGTCACGAAGGCGTCCGCGATCAGGCCCTTGCCGACGACCTCGTCACCGGGATGCGGATCGAGTTCCTCCTGCAGTTCCTGGGCGGTGGTGGGCAACCCCGGCAGCCGCAGCCCGGACAGCCGGAAGGCGATCCTCGGCACGAAGGCGCCGAGCAGGACGGCGATCACCGCGATGATCGTCGCCGAGGCGGACGCGCCGCCGTCGCCACCGAGCATCATCACCAGACCACCGGTCGCGCACAGCAGCCCGAACGTGGCGACCGAGATGAACACCGGCGCGAAACCCGCCACCGCCGCCATCCCGAGTGCGGCGGCTCCCGCACCCGCGACGCAGGCGGCCAGCAGCCGCGCGCCGGTCAGTACCGGACCTTCGGGTCCGTGAGGGATGAGCGAACCGGCCAGTCCGACGAACGGGACCGCGGCCAGCGCCAGTGACAGCGCCGCTGCGCTGTCACCGAGCGCGCGGGCGGCCGTGGCGGCGCACACCAGCAGGAAGAAGGCCGCCACCCCGGCGGACAACAAGGTCGGCCACGCGGCGGGCGCGGTCACCAGCAGCCAGAACCCGAGCGCCACGGCGGCCAGCACACTGCCGAGCATCGTCCACCGGGTGGCCCCCGGGCTCCAGGAGTCCGGCCGGGCGCGGGCCTCGGTGGACAGGCCGTCGATGATGTCGTCGAAATGGACGGCGGGCAGCTGTTCACGACGCTGCCGCAGGTGCAGGGTCTCGCCGTCACGCAGTTTGAGTACGTCGACCGTGGACTCCTGGTCCAGCGGTGGGTCGCCGAGCCGTTGCAGGATCCAGCCGTCGTGGTCCACCCCCTCTTCGGCCAGATCCTGACCCGCGTGGCCGAGGATCGTCGGCATCAGGTCGATCAACGGGATATCCACCGGGACGGCCAGTGCGAAACTGGCCGCCGGGGCACGGACACGGAGCTTGCACAGCCCTGAAGTGGTCGCCATGGCACACGCCTTCGATCGGGCGACCGACGCGCGGCATCGTGAGTGAACCGTCGCGTGGTCGGATTTCGTCACCTCTAGTGGAGCCGCCACCACAGCGCGTCCGAGAGGGAAGGAATCCGGCCTTGAGTGTAATCACATTCCGCAAGGGGACGCGACGGCCAGGACCGGAAATGCCCGAGGGCGAGCTGAGCATCCAGGAACCGCCCACGCTGCCCGAAGTCCAGCGCAGCGCCGGCGCGGTCATGATGTACCTGCCGATGGCGTTGTCGTCGACGGCGACCGTGCTGCTGTTCGTCCGCCCCGGTGAGAACGGCGCGTTCAGCTATCTGGCCGCCGGGCTGATGACGGTGTCCTCGATGGCCATGCTGGTCGGCCAACTGGGCCGCAGCGCTGGGGAACGCAAACAGAAACTCAACGACGCCCGGCGCGACTACCTCCGCTACCTCGCCCAGTCCCGCCGCAAGGTCAGGGAGGTGGTGACCAGCCAACGGGAAGCACTGGCCTGGCGGCATCCCGACCCGACCTCGCTGTGGTCGCTGCCCGGTACGACGCGGATGTGGGAACGGGACGCCCAAGACGACGACTTCGGCGAGATCCGCGTCGCGCGGGGACCGCAGCGGCTCGCGTGGCGGCTGAACCCGTTGTCCACCAAGCCTGTCGACGACCTGGAACCGCTGTCCGCGCACGCGCTCCGCCGGTTCATCCACGCTTACGGCACCGTGACCGACCAGCCGGTCGCGGTGTTCTTGCCGTCGTTCGCCAGGATCCTGGTGCAGGCCACCGCCGAAGAGGGCGAGCGGATCCGGGCGCTCGCCCGGTCGATGATCGCGCATATCGCGGTCTTCCACTCCCCCGCGGAACTGCGGATCGTCGTGCTCGCCGCGCCGGAACGCCGGGCGTCCTGGGAATGGGTGAAATGGCTGCCGCACAACCTCCACCCCAGCGAAACGGACGGCGCGGGGGAAGCCCGGCTGGTGGTGGAGTCCATCGCGGAACTGGAAACCGCGATGGGCGACGAATTCGCCACCCGGCCCGGATTCGATCCGGATGCCCTGCCCGACCTCCACGAGCCTTGCGTGATGCTGTTCGTGGACGGGGTCACCATGCCGCCCACGAACCGGCTCGCCGGTGACGGTTACCGCAACACGACGGTCGTGGACCTCTCTTCGGCACTGTCCGTTCAGGACGACCCGCTGACCCTGCGACTCCGGCTCGGGGACGGGATGCTGAAGCTGATCACGGTCGATCAGCACAACAAGGAGGTCGCCGGCGACCTCGGCCGTCCGGACGGGATCGGCCTCAACACGGCGACGGCGCTGGCGATGCGGCTGGCGCCCTACCGGGTCGGCGCGCGGCAGAAGTCGGCTGAACCGATGGCCGCGAACTTCGATCTGACGGCCATGCTGGGCATCACCGACATCCAGACCTACGACGTGGCGGCGGGCTGGGCGGCGAAACGTCCCGGCGGCAGGCTCCGGGTGCCACTCGGCGTCGGCCCGACCGGCACCACCGTCGATCTCGACATCAAGGAATCCGCCCAGTCCGGGATGGGCCCGCACGGCATGCTGATCGGTGCGACCGGTTCCGGGAAGTCGGAGCTGCTGCGCACCCTCGTACTGGCGCTCGCCCTCACGCATTCGTCGGAGGTCCTGAACTTCGTACTGGTGGACTTCAAGGGTGGCGCGACATTCCTCGGCTTGGACGGGCTGCCGCATACCTCGGCGGTGATCACGAACCTCGCCGACGAGGCCGCGCTGGTCGGCCGGATGCGCGAGGCGCTCAACGGGGAACTGGTGCGGCGCCAGGAACTTCTGCGCAAGGCGGGCAACTACAGCTCCGCGCTGGACTACGAACGGGCGCGGGCGAACGGGACTCCGCTCGATCCGCTGCCCACCCTCTTCCTAGTGGTGGACGAGTTCAGCGAACTGCTGTCGGCGCACCGCGACTTCATGGACCTGTTCATCATGATCGGGCGGCTCGGGCGGTCGCTGGGCGTCCACCTGCTGCTCGCCTCGCAGCGGCTCGACGAAAGCCGGATCCACCAGCTGGAATCGCATCTGTCGTACCGGATCGGCCTGCGCACCTTCTCGGCGATGGAAAGCCGTGGCGTGCTCGGGGTACCGGACGCCTATCAGCTGCCCTCCGATCCGGGGAACGGTTTCCTCAAAAGCGGTACCGCGGCGCTCGACCGGTTCAAGGCGGCCTACGTCTCCGGCCCACACCGCGTGGTGCGCCGGAATGTCGAGCAGGCGGTGGTGGCGCAGCAGATCGTCCCGTTCACCTCGAAGTTCGCCGCCCGCACCGAACCGATGCCCGAACCCGAACCGGTGGTGGCCGAACCCGAGCCCGAAGGTTCGGTGCCGAGCCTGCTGGAACTGGCCGTCGACCGGCTCCGCGACGCCGGCCCGCCCGCGCACGAGGTCTGGCTGCCGCCGCTGGACGCGCCCAGTTCCCTCGACGAATTGCTGCCGCCGCTGGTGGAGACCCGTGAACACGGGCTCACCGCGCAGGAATGGTACGGTCGCGGCGGGCTGACCGTCCCGATCGGACTGATCGACCGGCCGTTCGAGCAGTCAAGGGATCCGCTGCTCGTCAACCTGGCGGGCAGCGACGGGCATGTCGCGATCGTCGGCGGACCGCAGAGCGGCAAGAGCACCGCCCTGCGCACCCTCATCACCGCGCTGGCGCTCACCCACACCCCGGCCGAGATCCAGTTCTACTGCCTCGACTTCGGTGGTGGAACGCTGACCAGTTTGCGAAAACTCCCTCATGTCGGAGGTGTTACCGGCCGTCTGGACGTCGAACGGATCCAGCGCACCATCGGCGAAGTCACCACCCTGCTGACGCGCCGGGAGCGGTTCTTCACCGACAACGACATCGATTCGATGGCCACCTACCGGCGCAAGCGGGCCGCGGGGGAATACGCCGACCAGCGGCACGGTGACGTCTTCCTCGTGGTGGACGGCTGGTCCACGATCCGGCAGGACTTCATGGACCTGCTGCCGACGTTCGTCGAACTGGCCTCACGTGGCCTCAACTACGGCATCCACCTGATGATGGCGTCGAGCCGGTGGAGCGAGATCGTCAGCGCCGTCCGCGACCTCGTCGGCACGCAACTCGAACTCCGGCTCGGTGACGCGGTCGATTCGGTGATCAACATGCGCGCGGCGGCGACCGTGCCGAAGATCCCCGGCCGTGGCCTCACCGACAAGGAACTGCATTTTCTCACCGCGCTACCGTCCATCGACGGAGTGGAACGCGACGTCGCCGAACACGTCGAGGCACTGGTGGACCGGATCGCCTCGGCGTGGTCCGGCCCGTCCGCTCCCCCGGTCCGGATGCTGCCGCCGGTACTGGACCGGACCGAACTCCCCGAGCCGGACGCGGATATGCGCCTCGCACTCGGCATGGACGATCAGCGTCTCGAGCCGCTGTGGCACGACTTCGAGGACAACCCGCATCTGATGGTCATCGGCGACGTGGAATCGGGGAAGACGAACCTGCTGCGGCTGGTGATCGACGGCATCACCAAGCGGTACACCCCGCAGGAGGCCCGGATTATCACGGTGGACTATCGCCGCGGTCTGTACGACGCGGTGCCGCAGGAGTACCAGCTGGGCTACGCGGTGTCCGGGGATTCGGTGCACGACATGATCGACGGTGTCGCGCGGGCGGTCCAGACCCGGACGCCCGGCCCGGACATCACCCCGGCGCGCCTGCGGTTGCGTGACTGGTGGACCGGGCCTCAGGTATTCGTGGTGATCGACGACTACGACATGGTGGCGTCGTCGTCGAATTCCCTGTTCCAGCAACTGTTCGACCCGCTGGCCCAGGGCAACGCGCTGGGTCTGCACCTGGTCGTCGCCCGCGGCGCCAACGGGATCGGGCGCGGCGCCAACGATCCGCTGCTCCGGCGGCTCGTCGAGGTCAACACCCCGATGATGCTGCTCTCGTGCCCGCTTTCGGAAGGCATCGTGTTCGGTGAGGTGCGGCCGCGCGTCCTGATCCCCGGGCGGGCGCAGTACGCCACGCGGCGCGGAACGACCATCGTGCAGACGGCCCTCTCGGCCCACGAGGCGGCGCTAGTCACGAAATGACCGGACCCGCCCTTCCGTCGCCGCCCCCCCATCAGCGCCGGAAGGGTTTCCCCGGCGGCTTGCGGCGGGTCCGTGAACCCGAACCGGCGCTAACGACCGGCGCGCCATCCCCGTCGCCGTCCTCGCGGAATCACGAAAGCGGCCGCGCCCAGCAGAGCGACGGCCACCACGACGACGGCCACCACCAGCCAGGCCGCCTGCCTGGCGCTCGCGAGGTCCGACGCCGGCATCACCACCAAAGGCTCACGTCGGGCGGCGGCCGGGCCACCGGCCGTCGCGACCGACGTCAACGCCGCGAGCGGGTCGAGCACGGTCACCCCTGTCTGCGGGTAGGCGGTTTCCCGCAACCGCCGGGTGATGTCGGCCGCCGTCGACTCGGGCCGGTACGACCGGATCAGCGCCGCCGCGGCCGCCACGTGTGCGGCGGCGAACGCGGGTCCGGCACCGACGAACGGGCCACCGCCGGGTCCCTTGCCCACCACGAGATTTCCCGGTGCGGCAAGAGATCCGGGGACGGGTGCGGCCTTGGCGGCCGGTTTCCCGTCCGGGCCGATGGCGGTCACCGCGAGTACGCCGGGGAACGCCGCCGGGTAGTACGGGCCCGGTGGGACGTCGCGCGCGGTGGTCACGTCGCGGCCCGCCGCCGCCACGATCAGCGCGCCCGCCGCGACGGCCCGGTCGACAGCCTGCCGTAGCGCCGGATCCGCCTCGGTGACGGCCGTCGCGACGCAGATGATCCGCGCACCGGCCGCGACCGCACCGTCGAGGGCTCCCGCGATACTGGCCGCGGTCGCCGCGCCTGCCTTGTCCGTACCGCGCACCGCGAGCACCCGCGCCTCGGGTGCGAGCCCGGAAACCTTGGCACCGTCCGCCAGAGGCAAGGCGATCAGGCTCGCGACGACAGTGCCGTGCCCGACACAGTCGGTACCGGCGTCACCGACCGGCTGGATCGGCAGGACCGACCCGTCGACCCCGGTGTCCACCACCGCGACGGTCACGCCTTCACCGGTCGACAGCGCCCAAAGCCGGTCCGCGCCGAGATAAGGCAGCTGCCACGGCACCGAGGGGACCTTCTTGCCCGACGGGGCGGTGCACGGCTGCCCGGCCTTCAACGCCTGCGGGATCTGCGGCAGCTCGGTGTCCTGCGCGGCCGCCAAACCACCGTTCGCCAGAAGGGTGAGTGTCACGCACGCCACGGCCAGAGGTCGCCTCATCGTCCCAGTCCAGCACGCACCGCCGGGGAACGAACAGGAAGAAGGACCGGCAGATTCCCCCATCGGTGAACCCAATCGGGCATCCACTGCGTTGTCCATGGTGGAGCCGAAGGTTCCGCCCGCAGAACGACGAGGGGAGCGCTCGTGTCACGGCACGTGCTCACAGTGGACCGCGATCAGGGGTATCGCACCATTTCGGCAGCGCTGCAGGACGCGCGCAACGGAACGGTGATCTCCGTGCTTCCCGGCCGCTATGACGAATCGCTGGTGGTGACGAAGGTCGTCACCATCGCGGCGAGCGACGCACGCGGCAGTGTCGAGATCGTTTCGCGGCAGGGCAGCGCGCTGCAACTGGCCGCCGAGGCGGTGAAACTCACCGGGCTGGTGCTGCGCGGTCAGCATGAGGAACTGCCCGCGGTCGACATCTCGCGCGGCCAGGCCGCGGTGGAGGACTGCGAGATCATCGGCGCCGCCTGGACCGCCGTGCTGGCCCGCAATTCGGGTTCGCTGGCGATGCGCGGCTGCCGGGTGACCAACCCCGGCGGCGCGGGGATCGTGGTCACCTCGCCCGCTCCCAGCATGATCGAAGACTGCGTCGTCGAACACGTGCAGACCTCCGCCGTGGTGATCGCCGAACGCGGCAACCCGACGGTGCGGGACTGCACCCTTCGGCACGCCAAGGGCAACGGCGTCTGCGCGAACGGCCAGGCCCAGGGCACCATCCAGCATTGCGACATCTCCGCGACCGGACGGCCGGGGATCGCGCTCGAAGAGGACAGCGCGACGAAGGTGCTCGACACCACCGTCCGGGACAGCGCGAGCGGCGTCTTCGTCAGCACCCACTCCTCACCGGTGCTCGAGGAATGCCGGATCACCAACACCACCGGTGACGGGATCACCGTGGCCGACGGCGCCGATCCCGTGCTGCGCCGTTGCCGCACGGCCAAGACCGGCGGTGTCGGCGTGCGGGTCACCGGACGGTCCCGCGGGTCCTTCGAGGACTGCGAGGTGGCCGACGCGACCGGCGCGGGTATCCATATCGACGAGGCGAGCGGCCCGTCGTTCAGCCGCACGGTGGTCCGCGGTGGTTCGTCGGTGGGGCTGCTGGTCACCGACGGCGCGACGGCCGAGTTCGACAGGCTGGAGATCCATGACGTCGCGGGCAACGGCGTCCTGGTGGAGGCGGCGGCCAACCCGCTCCTTCGCCGGGCGACGCTGAACGGCTGCCGGGGCAACGGCATCGAGGTCACCGGCAACGGCCGCGGCCGGCTGGAGGACTGCGAGGTCCGCGACGCCGGTCAGGCCGGGCTCAGCATCTCCGAAGGCGGAAGTCCTTATGTCAGCACACTTCGGGTGTTCCAGCCGGGACAGTCCGGGGTGCTGATCGGGCCGGGCGGCGTCGGCTCGCTCCGGGACTGCGAGATCGTCGAGGCCGGTGAGAACGGCGTGTCAGTACGCGACGGCGGAGAGCTGATGCTGTCCCGATCCACGGTCCGGCGCTCCCGGGGCCACGGCGTCCAGGTGGACGCCGGCGCGCGGGCGAAGCTGACGGCCGACGACGTCAGCGGCAATCGCCGGGACGGCGTGCGGATCGAGTCGGCCGACGCGGTGAGCGTCGTGGACTGCACCGCGTCCGACAACACCGGCGGCGGCCTGCGCGTCACCGTGCCCAGCGCCCGGCTGTCGGTGGAAAACCTGACCAGCAACGCCAACGGCACCCCGGATATCGACGGCAGCACCGCGAGCACGGCCGAGGTCGCCGAGACCGACGTGGACCGCACCGCACCGCACCAGGCCGAAGACGACGGCGCGCCGCTCGCGAAACTGGAGGCGCTGGTCGGTCTCAGCGGCGTCAAACATCAGGTGAAGACGCTGGTGAACCTGAACAAGATGGCGCGCAGACGCGAGCAGGCGGGTATGGTCGCGCCGCCGACCAGCAGGCATCTGATCTTCGCCGGGCCGCCCGGTACCGGAAAGACGACCGTCGCCCGGCTCTACGGCAGCATCCTCGCCGAACTGGGAGTGCTGCGCGAAGGCCATCTCGTCGAGGTGGCCAGGGCCGATCTGGTCGCCCAGATCGTCGGCGGCACGGCGATCAAGACCACCGAGACCTTCACCAAGGCACTGGGTGGCGTGCTGTTCATCGACGAGGCGTACACCTTGACGGCGCAGGGTAAGGGCAGCGGACCGGATTTCGGCCGGGAGGCCGTCGACACCCTGGTCAAACTGATGGAAGACCACCGCGACGACCTCGTGGTGGTCGCCGCCGGCTATTCGCAGGAGATGACCGCGTTCCTGCAGTCCAACCCGGGGCTCGCGTCGCGCTTCACGCGGACCATCGAGTTCGAGAACTACGCCAACGACGAACTGGTGACGATCGTCGAGCGGATGTGCACCGCGCACCAGTACCAGGTGCCCGAGGACACCAGGAACGCCCTGTCCGTCCATTTCGGACAGATGGAACGCGGCGACGACTTCGGCAACGGGCGGACCGCGCGCAAGGTGTTCGAGGAGATGGTGGACCAGCAGGCGTTCCGCCTCGCGAGCGAACCGGAGGCGGACGACCAGAGCCTTTCGCTCCTGCTCCCCGCCGACGTACCCGGCGGGGTGGCGGCCGGCGCCCAGCAGGGCGACGACGACGCGCTGACCACGTTGCGGACACGGCTGGATTCGATGATCGGCCTGGCCGGGGTGAAGGATGCGATCAACGACCTGGTGAACCTGATCTCCACCGCCCGGCAACGACGGCAGGCGGGCCTGCCGGTCCCCGCGATCAGCAATCACCTGGTGTTCGCCGGCGCGCCCGGTACCGGCAAGACCACCGTGGCCAGGCTTTACGGCGAACTACTCGCCGCGCTGGGCGTGCTGCGCAAAGGCCATCTGGTCGAGGTCGCGCGCGCCGACCTGGTCGGCCGCTACGTCGGGCACACCGCGCATCTGACCAGGGAGGCGTTCGAAACCGCGCGCGGCGGCGTGCTGTTCATCGACGAGGCCTACGCCCTCACGCCGCAGGGTGCCACGGGCGGCGACTTCGGGCAGGAGGCCGTCGACACCCTGGTCAAACTGATGGAAGACCACCGCGACGACACGGTGGTGATCGTCGCCGGCTACTCGGCGGAGATGCGGATGTTCCTCTCCTCCAACACCGGTCTCGCCTCCCGGTTCTCCCGGCATATCGAGTTCGAGAACTACACGACCGACGATCTCGTCACCATCGTGCACCGGATGGCGACGACGAACGGTTACGAGTGCGCGCCGGAGACCGTCATCGCGCTGCGGAAGCATTTTGCGGCCGTGGAACGCGGCGTATCGTTCGGCAACGCGCGCTACGCCCGGCAGGTGATGGAGATCATGATGACCCGCCAAGCCGGACGGCTCAGCACGACGGGCGCGCCCACCGTCGCCGACCTCCGCCTGCTGTCCCCTGCCGACCTGCCCTGATCCGGTTTCGGCCCCCGGCCCCGGCCCCGTCTCCCGACGCGGGGCCGGGGCCGTTGTCGTTTCGGGTGCCCATTCGGCTCGAAACCAGGACACCGGGCCATGGCAGGATCACCGGTGTTCGGCACGCCCGTCGCTGAGAGGAGTTTGGCCGCGTGGGTACGACCGCGTTCGGTGACTTCCTGCGTTTCTACCGGTTGCGCATCCCGATGACCCAGGAAGAGCTGACCGAGCGGACCGGGATCAGCGTGCGCAGTATCAGCGACATGGAACGCGGACGGGTCCGCAACCCGCAGCGGCGCACCGCGGAACTGCTGGTCGACGGCCTCGGCCTGACTGGCGAGGAAGCCGCCGACTTCGCCGATCTCGCCCGCTCCCGGCGCCGGGCGGCGCCGGAGGGCGAGGACGAACCCGCTCCGCCCGAAACTCCGCAGGCTGCCATCGTCGCCGCCCTGCCGCCCAACCTCACCGAACTGACCGGCCGGGGAGCCGAACAGCGGATCCTCGACGACGTCGCGCGGGCCGCCGAGTCGTCATCCCGGCTGCAGGTCGCGGTGATCCACGGCCTGCCGGGCTCGGGCAAGACCGCGCTCGCCATGGACGCCGGGCACCGGCTCACCCGGCATTTCGGTGACGGCTGCCTGTTCCTCGACCTGCGCGGCATGGATCTCGAACCGCTCACCCCGGAACACGCGGTCCACCGGCTTTTGCGCGGGTTCGGGGTGGACGAACGCCGGCTCCCCAACGATCCCGAAGACCGCCTCGCCCTCTACCGCTCCCTGCTGCACGACCGCGACGTGCTGCTGATCCTCGACAACGCCGCCAACGAGGCCCAGGTGCGGCCGCTGCTGGCCACCAGTCCCGGATCGATGGTGCTGGTGACGAGCCGGAACACCATGGCGGGCCTCGACGCGCGGCACCGGATCTCGCTCGGCTCGCTGTCGGAAGACGAGTCGGTGGAACTGCTCCGTGTGATCGCCGGAACGCGCCGCCTGAACACCGAACCGGACGCGGCGCGGCGGGTGGCGCAGCTCTGCGGCGGGGTGCCGCTCGCGTTGCTCATCGCGGGCAACCGGCTGGCCAGCCGGGCACAGTGGACGATCGCGCATCTGGCCGACCAGCTGGAGAACGAACGGCGGAGGCTGTCCGTACTCACCGCGGGCGACCTCCAGGTGCGCGCCGCCTTCGAACTTTCCTACCACCACTTGACTCCCGCCGTCGCCCTGGTGTTCCGACGGCTGGCGCTGGTGCCCGGTCCGGACACCTCCGTCGAACTCGCCGCGGTGGCTTCCGGGCACTCGGCGGACGAAGCGGAGTCTGCGCTGGAAAAACTCGCCGAAGCCAGCCTTCTCGGCTTCAGCGGCACGCCTGGCCGGTACACCAGCCACGACCTGCTGCGCGTCTACGCCATGGAGCGGCTCGAAACCGCGGAGCGGACCGAGGATGTGCACGCCGCCGGAGAACGTGTGCGGAACTGGCTGCTCACGGTCGCGACGAAGGCCGCGCAGTTCTTCGACCACGACCGGCCGGAGGTGACGATCGCGGTCGACGGGCCCGATCCGGTGCGCGACCGGGATTCCGCGGCACGGTGGCTGGCGCGGGAGCAGACCCACTGGCGTGGCGCGCTGCGTGCGGCCGTGGCTCGGGGTGAGCACCGCCGGATCCTCGAGCTGGCCGAGGCGATGCACTGGTACTCGGATCTGCGTGGCACCGGCGTTCTGTGGCGCGAGGTGTTCCGGGCGGGCGCGGCGGCGGCGCAGGCCCTCGGTGACGTCAAATCCGCCGCCGAGCAACTGAACTACGTGTCATGGGCGCTCTACGCGCTTTGTGGCGAGCCGCGTGAGGCACTGGCGGCGCATAAGCTCGCGGTGGCGGCGGCAGGCGAAGCGGGCGACGTCGTGACGGAGGCGTGGTCGCTGTACTACGGGTCGGCCATCACCCGGCGGCTCGGTTCGCCCCGCGAGGCCGCGCGAATCGGCAGGCGCGCGGTGGAACTGTTCGAGCAGGCCGGCTATCCGAACGGTCGTTCTCTGGCGCTGTCCTTGCTGGGCAGCATGCTGCACACCCTCGGCGAGTTCGACGAAGCCGTGGCCGTGCAACGGCAGAGCGAGGCCCACTACCGGGGTTCGGCCATCGCGGCCGGCAACGACGAACTGCTGTCCATGGTGCTGACCAGGCTCGCCGACAGCCTGGCGGCGAGCGGGGACGTCACGGGCGCGCTGGGCCTGCTCGACGAGGCCGAGGCGTTGTTCCGCAGGCACGACGCGACGTTCGGGGTGGCGCGGGTGCAGACACTTCGCGGGCGGGTGCTGTCGAGGGCCGGACGTCTGGAGGAGGCCGAAGAACAGCTGCTGTCCGCTCTTGCCGAAGAGCGCCAGCCCGAAACGAAGATCGAGATCATGGCCGAACTCGCCGAACTCGCCGACGCCGGTGCCCGGCCGGAGGAAGCCCACCGGCACCGAGTGCGCGCCCTCGCCGAATGCTCCCGGTACGAAACTCCTCATGCCCGGAGCCTGGCCCGGAAACTGGCCACCACCCTCGGCGTCGAGGTCCGGGAATCGACCTGAGCCCGTCCGGGTCACCACCCGGCGGCCGTGACTCCGTTGCAGGCCAGCACCTCCGTCATCGCGATCCGCGCGTGGTGCACCCGTGATTTGACCGTGCCGACCGGCACACCGATGCTCACCGCCGCCCGTTGCCGGGTGCGGTCGTACCGGTAGACCTGTTCGAGGGCTTCGCGCTGCATCGGCGTCAGCTGGGCCAGCCCTTCTTCGACGACGCACCGCTCGACGACCTCGTCGGCGAAGTCGGTGCCGCCCGGCAGCAGATCGAAGTCGTCGTCACCGAACACCACCGGACGGGCGGTGTCGCGGCGGGCCCAGTCGACGATGAGGTTGCGAGCGACCGTGAACAGCCAGGCGCGGACCGAACCGCCCTTTTCCGCGAGCGTCTCCCTGTTCCGCCAGGCGCGGAACAGGCATTCCTGCACGACGTCCTCGGCCCGGTGCGGGTCGGTGGGCAGCAGGCGGCGGGTGAACCGCAGCAGATGATCCCGGTGCTCGGCGTGCAGCGACGCAAGAAAGGCGTTGCCGACGGCCGACGACGGTGCCCGGCCTGCCAGCGCGGTCACCTCGGTGATGCGGTGGCGTGCCACGCTGACCTCCTTGCGGTTGACGGCTTCGATGGCTCAATTCCACCCTCGGGACCGTGCGGCGACCATGCGGAAGGACCGGCAGAAGTGGCAGGCGGGCTGTTCTTCCGGTCTCACCCGGCGTAGGCCGGCAGGTCGATGGCGTCCGAGGGCGGATTGGTGAAGCGGGCGGCGATACGGCCGACCCAGGGTCGCGCGGCGACACCGGCGAGAGTGGCCAGCAGCCGGATCCCGGCGCGGGTTCTCGGAGCGGCCAGCCGGGGCGCGATCAAGGGAACGTTCTGGGCCTGTGCGACGTAGGGCCGCAGATCGCCTCGTAGGAACGGAACGCCTCGCCATGATCGGACTGACGGTGCAGGAACTCGTGCCGTGCGGGGATTTTCCGCTGCTCCAGCCCGGCTTGCTATCGGACGGCGTCCGTAGCGGTCACCGTGCCGTCCGCCGAGCACGAGGCCCGCGCCGAGGGTCAGGGCGTAGCCACCGATCACCCACTGCAGCCCGACCGGGCTCGTGCCCAGGGACCGTTCCAGCGACGGGCCCGCCACAGTGACGATGGTCGAGTCGAGCAGGTCCATGAGTTCGATGACGAGCACGGTGGCCAGCAGCCACCACACCGCCCGTCATCGCCGACACTGGTCTTAGCCAGTGTGACTTCGCGGTCTCACTCGGATACGACAAGTCTTTGATGGGCAAGATCCTCCATGGCCAGATGCAAGTCAGTGTTGAGCTGGCGGCAGCCGTCGAGCGGCACTACGGAATCGACCCTCTTGACTCGCTCGTCCGCCAAGCGCGCCGACGACTGGACGGGCCGCCGCATCAAGACGGCAGGACTGAACCGCCGACGCAATTAGCGAGCAACCAGGCCTGTCACTTGACCAGTTGCAGACCTCGGCTTCTCACCCGGCCCCCAGGACAGAGGGCCAGCTACTCCTCGTCCACCCCGGCACGACCGTCGCCTGGCCGAGCACTACCGCGACGTAGCGGGTTTGGATCATGACGCCTGACCCCGCCCAGATCCTCGCCGCCGGCGACCCGATCTTGGTCCATCCCCTGGCTTACACGGTTGGCATGACAAGGCCCGCGTCTCGAGGACAGACATGACCGGAGTAACGCACAGAACACCACACACGACTACAAATCACCTCGTGCCAAGGAGCATCCTCATGATCAAGGGCGTCACCCTCTTCGCCGCAGCGGCCGCGGCAGCGGTCACCCTCACCGCCTGTTCCGGTCGTGACACCGGCGATCTCGGTGTCGGCGGCTTGACTCCCGCCCCTGCTTCGACACCCAGCTACACGCCGCAAGCGTCGTGCCCTCCACTGCAGACCGGACAGTCATGCATCAACGGGCAACTGCTCAAGTCCAGCCCGACCAGCGAAGCTCCGCAGCCCCAGGTCAAGCCCAGTCCAGCCAGCGAGGCTCCGCAGTACCCGCCCCAGGTCGAGCAGGCCCGCGGGTCCGCGGAGTCGTATCTCGGCTACAGCGCTTTCTCGCGAAACGGCTTGATCGATCAGCTGTCCTCGAAGTACGGCGACAGCTACCCGAAGAACGTCGCCACCCAGGCGGTGGACAGCCTGAGTGTCGACTGGAACGCGCAGGCAGCCAAATCGGCACAGTCCTACCTGGACTACACCTCGTTCTCGTGCACCGGCCTGATCCAGCAGCTGTCATCGAGGTACGGCGGGCAATTCACCAACGCCCAGGCCAAGTTCGGCGCACACCAGACGAAGGCTTGCAAATGAGGCCCCACCTGTGAACATCGCCGAACACTCCGCTCCCCTCGCGCCGCACCTGTCGCCGGAAAGATCGGCCGAATCCACGTAGCCGTCCGGCGACTCATCCCAGCAAGCAGCTGCATGTGATGCAACAGCCTCATCAACCCGACCGCACTGGCGTCGGACATGCTCCCAGGCAAGGTCCAAGAGGAAGCTCGCTACCTCGACGAGGTCCCAGCACCCGGCGTGATCGCCCTCAATAGCCTCGCCGCTGGCGAAGCCGTGAATCACTTCATGCTCGCCGTCACCAACCTCCACACCGATGACGACGAACACTCCTTCCTCCACTTCCCTCGCAGCGGACAGCGCGCCTACCAGCAAGCCCGTCGCGACCCAGGCTGCCTACTGGACCAAGAACTACCGCACCGGGATCGAGCACGAAGACCCCGAGGCCTTGCAGCGCAAGTACCCGTACTACGACCCGATCTCCACCCTTCCCGAAGCCGGCCAGAAGTGGTGGGCCGGCCAGCGCGGCTGACTTCTACATGTACGAAGGTGAACCGGTGGCCCCAAACGCCGTTTGGGGCCACCGGTTCACAGCTAGCCGTAGCCGAATCGAGCAGCATCTCGAACGCTGAAAGATTGACAGGCCGCAGAGGAGGCCCGGTGCAAGTTGGTCGAGTGGTACGACTTGAGCAGCGTCTCATACTGGGCCAAGAACGCCTGGCCAGCCGAGACGTCGCCAGCATGTGCCGACATTTGCGCCCAACCGGTCCCTGCGCACTATCGGGCCAGATACCGGAGGCTGCCGTGGGACATCAGGCTCATGTCCCTGCAGCGGACGTTTCCCACTGACAGATCTTTCAGCGTCGACCACCCAGAACAGGGAGACGCCTGGTAGCGACCGATCGCGAAACGGCCCAGGAACCCTCTGAGCAGTTCCATAGTGGACCGTCTTCCCTCTCGGCGAGCCTCGGCGTCAACCGCTCGTTGACCATCGCTGCACAGGCGGAGCGGGCGATGGCGTTGTGGCCGAACCCCGGCGACACCGACGCCCTGCCGCTGCGGAAGCACCGTACGAACGGACCACCACTGCGCCTCCCCGGCACCCGGCGGTGCCGGCTGCCGCGCCAGCCGCTCTCCACCGAACGGACGTCCACGGTTCGCGATGAGGGCCGCCGACACATCCTTCCAACCGCAGATCAGCGTTCCACTCCATCGAGAGGTCTGTGCCCAGCGGAGTCTTCAGCTTGCACCAGCTCACCCATGCCCACAACGCCGAAGTCATGGGTGACATGAATGGCGACGGTTCACCCGACGTCGTCCGTACGTCGAATTCCTGACGAGAACGTTTCAGAGTTCACGTGATTTCACAACGCGCACGTAGCACTCTCGAACAAACCACCAACGGAGTGACTGTGAAACGGTTTACTGATCAAGTCGTGGTGGTGACGGGCGGAGCCGGCCGTTCCGCCGAAGAATTCCGCAAGAACGGTGGCACCGCCGCCCCTTTCCTGGTCGACGTCACCGACCCGGAAGCTGTCGAGACATCGGCCGGCCGGATCGTTTCGACGTTTGGTGAGATCGGCGTTGAGGATCTTGCCCCGCCGGGTCTCCAGTCGCGCGCCGCGATCAGTTCAGCCCTCAGGATCTCCTCGGGGACGTCCACGCGGGACTTGAGGACGACCAGCCCGTGCGGGCTCCGACGTCCGGGACTTACCGTCCCGCGAGGTAAGGCGGGAGCCATCCTCGACCCCGCGCTCGGCGGGATGCTGCACGACGTGGCAACCAGGTCTTGGATCGGGCGCGCGCTCGGCATGGTCCAGATCGAAGGCAGTTGATAACGATTATCGAGTGCAGCTAGGCTGTGGTTCCCCACCACCACAGATCGATCGGCGTCCCCCATGGTTGTTCGTTCGCGCCTGCCCGTGTCGTCCTCGGACGTCGGCGGCAGGCAGGCGACACTTTCCCGGTCACGGCTACCGCACCGCGTGACGGTCGCGATCCTTGCCCTCGCGATCCTCGTGATGCTGGTGGTTTCCGGCTCGGTGGGGACGGTCGAGGTCGGGCTCGCGGACGCGGCGCGGATCGTGATCGGGCATCTCGTGCCGGACGTGGCGTGGATGTCGGACGGCAGCCTGACCGTGCTGCAGGACCAGGCGGTGTGGCAGTTCCGGCTTCCCCGCGCGCTGCTGGCGGGGCTCGCTGGAGCGGGACTGGCGCTGGCCGGGGCGATCATGCAGGTGATCGTGCGCAACCCGCTCGCCGAGCCCTACCTGCTCGGCGTGTCGTCCGGCGCGGGTGTCGGCGCGGTCCTCGTGATCACGTTCGGCACGGCCGCCGTGGGCGGGCTCCCGCTGGGCGCGGCGGCCTTCGCCGGCGCTCTGGTGGCCAGTGTGTGCGTCGCCCTGGTCGCCCGGCATCGCGGCATCCTGTCGCCGACCAGGATGATCCTTTCCGGTGTCGCCCTCGGTTCCCTGTTCAGCGCGATCACGAGCTATCTGACGCTGACCACCGAGGCACAGAACGTCTTCAGCGTCCTGTTCTTCTTGCTCGGCAGCGTTTCCGCCGCCTCGATGACTTCCTTGGCCGTGCCCGCGGTGGCGTTCGCGGCCGCCTGTGTCGTCGTCGGACTGCGGACCAGGGCCATGAACGCGCTGCTGAGCGGCGACGAGTCCGCGACCGCGCTGGGAGTCGACGTGAACCGGCTCCGTGCCGTGCTCCTCGTGACCGCCGCCCTCCTGACCGGGTCGATCGTGTCGGTCAGTGGAGGCATCGGCTTCGTCGGCCTCGTGATCCCGCACGTGGCCCGGATCCTCGTCGGCTCGGACCATCGCCGGATGCTGCCGGTGGCGGTACTCGGCGGCGCCGTGTTCCTCATGATCGCCGACCTCCTCTCGCGCACGGTCGCGGCGCCTGGGGAAATACCGATCGGAATCCTCACCGCGGTCGTGGGCGCGCCGTTCTTCCTGTGGCTGATGCGCCGGGACACGGCTATGCGGGCGGGGTTCGGCCGGTGAAGGTCCAATTCGACGACGTCAGCGTGACGCTGGGCGGCAACCAGGTGCTACGGGAGGTCGACTTCGAGGTCCACTCCGGCCGTTTTCTCGGGCTCGTCGGCCCGAACGGCAGCGGCAAGTCGACCTTGCTACGCACGCTCTACCGCGCCGTCGCGCCGTCCTCGGGCCGGGTGCTGCTTGGCGAGCACGACGTCTGGCGCACCGGCAGGCGGACGGTCGCGAAGGCAGTGGCGGTGATGACTCAGGAGACCTCGTCCGAGTTCGACCTGACGGTCCTCGACGTCGTACTCCTGGGCCGGGTGCCCTTCCAACGCGGATTCGGCCGAGACACCGAAGCCGACCTCGACCTCGCGTGGACCGCACTCGAGCGGGTCGGCGCGACCGACATCGCCGACCGGCCCATCGGACGGCTCTCGGGCGGACAGCGGCAACGGGTGATGCTGGCCCGCGCGCTGGCGGCGGACTCCCCCGTCCTCGTCCTCGACGAACCGACGAACCACCTCGACATCTCCTTCCAGCTGGAGCTCATGCGGATCGCGGCCGGACTCGATCGCACCATCGTCGCCGCACTGCACGACCTCAACCTCGCCGCCACCTACTGCGACGACATCGCGGTGCTCGACGCCGGCCGCGTCGTCGCCACCGGGACACCGGCCGAAGCCCTCGCCCCACACGTCGTGGAAGACGTGTTCGGAGTCGCCGTCGATCAGCTCATCCATCCACGCGACGGCCGGCCGGTGCTGGTCTTCGGCAGTCGTGCGGATACCCGTTCACCGCTCAGCACACCCGGAAATGAGAACCATGCGTAGAACCCTGTCCCTTGCCGCGTTCGGTATCGGCATGTCGCTGATCGCGGGTTGCGGCTCTTCGGTCACGCCGGCCGCGCCGTCGAACAACGCGAGCACGACCGTCACCGTCTCCAACTGTGGCCGGGATGTCACCGTCGGGGCCGTTCCCCACGCCGCGGTCGGACTCAGCCCGTCGCAGACGGAACTGTTGCTGCGGCTGGGGCTCGCGGGCTCGCTCGTCGGCCAGGCACAGACCGCCACCGCACCGCTCCCGGAAGACGTGGCCGGACAGGCCGCCACCATCCCGGTGCTGAGCGAGTCCGGACCGCCGAGCCGGGAGAAGCTCCTTTCCGCGAAGCCGGACTTCGTCTTCTCCCCCACCACCTACGAATTCACCGCCGAGAAGGGTTTCGCCAGCCTGGAGCAACTGAGGCAAAGCGGCGTCGCCGCCTATGTCGCCGCGGGCGGCTGCGCCGAACGCCGCATGAACGGCACGGTCGAGGATCTCTTCACCGACCTGGAAAATCTCGGCCGGATCTTCGCCGTGCCGGACAAGGCGAAGGCACTGATCGATCAAGGCCGAGCGGATCTGGCCACCGTGGACAAGGCCATCGCGGGCCGCCCCAAGCCCACCGTCGCCCAGGTGTTCCTGGAAGGCACCACCGTCACCGCGATCGGCGCCGGCATCGAGTACGACATCATCCGCAGGGCTGGCGGGGACAACGTGTTCTCACCGAAGGACCCGCAGTTCGCCAAGTTCTTCGCCGCACAGATCACCCCCGAGGCGCTCGCCGCGAAGAATCCCGACGCGATCGTGTTCGCCGTCAACGGGGCCGCGCAGAAACAGGCGAGCATCGACTACCTCACCCGCACCTTCCCCGCCATGACCGCCGTCCGCGAACAGCGCTTGATCGCGATCGACGCCGCCGACACCTATCCCGGCACGCTCGGGAACATCTCGGTGGTGCGGGAAATCGCGCAACGGCTCCACGCGGACGCGTTCACCCGGTGATCCATCGCAGGCTCCTGCAGCTGGCGGGTGTCGTCATCGCTCCAGTCCTGCTGCTCGCGGTGCTGTCGATGCTCGTGTCGGCCTGCTATGTCGGCGGAGCCGTCCTGACGGCGGCCGTCCTCACCGATCTCACCCGCGGCGCAGACTTCACCACCGTGACACCCGCGATCGCGGCATTGACCGGCGTCGTCGGCGTGCGCGCGGTCCTGTTGTGGGCGCGGGAGGTCACCGCGGCCCGGTTCGGCATCGCCATCCGCACCAGGCTGCGCGGCGAACTTCTGCGCCGCATCACCCTGTTGGGACCGGCCTGGACGCGGGGAGAGCGCACGGGGGCGATCACGCACACGGTCGTCGACGGGGTCGAAGCCCTCGACGCCTACTACAGCCGCTACCTGCCACAACTGCTCGTGACCTGTCTGGTTCCGGCCGCCGTCGCCGGATGGCTGTTCACCGTGTCCGTCCCCGCGGCCGCGATCCTCGCGACGGCGGTCCTGTGCGCCGTGGCCGTCCCCCGCTTCTGGGACGCCCGGCTGCTCCGCACGGGACGAACCCGTTGGAGCGCCTACGAAAAGCTCGCGGCCGACTATCTGGAGGCGACCCAGTCGATCGGTATCCTCCGGCTCTTCGGCGCCGGCCGCCGGGCGGGCGAGGCACTCGCCCATCGCGGCGATCGCCTGCACCGGGTCACGATGGCCCAGTTGCGCGTGTCGCTGGTGGAAGCGGGAGTCAGTGCCTTGGCACTGCACCTCGGCCTCGCGGCCACGGTCCTCGTCGCGTGCGCAGAGGTCGTCGGCGGTCAGGCGCCCGCGGCGTCGGTGTTCCTGTTCCTGTTGTGCGCCAGGGAATGCTTCCGTCCAGTACTCGACCTGTCCGCCCACTGGCACCTCGGCTACCAAGGGCTGGGCGCGGTCGAGGGAATCGACGAGATCATGAGGGCTCGGCCGGAGGTCACCGACACCGGCACCCGCACCGAACCCGCTCGACGCGGGGCGCGACTGCGGCTGTGGCAGGTCGGGTATCGATACCCGAACGGCGCCGGTGTTTCCGGCATCAGCTTCGAATGCGCGCCGGGGGCCACGACGGGGATCGTAGGCCCGTCAGGCGCCGGGAAGAGCACGATCGCCCGGCTTCTGGTCCGGGAGGCCGATCCGCAACAGGGGACGATCGAGCTCGACGGAACCCCGGTCGCCGAGTACACCCTCGCCGCGCTGCGTGCGAGCATCGGCGTCGTCGGCCAGCACACCTATCTTTTCCATGGCACCGTCGAAGAAAACCTCCGCCTCGCCCGGCCCGCCGCCACGCCCGACGAGATCCGCGCCGCCGCCCACGCCGAGGACGCGATCGAGTTCGTCGAGGCACTCCCTCAGGGCTTCGCCACGGTGCTCACGGAGAACGGCGTTCAGCTGTCCGGCGGCCAGCGGCAACGTCTGGCCATCGCCAGGGCCGTCCTCGCCGCGCCCCCTGTGCTGCTGCTCGACGAAGCCACCTCCGCTCTGGACGTCGACACCGAGAGGCGCGTCCTCACCCGGCTCGCGGAGTACCACGGCGACACCACCAGGATCGTGATCGCCCATCGGGAGAGCGCGTTGCGTGATGCCAGCACGGTCGTCACGATCGAGTCCGGCCGCGTCACCGGGCAGGTGGTCCACTCGTGAGCGGATCCCTCCGGCGGCTGCTGCCGGTCATCGCCGAGCAACGGGCGATCTTCGCCTGGACCGTCGTGAGCAACGCCGCCGCCCAGCTCGGCACGCTCGCGACGACCGTGCTCGGTACATGGCTGGCCGGTCGGGCCGCGGCGACCGGCAGCGCGCCGCCGGTCATCGTCGCCACCGTCCTGTGCGGACTTGCCGTCGTGACCGCGGCGATGACCTGGCGCGAGTCCTGGGTCTCGCACGATCTGGCCTACCGGCTGATCGGCACCTTGCGTGCCCGGGTGTTCGACCGGCTCCGCGTGAGCCTGCCCGACCGACGGCGTCCGCGCAGGAGCGGTGACCTCGCGTCCGTGGCCTTCGCCGACATCGACCGACTCGAATGGCTCTACGCCCACACCGCGGCCCAAGCACTCACCTCGGCCGTGATGATCGCCGCCACCGCGACCCTGTCGCTCCTGGTCACGCCATGGCTGCTGCTGGCGTGGATCCCGTTCGTCGTCGTGACCGCGGCCTTGCCCTGGGTGTCCGGCCGGGCGGGGGCGCGGCAGGGAGCCGAACTCACCGAGGCCGCCGCGACGCTCAACGCCGAACTCGTGGACACCGTCCGCGGACTCGGAGAACTCAGCCGCGCGGGAGCTCTGCACCGTCGCACCGCCGCGCTCGAGAAGCGGACGAGCGCGCTGACCTCGGCGCAGGCGAAGATCGGCTCCCGGGTCGGCTTGGAACGCGCTGTCATGGACGCGGCTCTGGCACTCAGCGCGATCGGCGCGCTCGCGGTCTGCGCGACGCACCTCGACACGATCGACCGCGCGCTCGCACCGGTCGCCATGGTGCTGGCCATCGCGGCACTCGGCCCGATCGCGCAGATCTCGGATCTGCTGCGCAACGTCGGCACGCTGCGCGCCGCCGGTACCCGGATCACCGCTGTCCTCGACCGGACACCAGCAGTCCACGAGGCCCGCATGCCCCGGCCCCTGCGGTCCCGTGACCGCGCGACCGGACTCGTCTTCGATCGCGTGACCTTCGGCTACCGCGACGACGGTCCGCCGGTCCTGCGCGCCGTTTCGTTCACCGTCCACCCAGGGGAACGGGTCGCCCTCACCGGACCGTCCGGTGCGGGCAAGACCACGTGCGCGCTGCTCGCGACCCGAATGTGGGACCCCGACGCCGGCACCATCACCCTCGACGGCGTCGACCTCGCCGAGCTGACCGACGACGACCTCCGCCGCGCGATCAGCTCCGTTCCCCAGGAACCCGGCCTCCTCACCGGGACGATCGCCACCAACATCCGGCTCGGGAACCCTGAAGCCGAGGACACTGAAGTAGAAGAGGCCGCGCGACGGGCTGGGATCCTCGACCCTGGAGCCGGACTGCCCGCCGGGCTCGCCACCGTCGTCGGCGAAACCGGCGACGGACTGTCCGGAGGCCAGCGAGCACGAGTCGCCGTCGCCAGGGCCCTGCTGGTGAACCCGCGCATTCTCATTCTCGACGAAGCCACCGCCAACCTCGACCCCGAGGCCGACGAAGCCATCACCGCGGCACTCGCCTCCGCCGGAGACGACATCGGTGTCCTCGTCATCGCCCACCGCCCCGCCACCTTGGCCCGCTGCGACCGCGTGATCGAGCTGCGAGAAGGTCGGTGCGTCGGATCGTGACCGCTGGCGGGCACCAGCCGAACTCGGCCAGTTCGGCCCCTGCCGTTACGCGAGGGCCAGGATCTATTAAAAAGGTCAACGGGTCCGTGCCTGTGACCGAGGCCTGCGGTGGATCAATAGCTCCTCGCTTGGCAGATTTGACGCGTATATCCCTGGCGCTTCGGGCGCATGGAGCTCCGGGCAGAAAAGCGCGTTGTGGTCGCGGGCTGATCCGGCAAATGTGCGTATCTGCGGAGTTACGTTGGCGGTTCGCCAGATGAAGGCCCATTGGGCTGGTGGGGCGTCGCGGACCGGTAGGTAGGTAGGTAGGTAGGTAGGTACGGCAAAGACGCCGCCGGGCTGTGTGCCCCCTCGAGACCCCGAAACAGGCCTATGTGCTGGCCGTGGCCTGCGATCGCCGTGTTCCCGGACCGGACAACCACGTCCGAGTCGATGAGCCTGCAGACCGGCTCTCGAAACGGACGTGGCAGAAACTCTCCGCCGGGTCTTGATGCGCCTGAACCGGCTGACCGGCGAGACCGCCTTCTATCGCTGCTTTAGCCCGAGCCCGGCCTCGCAGGCTGAATTCGCCCGGATCGCGGGGCGCCGCAGGACCATCGAGGGCCGAAGTGGTACCAAGATCGCAGTACTCGACCGTCGACGATGCGAAATCCGCAAATCCTTCTGGTTCACGGCAGGGCCGAGCAAACCGCGATATTCCCTCCAAGGAGGTACTTGTGCGTGATTCCTCACTCGGCCGGTCGATATCGCGAGTGCGCTTGGTCGCCATGTTCACAGTGGCAGCGTCCAATCTCAAGGAATACTTCGCCGCGGATCCCGTCAGGGAAGCAGACCTTCGAGCGGTGGACCGCCTTGTCCGGAACGCGGCGCCGGAGTTGAAACGGGAGTTCTTCGGCGGAACCGGCGCGGGAAAGCCCGGTATGGGAATGAGCTTGATCGGCTACGGGAAGTTCCAATATCAAGTCAAGTCCTCGGCCGAACCCGTCGATTGGCCGGTCATCGGACTGGCACTGCAGAAGAACTACCTCAGCCTCTACGTCTCCGCCGTACGGAACGACCGATACCTCGTGCAGGACTACGCGGGCGAACTCGGCAAGGTCAGTCTCGGCCAGAACTGTGTCCGCTTCAAGAAGGCCGACGATCTTGACGACTCGGGCCTCGGCACACTCCTCCTCCACCACGTCCAGGACGGTCTCGCCACCGGCGAACTGGAACTACGCTACGACCGCGTCAAAGCGTCCTGACCCGCGGCGGCGAGGCGGAAGGCGCTGCGGAAGAACACCAGGCCGGGTAGGCGCCCGCCCGAAGCCGATCCGCCAACGCGCGACCGAGTTCGTCATTCTGTCATGCGCTGGTCAGCTCGTGGCGTCGATCAGGTTCCGGATCTCGGCGATGCCCCTTGCCACCCGGTACGGCGACTCCGTGCCCACGGAGATGCGGATGTGCCGGTCGCACGACTCACCGTAGGCGATGCCGGCCACCACGCTGACCGCGCTTTCCCGCAACAGCCTGGTGGCGAACTCCATCGAGTCCAAAGTGGACCTGCCGAGCGAGGCGAAGAGGTAGAACGTCGCCGAGCCGGGCAGGGTCTCGATGCCGATGTCCGCGAGCTGGCCCGCGACCTCGCGGCGCAGGTCCACGACGCGGCGGATCTGCGGGCGGGTGATGTCCAGGATGTCGTCGAAGTGTTCGGCGAGATACCAGGACAGGATCGTCGGCGCGCAGGTGATCAGGTGCTGGTTGATCTTCAGTACCTGATCGATCAGCGTGCGATGCGCGATGACGTAGCCGACACGCCAGCCGGAAACCCCGTAGTTCTTGGACATCGAGTTGACCGTGACGGTGTGCCGCAGCTCCGGATCGAACGAGCCGCAAGCCCGGAACGGGGTCTCCGCCGGCACGAACTCGTGGTACGCCTCGTCGGCGATCACCACCAGGCCACGCGCGTCCGCCAGATCGTGCACGAACTCCAGCTCGGCGTCGGTGTGCACCCGGCCGGACGGGTTGTTCGGATTGTTGATCACGATGGCCCTGGTGCGCGGCGTGACGTAACGGCCGAAGTCGAACACGCTCACGTCGTGCGGCACCAGCACCGGAACGCCGCGGCAGAGCCGTACCTGCTCGGGGTAGCTCAGCCAGAACGGCTCCGGGACGATCACCTCGTCCCCCGGCTCGAGCAGCGCCAGCAACACCATGTAGATCGCCACCTTCGAGCCCGCGGTGACGACGATCTCGGTGTCCGGATCGACGGGGAGGTCGAAGTCGGCCCAGTACCCGGCCAGCCGCTGCCGTAGCTCCGGCAGCCCACGGGAGTGCGAGTAGTGATGCAGGCCGTGCCCGGACAGGTCGTCGAACCGGGGCAGCGGCAGGTCGAAGAACGCCTCGCCGAGCGAGAGCGTGATGATGTCCTGCCCGGCCGCGCTCAGCTCGTAGACCAGGTTGTTGTACTTGATGGACAGCGCCTGCGCCGCGTTGTCCACAAGGGACGACGGACGGATCGGCGACGCGGTTCGGACAGTGGACACTGGACTCGCTCCCCTACACGATCCTCGTCTGTCCGGTACCCCAGACGACGTTCTTCACGGTGGTCAGCGCGGTCAGCCCGATCGGACCGCGGATATGCAGTTTCTGCGTGGACACGCCGATCTCGACGCCGTAGCCGAACTCGCCGCCGTCGGAGTAACGGGTCGAGGTGTTGACGAACACGCTGCCGGAGTCCACCTCGCGGGCGAACCGGCGGGCCACGTCGATGTCCCGTGCGACGATCGCCTCGGCGTTGGACGTGCCCCACCGGTCGATATGCGCGATCGCCGCACCCACGTCCGGCACCACCCGCACGGCCAGCACCAGGTCGAGGTACTCGGTGCCCCAGTCCTCCTCGCGCGCGGCCACCGCTTTGGGCCAGACCTCGCGGACCGTCACGTCACCGCGGATCTCCACACCCGCGGCCGACAGCTCGTCGAGTACGTCGGGCAGCCAGTCCCGCGCGAGTTCCTCGTGCACCAGCAGGGTTTCCATGGCGTTGCACACGCTGGGCCGGGAGGTCTTGGCATTGACCGTGACCGCCGTGGCCATCTCCAGATCCGCCGAATGGTCGATGTAGACATGGCAGTTGCCCGCGCCGTCGATCACCGTGGGCACGGTGGCGTTGCGCTCGACGGACTCGATCAGTTCCGGCCCGCCGCGCGGCACCAGCAGGTCGACGAACTCCTTGGCGCGCATCAGTTCCCGAGCGGCGTCATGAGACGGGTCAGTGAGCAGCTGGACCGCACCGGCGGGCACCTCCTCGTGCCGGTCGATCGCGCTGTCCAGTGCGGCCATGATCGCCGTGTTCGTCGCCATGGCCATCGAGGAGCCGCGCAGTACGGCGCAGTTGCCCGACTTCAGGCAGAGCGCGGCGACCTCGGCGGTGACGTTGGGCCGCGCCTCGTAGATCACCGCGACCACCCCGATCGGCTCGCGGACCCGCTCGATCAGCAGGCCGTTGGGCCTTGTCCAGCCCTCGACCACCTGGCCGACCGGATCGGGCAGGTCGGCGATGGTCCGGATGGCCGAGACCAGACCCGCCATCCGCCGCTCGGTCAGGGTCAACCGATCGACCAGCGTTGCCGAGACACCGTTGTCGCGGGCGGCGGCGACGTCCGTCTCGTTGGCCGTGACGATCCGGTCCCGGTGCTCCTCGATCGCGACGGCCATGTCCAGCAGCAGCGCGTTCTTGCGCGCGGTGGTCAGCCCTTTGATCTCGGTCCACGCCTCGGCCGCGGCGCGGCAGACGTCGGTCACTGACATGGCAGATCCTCCATGATCGGTACGTAGTCGCCACCGTCGACAACGGGTGCGGTCGGCGGGCGGCCTGGCTCGACGGCGCGGCTCAGCGGGCCACGGGCGAGCGGCCGCCCGTGCTGGTCACAGATGTCGACCACGTCACCTGGCGCGACGGTGCCGTGGACGGCGGCGATGTGGTGGTGGCACACGGTTTCCCCGCGGACGACGACGTCGGTGCCCGCCGGGGTGCAGTGCAGCGCCCCGACCGGCGGGGTCCGGAACGCGCGCCAGAGCGTTCCGATACCGGGAGTCGCGCCGGTGACCGCGCGCGGGTGGAACACCGTGCCCGCGGGGCGGCCACAGTGCGCGGCGACCAGCACGTCGGGGTCCGCGCTCTCCGCGATGACCGTGCGTACGCCGCTGTACGTGGCGATCCAGCACGCGCCGAGCTTCATCAGCATGCCGCCGGTGCCGCCGTCTCCGATCGCGCCGCCCGCCTGCCGTTCGGTCTCGGCCGTCAGCACCGGCACCTCCTCGATGTGCCGGGCGCCGGGGGCCAGCTTCGGGTTGCTGTCGTAGAAACCGGGCACGTTGGTCAGCAACAGCAGCAGCTCGGCCTGGAGGTAGCCGCCGAGCAGCGCGGCGAGCACGTCGTTGTTGCGCACGCCGAGCGCGTCGTTCTCGTTGACCACCGGCACCATGCCCAGCGCCAGCATGGTGTGCAAGGTGTGCCCGACGCCTCCGCCCCGCTCGTCCTCGACCAGGTCGGGCGGGGTGAGCAGCAGCTGCCCGGTCTGCACGCCGCGTTCGGCGAACGCGGCCTCGACGGCCGAGTACAGCCGAGACTGACCGAGCGCTGCGGACACCTGTAACGCCGCCGGATCGTCCACGGCCAGCGCGGGATGCCTACCGCGGCCGATCGCGATGGCCCCGGAAGCGAGCAGCACCGGGTGCAGGCCCGCGACGAGTCCTCTGTGGACGATCTCGCACAGCCTGTCGAGTTTGACCGCGTCCAGCCTGCCGTTCGTGAGCAGCGAGGACGTGCCTATCTTGAGCACCACCCGGCCCCCCTGCGGCGCCAGGTCCTCGGTCGGCGGCGCGGTGACGGGCAAGCTGTTGGTCGACATGCGGCAGATGCTCACCGCCGTCGATGTACTGCCGATGTGCTCGCGATACGCCGCCGGTGTTCCGCCGGGCCGTGCGACGCGCCACAGCACGGTTGCATCGCCGGAACATCGGCGGTACATCGGATCCGGCGACTCTCTCGGCATGACAGCAGAACTCCAGCTGGCCGACACGGCGACACTCCACCTCACCGAGTCCCAGAAGGGACTGCTGGTGGTGGACAGCCTGGTGCCGACGAAGCAGATCTACAACCAGGTCATCCAGTTCGACCTCGATCCGGCCAAATGCGCCGGCCCGCTGGCCGAGACGGTGACCAGAGCGCTGGTCGCCCTGGTCACCGTTCAGCCGGCGCTGCGCCAGGTGTTCCGGCTGCATCCGGAAATGCACGCAGTGCTGCGGCCTCCGCCCACCGCGGACGAGCTGCCACTGGAGTCGATCTCCGTGCCGCCCGCCGAATACGCCGCCACACTCGCCGCGCTGGGCAGGGACATCGGCCGCGCGCCGTTCGATCTGACGACCGGACCGGTGCACCGGTTCGGTTTCGTGCGCGCCACCGACGACAGTGCCGCGGCGATCCTGATCTGCGGCCACCATCTGGTCGGCGACGGGGTTTCCATGGGCCCGATCGTGCGCGACCTCGACCGCGCCCTGGCGGGCCCGATGGACGTGGAAACGCTGAGGGTGAGCCGGGAAGCCGCGCTGGTGAAGGAACTCAACGCCCAGAACCGGGCCGCGGGTTCGGCGCGGACGGCCGAACAGGTCACCACCTGGGCCGAACGGCTGCGCGAGGTCCCGCCGCTCGTGCTGTACCCGCGACCCGACCGTCCACACCGGACGGAGTTCGCCGGACAGCGGATCTCGTGGACCCTCGGCGAAACCGAGACGGAGCGGTTCCAGGCCACCTGTAAACGGCTCGGGGTCAGCCCGTTCGTGGTGTTCTCCGCGGTGTACGGCACGGTGCTGGCGCGGCACGGCGGCGTGACGCGGGTGCTGATCGGCAGCCCGTTCACCGCGCGGCGCACGATCGGCTCGTACGACCTGTGCGGGTTCTTCGTCAACACGTTGCCGGTCACCGTCGACGTGGACTGGACACGCACCGTCGACGAACACCTCGACAAGACCGTCCGCGCCGCGGTGGACCACTGCCGCTCCGCGGTGGACGTCCCGTTCAACCAGCTGGTGGCGCAGGTGCAGCCGGACCGGCCGAGCGACCGCAACCCCCTGTTCTCCTGCATGCTCGCCATGCAGGACACGTTCGACCCGGCGACCGGGACCGGTGCGGTGGTCGGCGCGTACGAGCCGGGCAACGGCACCGCCAAGTTCGACCTGTGGCTGGGTGCCACCCTGGTCGGCGGCCGGTGGCTGCTGGAACTGGAGTACGACAGCGAGCTGATCCCGCCCGCGGTCGCCGACGGCCTGCTGAACTCGATGCGGACCGCCCTGCGCCGGACGGTGGCCGACGGCACGCTCACCCTCGCCGAACTGTTCGACGACGCCTCGGCCGTGCGAAGCCGTCGCCATGACGGGTATCCGGCGCAGGTGCCGTCGCCGACCCTGTACGAGTGGTTCGCCGAGACCGCACGCCGGACTCCGGACGCCGTCGCGGTCACCGAACCCGGCCGCACGCTCACCTACGCCGAACTATCCCGTACCGCCGAGCGCATCGCCTCAGGGCTCGCCGGCCGCGGGGTCGGCCAGGGAGACGTCGTCGGGCTGCGGCTGGACTCCCTCAGCGAGACCGTCACGTCGATACTGGCGATCCTGCGGCGTGGCGCGACCTACCTGCCACTGGAGTCGAGCCTGCCCGCCGACCGGTTGTCGTACATGGTGCGGCAGTCCCGCTGCCGGGTGGTGATCGGGTCCGGCGTCACCCTGCACGGGGTCGAGGTCGCACCGGCCGCCGCATTCGAGTCCGATGTGGAAACCGCGGCCGTCGCGACGGCGGACTCTCCGGTCTACGTGATGTTCACGTCCGGCTCGACCGGGCTGCCGAAGGGCGTGCTCATGGGCCACCGGCCGCTGCTCAATCTCGCCGCTTGGCAGATCTCCGCGCTGGACATGACCGCGGACAGCCGGTTCCTGCAGTACGCGCCCGCCGGGTTCGACGTGTCGTTCCAGGAGATCCTGCCCACGCTGCTGGCCGGGGCGACCGTGGTGTCGCGGGAGCCTGCCGACCGGCGCGACTTCCCCGAGCTGGTGCGCCGGGTCGCCGACACCGAGGTGACCCATCTCTACCTTCCGGTGGCGGCGCTGCGCCCGTTCGTGCAGTCCGTGCGGACGCACCTGCCGTCGCTGCGATATCTGTGTGTGTCGGGCGAGCAGTTGCTGGTGGACGAGGAGATCCGCGCGTTCTTCACCGACCATCCACAGTGCACACTGGTCAACCATTACGGGCCGACCGAGACCAACGCCGCGACCACCTGGCGGCTGACCGCGGCCGACCCGCCGTGGTCACGCCACGTCCCGATCGGCTTGCCGCTGCCGAACGTGACCGCGTACGTGGTCGACGAGACCGGTCATCTCGCGCCGGCCGGGGTCCCCGGCGAGCTGCTGCTCGGTGGTCACTCGCCCGCGGTGGGCTACGTCAACGACCCGGAGCGCACCGCCGAACGGTTCCTGCCCGACGGTTTCACGCCGGGCGAAACGGCCTACCACACCGGCGATCACGTGGTGCGCGATGAAAACGGTGCGCTGATCTTCCTCGGCAGGAACGACACCCAGGTGAAGATCCGCGGTTATCGGGTGGAACTCGGCGAGCTGGAAGCCGTGGCGACCGGATTGCCCGACGTGCGCCAGGCGGTGGCCGCGGTGCGCGGTGACGGGATCGATCGACGGCCGTTGCTCTTCCTGCTGCCCGAGCCCGGCTCCGCGCCGGACCACGAGCGGGTCCGGGCCGCGCTCACCGAGCGGCTGCCGTCGTACATGGCACCGGCGGAGATCGTCGACATCGAGTCCGTGCCGACTTCCCGCAGCGGCAAGACCGACCGGGCCGCGCTGGTGGTGCTGGCCGAACGGCTGAGCGCGCAGCGAGCGGCGACACCCGCACCCACCGCCGAGTACGCCGACGACCTCGAACGGGAGCTGGCAGGCATCTGGGCCGAGGTGCTCGGCGTGCCCCAGGTCGAGCGGGACCGCCCGGTGCTGGAGTACGGCGCGCACTCGCTGAACATCTTCACCGTCGTGGGCCAGGTGCAGGAGCGGTACGGAGTGGCCGTGCAGCTGGTCGAGTTCTTCCGCTCGCCGACCGTGGCGACGCTGGCAGCGCTGGTCCGGCAATGAACGAGCCCGTACGCGAAGAGCCGCCGAGCAGGCTGGTCACCCTGGTACGCCGTAAGGATCGGCCGGTTTGCGTGATGTTGCCCGGCGCGGGCGGCGGGCTGAACCCGTACTTGCGACTGGCTTCCCACCTCGGCCGTCACTACAGCGTCTACGCCGTGCGCGCGGCCGGGCTGGTGCCCGGGGAACCGCCGGAGGACAGCATCGCGGCGATGGCCGAGTCCGCCCTGTCGGCGCTCGGCGACCGCTCCCCGGCGCTGGTGTTCGGCTGGTCGCTGGGCGGCACCGTCGGCTGGGAGATGTGCGTGCGGCTGGCCGACCGGGGGTCGCGGCCGGATCTGGTGATCGTGGACAGTTCGCCGCTGCCCCGCCACGCCTCGGCCGAGGACGACGAACGGATCAGGAAGCTCATCGTGGGGGGCCTCGGCCCCCGGCCGGACGAACACACCGTCGCCAGGGTGGAGCGCACCTTCCGGGCACAGGCGCACGCGCTCGCCGGGTATGCCGCCGAACGCGAGTATCCCGGGCGGGCGCTGCTGCTGATGTGCAGGGACGCCGACGACGGCATCTCCGGCCGGACCGTCGCGCTGCGACGGTGGTGCGAGCTCGCGCCGGATCTGCGGACCGCGACCCTGGACGCGGGCCACTACGACGTGTTCGAACCGCGGCACCTGGACCGGCTCACCGGTGAGGTCGACGCGTTCCTCGGCCTGGAGCGGGAATCGTGACCTCCTTGGCCGAGACGTACGACCGGCTCTGGTCGCCGCTGCTGGAGACGATACGGGCGGACGCGCTGGACTGCCTGCAGGCCAACCTCGCCGTGCTGGCCGACCGGCACGGCGAGGCGGGCGCGCACCTGTCACTCGGTGCCCCGCTGCGGTTCGATCTCGAGCCGGGGCCGAGAGTGGCCGGCTCCCTGCCCTACCGGCTGGCCGCCGCGCACGAGACGCTTGGCCTGCGAGTGGCGCGACGCTGGGACGGGATCGACGGCGCCCGGCTGCGGGCGCTGGCCGACGAAGCCGGCCCGCTGTACGTGATCGCCGACGCGCACGGCCTGACGTGGACGCCGTACGCCGGCCGTCGCCACACCGAGCACACGTTCCTTCTGTCCACATCGGACACGGTGGTCGACGCCTACCACGACGAGACCCCGTGGGGTCCGTGCCGTCCGGGCGTGTGGCGGCTCTCCCCGAGCGAACTGGACGCCATGCTGCCCACGGCCACCGCCTTGCGGTTCACCGCCGAACCGATCGCCGAGCAGCCCGACGTCCTCGCGGTCAACGCCAAGGCGATGGCCGACGCCGTCCCCGCCATCGACGCCTATCTCGCCGCGGACCACGGCGACGGTCTGGTGCTGGACATCTGGCTGCTGGGCCGCTCGCGCCTGCTGCACGGTGCCTGGCTCGCCCGGAACGACCGGCCGAGCCCCGAGGTCGACGAACACGCCAAGGCTTGGCTCACCCTCGCCTCGAAAAGCTATGTGGCCTCGCGCCGATCCCGTACCGGCGCCCCTGGCACCGCCGTGCTCGACGACCTCGGCCGCTTGCTCCACGAAGACGTCGCCATCGCCGCCCGGCTCGCCGCCCGGCACACCACCCGCGCCGCGGTGCTCGGCGCGATCCAGGACGTGCTGCGGATCGACGAACCCACCGTGCGCGCCGCCACCACCCTGCGCGAGCTCCCCAACTACAACTCCTTCGGACTGGTCGACATCATCGAACGGGTCGAGACGCGGCTGGCGGTGGTACTCGACGACGAAGACCTGACTCCTCAGGCGTTGCAGGACATCGACTCGCTGTGCGCGATCTTCGCGCGGCGGGTGGCGGGGTGACTGAGCCGGGCATCCCGCCGCGACCAGGTGCCGAAACGCCAGGCCGAGTGTCCCCGTAACTCGCGTGATCAGAAGCGTAACTCGCGTGATCAGAGACGGATCGCCTCCAATCACGCGAGTTACGCCTCTAAGCACGCGAGTTACGTCCTCAATCACGCGAGTTACGTCCCCTTCGCACCATGGCAAAGGTCGTCAAGGGGTCACTCATAGCGCTCACCGCGCTGAAGGCCTCCTTACCTACCCTGAAGGTAGTGAAGGAGGCCTTAACGGACTTCCGAGCGGGGCTAGGAGCAGGCAAGGAACGCAATCAGGTGCCGAAACGCGAAAGGGTGCCGTCACCGCACGGCGTCGGTCACTTCCGCGGCGAGGCGGCGACGGTCGATCTTGCCGCTCGCGTTGACGGGCAGGACGTCGACGTGGTGCACCACGGCCGGGACCATGTATTCGGGGAGGCGGCGGGCGACGGCGGCGGTCAGTTCGCCCGCGTCGACCGGGTCGCCGGTGTGCAGGGCATGCAGCACGGTCTGCCCGCGCGCCGGCACGGCGATCACCACGGCGTCCCGCACTCCCGGATGCTTCCGCAGCACGGCCTCGATCTCGCCCAGTTCGATGCGGTAGCCGCGGATCTTGACCTGATCGTCCAACCGTCCGATGTGGACGAGTTCGCCGTGTTCCCGCCGGACCCGGTCTCCGGTGCGGTACCAATCGCCGTCTCGCGGCGCGCCGTCGGCCACGACGAACGACGTTTCGCCGCGGAAGAACCGGCCGTGGTCGTCGGTGGGGTCGAGGTAGCCGTCAAAGCGCTGGCCGCCGCGAACGCACAATTCGCCGTCCTCACCCGCGCGGCCGTCCTCGGTGACCAGCACCGCGTCGAGCGCGTCGTGCACCCGGCCGATCGGCACGGTGCCGTTCGAGGTGTCCGGCCACGCCCCGGGATCGGCAGGCAGCCGGTACGCGGTGACCGTGACGGTGAGCTCGGTGGGACCGTAGGCGTTCTCCAGCACGCTGTTCGGTGCCGCGGTGGCCCAGGCCCTTGCCTGCTCCACGGTCAGCTGCTCGCCGGCGAAAACGCTCCAGCGCAGCTCCGGCATCGCGCCGGGGCGCAGCCCGCGCAGCCGACCGGCGAGCGAGACCACGGACGGCACCGAGTACCAGTGGGTGATCCGCTTGCCGGTGACGAACCGGGCCGGGGTGAGCACCTCCGCGTCGGAGGGAACCACCAGGGTCGCGCCGGTGCTCCACGCGACGAACAGGTCGAACACCGAGGGGTCGAAGGTCAGGTCGAAGGTCTGGGAGAGCCGGCAACCGGGCGCGACCGCGTAACGCTCCACGCAGTGCGCCAGGTAGCCTGCCACGTTGCGGTGCCGGATCGGCACGCCCTTGGGCGTTCCGGTCGAGCCGGAGGTGAACAGCAGATACGCCACGGCGTCGGGATCGCCGTCGTAGAGCGGGTTCCACGGCTCGGGCAGCCGCTCGGGCCAATCGCCGAGCAGGGGCAGCGCGACGGCGCCCGTGCCGTCCACCACCTCCGCCGCGCCCGCCTCGTCGACCACGACCACGTCCACCCCGGCCGCCGCGCATATCGTCCGGTTGCGGTCGGCCGGGAACTTCGGGTTGAGCGGGACGACGACCGAACCGAGCCGTAGCGCCGCGAGATAACCGGCGTAGGTGGCGAGGCTGCGGGCGGCCAGCAGCCCGACCGCGTGCGGGCGCCTGCCCGCCGCCCGCACCAGCCCGGCCGCCAGCCTGTCCGTGAGCAGCCGGAGCTCGCTGTAGCTCAGCGTGTCCTCACGGACCTCGATGGCCGTCGCATCAGGGCATCTCCGGACGGTGTCGAGGAACCAGCCGTACATCGTCCCTTGTGGATCGATCACTTGCCGCCGCTTTCCGCGGCCGGGGTGTCGACCGCGGCGATCGCGGCGGCCGTGATCACCCGCAGGAAGGGGTAGATCATCAGCAGGCAGACGACCGCGAAGACCCCGAACGCGACCTGAAAGCCGAACAGCTCCGCCAGACCGCCCGCGATCGCCGCCGACACCGGGAGCATGCCCCAGGACAGCAGCCTGCTCGCCGCGCTGAACCGGCCCAGCAGCTCGTTGGGCACCAGAGACTGGCTGATCACCCGGGAGTTCACCGTCCACATCGTCCCGCCGACGCCCGCGAAGAACGCGGCGACACCGACCGGCCAGACACTGGCCGGCGCGCCCGGCACCACCGCGGGCACCCCGACCATCAGCACCGTGCCGATGATGTCGACGAACATCGCCCAGCGTCTGCCGATCAACCGGTTGACCGGGCCGACCAGGACCGTGCCGAGCACTCCACCGGCGCCGAGGCTGGTCAGCAGGAATCCGTACTGCGCGGGCGTGAGATCGAGCGGCCCGCCGACCGCGTACGCCGGGATGAGCGCGTACCACGCGGCCCAGCAGCCCGCCATGCCCGTGATCAGCGCGGCCATCGTCCGCAGCAACCGGTGCCGCCACAGGAACGACAGACCTTCGCGGATCTCCACTCTTGCCGGACGGCGCTCTTTGGCCTGCTTCACCGCGAAGTCGCCGGCCAGCATGGTCAGCAGCACCGCTCCGAACAGGTACACCGCGCCGCTCGCGCCCAGCGCGACCGCGAATCCGGCGGCGACGAGGAATCCGCCGATCGGCGCGCCCAGGAAACTGAACGTGACGTATTCGGTCGCGGTGAGCCGCGCGTTCAGCGACTGCCATCGGCTCTTCGGCGTCACCGTCGGGATGATCGACATCGCGGACAGCTGCGCGACCACCTCGGCGACACCCAGTACCAGTGCCACGGCGAGGATCAACGGCAGGTTGACGAAGCCCGCCGCGACCGCGGTGAGCATCACCGCCATCGCGGCCATCCTGGCGAATTCGGCCCCCACCATCAGCGAGCGCCGGTTCTTGCGGTCCACCAGCACACCGATGTGCAGTGCGGTGATCAGCCACGGCAGGGTCAGCATGATCGCCACCGCGGCGATCAGCGCCGGTGAATCGGTGACCGTGGTCGCCAGCAACGGAAGCGCCACCCGCATCACGGCGTCCGCGGTGTTGGTCGTCCCGGTGAATGAGATCAGCAGCCACTCGTTGCGCCGCTGCGACGGCCGGGGCTCGGTCGCGACGGCGGGAACGGTCGAGGGTCGCTCGGACACAGCTCCTCCAAGTTCACACTGATTGTGTTGCGGTGTCACGGAGTCGCACGATCTCGCCGGCGATCTCCGCGATCACCGGGGCTCGGAGGACGCCGTAGTGGTCGGCCTCGACCCGGATCAGGCGCGGCGGTGCGGTGAACTGCGTGGTCCACTGAACCACCTGGTGCTCGGCCAGGTCCGCCCGGACGAGCAGTGCGGGAACCGCGAGCGGCCGTTCGTTGAGGTACGAGCCGACGGCGTCGGTGTGCCGGTTGAACGTCGTCCAGCGCTCGAGAAGCATCGGCACCGACACCGGCTGCCCGCTCGCGGTGGCCAGCCGGGCGGCCAGCACCCGCATCGCCAGCTCGGGATCCCCCGGTGTGGTCCGGGCAGGCGTGCCGTCGAGGGTCGCGCCGAACGTCGCTGCCATGTTCTCGGAGAAGACCTCGTACACCACGGCGTCCCGCACCTCGGGGGCGATGTCGTGCCGGACCGGTGGTGTCGAGTCGAGCAGCACCACCGGCGGCGGGGCGCCCCGGCCGGTCGCCGCCATCTCGAACGCGATCTGGCCGCCCATCGACCAGCCACCGAGCACATCGGGACGCAGGTCCTCGGCATCGAGATCGGCGCGGAACCTCGCCGCCATCGCCGGTATCGAGTCCAGCGGCGTGCGTTCCTGCGATGCCGTGACCAGCCAGTCCGGCGGAAGTTCGGCCACGAGTTCGTGGTAGTCCCGCACGCTGCCGCCCGCGCCGGCCAGCAGATGCAGATGCGGGCCACCGCCTTCCCGTAGGACGACAAGAGTGCTGCCGTCGTCGGCGCCGGAGCCGCCGTCGAGCTGCTCGGCCGCCCGCCGCGGGGTCGGCTCGGTGAGCCACCCGGTGATGTCCAGCGTCACGCCGCTTTCGGACTCGATGGCCGACGCGAACTGCACGACCTTGAGCGACCGGCCTCCGGTCGCGAAGAAGTCTTCGTCCGCTCCGGCCGGCGGAGTGCCGAGCACCTCGGTCCAGACCCTGCGGACCTGGTCGAGCGCCGCGGATCGCGGCATCTCCGTGGTGTCCGGTTCGGCCGCCGGGATGGTGTGTTCCAGATAGGCGGGTGCGGTCCTGGAGCCGACCTCGATGGTGCCCACCGGCAGCTCCGGATCGAGGCCGCCCTCCGCGAGGACCCGGTCGATGTCCTGGAACAGGCGCCGCGCCGTCGAGTGGTCGAACCGGCCGACGTTGTACTCGGACTCGACGACGTACTCGCCGTCGACGTCGAACACCCCGAACCCGAGGTCGGTGCGGGCCGCGCGGTTCGGCGCGCGTTGCAGCTTCAGCGAGACGTCGCCGAGGCGCAGCCCGACGCCGATCGATCCGTACCAGGTGACCAGGAGCGGGATGGCGTCCCGCAGCCGGGCCTGCGCCGATTCGGTGAGTGCGCCGTACACCAGGGAGAACGGCACGGTCTGATGGGCGAGGCTGTCCCACATGCCGTCACGGACCCGCTCGACCACCGTGCCGAACGAGTCGCCGTCCTCGATGACGGTCCTGGTCACCAGGACGTTGGCCAGATACCCGACCAGCGCCTGGTCCTGGGGCGTCATACGGTTGGCGCTGACCAGGCCCGTGCACACCTCCGGTCCGGCGCCGCCACGGGCGAGCACCGTCTGCAACGCGGCGAACAGCACGCTGAACGGTGTGGTGAAGTACCGCTTCGCGAGTTCGCCGATGCCGTCGACGGCCTCCTTGCTGAAGACGAACCGCACCATCCCGCCCTTGTTGCCGGTGCCGGTGTAGGTGTGCCGGTCCGCGACCAGGGTCGTGGTCACCGCGCCGTCGAGCTTCTCGCGCCAGTACTTCAGGCTCGCGTCCCAGCGGCCGTCGGCGCGGGCCGCGTTCGAGGCGAGGATGTGCTCCCGGAACGACACCGGGGGCTCGGCACCGAAGTCCGGCTCCTCACCCGCGACAGCCGCCGCGTACGCCTTGGCGAAGTCGTCCATCAGCAGCTGCATCCCCCATCCGTCGACGAAGGCGTGGTGGACGGTGACCAGCAACTCGTGCTGATCTCCGACGGTCACCGCCACCAGCCGTGCCGCCGGCGCGACGTCCAGCGCGAGCGGCCGCTCCTGGATCTCCCCCGCGATCGACCTGAGCAGGGGCTCGACCGGCACGGAGCCGGGATCCTCGATCGCGATCCACTGCGGTTCGACGTCGATGTGGTCCACAATGGACACCATGATCGCGCCGTCACGATGGTGCAGACTCGCACGCATCGCCTCGTATCGGTCCACCACGGCCTGCCAGGCGACCCGCAGGGCGTCGAAGTCCAGCGGCCGGTCGGCCTTCAGCGGCCAGGTCTGGTTGTAGACGGACTTGTTCCTGGCCCTCTGATGGATCCACCACAGCATCTCCATGAGGGCACTGGCCGGGAACATGCCGGTGTCCGTCGCGACGGGAGCGTTCAACGGAATTCCTTTCCGGTGTTCAGCGGACGATCGGCAGGATCTCTTCGGTCAACCCTTTGCGATCGACCTTCCCGTTGGCGGCCAACGGGATGCTGTCGCGCTGGTGGTAACCCCTCGGGCGCATGTAGACCGGGAGGTCCTCGAGCAGGCGGACGAACTCCGTCTCGTCCACGGGATCGCCCGCGTAGACGGCGTGCAGGTCCACCTCGCCGTCGGCGGCGGTGAGCGCCACCACGACCACCTCGGCGATCGACGGATGCCGTCGCAGCGCCGACTCGATCTCGCCCAGTTCGACCCGGTTGCCCCGGACCTTGATCTGGTCGTCGACGCGGCCGAGATGGACCAGCTCACCGCTCTCGCGGCGCACTCGATCACCGGTGCGGTACCAGTGCCCGGGGGTCAGCGGCTCGGTACCGTCGTAGACCGTGCCCTGCTCGCCGTCGAAGGCAAGGAAGCGCCCGGCGTTGTCGTCGGGGTCCAGGTAGCCGGGGAAGCGCTGCGGGCCGCGCACGCACAGCTCGCCGTCCTCGCACTCCCGGAATTCCTCGTCGAGCAGTACATAGTCCAGATGCGGGAAGAGCTCACCGATCGGCATGGAACGGTTCGAGGTGACCGGCCAGTCGGCGGGTGCGGCGGGCACCTCGTATCCGGTGCAGATGACGGTCAGTTCCGTCGGCCCGTAACAGTTGTGGATGGTCGCGTTGGGTGCGGCGGCCCGCCACACCTCGACCTGTTCGAGGTTCAGCGGTTCGCCGCCGAACATCCCCCGGCGCAGGTTGGGCATACTGCCCGGGGCGAGGGCCCGCAGCCTGCGTGCGAAGGAGATGATCGACGGCACCGAAAGCCAGTGCGTGAGCCGCTTCTCGTTGACGAAGCGCACCGGCGCGAACACTTCGCTGTGCTGCGGGACGCACAACGTCGCGCCGGTCCCCCAGGTGGCGAAGAGCTCGACGATCGATCCGTCGAAGAAGAGCTCGAAGGTCTGTGAAACCCGGCAGTCGTCGGTGAAGCCGAACCGGCGGATGTTGTCCTCCAGCAACGAGGACACACATTCGTGCGTCACCGGCACGCCTTTCGGGCTCCCCGTCGAGCCGGAGGTGTAGATGATGTAGGCGACGTCCCCGTCGCCGGAACCGATCTCGGGCAGCGGCTCGCCGCCGTCCAGCAGGCCACGCCACCGGTCACCGGTCAGGTCGACGATCGGGATACCCGACTGCCGCGGGTACTCCGGCAACTGCTTGGCGGACGTGTCGTCGACGATCGTCACGTCCAGGCCCGCGTCCTTGGTGATCGCCAGGTTCCTCGCGACCGGCGCGCCCTGGTTGAGCGGCACCACGGCCGCGCCGACCCGCTGGATCGCCAGGTAGCCCACGTAGCTCGCGAGACTGCGCGAGGTCAGCAGGCCGACCCTGTCCGGTCGTCTGCCCGCGGCCGACACCAAGCGCACCGCCATCCGCTCGACGGCGGCCCGCAGTTCGTCGTAGGTCAGCGTGAGCCCGGCGACCTCGATCGCCGTCGAGGAACCGTGAACCGCCACCGAATCGTCGAACCAGTCGAAGAGTCTGCGGGTCGTCATCGCGCGCCCCCGTCCTGACCGGCGGCGGCCAGATCGGCCAGCCAGCGCTTCAGATCGGCGACCGTGTGCAGATCGACCAGCCGGGTGGCGTCGATCTCGGCGTCGTCGTCACCCGCCACGTCGACCGCGAGACGCAGCAAGGCCAGCGATTCCAGCCCCGCGTCGAGCAGGGGCGTCGAGTCGTCGAAGGTGAAGGTCGCATACCGCGTGATGATGGCGTCGAAATCGACAATCGTGTCACTCATGGGCATTTCTCCATGGAGCCGGGGCTTCGTCACCGAGACCATCGCCGCCGCGAGTGTTCTCTCGATGTACTCGGGTTCTACGGCCGTTGTTGCCTTCACTTCACCTGACGGCCGGACTTCCAGACATCGGTCACGTGCGCCGGATCGGCGAGGACGTCGATGTCCAGCACCGGGTCCGCGTCCAGCAGGAGCACGTCCGCGTCGTAGCCGGCCAGCAGCTGCCCGGAGCGCGGAGCCTGCGGTCCGAGGGTGGCGGGTGCGGTGGCCGTGGCCATTTCGATCGCCTCCAGCGGGGTGGCACCGCTCTTCACCATCAGCGAAAGCTCGATGCCGCCCTTCCCCCATTGGGTGGGCCGGTCGGGGCCGGTCATGGCGAGGTCGGTGCCCAGCGCGATGGTGACACCCGCCTCGCGGGCCAAGGCGATCGCGTCGAGATGCCGCCCGGCCACCTCTTCCAGTTTTCGCTTGGCGTAGGCGGGAAGCAGATCGCTGGTGAGCAGCAGGTGCATGATCGCGCGGGTGGGCACCAGGATCGCGCCGGTCTCACGCATCGCCGCGGCGGCTTCCTCGTCGAGATAGGTGCCGTGCTCGATGGTGTGAACACCCGCCTTCAGCGCGGCCATGATGCCCGCCTTGCCGTGGCAGTGCGCCGCGACCACCCGCTCGGCCTGTCCCGCCACCTCGACGATCGCGGCCAGTTCGGCGTCGGTGAACTGCTGATGATGCGGATGGTCCACTTCGGACAGAACTCCGCCGGAGGCGAACACTTTGATCAGCTTCGCGTTGTTGCGCAGCTGTTCACGGGCGGCCCGCGCGCACTCGGCGGGTCCGTCGGCAAGCCGCAGTTCCCCGCCGAGGTGGCCGAAGTCGTTGATCCACGGAACAGGGAAGCCGTGCACGTCGCCGTGTCCACCGGTGGTCGACAAGGCCGTGCCCGCGCTGTAGATCGTCGGTCCCTCGATGGTGCCCTCGGCGACCGCGCGGACCAAGTGGATACCGAGACCGCCGACCTCGCGGATGGAAGTGAAGCCCGAGTCGAGGCAGGCCCGCAGGTCCGACACGCACCGAGCCGACCGCAAGGCGATCGGCTCGTGCATCAGATCGTGCAGGTCCGCACTGCGCAGGCCCATGAAATGCCCGTGACAGTCCCACATTCCGGGCATCACGGTATGCCCACGGGTGACGTCGGCGCCGGGTGTGGCCGGCGCCCCGTCGCGTGGACCGGCGTAGCGGATCCTGTCGCCTTCGACGATCACGACAGCGTCCATGGTCGGCGTGCCGCGTCCGGGAATCAGTTGGGAGGCTTCGATGCGTTGCTGCATGCGGCCCAGAGAAGCAGACAGCGGCCGGTTCGGTCACGCGGCGACGATTGCGCACCGCCGATCGCCGCTCGCGGAAATATGATCGTCAGGAACGGTTGAAGGTCATGATCCAGTTGACCTCCCAGCTCTCACCGTTGTCGATCGAGAAGGCCTGTTCCCAGCGGGCCGAATTCTCGGTGACGTCCGACCAGATGAACCGGACCCGTACGGGCGTATCACCCTCGGTGTCCTCGCCGTAGAAGACGCCGCGTCCATCGGTGAACTCGCCGATGACAGGCGGGAAGAGCCGCCCGGTGTCACTGCTGGACCAGTTCAACGACCACTTCCGGGCCACTGGATCGAACAACCGCAGGGTCAGTCCCCGCACTCCGTCGGGAAAGACGATTTCGTCGACGTTCGCCTTTCCTTCGAAAAGGCTCCAACTCTTCGCGGGTGCCGTGAATTCGACCCAATCGTCGCTACCGGCAAGCCGCTTTGTCAGACGGCGGTTGAGGACATTCCACGAGCCTACGAGGAAATCGAATTCGCCCATTCCGCAACGGTATCACGCGGTCAGGGGGCATCGGCGCCCGAAGACGCCGATGCCCCGCGGCGAAGGCTTGTCGGGCCTTTCGCGGCGGGGCGGGTCTTGCAGGACAGCGCCTAGCCGTGCAGGGAGACCGGCAGCGAGACGAGGCCGTGCATGATCGTGCTTGTCTTCCACCGGAGCTGCTCCGGTTCCGCCGCCAGCGCGAGGTCCGGGAACCGTTCCAGCAACCCGCCGATGCCGATCTCCACCTGCAGACGGCCCAGCGGCGCGCCCGCGCAGTAGTGGATGCCATGGCCGAAGGCGAGGTGACCGCCGAGTCCGCGGGTGATGTCCAGGCTGTCCGCGTGCTCGAACTTCTCCGCGTCGCGGTTCGCCGAGCCCAGCGCCACCACCACGATCTCGCCGGCGGGAATCGTCACGCCGTCCAGTGCGATGTCCTCGGTGGTGAACCGGAACGTCGCCAGGCTGACCGAACCCTCGTACCGCAGCAGTTCCTCGACCGCGGCGGGAAGCAACGCCGGGTCCGCCCGTAGCCTGGCGAGCTGGTCCGGATGGCGGAGCAAGGTGTACACCCCGTTGCCGAGCATGCTCAACGTGGTGTCGTGCCCGGCCACCACGAGCAGGAAGACCATCGCCACCAGCTCGTCCTTGCTGAGCCTGTCCCCCTTCTCGGTGGCCAGTACCAGCGCGCTGAACATGTCGTCGCCGGGATCGGCGAGTTTCGCGTCGATCAGGTCCTCGGTGAACCTGGCCACCGCCGCCGAAGCCGTGGCGACCTCTTCCGGCGTGTGGTCCGCCCCGACGAGCGTGTTCGTCCAGGCACGGAAGACCTCGCGATTCTCGGGCGGCACGCCGAGCAGTTCGGCGAGGACCGTGATGGTCAGCGGGGCGGCCAGATCCTCGATCAGTTCCGCCTCCCGCGCGCCGGCCATCCGGTCGAGCAGTTCCTCGGTGATCTCCTCGATCCGCGGCCGCAGGAGTTTCACCCGGCGTTCGGTGAAGGCCTTGCCGACCAGTCTTCGCAATCTGACATGGTTCGGCGGATCGCTGTTGAGCATGTGCGCGGCCAGCTCGTCGTCGACCGCCGCGGGGGTCTTGTCCGGCGACTCGGCGTGCCGGGCGAACAGCTCGTTGACCCGCCGTCCGTCCTTGCTGATCCGCGGATCCGACAGCAGGGCGCGGGCGTCACGGTAGCGGGTCACCATCCACACCTTGATACCGTGTGGCATCAGCACTTCCCGGGGCGGGCCCGCTTCCCGCAACCGCGCGTACAACGTGTAGGAATCCTGGACGAAGTCGGCCGAGAGTCTTTCGACCTTCGTCGTTCGACGGCTTTGCATCAACATCCTCCACGTGTCCGGCGGGCCGGACACGGTGTCTTGGTCGAGCCACGGTCATTCGAGGGGTGCCAGTACCTCACCGGTCGCCACGTCCACGACGCGGATCGCTTCCCGTGGACAGGAATCGGCCGCGGCGAGCACCTCCTCGTCGGCACCGATCTCGACGTCGACCGGCTGTGACCTGTCGTCGACGATCCGGAACCGGTGCGGAAGGTCTCCCACGCACACCCCGGAACCTATGCAGCGGTCCTGGTCCACGAGGATCCGCCAGCGGCGACCGCTCTCGGTCATGTCAGTCTCCTTGGAATCGAACGGCGCCTTGGAGCGCTCAACTGCCGCTCCGGAACCAGTTGAACGAAGGAGCCGATCGTTCACGGGAACGTCTTGTGGCGCAAGGTGTTCTCTCGCTTGAGCGGTTATGGCTCCAGCGGACGGTTGGTCGGGGTGGTCGTGAGTGGTAGTCAGGGTCAGCACACGAATCGCCACTCACGAGTCAGTTCGAGAGGGGATCTCCTTTGTTACGAAGACTTTGTGCCGCCCTGTGCGTCTCCACCCTGGTCGCCGGTTCGACGGCGGGCGCTCCGGCCGCGATCGCGGCACCCGCGGCCGTCGCCGAAGCCCGCGGCGGGGATGATCTGCCCGGCCCCGACGACGTGAAACGCCGGAAGCTGCGGCAGCAAGGGATCGCGGATGTCCTGAAGGGCAAGGAAGTCGCCGAGCGACGGGGCGCGAGCACCGTGGTCAGGACGGGCGGCCCCGTCGACGAGTACGTCGAGCTGGCCAGGGAATCGACCGACCGGATCTTCGTGGTACTCGCCGAGTTCGGCGACCAGCGGCATCCGTCCTACCCCGACGTCGACACCGATCCGGCCATCCCGGGCCCGGTAGTTTTCGACGGTCCGCGGCACAATCAGATCCCCGAGCCCGACCGGCGAACGAACAACACCACCATCTGGCAACCGGACTACGACCGCCGCCACTACCAGGATCTGTATTTCTCCACCGCTCCCGGCGCCGACTCGCTAGCCGCCTATTACCGAAAGCAGTCCTCAGGCAGATACTCGGTCGAGGGTATGGTCACCGATTGGACCACGGTGCCGTTCAACGAGGCCCGCTACGGGCGCTCGAACGGTTTCCCGTGCGCCGGCGTCGTCTGCGCCAACTCCTTCGACCTGGTGACCGACGCCGTCAACGCCTGGTACGGCGGGCAACTCGCCGCCGGCCGGACACCGGCGCAGATCCGTGCGCAGCTCGCCACGTTCGACGTCTGGGATCGCGACGACTTCGACCGCGACGGCAACTTTAACGAACCGGACGGCTACCTCGACCACTTCCAGATCGTGCACTCCGGCGCCGACCAGGCCGACGCGGATCCCCTCCACGGCGAGGACGCGATCTACAGCCACAGCGCTTACGCGTTCGCCAACACCACCACTGGTCCGGACGGCAACCCGCGAGGCGGCACCCAGATCGGTGACAGCGGTATCTGGGTCGGCAACTACACCGTCCAGCCGGAGAACGGCGGTATCAGCGTGTTCTGCCGCGAGTTCGCGCACGACCTCGGCCTGCCCGACCTGTACGACACCAACGGTGGCGCGAACAACGTGAGCTGGTGGTCGCCGATGGCGCAGCAGCGAGTGTCCGGACCAGGCGAGGTCATCGGCACCCGCATCAACGACCTGGACGCATGGTCCAAGCTGCAGCTCGGCTGGCTGGACTACGAGGTCGTGGTGGCAGGTCAGACCCGCACCCTCGACCTCGGCCCGCACGAATACAACTCGGCGAAGGCCCAGGCCGTCGTGGTCGTGCTGCCGGACAAGCCGAAGACGTTCCACCATGGACAGCCGTTCACGGGTCCGAACCAGTGGTGGAGCACGAAGGGCAACAACCTGTCCACCACGATGACCCGTCCGCTCGACCTGACCGGCAAGACCTCGGCGTCACTGACGCTCAAAGCCCGCTACGACATCCAGCCGGACTTCGACTTCCTCTACACGCAGGTGTCGACCGACGGCGGCGTCACATGGACCGCGGTGGACGGCCTCGCCGCCGGCGCACCGTTCCAGCGGGATTTCAGTGGGCTGCCGGCACTGTCGAGCACCACGGGAGGGAACTGGGTCGACATCGACGTGCCGCTCGACTCGATCGCGGGCAGCAAGGCCCTGCTCCGATTCCAGTATCGGACCGACGGCGCTTTGGCACGGAGCGGGTTCTTCGCCGACGACATCACCATCACCGCGGACGGCGCGCCGTTGCTGACCGACGGAGCGGAGAACGGCGCGAATGGCTGGGCCCTCGACGGTTTCCGGACGGCGGCCGCCACCGAGACCCGGCTGTTCGACAACTTCTACCTCGCGTCGAACCGCACCTACGAGTCCTACGGCCGATATCTGCGCACGGGCCCCTACAACTTCGGGTTCCCGGACCGGCCTGCTTTCGTCGAGCATTTCCCGTATCAGACCGGCTTGGTGGTGTCCTATTGGGACACGTCCGAAATGGACAACAACACCAGTGAACACCTCGGCTCCGGGCTGATCCTCCCGATCGACGCGCACCCCGAGCCGATCTACAACATCGAAGGCGTGCCTTGGCGGTCCAGGATCGCCGGTTACGACATGCCGTTCTCGCTCCGCAAGGCGGATTCGTTCACCCTGCACGTCAACGGAAAGCCCAGCTACGTCCGCGGGCGGAACGCCGTGCCGCTGTTCGACGACACCGGGACGTTCCTGTTCCCCGAACAGCCGAACGCCGGAGTGGCCCTCCCGGCCACCGGGACCACGATCCGGGTGCTGTCGCAGAGCGGTACGTCGATGCGGGTGCGTGTCGGGCACAAGTAGGGCGGCCGGCGTCGCGGGTCGCGGGTCGCGAAAGTGACTTTCACGGTATGGCCACGGCTACCATCATGAGAGTTTGAGTCGCTAGGGCCAAGCGCGTTTTACTTGAGAGGTAAGGCAAAGGTGGCGTATCGCGAAAGCCACTTTCGCAACGTTGAAGGTTGCGAAAGTGGCTTTCGCAACGTCGGCGGGGATGTGTGGCCGGTCGAGTGAGGGTCAATCTTGACGTGAGGCCCGGCGCTGCCGGGATGTTGTCGCGAAAGCCACTTTCGCGACGCGAGCATGGACCAGGCTGCGAGGAAACGTGCACCGCAACAGCGCCGTGAAGGGGTCCTCCACGTACAAACTCACCGAGCGTGAAACTACCCCGCCGGTGAACAGGCCGCGTGCGGGTTGACCACTCGCAGCGGCGAGGGCGGGTGGCGTTCGAGCAGGGCCTCTGGCCGGACGGGCCGGCGCACGAGCTCACCACCGCAGTTGGGGCAGACGCCGCCGAAGCGCCCTTCGGTGCACGCAGGGCAGAAGGTGCACTCAAAGGTGCAGATGCGGGCGTCCGCCGAGGGCGGCAGGTCTCGATCGCAGCATTCGCAATTGGGCCTGAGCTCGAGCATGGCGCGAACTCTACCCGAGACCGCTGTTCAGCTGAGCGATATCGAAACCGGACGAGATCCACGAGACTCGGCCGCCGAGAGGTTACTGGAGGTTCAGTGCAGACCGATCAGAGCATGGACGATTCGAATGAGGGCAGAATCTCCCGTCGCGGCTTTCTGGGGCGGACCGCGACGGCGTCGGCGGTGCTGGCGGTCGGCGGGCAGCTCGCCGATACGGAGGCGGCGGGCGCGGAGCCGGACGCCGGGGGAAGCGGCCTCGTCGACGTGGAGTTACGGGTCAACGAGCGTATGGAGCGGCTGCGGCTGGATCCACGGGTGACGTTGCTCGATGCCGTGCGCGACGAATTGCGGCTGACCGGCACGAAGAAGGGTTGTGACCGCGGTCAGTGCGGAGCGTGCACAGTGCACGTCGATGGACGGCGGGTGCTGTCCTGTCTGACCTTGGCCGGCTCCGTGACCGGAAGGCGGGTCACCACCATCGAGGGGTTGGCGCGCGGCGGCGAACTGCATCCGGTGCAGCAGGCGTTCCTCGATCACGACGGTTTCCAGTGTGGTTTCTGCACTTCCGGCCAGATCATGTCGGCGGTCGCCGTGCTCCGGGAAGGGCGTCCTCGCTCGGCCGAGCAGGTCCGGGAGCTCATGTCCGGCAACATCTGTCGCTGCGGCGCGTACGACGGGATCGTCGACGCGGTCCGGGCCGCGGGAGCGGCGGACTGATGCGGCCGTACGACTTCGCGATCACGCACAGCGTGGCCGAGGCACTCGACCGCGCCGGCGCGCCGGGCTCGGCCTACCTGGCGGGCGGCACGACGCTGGTGGACCTGATGAAGCTCGAAGTGCTGACGCCTGGCCGGGTGGTGGACATCAGCCGCTTGCCGCTGACCGGTGTGTGGACGGATCGGCATCGCCTGCATATCGCGGCCTTGGAACGGATGAGCGACGTGGCCGTGCATCCGGTGGTGACTTCGCGGTATCCGATGCTCTCCGAGGCGCTGCTCGCCGGTGCGTCGCCGCAGCTGCGGAATATGGCCAGCATCGGCGGGAATCTGTTGCAACGCAGCAGATGCGGCTACTTCCGGGACACTTCGACGCCGTGTAACAAGCGGACGCCCGGCACCGGTTGCCCGGCGATCAAGGGCGCCAATCGCGCGCACGCCGTCCTGGGGACCAGTGACTCCTGCGTTTCCACCCATCCGAGCGATCTCGCGGTGGCCCTCGTGGCGCTGGACTCCTCGGTGCGGCTGACCGGCCGGGATGGCTCCCGAGACGTCCGGCTCGCCGAGTTCTACCGGCTGCCGGGCACCACCCCGCACCTCGAGAACGACCTACGGCCGGGCGAGCTCGTGACCGAGGTGACGGTGCCCCTGCTCGGTTGGGCGAACCGGTCGACCTACGTGAAAGTGCGGGACAGGTCCTCCTATGAGTTCGCGCTCGCCTCGGCAGCGGCGGCGGTACTGGTACGCGGCGGTGTCGTGCGTGACGTGCGGCTCGCGGCGGGCGGGGTCGGCACCCGGCCATGGCGCTTGGCCGCGGTGGAGGACGCCTTGCGCGGCAACCCACTGCGGCTCGACGTCGTCGAGAAGGCCGCGGCGCTGGCTGCCGAAGGAGCCCGGCCGTTGGCCCACAACGGGTTCAAGGTGCCGCTACTGCGACGCACCATCACCCGTGCCCTGATGAAGCTGGCGGACCGGACATGACCTCACTCACCCGCGTCGAAGGACGGCTCAAAGTCACCGGGGCAGCCCGGTACTCCGCCGATTACCCGGTCGATGGCCTCGCCAACGGCCACCTGCTGCTCAGCACGGTGGGGCGCGGCACGATCCGCGCCGTCGACGCGACGGCCGCGCGGCGCTCCCCCGGGGTGCTCGCCGTCTACAGTCACGCGAACCCGCTCCCGCTGTTCGGCGGCGCCGAATCCGGCATCGGCTACAACTGGCTTCCGTTGCAGGACGACCAGGTTCGTCACCACGGGCAGATCGTCGGGATGGTGGTCGCCGAAACCTTCGAGCAAGCTCGCGACGCCGCCGCCTTGGTCCGCGTCGACTACGCCGCCGTCCCGGCACGGACGTCGTTGCGAGACGGGATACCCGGCGCCACCCTGCCGGACGACGTCAACGGCGAGCCGGCACAGCTCGACCTGCTCGCCGACGGGGTCGCGTCCATCGACGAAGCCCTCGGTGCGAGCCCGGTGGTCGTCACAGCCACCTACACGCAGCCGATCGAGTACCACAGCGCCATGGAGCCGCACGCCGCCATCGCGGTGTGGCGCGACGGCTACCTCACCCTTTACAGCGGAGCACAGGCTCCGCAGCTGTTCGCCGGGACGATCGCGGCCACGATCGGCGTGGATCCCTCCCGGGTACACCTGCTCAGCCCGCACGTCGGCGGCGGATTCGGCAACAAGATCCTCACCTGGGGGCACCCCGTGCTCGCCGCGGCCGCGGCCAAGGCACTCGGCCGACCGGTCCGGATCGTGCTCACCAGGGAGCAGACCTTCGGCGTCACCGGTCACCGCTCGGCCATGTCCCAGACGGTCTCCCTCGGCGCCGACCGCGGCGGGCGCCTCGCCGCCATCAAGCACGACGCCTACGCCAGTCTGTCGGGCGGCGGCGACGGCTTCCTTTACGAGGCGGCGCCGCACACCACTTCGCGGTACTTCTACGCCTCCCCCAACATCCATGTCGGACAACGCCTGGTGACGCTGGACGTCCCGCCCCAGACGCCGATGCGGGCACCCGGGCCGGAAGCCGGTTCGTTCGCGCTGGAAACCGCCATGGACGAACTGGCGGTACGGCTCGGCCTCGACCCGGTCGAGTTACGCATGCGCAACTACGCCACCACCTACCCGGGACGCGGCGTGCCTTGGTCCGGCAAGCATCTCGACGAGTGCTACCGCGTCGGCGCCGAGGCGTTCGGCTGGTCACGGCGTGCCGCGGTGCCCAGGTCGGTCGTCGACGGCGAATGGCTGATCGGCACCGGGATGGCGACCGCGGCCTATCCGGCCTCGCGGTACCGCACCACGGGAAAGGTCCGGCTCCAGGCCGACGGCACCGCGGCGGTGTCCACCGCGACGTCGGATCTGGGCACCGGGATGTGGACGGTGCTGGCGATGGTCGGTGCCGACGCACTCGGTATCCCGGTGGGCCGCGTCCGCTCCGCTCTCGGCGATTCCGCGCTGGCCGACAACCCCGGCGCGTTCGCCTCCGCGGGTACGGCGAGCTCCGCGCCGGCCGTCCACGCGGCGGCCCTGTCCGCGACGCGCGCGCTTCTCGAACTCGCCGTGACACACGAACGCTCCCCCTTCCACGGGCTGAACCGGGACCAGGTCCGCTACGAACGCGGTGACGTCGTCGGGCCACGGCGGCGAATCGCGTTCGGCACCCTGCTCGGCGTCGTCAATCTCGCCGGGATCGACGCGACGGAGACCACAGCGCTGGGGTCTGAGCGCGAGCGGTTCGCCTTCACCTCGTTCGGCGCGCACTTCTGCGAAATCGCGGTCAACCGATGGACCGGAGAACCCCGCCTGCGACGCGTGACAACGGTCATCGACGCCGGTGCGATCGTCAATGAGAAGACCGCGCGCGGCCAGATCACCGGTGGCGTGATCTTCGGCGTCGGCCAGGCCCTCCTGGAGAACACGCACGTCGAACCGGACACCGGCCGCATCGCCAACGCGAACCTCGCCGACTACGTCCTTCCGGTCGGCACCGACGTCCCACCGATCGACGTTCGCTTCCTCAGCCACCCCGATACCGTCTTCAACCCACTCGGCGTCCGCGGGATCGGCGAGCTGGGCACCGTCGGTATCGCCGCCGCCATCGGCAACGCCGTCCACCACGCCACCGGCCGCCGTGTCCGCGACCTCCCCATCACCCTCGACAAACTGATGGAGACTTGACCTGTCGGATGCCTTAGGGTTCTTCGCGTGACGGATGTTGTCGAGCTACGGCAGTACACGCTTCACCCGGGACAGCGCGAGGTTCTGATCGAGCTGTTCGACCGGGAGTTCGTCGAGACCCAGGAAGCCACCGGGATGCGCGTCCTGGGGCAGTTCCGGGATCTCGACCGCCCGGATCATTTCGTGTGGCTGCGAAGCTTCCCCGACATGCCGGCCAGGCTTCAGGCATTGACGAGCTTCTACACGGGGCCGGCGTGGAAGGCGAACGCGGCGGCGGCCAACGCCACCATGATCGACTCGGACGATGTCCTGCTGCTGCGGCCGGTCCGGCAGGGAGCGCTGGCCGGCCTCGACCCCGCGACGCGGGACACGCCCGCCTCGTCGTTGGTCACGGCCACGATCTACCATCTGCCGTCGCCGCCGGAGGAGCAGGACGTCCGGTTCTTCGGCGAAACCGTCCTTCCGCTGATGGAGAAAGCCGGAGCGACTCCACTCGCCTTGCTGCGGACCGAATACGCGAAGAACGACTTCAAGGGGCTGCCGGTCCGCACAGGCGAGCACGTACTCGTCGTGCTCGCCTCGTTCCCCGGGCAGGACGCCTACGCCGAGCACACCGAGCGGCTCGCCGGACTCCCCGAGTGGCGTGACGACGTGCGGCCCCGCCTGCCGGACTCCGTCGACCGGCTGTTGCTGACCCCCACCGACCGGTCGATGCTGCGCTGATCGTCACCGCAACGCGGAAGACAGCCGATTGACCAGCCTCGGCAGCTCGGTGCCCGGCGCCCGGGCGGCGAGTGCGCGCAACGTCAGGCATTCCTCGCGATACCACGCGAGCCCGGCGCCGCGGTTTGCCGCGAGCCGGGAAAGCTGGTCACGCACCGCGCCCTCGTAGTACCCGACGATGCGGTGCGTCGACGTGCGCTCTTCGTCGGCCGTGACGTACTCGTCGGTGGCGAACAGCCGCACCAGCCCCGGAACCCGGTACCGGTCCATCCGCACCGTCTCGATGAGTCCGGCGTCGACCAGCCGTTCCGCCGCCGATTCGGCCAAGGCGACGGGGATGTCGAGCGCGGCCGCGAGCGCGGCCGTCGAGACGACCGGCAGGTCCAGCACGTCGAGCTGGCCGAGGGCGCACGTCGCGAACGGATCGGCGAAGCGGCGAAGCAACCGGACACCTGCTCGCAAGCCGTCGCGGACGCTGAGCCCGTCACAGGTCAGCGCGTCCAGCCGGCGCATCGGATCGGCCAGCCGCGCGGCGAATTCGCCGACCGTCCATTCCGGACGCCGCGCGAGCCTGGTGGCGGCGATGCGCAGAGCGAGCGGCAAATGGTCGCAGAGCCCGGCGAGCCGGACGGTGGCGGCGAGGTCGGTGTCGACTCGGGGAGCTCCGGCGTAGCGGCGGATCAGTGCCGTCGCGGCCGTCGTCGGGAGCCTGCCGAGGCGAAGCAGGCCCGATCCGTCCACCGCGGTGGAGGCCGGGCGGCTCGTCAGGATCACCGCGCAGCCCGGTACGGAGGGCAGCAGCCGCCGGATCTGTTCGGAGTCGGCGACATCGTCGAGCACGACGATCACCCGACGGTCGGCCAAGGCGGAGCGCAGCAGCGCGGCGGCTCTCTCCTCGTCCGGCGGGATGTCCGCGGCCGGCACGCCCAGCACCGCGAGCAGCCGTCCGATCGCGTCGACCGGCGGCGTCGGGCCATGGGTCGCGGATGCCCCGAGATCCAGATACACCTGACCATCCGGAAAGGACCCGGCCACCCGGTGGGCGGCGTGTACCGCCAAGGCGGTCTTGCCGACGCCCGCCATGCCGTGCACGGCGCAGCGCTGCTCTCCGCCTCCGCCGGTCAGCCGGGCGGTGATCCACGCCAGCTCGCGTTCCCTGCCGATGAAGGCCGGCACGTCGGGAGGCAGGGTGCGTGGCACGGCGAGCCGCGGGGCCGCGGTCGCCGTCGTGGTGCGACGCGGTGCCTCCAGCAACAGCGGGTCGTCCCGCAGAATCCGGCCCTGCAGCTCCCGCAACGGTTTGCTCGGCTCGACACCGAGTTCGTCGACCAGCAGCCTGCGCAGATCCCGGTACGCGCCAAGGGCTTCGGCCTGCTGCCCGGACCGGTGGAGCGCGACCATCAGATGTGCGTGCAGCCGCTCGCGCAGCGGGAACTGCGAGACCATCGACTTCAGCTCGGGCAGCAGCGTCTCGTGCCCGCCGAGCCCGATCTCGGCCTCGATCCGCGCCTCGACCACCGCCAGGCGCGCCTCCTCGAGCCGCGCGGACTCGGCGAGGACGGAGGGGACCATCGCCACGTCCGCCATCGGCGTCCCGCGCCACATCCCGAGCCCTTCGGTCAGCGCCGCGACCGCCGAGGACAGGTCTCCCTCGGCAAGGCTCTTCCGGCCCGCCGCGACCAGCCCCTCGTATTCGTCGACATCGGTCGCGCCGGACGGAAGCACGAGCCGGTAGCCGGGTGCCCTGGTGCTCAGCATCCGTCCTCCCGGATCGCCGAGGCCGTTGCGCAACCGCCAGACGTACCCGGCCAGCAGGCCGGCGGCACTCGGCGGCGGCCGCTCGCCCCACAGCTCCGCCATGAGCTGATCCGCCGACACCGCGCGGTTGGCGTTGATCAGCAGGACGGCCAGCAGGGCCCGTTGCTTCGGGGCACCGATCGAGACCCACTGCCCGCCGTCGAAGAATTCGAGCGGGCCGAGGAACCGGAACCTGACCGGTGACGCGTTCGATTCGCCGTTAATTGACGTCCACCATTCTCCGGTGCTCTACTCGCCCTTCGGAGAATACCGAGGGTGAGGTGCAGGATGGATAACGCTAAACCATGGTTGCTGGAGATTCGGCTGTTCAAGGTAAAGCCGGGCAGCCGAGAGGAATTCGATCGTATAAGCCGTGAGGGCACCATTCCGTTGATGCGGCGGCTGGGTATCACGGTCCTCGCGCACGGCCCGTCCCTGAACAACGAAAACGGCTATTTCCTGCTGCGCGCCTTTTCTTCCGAGCAGGAACGGGTCCAGCGATCCCAGGCCGTCTACGCCACGGACGAATGGCTGGCGGAGTACGACGGCCCGGTCACCGCGATGATCGAGGACTACGACACCTCGGTCTTCCCGGCGGATCCGGCCGAACTCGGCCGTCTCATCCGATAGGGCGGGCCGCCCCGTTCAGCAGGAGCGCCTCGGCGAGGCAGACCCGGGCGAACTCGCCGAGGTGCAGGCTCTCGTTCGGGCCGTGTGCCCGGGTATGCGGGTCCTCGACTCCGGTCACCACGATCTCGGCGTCCGGGAACTCCGCCTGGAACGTCGAAACGGCCGGGATCGAGCCGCCGACGCCGATCTCCACCGGCGCGACCCCGTCCCACGCGGCGCGAATCGCGGACCGGGTCGTTTCGTAGTGCGGCCCGGTGGTGTCGATGACGCACGGTGCGCCGCCACCGTCCAAGTCGACCGAGATCGCGGCACCCCAAGGACAGTAGGCCTCGAGGTGGTCACGGAGCGCGGCGAAGGCCTTGACCGGATCGTCACTGGGGGCCAGCCGGGCGCTGATCTTCGCCCGCGCCACCGGAACGAGCGCATTGCCCGACTCGAGAACCGACGGGGCGTCGATACCGAGAACAGACAGAGACGGCTTGGTCCACAAACGGTCCGCTATCGAACCGGTGCCGGTGAACCGGACACCGTCGACCATCCCCGCCTCGGCGCGCACCCGATCGGCCGAAAGCTCCAGTGTGGACTCGCGGCCGGTCTCGAGCCCTTCCACCGCGACGTCGCCCGCTTCGTCGTGCAGCGTTGCCAGCAACCGGACGAGCGCGGTCAACGCGTCCGGGACGGCTCCCCCGAACATTCCACTGTGGACGGCGGCGTGCAGGGTGCGTATCTCGGCCACACAGTTGACGATTCCGCGTAACGAGGTGGTCAGCGCGGGAACGCCGATGTCCCAGTTGGCCGAATCGGTGATCACGATGAGGTCGGAGCGCAACTTGTCGTGGTGCAGCCGGAGCAGTTCGGCGAGCGACGCCGAGCCGTACTCCTCCTCGCCTTCGACGAACACCACCACCCCGACCGGCAGAGCGTCACCGAGCGCCCGCAGCGCCACGACATGCGCCATCAGCCCAGCCTTGTCGTCCGCCGCGCCGCGTCCGTAGAGCCGGCCGTCACGCTCCACCGGCTCGAACGGGTCGCTGTCCCACAACGCCTCGTCCCCAGGCGGCTGGACGTCGTGGTGCGCGTAGAGCAGCACGGTCGGCGCGCCGGGCGGCGCGGGCCTGCGGCCGATGACCGCCGGCCTGCCACCGGCACGGACGATCTGGGTGTCCAGCCCGCAGCCGTGCACCAAGGCCGCCACCGCTTCCGCGGAACGGTCCACCTCCGCGTGGTCGAATTCGGGAAAGGCGATACCGGGAATTCGGACCAGATCTTCCAGATCGGCTCGCGCACGGGACATTTCCCGTTCGACGGCCGTCCTCAATTCGGCTTCCGTCAGGTCCTTGGTCGTCATGACCCGGATCGTACGGCGCGGCCGATGAGAAAAGGAGCCGGTCAACCGCGCGTGAAATCGAACGCCACGGCGCTACGCTCGGACCATGCTGCTCGGAATCGACCACATCGGACTCGTGACCGAAGAACCCTCGGCTCTCGGCCCCGCCATGACCGCGCTCGGAATGTCCAAACTGGATAGTGGAACCGCCGCCGGATATCGCGTGGCGTGCGAGTTCTGGCAGCCGGCGGGACGGGACGGCCAACCCCTGATCGAACTGGTCTCCCCGGCAGGCCCCGGCTCGGCACTCGACGGCCACCTCACCCGCTTCGGGCCAGGACTGCATCACATCGCCATCGAGGTGGACGACCTGGAGCCGGAGCTGAACCGGTTGCGCGAAGCCGGGTTCACGATGGTCGACCGCGAGCCCTGCGCCGGTGCCCGCCCCGGGATGCTGGTCGCCTTCACGTACCTGGCCAGGCCCGCCGGACTGCTGCTGGAGCTGGTCCAGTACGAGGCGTGCGGGTCGTGAGTGGCGATATCCTCAAGTACGTGATGGCCCCCTTCCTTGCGTCTAGCGCAAGGAAGGGGGCCATCACGTACTTACCTGCTCGAGTCAGCACGAAAACCGCCGGACCGCGAACCACTCGACCTGCCCCTCACGACCGCCTCCACCGCCGTTGCGAAAGCCACTTTCGCAACGTTCAAGGTTGCGAAAGTGGCTTTCGCAACATCCCTCCCCGCCGACCTGAGGTGTATGGGCCGTCTTGCGTTGGTCCGTGTACCCAGTCAGCGCACCAAGGCGGCCGCCGCCACCCGGCTCGCCGCGACCACGGTCTTGGCGGCGCCGCCCGAGCCGCCGGTGAAGGTGAACACCCCTGGGCCCGCCTCACGTAGTTCGAGGCCCGGCGGGTCGTGGTAGCAGTCGGACGACGCGGTGGTCCGATGTGGACAGTGGGCGGCCGGTGGATGGCCCAGCAGGCGGCGGGCCTCCTCCGCGACCCGCTCGGCGAGCGCGGCGCCCGGCCGCGGACAGGAGGGGTCGACGTCCCAGCGGTCGCTCGGCAGGCCGAGCAGGAACCCCGCGTCACCCGCCGGGCGGCCCCACATGCCGGTGTCCTCCCATACGAACGCGCCCAGCCGGGCGGGCCGCCCCTCGTACACGGTGTACTGGATCTGTTTGACGCGCATCCCGTCGGCGGGCAACCCACTCGCCGCCAGCAAGGCGGGCGTCCACGCGCCGGCGGCGAGCACGACCGCGTCGTATCCCGCGGTCGTGCCGTCGGCCAGCCGCAGGGCCGGCCCTGGACCCACGGTGGTCACCGGGAGCCGCCGGACGGTCCCACCGCGGTCGGTGAGCCAGCCCAGCACGGCGGCCCGCAACCCGGCGGGCGACAGGTAACCCGCGTGCCGTTCGACGACCGCGGTCACCCCGGTGGGCAGGCCGCGGAACGGATATCGGCCTGCCAGCTCGGGGCCGGTGAGCAAGGTCGCCGAGCCGGGCAGCACCTCTTCGAGCACCCGGACCGGCTCGGTCACTTCGGCTCCGGCGGGCAGGAGGTACACCGCTCCGACCTCCCGGTAGTCCGACGCCGTCCGCAGCGCGGGGTCTCCGCGCAGTTCCGCGAGGCTGCGCGCGGCCGGCAGGCACTCCGGCGCGGTCCGCTCGAAACCGCGGACGAGACCGCCGGACGCGCTGGTCGCGTCGCCGTCGGCCGACCGGGTGGTGTACAGGTCGACCGCGATCCGCGGCACCGACCGCAGGAGCCGCCAGGCGAGCATCGTGCCCGCGACGCCGCCACCGGCGATTCCCACGCGCATGGCGACTCAATCGGTGCCGTCGGACCGGGCGGCCACCGCCCGGCGCAGGTCGTCGGTGAAGTCCGCGACCCGTCTGCGAAGCGGGAGCTCGACGTCGGCACGGGCCAGCAGCTCGTCGGCCAGCCGCAGGGTCTCCGGCGAGGCGGCGTAACGCGGGTAAAGGAACCGCACCAGCACGTCCAGCACGAGGTCACCACGCAGCCTGGCGGCCGCGGGCATCTCGGCGAAGAACCGCGGGACGTACTCCGCGGTCAGGTCTGCCTGCTCCGGTTGCCAGAATCCCTCGGCCAGGGCCCAAAGGCCGTAGCTCGAAACCCCGGTGTCGCCGAGGATCGCCTCCCAGGCCGCGCTCTTGGCCGCCGGATCCGGTCTGGCCGCCCGGCATTTCGCGGCGAACTGTTCACCCCGGGTGCTGGGATCCGCCCGGTGCGCCGCGTCGATCTCGTCCTCGGAAAGCCCGCCGAGCACGGCGAGCCGGTATCTGGTCCGCCAGGCCAGATCCGCGTCGAGCACGAGCCCGGCGGGCAGCCGGGTGCCGTCCAGCCAGCCACGAAGCTCGACGACGTCGGCGCTGAACTCGACGAGCCCCCTGCACAGGCACAGCCAGATCTCGTCGGATGGCGCGACCTCGGCCATGCGGTCGCGAATCGCGCCGGCGATGGCGGCGAGCGCGACGGACCGCCGCGCCGGGTGAAGAAAGCGGTCGGCGACGTCGAGGCGGGCCTGTTCGAGCACCTCGACGACGATGGACGGTTCCGGCTCCACGGCGAGCATCCCGGTCACCAGGTCGAGGTGGTCGGCGGCCGGGTAGGCGCCGTCCTGCACCGCCAGGAGCAGCGCACACCACACCATGGCGCGGTTGACCGGGGACAACCGGGGAAGGAACTCGGGCAGCGCGGCGCGTGAGCGGTCGTCGAAGCGGATCTTCGCGTAGGTCAGGTCGCCATCGTTGAGCAGGACGAACTTCGGCGCCGGACGGCCGACCAGCTGCGGCAGCTCGGTCCGTGGGCCCTCTATCGCGACCCGCACCGTCGTGGACTCGTCGCCGTAGCAGCCCACGTCCAGTGTGTGCGGCCGCGTCACGGGGTGGCCCGACGGGACGTCCTGTCGCACGGCGGCCGCCGTGATCACCCCGTCGGTCACCGTGAGCTCCGGGGTCACCGTGCTGACATCGCAGGTGGAGAACCACACCCGGGCCCATTCGGTCAGATCGGTTCCGGTGGCCTCGCTCAACGCGGCGAGGAAGTCGGAGAACGTCGCCGTGCCGTACGCGTGGCGGGTGAAGTAGACGCGCAGGCCCTCGCGCAGGGCCGGGGTGCCGACGCGGGCGGCCAGCTGCCGCAGCACCGAGGAGCCCTTGAAATAGGAGATCCGGTCCAGTTCGAGCAACACCGTCCGCACGTCCGGCCCGGCAAGGCTCACCGGATGGGTCGACGGCCGCTGGTCGGCGACGTAGGCCTGGGCCTTGCGCCGCACGGCGAACGTGGTCAACGGCCCGGAGAACCTCGTGACGTCGCTGGTGACCCGGTGGGCCATGTAGTCGGCGAAGGCCTGACCGAGCCAGAGGTCGTCCCACCAGGTGTTGGTGACCAGTCCGGCGAGCCACATCAGGGACAGGCCGTGTGCGATGACCACGGCCCTGGTCTCCCGTTCGCTCGCCGGCACGGCGGAGCCGAACAGGTACAGCTCGCGCAGCAGCACACAACCGGGGTGGTCGAGCGAGAGCACGCTGAACTCCGGGACGAAGACCTGGTCGAACTTGCCGAACGGATAAGGCACACCGAACATCCGCCCGTACTCGTCGAGGCATTGCCCGGTGATCTCGAAGACCTCGTCGATGTCGTCCTTGAGCCCGTCGGCCAACGAGGCCCGGCAGTGCAGGCCCAGCGGCACTCCGTCGTGCTCGGCGTGGAAGGACTCGTACGGACCGACCGCCAGCGTGGTGAGGTAGGTCGCCAGGGGCGCGGTCTCGGCGAGTCGCCAGCGCCCCGCGCCGAGCCTGGTCGCCGGTGCGTTGCCGAGCACCTGCCAATCGTCGTCGGGAACGGTGACGGTGAAGGTGAAGGGCGCCTTGAGATCCGGCTGGTCGAAGCAGGCGAAGATCCGGGGCGCGTTGTCGATGAACACGAAGGCGTACAGGTAGACCCGGCCGTCCGCGGGATCGGTGTACCGATGCAGGCCTTCGCACTCCCGTGAGTAGGCCATATCGGCGACCACGACGATCTCGTTCTCATCGGCGAGGCCGGTGAGCGTGAGCCGTCCGTCCTCGAGCGCGGCGACGTCCAGTTCACGCCCGTTGAGGCTCGCCGAGCGCAGCGCGCGGGGACGCACGTCGAGGAACGTGCCGTCAGCTTCGGAACGCGCGTCGAAAACGATTCTCGTGGTCGATCGGAATATCTCGTCCCCTAGTGTCAGATCGAGATCGACCCGATACGAACGTACCCGCAGCAATGCGCCGCGCCCCTGCGCTTCGGCCTGCGTGAGACTGGGCATTTCCACGACCCTCCAAATAGCTGTATCGCCGCCGCCGAACAGCTCAGGCGGCCGCCGGGCAGACAATCTTCCGAGCCGCCGAATAGCGCATTCGACGCTCAACCGCGTCCTGTGAAGCAGTTGAACGGGCGGCGCGGACCGCCCGTTGGTTCCGTCGGCGGCCCCTTGGCGCACTGGAACTCGCTTGAACACCTAGTTCGTGGTCGATCGACGACCTACCCTCTGACCAGGAGACGGGGAGGGTAACAGTGATGACGCAGTTCATGAGTTGAACGACGCCTGGTTCAATGGGGACATTTTAATGGGGGACGCGGTCGGCGACGGTTTTGCATCCTCGTGCTGCCGCACAAATCGTAATTCAGGTCTGAGGCGACGACGCCCGAAAACAGCGAAGAGTCGATAGTCGGTAATCGGGGCGGGGCGCCAGGACTCATTCAGGGTAAGTCGCAGGTTTGCCATCCACAACCCGACGGGGGTGCCCATTGACCGGGCAAGCTGACCACGGCTCCAGCCAGGGGCATTCGGCTGATTCGAAAGAACTGGACGAACCGTCGACCGAGTATCCGAAGGCGGACCAGGTCACCTGCGCCGTTCCGTTGGCCGCGTTGCGACCGGCGGACTCGCCGCGGTTGATCGGTGAGGACGCCGAGCACATCCGGGTGCTGGCCGAACCGGATCGCGCGCTGCCGCCGATCCTGGTCCACCGCTCGACCATGCGGATCATCGACGGGATGCACCGGCTCGGCGCGGCCCGCCTGCGCGGCCAGCACACCATCGACGTGGTCTTCTTCGACGGCAGTGAGGAAGACGCGTTCGTACTGGCGGTCAAGGCCAACGTCGCGCACGGCCTGCCGTTGTCGTACGCGGACCGCGAGGCCGCGGTCGCCCGCATCGTCATCTCCCACCCCGACTGGTCCGATCGCGCCATCGCCGCGGCCGCCGGACTCGGCCCCCGCACCGTCGCCACGGTTCGCGGCCGGATCGACGGGCTTCCGCAAGGAACGGCCCGGCTCGGCCGCGACGGGAAGGTCCGCCCGCTGGACAGCACCGACGGACGACGTGTCGCGAGCCGGCTGATCGCGGCCTTTCCGGACGCGTCACTGCGCTCCATCGCACGCGCGGCGGGCATCGCCCCGGCCACCGTTCGTGATGTGCGCGAGCGGATCCAGCGCGGCGAGGACCCGGTGCCACCGCGCCGGCCACGCACCGTCCGGGACGGCCGCACCGAACGCCGCGAGACCAGCCAGCCCGCTCACGACCACACCGAACGTCTCTCGACGAAGGAGCGCAACGCGGTCCTTCGGAACCTCGAGCGCGATCCATCCCTGCGCTTCGCCCAGACCGGTACCCGGACGCTGCGCTGGCTCGTCCACCGGGTGATCGCCGAGGAGGAGTGGCGTGAACTGGTCGACACGGTCCCGCCGCACAGCGTCTACGTCCTCGCCGCACTGGCACGCCGGTGCGCCAACGAGTGGATCGAGTTCGCGCACCAACTGGAACAGCGAGTCGGCTCACAGAAGTCGTAGCCCGCCGTGAATACGACAACGTGTTCAACCGAGCATCGGAACTCAGTTGAACGACGAGCGGTTGTCGAAGGGCGAAGTGTGCGGCAGTATTCCCACGCAGCACGCCATGGGGGCCGAGAACTATTCGCGAATTCCATCGGACCGGACCTCGGCGAGTGACCGTCATCGCCGAAAGCGGCCGTCGCCCGATCGATTCGAATCAAGCCGCCATCGACATCGGTTCATGATTTCCGCGGAAAACCTGTCGCCGACCGGATTCGGCAAGAGGAGAAGTAATGGCAGCACCGCTCGCCGAATTCGGTATCGCCGGCTTCGGTTACGCCTTCGGCGAAGACCAGGACGTCGAACACGTCGCCGGCACTTATGTCACGGACCCGGAGCGTGTCGTCCAGTGGGGTTATCGGACCTTCCACCGTGCCGCGGACGGGGTGACGTCGACCGCGCTGGCGGCGGAGGCGTCCCGCGCCGCGCTGGCCAGGGTCGCGATGGACCCCGCGGATGTCGATCTGGTGGTACTGGCCAATTCCGAACTGGCGGAGTACCCGTATTGGGACTCTTCCGCGGCGCTCGCCAGGGAGCTGAAGATCCGGGAGCGGCAGACGATGCTGCTGACCGAAGGCTGCGCCTGCGGGGTGACCGGACTCGGCGCCGTCGCCGGGCAGCTGGCGCTCCAGCCGGAGCTCGACACGGTGCTGTTCACCGCCGTCAACCGGGTCAGCGAATTCCATCGCAACCGGATGAACGTCAACAACGCCGTGCACAGCGACGGCGCGGTCGCCGTGGTGCTGCGCCGAGGCCACGACCGCACCACCTGGCTGGCCACCGAGCAGTTCACGGATTCCGACTTCTGCGACTGGTTCCGCACCGATATCGGCGGCAGCGTCACGCCGATACCGCCACCCGGATGGTCGAGTGCGAACGCGCCGAGCGGGACCGAACGCGTGCAGGCCCATTTCCGGAAAGACCCCCGGCAGCTCCAGAAATTCGGCGAACAGCTCAACGCGCGAGTCGTCGAAGTGGTCGAGCGGGCCTGCCGCCGGGCAGCTGTACGGCGCGAAGATCTCGCCCGGTTCATCTACATCAATGACCCGGACGGCATCGCCGACGTCGCAGGTTCGATCGATTTCCCACTGGCCAGGACGAACCACGAGCTGGCGAGCGACCACGGCCATATGGGCGCGGCGGATCAGTTGGTCGCGCTCGGGACGTACCTCGATCGCGGCGAACTGAATTCGGGGGATCTCGTCGCGCTGGCCGGAATCTCCATCGGTATGCGCTGGTATTGCACGATTTTCCGAGTCTAGGCAGGGGTCGATGAAGGATTTCACGGAATTGCTCGGCTGCCTGCGCGCCGCGATGGCCACCCACTCGACGCCGTCGCCGGGCGTGCGACAGCGGCTCGGGGAGGTCGAGGATCCGGCGACGGTCCGCCGGGCGGGTCGCATCCTCGCCGATCTCCCGCCCGCCGGGCCGGACCTGCGACCGGTCCGGGTGGCCGTGCTGGCCACCTGCACGATCGGCCCGTTCGAACATCTGCTCCGCGCCGCGCTGGTCACCACCGGCACCCGGCCCACCCTTCTCCTCGGTGATTACGGCACATTCGAGCTGTCACTGGCCGCGGGCGAGATCGACGGCTCCCCCGACGTCGTCACCTGTCTGCTGGACGAGCGGTACTTCGTGCCCCGTGACTGGAGCGCCGTCGACACGGCGGGCCTGACCGAACACCTGACGGCCCGGTTCGCCGAACTGCGAGGACTGATCCTCGCCTGCCTGCGGCGCACACCGGGCGCGTTCGTGCTGCACACCGTGCCGATGCCCGCCGAACTGCGGGATTCGGTGATCAGCTGGCGGGCACGGGCCGCGATCGGCCGGGCCTGGCACCGGCTCAACGCGGACCTTCTAGGACTGGCGGAGGACGACGGGCGGATCACGGTGGTGGACCTGGCCGGTGAACTCGCCGACCTCGCGGTCACGGCGAGGGACGAGCGACTGCACCGGTACGCGGACCTGCCGTACACCGACGGCGCGCTGCTCGCGCTGGCGCGGCAGGTCGCCAGGGTGGTCGCGGCCAGGTCGGGCCTGTCCCGCAAGGTGCTCGCGGTCGATCTGGACAACACGCTGTGGGGTGGTGTGCTCGGCGAAGCGGGCGAGGCCGGGCTGCAACTCGGCGGGTTGTACCCGGGGAACTGCTATCAGGACCTGCAGCGGGCCGTGCGCCGGCTGCGTGAGCAGGGGGTCGTCCTCGTACTGGCCAGCAAGAACGACGCCGGCGCGGTCGACGAGGTACTGATCGGTCATCCGGAAATGCTGCTGCGCCCTCAGGACTTCGCGGTCCGCGCGGTGAACTGGTCGGCGAAGGCGGAGAACCTGCGGCAAGCCGCCGAGACGCTCAACCTGGCCGGGAACGCGTTCGTCTTCATGGACGACTCCCCGTTCGAACGCGGGCACGTGGCCGCCGAACTACCCGACGTCGCGCTGGTGGCGGCCGACGGCGACCCGGCCCACCTGGTCCGCGCGCTGCTGCGGCCCGGCTGGTTCGACGTTCCGGAACTCACCGGCACCGACCTGAAGCGTCCGGCGCTGTACCGCTCACGCGCGCTGCGCACCGACTTCTCCACCGGGTTCGCCTCCTCGGAGGACTACCTGCACGCGTTGCGGACGCGGGTGACAGCGCATCCGGCCACCACCTTCGAGGTGGGCCGGGTCGCCCAGCTTTCCGCCCGTACCAACCAGTTCAACCTGACCGGGCACCGGTTCGACGAAGCCGCCACCACCGCGATGTGCGCCGATCCGGACCGGCTCGTCGCCTCGTTCGCCGTCTCGGACCGGTTCGGCGACGAGGGGATCGTCGGCGCCGCGTGGATCGAGTGCCGAGGACAGGTCTGGCGGGTACTGAACCTGGTGCTGAGCTGCCGGGTGTTCGGCCGGGGCATCGAGTTCGCGATCACGGACTGGATCGTGCGGCGGGCCCGCGACGCCGGGGCCACCGCACTGGCCGGCCGCTACGTGCCGACCGGACGCAACAAGGTGGCGGACGGCTTCTGGGAGAAGGCCGGTTTCACCCCGTCCGACGAGGACGGCCTGTACACCGTGGTGCCCGCCACCGCGCCGAGTTGCCTGCCCACCTGGATCGCCTACCCGGAGACGAGTGATGACCGACATGGATGACACGGCGTCCGTCGTGCTGAACACGCTGAGCGAAGTGCTGAACAAACCGGACGGCGACCTGCGGGCCCGCCCCGTGCTCGCCACCCACGGCTGGGACAGCCTCTCGTCGCTGGAAGTCCTTTCCCAGCTGGAAAGCAGGCTGTCGGTAACGCTCGATCTGCGCAGCTACCACGCCGCGCACACGGTGACGGCCCTGATCGATCTCGTCGCGGTCGCCGCGACGACCAACACGGGCGCCGGTCGGCGCGAATAGCCGGGGAGGATTTGCGGTGCGATTTCAAGAAGTAGAGTTGCTGGCGATCGGAGCGGGCCCGTCGGGCCTCGCGCTCGCCGACGCGGTCGAGGAGCTCGCGAAGTCCGAGCTCGCCAAGGAAACGCTCATCGTCGAACAGCAGGACGACGTGGTCTGGCAGCGCGGCATGTTGATCCCGTGGACGCAGAGCCAGGTCTCCTTCCTCAAGGACCTGGTGACCCAGCGCAACCCGCGGAGCCCCTTCAGTTTCGTCAACTACCTGCATTCCGTCGGCCGCTTGGACCAGTTCATCAACCTCGGCAGCTTCACGCCGTACCGGATGGAGATCTCCGGCTATCTGGGCTGGGTCGCGAGATCCCTGCCGAACGTGCGGATCGACTACGGACGGCGCTGCGTTTCGGTCCGGCCGTTCGGTATCGCGGACGGGACCGGCGAGTGGCTGGTCCAGATGGCCGACGGCAGTGCCGTGGTGTGCCGTCACCTGGTGGTCGCGGCCGGGCGGGACCCGTACATCCCGGAGACCTTCGCGGCCATCCCGCGCGAGCTGATGATCCACAGCACCGAGTTCGCGGCGCGGATCGGCGAGATCGACCCCGAGCAGACACGCCGGATCGTGGTCGTCGGCGGGGCGCAGAGCGCGGCCGAGATGCTCTGGACGGCACACCAGACGTTCCCCGGGACACAGTGCACGATGGTGATGCGCTCGATCGGCCTCAACGCCTACGAGACGAGCAAGTTCACGAACGAGTTGTTCTACCCGTCCTTTGTGGACGAGTTCCACTCGGCGCGGCCGGAGGCCAGGGCGCAGCTGCTGCGCGAGATGCACCGGACCAACTACGCCGGTCTCACCACCGACATGCTCGACACCCTGTACCGGCAGATGTACATCGAACGGCTCACCGGGACCGAACGCATCGAGATGATCCCGATGGTCGACGTGGCCGAGGCCGAGATGGACGGCCGCGAGATCGTGCTCACTCTCGTCGACCGCAAATCCGGCCATCGCTCCACGCTCCGCTGTGACGTGGTGCTGCTCGGTACCGGTTTCACCAAGCGGATGCCACGGATCGTCGACGACATGGCCTCCGCCGTCGGGATCGACGAGATCACCGTCAACCGCAGCTACCGGATGAGCCTGCCCCCGTCGTTCAGCGGGACCTGTCACCTGCAGGGGGTGAACGAGGCCACCCACGGCATCGCCGACTCTCTGCTCAGTGTGCTGGCCGCGCGCGCGGCGGAGATCGTCACCGACCTGCTCGCCGAACGCCGGACGCCGCCGTTGCCCGCCATCACCGAAGCCGCCGCCCGCCTGCTCGCCGCCACCCAAGGAGCGCAGTGACCATGATGGAGATCCGAAGGCTCGATCCCGCGAACCTCAAGCCGGACAACGGGCTGGCCGCCACCCGGCTGCTGCCGTGGCCGGAGCTGAACGCACCGTTCGAGGGCTCCTGGTGTGTGGTGGCGCCGGGCGCGGAGTCCGGCGCGCACAGCCACCACGAGTACGAGATCTGGGTGGCCATGACCGGGGCCGCGGAGATCGTCTGCGACGGACGCCGGGTGCCGTTCGCCGCAGGCGACATCGTGCACTTCCCCCCGGGGTCGCGGCACCAGGTGGTGAACACCGGCACCGAGGAGTTCCGGATGTACGCGGTCTGGTGGGACAGGGACATGGCAGGGCGGTTCGCCACCCGCGACGAGGCCGGCGTGTAGATGTCCACGACCATCGTGGTCGCCGCGACCCCGACGCCCAACGGCGACCTGCACATCGGACATCTGGCCGGGCCCTACCTGGCGGGCGACGTGTACGCCCGGTACCTGCGGGCCACCGGCGCCTCGGTGATCTACACGACCTGCACCGACGACAGCCAGAGCTACGTGGTGTCCACCGCCCGGCGATCGGGCACCACCCCGCGGGCGCTGTGCGACGGCTCCACCGCGGCGATCGGGCGTTCGCTTTCCGCGATGGGCATCTCGATGGCCGGTCTCCCGCCGATCGACGACGTGTACCGGCGCACGGTGCTCGAATTCGTCACCGCCCTGTACGAGGCCGGCCGGTTCCGGAAACGTACGGTGCGGCTGCCGGTCGCGACGCGGTCCGGCACGTACCTGTTCGACGGACTGGTCACCGGCACCTGCCCGGTCTGCCTGGCCGTCAGCAGCGGCGGGGTCTGCGAGGCCTGCGGGCACCCGAACAACTACGACGAGCTGCTCGATCCACGCTCCACAATGGACCCGGACGACCCGGTGTCCTACCGGGACACGGAGATCCTGGTGCTGCCGATGGAGGAGTATCGGGAACGGCTCACCGCCTACTACGCCGCGCAGGCGGGACGGTGGCGTCCGCACGCGACGCAGCTGATCGGTGAGCTGCTGGCCGGGCCGCTGCCGGAGATTCCCGTGACGATCCCGGCCGGGTGGGGCGTTCCCGCGCCGTTCCCGGAGACACCCGGCCAGATGCTGTACCCGTGGATCGAGGCGATGCCCGCGGTCATGTACAGCACCTGGTGGTCGGCGGGCGACACCACGGTGCCGGTGGACGAGCACTGGCGCGCCGAACACGACGCCGACGTCGTCTACTTCCACGGTTACGACAACGTCTACCACTGGGGCCTGATGGATCTCGTGTTCCTGCTGGCCCACGGCGACCGGTACGTCACACCGTCGGCCAACGTCTGCAACGAGTTCTACAACATGGCCGGGGAGAAGTTCTCCACCAGCCGCGGTCATCTGATCCGGGCGGCCGAGCTGCTCGCCGAGGTCCCGCGCGACCTGGTCCGGTTCCATCTGGCGCACACCGCACCGGAGCAGGCGCGCACCGACTTCAGCCGGGAAGGGTTGCGTGACACCGGGTACCGGCGGCTCAGCGCGCCGTGGAACGCGCTGGCGGAGGCGATGTCGTCGGCGCTGCACGGGCTCTCCGGCACGCTGCCGGTGTCCCCCGCCGGACGGCGACGAGCCGCGGCCATGCTGGCGCGGTTCCGCGGCTGCTACGAGTTGCCCGGCTACAGCATGAACCGGGCCGCCGAGACGGTGCTCACCCAGCTTGACCGGCTGCGCGGCCTCGACGACGGCTCGGCGATCACCCCGGGTGATCTGGTGCTCGAGACCCGCACGTTGCTCGCGGGGGCCGCCCCGATCCTGATCGACGCGGCCGAGGCGGCGGGCGAGGACGGGGTCGACCTGTCCCTCACCGCCGAACCACCCGCATCCGTTCCCGTGTTCCGACTCCCCCGGCTGCCCGAGGAGGCGAGCCATGAAGCTGCTGACCATCGAGACCCGTCAGTACCTGACCTACTACCACTCCCGCTATCGGCAGGTGCAGGCGTTCGGCGTCGACCTGTACGTGATGAACGGTGAGGGGACGGCCGACTTCTGGCCGTCCGACCACTACCGGCTGGTCGGCTCGAAGAAGATCGACGAGATGATCGCCTGCGCCGAGGAATGGCATGCGACCGAGCATTTCGATGGGGTGATCACCTTCTCCGAGGCGGCGGTGATCGCGGTCGCCTCGGTGGCGGAAGCCCTCGGCTTGCCAGGCATCGGCGTCGACGGTGCCCGCAACAGCCGCAACAAACTGCTGATGCGCCAGGCGTACGAACGGGCGGGGGTGCCCATTCCCGCCTTCCGGTTCGTCACCGAACTGGACGACGCGCTCGCGGCGGCCGCCGAATTCGGTTACCCGGTCATCCTCAAACCCACCCTGGGTGCCGGCAGTCACCTGGTGTACCGAGTGGACGGCCCGGAGGAGCTCACCCGTGACTTCACCACGGCCAGCGAAGGACTTCGGAACATGTTCTGGATCAACGCCGAGGCCGACGACGTCGACCTCGGCCCGATCGGGCTGCTCGTCGAGTCCTTTTTGGATGGACCGGAGTACCTGATGGAGGCGCTCGCCTGGGACGACGAGCTCTACCTCGGTTCGGTGGTCGACCGGATCACCGCGGAGGGCCGTAGTTTCGACGACGACGTGCACCATGCGCCGACCTCCCTGCCCGCCGAAGAACTGGCCCGGGTGCACCACGTGGTCAAGGCGGCCGCCCGCGCGCAAGGACTGCGGCGCAGCGCGATGCACGCCGAAGTGCGTTACCACGACGGCAAACCGCATCTGCTGGAGATCGCGGCCAGGGTCGGCGGCGGCGGGCTGGACACCATCGCCCGGCTCACCGCGGACCACGATCCGATCCGTGCCGTGGTCGACGTCGGCCGGGGGGTCAAGCCGCCCGTCCGCCACTACTGGCCGACCGGGACACACATCACGGCGATGTGCCTGATCTGCGAGAGCGGTGTGGTCGAGCACATCGAGGTGCCGCCGGAGGTCAGCGAATCGGACCGGGTCTTCCTGCTGCAGATCACCGCCCGCCCCGGCGACGTCATCCTCCGGCCGCCCGACGGCAACACCATCTTCGGCTTCCTCGGCACCACCGGTACGTCCAAAGAGGACGCTTACGAGCTGATGACCGAACTGGCGAACAAGATCACCGTCACCTTGGAGCGTGACCGATGAGAGTGGCCAGCCCCCGGCGGTTCCTGATGTGCCCGCCCGACCATTTCGAGGTCAGCTACTCCATCAACCCGTGGATGGAGCCGGACAAGCCGACCGACACGCCACTGGCGATCATGCAGTGGGACCGGCTGCGTGCCCGGCTGGTCGCGCTCGGCCATCAGGTCGACGTGGTACCGCCGCGGCCCGGCCTGCCCGACATGGTGTTCGCCGCGAACGCGGCCACCGTGCTCGGCGGTCAGGTGCTGGCCGCCCGGTACCGGCATCCGCAACGGTTCGGCGAGGCGCCCGCCTATCAGGCCTGGTTCGCCGAGCACGGCTACCCGGTCCGGCGCGCCCGGTTCGTCAACGAGGGCGAAGGCGACATGCTGCCCACCGGCACCCGGATCCTGGCAGGCACGGGCTTTCGCACCGACGAGCGCGCGCACGCCGAGGCCGCCGACCATTTCGGCGTGCAGGTGGTCACCTTGCGCCTGGTCGACCCGTACTTCTACCACCTGGACACGGCGTTGGCGGTACTCGACCACGAAGAGATCATGTACTACCCCGGCGCGTTCTCGCCGGACAGCCAGGCCCTGCTTCGCGAGCTGTACCCGACCGCGATCCGGGCGGACCGGGCCGACGCCGAGGTCTTCGGTCTCAACGCCGTCTCCGACGGCAAGCATGTGCTGCTCCCCCAGGCGGCCGTTCACCTCGCCGAAAGCCTGCGGGCGGCAGGTTTCGAGCCGATCAACGTCGACCTGTCCGAACTGCTGAAGGCCGGTGGCGCGGCGAAATGCTGCGCGCTGGAGCTCCGCGGGTCGTGAGTGGCGTTTCGGGTTAGAACCCGAAACGCCACTCACGACCCTGCACCGACCACGCCACCTTCGCCTCACCCCCTCACTAACCCTCTTTGCCACTCACGAGGGAACCGTGCATCCCTCCACAAAGGAGTGAACATGATCAACTACGAAGGCCGGCGGTTCCGTCCGGTCGCCGTCGACGACACCGGCGACGACGACGGCGGCGACCGGGTCGCGGTCTACCGGCAGAACGGCGACCTGATCTGGGGTGAGTTCACCGGCGGCAGAGCCCGGCGCGGCTCGCTGACCGGAACCTGTGGCCCCGACGGCAAACTCGACTTCGCGTACTGCATGGTCCTGGAGAGCGGCGAGGTGATCTCCGGTCACTGCACCAGCGTCCCGCGGATCCTCGACGACGGCCGGATCCAGCTCGACGAGGTGTGGCAGCGCTACGGCCCGCACCAGTCCGTCGGGGTCTCCCGCCTCCAAGAGATCCGGTGATGGCGATGACCCGGACCACCTCGAAACCCGCGACTCGAGGCGAGAAGGCGCGCCGCGGCGGCACGGTCACCTGGGCCTGCGCGCCGGGCTTCCCGCCGGCGGTGATCTTCCCGTTCACCCCGGCGGAACGCATGGGCATGCGCAACGTCCTGGAGTTCCAGGCCCTGATGTACCGCACCCTGTACTTCTTCGGCAGCGACGGCACACCCGAGGTCGACTACGCCACGAGCATCGGCGAGCCGCCCGTGTGGAGCGAGGACGGGCTGACCGTCACGGTCAAGATCAAGCCGTGGAAATGGTCCAACGGAGAGACTCTGTGCGCCGACAACGTGTTGTTCTGGGTGAACCTGCTCAAGGTCAAGGGCGACCGGTACGGCGAGTACACCCCCGGCTACTTCCCCGACAACTGCACCGAGTACGGCAAGTTGTCCGAGGACACCTGCTACTTCACCTTCGACAAGGTCTACTCCCGGCGCTGGGTGCTGATGAACCAGCTCAGCCTGATCATTCCGCTGCCGAAGGCATGGGACCGCACCGCGGAGGGCCCGGCCAACGCCTCCGGCGATCTCGCCGACGTCGAGGCGGTCTACGACTACCTGATGGCCGAACAGGGCGACATCATCGACGAGCGCAACGAACACCGCACCCGCTGGGCCGAAAGTCCTGTTTGGAGTGTCGTGAGCGGAGCATGGCGGTTGAAGAGCTACACCCTGGACGGTGTGGTGACGTTCGTGCCCAACGAGCACTACTCCGGCCCGAACAAACCGCGTCTCGACGAGTTCCGGCAGATCCCGTTCTCCTCCGACGAGGAGGAGTACCGACGGCTGGAGAACGGGCCGGACGGCGAGGACGCGGTCCAGGTCGGCTACCTGCCGCTCAGCTTCGCCACCGGTCACACCGACGATCCGGCCAAGGGCGGGGTGAACCCGCTGGCCCTGCGCTACACGATGGTGCCGCAGGTGGCGTACTGCATCCGGTACACCAGCCTGAACTTCAACAATCCCACCGTGGTCGGCAAGATGTTCGCCCAGACCTACCTCCGGCAGGCACTGCAGTGCACCCTCGACCAGGACTCCGCTGTCCGGGACATCTACCAGGGCTACGCCTACCGGCAGAACGGCCCGATGCCCATGCTCCCGGTCACCGATCTGGTGTCACCGCCGCAGCGCGGCGGGGCGTGGCCACTGCCGTTCGATCCCGACCGGGCCAGGGAACTGCTGTCCGAGCACGGCTGGGACACCAGCGTCACGCCGGCGGTGTGCGTCGATCCGGAGCGGGCGGGCGACGGGATCCCGCGCGGCACCAAGCTGAGCTTCCTGCTGCGTTACGTCGAAGGGCGACCGGCGCTGACCAGGCTGATGACGCAATACCGGCACGACGCCGCCGCGGCGGGGATCGAACTGCGGCTGCAGGAGGTCTACGGTTCGATACTGGTCGCCGAGGACGCGCCCTGTTACCCGACCGACGAAACCCCGTGCCAGTGGGAGATGTGCTGCTGGAACGGCGGCTGGGTCTATCACCACCCGACCGGCGAGGTCCTGTTCAGGACGGACGCGGGCGGCAACTTCGGCCACTACCACGACCCGATGGCCGACGAGCTGATCGAGCGCACGGTCACCACCGACGACCCGGAAATCCTGTACGAGTACCAGGACTACATCGCCGAGCAGGTGCCGGTCGTCTTCAACCCCAACTTCCCGATCCGGTTGTTCGAGGTCGCCGACAACCTGCGCGGCTTCGAGCCGGTCAACCCGTTCGGCATGATCAGCCCGGAGAACTGGTACTACGTCGATGCCTAGCCCCGTCGCCCCCATCGGCGCGCACTCCATGCTGCTGTTCCTGCTCCAGCTGGGACTGCTGCTCGGGCTCGCGCTCGCGCTCGGACGGCTCGCGCTCCGGCTCAAGATGCCGGCGGTGGTCGGTGAACTGACCGCCGGTGTCCTCATCGGACCGTCGGTGCTGAGCCAGCTGGCACCCGGCCTCTCGGCTTGGTTGTTGCCGCGCGAGGCCGCGCAGCTCAACCTGCTCGACGCCGTGGGGCAGCTCGGCGTACTGCTGCTTGTCGGGATCACCGGTCTGCACATGGATCTGAAGCTGGTGCGACGCAAGGGCAAACCCGCGGCCTGGACCAGCGCGGGCGGCCTGCTGGTGCCGTTGGGCCTCGGCATCGGGCTCGGCTTCGCGCTGCCGGATTCACTGGTCCCGGCAGGGATCGACCGCGCGGTGTTCGCGTTGTTCATGGGTGTCGCGATGGGCGTGAGCGCGATCCCGGTGATCGCGAAGACCCTGCTGGAGATGCGGCTGCTGCACCGCGACATCGGCCAGCTGATCGTGAGCGCCGCGGCCGTGGACGACATCATCGGCTGGCTGTTGCTTTCGGTGGTGTCCGCGCTGGCCGTCACCGGGCTGGTCGTCGGCCAGGTGGCGCTGTCGGTCGGCGGTCTGCTGGTGGTCTTGGTGCTCACGGTCGTCGTCGGACGTCCGCTGGTCAACGCGTCGTTGCGACTGGCGGCCCGTTCCTCCGAGGCCGGCCCCGGCATCGCCACGGTCGTGGTCCTGCTCCTGCTGGCCGCCGCGGGCACCCACGCGCTGGGCATGGAACCGGTACTGGGCACGCTGCTGTGCGGACTCCTCATCGGCTCGTCCCGGCACATCGATATCGCGCGGCTGGCGCCGTTGCGCACGATCGTGCTGGCGGTGCTCACCCCGATCTACTTCGCCACCGCCGGGCTGCGGATGGACCTCACCGCGCTTCGCGATCCCGCGGTGCTCGGCTCGGCAGTGCTGGTGCTGGTCGTCGCGGTCGTCGGCAAGTTCACCGGTGCCTATCTCGGTGCCAGGGTGGGAAGGCTGAGTCACTGGGAGGGACTGGCGCTCGGCAGCGGTCTCAACGCGCGCGGCGTGATCCAGGTGATCGTCGCGATCGTCGGGCTGCGGCTCGGCGTACTGAGCACCGCCACCTACACGATCATCGTGCTGGTGGCGATCGTGACGTCGCTGATGGCGCCGCCGACACTGCGCTACGCGGTGCGGCGTATCGCCGTCACGGACGAGGAACGCGTACGGGAGAAGAGGTTCCATGTCCAGTGAAACGCGACCGCGGCTGCTGCTGATCGCGACCGGCTGGCAGGTGTTCCGGGAGTACCTGCTGCGGTCGATCAGCGCCCGGTACCGGGTCCACCTGTTCCACACCGCCGAACCGCAATGGGAACGGGAGTACATCACCGGCTGGTCCGTGCTGCCCAGCACCATCGACGGTCCCGCGATGGCCCGCGAGGCCCTCCGGCTGAACGAAGCCGAGCCGATCGACGGCGTGCTCTGCTGGGACGAAGGGCGTATCCACGCCACCGCCCATGTCGCGGAGGCGCTCGGGTTGCGGTGCGGCGACCCGGCGATGATCTGGCGGCTGCGGGACAAGGCGCAGACCCGCGCCGCGCTGGCCAAGGCCGGCGTGCCACAGCCCCGGTCGGTCAAGGTCCGCACCCTCCCCCAGGCACTGGCCGCGGCGGAGCAGGTGGGATACCCGGCCATCCTCAAACCCCGTGGTCTCGGCGCCAGCCTCGGTGTCGTCCGGGTCGACGACCCCGAGCGGCTGCGCGAGATGTTCGCCTTCACCCGCGACACCAAGGCACCCGACCCGGTCGTCTACGCCAGTGATCACCCGGTCCTGGTCGAACAGTGCGTGACCGGCGAGGAGATCAGCGTCGACTCGGTCGTCCAGGACGGGAAGGTGACACCGCTCTTCCTGGCCCGCAAGGTGGTCGGCTTCCCGCCCTACGCCGAAGAGATCGGCCATTACGTGGACGCGGACGATCCGCTGCTCGCCGACTCCACGTTCACCGCGCTCCTGCAGGACACCCACACCGCGCTGGGCTTCCGGGACGGGTGGACGCACACCGAGTACATGCTGACCGGGACGGGCCCGAAACTCATCGAGGTGAACGGCAGGCTCGGCGGCGACCTGATCCCGTGTCTCGGCAAGCTGGCGACCGGCATCGACCCCGGCGCCCTCGCCGCCGCGGCGGCCTGCGGTCACGATCTCGACGTGCGTCTCACCCGGCGGCGGGTGGCGGGTATCCGCTTCTGCTACGTCGACCGCGACGACACCACCATCGCCTCGATCCATTTCGACCCGACGACGCTTCCGTCCACAGTGGACCACGCGGTCACCATCGCCGCGCCCGGCGCCGTGGTTTCCCCGCCGCCCAAAGGCACCGTTTGGGGTCGCGTCGCCTACGTCACCGCGGTCGCCGACTCGATCGGTGAATGCGCCCGGACGCTCGACGCCGCCCAGGCCTCACTGCGCATCACCACCGCACGTCGTGGCTAAGTCGAACGTGTCGTGTTCGCGGGGAGGCTGGTGGTGGGGTCGATGCCAGGAAATCAAAGGCGCTGGTCCGGCGGTTTTCGTGCTGACTCGAGCACTCAAGTCCGTGAAGGCTAATCACGCGAGTTCCGCCTTCAATCACGCGAGATCGGTGTCCAGTCACGCGCGACGTCCATCGACCTGGTGGTGGCATCACCTCACGACCCACCCACCAACCCGCAGGTCAGACGTAGGTACACAAATGAAGGCCTCCTTGAGGGACCCAGAGTCCCTCAAGGAGGCCTTCACGGACCTTCGGCAGCCGACACGTCGCCTCTGCCTTTCCTCACTAAGTCGAACGTTCGCGGCGATAGTGACGAGCGGCTTTCGCCCGGTTGCCACAGGTTTCCATGGAGCACCACCGCCTGGTCCCGTTACGGGTCGTGTCGTCGAAGTACAGCGTGCACACCGGATACGCCGAACACCGCTTGATCCGTTCCGGGCGCGCGCGCAGCAGAGTCAAGTAGCCGTAGGCCGCGAGCCACGCGGGGCGCCAGGACGGCTCCCCGACCTCGATCACCTCTTCAGGGCCGCCCTGCCGCAGTTCCGGCCGCAATCGCCCTCGCTCCAGCACCGCGTTCAGGGCGCGTTCAGCGGGATCACCGGGCCTTTCGAGCAGCTCGCGCAGGACGGAACGCGTGTGACGTAACGGTTCCTCCGCGCCCGGCTGATCCGGAAGACCCCACTCGGCCAGCCAGACGCCGATCCCTCCGGGTTCGTCGAAGACGTCCTGCTGAACACCACGATCGGGCCACGTGGTGTTCAGCAGATCCAAGGCGATGGGCTCGCCGGACAGAGGACGTTGCAGCACACCGGCATCCTACCCTTCGTCGATCGCTTGACAGGTTAGGTTCTCGCATGCTTGTCTCTAACCGTTCTCAAGACTTTAGCCGGTTAGATCAAGTCTCAAGGAGTACCTCCATGTCCGAAGCCACCCGTCCTGCCAGATCCGGAGAGGTGTTCCACCACACCGCGACCGTCGACGGCCACAGCGTGTTCTACCGGGAAGCCGGCGACCCCACGGCGCCGACCGTCGTGCTGTTGCACGGTTTTCCCACGTCGTCGCACATGTTCCGCAAGCTGATCCCCGCACTGGCCGACCGCTACCACGTCATCGCCCCCGACCACATCGGGTTCGGCCACTCCGACGCCCCGCCCGTCGACCGGTTCGACTACTCGTTCGAGAACCTGACCGCGATCACGATCGGCCTCGTCGACGCACTCGGCTTGGACCGCTTCGCCCTTTACATCCAGGACTACGGGGCGCCCATCGGGCTCCGCATCGCGAGCCGGCAACCGGAGCGGGTCAGCGCGCTGCTGGTGCAATCCGGCAACGCCTACGTCGACGGCTTCACCCCGTTTTGGGATGTTCTGTTCGCGCACGCCAAGGACCGCGAAACCCACGAAGCGGCCGTACGCAAACTCCTGGAGCCCGCGGCGACCCGCTGGCAGTACACCCACGGCGTCCCCGCCGACCGGCTGAACCGGCTCACTCCCGACACCTGGACCCTCGACCAGGCCCTGCTCGACCGCCCCGGCAACAAGGAGGTGCAACTGCAGCTGTTCTGGGACTACCAGTTCAATCTCGACGTGTACCCGGCCGTCCAGCAGTACTTCCGCGAGCACCGCCCGCCGACGCTCATCACCTGGGGCGAGCACGACGAGATCTTCGGTGCCGACGGTGCCCGAGCCTTCCTCCGCGACCTGCCCGACGCCGAATTGCACCTTCTCGACGCCGGACACTTCGCCCTGGAGACACACGGCCCGGAAATCGCCACCCTCATCCGAGACTTCCTCGGCCGTACTTTGCACTGACCTCGATCTGGGCTACTCCGTGCCCGATCAGCCCAGCTTGAGGTCAGCCCAGCCCAGCGCGATGACGAAACCGGTCGCCAGCACGACGAGGACGCCGATGAGCACCAGTCAGGCGACAGGCATCGCTTTGGACGGCATGGGCTGCGGATGCGAGAGCGGATGTCTGAGCCGAGTCGGGCGGTGTGTCACCCGGCGACACACCGCCTCCCGGTTCGAGGTCGGGGATCTTCTCGTATCGGCGGAGTAGTACAGCAAGTACCGGCTCGGTGTCTTCACCACCGACGGCGCCTCGACCACCCCCTTTCTCCGAGGTTAGATCGGCACGCAGGAGTTCGACGCGCGGACCGGTCAGGGTCCGTCCGTCGGCGAGCAGTTCTGCGACCAGATCGCGGCCGGGGGCCGACCGCCGCGCCGTCGCTTTTGCAGAGCCCAGAACCCGCCGTCCGGACCGATTTTTGTCGACGCGACGACGCGACCGGCAGCCTCACCGGGTCGCTGTCACCGGGAAGCATGCACTTGATCATTCACCCGCTCCTGCTGAATTCATTCGCACGCCAACCGGTGACGCACAATGATACGCATATGCGTATCATACGCAGGACGCAGCTATTTTGGGCTGAGGTAACGCGAGGAGCGAGCATGATCAGAGTCAAGTGGATCCCCGGTCAGGCCGCGGACTTCGCCGGAGAGGTGCTGGTCAGCGTCACCGCGTTGACACTCGACGACTTTCGGAGCACGCCGGGCGCCTACCGGGCGGGGTACCTGCTCAGCCGCGCGTGGCCCCGGCTGCCCGGCGCGGTCGGCCAGTGGCTGTGGGCCGAACCGCTGCGCCGGCGGCTGGGCTCGGTCTCGGTGTGGCGTGACCATGAAGGTATGCGCGGTTTCGTCGGGCTGCCTGCCCACGTGGCGATCATGCGTAAGTACCGCGAACTCGGTACCACCCGCGCAACCACCTGGAGCACCGATGACGTCGATTCGCGAGTCATCTGGCAACGGGCGGACCGCTGGTTGAAAGACGCCGTTTGATTACGCTGGGCAGCCACCAGCTCAAGTCCTCGCCCGAGCTCGTCGACTGGCCGGTCATCGGCCTGACTTTGCCTTGAGGGGTAAAGCAAAGGTGGCGGGTTGCGAAAGCCACTTTCGCAACGTTCAACGTTGCGAAAGTGGCTTTCGCAACGTCGGGGGCAGGGGTTCGGTAGCGAAGAGGGGCTTCGCTGAACCCATGGTCGAGATGCGTCGCGAAAGCCACTTTCGCGACACCTGGGTGCCCACGGCCGCGAGCGAATCCCCGCGACCCCCACTCCCGCCACCGACTCGACCACATCTCTACGTCTCCGCCGTACGGAACGACCGATATCTCGTCGAGGACTACGCGGGCGAACTGGGGCTGCGCCACGGCCGCGTCAAAGCGTAAGACTTACCGGCCATCAGGATGACGTTCCTTGTGGTGACGGACCACGGCGACGGGGCAGGGTGCGTGGTGCACCACGGCACGGCTGACCGATCCCAGAAGAGCACGCCGTAGCGGGCCGCGTCCGTGACTGCCGACGACGAGCAGCGTGGCCCCCTCGGCCTGCTCTGAAAGCGCATGGGCGGGCCGGTCGATCGCGATCACCCGACGGACGGGCACGTCCGGATACCGGTCCCGGTAGCCTGCCAACGATTCGTCGAGCAGGGGCTTTCCGCGTTCCTGGATGATCTCCCTGTCGTGCTCGGTGGGGTTGACCGCCATCGCTTCGAGTGGCAGGTCGGACCAGACGTGCAAGGCCACCAGCACGCACTCGTGCCGGTCGGCGAAGTCATAGGCGAAACCGATGGCTTCGACGCTGGTCTCGGATCCATCGACGCCCACCACGACCTTTTTCTCTTCGTCCGCCGACGGTTCGTCGCTGTCGCGCACCACCACGATCGGCCGGTGGCAGTCGTGCAGGAGTTCGTTGGCCGTCGACCCGACCAGGAGCCTTGGCAGCGCGGTGAGCCCGGATGACCCGATGACCAGCAGCTCCGCGTTCGCCGCGGCGTCGGCCAGCGCATCGGGGGCGCGGCCGGACAGCAACCGGGTCGAGACGGCCAGATCCGGCCACGTCCGGCGGCATTCCTGCGCGACATCGCCGAGCAGCGTTTCCGCGTGGCGCCGCGCCGTTTCCTGACCGGCTTCGAGGAACCCCGGACGGGGCCACGCCCCGCCACCCGGCACCGCCTCGGCCATGGGCGGGAACCCGACGACATGGACGACGACCAGTCCGCGGCCGCGGGCGGCGGCCTCCCCCGCGGCCCAGCGCACGGCCTTCCGCGCTTGCTCGGAGCCGTCATAGCCGACGACGACGGCTCCCTTGTCCACTGTGGATTCCGGTGTTGACATCGCTGCTCCCGTAGTGGTCCCTGCTCGCGAACCCATCCGGGTACCCACTCCGGCCGCGACTCACACACGACGTGCGAATCGACCCGCGCGGTCAGGCCAGTGCCGTGATCAGGCCGATCGCCAGCGCCGTCCGTTCCGGGATGTGTGTCGCGAGGACGTGTTCGAAGCGCGCGTGAGCGCCGCCTCCGACGGCGCCGAGCCCGTCGAGCACCGGGCGGCCCAGCGCGGACACGAAGTTACCGTCGCTCGCACCGCCAACGGCGGTCTCGTCCAGGTCCCAGCCCGCTTCGGCGGCCACCTTCCGCGCGGCCGCGAACAGGGCCCGCGATGGGTCGTTCGGCGTCATCGGCGGACGATTCCACTCCCCTTCCACCGCGACGGTCACCCGAGGATCGGTGGCGGCCAGTCCGGCGAACACCTCGTCGATCCGGTCCATTTCGGACGGTTCGGCGACGCGGACGTCGACGCCGCAGACGGCGTTGCCCGCGGTGACGTTGCGACCGGTACCACCGGAAATGGTGCCGACGTTGACCGTGGTCCCGTGTTCGCGTGAGCCCGCGGAGGCAAGCCGTCCGACGACCTCGGCGAGGGCGTGGATCGCGCTCGCTCCCGCGTACGGGTCCAGGCCCGCATGAGCCTCGACGCCGGTGACGGTCACGTCGAACAAGCCGACCCCCTTGCGCGCGGTCTTCAGCTTGCCGTCCAGCGACGCCTCGAAGACGAGCGTGGCGAGCGCGCCTTCACTCGCCGCTTCGATGTACGGCCGCGAGTGGGGGCTGCCGATCTCCTCGTCACCGTTGAAGAGGAACTTCACCGACGGATGCGGAAGGCCGAGTTCGCGGAGGCCTCGCAGTGCCCAGACCGACTGCACCAGCCCGAGTTTCATATCGAACGCGCCTGGCCCGGTGATGCGGCCGTCCTCGTCGGCGTACGGCCATTCGGCGAGCGTCCCGGTCGGCCAGACCGTGTCGTAGTGGCTCAGGAGCAGCACCGTTCCCGGCGCCGTACCCGCATAGCTCAGTTCGAGCACGTCGCCGCGGACCAGGTCGGTGTGCCGGGCCTCGGTATCCGGTGCGCCGAGGCGGTCGAAGACCCAGGACCGGATGGTGTCGAGTCCTTTGTCCAGCATCGGCTTGTCGTAGCTGTGGGTCTCCAGCTCGACGATCGTCCGCAGATCGTCGAGCATGCCGGGCAGCGCCTGCCGGGACCAATCCGTGTGTGACACGAGAATCCTTTCTAGCGAATGGGGGCACCGGGGCCGAGCGGGATGCCGAACACCCAGAACACGAAGAACAGCAACGTCCACACCACCAGCAGAGAGAACGCGAGCGGGACGGTCATCGAGAAGAGCGTGCCGATACCGGCCGAACGGCGGTAGCGCTGCAAGAAGCCCAGCGCCATCACGAAGTACGGGCTCATCGGGGTGATCGCGTTAGTGCACGAATCCGCGATGCGGTACAGCGCCTGCGTGGTCTCCGGCGGGATGTCCAGCAACATCAGCATCGGTACGAACACCGGGCCGATCAGCGCCCATTGCGCGGAACCGCTGGTGACGATCAGGTTCACCAGGGTCACCACGACGAGGATGCCCAGCATGATGACCGGCCCGGAGACGCCGGAGGTTTTGAGCAGCCCGGCGCCGTTGATCGCGGTGATCTCCCCGATGCCGGTCCATTTGAAGTAGGCAAGGAACTGGGAGATGGCGAAGAACAGCACCAGGATCGGCGCCATCTCGCGGAATCCGTGGGCCATGAACCCCGGGATGTCGCGGCTGCTGGTCACCGTCCCGGCGACCTTGCCATAGGCCCAGCCCGCCGCCAGGAAGCCGAGCGCGAGGAAGATCGAGATGGAGGTCAGCAGCGGCGACTCGATGATGCTCCCGCCCTTGCCGCGTAACGGCGACGACGCGGGCAGCACCGCCAGCACCAAGGCGACCACGAAGACCGCCAACGCGATGAGCGCGGCGAGCAGGCCCCGCCGCTCCTCACGGCTGAGCTTGAGTGAGCCGAGATCGTCTTCCTCCGCGTCGTCGTCGACGGGCATCGCCTCGGCGCGTCGCGCGAGGACCTTCTCGGTCACGAGCGTGATCACCGCGGCCAGCACGACCGACGAGGCGAGCGAGAAGAAGTAGTTGGCCAGCGGGGTGACCGAGTAAGCCGGATCGATCGTCTGCGCCGCCGCCGTGGTCAGCCCGGAAAGGATGGCGTCGGTCGGCGTGATCAGCGGACTCGCGTCGTAACCGGCGGAGATGGACACGAACGCGACCACGATGCCCAGGATCGGGCTGCGCCCCACCGCACGGAAAGCCAAGGCTCCCAACGGAATCAGCACCACGTAGGCCGCGTCGGAGGCGACGTGGGACACCATTCCGGTGAACGCCAGCGCGAAGGTCACCCACCGCGGCGACACCTTCGAAACACCGGACCGGAGCACGGCCGCGAGCAGACCGGACCGCTCCGCGACCGCCACGCCGAGCATCACCACGAGGATCGTGCCCAGCGGCGGGAACGACGTGTAGCTCTTGACCGCGTCGGTCACCATCATCCGCACGCCGTCGGCGGACAACAGGTTCTTCGCCTCGACGGTCTTGCCCGTCGCAGGGTTCACCGCCGACACTCCGGCCGCGCTGAGCCCCCAGCTGGCGAGCGCCAGCACTCCGCTCAGGAGGACGAACAGCCAGAACGGATGCGGCAGCTTGTTGCCGAGCAGGTCGACCCCGTCGAGCGCGCGCAGCAGGAGGTTCATCGGACGTGAGGTGGTTCTGGCCTGGCTGGAACTCACCGGCGCGGCTCCTTTCGCGATCGGAGGCCCATTACAAACTCAAGCGACCGAATAGTGCAACCCTGAATGCGATACCGCTCGGATCAGTCACATGAGCGCACTCAGTGACTGATACATTCACCTCATGCTGACCGAACCCGACCTCGATCTGATCGCGGCGCTTCAGGTCGCCCCACGCGCGTCGGTCGCCGCGCTCGCCGAGGCGCTCGACGTTTCGGCCAGCACGGTGGGGCGACGGCTGACCCGCCTCGAGGAACAGCGGATCCTCCGGGTGATCGGCCAGGTCGAGTGGAGGGCGAGGGCTCGCGGGAACCCGCGGCACGTCTGGGTCACGACCGAACCGGGCGCGTCCGGTTCGGCGGCGAAGGCGCTCGCACGGTTTCCCGAGGTCCAGCTCGCGGCGGAGACGGCGGGCCGTTCGGACGTCTACCTGGCCGTGCACGTCCCGGACCGGGCTCAGGCGCGCGAACTGCTCGCCGAGCGCATCCCCGGGGTCGCCGGTGTGGCCGGGACGCATTCGGAGCTGGTGCTACGGGCGCTGACCAGGGCCGACTCCTGGCGGTTGCACCGGCTGAGCGAAGAACAGCAGGAGATCCTCGCCCGCGAACAGGTGGTGCCAGGCACGCCGGACGGATTCGACGCCGACGAAGTGGGCCCGGACGAGCGGCGGCTCATCGGGCTGCTGGCCGGGAACGGCCGGATCACCGCGGCCGAAGCAGGCCGGATCCTCGACCTCAGCCAGTCCACCGCCTACCGGCTGATCCAGTCGACGCTGCGGCGCGGCATCGTCCGGCCGCGGGTCGAGGTCGAACCAGCACAGCTCGGCTACGAACTGGAAGCGGTCATCGCGCTGACCATCACCCCGGGCGCCATCCAGGCCGTGGCCGCGGAACTGGCGCGGCATCCGTCGGCGCGGTACGTGTCGATCGTCGCCGGCACCGCTTCGGTCATCCACCAGGGAGTATTCCGCAACGAGGACGAGATGGCCGACTTCCTCACCCGCGACCTCGCGCCCTTACCCGGGATCACCGCACTGCAGGTTTCGGTGGTGCTGCGCATGCTGCGCCGGTACTGGCTGTATCGGGAAGATGGCAGATTCGCCCCGGACAGCGACTGAACCCGGCTCAGCGAGCAGCCGTGGTGACCGACGGCGACGAGGCAAAGGGGACCAGCAGGCGAGCCGCGCCGCCGCCGTCGGCGGGCACGGACCAGATGTCGCTTTCCTTCCCGTTCTCGCGCGGCAGGCCGTAGGCGATCGTGTCGTTGTCGAGCCAGACCACCTGATCGTCCACACTGCGCGTTTCCGCGAGCGGGGTCTCCCGCATCGTGGCCAGGTCCAGCACGTGTTCCCGCCATGGCCGGACGTCGCCGTCCGCCACCCGCTTCTTGAACGCGAGCTTCGTGCCGTCCGGCGACAGCGACGGGCATTCCGCGTTCTCCCGCAGCGTGCGCGCGTTCCAGGCCTCGTTGTCGCCCTGCACCAGGTAGGCCCGCCCGCCGGTGGCGACCGTGGCGTAGAACGTCCGCTGGTCGGCGGCGAACGTGACGCCCCAGTAGTTGACGTCCTCGCCGCGGTGGACCGCGTCGCCGATCCGCAGCGGGATGCCCTCGATATTGCTCGAAAGCTCGTTCCGTTCGCGATCCATGATGGCCGTACGTGTCGAGAAGGTGCCGGGCGTCGAGTACGAGTCACCGGTGACGAAGGTGGTCCAGCTCCCCATCCGGCCGGCGGGCGAGAGCTTCGCGCGGTTGGGGATGCCGGGGACGTCGACCCGCTTGACCTCGCCGAGCGCGGCGTCGACGAACCTGGCGACCGCGCCGGGCATGGGCGTGGGTTCCTTCGCCAGGCACAGGCCGCCGTCCGCCGCGGTGTAGAACCGTTCGCAACTCAGCGAACTGACCCGACGCGGACCCCCGGGATCGGAGACGGGGACCGAGGCGACGTTCCCGTAGCCGGGCCCCGCCGCGCCGTTGCGGAACAGCAGCCGCCCCGTCTCCCCCAGTACGACCGGCCGTGCGGAATCCACCGCGACCGTCGCGTCGGCCGTCCGCCGTTCAGGGCTGTTCGCCTTGGCCTGCACGACGTACACCACCGAGGCGGCGGCGAGGGCGGCGACACCCGCCAGCGCCACGACGAACTTCATCGGGAGCTTCACCCGGTCTCCTTTCCCCGTCACCGGCAGCGGAACGGGCCCGCCTTGTCGAGCAGTTCCCCGTTGGTGCCGATGATCTCCCAGGAATAGGTCTTTCCTTTGAGTACCAGCTTCATCACTCCGTGCTTGCCCAGGATCTTCTCGACGCCTTCACGGGCCTTGTAATCGAGGTAAAGACTGTCGCCGCCGATGCCGGCGATGACCGAGCGCACGCCGTTGGCCTCGTCGACGTGCCCGTTCACATCCAGCGGCTTGGTCCGCTCGTAATGGTGATCGTGCCCGGCGAACACGACATCCGCCTTTGCCATGGCCAGCTCGTTCCACAGTGGCGCGATGCTCTTCGCGTCTCCGGAATTCCCCGAATTGAAGCGCGGATGGTGCCAATACCCGGCGATGCAGGACTTCTTGGTCTTCGCGAGGTCCTTGCGCAGCCACGCCACCTGCTCGGCGCCACCGCCGTTGTACACCGGGTCCGAATCGAGCGCGACGAAATGGAAGGCTCCGACGTCGAAACTGTAGTACGGCTTTCCCTTGGGTGTCGCGATCTTGCCGAAGTACTGTTTGTACCCCGCCAGCTCGTTGTTCCACTCGTGGTTGCCCGGCGTGGGTTTGGTGATCCTCTTGAACTTTCCCCACGTCTTGTCGTAGTAATTCCGGAACTCTTCGATGGTGCCGTCGACGTATTGGTTGTCGCCGACCGTCAGCACGTATCGGGGCTTGATCCTGCTCACCAGCTCCGCCGTCCGCTGATGCTCGGACGGCAGCTCCGGCTTGGCGATGTCGCCGGCGAGCGCGATGACGATGCCCTCGGACGCCGACGGCCGAGTGGCCGCCTTCACCGGCACGGTCGCCCCGGACAGGTTCCCGGCCTCGTCCCGTGCCCGCACCGCGTACTGGAAGTCGAAGCCCGACGCCAGCGACGTGTCGGTGTAGGACGTCGTCGCGGTCCGGCCGATGACGTTGCCGTTGCGCAGGACTTCGTACTCCGTGACCCCTACGTTGTCTGCGGACGCGGTCCAGCCGAGCGTGATGCTCTCGGTGGTGGACGACGCCTGCCGGAGCCCGGTCGGCACCGACGGCGGCTGAATGTCGCCGTCGCCCGTCCGGACGCCGTAGACCTCCAGCTCCCACAGCGAGTATCCGTAAACGGTCGCCCGTGCCGTGCCGAAGATCCGGATGTGCCGCGCGGAGGTGTTCAGGCCGGTGAACTCGTCGAGGCCGCCGTCGCTGCCCACGACGGTTTTCACGTCCCGCCAGTTCTGGCCGTCGTCGGACGCCTGGACCTGGTAATCCTTCGCGTGGGCCGATTCCCAGAAGACCTTGATCCGGCTGATGTCCGCGGGGCCGCCGAGGTCGACCGCGATCCACTGTCGATCCCCCTCCAGACTCGCCCAGCGGGTCGTCGAATCACCGTCGACGGCGAGAGCACCACTGAAGCTCTCGTTTTCGACGGTGGAGGTCGTGGTCCGTTTGTTGACCGACAGCAGGGATTCCACCGGTCCGGCCGTGGCGCTGGAAGCGGTCACGGGTTGAGCGAGCAGGACGATCGCCGCGATCGCGGCGGTGCCCGGCTTCACCATTCGATTCACCTGTACTCCTGGATGGACCTACGTCTTCGTGGACAAACACACCCGGGTCCGGCGCCGCGTACGGCACCGGACCCCGGCCGTCAGCGGCAGGTGTACGGACCCGCCTTGTCGAGCACATTCCCGTTCGTGTCGTAGATCTCCCAGGAGTAGGACTTCCCGTTCAGCACCAGCTTCATCACGCCGTGCTTGGCGAAGATTTTTTCCACCCCTTCACGCGCCTTGTAGTCGGTGTAGAGGTAGTCGCCGCCGATACCGGCGATGACCGACCGCACGCCATTGGCCTCGTCGACGTGCCCGTTCACATCCAGCGGCTTGGTCCGCTCGTAGTGATGGTCGTGCCCGGCGAACACCACGTCCGCCTTCGCACTGGCCAGCTCGTTCCACAGGGGCGCCATCTGCTTCTTGTCACCGTAATTCCCCGAGTTGAAACGCGGGTGATGCCAGTACCCGATGACGCACGACTTCGTGTTCTTCGCCAGGTCGTTGCGCAGCCACGTCACCTGCTCGGAACCGCCCCCGCTGTAGATGGGATTCGAGTCCATCGCGACGAAATGGAAGTCACCGATGTCGTAGCTGTAGTACGGCAGGCCCTGCGGGTACCCGATCGCGCCGAAGTACTCCTTGTACCCCTTGAGACTGTCTTCCCACTCGTGGTTGCCCGTCGTGGGCTTGGTGATGCTCTTGAACCTGCCCCACGTCTTGTCGTAGTGCGCGCGGTACTCGGAAATGGTGCCCTTGTGGTACTGGTTGTCGCCAACGGTCAGCACGTACTGCGGGTTCATCTTCGCGACCTGGTTCGCGGTCGCCTGATGCGTCGAGAAGAGCTCCGGGTTGGCGATGTCTCCCGCGAGCGCGATGGTGATGGGCCCGGTGCCGCCGGGTTTGGTCGCCGCCCTGATCGCCGCACTCGCCGCGGAGACGTTGCCCGCCGCGTCCCGTGCCCGCACGGAGTAGCCGAATTCCGCTCCGGACGCCAGCCCGCTGTCGGTGTAGGTGGTCGTCGCCGTGGTCCCGACGACGTTCCCATCGCGGAGCACCTCGTACTCGGTCACCCCGACGTTGTCGGTGGACGCTGTCCAGCCGAGGGTGACGCTGTCGGTGGTGGTGGCCGTCGCGCCGAGGCCGGTCGGCGCCGTCGGTGCCTGCGTGTCGCCGCCGCCGACGCGGTCGCCGTAGATTTCGAGTTCCCACAACGAATAGCCGTAGGTCGTGCCGCGAGCAGTCCCGTGGACGCGGATGTGACGCGCGGAGGCGTTGAGGCCGAGGTGTTCGTCGATGGCGCCGTCACCGCCGACGATCGACTTGATGTCCGTCCAGGTCTTGCCGTCGGCCGAGCCCTGGATCTTGTAGGTCTTGGCGTACGCGGCTTCCCAGTTCAGTTTGACCTTGGTGATGGTCGCGGTACCGCCGAGGTCGACGGCGATCCATTGCGGATCCACCATCTCCTCGCTCGCCCACCGGGTCGTGGCGTTGCCGTCGACGGCGTTGCCGCCGGCGAAGTCAGGGCCCTCGACCGACGATGTCGTGGTCGGTTTGCCCGCGGACAGCAGGGATTCCGCCTGCGCGGCGGTACCGGAAGAGATCAGCGTCTGCCCCAGCAGGACCATGGTCGCCACCGCGACACCGGCCAGGGGTGTTCTCCGTTTCATGCGAACTCCTCGACGTTGCGGAGTCGGCGAGTACCGGCGGTGGGCGGCGTCGTGTCGGCCGGAGTCGTCCTGACATTAGTTAAGTAAGTTTCCTAACGATCGCAGTGTAAAAGGTTCTTAAACTCACAGTCAACGGGTGAGCGCCCGGTGGCCGGCACCATTTGGTGGCAAGGTCGCGGTCATGGTGACACTGGATCGGCTCGTGAACGTCCTCGGTGGATACGGGGCGCGGTTGTGGTGCTGCCCGGTATCGCGCGAGGCGGCCTTGCGCGACGTGGTGATGCACGATGCCGCCGACCCCCGCGACCTGCGCGGGGACGTGTACCTCGCCGTCGGCACGGCCTCCGTCACGACGGCCGTGGACCTCGCCGCCGCGGCACAGGCGTCGGTCGTCCTGGTCCGCGGATCGGCGCCGCCGGACCCGGAGGCGGCCGAGCGGGCAGAGCGCGGCGGTGTCGCGGTGCTGCTGGTGGAGCCGGACGTGTCCTGGGGCCAGCTCGCCGGCGTGGTCTACGGGCTGGTGCTGGAAGGTCGCGAGACCGAGTCCGGCCGCGGGCCGACCGACCTGTTCGCGCTGGCCGACAGCCTCGCCGACGCGCTCGGCAGCGCGGTGACCATCGAAGACCGGCTCTCCCGGGTCTTGGCCTACTCCAGCCGCCAGCACCAGGCCGACCGGGCGCGGCTGGAGACGATCCTGGGAAGGAAGGTCCCGGAACCGGTCCGCGAACTGTTCGAGCGGCGCGGCGTGTTCCGGCATCTCGCCGAGTCCGACGAGCCACTGTTCGTCGAAGCCGATCCCGAGCACGGGCTGACCGGGCGCATGGTCGTCGCGGTCCGCGCGGGCCGGGAGGCGCTGGGCTCGATCTGGGTGGAATGCGACCGGCCGCTGATCGAAACCCGGCGTGCGGTCCTGCGGGACAGCTCGCGCACGGTCGGCCTGCATCTGCTGCGCTCCCGGGCGAGCGCGGACCTGGAACGGCAGGTCGAGTCCGATCTGGTGATCCGGCTGGTGGAGGGCACGCCGGACGCGGCAGCCGTGCTCAGCAGGCTCGGCCTGCCGCCCGGCCGATTCCGCGTGATCGCACTCCAGGCCCACATCGGCGACGAACGCCACGCCGCGCTCCTGCTCGCGTTCGAGCGGGCGACCACCGGTTTCGGCTGGTCACGGCCTGGGCGCAGCACTTTGTTCAGCAACACCGTCTACACGCTCCTGCCAGGGGACGACGTCGAGGCGGCCAGAGCGTGGGTCGGTTCGATCCGCGAGGCACTGCCCCGCCAGGTGACGATGCTGGCCGGGATCGGAGCCGGTGCGACGTCCGTGGAACTGCCTGCGAGCAGGCGGGAAGCCGACGAATGTCTCGCCTTGCACGACGTCCGGCCCGGCACGAAGTCCGCGATCGCCTACGACGAGGCCTGGGACGACATCCTGGTGCAACGGCTGCGAGCCGCCGCCGCGTCCGGCCGTGCACCGGCCCGCGGCCCGATCACCGAGTTGCGACGGCACGACAGCGCGAACGCCACCAATTACGTCGCGACGCTGCGCGCCTGGCTCGAGGCGCAGGGAGACCTCGCCGAAGCCGCCGAGCGGCTCGACGTGCACCCCAACACGATCCGCTACCGGCTGCGGAAGATGGCCGAGGTGACCGAACTCCGGCTCGACCAGCCCGCGAAACGGCTGGCGATGATCATCGAGCTGGCCGTGTCCGAACCTGGCACTTGACCGTTCCGGCCAAAGCCGCCCGCCCTGTTTGTCGGATCCGGACAATCGCCGCGTTCCGTTTCCGAGCCATCCTGACCGCGACAGCACCACTCGTGCAGCGGAGGAATTCATGGGCGATCTCGACCGGATCGACGGCGTCCCGCGTTCGGCGATCGTGATCGGCGCCGGCGTGGTCGGCCTGTCGACCGCGTGGTTCCTGCAGGAACGCGGCGTCGGCGTCACGGTGCTGGACCGCGAAGGAATCGCGGCGGGCGCGTCGTGGGGCAACGCCGGCTGGCTCTCCCCCGGGCTCTCGATCCCCCTCAACGAACCCGGCGTCCTGCGCTACGGGCTGCGGACGCTGCTCGACCGGCAAGCACCACTGCACGTTCCGCCGTCCCCCGATCCTCGGCTTTGGTCGTTCCTCGCCCGCTTCGCCGCGAACTGCACCGGGCGCTCGTGGACTCGCGCTGTCGAGGCGAACTCACCACTGAACGAGGAATGCCTCGAGGCCTTCGACGTCCTCACCGCGAACGGGGTGGACGCGCCGACCATCGAAGCGCCGATCACCGCGGCGTTCGAGACCGCCGACCAGGCCGCGGGGCTGATCACCGAACTGCGGCACATCGGCGAGACCGGACAGGACATCTCCTACACCCGGCTCACCGCGGCCGACCTCGCCGAGCGATTCCCCCAGGCCACGGCGAGGCTCGGCGCCGGTGTCCGGATCGACGGGCAGCGCTACGTGGACCCGGGCCGATTCGTCGAGTCGCTGGCACGAGCGGTGGTCGGCAGGGGTGGCACGATCCGTCACCGGTTCGAAGTCGCGTCCCTGCGCGCGCACCGCCACGCGCTGAGCGTGCGCTCCAAGACGGGCCAGACGGTGAACGCCAACGCGGTCGTGCTGGCGACCGGGGCCTGGCTGGGTGACCTGGGGCGGAAGTGGGGAGTCAAGGTCCCCGTGCGCGCCGGACGCGGCTACTCCTTCACCGTGCCGACCGACCGTCCCGTGCCCGGGCCGCTTTACCTGCCCGACATCCGCGTGGCGTGCACGCCATACCGGGGCGGCCTCCGCGTGGCCGGGACGATGGAGTTCCGGAAACCGGACGCACCACTGGATCCCGCCCGGATCGACGCGATCATCGCCTCGGCGCGACCGTTCCTCACCGGCCTGGACTGGGACCGGCGCACCGACGAATGGGTCGGCTCCCGCCCGGTCACCACTGACGGGCGGCACGTGATCGGCGCGACGAGCACACCCGGCCTCTACGTCGCGGGCGGGCACGGGATGTGGGGACTGACCCACGGCCCGATCACCGGACGCCTCCTGGCCGAGCACATCACCACCGGGAAGCAGCCCGAGGCCCTGCGTCCCTTCGATCCCCTTCGCTGATTTCGGATGACGATGCTTCCAGACAACGAAACCCCACCTCCCGAACAGTCCGAAGTGGACAGGCTCCGCGCCGAGAACACCCTGCTGCGCACCGAGAAGGACCTTCTACTGAAGGCCGCGATCGGGTTCGCCACCGACGCGGGAGCCTTCCAGCGGCGGCACGACAAGCCAGAGACCCGCTGACCGACGCGGGACTCACCGAAGGTCTGTGGGGGCCGGGTCCTTTCCACGCCCGGCCCCCACAGACGTAACGATCGAAAGGCGATCATCCTCATGACCATCGTCTCGTCAGGCCCATGGCTCACCCCGGAAGCGCACGCACGCCTGGTGCGCGAGCTCGCGACGTTGCGGCGCCCCGGCACCGACGACGAGATCGAACACCTCCTCCACCGGCAGGCACGGATCCGGCAGATCGAGGACATGCTGCGCGGCGCCGTCGTCGGACAAGACCCTCCCGACGACGGCGTCGCCGAGCCCGGCATGGTGCTCACAGTCGAGTACGACGACGGCGACACCGAAACCTTCCTGCTCGGCACTCGCGACGAGGCAGGACACGGCGCTCTCGAGGTCTACTCCCCCGATTCCCCGCTCGGCCGCGCACTGCACGGCGCGAAACCGGGCGACCGGCGGGAGTATCGCGTACCCAGCGGCGGGGCCGTGGGCGTCACGCTTCTCGACGCCAAGCCTTACAGCCGCCATCGGGAGGGCGCTCACTGACGGTTCGGCGCCGAGGCCAGCAGGGGCTCGCGGTTCCTACTTGCCTTCGAGTAATCGCTGTTTCGCTGAGCCTTTTTCTTCCTTGGTGTTCGAGGGTGAGGATGGCTTTGGCGAGGATGGTGACGCGGTCGGTGCTACAGCGGGCACGGTGGAGGATGGCCCAGTTTTTGAGGGTGGCGAAGCCGCGTTCGCCGCGGCAGCGGATGCGGGAGTGTTCGGTGTTGGCGTCGAGGTAGTGCTGGGGTAGGTGTTTGCGTCCTTTGTAGGGGGTGAGCACGTCCTCGGTGATGTGGTGATGGCCGGCGGCGGCCAGCAGCCGGATGTCGGCCTGGGCGGCGAGGTCGGGAATTGCGTGGTGGCGGGCGGCGGCGGTGTCGTTGATGGCGCCGGGTAGCCCTTCTGAGATCCACGGCAGCCGCCCGTAGGGATCGGTTAAGCCTTGCAGGTTGATGCCGTGGTAGCGGTGTTTGCCGGAGTAGTAGGGCTTGTTCGCGGCGAGCCGGTCGATCCGGATCACCGTGCCGTCGAGGATGCCGTAGTTGTTGTGACTCCACGCGAGTTGCCATAACGCACTGGTCAGCGTGGGTGCAGAGGCAGCGAGCAGTTCGGTGGTTTCGCGGACATACCGGAACGCGGTGGCCACGCCGATACCGAACCCTGCCGCGAGCCGGGCGTAGGTGTCACCGTTGCGCAGCTGCGCCAGCACCAGCAACGCCTGCTGATGCGGGTTCAGCCGCCGCCAAGGCGATCCGATCCGCTTCAGGTGATCACGGATTACCTTGACGACATACCGCAGCGTGGTGGTGGACAAGTCGATCGCCGAGGGATAGAACAGCACGCGAAGCTCCTGGTGGCTCCTGGGTTGATCTTGGTCGACGATCCATCTACCGGGAGCTTCGCCACGTTCACAGCCCCAACACACCCACCCCACTACCAGGATGAAAAAGGCTCGCTACATAATCACCCTTCAGTGTTGTTCGTTCGATTTCATTGTTGCTTAAAATTACGAACGCCTGTTCGATTGTTTTGCGGTATTCTTGAGGGGTGTCCGAGACCTTCCTTCCCGAATTGCCGCAAGAACTGTGGCGCGCCAGCAAGCTGGAGCTTGCCCACGGCGTGCAACAGTCGTTGCAGGTGATCAGGATGGCCACCGCCGGACTGGGGCGGTATTTGGCGGAGATCGAGTCTCGTGGCGTCAAAGACCTGTACGGGTATGGCCGCACGGCCAACTGGTTCGCCGATATAGCGGGATTGTCGGTCGGCGAGGCGCGTGCGGTGGTGAACCGGGCCATCGCCCTGAACCCCACCCGGGCGTTGGACGGCACCGAAGTTCCTGCTGTCGCGCCCGCCACCGCCGCTGTCGCCGCCGAGGGGCTGGTCGGGGACGAGCGGCTCGACCAGATCCTGGAGATCTTGAAAAAGCTCCCCGCCGATACCTCTGCTGAGGATCGGGCGAGCGCGGAGAAGATCCTCGCCAACCTCGCCCGCGACGCCGGACCCCGCCAGCTCGTCGACGCCGAGCAGAACCTCCTCGCCTGGCTCGACCCCGACGGTAACGAACCAAAAGACCCCGAACCTACTGAGCCGCGCCGGGAAATCACCTTGGAACGCCGCAAAGACGGTTACTGGAAACTGACCGGCTTGCTCGATGACGAGACCGGTGCCCGCACAGCGGCGGCGCTGGAGGCGTATGCGGCGCCGCGGCCGGTGGGCGAGTTCGGTCAAGCCGACCTGCGGATGAAATGCGAACGCATGGGAGACGCCTGGGTCGACATCCTCGACCTTGCGATCGCCTGTCCGGACCAGCC
>NZ_QHHX01000010.1:0-451135 GCF_003947485.1 Amycolatopsis sp. WAC 01416 | reverse complement strand
CCGGGTCGTGCTTGTCATAGCCGAGGTGATCGGTGATCTCGCCCTCGAGCGCGGACTCCAGCATCAGCTTGGTCAGCTGCTGCAGCACCCCGCCCTCACCGGTCAGCTTCAGCCCGCTGGCCTTGGCACTGCTCAGCAGCTGCGCGACGAGCTGCTCATCCAGGCCGTCCAGGCCGGTCCCTGGCTTCGAGTCCTCGGCGTTCTCCACGCCGGACATCCTGTCGGTCATCAGGTGCACTACCATGATCGGGAGTTACACCGAACGTTTTACAGTCCCGACCGGACCGCCAGAGCATCCATTCCCAGCGATAGCGCTCAGTTCGTAGAACTTGGTGCCGAGGGGGCCATGATCGAGCGGGATGTTCGTAAGCCAGCGCCGGATGTGCCCTTCCGAGTAGGCAAGGTCTGGTCGCGCAAGTACCACCCCGCCGGGCCCAGGAGCCGCCTCGCGAAGGATGGCGTCCGGGTAACCCCACACCATGTACTAGCAGCCGGCGTGGACATGGAAGCGACTGACGGAGAACGGCGACGGGTAGTCGCCGGGTTCTAGCCGAAGGAGAGCAACGTCCTCAGCTGGGTGTTCCTCGATCCCCTGCACCGCAGCTAGCTGCCAAGTGCCGTTTCGATTGAACATAACTGCCGCTTCGCCGACAGTGATCCCCCTCGCAACATGCTTCGCAGTCATCGCGAGTCCCCTCGAGCCCGAGAGGAGAAAGCACGTCCCCAGAAGCTCAACGTACTCCAGCTCGTCTGCCGCCGCGCCCGGCCCGACCTTCGCGATCGGCAGAACGAAGTTCGCAATCGGCTCGTTCGGAGGGATCTCAGTAGTCACCCGCTAGTAATATCACCAACCACCGGCGGAGTGCCGTCGGCGGCGCGCGGGTCGGATCCCGGATTCACCTCAGGCTCGGTGACGCGCAGGACACGCAACGTGTGCAGCGGGGCCGTGATCGCAGCCGGGCGTCGCTACGGCTACCGAACCCTGGCGAACTGGACCCAATCAGACGCCAAGCACCGACCGAGCGGTGATCCAGTCGCGCAGCATCGCCGTCTGCGCAGCGGACGGATGGGAACAGGGACGCACACCTATTGGCGGACGATCGCGTGTCAGGCGGCACCTCCGGGCTGGCGGCTGCTCAGCATCTTCAACGGACGCCGCGAGGTAATACCCATAGCGACACGGCTTGTTGACCAGTTCCGAACCCGCCGCGTCACCGACCACGACCTTCGTCTTCGTCCAGACATAGCCCCGCGCTCCACGGAGGCGCATGGCGCACCCTAGGATTCCCGATCGAGCCGTTGCTTAACCACGTTTCTCATCTGCTCGAACCATTCCAGGTAACTAATTCCGCCCTTGCGGTCCGGCTCGTACATTGCGCCACACTGTTCAAGCCATAGCCTGCGAGCCCCCTCCTCCGTCAAGCCCTCGTGCTTTAGGCTCTCCAATTCCGACAGCAACTCTCGGGAGAAGCCCGAAGGCTCCTCGTCGGCAAACTTCTTCACTACATCAATCGGACTCTCCGCCTCAAGGTCGTAGTCTTCATGAAAATAGCAACGCACTAGATACTCGAGCACAGATACCTCACGGGTTTGCATAGTTTGTGATAATCAAAAAACCTCCAGGCATGCTCGGATCGCGCTTCAGTACAGTAACCACTCCTCTTGCCGGAACAAAGGTTCCTTGACTTCTTGAGTACACCCGGCCCGACGTTCCAGCCGGAAGGTTTGATCCGATCTCAATCCTCATGCTCGTTGTATTATTGAGCCACCATTGTATCGCACCCCAGTTCTCGTTCAGGTTATGCGTCGCGGCACGCTTTGCGGTGTCAAGATCTGGAAAGGTAGATGCATTGGGAATGTTGCGATCGATCAAGTATTGGTCGCTTTTGCCGACGTGTCTCTCGATGGCGTGGCCGCCATTGAGTTCGTCGATGTCGAGGTTGCAGTTGGTCCAGGTTTGCGCAGATCTGGTCCCGTCGCTGCGCGCTTGGCCGCCGTTCGCACACGAGTTTGCGAGCGCTGTGTTGAGCTGCGGTACGGGTGTTGGCCCCTGATGGGTGGAACGTTGTTCCTTCCCTCCCTGGTTCGCTTGCGGGTTGGGTGTGTCCGGATAGCACGCGCTGATGGTGTCGAGCAGGGTGAAGCAGCCGCCCATCGTGGGGGCGAGGGCTTCGCCGAGGCAGTCGACTTCGGTGCCTTGGAGGCCGCAGCCGCCGAGATGTTCTTGTGGTTGCCGGCTTTCGGTATGACCGAGGATATCGTCAGCGGTGGTGCCGACCTGGACTTGCTCGGCTCTGCCGGGGTCGATGGTGGGCATGGCTTCCCACCAGCTCACCGTCATCCATTCCGAGAGGAAGGGCGGTAGTTGCACGACGGCACCGTTGGACCAGTAGATGGTGGTGTGCTGGTAGGTGTCGATGTGCTGGGTGTAGCTGGTGATGCGGTAGCCGGGAACGTAGGTGGTCTTCTCCGGTTCCATCCAGGTGACCGGGACCCGCTTGGTCACCGTCTTGACGATGGTCGGCGGCGGTGGCGGCGGTACCGGGGGCGGCGCGGGCGCGACGATCGGGACGACGTACGGCTTCGCGATGGCAGGGATCTCGACCGGCCGTGCCCCGGTGAACTCGGCTGTGTCGAGCATGTCGATGATGTCAAGTCCGAGCAGTGCCCATCCGACGTATGGGATGGCTCTGCTGCCGAATTTGGCGGGGATCTTCACCCAGGGCGGCAGTCTTGATGCCCATTCGCCTGCGGCTTTGACTCCGCCCCAGATCCAGTTTCCCAGGGCCGCGGCGTCGTCTCCCCAGCTTCCGATCGCGCGGCCGATGTCGTCCAGGACGCCGCCCAGCCCGAGGTCCCATGGCCAGGCGGTGTGACCGGTCGGGTCGATGGTGCTGATGGGGTCGCCGGCGCCGTAGCTGAACCGGTTGGTGCCCGCCGCGGTGTCCTGGCTGAGCGGAACGGTGTCCCGGCTGGTGAATCGGCCGGTGTCGGGGTCGAGCCACCGGGCTCCCATCGACACCCGGCCGGTGCCGGGGTCGGTCCAGTCGCCTTGGAATCCCAGCGTGCTCGGTGGCCCGCTCACCTCACCAGAGCGCCCGTACGGGGTGAACGTCTTGCGGGCGCGGATGTCGCCGGTCGCGGGATCGACGAGCGCGCGGATGTCGCCGTGCGCGTCCGCCCAGGGAATCGTGAGTACTTGAGCAGTCTTGACGCTTGTGGCTTTGCCTTTGAGGTCACGGCCGACTGTCTCCGTCTGAGCTGGATCAGTCGCGGGAACGACCACGGGGTCGTCATTGCCGTCGGCGTAGGCGAAGGCCACGCCGTTGCGGCTCGCCACGCGGTTGAGTGCGTCGTATTCGTACTGTGTGCCGCGGTCGCTGGTCACGCGGTCCAGAGCGTCGAAGACCGTGTCGGTCGCCGAGCTCGTGCCGGAGACCAGTGTGGTGGTTTCGCGGGCGAGGGTGCCGCGCGCTGTATACGTGTATCCGGTGGTTGCCTTCGCGGGGATCTCGCGTGTCGTCTGCTGGTTGCGGGCGTCGAACGTCGAATGTTCGGCCACGGACGGAGTTCCGCCTGCCGGGGTGACGGTGGTGGAGAGGCGGTTGCCCACCTGGTCGAGTTCGTAGGTCTCGGCGGGCGCGCCGTTTCGCGGGTTCCATCCGGTGAGCCGTCCGGCGCGGTCGTAGTCGTAGGTGCCGCCGTAGGCGGCGTCGGCGGTGCTGGACTTGCCGGTGATTTTGTTGTCGCGGTCCAGGGTGTAGGTGAGTGTGTCGACGGTGCCGCTGGGCTTGGCGAGGTTGTCTTTCGAGAGCCTGCCGAAGGCGTCGTACTCGATCTTGCGGCTGGCCACCGCACCGAGTTGCTGGGTGTCGAGTTGCCCGTCCGCGGCGTAGAGGTAGGTCAGAGTGCCGCCGGTGTCCGGGTTCGACTGCGTGCGGACGGTGCCGGTGTCGTAGTAGGTGAAGGCGGTCTTTCCGGTGGCGTCGGTGCGCTCGCTGGTCTGCCCTGCGGCGGTGTAACGGAAGGCCGCCTTTCCGGCAGGTCCGTCGGAGTCGAGCAGCAGTCCCCGGTCGTCGTAACGGAACGTCTGCCGCCCCTTGGGGTGCCCCGCGGAGAGGACACGTCCGGCGAGGTCGTAGGTCACGCTGGTGGTGGCGGTGGGGGTGTTGGGCCCGGTGCCGGTTTCGCCGGTGAGGTTTCCGGCTGGGTCGAAGGTGCGCTGGATGACGATGCCGCCGGGGCGCTGTTCGGTGATGGGCAGGCCGGATGAGTCGTAGGTGATCGCCCTGGTGCGGTCGGACTCAGCCGGGTACGCCGGTGTCGCGGGGTCGATTTCCCGTTCGGGCAGCTGCCAGGGTGTGTAGGTCTGCCAGGTGCTGTTGCCGCGGGCGTCGGTCACGCGGGTGCGGTTCCCTGCGAGGTCGTAGCCGAAGGTGGTGGTCACCGGGGTGCCGGCACTGGGGTGCTCGACGATCGACCGGACGGCGTTGGCCGCGTCGTAGGTTCGCTCGGTGCGGCGCCCCTCGGCCGTGGTGACGGCGATGGGATTGCCAACGGGGTCGTATTCGGTGGTGGCGCCGGGCAGTCGTTCGCCCTTGGCGCCGATGACAGTGGTCGTGGTCCGGCGGCCTGCTTGGTCATAGGTCGTGGTGAGGGTGCGGCCCAGAGCGTCGGTCTGGCGCACGACATTGCCAGCGAAGTCGTATTCGAAGGTCTGGTCCCCGTGGCTGCCGGGGTCGACTCCGGTGACTTCACCGACGGCGTTATGGGTGTAGCGGGTGGTCCTGTTCTCCGGATCTGTCTGGGAAGTCATCCGCCCGGCGTCGTCGAACACAGATGTGGTGCTGTAGCGCAGCGGCGGGCCATCCGGTACGCGCACCACATTGGTCTTCGTGGTGACGTGCCCGAACACGTCGTACTCGAACTCGACGACCGCTCCCGTCGGCCCGGTCATGCGGCTGACGAGGCCACCGGGTGCGTAGGTGAACACGGTGACCGGGACGGCGTCCCCAACCTTGGGTCCCGACTGGGTGGTGAGATTGCCGTAGGGGTCGTAGGCGTAGGTGATCTCACCACCCACGGCGTCGATCTTCTTGGTGATCTGGTTGAGCTGGTTATATTCGTAGCGGACCACACCATCGGTCGGCGGCCCGCCCGCGGGCTGATAGACCGGGCTGTGCAAGGCGACGGTCTGGCCGAGCTTGTCGAATTCGGCGGTAGTGACACCGCCACGAGCGTCGCGCAGATGCTCTTGTTCGCCGAAGGCGTTGTAGCCCCGAGTCGTGATCGGGGCGAGGACCGCCGCGGTCTGGCCATGATTCTCGATTTCGCGTGGTGGCCCTCGTTCCTCCACGACACGGCCCATCTCGTCATAGCGAACAGCGGAGGTGTAAGCCTCCAGCTGCGCACCGGCGACGCCGCGGGGGTCGGTAATGGTGAGCACGCGTCCGTACTCGTCGTAGGTCTTCTTCGTGACGAGATCGCCCGCGCTGGTGACCACCCGGGTCTCGGCGACGCGGCCACCGGCGTCGTAGGTCAGTTTTGTGGTTTGGGCGCGGTCCTTGTCCGATACCGCGATCTGGATGGGCCTCCCCCACAGATCGTTGGTGTGGGTGGTTTTGCGGTTCACTCCTGACGGGTCGAGTACCTGCTCGAGCATCTTCCCGGCCGGAGAGTATTTCCCTGTGGTGGTCCGGGTTCCCGCAGCCGATGTCTCCGAGGTGACATTGCCCAGCGCGTCATAGGAACGCTTCCAAAGTTCGATCTCCCGCTCGGCCGCCTTCGCGGTGGCCGGGACGACCCGGATGGCCCGGATGGGCATTCCGTCCCAGCTGTAGGTGTAGCGCGTGACCCGTCCAGCCGCGTCCATCTCGGAGATCTTGTACCCAGCGGGGTCGTAGCCGTATTTGGCCATGGCCCGGATCACGCCGTCGGTGCTGCGGCGTTCGACGGTGGTCAGGCGTCCTTTCGCGTCGTACAGGTGGACATCGAGATTGCCGTCCGGTCGCCATACGTTCTCCAGTCGACCGCGGTGATACTCGTAGCTGAAACTCGCGTTATTTGGACCGACGCGTTCGGCGAGTTTTCCGTCAGGGTGATAGCGGAAGGTCGTCGTCCGCGTGTAGGGGTCGGCGGCCGCCCGGTCGGGATGCGCGGCACGCCAGCGAGCAGAAGCCGGTGCGTCGACGTTGTTCTCCGACCGCAGCAACCCGTCCGGGTCGAACTCTCGGGTCACGACGCGCTGATGTTCCTCGCCGGTCACCGCGTCGGTGGTCTCCGGATAGACCTCGCCCACGATGTTGTCGGCCGCGTCGTAACGGTACGTGGTCCGGACTCCCTGCGGGAACGCCGCGGAGTACTCGACCTTGGCAGTCATCCGGCCGAGGTTGTCCCGCTCGAATCCGGTACGCGCCCCCGTCACGGTGTTCCGGATCCCGATCACGTCACCCGCGCGGTTGCGGTCGTAGATCACGGTGCCCCCGGCGTTCGTCACGCTGACGAGGAGATCTTCCGGTGCTTCCGTTCCCTGGGTATAGCTGTACCGTTCCACTCCTGCCGGAGCCCCGGTCTCGCGCGCCATGGTCTTCGCGATAAGGAGGCCGTTATGCGCAGCGTACTGATAAGTTTCGGGTTCGTACGGCTTGGTGGCCTGATCATACGGATAGCTCGTGAGCATGGTCCCGTATCGTGGATCGTCCAACGGAACGGTGTAGTTGTACCGGTAATTGGCGCCGACGACATCATCGACTTTCCGGTTCGTCCATCGTGTGGCCACATCACCGTTCGGGTTGGGGATAATGTGCGTGGTATTGAAGTTCTCGTCGAAGAAGGTTTCCAGCCGCCCGGTGTAGGGGCTGTAGTTCCACAAGCGGTACACCACCGTCTGCGGATTCGCGCGGATCGGTGCGTGATGCAGTTCGATGAGCCGGTTGAGTTCGTCGAACAGGTAGGTCTCGTCCTTGCCGTCGAAGGTCTGGACCGTTCTCCCGCCTGAGCGGTTCACATGTTGGAGGTAGTCCGACTGAGCCGGTTCAGAGATCGGCAGGCTGTAGTAGGTAAACGTGGTGCTCTGGTCGGGGTCCGCCGCGGTGTCGACACGGGAGACCTCCGGCGATCCCACGGCGCGGTAGATGACCCGGTCCAGCGGACGGCCGGCCCGCGTCGCGCCACCGATCAGCCGGGCTTGGTCGTCGTAGGCGTACTTTTCGCACCCGACGCCCACCTTGCAGACCTCGGACAGGCGGTCGCACGCCGTGTAGCGATACTCGACGCGGATGGGTGCCTCACCCGGTGCGGGTGCCTCGCCAGTGATGGACTTGATCAGCTCGCGGCTGCGGCAGCCTCCTTCACCACCCGGCGGATACCATTCGACGGACACCTGGCGTCCGGAGTTGAACTGTCCGAGTCCGACGATCCGCCCCTGGTCGTCGCGGGTGATGCTGATCGTCTTGTTGTAGGTCGCGGGACGGACCACGATCTCCTGCAACTGGCCGGAACTCGCACTGAAACGCAGCACCTCGCCATCGCCGGCCTTGACCTCATAGGTCCCCCATACCAGCTTCACTGTGTTGCTGGACCCGGTGTCACCCCGAGCCGCGAAAGTTCCGTCGGGGTTCCTTCCGAATACTTGCTGCCGTCCGTCCGGATACGTGATCGTCAACGACTGTTCCGCCGTGTTCCAGCTGGCCTGGGAATCGAAGAAACTCATCCAGCCGCGGCCCATCGCGCCCACGAGCCCGGCGGTGGTCGCCGCGCTGGAGTAACCCCGGCTCACCCGGAGTTTCGGTGTCGACTCGGTCCGCACCTCCACATCCACGGCTTGGCGCGTGTACATGCCGAATGGCAGCACCGTGCCACGCACCGTGCTGAGGTTCATGCCGCTGCCGACGGTGCGCCACTGGTCCGGCGCGGGCGGCACCACTATGACCGCCATCGCGGGAGTGACGGTGCTCAGGGCACCGTCGGTTACCTCGACCTTCCACCAGAGTGTCTGGTTCCAGCGGGCATATCCGTCCGGCACCTGATACGCCCAGTGATCCTGCCAGCCACTCGTCTCACAGTGCGTTGTCATCGCCTTGTCGGAGCACACCGTGAACAGGTATCGAGGATTGGCGAAGGGATAGGCGTCCGGATCGTTCGCGACCGCGGCCAGAGACGGCGAACGATTCAAGGTGGTTCCGCCATTCGGCGGGCCGAGCACACTGATATTCGGAGCACGGTTCGCGACGTTGTAGAAGACGCTGAGCGAACAGACCCCTTTCTCACTCAGCCAGCCATACCCCTTGACGAACACATCCCAGGCGACGAAATGGCTGCCCGGCTTCAAACCCGCCAGCGGCGCCTCCAGTTCGAGCGCTTGCCCCTGTCTGAACGGAACCGTGATGTCCTGCGAGGGGTTCCCGTCGTACTTCACCCACGGCAACCCGGACGCACCACCCAGGTGATAACTGACGAAAGCCGACCCCGCAGGCAGGTCTCCCGCACCTACCATCGTCAGCCGGAGCTTCACCCGGCCACCGGTGGGCAAGAACGGTTGCACGGTGACGCCCAGGTTCTCCCATTTCAGGTCATAGGGCGGGCCCCCATCGCCGCATGACGGCGCGGCCGCCTGACGCTGCGCCGCCTTCACCTCGACGGGCAGGGCTGCCGCGCCTTCCACCCGCACCGGCGTCAGCTTCTGCCGGACACGGGCCGTAGCCTCGTCGCGTGCCGCCAGCGCGTCATCCACCGACTTCCGCGCTGCAGACCCCGCTGCTGGCAGCTTCGGAGTCTCCTCCGAAGGAACCGAGACCTTCGCCGGATCCACATCGGGCTGATCAGGAACACTGTTGAGCGGCTTATCCACGCCCCCACTGCCCGCAGCCACCGCAGTAGCGACAGGCAATGCCGCCACGACGCCCGCCGTCAGCGACAACACCAGGACAAACCGCAGAAAACACACCAGCGCGCGACGAACCATCGTGCCCTCCCCCTTGAACAACCGTTCTGATCATCGGAGGCACCCCGGCTGCGCTACACACTCAGCCAGCCATTCATCACTCAGCCGTCGGGCGTTCACCTATAGGCGTAGCTATGGAGACAACACGTGCGACGGACACGTGTGGGGGCCGAGAACTGTGTCACATCATGCGACCTGCTGATATTCGTAGATCAGTCCGCCGAGCCCGATCGATCATGCCGACGAACTCGTTCGGCGCCAGTTATCCGGCCGGGAACCTGCCCATGGTCGGGCGGGTGTTGGTCCAATGAGCGATGGGGTTGACTCCCAGAGCCCGCGCGTCCTTCGCTTTGCCGGATAACGAATCCGGGTCCGCGGCGGCAACGACTCGGGTCTTCCTGCTCACCGAGCTGATCACCTGAAGGCCGAGGGCCAGCGCTTCTGCTGTGAGTTCGCAGCGCTGACGGCGCATCGTTCCGGTCAGAACGATCCGGTCACCAGGGCACAGCACAAGCCCTCCGATACCGACCTCTACGACCGGGACCGCGGTCGCTCCACCCGCGTGGGTTGTTCCTCGCGGAGAACCACATCGACCTCATCGACATCGAGGCCGAGAAGGTCGGCTACCGCTTCCAGATCTCATCGTTCTCCCGCGGACACGTGCCCGTCCGCCCAAGCGGCTTGCGCGAGATCTCGTAAGTAGCCGTGGTGCGACTGGATGACCTCCGCCTTGTACAGGCCGAAGTCATGAGCGACGTCGAGCCCTAACACAGAAGACGTGATCAGTCTCGGCCTGCTTCGATTCGCTTAAACAACGTCGTGGCGAGGAGTTGTGTCTGCGTTCTCCACGCGGCGGCAAACGCCTCCCATCTACCGGGCGAATCGCCACAAATCTCGGCGACCTTCGCCGCGAGCCGCGGGCCATAGACAGGGTGGCGCTCAAGGTCGCGCACGGGCATACGCCAAGCGAGCTCGTCGGTCATATGCGCGGACCCAAGGACATGAGCAACAACAACCTCCCGGTTTCTACTGCGGTCACCAAGCAGGTCGGCGAGCACCGCTACCGGGTCTGCCACCGCCGCGAGTTCCTTGTCCGTTGGCAAGGGTTCGACGGATGACACGGATTTCACTGACTGTGCGGCGGGCGGATTTCGGGCAGTGAGGATTTCGGCGCACAGTCGACGTGTGCGGCTGCGAGCAGGTAGCGACTCGTGGATGTCACGAACATGGTCATCCGATAAGCGGTCAAGCAGGAACCGGATATGCGACGACGATGACGCCGCATTTCCCACGATCGCGTCGACAAGTTCGTAGTGGGCAGGCTTCCGCGGGGTCTGGCCATCGACAGAGGCCGCACGTATCAACGCATCTATACAGGCGGACGTTGTAGCAGCGCGAGCGACCGCGACAAGATCAGTCCACTCGCCCGCTCGAGCAACCCGTACTGGATCCCATCCCTCGGCGATCAACCTGGCGACCCTATCGCCTACTTCATCTCGCGCCAACTCCGCGAACCGCGGAAACCGCTTCAAATAGACCACGACCTCATCGGCCTGAGCTGTCTTCAATTCTGGCAGGCACTCAAGCAGTTCGGCATCGTCAAGCTCTTCCGCGGCAAGGAACGCACGTCGAACCCGTGAACCATGCTCGGGATCGCGAAGCAGTTCCTCCCGTCGACTGGACGGCAGTTCACCGATCAGGCCCCTAAGCAGCGAATCCTGGTCACGCCTACTGCCCCAGCCTGGCGCTTCGGACACCTGTTCAGGTGGCGGCGAACCGAGAACCGCTTCAAGAACGCTCGAAGCGACTCGCGTTCTCGCTGGAGCGGACCACCTCTCGGTATCCCACCACAGCTCCGCAGCGTCGTCGTAGGACAGCGCGGCGATCTTATGCACGGCTTCCTTCTCGATGTCCGCCCGGCGCAACGCAGCCGCGAGAACACTGGCCTTGGCCGGAAATCGGTTCAGCAATTCAAGAGCCTCTGCGGCTGTGCAGCAGTCATCCGCGACAAGGTCCGCCGCACCCCACCACTCCACGCCGGCGAGCAGGCGCTGCCGCACCTCAAGGTCGAGGTCTACCCGAGCGAGCAGGGGTTTGATCTCCCGATCCAGCACCCGTCTAGCCGCCTTGTCGATAAGCTGCCGCTTTCCCTCTTCAGGCAGATCCGGCAGTTCGGCCAATCGCCCCCACAGATCACGCAACTCGGCTACGGGCCGATCTTCATCTAGGCGAGGTTCGGGAGGGCTATCGGCGGGTGCAGTAGGCGTCACCACTCTCCGACGCGGGAGGCCGAGAGCTAGCCTGGCCGCAGCCAGGTCGTCGACAACAAAGAGATCTTGACTCCATTCGCCAGGCCAAGCCACAACCAGCAGGTCACGATCTTCAGCGGCACCGAGCATCGCACGTTTGTCCGCATCCGTCTTGGCCTGAGTGACCACGCCGTCCGCACCGACCCGCAACAGCGTCACCGTCCTGGCCAGCCAAGGCAAGGACTCCGCCGAACTCGTCGGCCGTAGACGCGCATCGAAAGCGATCTTTCCCCTCATCTGCGCCATAATAGGGAACTGGGTGGATCAAGCCAGACGTCGTGCGGCAAGAAAATTAGCCTGTGGACATCAATGAGGTTGCGCTATCCGCGATTCGGGTTTGACAGACAGTCGTCGCTCTACAGACCGAGGGGTGACTGGGTGGGCACGGGTTGCACCGCTGGTCGATCCTGCGGACGTCGGTGGAGCGCCTACATCCGTCGATCGAGGCCAGGATCTCTGCCATCGTCATGGACTGTATTCGCGCAGTCCCAGCGGGCGCGGACCGTGCGCATCAGCAGTCGTGAGCGCTCTGCTCCGAGGCCGAAGTGTCGCATCAGGCCTTCCGCCGAGATCGGACGTTGGTGCTCCTCGCGATGACGGCGGTCCACCTCGACGGCTCTCCCTACGAGGTCGTCGTCGAGTTTCGACAAGCTCGACCGCTTCGTAGGCGGCGGGGACGTATCGATCTCCTGAGGCCGCGTGTCCGAGGGAGCTTCAGGCACCGTCGGAGCGAGGCGGTTCGGTGACGGCGCCAGAACTGCAGGTTCTTCTGCAGGCGGCGCCGCGGAGGCCAGCTCACGGAGTAGCGCTGGGCCGACATCGGCCCAGCCGATCAACAGGAGCGGTCCGACCGCATCGAACAGCGCCCGGCCGATCTCCCCCGCGACGAGCGGTTCCGCCACGTTCAAGGCCAACGTGACGACGCTGGAGACCAGCAGCAGACGCCACGCCGGTCGAATCACCTCGGCAGAGGCTCCACGCAACGACAACTGTCGGATCGCGATGAGCAGCGCCAGTACCGACAGGTCCACAGCAGGCGCTACCAGTGGAGCAACCCAGCCAGGCACACCCAGCCGAAGACCGAACGCCAGGACGTTGCCGAACCCGAACAGGAACGTCAGTCCGACGATGACGCCGACGATCACCGTGACCAGCTGCAGAACAGCATCACGCTCAACCGGAAAACCAATAGCTTTGGCAGACACAACGTAACTCCTCGTAACCAGCAATCCAAGATCAACTGGCGATATTCAGGCGACCGGAACGCGCCGCAACGCGTTCGAAGCCGCCCCAACGAGGAGGAACGAGAGACTGTAGACCTGCGAAAACAGAGGAAACGCCTGGTCAGGAGCTGGTTCGATCTTCCCTGACACGGAAGAGGTCACTGGTTCAATCCCAGTATCGCGCACCATCTGTTTTCGCAGGTCAGAAGCCCTGCTCCTCCTCGGAGGGGCGGGGCTTCAGTCGTTCTCAAGACGGCATCCGATGGCCTTGGGAGCGGTCTCGAGCCGCATGTCACCGAACGTGGCATGCAGGTGCGGGAACCACTCCCCCAGCTTCGTCCGCTCACGCGGCGTGAGCGCGACCAATGACCCGACCCAGCGCGTCTCCAGCGCTTGCAGAATCTGCTGGCGCATCAGCGGGGTCACATGGTCGTAGACCCTGGCGATGCCTTCATCTTTTGACCCAATCGTGCTCTGCGTGCGACCTCGGGGATACCGTCCTCGGCCAGCCAGGTGCTGTGACTGTGCCGACCCTCGTGGAAGGTGAACGTCGGCAGGATCGGCTGCACCGCTTCCGCCGACCGCGTGTGCTCTGCATCACTGCCGTCCCAGACCGGGCGCCAATAGCGGTTGCGAAAGTTCGACCGCCGCAACGGCGCACCTTCGGCGCTGCAGAGCACGAACGGAAAGCTGTGCCTGTCCATCAGTTCTTCATAGAAGACCGCGATACTCGGCGGCAACTCCACACTCCGCGTACCTGCTGGGGTCTTGGTCCGGCCCTTCTTCGTTCGGCCGCCCTGTCGCCGCGGTGTCACCGGGCGAGTCGGCCGAGGCCCGAGATCGGCCAGTCTCGAGGTGTCGACCCGGCGACCACCTTTGAAGAGGCGTCCGCCAACCTCCTTTAACGGCTCACGGATCTGGATCGCACGTGCTTCGTTGTCGTACTCGTGCCGCTGCTGACCGACCAGCTCACCCCAGCGGGAACCGGTGTAGAAGTCGAGCAACCCAAGCACGAACCCGGCGAGCCCGAGCCCGCTCTCGTACAGCCGCATCGACGCGCGCAGTGCCTGCACCGGTGTCGCGACGAGGTTCTCGACCTCGAACTCGCCCGAGGTGACCCGACCAGCGTCGCCGCACCGGACGGCGTGCTGTACGGGTTCAACATCGGCAGCCAGGGCCTGGTGCACTGGAACAGGTTCGCCGCGGACAACTACAACAGCGTCGTCCTCGGCCGGTCCGGCGCCGGAAAAAGCTACCTCGTCAAACTCGAAGCGCTCCGATCGCTCTACCGGGGAATCGAAGTCGCGATCATCGACCCGGAAGACGAATACCGCCGATTGTGCGAGGCCATCGGCGGCACCTACATCCGCCTCGGCGACCCCGCGGTCCGCATCAACCCCTTCGACCTGCCGATCGCGACCCGGCCCGACGGACGCCGCACCGCACCGAAGGACGCGCTGACACGACGGATCCTGTTCCTGCACACCGTGATCGGCGTCCTGCTCGGCATGGAACTGTCCGCGCACCAGCGCGCCGTCCTCGACCGGGCGATCCTGGCCACCTACCAGCAAGCCGGGATCACCAGCGATCCCCGGACCTGGAGCCGACAGGCACCACTGCTGCCCGACCTCTCCGCGACCCTGACCGGCACCGGTGACCCGGTCGCGGCCGACCTCGCGTCCCGGCTCCATCCGTCCCCACCAGCGGCGGACGCATCACTCCACTCACACTGCACCTCGTGCAAACACTGCGCGCCAACGGAATGACCGGGAACAGGCTCGGCTGCTTCGCCCACCGACCAGCCAACCCAACCTCCGACCATCCCCAAGGCCGCGCCTGCGACATCATGTTCAATCCCCACAGCCAGCCCTCAGTGGCCGAGGGATCCCAGATCGCAGGCTGGCTCATCGCCCACCAGGCCGGACTCGGCATCCGCTAATCTCATCTGGCAGGGCAGGTACTGGTCAGCTGACACCCCCGACGTGGAGTGCCTACCAATTCAGGGCTTACGGCTGCCCGAACCCGAACAACCTCACCGGCTGCCACTACGACCACATCCACGTCTCGATGTATTAAATGTGCCATATCGCATCTAATGCGGGATTCGTACCGTTGAGATAGATCGCCTGGTCGGTTGAAGCGGTTCACCGTGCTGATGCCAATCGCGATGATGCCTGACCCGCGACGTCCATGTCAGACTCGGCAACATACGCCTTGCCGAGCTCGACAGCCCGCCTGCAACCCACGAAAGACGCCGTCTCCATCTACCACCCTGTGAACTCCACCCAGTCCAGGTTCGCCAGATTGATGTTGCCTAGATGCTCCACCGCTCGGCAGGCACTACCCGGAACGACTGCGACTCGCGGCATGAGCGAGAATTGCCCACCGGAGTGCAATGGAGCAGACCCGGTAGGAGAGGAGCCATCCATGTCTGTTCGCTTGAGCGCAGTCATCAAGGCGCCGAACGGATACCTCCTCGCCCTACGGCAAGACATGCCGGACAGCACCCATCGACATCTTCTGCCCGGCCGCATGGTCGACAACACCGACCGGCCGTTCGAGGACGCATTGCAGCGTGCCCTCCGCGAGCAAACGAACCTCAACACGACCATTGGCGCGCTCATCGACATCGACAAGACTGGCGTTAACGACGAATACGTGTTCATCGCGCACATCGACAGGGCCAACCCGGTTTCAGGGAACTTCCCCGATCGGCTCCCTCCGGCGCCAAGCGGCTGTTCCTGGAACTGCATCGAGCTCACCCCAACCGCCATTCACGGCGCGAACTTCACGCCCAAGGGGATCGGATACCTCCTCGCCGGGCACCTGCGACACGGCCGGCAGCCGTGGGCACTGGCCGATCTCCGATCACGACCGCCCGCCACTCGCCGCCACCATAAGGCGCGCTGAGCCACGAAAGTCCAGCGGCACAGGCGGGCAGTGAAGGGGCCACGCCCGCCTCGCGGCATGACAGGATGGTCGAGCTGAGTCTCGTGGCGCCGAGTCGGTGCGGAGGACGAACGGGCTGGTGACGTGCTTGTGGACCGATTCTCCCCACAGGCGGAACAGGATCTGCGCGCCGCTGGCTGGCGTCCTGGACGGGCTGTGGATGTCGCCGGCTGGCGGCAGCGACTGGAGGCCAGTGGTGAAGTGCGCATGCATCCGGCCGCAGCGGAATTCTTGGCCGAGTTCGGCGGGCTGAACGTAGAGATGGACGGTCAGGACATCTCGGTCGCTGTGGGGCTCGAAAAGTCGTCGCTGCAGCTCAGGCGGCGTATCGGTACTCGTTGACTACTCCTGCGAGGACCGGGGTCCGCAAGAGTCTGCGGGCCTCGAAGTCTTGGATGCGCTCCTCCTCGCCGGGATGGACGGCGGCGGAGCGGTGTTGCTGCACGCCGCCGTCCACCTGCTCGAAACCGTCTGCGCCAAGGGATCCACCAGCCACGCCGATCGGGACGAGTGGCGGTCGCTCCTCGTCACCGCCTATTTGGAGCGGCACGACCGCGAGTCGGATCCAGCGGATCTGAGGCGGGCGGAGCAGCGGCTCGCCACGATCTCGGCTGCACACTCAGGGCTACCGGAAAGACTCTTCCTCGTCGGCGACTCGTTTTACGCGCAGTACAGAACACTGCAGAATCCCGACGATCTCGACGGCGCCATTCACCACTACGAACGAGCGCTGGCAGCCACACCCCAGAGCGACTCGGAACTGGCCGCACGCGCGTATGCCTTGGGAGAGGTCTATCAGCTGCGGTACGACCGATCCGGGCGAGCCGAGGACCTGAACCGCGTCATCGACTCCTGGGATCGGATGCTCACGCGGCTGCCGAGGAAGGACCCGGATCGAGCCGGAATGATCTCCAAGCTGGGTACGGCCTACAGCAGGCGCTATGACCACGCTGGCGCCCTGGCCGATCTGGATCACGCTCTGGAGCTGCTCGAACTGGCGAATTCGACCTTGCAGTAAGGGCATCCCGCCGAGGTCGGCAACTGGTCGGCACTCGGCGTGTCCTACCTCTGGAAGCACGGCCGGTCGGGGGACAAAGCCCATCTCGATCTCGCCATCGAGATGGGCGAACGAGCGGTGGGCCTGTCCACCCCCGCGGCGGCGGACACGCTGAACAATCTCGCGATCACCTATCTGACCATCTATAAGAGTTCCGCATCACCTTCCGACGCCGCACGTGCCATCGAACTCGGCGAACAGGCACTGCCCATCGTCACCGGAACGATCAGGGTGCCGGTCCTGTCGAACCTCGGTCTCACTTACCGGCAGCGATACCGCAACACCGGGATACCCGGTGATCTCGATCGCGCGATCGCCCTCGGTGAGGAGGCACTGGCGTGCACACCGGAGGACCATCCTTCCATCGGGAGCGCCATCGTCAACGTCGCCATCTCGCACCGCCTGCGCTTGGACCAACCAGGTCACACAGGTGACATGAGGTTCCTCTCCACGATTGCGGACAACCTGCGCAGCACCTCCACCTCGCCTCCGCTGGAACAAGTGACCGCCCACTACGCGGTTGGCGGGCTGGCATTGGCGATGAACGCGCTCGACATCGCGGTGGAGTCGCTGGACACAGCGGTGGAACTGTTGCCGTCGGTGGTGCCGCGGCACGCAGGCACGGCCGACCAGGAGGCACGGCTCAGTGAGCACCTCGGCCTGGTCGGAGAGGCGTTCGCCGCCCATTGTGCGGCCGCCGACCCCACGGGGGCGCTGAGGATCGCGGAACTCGGCAGAGGGCTGCTGCTCGGAGCGCAACTCGACGCTCGCGCAGATCTGACCGAACTGGGGGCGGTGCACCCTGGGCTCGCGGAACGGTTCCGGGCACTTCGGAAGAAGCTCGATGCCCCAGAGGGCGATCGGCTTCGCCTGTGGGCCGAGCACGACGAGTTGCTGGGCCGGATCCGCCGTCGGCCGGGCTTCGAGCGGTTCCTCACCGCCGTCCCGTTCGCCGAACTGCGCACCGCGGCCGAGAACGGGCACGTGGTGCTGGTCAACGCCGGCGAAGACCGCGGCGACGCGGTGATCGTGAGCGCGACCGGCGACCCGATCATGATTAGCCTGCCGGGCCTCACGGGCGAAGACGCCCGATCCCGTGCCGGAACGTTGCTGTCGCTCATGCACGGGCGGCCGAGCATGGCCGCGCGACTGCGCAGGCAGCGGGAACTCTCCGCCATCCTCGTCTGGCTGTGGGACAAGGTCGTCGCTCCGGTGCTGGGTGAGCTGCCCACGTCGAACTCGACGCCCAGGGTGTGGTGGCTGCCCATCGGCGTGCTCGGCCTCTTTCCGTTGCACGCCGCCGGACATCCCGGACAGCCCGGCGCGCTTGACGCCGTGGTGTCCTCCTACACCACCACGCTCCGGGCACTCGCACAGACGAGGAAGCGTCCGGCGGCCAAAACCAGACGGCAACTTGTCGTCGGCCTGAAACACACGCCGGGAATGCCCGACCTGCCAGGCCGCAGCAGAGACCGAAGCCTTGGTCGCGCAACAGAAGGTGACCTCACTGCTCCGCGACCGCGACGCCACCACCACCCGAGTGCTGGCAGCGTTGCCGAAGATGACCTGGGCGCACTTCGCCTGCCACGCCACGGCGGACCTGGAAACGCCGTCGCGCGGTGGCCTCCGGCTGCACGACGACCTCCTGTCCGTCTCCGCCATCAGCAGACTTCGGCTCGCTGACGCCGAGCTGGCGTATCTGTCGGCGTGCTCCACCGCCCAGGGCGGCGTGTTGAACGTGAACGAGTCCATTCACCTGGCTTCGGCGTTCCAGTTGGCCGGATTCCGGCACGTCGTGGCCAGCCTGTGGCCGCTCGAAGACAACGCGGCCGGATTCGCGGCACAGTCGTTCTACGACAACATGCCGTCTACAAGTGACGCGGATGACGCCGCCGTCGCTCTGCACCAGGTCGGCCGCGGCCTCCGTAGTCGTCACCCCGATCGCCCGGACCTGTGGGCCCCGTTGATCCACTACGGCCTGTGAGGCGCGGCGGACAGGAAACCCAGTGCGGCGCAGAGTTCTGGCACCCCACAGGGTTTCGCGCGGTGACGATGCCGCTGGATCGAGCGTGGAGTGGCACCGGCCGCTGACCGCGGTGCCGGCGCTCCGCCTGCAAGAAGATCGTGACCAGTATTCCGAGATTTCCAATACCCGACTGCACCATTAGGCACCAGCGACTCCGGCTTCCGCGCCGAGGTCGAAGCCGAGCAGGCACTCACCCGGGGGGAACACCTCGTGGCCATGGCCACCGGCCACGAGCATGACCTGACCGGCCCGGCCGCCGAGGACGCCGCCGCGCGGTTGACGGGCTTCGCCGACCGCACTGGCTTCACCGGCGCCGTGGTCACCGACACCGCACGGCTGCGGCGCGCATCATGACCCGGCACGACCCGCACATCTACCCCAGCTCCTGTATCACCTGCGCGTTCAACCCCGACAAGGCCCTGTGCATGCCCCGCAACGACTCCCGCGGCACCTCGCGCCCCTCCACACTGGACTGCCAGCCCCTGGCCTGCCGCCACGTCGCCCTCACGCCCAGCAACATCGCCGAACTGCTCACCGCCGAAGCCGCTCGCCGCCCGGCCCTGCCGCCACGGCTGCTGGCCGACCTCACCGCCCGACACTGCCGACCGCGTCCACTGTGTACGCCGCGATCGACAGGTATCGCGACGAGGCCGGGCGCTCGCCGAGCACACTCGCGGTCGCCACCCGGCTCGGACTGGCCAACACCACCTTCCGCCGCAACTTCCCCGACATCGTCGCCGAGTTCGCGGTCGCCAAAACAACCGCCGCCGACTCAGCCGTGGCGGCGGACGCGTTCACCGCCCTGCGCAAGGACAACGCCCGGTTACGCCTGGCCAACCAGGAACACCGAGCATCTCGAACTCGCCACCGCCACCCACCCCACTCTCAAAGAGATGATCGGAGCACGCCGGGCGGCCGCGAGGACCACAGCATCGCGCCCGGCTGCCGACTGGGGCCGCAAAGGCACCAGCTGGGGCCGCCGGTGATCAGCGCCGGCACCTATGTGGCCAACATGGGCAAGCTGATCTCCTGGGCCGCGGCCGAATAGGTGCCCCGTCGCCGCGCTCATCGAGGGTCCAGTACGCAGTGCGTCCCGCGGTAGATCGTCGGCATGCACTTGTTGCAGTGCACGCAAAGCGAGCGGGCCCCGGACCGCAGTCGCAGCGGCAGGTCGGGCTCGCGCAGCAGGGCTCGCGCCATCGCGACGAACTCGAAACCGTCCGCCATCGCCTGCTCCATCGTCTCCAGCCGCGTGATCCCGCCGAGCAGGATCAGCGGCAGGTCCAGCGCCTCGCGGAACTGGCGTGCCCGTTCCAGCAGGTATGCCTCCTGGAACGGGTAACTGCGCAGGAAGGTGCCACCGGCCGCCCGGATGCCCCACCGCAGCGGCCGCGGGAACCGCGCGGCGAACTCCCGCACCGGCGCGTCCCCAGTGAACAAGTACATCGGGTTCAGCAGCGAACTGCCCGCCGTCAGCTCCAGCGCGTCGACGGACCCGTCCGCCTCCAGCCACCGCGCGACCCGCACGCTCTCGTCCAGCCAGAATCCGCCCGGCACCCCGTCGTCCATGTTGAGCTTCGCGGTCACCGCGATCCGGTCGCCCGCCACGTCCCGGACCGCCCGCGCGATCTCCAATGCCAGCCTGGCCCGGTTCTCGAGCGATCCGCCGTAGGAATCCCGCCTGCGGTTCAACCGCGGACTGAGGAACGAACTGACCAGATAATTGTGTCCGAAGTGGATTTCGACCGCGTCGAAGCCGGCTTCGATCGCCACTCGCGCCGCTGTCGCGTGTGCGCGCACGACCCGATTCAGATCGTGCTCCGTGGCTGCCTTCGTCATCCGCATCCCCAGCGGATTCGGGAACCGCCCCGGCGCCAGCGCGGGCGACCGGTTCGACGCCGCGTTCGCGACCGGCCCCGCATGCCCGATCTGTGCGCTCACCGCCGCACCCTCGGCGTGCACCGCGTCGGTGAGCCGGCGCAGACCGGGCACCGCCTCCTCGCGCATCCAGATCTGGTGCCGGTCGGTCCGGCCCTCCGGGGACACCGCGCAGTACGCGACCGTCGTCATCCCCACGCCACCGCGGGCCACCCGCCGGTGGAACTCGATCAGCCGATCGGTCACCACGGCGTCCGGGGTCGCTCCCTCGAAGGTCGCGGCTTTGATGATCCGGTTGCGCAGCCGCACCGGGCCCAGCCGCGCGGGCGCGAAGACGCCGGTCATGACCCCGCCAAGCCCGCGGTGAGGAACGCGCGCAGCGTCCCGGCCGGCACCTCGCCCGGCATCTCGCCCGCGAAGAACTGCAGCACCAGGCCGAAGGCGAGCAGCCACCGGTGCGCCGCGCCCGCCTTCGACAGCTCCGGCCGCGCGTCCCGCAACAGCTCGATCCACGGCCCCAGCCCGAACCACCGCGAGGTCCAAGTCGGCTCCTGCCGTCCCAGTACGAACCGTGCCAGCAGCCGCAACCGCAACTGCCCGACCGGGTCCGCCGCCAGCTCGGCGAGGGGAGTCACGACGAGATCGACCAATTCCGCCGCCGTGGGCACCCAACCGCCCCGCCGTCGCTCCGTGATCTCGTCGAGCCGCCGTTGCCACATCGGCGCGAGCCGGGCCTCCAGCAGCGCGGCGATCAAGGCGTCCTTCGAGCCGAAGTGGTAGTGCACGGCCGCCGGATTCATCCCGGCCGCGCTGTTGATCGCGCGGACGGACACCGCGTCGTAACCGGATTCCAGCAACATTCGCTCGGCGACGGTCAGCAGTCGCTCCCGGGTGGTGACGTCGGTGCTGGGCATACCCGCAGCACACCATAATTCCATCATCGAATCAATCACTGATTGAACGTGTCCCCTCATGTCGACGAGCGACTGTCGGGTGGGTGGCCGTCTGCCACGATGACGGCGTGACGGTGAACTTGGATTGGGCCGAGTTCGAACGGACCCTGCGCGAGGGCGTGGTGCAGTCCGTTGTCTCGGCAATGAACGATCATCCCGGCGAGCGGTTCTACGCGGCGGTGCTGGATCACATCTATCGAGAGGAAGACGGTCCGATCGCGCTCCCGTTGGTCGGGATCAACAGTGTCGAGGCGTTGGTTCGTGAGCCCGCCGAGCACCAGGCGGATCTGCGGTGGAGTGCCCCGGACTGGGACCTTTACCACGACGACTGGCTCCCGGAAGGCATGGCCGGACGCTGGGAGAAGGCGCTCACCACGGAGGCGTGCTCCGGGACGACCCGCCATTGGCAGAAGACCTTCGACCGGTACCTGACGATGCTGGTCCGCGTCTGCCGGCAGGCACGGACAACGCTGCGCCGCAACGGCAACACCCACCCGGACTTCGTGGTGGTGCTCCTCGACGACGAATACCGCGGGACGCTGATCAGGCGCGTCTTGAGCACCGGCGAGGTGCGTCGCCACTTTCCCGAACTGGACGAGCGATCGGTCGCGCTGGCCGACGTCGCCGCGCTCCCGCCGGCCGAGCGCGCCGCGTACCTGGCTTCCCTGCTGGGAACGTTCGACGGTCCCCTCGACCCCGACACCGTCGAATCGGCCCTGCGTGATCTCGGCCCGACGGGCTTCCCGGTCCTGATCTCCCTGCTCGGCACGTCGGACCGCGCGTGGCAGGCGGCGAAGCTGTTGGCGGACATCGGCAGTCCCGATGACGGGGTCATCCAGGCGTTGCGAGCCGCGCTGGGGCAGACCGACGGAGCGAACCAGGAGTGGGTCGCGGTAGCACTGTCCCGCGTCGGTCGCCTCGACATTGTTCTCGACCAGGTCGAAAGGCTTCCAGCGGACGTGGTGGTCAGTGCTGTCGCCGCGCCGTACACCAGCTTCCGCGACGACGCGGTCACCCCGCTGATGCTGGACTATCAGCCCCTGACGGGCTTCATCGAGCGTTGGCCGGAATACGTGCCTGCGCTGGGGCGGCGGCTCGCGCCCGGGCAAGGATACTGTGACATCGCGGCAGACGAGGTGGACGCCGCGGTTGCCGGCTTGACCTCGCCACACGTCATCGTTCGCCAGCACGCCGTGCAGGTCCTCGGCCAACGCCGGCTCGGTCGGCACGTCGGCCGGCGGGTGTTGCCGCTGCTCTGCCAGACCATCCGGCTGGACCAGGACGCATCCGTACGGCGCTTGGCGGTTCTGTCGCTGCTGTGGTGGCGGAGAGATTCCCGTCACCTGGCGGACGTGGTCCGCGAGGCATCGGAGGACCCGGCGGCGGAGGTACGTGAAGTAGCCGCGTATTGGCTACGCGAACAGCGCGCAGACGAGCCGATCTGACCGTAAGGCCCGCGTGACAACAGCTATCCACTATTTCGCCTGGCAAGCTCGACAGACTGTAACGGCGGCGATCTGGATTAGGCCCGTGTCCTGTCATGCCGCGAGGAGCGCTTTCCGTGGCTTCCCGCTCATGCCGATGAGCGTTCGGGGAATCAGCTTTCCGGGAGATCCCCGGGATAGGTAGCGATCAACGACTCCATCACTTCGATGGGTAGTGCCGGGTTGGCGGCCGCGTGTCGGGCCAGGTCCGGGTCGTTCACAAGGTCGATCAGGGCGCGGGTCGGCAGGTTCGGGTGTTCCGCGGCCCACTGCCGCGCGGTGTCGTCGCCGAGGCACAGCAGAAGGGTCTCAGCGCGAGTGTTCGGGTGTTCGGCGACCGCGCGGTACACCCGCCGTGCGGTGGCGTGGCACGCCATGTGGTGCAGCAGCTCAGGGTCGCAGTTGGGGTTCGTCGCCAACCTCCGGAACAGGCTCGGGCCGTGCCGCGCGGCAAGTGCCCGTAGCCGGTTCGCGGACAGCGCGGGATGCGGGGCGATCCCTTTGACAACATGGATATCGTCGTCTGCCACGAGCAGTTCGAAGACGTCTGAGGGCAGCGCGGTTCGCTGAGCGACCAGCATCCGGGCTCGTGGAGACGGTGACGCTACGAGAAGACGCAGCTCCTCGTCGGTCGCCGCCATGACGCGGGGCAACAGGACCGGCCCAATCCTGGTCGACTCGACCACGAGCATGAGCACGTCCAGCGGAACCGACGGGTTGTGCGCCACGCCCCGCCGTACGTCCGCGGACACGTCGTTCGCCAGCTCGCGCACGATCGGCTCCGCCACCACGGGATTGGCGGCCAGGCCTGCGCGGACACCGGGGATGTGATCGGCCGCCAGCCGTTGCTGAGCGTCAAGAGGCAGATCCGGCCGCTCGGCGAGTGTCCATCGAATCGCCATGTTGTCGTGGTCCAGCAGCGCGGTCACGTCGTCCAGCGAGGTGGCTGGATCAGCTGCCTGCTCGATATCAGTGTCGACGTGCCAGATGGTGTCGCGCGGTGGTGCCGTGGGCCGGGCGGGCAGGCGGGCACGCAGGTGATCGGGCAAAGCCGGGTTCGCTGTCAAGCCGAGCACGATGTCTCGGGTTCGTTCGTCCACTCCACACTCCGCCCGGTCGCCACGGTCGCGGGTCCGCCTGATGCGGATCAGGCCAGGTTACGACAATTGTCGTGTGGTGCGGACGGGTTATCGAACATACGTGGACCGTCATCCCGATGGCACGAGGTCGTTCCGGCAGGATGGCGCCATGTCAGAACACGGGTACCTGCCGAACGAGTTGTTGGGCAGGCTGGTCGGGTCGCGGCTGTACTCGGTGAACTTCGTGTATGACTACGTCCAGCTGCACTTCGACCGACCCGGCGGCGATCTGCCCATCCTGACCTGCGACGCCATGCCGACCGTCACCGTCGTCAACGGCACGTACACCGACGGCAGGCCCGGCTACGCCGACGCGCTACGGTCCCTGATCACCGCAACTGTGGTCTCCACCGAGGAAGCCACCGGTACGGGACTGAGCGTCGAACTCGACACGGGCAGTCTCGCCCTGCACCCGACGCTAGCCGAACTCACCGGACCCGAGATCGCAAACCTGACCGGCTTCACCGACGGCCAATGGATGTGCTGGCGCCCAGGCGAGGACTCCTTCGAAGACCTTGCCTGAATCGGCCACTTCACCAGCGCACACCACGAGCATCTGTGGACACCGCACCATCGGTACTGGACAAACATCCGCTTCCGCCGCAGTGCGGGCTGCGGGGTGGTGAACGCACGGTCCCAGGCCGCATCGGGCGCGAGGATCTCCCGCTATGGGGCAACTTCGGTATAGAGGACGCGCAGGGAGTTGAGCGCGCCCTCGTGCAAAGCGGGGCCGTCGGTTGACACCGCGTCACTGGGCGAATGCGGTGCATGCCAATGTCAGGAAGACTTTCCCGGCAGACGCGCCCGGTCGGCGCGGATCGCACCCAAAGGTGGTCGGTCCCGCGCTCCGTGACCGCTGGAGTTGAGCCAGGTCGACCCCTGTCTCAGGAACACGGCGGACTGTACGACAGCTCAGCCGACACGAACTTGTCCCACATCTCGCGAGTGAGTGTGTTCCCCGTGATGGCGCAGATGCTGTGCATGGCGTGGGGCACGGTCATGTCCCACAGCCGCACGGTGTGGTCATGGCTGCCGGTGGCGAGGATCGCGCCATCGGGGCTGAACGCCACCGTGTTGACGTCGGCCTGGTGTCCGGTGAGCGGCTGACCCAACTGCGTCCGGTCGGCTGTCCGCCAGAGTCGCACGGTGTTGTCGCCGCTGCCGCTGGCCACCGTGTGTCCATCTGGGCTGAACGCCACCCCCAAGACGGGGTTGGTATGGCCGACAAGGGGTTCGCCGAGCAGTGTGGCGTGAGCAGGATCGGTGACGTCCCACAGCCGCATCTGCTCGTCGTCGCTGCCGCTGGCCAATGTCCGCCCATCCGGGCTGAACACGACCCGGCGTATATCGTCCTGGTGCCCTTTGAGGGGGCCGGCCAGCAGCGTGGGCTTGGCCGGATCAGAAATGTTCCACAACCACACCGCGACGTCGCTGTATTCGGTGCCCGTCGCCAGAGTTCTTCCGTTTGGGCTGAACGCCACCGCCAAGGCGTTGGCGTCCGGCCCGATCACGATCTGGGCCAGCAGCACGGGTTTAGCCGGGTCGGCGACGTTCCACAACCGCGCGGTGTTCTCGTCCTTCACATCGCCGCCGGTGACCAGGATGCGGCCATCCGGGCTGAACGCCATCGACCGGACGCCGTCGGCATGCCCGGTGATCGGCGCGCCGATGGGCGCCGCGCGGGCGGGATCGGTGACGTCCCACAGCCGCACGGTCTGGTCGCCGCCGCCGGTGGCCAGCACGCGGCCATCCGGGCTGAACGCCAAGGCGTTGATGTCGTCTTGGTGGCCGGTGAGCGGCTGGCCCAGCTGCCGCCGATCGGCCAGTGTCCACAACCGAACGGCCCGGTCGCCGCCGCCGGTAGCCAGGATGCGCCCGTCCGGGCTGAACGCCAACGCGTTGACTTCCCTCGTATGTCCTTTTAGGACAGTGTCGGGTATGTTCCACAGCCTTACCGCCCGGTCGCCGCTGGCGGTGGCCAAGGTGCGGCCATCCGGGCTGAACGCCATCGACCGGACGCCGTCGGCATGCCCGGTGATCGGCGCGCCGATGGGCGCCGCGCGGGCGGGATCGGTGACGTCCCACAGCCGCACGGTGTAGTCATCGCCGCCGGTGGCCAGCGTCCGCCCGTCGGGCCCGAACGCCAACGACCGGATTGCGCTGGCATGCCCCGTGATCGGCAGGCCCAGGACCACCGGGCGAGCCGGGTCGGCAACGTTCCACAGCCGCACTGTCCGGTCGTTGCTCGCACTGGCCAGCGTCCGTCCATCTGGACTGAACGCCACCGAATGGACAGCCCCGGTGTGTCCGGTCAACGGTCGCCCGAAGGGTCTAGCTCGGTCCGGCGCGGCGATGTCCCACAGTCGCATTGTCCGGTCATCGCCGCCGGTAGCCAGAGTCCGGCCATCAGGACTGAACACCACGGAGTTGATGGTGTCGGTGTGCCTGGCCATCGGTGGGCCGAGTGCCGTGGGCTGAGCGAGATCGGTGACGTTCCACAGCCGCACGGTCCGATCGTCGCCCGCGCTGGCCAGCGTCCGCCCGTCAGGACTGAACGCCAACGACCGGATCGTCTTGGTGTGCCCCGTAATCGGCAGGCCGAGCGCCTCAGGGCCGGCTGGGTTGGTGACGTTCCACAGCCGCACTGTGTTGTCAGCGCCGCCAGTGCCCAGAGTGCGCCCGTCCGGGCTGAACGCCAGCGCACGGGTTGCTTCGCCGTGACTGATGGTTTCGTTCAGTAGCACCGGGTGGGCCAGATCGGCGACGTTCCACAACCGCACGAGCCTGTCACCGCTGCCGCTGCCGGTGGCCAGCGTTCGCCCATCGGGACTGAACGCCACCACACTGACGTCCTTGGCGCCCGAGGGCAACGTGGCGGACAGCGGCGCGTTCGCGTCGACGATCAAGTGGGTGCTCGTGTCCAGATCGGCCGGGCGCATGCGGTGGGCGACGAGATCGAGTTGGGCCGCCAACGACACGTCAATGTTCCGTATCCGGTTCGCCTCGGCGGTGACCTTGTTGAAGATCGCGGCGTCACGTTGTTCCTGGGCGATGTCGCGTTGCTGGAAGGCGTAGGCAGCGGCACTGGACGCGACAAGGCCAAGAACGGCCAGCATGGTGACCGCGGTTCGACGAACTCTGGCCCGCCGGCTTTTGTGTCGGATCGACGCGCTGAGGAAGGCCGCTCCGAGCGGCGTGAGGGCGGCGCGGTGCTCACTCCTGGACTGCCACCCCCTTGCGCTGGCCAGCCGATCGCCGCGATACAGCGATCCGACCGGTTTCCCTTCTCTCTCCCATTGTTCGGCGGCCTCGATCAACTGCTGCCGGATGACCTGATCGTTGCGGCCGGTCTCGATCCAGGTGCCGAGCTGCGGCCACGCCCGCAGCAACACTTCGTGGGAAAGCTCGACGGCGTTGTCGTCCAGCGTGACCAGACGTTTTTCGATCAGCCAGCCGAGAACTGTCTCGGCGGCCCGCGGTGCGTCGAAACCCTTGACAAGGTCGGCCGGATCCGCGCGCCGCCTGACAGGCGGCGCGTCGTGCCTGACCGCGACCAAGTGCATGAGGATGTGCTGGAAAATCACGCGCTGCTCGGCCGTGGAACAACGCGCGTAGGCCTCGTCCGCGGTAGCCACTATCGCGCCTTGGATCCGCCCGGCCCGGTCATAATCCGCCAAGGTCAGCTTGTCGCCCGTGCGCCGTTGCCAGGTGACGGCCAATGCGTGGGCCAGCAGTGGGAGCCCACCCGCATCCGTCCCGATCTCGTGCAGGAGGATCTCGACCAGACCCGGTTCGACGTCGACGCCGATCTGCCGAGCAGGCCGCTCGATGGCCGCTCGCAATCCGGCCGGAGTCATCGCCTGGAGGTTGAACTGGCTTGCCGGCAGGAACGTTGCGAGCTGATCGTCAGCGAGGCAGTGGTCGTAGAAGTCGCCCCGCACCCCGAGAACCGCACGCATCGCGATCAGTGCGGCGATGAAACACCGCCGCTCGGCCTCGCCGGCGCACAGGGTGAACACCTCTTCGAACTGATCCACCACGATGACAGTCCCGTCAGGCAGCATGCTCGCCAGGACGGCAGGATCAGATCTGACTGCCGAGAGCACGCCATCCACGCTTCCGTCGATGAGCTGCGCGACCTGCTGTGCCAGTGTCTCGCAGGGCTCCTTTGCCGGGGTGAGCAACAGCCATGGGCGCCCGCTGTTGGCCACCGCGGTTATCACGCCTGCTCGAAGCAGCGACGACTTGCCGACACCGGACGGTGCGACGACGAAGACCGGCCCGCTGCGGTGATCGATCTTGTCCATCAACACCGACAAGGTCGCCTCGCGGCCGAAGAACCAACGCGCTTGGTCAGGTTGAAACGCACGCAGACCCGGATAGGGGCAGACATCCTCCGGCCACTCCGCCTGGCTGACGTCGGGCGGGTACGGGTCGTCCGGCAGGCAGATCCACCCCACCGTCTTCGTTTCCTTGACCTGGATGCGTTTGGGCCGATAGCGGGTCTCATCAGCAGCGCTGTGCCAGACCACTTCACGGAACAACCAGTCGGAGGTGATCACCGCGAGCACGCCGGCCGACCCGGCGAGGGCGTCCTTCAACGGCGACGCGTCGAGCAACCGGAACGTGTGGTTGATCGCGACGCCGGTCGCGCCGTGCGCGTCGAGCAGAACTTCCCCAGCGTGCACCGCCATCCTCAGCCGGATCTGCTCGCCGGTTCCGTACGCCCGGTTGTGCCTGTTCAACGCGTTCACCAGGCGACCGGGCACCTGCTCGACGAACAGTTGCTTCGGAATATCCGGCGGTGCCAGAAGAAGCACACCGTCACCCCGGTCTTCGCGATGGCAGGCGCTCCAGTGCGAGCCGAGCGCATGAGCCAAGGCCGCATAGACGGCGTTGCGCACATTCCTCTGTTCCAGGTTCTTCCGGCCGCTGAATTGCTCCACGTCCACAACCAGAACAGTGCGATGCAGCGCATCAGGCGACACGAAACCTCCCCCGATCACGTCACTCAGCCAAAGATTGCCGCCATAGTCCCCGCAGCCGCACATAGCTTGACGAGCTTTCACTCATTCGCGTGAACCGATCGACATTCAACGGGGCGGATAGAGACGGGCTATCTCCTGGATCGTGTCGGTCATGTGGACGATGAGTTGCGCGGGCGCGATGACCTGACGTGTGGTCCGAGGCGCAGCAGGGTGGTGACGGGCGTGCGGCACGTTTCTGGCGGGATGGTGGTTTGCTGCCGGCCGTCCGGGTCGGCGGGCGTGCGGGTGGACAATGACGGCCGGGCGGCTTTCCGGCCGAGGACTGCGGGCAGCGCGGCGGCTCCGTAGGGCGGCTTTCAGCGGGACAGCGCGGCGATGAGCGGGCCCGGGTCGGGGTGCTGCGACGTGCCTTGCAGGATGACGGTGGTGGCACCGGCGGCAGCCAGCTCGGCGATCAGAGCGCGGGCAACGTCGCCAAGGGCGGGCACGTTCGGTTCGATCTCCGCGAAGGTGACGACCCGCGGCGCCGGCCGTCCCGCGGCCCGTGCGGCCTCCGTGGCGCGGGCTGTCTCCGATGCGACGTACTCGGGGGTGGCGAGCGGGGAGTCCAGGAGCACGCCGTCGCCCACTTCACCCGCCAGTGCGACGGTCTTCGGCCCCCGCGCGCCGATGATGAGGGGCGGGACTTGCGACGGCGGCCAGTCCAGTGTCACCGCGTCGAGGTTCACGTAGCGTCCGGTCACGCTGACGGTCTCGCCGTGCAGCAGCCGCCGGACGGCGTCGGCGTGCTCGCGCAACAACGTCATCGGCGACGCGGCCCGAGCGCCGACCTGCGCCATCCAGTCGAGCACCCCGTGCCCGACGGCCGGGACGAACCGGCCGGGGAACATCCGCGCCAGCGTGGCGATCTCCATGGCGGCGACGGCGGGATTGCGCAGCGGCACCGGCATCAGTCCGATCCCGACGGTGAGCCGCTCGCTCCACGCCAGCGCGGCCGAGGCACTGGTGAGACCACCTTCGAGGAAACAGTCCTCCCACAGCCACAACTCGTCGATACCTGCATTGTCGGCAGCGACGACGGTCTCCCGCAGCTCCTCCGGCGGCGATTGCGGACGGAACACCACACCAACACGAACCTCGGCCATGGTCTCTACGCTAGCCCCGTCTCAGCTCGCCCGCCCCGGCGTCTTATCGCGGCTGCTCGTTGGCGAGCATGCTGTGCAGCCATTCGTGGAAGCGCCGCTCGATGTGCTGCAGTGCGGTCTGGGCCGCTGCCGCGTCGCGGGCGAGGCAGGCAGCGGTGAAAGCCTCGAACTCACGGCCGAATTCGACACCGCTACCGGTGACGACGTGACGCGCGTAGCGGAGGTAACGCTGCTGGCGCCTCCGCCACGCCATGGCTTCCTCGTAGAGGAGGGCCCGATCGGCCCGTCGGTAGACGAGATCGCGCAGCTGGAAAGACGACTCGACCAACGCCTCCTCGTCCGCGGCCCGGACGGCGTACTCGCGCGCTTGTGACAGCCGGGTGATCTTGTCGAGGTCCTCCTCGGTGAGCTTCGGGACGCCGATCTCGATCAAGCGCCGCTCCAGGGCCCCGCAGACCGTCATCACGACTTCGCCGTCCTCTTCCGTCAGCGGCGCGACGCGGCTGCCGAGCCGAGGATGCGAGACGACCAAGCCCTCGGCCTCCAGTCGCCGCAGCGCCTGCCGGGCAGGAGTGAGGCTGACACCGGCCCGGTCGGCGATCGCCGCCATCCGCAGCCGCGTCCCCGGCGTCAGCCGAAGCTGCACGATGTCGTCGCGGAGGGCGTTGACCACCGCTTCCTCCACCGATTGGACCTCGACCCGGGTCGTGTCGAGCGGGTCTTGTGCAGCACGGGTCATGTCGCCTACCGTACCTCACGTGATTTTTGATCAAAAATCAAAAGTTCGGTGCGGCTCTCCCGCACCAGTCGTAGGAGCGTGACCATGACGCGAGTTCTCGTCACCCGGCGTGACCAGGTGACCCATCTCAGTCTCAACCGTCCGGAGCGGCTCAACGTGCTCGATCCAGCTGTCTACGCGGAGCTGTTCGCCGCACTCGACGCCGCGTATTCCGATCCCGAGGTCCGCGCGATCGTGCTGTCCGGGGCCGGTGAGCACTTCTGTGCGGGGTTCGATCTGGGCGCCTCCGATGACATGGCGGTGCAGGAGCCGGTGTGGGCGCAATGGGAAGGCATGACCAGGCAGCGCGCGGCGATGGCGACGATCGGTGACTCGCCGAAGCCGATCGTCGCGGCCGTGCGGGGCTATTGCCTGGGCGGTGGATTCGAGCTGGCGAACTACTGCGACTTCATCGTCGCTGCCGAGAACACGGTCTTCGGCGAGCCTGAGGTCCGGTTCTCCCTCGTGGCTCATCCGCGATTGCTGTACTTCGTGCCGCTGCGCAAAGCGAAGGAGATCCAACTGCTGGGCGAGACATTCGGTGCGGCCGACGCCGAACGCCTGGGCCTGGTCAACGAGGTCGTACCCGCGGAGGAGCTCGAAGACCGCGCAATGGCCTTCGCGCGACGGCTGAGCCGCGTTCCGGCCGAGACCTTCCGCCACACCAAGACGATCATGAGCCGGGTACTGGAAATGCAGGGAATGGGTGTCGTCGAAAGCATGATCTCCAGCGACTTCATCGTCAGCAAATTGACGGAAACGGCGGACCGCGCCCGATTCCGCGAGCTCCGCGAAACACAGGGGCTGCGCGCGGCGCTGGCATGGTCGCGCTCCAAGGACAGCGCAGGGCCGGAAGCCTCGCAGCCGAGCGTGACGCGGTGAAGGGCGGCATCGACGGCACCCAGTGGGAATCGTTCACGGCGCCTCGCCGGATCGCGGTGGTGGGGGCGTCGCCCCGGCCAGGCCCGCTGAACTTCGCGCAACGGCTGTCCCGTAACAACGCCCACCTCGGGTTCACTGGCGCGACCTATTTCGTCAACCCCCGCCACGACTCGATCTTCGGCCGGCCCTGCTATCCCGATCTGCGGGCCCTGCCCGACAAGCCGGACGTGTGCCTGATCAACACCCCCGCACGGCAGGTACTGGGCGCGGTGGACGACGGCATCGCCGCCGGCGTCCGATCGTTCGTCGTGCACTCCGGCGGATTCGGCGAGACCGGTGCCGAAGGCCACGGCCTGCAAGCCGACTTGCTCGCACTGTGCGGCGAGACGGGGACCGCGCTGATCGGTCCGAACTGTCTCGGGATGTACCACTCGCGCGGGCCGGTCGCCCTCTACGGCGCCGACATCCCGCCCGGAATCCGCCGGGGCGGGCTGGCCGTGCTGTCCGGCAGCGGCTCCGTCTCGGTCAGCATGATGCAGCTGGGCCAGGCCGTCGGCCTGCACAGCATCGTCTCGACCGGCAACGAAGCCGTCACCACCGCCGAGGACATCCTCGAACACCTCGTCGAGGACCCCGACGTCACCGTCGTCGCCATGTTCGTCGAAGCCCTGCGCCGGCCGGACAAGTTCCGCACCCTCGCGCGCCGCGCCAACGCCCTCGGCAAACCCATTGTCGCCCTCAAAGCGGGAACATCGGAAAAGGGCGCCGCCGCGGCGGGCAGCCACACCGGGGCGATGGTCGGTACCGGAGCCGCCTATCGAGCCCTGTTCGACGACCTCAACGTCATCGCGGTCGACGACTTCGAAGAACTGCGCGAGACGGTCCGGGCGCTCGAGGCCCTCGGTGGGCAAGGCCCGACGGGCCCCGGCGTGGCGGTCGCCGGGATGTCGGGCGGGAAACTCTCGGTCGTCGTCGATCTTGCCGAGCGCCTCGGGATGCCCATCGCTTCGCTGGCGCCCGAGACCATCCACCGGCTCAACGACGCGTTGGCCCTACCTGTGGAAACCAGCGCCCACAACCCTGTCGACGTCGGCGCCGGCTTCCGCTCCGGGAAACCGGGCACCGAGAACCTCGCCGACTGCGTGCGAATCCTGGCGTCGGACCCCGTTGTCGGACTGGTGCTGGTCCAGCAAAGTCTCAGCGGCAGCGGCCACTCGAACACGTTGGAACGGAGCTGGGCGAGCGCGGTCGCCGACGCGGCCGCGGACGTCGCGGAGCCGGTCGTCATCGCCTCCGAGTTTCCGGTTCCGCCCGAGCACGGCGAACCGGATTCTCAGCGCCGGTCGCCCGCTGGATCCGTCCCCGTGCTCAGCGGCCTGCGGCCCGCGTTGTGCGCGGTTCGCGCGCTCACCTGGTGGCATCGCAGGGCGAACCGCCCGTGGACGCCGCCGGCGACCACGGGCCCGACCGTGGATCCCGCGGCGCTCCTCGATCGGCTCCACGATCGGCACGGGCTGCTCACCCCCGCCGAGACCGAACGGATCCTCGCCGCCTACGGCCTGCCCGTCGTGCCCACCAGCCACATCTCGGCAGAAGCCGAGCTCGACACACTCGACCTCGAATTCCCTGTTGTCGCGAAGGTGGTTTCGCCGGACATCGCGCACAAGAGCGACATCGGCGGCGTCGTTCTCGGCATCGCTTCCCCGGCCGAACTGCGCGCGGCCTACCGCCGCATCAACGACAACGTCCGGAATGCCCGCCCGGATGCCCGTGTCACCGGCGTCCTGGTCGCTCCCCACCTCGACCACGGCATCGAGCTGTTCATGGGCAGCCGCGTCGAACCCGGACTCGGCGCCACAGTCGCCGTCGGGCTCGGCGGGACCCTGGTCGAACTGCTCGGCCACCCCAGCGTCCTGACCGCCCCGCTCGACCACGCCACCGCTCACGAGGCGATCACCCGGATGACCGGCGCGAAGATCCTGGACGGATTCCGCGGCGGGCCCACCGCGGATGTCGGCGGCCTCGCCACGACCCTGTGCCGGCTGGGCCGGCTCACCAGCGACCTCGCCGACCGCCTCGTCGACGTCGACCTCAATCCGATCATCGTCACCCACAGCCATCGCGGCGGCCTCGTCGCGGATGCCAGAATCGTCCTCGACTAGGAGGCACCGATGTCCTCAACGGCGCACGACATCGACACCAAACGATCCCGGGTCGTCACCGCGATCGCGATCGGCAACTTCATCGAGTGGTTCGAATTCGGCCTCTACGGTTACTTCGCGGTGAGCATCTCGACGACGTTCTTCTCCGGAACATCCGAGGGAACGGCGCTCGTCTCGACGTTCATGCTGTTCGGGATCGCGTTCGTCAGCCGCCCGATCGGTGCCATCCTGTTCGGCCGCTACGGCGACCGCGCCGGCCGCCGGGGCGCCCTGTCGATCTCCATCATCGGCATGTCGATCGCCACCGCCCTCATCGGCGCGATCCCCGGCGACAAGACCTTCGGCCTGCTCGCCCCCGCGCTGCTGCTCGTGATGCGCCTGGCCCAAGGCTTCTTCGCCGGCGCGGAAATGGGTGGAGCCGTCACCGCTCTGGCCGAGTACGCGCCACCCGGACGCCGAGGCTTCTACTCGGGCTGGAACGGCTTCACCCAACTCGTCGCCCAGGTGTTCGCCGCGCTCATCGGGACACTTCTGAGCAGCGTCCTCACCCCGGCGGCGCTCAACGGATGGGGCTGGCGCCTCCCGTTCCTCGTGGCCCTGCCGCTGGGCCTCGTCGGCCTGTACATGCGCACGAAACTGGCGGAATCGCCCGAATTCACCAGCGCGGGACGGGCAGGCCAGACCACTCACAGCCCCGTCCGCGACGTGCTGCGTCTGCATTGGCGAGCGCTGCTGAAAGTCTGCGGCCTGACCGTCGGACTCACCACGACCACCTACATGCTGGTCGGCTTCTTCCCGTCCTACTTGGTCAAAACCGCCGGGCTGACGTCGCGGCAGATGTTCACCGCGATGCTGATCGGCTTGACCGTCGCCGCCGTCCTCGTCCCGATCTGGGCCCGGCTGTCCGACGCCTACGGCCGCAAGCCCTTCCTCGTCGGCGGTGCGCTCGCGGTCACCGTGCTGACCATCCCGGTGTTCCACCTCGCCGGCAGCGGCAGCTTCACGTCGGCCCTCACCGCCTTGGTGATCGTCGCCGTTCTTCTGTCACCGATGTTGGCCGTGCAAGGCATCGCCGCGGCCGAACTGTTCCCGACCGCCGTCCGCTACACCGGCGTCTCGATCGGCATCAGCGTCATCATCTCCCTCATGGGCGGATCCACACCCTTGATACTCCAAGCCCTCGTGCAGGCCACTGGCAGCAGCATCGTCCCGGCCGTCTACATCACCACCGCGGCCGCGCTCTCCCTGATCGCCGCGCTCACGCTCAAGAACAAAGCAGAGCCAGCCACCACGCAGATCCAGCCTGGAACCACCACGACCGCACCGATGTCCCCCTGAAACACCGCGCGGCCGCGGTCGAGGTGCGCCCCGCCTCGACCGCGCCGCGCGACCCCTTGCTGCGGACCGGTTGAGAGGTAAGGCAACGTGGCGCGGGGGTCGTGAGTGTTTTGGGTAGCGGCCGGTCCGTGAAGGCCCCCTTGCCTCGGCTCAGCCGAGGAAACCCGCCCTTTCACACCCTCCCCCAGTACATGAAGGCCCCCATCCTTGCGCCAGGCGCAAGCAAGGGGGCCATCACGTACTTCACAGGCCACGCGAAGGTATCGCCGTGCGTGCATTGCAACAAGTGCATGCCGACGATCTACCGCGGGACGCACTGCGTACTGGAGGCTTGATGAGCGCGGTGCCGGGGCACCTATTCGGCCGCGGCCCAGGAGATCAGCTTGCCCATGTTGGCCACATAGGTGCCGGCGCTGATCACCGGCGGCCGCTCCATCGGCCGGTACGGCGGCTCCTCGGGCGGAGTGAGTGGATCGTAGGGCGAAGTGTCATACAGGTCGCCCACGTGCTTGCTCATGAACACCTTTCCGACGTAAGGCGTAGCCGGGGAGGGACCGTGATACGGGTTGGTGATCGCGTCCGCCGGGGTCAGCCAGTAGTCGTTGCCGCCGAGTCCGTCGGCCAGCGCCGTCGCCTCCGCGTCCGACACGACCGGCAGCTGTGACGGCGCGCCGAGGAAGAGGTCGGTGAGCTGAGGCTCGCGCGGGGTGAAGTAGCGAGGGAGCGGGACCGAGACGCCGCTGAGCGGTGAGCGTGCCTTCAGGTCGGCGACCTGCGCCGGAGTGAGCGCGCGCAGTTGCTCGTAGGTGGCGCGCAGAGCGGCGGTGTCGATCACGCGGCCGCCGGAATAATGGCTCAGCGTCGCGCGGTGGTCGTTGTCGGTGTAGTAGGCGCCGTTGCGGACGTTCGAGCCGAAGCGGTGGACGAACCGCGCCCGGTTGGTCTCCAGATCCACGAAGGTGGGATGGGTTCGCCCGGCCAGCAACGGGTTCTCGGCATGCTGCCGCGCGGTGAGCGGGCAGCTGTCCAGCCACGCAATGGCTTCGGGAACACGGTCGAGGAACCCTCGATCGCCGGTGAGCCGGAAGTAGTGGAACAGCTGCTGCACATTGGTCTGTGTGGTGTGCGTGGCCAGGGCGCGGGGTTCGTAGGATCGCGCACCCGCCGGAGCACCCGCCGGCCTGCCGCCCGACGCACTGGTCAGGTGCTGCAACGCCCAGCCCGCCTGCGGCCCTGGCTGCTGCAGGCGACGCAGGCAGTCCATCGCGCGCCGGATCGGCTCGGCCAGCCCTGGCTTGTCCAAAGTGGACATGCACATCAGCAGGAACTTGATGTTCTCACCGAGGACGTCGTCGTTGAAGGTGACGTGGCCGGTGTAGTCACCATCCTCCATGCCGTGCCGGATGTCGGCGGGTAGCCACGGCGGCAGCACCTCGGGCCACGGCGTGTCTTTCACAGCCCCCGCGAACCGGGGGAAACGCTGCGGCCAGCCGCCGTCGGCGATCCCTCCGCGGATCTGCGCCTTCACCACGAAGCGCAGAGCGCGATCGAGTGCCGCGTGGAATCGGTGATCGCCGCGTTCCAGGTAGAGACGCAGGATGAGCTGAGCGGCGGAGGACGTGCCGGCGTCGTCGAAAGTCGCATTGCCGTAATAGTGCTGGAACTCCTCCAGTCGCCAACCGTTCGCACCGACGGTGTCGTACCACTTGCGCAGCGACTTCGTACCCGCGAAGTCGTGCACGTAGTTCCAGCCGCCGACCGGCAACTGGGCGGCAACCAAGGCGAGACCGGTGCGCGAGGCGGCGCGGTAAAAGGATTCGACACCAGTGGCGTGGTAAGCGTCGAGCAGACTGTGCCCGATCGACGGCGTTCCCGGCGGCTGTACCCAGCACATGGTCCGGTTGGCCGCCATCTCACCCCAGCTCTGGGACCGGTCTGGCAGGTAGCTCCAGACATAGGCACCGCGATAGGAGAGCTGTTCGTCGAAGAACGCCGAGGCCCGGCGCATGGCCGCCGGAATTCCCGGCACGGCGTGAACGGCCTGGTGTCCGCCCGCGAGAACGGCCACCGGCACAGCGGTGGCGAGGAGTCCGAAGCTGCGGCGCGTAAGGATCATGATCACATCTCGATTCACATATCTGAACGACGTCCACACTTGTAAACGCATCGTGATAGCTGGGAGCGCTCCCGTCAAGCCGGATCGTCCGCCTGGAGCAATATCGGTGAATCGCTGTGCGGCTGGCCTCAGGATTCATCAGTGTGAACCGGGAATCGACGATCGAGGGTTGACGCGACGCCGATTCGTTGGTCTCCTGTTCTCGACGTTTCGTCAGCGGATCCGCATCAATCCTCTTAGGACATTCCGTTTTCATCGACCGCAAGGAGGCGGCGTGATGAATTTGCGTCCTTTTCGATTTCTTTCGATTCTGACCTTGACTGTAATCACTTCGACGACCGTGGTGACCACCGGCGCCAACGCGGAACTCTCCGCACAGGCGGCACCGATCGGCTGGGCGAGCCAGAACGGCGGCACCCCCGGCGGCGGTGGTGCGCCGCCGATCACGGTGACCTCGGCGTCCGCGTTGAGCTCGGCGGTCAGCGGAACCGCGGCGGCGGTGGTGCGGGTCTCCGGCACCATTTCCTGCTCCGGCATGCTCAAGGTGGGGTCCAACAAATCCATTCTTGGCAATGCCGGCGCGACGATCGACGGCTGCGGCCTGACCTTGAGCGGATCCAAGAACGTGGTGATCCAGAACCTGTCCTTCCGGGACTGGGACGACGACGCGATCAACATCGAAAAGGCCTCGACCAACGTGGTCGTCGACCACAACACGTTCACCAACGGATACGACGGCGCCGTCGACATCAAGCGTGCTTCGGATTACATCACCGTGTCCTGGAACCGCGTGCACGGGCACAACAAATCGATGCTGCTCGGACACAGTGACGACAACGGAAGCCAGGATATCGGCAAGTTGCGGGTGACCTATCACCACAATTACTTCGATGGCTCGGGGACGCGGCATCCGCGTGTGCGGTTCGCCAATCCGGTGCACGTGTTCAACAACTACTATCGAGACAACGAATACGGTGTCGCGTCCACCTGCAACGGTGGCGTACTGGTCGAGAACAACCATTTCGACAACGTCGACGAACCAACACTGGTCGGTTACGCGGGTTCACCGGCCGGTGCCCTGGTGCAACGCGGGAACCTCTTCACCGGATCCGGTTCACCGCAGGCGAGCGGAACGGTGGCCAAAATTCCGTACTCCTACAGCCTCGAGTCCGCGAGCACGGTGAAGGGCAGTGTGACCGCGGGAGCAGGAGCGGGCAAAATCCTGCCCTGACCGGCCGCCGCCCGGAGTCGGCAAGCGCCGGGCGGTCACGCTCAACCGGAAACCAACAGCTCTGGCAGATACGAAGTAACTCTTAGATCGATCTTCCATGACACGGAAGAGGTCACTGTTCGATCCCAGTATCGCGCATCATTTGTTTTCGCAGGTCAGAAGCCCCGCCCCGCCTCGGAGGGGCGGGGCTTCAGTCGTTCAATGGCGATGAAATGGCGATGGCCCTCGGAGCCGTCTCCCACCGCCGTCACGGAAGGCTGCGGCCCGCCTCCATCCGAAGCGCTGACCGGCAAGCGGCAGTTTCGGCGCGCGGGGGTCACAACCGCACCACATTCTGTGACACTTTGACGGGCTGTGTCCCGCAGTGACAGCGCGAGAAGGGAATCTGCTGTGTCCGGAATGCTCAACAGACGCAAGGCACTCGCTCTCGGTGGTGGTGCCGCACTCGGCGTCCTGGCCGCCGGTACCGACACGGCTTCCGCCGCGACGGGATGGATCCGGCTGCCGATCGTCACCGCCAACATCGGCCGCGACAACCTCGGGGCGCGCGAGGCCGCGATCGACGCCGTCCGCAACTGTGACCCCCTGGTGCGGCCTCTGGTCGGCTGGCAGGAAATCAACGAGGGCGACACCGGTGAGCCCGCGATGATCGACCACTACTTCGGGCCGCTGTACAACAACGCGTTCCTGCGGCACAACTCGTCGTTCCGGATCCCGATCTCGATCCCGCAGCCGTGGGAGGTGGCGAGCGCGAAGACCACGTATGTGCACGGCGGCATCAGCGGGGTGACCCCGCCGCGCTGGATCAACGAGGTCGTGGTGCGCCACCAGAGCCACCCGACGCTCCAGTTCGCGCTGATCAACTCGCACTACATCGCGAACGCGTACAACGGCGACCAGCGCACCGACCTGCGCGACGAGTGGAACGAGCACAAGAGAATCCACGCCAGTCGCGTGCTCGCGCACCACAACGTCGGGCGCCTGGTCTTCTGGACCGCGGATACCAACAACCCGAACTACTACAAGGCCACCAGCCTGGACGCGGAGCGCCGGTGCTTCGGCACCGGGATCGACCGCATCAACTGGCTGGCAGGCAATGGCGTCGTCCAGGAGCAGTTCATCGACACCAAGACTGTGGACATGCGCGTGGACGGGCATGACGCCCGGGTCGCCGTCTTCCAGGTCCGCCTGGCCTGACGGCACGCACGGGCCGGGCGCCGCACCGCCCGGCCCGTGCCATGGCCGAGCTCTCGAAGGAGCAGAACCCTCATCCGCGGCGAGCCGGCCTAACGGACCACGCGCGTCACACTGTCGGAAAGCCATCGTCCCGAACAGGCTCACCAACCGCTGTCCGGAAAACGGGTCGGCGGACGACCGTCCATTGTTGCGGATCGCCGGCATGGACCTGATCACCGTCGATTCGGCCGCCGCCGCTCCGAAGCCGGCGCAGTGAGCGCCGCGACGCACCGACGGGACCCGGCGACGAACTCGGGCTTCCGCGACATGATCGACGAGCCGTTCGCCGGTGTCGGCGCGAGCCTGTACGCCGAGCAGGAAAGGACCGGCGCGGAGCCGAGTCTGCGCCGGGCCCGGTTCTGCGTCCGGTCCAGCTCGGCGACGTACTCGGCGGCGACCTCGCTGGAGATGCGGTCGACGTAGCCGCGCGCCGCCATGGCGCGAGCATATTCGAGGGCGGTGACCGGCGCCGATACCGTGCCGCACCATCGGCAGCGCCGCTTCGACATTCGACGAGCAGGACCCGAGTGTCAGCCCGCGGATGTCGTCGTCGGCACCGGCCTTCGGGATGCGTTCGAGGATGTCGTCGGCGTACGACGCCACATTCCCCAACAGTTCGACGGTGACCCTTTTTGTTTGCGCGATCCCGCCACCGCGGTCTATCTTCCTCCATGTCCGATAAGTATTCCACTGTGTTCGCATATCGGACGCCGTTATCCGGCCGACTCGACGAGGAGCGAAAGTGACGAACGTGCCCGCCTCGCACGAAACGGCCGATCCGAGGTCCGGTGTCAGCCGGTCGGCGTTCAGGCGGGTACTGGCGGGCAGTACCGCCGGCGCGGTGCTGGAGTGGTACGACTTCGCGCTCTACGGAATCCTGGCGGCCACCGTGCTCGGGCCGCTGTTCTTCCCCGGTGGCGACGGGTTCGCCCAGTTGCTGCTCGCGCTGGCGACGCAAGGACTCGGTTTCGTCGCGCGACCGATCGGCGGCATCGTCTTCGGGCATCTCGGCGATCGACTCGGCCGCAAACCCATGCTGGTGACCACTTTCCTGCTTCTCGGGCTGTCGACCTCCGCGATCGGGCTGCTCCCCACCTACTCTCAGGCGGGCATCGGGGCGACGATCTCGCTGGTCGCGCTCAGGCTGATCCAGGGTTTCGCCCTCGGCGTCGCGTTCGGCGCGGCGGTGCTGATGGTCAGCGAGTACGGAAGCCCGAAGCGGCGCGGCTTCTGGTCGGCGTGGCCGCAGGCGGGAGCGCCGCTGGGCACGGTGCTGGCCACGGCCGTGGTCGGCGGGATCGCCTTGGTACTGCCCGAAAACGCCTTCGACCAATGGGGGTGGCGCGTCGGTTTCCTGTTCGCGATCCCGCTTCTGGTCATCGGTTTCTGGATCCGGCGGCGCATCGACGAGTCGCCGGTGTTCCAGGAGGCGCAGGCACGGGCCACGGCATCCGCGGACGCCGTCCGGGAGCGGTCGAGCATCCTCGAGACACTCGCCCACCCCGGTCCCGTCCTCCGCGGTCTCGGCGTGCGGCTGGGCGAGAACGTGGCCTTCTACGTCTACACCGTCTTCGTGGTCGCCTATGCCACGAAGACCTTCGGCTACGACAAGTCCGACGTCCTCCTCGCCGTGGCCGTCGGGTCACTGCTGCAGTTCGCGGGGATGCTGGCCGGCGGCTACTGGTCGGACCTCGTCGGACGGCGTATCGCCATGCTGGTCCCGGCGGCGGGCCTCGCGGTGTGGGCACCGGTCTTCTTCGCCGTCGTCCAAGCCGGCAATCTGCCTCTGCTCTATCTCGGCGTCGGTGTCGGCGCGGCATTGCACGGACTCCTGGCCGGACCGGAAGCCGCCTGGATCGCCGAACTCTTCCCGACCCGCCGCCGTTTCGCCGGTGCTTCCCTGGTGTTCCAAGGCTCTTCGATCATCGCCGGCGCGCCCGCGCCCCTCATCGCCGTGTGGCTGGCCGAAAAACAGGGCCCCACGGCGGTCGTGCTGTACCTTGTCGGCACGATCGCCGTCACCCTCGTCGCTCTGCTCCTCAGCGCCGAAACCCGGGGCACCGACCTGAATTCCGACAGCCGGTGACGGTGAGCACCTTGTGGAGGCCGGCGTGGTGAAGGAGCCGCTGTACCGCCGCGTGAACACCCGGGCCAGGTCCGTCCACCACGACCACGGCGGCGACTACCGACATCAGCGCAACACGAAAAACGAACGCTTCTCCGACCTGACGCGCGGGTCCATGGGACGACGGGAACGCCGGGGCCTGGACTACACGCCGTTGTTCCGGTTCCTGCTCGGCAAGATCGGCGCGGACTGGGACGAGGTGCGCGACGAGGCCGCCGCCCGGCTCGACTCCGCCGACCCGATCCATTGGCTGGTCGCTCGGCAGCCGCACGAACGACGCGAATACGTGCGGATCGGCGAAGCCAGTTACTACAGCGGCCTCTACGTGGACGACGACAACCGGTTGCAGGTCGTCAACCCCGAACTGGGTGCCGGCGATCTGGAGCCGACCTGCCCATGCTGCACCCATACCTTCAACGGCGTCCGGTTCACCCGGAAGTACCGGCCACCGCGGTGATCGCCACAGCTGGTTCGCCGGCGCGGGTGCGTCACCGTGTCCGGTGTGGACGGTGGTGTCCTCGGGCAAGGCGAAAAGCCGTTCCCTGATCGAGGACATGACCGTCGGGAAGCTCTGACCCCGGCTGAGAGGACGAGCTCAGGCCGTGCTCAGACGAAGGAGGGATCGTTCCGCTGATCACCGTCCCGCCGAGAATCCGTGTCGCCGCATACATCCCGGAAGGCGGCCCTGCGGGAAGTCGTCGAGGAAACCGGGTTGGGCGGCGTCACGATCGTCCGGGCGTTGACGACCGAGGACAAACCCCACCCGATGCCCGGCATGACGACAACGCCTCTCAGCGCACTCACCGCGACCGATGAAAGGACAGTCCCATGAAGGTCCTGGCAGTAGGCGGAACCGGCTTCATCGGACAGCACATCGTGCGTGAACTACTGGCACACGGGCACGACGTCACGGTGCTGGTCCGCACGCCACCCACGAACCTCCCCGCCGCCGTGACAGTCCAACTCGGCGACCTCACCGATCTGTCCGAAGATCGGCTCGACACGATCGTCGCCGGGCACACGGGCATCGTCGTCGCATCGGCCGCCGCCGTCGCCGCACCGCGCGGCGTCGACATCACCGCGTTCTTCCATGACACCAACGTCGCACCCGTGGTCAGGTTGCTCACCGCCGGCTGCCGGGCGCAGTGTGACCGCGCTGTCATCCTCGGCAGTTTCTATGCGACCTTGCAGCGCGAACAGCCGGCACTCCGCCTGGCTGAACTCAGCCCCTACATCGCCAGCAGAATCGAACAAGCTGAGCACGCACGCGCCGCGGTCAACGCGGAAACTTCCGTGGCCGTTCTCGAACTCCCTTACGTCGCAGGCACGACCCCCGGCCGGCAATCACCTCTCGAACCCATGCTGCACAGCATGTCCATCGGCAACGCGGGCATACTCGCCTACCCCGGCACCACCGCAGTCGTCACCGTCACCCAAGTCGCGCAAGCAGTCGTAGCGGCGCTGGACCGTCGCGCCAACGGCGACTATCCGATCGTCACCGCGAACATCCCCTGGGCCGACCTCTTCACCCGCCTCGCAACCGCTGCCGGCCACCCTCCGAAACGCATCTGGAAGCTCCGCCCAAGCGCCATCCGACTTCTGATCCGCACGGAAGGCATCAGACAACGCCGCCACGGATTAACCATCGGTTTCGACCCGACACAATGGAGCAACCTGCACGCCGCCACCATGGCCCTCGACCCGGACATCGCCCGAGCAGAACTCGGCGTCGAGCCCGACGACCTCACCGAAGCCCTCCGAACGCCACCCCGGCATCATGAGCCATGATGACCACAACCTGATCCGCACCGGACGCTGATCTGACGGTCTGCCTGCCCATCGCGGCAACGTCGAGGGCGTGAGCCGGGACGGGCGTGTCGTCTGCTGGTAGCGGCCGAAGCGCGGGTCGGCCCAGTCTGCGTAGGCGTGGCGGCCCGTACACCAGGGCGGCAGGTCGAACGGCACCGCCGGATAGGCCGTACGGACGCATCGACCGGCAGTTTCGGCGCTTTCAGTCGCATTGGCGATTGGGGTCACATAGTTTGCAACTGGCGCACTTGTCCGTCCACAAGTAACCGGGAGAGCAACCGGTCACCCCGGTGAATCGTGCTCGACATCGAGGCGGCAGGGCTTGCCGCCTCGACCGTGGTGGCCGGGTGCTCCTCCTGACCGACACCACTCTCCTTGCCCAGTAAAGGATTCAGCATGCGCAAGTGGACCAGATTACTTGTGGCGGGCGTGCTCGCCGCGACCGCCGCGACAGCTGTCATGGCGGTCAATACGGCCGGTGCGGCCGACGGTGTCTCGACCGCGGCCGCCGAGTCGAAGTTCCCACTCGCCGACCCGGACACCGTCCAGGCGAAGGACGGCACGTACGTCACTTACGGCACCACGGTCGGCGCCGGTGTCGGCGCCCGGTGCGGCGTGACCGGCAAACTGTTCGTGCCGGTGCTCGTGCACGGCTCCGGCAACACCGTCGGTGTGGGCACCTGCGCGTCGGCCGATGCACTGCCCAACGGGCCGGGTAGCTGGGCGGAGGGCAACATCTGGGCGCCCGGCGTCGTCCGCTTCGGCGACACCTACTACATGTACTACACCGCGTCCAAGCGGGGTACCGGCCAGAAATGCCTCGGCCGCGCCGTCTCGGGCAGTGCACGGGGGCCGTTCACCAATCCCGTCGAGTGGGCGTGCCCGGGCAGCGGCCGCTGGGCCATCGACGCGAACCCGTTCGTCTCGGGCAGCGCCATGTACGTCGCCTACCGGGACGACGCGATCACCTCGTACCCGGAGACCGGCATCTCTGTCGTGCGCACCCATTCCAACGGCATGGCGGACTGGGCCACCCGCCGGGACGCGTTGAAGAGCACCGACATCGGCTGGGAGACCACCCGGATGAGCGGCGGCACGCACGTGATCGAGAACCCGTCGATGTTCAAGTCCGCCGACGGTTACTGGTACCTGGCCTACTCCGGCAACAACTGGGACAGCGCACGGTATTCGACCGGCATCGCCAGGTGCGGCACCGGCCCGATCCCGTCGACGCGCTGCACACCACGGCAGAACGGGGCCGAGCGGCCGTACTTCGGGTACACCGGCACCGGGGGCCTCAACCCCTACCGCGGCCTGCCCGGCAACCACCCCGGCCCGGGCGGTATGGACTTCTTCCAGGCGGCCAACGGCCAGTACCACGCGGTCTACCACTGGTGGAACGGCAGCAGCCGGTTCCCGATCGTGGCGACGGTCCTCCGCAACGACGGCGGCTTCTACCTCAGTTAAGCGCCCCTGATCCGGACGTCTCACCAGGCGTTCGCTGAAAGGGCTTTCACCACACCCGGCTTGTCGGGAACGGCGCGTTCATCACGCCCACCACCATGAACGCGCCGTTCACCCACGTCGGCCAGGACCGCCGCCTCCACAGCCGGTCGGCCGGTGACCAGGCCGAGCGCACCGCCGATCGAGGACACGACCGCCGGGCCCAGGATCCCGGCTCTTCCAGCTTTCGCTGCCGTGTTTCGACCCCGTGCCGCAGCAAGACGGTCAAGCTGATCACCAGCACGATGGTGGTGAGCACGAAACTCCACAGCACCCCGGGTGACCGCGCGGCCAGGTTGCCGGCCACGATCGCGCCGGTCAGCGGCAAGGTCGGCGTGCGCGTCCGGTAGCCGGGTGAGAACGGCTCGCCGAACCTCCTCGGCGGGCTCCTTCAGTGTCCGCCGCCGCGACGGGCGGACGCCTCCATCTCGGCGACGACGCTTTCGACCTCGGCCAGATCTCCCCTGGTGCGCCGGATGCCGGGGCGACGACTCCGGCATCGAGCTCGACGGTGACGCAGTAGGGTCTTTGACGACCCGGCCGGTACGGGGCGGGCGCTTCGACAAGGTCACCTCTCCGAGCCGGGTCGCCCCGAACTGCCCGACCGAGGAAGAGTTGACCCGTGAGCATCCCGGAGAGCCCGAACTGGGCCGAATTCGCCGTGAACCTGGGCGAACTGCTGTACGAGTTGCCGCCGACGGCGAAACTGGTCATGCACGCGGAGGGCAACCGCTTCGTTCAATTCTCGGCGGAGCAGGACCCGCAGTACCCCGACCTCGTCACCGATATCTACGCGGGGCTGGTGAGCAACGAGTTCGTCGACGAGCGGTGGCGAATGTCGCCCGCCGACCACGAGAACCTGGTCGCGGCCGGATGGACGCCGCCGAACGACGGCCTTCCTGAATGGAACAGGAGCGTCTTCGCGGGCGGCCCGGAAGGCTGCACCGAACTGGCACGGCAGGTCACCACGGCACTACAGACCGCGCTGCGAGTCGCGCGGCCGGCCGACCTGGTGGTCGACGGCTGGGTCGACCGGTCCGACCGCGCCCTCACCGTGACCGGATTGGGGCTGGGGCCGGGAAAGATCAGCGAGAGCAACGCACGCGCCATGGTCCACTACCACCTTCGACGGGAGCAGCTCGGCGGCTCGACCAAGGGGATCAAGGCCTTCCGGATGGACACCGGCTGGGTGCTGCACTACCCGCCAGGCACCCCTGCTCCCGGCGAACCGGACGACTTCGGCGACCGGAACTTCTACGTCTCCGACGACCACCTCATCGAACGCCGCCCCCTCGACGCGGTCCCCGCCACGTTCCAGGCAGACTTCGAACAGCGCTACCGAACCCGCAACGGCCTCCGCCCTGATGCCGGTTAGGCCCAGAATCCAGAGCACCCGGCCACGTCGGTGAAACCCGAGGAGCTCGAACAGGGCAACAAGTCGGTGCCAAGATCTTGCGCGGCAACGGCAACTGCGCAAGAAACCTTGACAGAACGGCGACAGGACGCCGCATCAGACGTGCCCGCGGCCTCGATGTCACCATACGTGAGGCTGCCTCGAATTTACTCTCTGCCAAGGAGTGTGTTCTTGAAGGATCTTCCAGGTGTGACCATCGACGAGACCGGCGACGGTACCACTCATCGATGGGCCACCGATCCGGCACTTGGCGACGTTCCCGTTCAACTGGTCGAGTCGGTTCGTGAAGTGTTCGAAGATTCAGGACTCGTAGTGACTCGTCCCGCCGTCCGGGAAGTCGAGAGTGCGGAATACGGCGCATGTCGACTTGCTGTCGACGATCGGAGTATCGCGTTCCGTGTCGCCAAAACAACGCCCACCAAGGTCGGACAGTTCGTGACGATGTGGACGAGAGCCGATCCGGACAGTGAGATCGCACCGTTCGATACCAGTGACTCGATCAGCTCGGCCGTGATCGCGGTCTTCAACAAGGATCATCGCGGGCTCTTCATATTCAACAGCCGGGAACTGGTGCGTCGCGGCATCATGTCGGCCGAGGGAAAGGGCGGCAAACGTGCGATGAGAGTCTACGCGCCTTGGGTTCAGGTGGAGTCCAAGCAGGCGGTTCGGACCAAGCGATGGCAGGTCGAACGGTTTGTTCAGATACAGCCCCGGATTCCGTTCACCCCGGATCTACTGCGACAGCTTCTGCAGCAGGATTGCCCAGACCTGTAGTGCTCCTCGCGAGACGAACACCAGGTTCGTCGGGCAGGGCGGGCACAGTGCGCCCAGCTCAGGTCCGTCGCACATGGAGGACGGCTTGCCAGCGGGCTTCGATCTCCGTCTGTGAGGTGAGGGGGCGGAGGTCGGGATCGAACATCGATCCGAACTCCTGCCGTGTGGTCGTCCACGGGATCCCCGCCGCGTCGTCCAGGATCCGCATGAGGGTCAGCGGAGACAGCCGAAACGTTTCGTGTGCCCGGAGGAACTCGATCAGCTCGACGAGGTCACATCCACGCTGGACCATCCGGTCGACCGCGCCCGCTACGGAGTCCACGTGCCCAGCCTACGCCGCCAGACGGGTGGCTGATCCGCTCGCGGGTTCTCGAGGATCGTGGTGGCGATGTCGGCGAACTGGTCGAGTTCTTCGGGCGTGAGCCGGTCGATGACAAGGCGCCGGACCTCCTTGGCGTGACTGGGCGCGGCCTGCTTGAGCGCGGTGAGACCTTTCGCCGTGATCACCGCCTCCATGCCACGCGAGCCGCATCGTTCCCGCGTGACCAAATGCTCCACCACTGCATGGCTTCGGCTGGCCACCAGCACGTCGGCGAATGGGCATCCGCGGACTACGCTGCCGTGGTATCCGCGCCGGCGAAAGCGGGAAAGAGCAAGGCGGCGGCGAAAGCCACACCGGCCGGAGGGCAGGTGGAGCGACATTCCCGTCAGTCCTGGCGCTTCTCGCGTGTCCCGGCCGCCGACACCGCCATCGCGCGAGCGTCGTCCGCCGCGCCCAGACCGCTGAGGAGCTCGGCGTACTCGTCGAGGGCGTCGGCGAGATCGAGGTGGGCGAGGAACTTTCCGGCGCGAACGCGAGCGCGTTCCCAATCGAGCGAGGATTCGAAATCGGCGCGGGCCTCGACTTCCCGGCCCAGCGCCGCGTGCGCCCGCGCCCGGAGCCGCAACCACGAAGGCAAACCACTGAGACCCTCCGCCGGATTCTCGCCCTTCCGGTGCGCGGCGTCGACGAGTTCCTCGGCAAGCGCGAGAGCCCCGGTGTGGTCCCCGACCCTGAGGCGAAGCTCCGCTAGACGCGTGCGCGCATGCGCGAGCTCGCTGCTTGCCGGCTCGGTGCGCAAAAGGTCAAGACACTCGGACGCGAAGACGATGCTCTCGTCGAGCCGCTGCTCCGCTTCGAGCTGCATGGAGTAGTTGTTCAGGGTGGTACCGAGCAGCTCCCGTCGCGCGGGATCATCGGCTGCCCCCGCCCGCGCGTACGCGATGATCGCGCGCGTCGCGTCCTCGCTGTCCGCCTTCAGCCGCGCGTTCGCCGGAACACGCTCGACATCCCTCTGCGCCATACGCAGCCGCATTACCCACAAGCCCGGATCCTCATCGAACCCCGCCCGCGCCATCGCCAGCACAGCGGCGAGATCAGCCACCACCCCATGGCCATCTCCACCCTCGACACGCCTCCGTAGCGTGCTGTGCAGCGCATCGAACTCCGTCACCGCGCTCAACGTCACCTCACTCCCGCCCACACCCCCACAATGCGCAACGACAATACCCGCCGGTGTCGTGATGCGACTCCGAAACGAGGTGGACCGCTTCAACCGGTTCCGTGCTTACCGAGCTCTTTTGGCGCCAGAGAACCAGATCGGTATTCGCAGCCGATCACATACGAAACGCACAGCACAAAGATCGTTCGGAACGGAGCGCGCCGAGGCTCAGCGCAGATCGATCCCGATGCGGTGCTCCGCGAGTAGGTCCAGCAAGTCCTCCAGGGTGATCGCCGGAGCCAGCCGACGCCGGTCGTAACCGCCGACCAGGTGCTCGCGGGCAACGGCCGAGTCGTGCCACACCAGTCGAAACGGAGCCTGGGCGCCGAACCGTCCGCGGAGGCAGTCGTCCAGGCCGTCGAGGGTCCAGCCGAAGTACCCGCCCGGGCCGTTGATCGCTTCGCCGATAGCGCAGTAGAACCCTTCGACGTCGGTCACGAACCGGCCGTCGAGGTCGTAGGTGGTTCCGGCAGGCCGGTCCAGCGCGCCCGTCAGGTGACCGAGCGCGACTCCTGACCACTGGCGCCGCAGATCACGATCGTAGTCGGCCCACAGGTTCGGCCGGGTCGGCCGTCCAGCGCGCCAGTGCTCCAGGATGTCGAGAGTTCCCTTTGGTAAGGGCTCCCCTGCGTCCACCTCGACGGTCACGTCCAGGAATCCGGCACCGAGTGGTGACGGCTCGACCGAGTCGACCGTTCCGGACACCGCGGCACCGACCACCTCGACGGCGGAACCATCGGTGGCGATCGCGTGGACCCAGGCGCGGACGCGGCGCCGACGCAGGCTTGCCCGAGTCGGCTGTCCCACCGCATCGAGCGCGGCCAGCAGGGGAGGTTCCGGTCGGCAACCGAGGAGCCGGACCTGCCGCACCGATGGTGCTGCTTGCTCGCGGAACACACCCGTGATGTCCCCGCAGGTGCCGCAGGAGGTCCCGTCCCAGGTCGCCAGGACGAATTCGTCGACGTCGCGGGGACGTACCACCGCATCCGTGCGATGACCGACGTGGACGAATCCGCCGAGGTCGATGTCCACCTTTCCGGGCACGGTCGCATTCGGTCGCTGTGCGAGTACGACGACGTCGCACAGATCCTCTCCCCACCACGACTGCGATGTGCCCGGCGGCGTAAGCGCGCTCAAGGAGATGTTGCCCAGCCACGCCTGTTCGGTACCGAGTGCTTCGGCAGGCAGCCGGCCGAGGAGATCGACGAGCATTCCTTCCGGGGCGCAGCCGACAAGCGTGAACCGCTCCCGCTGCCGGGGCGGCAGGTCGACGAACAGTCCTTCGATTTCGGCACACACCGCCAACGGGAAGTCGTCCTCGGCATCATCGAAACCGATCTCGCCGCAAATGAGCCAACGCGGGCCCATCGGATGCGGCCACGTCCACCGCCGCACCGGTGAAAACCCGGTGCCGCGGTTGGTCATCACGCCGCGACCCTACCGGCAGGAGACACTCAGCCCAGCACCGTGCCCGAGTTCGCGGTGTTCCGGCTGCGCTTACGAGAGAACGCACCCAGGTCGATCTCCAGGCCGGTGTGCGGGGCCCGGAACCGGACGGGCGACGCGTCGTGGTCGACGCCGTTCTCCACCTGGTCGATCAGCTCCGTCATCAGCTGCCCCACGACCGGCGCGTTCTTGAACTGGTTGCCGCTCGTTCCGATCGCGAGGTAGAAGCCCTCGAGTTCGGTGCGGTCGTAGATCGGAGTCCAATCGTCGGCGACGTCATAGACGCCCACCACGCCGCGCGCCCGGTTGGGCACCGCCAGGTCGGGCAACCGCCGCGCGGCCCGCGTCACCTGAGCCTCGAAGACCGCGGCTGTCGGGTGGATGTCGACGGCGTCGGGGTCGTCGGTCCACTGCATCGGATCACACTCCGGTTCCGTTCCGCCGACGAGCAGAGCACCTCCTCCTTCACCGCGGAAATAGGTGCCCAGATCCATGTCCGCCACCACGGGCCCCGCATAGCCCTCCGGAACCGGCACGTGCGCTACTTCCTGCCTCATCGGGCGCACACCGACCGTGAAGTCGGAACCCACGCCGGCCAGCCGATTCACCGCGCCCGACCACGGACCGGCCGCGTTGACCACGACGGCGCAGGGAATCCGGGTGCCGTCCGACAGTCGCACCGACGTCACGCGCCCGCCGGCCTTCTCCACCGCTGTCACCGTGCTGCGAAAGCGGAACTCCGCCCCACACGCCGAGGCCGCGGAGGCGAGGTTCACGGCGGCGAGGCTCGGGTCCGAGACGTAACCGGCATCCGGGGTGTACACGCCACCGAGCGAGTGTTTCGCGTCCTCCCAGAATTCCTCGTCGTCGAGCCGCTTCGGCGGCCAATGACGGCCGGCGTCGACACCTGGAACGCGCTCGGCCAATGTCGCGCTGTCCCATTCCTCGTAGGGAACACCGATCGCATCGAACAACGGAAGCCACGACGTACGCGGAGCCGCCTCGACGTCCAGCATGACCAGCCCAGTCTTGCGGAACATCGCGAGGTCGCCGACCTCGTGCCCGAGGTGGGCGGCCCAGTCGAGCCAGCCGAAATGCGCTTCCCACGCCGTCGCCACCCCGGCGGTGGTGGAGAAGTTGAACCGAACGATCGCACTCGATGCCGAGGTCGACCCCTGTCCGGCTCCTGGGGCTCGATCGAGCACGAGCACCCGGTGCCCCGCCCGCGCGAGCTCAAGGGCGATCGACGAACCGATCACCCCTGCCCCGATCACGACCACATCGGCACTCATACGTCGCCCTCTCTCCTGAAGCAGCGTCTACAGGGCACGGCAGGTCCTGAGGTAGCTGAGGAACGAAGCCTGCAAGCCGGTCACGTGCGTTTCGCGCAGCACCGCGCTGGTGACGGCCGCGCCGCGAGCGGTCAAGCGGTGCAGGACGGTGGCCGCGGTCTTCGTGAGGCTCTGGTAGACGGCGAGGTCTCCGAGAAGCTCTCGGTCGTTGATGGTCAGGTGAAGCTTGGCGGCAGGCAGGCTGTCGCCCATTTCGTCGAGCCGCGCGAAGATCTGACTGTCTTCACTGACGACACCGGGGCTGCCCACTCCGATGCTGTCGAAGAGCGTGCTGCCGGTGAGCCAGGTGTAGAGACTGAAGAGTCCGCCGTAGGAGTAGCCGAAGAGGCCGTGACCGCTCGCGGCCGTGCCGTAATCGCGTTCGATCCGCGGGTGCAGTTCCGCGGTGAGGAAGCCCAGGAACGCATCGGCGTGGGTGTCGCGCAGTTCGGCGAGGTAGGCGTCGGATTCTTCGCGTGTCCTCGCGCCCGCTTGGAATCCCGCCTCCACGGCATCGATGAGTTCCTTGGCGATGGGCTCGCCGGGTGGCACGAGGTCCCTGTTGCGCAGGCGATCCCAATGCTGTGCGTCCTCGCCCGCATAGCCGACGCTGACTTGGATGTAGGGCTGGATCTGTTGCAGGGGGTCTTTCTGGGTGACGATGAGCGGAGCCGTCAGGCCCACGGCCCAGTTGCCGTCGAGCACGTACACGACAGGCGCTTGCGTCGTGGCGGGGTCGTAGCCCGGTGGCGTGGTGACCCAGACGCCGTAGTCGTGCCCTCCGCTGGAACGCAGCTCGAAATAGTCGGTGTCGGCGAGGCAGCCCTGCCATATGGTGCTCATCGAAGGTCCTTCACAATTCGGCCGGCCTTGAGAACGAGGACGGCATTGGCGGGATCAGCGAACAGCTCCGGGTCTTCTACCGGGTTGCCGTTCCACAACACGAGGTCGGCCTGCGCGCCGGGTGCGATGACCCCGACTTGGCCGGACAGGCCGAGGATCTCGGCGTTGGTCTTGGTGGCTGCCACGAGAGCTTCCATCGGCGTCTCGAGTTCTGCGCGCAACCTGAGCTCTTCGCCTCGGCGGCCCTGAGCCGGGCCGATGAGATCCGAACCCAGCCCGATCCGCACCCCGGCCTCCTTGGCGACAGCGAGCGCTTCGGCCATCCGCTCACGAACACCCAGCACCCGATCGCGGGTCGACTCGTCGAGGCCCGCTCCGGCGGTGTCGTTCAGCAGTTGCTCGACGACGGCGAACGTGGGCACGAGTGCGACCTCGCGAGTGGCCATCAGGGTGGCCGTGGACTCATCGAGGTCCGTGCCGTGCTCGACACAGCGCGCCCCGGCCTCGACGGCGTTCCGGATGCCGTCGTTGTTGTGGGCGTGAACTGTCACGTAGGTGCCCCGGGCCGCGGCTTCCTGGACAGCGACGGCGATCTCCTCGACGGTGAACTGGGTGTCGGTCAGCCGGTCGTGGGCGCCGACCACTCCGCCGGTCACGCAGAGCTTCAGGAAGGAGGCTCCGCGGCGGAAGGCCTCGCGCACGTTGGCTCGCAGCTCGTCCGCGTTGCCGGACATCGTGGACAGGGCGCACAGGCCGGGTAGGTGGTGGCTGCTCCACAGCTCGGTGGGTTCCCAGTCGGCTCCGTAGTAGCCGTGCCCACCGATCTGGCACTGAACCGGTCCGCACGACAGCACGCGTGGCCCCCTGACCTTGCCCTTCGCGATCGTCGTGACGAGGCCGCCGTCGACCCCGCCGGTGTCGCGAACGGTCGTGAAGCCGGCATCGAGCGTCGCGCCGGCCGTGGCGAAGATGTCCGCCGCGATCTCAGCGGCGCTTATCCGGAACGAGAACTGCGGCCCGATCGGGCTCGACAAGCCCAAGTGGACGTGAGCGTCGATCAGGCCGGGCGTCATCGTCAGCCCGTCGGCATCAAGGCGCTCGCCGCGTGCGCCTGCTGCCCCGACCTGGGTGATATGCCCGTCTTCGACGCTGACGCCAACGTTGACCGGGTCGCGACCTGATCCGTCGACGACCGTCGCGCCGACCACCTGAACACGTCCCACGAGTCGTTCCCTCCACCGTTGCGAGCCGACTGCGACCATGTGCGAGGCGACACGGCGTCGTCGGTGCTTCTTTTCCAATGGATAAACTGTGGGAGTGATCTTGTCAAGCACGGAACGCAAAGGCGACGCACGCGAGCGTCTTCTGGCTCGGCTTCTCGACGCCTTCGACGAGACACTTCCCTCACCGGAGGTGTCGCTCCGTGAGATCGCCGCCCGGGCCGAGACCAGCCACGCTCTCCTGCGATACCACTTCGGGTCGCTCTCGGGCGTCTTGGCGGCCATGCTCACGGCACAGCGATCACGGGACAACGAGGCGCTTTTCGAGGCCGCCCGGCAGAGCACCTTCGACGACCTCGTCGTGGCGATCTGGCGGACCTACACTCGTCCGGAGCAGCTGTCGCGTGTCCGCGGCTTCTTTCACGTCGTAGGGCTGGCCGCGTACAGCCCACAGGACTTTCGTGAGTTCATCGGCTCGCTCGACGACCTGACCAAGATGCTGGCCTCGCTCGCGGAACGCGAAGGGCTCGACGCCAAGGAAGCGCTGACCATGGCCACCGTCACCATCGCCGCGATTCGCGGCCTGCTCCTCCAAGAGGTCCTGACGCCGGCGGTCCACTCGGAGGACGCGGTCGCCTTGATCCTGCGCATGAGCAAGATTCCACGGACATGCCCGGAACCTTGAACAGGTAGCGGCCTTTCACCACACATGAGCCCTTTCGACGCCTACTCCCGAGCAGCGATGTGGCTGCGATGGGAGGAGGCACGTGTATCACCAAGGGGAATTCAGTCGCTGTGGCAAGCGTCTTCGACCTACCATCACAACGAGCCCGCCCAAGGCGCATCTACCCGGTAAGGGTGCGTCCTGCCCGTCGCACGGTGGGGGTGGCTGCCCGTTCGAGCCGGGCCGGGTCCGGGGAGCTCACGCCTCGACGGGAGGTGTCGGGGTTCCCTCGTCAACGCACGTTCATCGTCATGAGCGCTCGCGCGATGCGCTCTATTCGGATTTGAAACCGGACAGTCTCAAGTCGGCGCGAAACCGCCAAGCCAGCTGAAGGCACGCCTTCGCGTTCAGCGACATGTCGTCGTCCTGACAGGATCGCGGATTCCCGGTCGTCTCTTCTCAGCCACGGCCGTTGCTCGCGGGCTTCGCCACCGCCATAGCCCTCGGTACCGGCCATGGCGGCGGCACCGAAACTGCGCCCGGCGGCCGCTGGACCGGCGGTCTCGCCGCCGGGGCGAGTCCGGTCAGTCGTCGAGGGCGTCGAGTACGTGTCCGAGGTCGACGAACTTGAAGTTCGTGGCGTCCCGGCCCGACTCTCCCGGCTTGTCGTCACCGTCCTGGACGACGAGCAGGCCGTTGGGGTACTTGCTTCCGAGTGGCTCGTTGAGGACGGCGGCGCCGTCGCTTTCCTCGGTGCCGTCGAGGGTCGCCGACGCGGCGGTCACCCGGAAGCCACCTTCGTACTCGTTGTCGTCGCCGAGTTCGCGGTCGTAGGCGGCGAAGGTGTTGTCCCCCTGACTGGAAGCGAGCAGGTACCCGTCACCGTCCTTCTGCTTGAGCAGAGTGAGCCCTTCGACGTCGGCCGACAGGCGCGTGCCGCCGTAGCCCGGGTTCGGTCCGGGTACGCATTCCTCCGTCGCCTCGTCATAGGTTCCGGGGATGCCGTATTCACGAACCTTGTCGATGAGCTTCGGAGTGCCTTCGAGGTCGGCGTCCACCCGCCAGATACCGACATCCTCCTGCCCGGCATAGAGGGTGCCGGTCGCGGGATCGACGACCATACCTTCGACCTGGGGCAGTTCACCCGGTTCACCGCACGGAGTCCACGACTTGCCGTTCGGCAGCCTGAACGCGGACGGCAACGCGACAGTGCGCACCTTGCGGTAGGTGACTGTGCCTCCGGCGCCCGCGGTCAGCTCCAGCAGGCTGAGAGCGGTGCGTTCCCGCTGGCTGACTACCGCATACGAGCGGCCGCTGGAGGGATCGGTCCACGTGGCGAGGCCATAAGCGGTGCGCTGTTCGTTGATCTCCTCCTGCGACGAGGAGAAGATCGCCGGCGCCGAGGGATCGGTGACGTCGGAGAGAGGGGCACCGGAGTCGCCGCCGTCGATGCGGTAGATCCGCAGCCGGTCACGGCCGCGATCACTGGCGACGGCCAGGTCGCTCACACCGGAGCCGACCTTCATACGGTGCACGAGGTCGACGTTGTTGAACCGGCCGGGAGCATCATCCGGACCGGGCGCTTTCGGCGCCGGTACCGACTGCACTTCGCGGCCGTCGAGGTCGTAAACGCGCAGACCGCCCTCCTTGACCGTGGCGACGACGAGGCTGCGATCCGGAGCCGCGGGGTTACGCCAGATCGCCGGGTCGTCAGCGTCCGCGTTGCCGCCTGCTTCGTCGTCGTACACGGCAGGGGTTTCGGTCGTCGGCTTCACACTGGGCAGAGCATCAGCCGCCACGGCCGAAGGGGGTAGGACCGTGGCGAATGCCGTGATCAGCACGAGACCGCCGACGACGACGCGGGCTCTGGAGGCCTGAGCCATCAAAGTGTTCCTTCCCTGGAGCGAATCGGACAGCCCACTATGAAGTCACCGAGTGACAAGTTACCCGAAAGTAGCGGCACGCCCGGGTGACCAGGACATGAACAAGGCCTGTTCACGATGACCCCCGCCCGCCCCCGGTGCGGGTGGCCGGCTTGTGTCCTTTGTGGACAGTAGACGTCCATCACTGCGGCATGAGCCTCGAAGAGCGGCCGGCACACAGGTGGCCACAAGGGCAGGAACTACCGCCCTTGTGGCGGAACAACCGTCCGACCACTCGCGCTCGCGGAGTGGGACGCTCCGAGTTCAGCGGAAACCGAACAACAACGAGTTGGGGCAGACCATGCGCAAGTTTTTCGCAGCGATCGTCCTCTTCGCGGGCTGTCTGACCATCGGGGCGACACCGGCGAACGCCACCCAGACCCGCGCGACGGTACTGGCGGACTGCCATACGGCCAACGTGCAGTTCAACTTCGACAACTGGGGCTCCACAGGTGGCTTCCACGCCTACTGCGGCCATGCCCGACACGTCTGGGCCGTCACCGCGTTCTACGACTCCTCCGGAGCACAGATCGCGGGCGGCAGCGGCTACGGCCTTGTCCCCGCCGACGGCCAGTGGCACTGGTTGCACGCGAACACCAACTGGGGAGGCCTCTGGAAACCGGTGTACACCGGCTGCATCTGGATCACCCAGGACAACCCCTCCCCCGGTGGCACCTTTCTGTACAACTACTGCAAGAACATCTAGCCCACTCACGGCCACCTGCACCGAACTGGCGGTTTCGCGTGACTGGCCATTCAGTCAGCTCACAGGCTTCAAGTCGCTCCGGCGGGGTACCCATGCGGTGCCACTCAGAACAGGAGGACGCCGTGAGTGAAGTCAGCCGAGTCGTCGACGTGCCGCCGGACGCCGTTTTCGCCGTGCTCGCCGACGGCTGGTCGTACGCGAGCTGGGTCGTCGGCAGCTCCCATATCCGTGATGTCGACGAGGACTGGCCTGCTGTCGGTTCGCGGATCCACCACAGCGTCGGACCGTGGCCCTTGCACATCCAGGACGTCACGGTCGTGAAGGCGGTCGAGCCCGGCGTTTCCCTCTCGCTGGAGGCGAGGGGCTGGCCGCTCGGCGCGCCGGCGGTCGAGGTCACGCTCCTCCCCCACGGCGAAGCCAAGACCGAGGTCCGGATGAGGGAAAGCGTCGTGCGTGGTCCCGGCAAGGTGCTGCCCGAGGCGGTTCAGGCGCTCGTCGCCAAACCACGCAACACCGAGGCCCTCGCCCGATTGGCGGATCTGGCGACCGGGAAGTACACCGACCGCAAGGGCACTCAGCGGTAGACCGCCCGGTTCGCCGCGGCGATCACCGCCGCGTAGCCCTTGCCGAGCACTCCGGCCCTGGCCAGCGCGGCGCGGGCCGCGTTGGCACCGGGGCCGCCATGGACCGCGCCTCCCGGATGCGCCGACGCGCCCGCGAGGAACAACCGGTCCACCGGCGTGTCCGCGCGGCCGAGGCCGGGGACGGGGCGGAAGAACAGCTGCTGGTGGATGGCCGTGGTCCCGCCGCTGATCGCGCCCCCGACCAGGCCGGGATCGTGGGCCGCCAGTTCGAGCGGGCCCTGCACGTACCGGCCCTGGATCACGTCGATGAACCCCGGCGCGTTCGCCTCGACCGTCTTTTCGATCCGTGCGACCTGCCGGTCGAGCGCCTCCCGGTTCTCCATCAGCCCGCGGGGAACGTGGGTGTACGCCCACGCCGCCTCGGTACCGGGCGGCGACCGATGCGGGTCACTCGTCGTCATCTGCCCGAACAGCAGGAACGGATTCCGCGGGCTCCGGCCGCGGACCAGGTCGCCGCCGAACGCCGACAGACCGTCCAAATCCGCTCCGAGGTGGATGGTGCCCGCCCCGCGAGCGCCTTCTGCCGTCCACGGGACGGGACCGGACAACGCCCAATCCACCTTTACCGTGGCGCTGTCCCATTGGAACCGGCCGAGATCGGCGAGCAGCCGCGAGGGAAGCCAATCCGACGGGACCATCTCGCCGTACAACGTCGGTGCCGGGACGTCCGCGAGCACCGCCTTGCGGGCCCGGATCGGGTTCCCGTCGCCGTCTCGCACGCCCATCGCCCGTCCGCCCGCGACGAGCACTTCCGTTACAGGACAACGGCATCGGACCTCGCCGCTGCGGGCGGCAAGCCGTCGGACCAGTGCCGTGATCAGCTCACCGGCTCCACCGACCGGTACGGGAAAGCCGACGTCCTGCCCGATCATCGCGAGCAGCCAGCCGAAGACCGCGCTGCCCGCGTTGTCCACGGAAATATCGCTGTGCGCGGCGTTCCCGGCCAACAACAATCGAGCACCCTCGCCGTCGAAATGCTCTTCTCCCAACCGGCGGGCGGGCAACGTGAGCATCCGGGCCAGCCGCAGCGCTTCCGCGGTCCCCGTCCGCCGCAGCAGCCGCACAGCCGGGCGCACCGGCGGGAACGGAGTGAACAACGCGTTCAGCAGCGGCTCGCGAATGTCCTGCCACCGCGCGAACAAGCTCCGCCACGCGGCGCCGTCGCCGGGCGCGAACTCGTCGGCCGACGCCGCCGTCCGCTCGATGTCCCGTGACAGCACCGCGCACCGATCGTCGGGCAAGACGTGTGCGAGCACGTCGGGAGCGTGCCTCCAGCTCAACCCGTGGTCCTCGAGTCGCAGTCCCCGCATCACCGGCGATACGGCGGTGAGCGGGAAGAACGCGCTGCAGAGGTCGTTCCGGAACCCGGGCGAGGTGACTTCGTCGGTCCGCACCGCACCGCCCGGCTTCTCCGCCTGCTCCAGCACCAGGACCGACCAGCCTTGGTCGGCCAGGAGGTTCGCGGCGACCAAGCCGTTGTGGCCGGCGCCGATGACGACCGCGTCGAAGACTTCCGTGCTCATCCGTGCCTCCCGATCGTCAGGATTGCGATTGGTGGCTGGGCCTGCCGCGAGCCAGCGAGCGGAGCCGTCGCAGCAAGCCGTGCCCCCGCGGCGGGCTCGCGGCGCCCTTCAGGTCGTCGTCGCCGGATTCGAGGGCGTGGAGCAGCGCCGTCCCGACGTTTCCGGTCGCCCCGGTGATCACAATGCGCACAGCCTGCGCTTACCCTGCCGGGTGATCGCGGAAACCTGTCAGCCCGACGCGAGGTCGACGTCTCCCGCTCGCAAGGCGTCGGACGTGGCTATCGTCGCCTCGATCACGGCGGTGCACGGCCGTCCGTCGGGGCCGTTCCCGAGCGGGGTTGCGTCGGTTTCGACCACGCTGCCGCGCCCTTCGCCGTCGACGATGGTCATCAGCACCGTGCGGGGTTCGGGGCAGGTGAAATCGGCGATCACCGGCACGCCCAGTCGGCGACATCACGTTGTGGCACGAAGACTGCCCGCTGTTCGGAGTCGGCGATCTCGCCCGACGGCCCACGGTGGCAACCCTCCTCGGGCACTGAGGCCTCGCCGGGCACCCGATCCGCTCGGTCCCCAACCACGGACGGATCCGCCTGCTGAACCGGCTGGCCGCCTCGAAATCCGGACTGTCCGGTAAGCCCCGCTCGAAGTACCTGAAGGACCCCTTCCTTGCGCCTAGGTACAGGAAGGGGTCCTTCAGGTACTCGGGACTGAGCAGAGGGAAGGGTCCTTCACCTGAAACGCCCGTCGTTCGTACTCGGCCCGCAAGCAGGTTGCGAAGACCCAGTTCGTGGTGCACAGCTTCCGCCGCGCCTGACCGAAGGGCCACGCGGCTTCCATCGGTGTCACGTTTCCGGCGGCCCTCTCGTCCGACAGGGGACACGTCCACCGAAGGAGAACCTCAATGCCGAAACCGTTGCGCGTCGCGATCCTCGTGCAGACCCTCGCCGTCTTCCTCACCCCGATCTCGGCGGGACTCCTGCTGACCGTGCCGTACGGCCATGCACTGCACAGCGCAACGTCTTACACGCTGTTCGTCGTGGCGGTGCTGCACGTGATCACCGCGGTTCTCGTCTGGCGGCCGGGCGGCGGCTCCCCCAAACCTATCGCGCCCGCGGCCGTGTTCCTCGCGCTCACGCTGGCCCAGGTGTTCCTTGGGTTGGCGCAGGTGACGGCCGTCCACGTTCCGCTCGGCGTCGTGCTGTTCGGCTTCAGCCTCATCCAGCTGGACCGTATTCGGCCCGCTCGGGAAACCGCCTTGCGCTCCGCGTACTAGCGGCCTTCTTTCAAGCAGACCCGCCGCCTGGGCGGCCCGCTGGTACCACACCTAGCGCCCGTCTCGGGCCTTGGTGACGAGACGCGCCCGGTGCAGTGCGGCGAGGTGATACGAGACGGTGCCGGGCGCCGACCTGGACGATGACGTCGGGCCAGTTGAGCACGCCGGGGGCTGAAGGAACGCACCGAAGACCTCGACAAGCCCATCTCCGTCACGGCTTTCCGCAACCAGCTCAAGGCGATCCACCGCTGGAGACGCCGTCGGCGGTCGGACTGACGGTCATCCGGCATCCGGTCCTGGTGGCCAACGGTGACCAGGACGGGATGGCGCCGAGCCGCAATTCCGCCGACCTGGCCCGGCGGCTGCCGAACGCCTGGCTCGTCCTCGACGCCTATGCCGTGTCCGGTAAGTCATGTTCGCGGTCTTCGCGCCCAGGCGGCCCATCGAACAGACTCACAGGACACCGCCTAGTTGACGGGGCTGCGTCGTTCGAGGAAGACGGTGTCGTGCCAGGCGCCGTCGCGCTGGGCGATGCGTTCTCGGATGCCGACGGTGCGGTAACCGGCGCTGTGGTGCAGCGCGATGCCGGCGCGGTTGTCAGTGAAGATCGACGTCTGCAGGGTCCAGAGCCCGGCGGCGTCGGCTTCGGTGACTTGCTTGAAGAGCAGGGCCTTCCCGACGCCGCGGCCGCGATGGCTTTCGGCGACGTAGACCGACGTCTCGGCGACCCCGTGGTAGCACTCGCGCGCCGAGACCGGGGTGGCCGCCGTCCAGCCGGCGACCTGCCCGTCGATCTCGGCGACCCACCGATGCCCGGGTAGCCAGTTCGCTTCGAGCGCCTCGCGATCGGGAGCCTCGGTTTCGAAGGTGGCGAGCCCGGTCGCGATGCCTTCACCGTAGATCCGGCGGATCGCGTCCCAATCGTCGTCGCGAGGGGCGCGGATGGTGACGTCCTCCGGCACGTTGTCCGGGCAGCACGGACGCGGCGCGAGCAGGCCCATGACCGCGTCGGCCGCGTGCGGAAGGCCGCTGCAGCATGCCTGATTGATCGTCACGACCGTGGCCGTGCCCTCTTTCCGCAGATGCAGGAAGCCGACCTCGGCCAGCTTCCGCACGTGGTGGGAGCAGGTGGACTGGCTGGTCCCGAGGATTTCGGTGAGCGCGCCGACGGTCAGGCCGCGGGGCGAGGTCGCGACGGCGTGCAGGAGTTTGACCCGCGTCGGCTCGGCCAGACAGGCGAACCACCCGGCATAGGTCGCGGCTTCGCGTTCGGGCAGGAGACCGGCGAGTGGAACGGGTACGGCCGTCGTCATGCGACCCAGTATCGACCAGAATCGATGGTTGCGTCAATCGATGACGGTCGATACATTCCCCCCATCGGTTCAATCGAGCCGGATCGATGAAAGGTGCATGGGATGAACGAGCTGCCCGTCGTGGTGATCGGAGCGGGACCGGTGGGGCTGGCGGCCGCCGCCGAGCTGGTGGAGCGGGGTTTCGAGCCGCTGGTGCTGGAGCGTGGCGTGCGGGCCGGAGCGGATGTGGCGGAGTGGAACCACGTGCGGTTGTTCTCGCCGTGGACCGAACTCGTCGCCCCCGCGGCCGGGCGGTTGCTGGAGAAGACCGGCTGGATCCGGCCCGACGGCGAGACGTATCCGACGGGTTCGGAATGGGCCAGCTTGTATTTACGCCCGCTCGCCGCGGCGCTCGGTGACCGGGTGCGCTTCGGCGCCGAGGTGATCGGAGTGGCACGCCGGGGACGCGACCGAGTCGTGGACAGCGGCCGGGACGAAGAACCGTTCACGGTCCACGTTCGCGCCGCCGACGGCTCGGAAGAGCGCGTCATCGCCCGGGCGGTGGTCGACGCTTCCGGGACCTGGTCGACGCCGAATCCCCTTGGCGGCGAAGGACTTCCCGCCGTCGGCGAACGGTCGGCGGCGGACCGGATCGGCTACCGGGTCCCGGATCTGGCTGACGAGACCGTGCGAGCACGGTATGCGGGCAAGCATGTGGTGGTCGCGGGCAGCGGTCATTCGGCGTTGACGGCGCTGGTCGCGTTGTCCGGCCTGGCGGACGACGGCACGCGGATCAGCTGGGTGCTGCGCCGCGGCGCGGTCGGTGACACCTTCGGCGGCGGCGACGCCGACCAGCTGCCGGCACGGGGCGCGCTCGGATTGCGGGCGCGGGCGGCGGTCGAGTCCGGGCAGATCACGGTGGCGACCGGATTCCGCACCGAGGTCGTCGAACGCGACACCGACGGACGGCTGACCCTGATCTCCTCCGGCGGACAGCGGATCGAGCAGGTCGACGAGGTCGTGACCCTGTCCGGTTTCCGGCCCGCCCTGACCTGGCTGTCGGAGATCCGGCTGGAGCTGGACCCGACGTTGCAAGCACCGGTCGCGCTCGCGCCGCTGATCGACCCGAACGTCCACTCGTGCGGAACCGTGTATCCGCACGGCGCCAAGGAACTCGCGCATCCGGAGAAGGACTTCTACCTGGCCGGAATGAAGAGCTACGGCCGGGCGCCGACCTTCCTGGCGATGACCGGTTACGAGCAGGTGCGCAGCATCGCCGCCCAACTGGCCGGGGACCACGAGGCGGCCGCACGGGTCGAGCTGCGGATGGCCGAGACCGGCGTCTGCGGCGGCGCCGGCCTGTTCGACGAGCCGGACGACGCACCGGCCGCCGGTGGCTGCTGCGCGGAACCGGAAGTCCTGACGCTGTCCGCGCCGTCGGCAGCGGTGCGCTGAGCCGGTCGCGACCGGCGCGGCGTCGCCCGGGTCGGCCACGTCCGGGCTACGCCGCACGCCGGCCGTTCTCTGCGTCACCGAGATCACCAGCTGGGGCATCCTCTTCTACGCTTTTCCCGTGCCGGCACCGGAAATCAGCCAGACCACGGGCTGGTCGACGGCCTGGGTGGTCGCGGCGTTCTCGGCCGGGCAGGTGGTCGCCTGGCGCGGAACCTGGTGCGGTTCACCGTGGCCTGGCTGCTGGTCGGGGTCGGCTTGGCGAGCACGGTGTTCGCACCGCTGACCGCGCTGCTCACGGATACCTGGATCGGCGGGAACCTATTCGGTCCTCGCCGCCACCATCCCCGCGCACCCGTGGGGCCTACGGGGTCGTGGCCACCGGCCGAGCCGTAGTCCGGCACGCACAGCGACCCCGCACGGATCGCCCGGAGCATCCCGTTCCGGGGCTTGGTGAATCGCGTTCAGCCTGAGCGCCCTTGACCGTCACCGTCGCACTCGCCCCCCTGGGCAGGCGCCGAACCGGTCGGCTCCTGGCCCCGCTAATCCGACTCACTGACCCTCTTCTCCCCCGCCCGCTACAGCAGCCTCCCCGGACTGCACATCCGGGCTGGGCTACGTCGGGCTGGAAGGGCTGCGCAGCTTCGCCTCCGCCACTCTGCGCGGCGTCGGCGCGACGCCCGCTACGTGGCGAAAACGCCTTCCGCGCCGATAGAGCATCATGGCAGGCATGGCCACCATCGCACGTCCCACCACGACCGCAGCCCTGGATCTCGGGACGCTCGAATATCGGTTCGACCGGCGTGGCGGTTCTACAGTGGTGATGTTCCATGGTGGACACATGCACGCCGGACTCGCGCTCGGTGAGGAGACATTCGTCGATGCCGGCTACTCGGTCCTCGTGCCCTCGCGGCCGGGCTACGGCCGCACACCCTTGTCCACCGGCACGACGACCAGTGGATTCGCGGATGTCGTCCGCTCGCTGTGTGACCACCTCGGCATCACTCGGGTCGCCGCCGTCGTCGGCATCTCGGCAGGAGGACGCACCGCGGTGGCGACGGCGGCCCGCCACCCGGATTTCGTGGAGCGAGTCATCCTCCAAAGCGCGGTGGGCCCTCTTCCCTGGCCGGATAAGCGGACCCGCCTGGCCGCTCGACTCGCCTTCGGCCCCGCGACCGAACGCCTCACCTGGTCGGCGGTGCGCGCGATCATGCGCACCGCTCCAGACATCGGACTGCGCATGCTGTTCGGCGACCTCACCGCTCTGCCTGCCCGGCAAGTCATGACCGCGCTCTCCGCCGAAGAACGCACGATGTTGATCGAGCTGTTCTCCCGGATGCGGTCCGGTCACGGCTTCCGCAACGACCTCGCCGCCGACAGAGAAGGTGTCGACGACGTCACCCAGCCCACCCTCGTGATCGCCGGCCGCAACGACGGCTCCGTGCCCTTTGCCCACGCAGAGAGGCTTGCGTCGACGATCAAGTACGGCTGCCTGATCGAGAGCAACGCCGACAGCCACTTCATCTGGCTCGGCCACGACTGGCCGGCGATCAGCGACAAGATCTGCGACTTCCTCGCCGCCTGAAACCCAGGCGACGCTGGTCCGGGGCAACAAGTCACGCGCTGTCGGCGTCCAGCGCGGCCTTGAGGTCGGCGACCGCTGCCCGCGCGGTCATGCCGACGCCGATGATCGTGGCCGACGCCGGGCCGGTCCAGTCTCCGTAGCCGAGAAAGTGCAGCCGGGGCTCGGCTTCGGCGCGGGTGCCTTCGGTGGGGATCCGGCCGCGGGTGGTACGCAACCGCAACGGCGCGAGATGGCCGAGTGCGGGGCGGAACCCGGTGCACCAGATGACCGCGTCGGCGTGCTGCCAGGTCCCGTCCGTCCACAGGGGACCGTCGCCGTCGAGTCGCGCGAACATCTCACGCGGCCGCAGCAGCCCCGCGTCACGGGCCTCGCGAACGGGCTGGACGGCGACGATGTCACCCAGCCCGGCGACTCCGGCCGTGTCGGCCTGTCCGGTCTCGAGGGCTTGGCGGCGCCGGGTGGCGACGTCGAAGAGCGCCTTGCCGTCGATGTGGTCGGGCAGGTAGCGCGGCGGGCGGCGGGTGACCCAGGTCAGGTTCGCCGTGCCCGCGAGGTCGGCGGCGATCTGCGCGCCGGAGTTCCCGCCACCGACCACCACGACGTCCTGGCCCGCGAACTCGTCCGGGCCGCGGTAGTCCACCGTGTGCAGCTGACGACCGGTGAACCCGCCGGGGACGAGCGGCAGGAAGGGACGCCACCAGGTTCCGGTGGCGCTGATGACCGCCTCGGCGCTCCAGTCCCCGGTATCGGTGCTCACCTGGAAACGGTCGCCGTCCCGGGAAACGGCGTTCACCGTCTCCCCTCGGCGGATCGGGAGTTCGTAGCGCTTCTCGTACGCGGCGAGGTACTCGACGACGTGCTCGGCGGTCGGATAACCGGGGCCTGGGTAAGGCGGCATCGGCCACCCTGGCAGGGAACTGTGCCGCGCCGGGGAGAACAAGCGCAGCGAGTCCCAGCCGTGCAGCCAGGCGCCGCCCGGCTGGGCTTGAGCGTCGAGGATGACGAAGTCCAAGCCCGCGCGGCGCAGATGGTAGCCCGCGGCGAGACCGGCCTGTCCCCCGCCGATGACCACTACCTGCGCGGCTCCGGTCATTCCGCGGTCCAGCGTTTCCGCAGCCAGAGGCTCACGTAGACCAGCGCGACCAGCACCGGCACCTCGATCAGTGGCCCGACCACCCCGGCGAGCGCCTGCCCCGACGTCACGCCGAAGACGCCGATGGCGACGGCGATCGCCAGCTCGAAGTTGTTGCCCGCGGCTGTGAACGCCAGTGTCGTGGTGCGCTCGTACGACAGACCGGACGCCTTGCCAAGCAGGTAGCCGCCGATCCACATGATCGCGAAGTACACCAGCAGCGGCAGCGCGATCCGGGCGACGTCGAACGGGCGGGAGGTGATGTTGTCGCCTTGCAGGGCGAACAGGATCACGATGGTGAACAGCAGGCCGTAGAGCGCGATCGGGCCGATCTTGGGCAGGAACTCACCCTCGTACCAGTCGCGCCCCTTGCTCCGCTCCCCGATGCGGCGCGAGAGGTATCCGGCGGCGAGCGGGATACCGAGGAAGATGACGACACTGAGCGCGATCTCCCACGGCGAGAAGTCGATGCTGGCGGTATCGAGGCCGAGCCATCCCGGCAGCAGGTCGAGGTAGAACCAGCCGAGCACGCCGAACATGACCACCTGGAAGACCGAGTTCAGCGCGACCAGCACCGCCGCGGCCTCCCGGTCGCCGCAGGCGAGGTCGTTCCAGATGATCACCATCGCGATGCAGCGGGCGAGGCCGACGATGATCAGCCCGGTCCGGTACTCGGGCAGATCGGGCAGCATCAGCCAGGCGAGCGCGAACATCAGCGCCGGGCCGAGAATCCAGTTCAGCACCAAGGAGAGCACCATCGTGCGCTTGTCCTTGGTCACGGTGTCGAGCTTGTCGTAGCGGACCTTCGCCAGCACCGGGTACATCATCAGCAACAGACCGAGCGCGATCGGCAAGGAGACCTGCCCGATCTTCACCGCGTCCAGCACACCCTGCAGACCAGGGATCACGCTGCCGAGCAGGAGCCCGGCGCCCATCGCGACGATGATCCAAACCGGGAGGAATCGGTCCAGAAAGGACAGTTTGTGCAGGACGTCGGCGTCGGCCTTGTCTGCGGTTCGAGTCACGGGGGCTGGTCTCCAGAAAGTCGGAAGCGAGGATCAGGCGTCGAGGATTTCGGCGACCAGGCCGCGGACCCGCCGGTCGATCTCGTCGCGGATCGGGCGAACGGCCTCCACGCCTTGCCCTGCCGGGTCCTCCAGCGGCCAGTCGAGATACCGCTTGCCGGGGAACACCGGGCAGGTGTCGCCGCAACCCATGGTGATCACCACATCGGAGGCTTCGACGTCCTCTGTGGACAGTTTGCTCGGCACCTCGGCGGTGATGTCCAGACCCCATTCGGCCAGTGCCGCGGCGGCGGCCGGGTTCACCTTCTCCGCGGGCTCGGAGCCCGCGGACCGGACGGCGATGCGTCCGAGGGAGTAGTGCTGCAACAGCGCGGCGGCCAGCTGCGAGCGGCCGGCGTTGTGCACGCAGACGAACAACACCTCGGGCGTGCGGGTCATACCCGTTTCCTTTCGCCGGTCCCTGACTGAATCGAAGTATGCCGATGCAATTGAAGAGCTTGGATCGAGCTTTGTCAATTCAACGGGTATGGTGGGCTTCGGCGGACGTCAGCAGCGAAGGAGGCCCCGTGGCGAGCGAGAACGGCCGAACCCGGAAACCGATCGCGGTGACCCTGCTGATGGCCGAACCCGCCGCGGTCGTCGACCCCGGCGACGCCGAGGCGGCGGCGAAGCTCTTCAAGGCGCTGTCGGACCCGGTGCGAATCCGCCTGCTGTCGCTGGTGCGGTACTCGCCCGGCGGCGAGGCGTGCTTCTGCGACCTGGCCGAGGAGTTCGACATGCCCCAGCCGTCGCTCAGCCATCACCTGCGCGTGCTGGTCTCCGCCGGCATCCTCGACCGGGAGCGGCGCGGCACCTGGAGCTGGTACACCGTCGTCCCCGAACCGCTCGAAACCCTCGAAAGCCTGCTTCGCTCAGGCGGCCCGCTCGCCGATCGACCGGCCCGCCTCACCGGACGGCGTGTCAGTGACCGCCGGTGAGTTTCGCGTGCATGCGGGCACTGTGCTTGTTCAACCCGACGATCTCCACGGTCTTGCCCCGTGACTCGTACTTGGTGGTGATCGCGTCGAGCGCGGCGACGGTGGAGGCGTCCCAGATATGGGCGTCGGTGAGGTCGATGACGACCTTCTCCGGGTCGTTCGCGTAGTCGAACCGGTAGACCAGATCATTGCTGGAGGCGAAGAACAGCTCGCCGGTGACGGCGTACACGACCTGGGTGCCGTCCGGATCGACCACGGCGGTCACCTCGACCAGGTGCGCGACGCGGCGCGCGAAGATCACCATGGCGGTGATCGAGCCGACGACCACACCGATGGCGAGATTGCCGGTGGCCACCACGACGGCCACGGTGACGACCATGACGATGATCTCGCCCCACGGCATCCGTTTGAGCGTGGCCGGGGAGACACTGTGCCAGTCGAAGGTGCCGAACGCGACCAGGACCATCACGGCCACCAGGGCCGCCATCGGGATCTGTGAGACCAGCGGACCGAAGACGATGCACAGGATCATCAGGAACGTCCCGGCCAGGAACGTCGACAAGCGGGTCCGGGCACCGGCGGTCTTCACGTTGATCATGGTCTGACCGATCATCGCGCAGCCACCCATGCCGCCGAAAAAGCCGGTGACGATGTTGGCAATGCCTTGGCCGATGGACTCGCGGGTCTTGTTGGAGTGAGTGTCGGTGATGTCGTCGACCAGTTTCGCGGTCATCAGCGACTCCATCAGCCCCACCAGCGCGAACGCGATCGCGTACGGGGCCAGGAGCGCGAGGGTGTCGAACGTGAACGGCACATCCGGGATACCCGGCACTGGCAACGAGGATGGCAGCGCGCCCTTGTCGCCTACGGTCGGAACCGCGATACCGGCGGCGATCGTCAGCACCGTCAAGGCCACGATGGACACCAGCGGCGCCGGAACCACCTTGGTCAGCTTCGGGAACAGCACCATGAGCACGAGACCGCCGGCGAACAGCGGGTACACCGGCCACGGCACATCGATCAGCTCCGGCACCTGCGCCAGGAAGATCAGGATCGCCAGCGCGTTGACGAAGCCGACCATCACGCTGCGCGGCACGAACCGCATCAGCCTCGCCACGCCCAGCGAGCCGAGCACGATCTGGAACAGACCACCCAGGATCACCGTGGCGATCAGGTAGCTCAGCCCGTGCTCACGGGCCAGTGGCGCGACCACGAGCGCGATCGCACCGGTCGCCGCGGAGATCATCGCCGACCGTCCGCCCACGATCGAGATCACCACCGCCATGGTGAACGACGCGAACAGCCCCACGCTCGGGTCCACGCCCGCGATGATCGAGAAGGAGATCGCCTCCGGGATCAACGCGAGCGCGACCACCAGACCGGCGAGGATTTCGGTGCGGGCGACCTTGGGTGACAGCCACGAGGGGCGCGTGAACACCTGGGTCACGAGACTCGACACAGACCGACGACCTGACTTCTCGGGCGCGATCACTGCCACGGCGCGCTGGAGGCTTGATGAGCGCTTGACGTTAGTCGAGCGAATCGCCCCGGCGTCGAACCTCCCCCGCCGAATGAGGCCGTGATCACGTCGGCCGGGCAACCCCGGTTTCGGACGGGGAAAGCCGGTGAGGTGAACTGGACCCAGCGGCAGACGCTGATGATCGCAGTCCGGAGGAGTCGAGTGTGACGGCAGGCAACACAGTCCAGGCCGAACGGCCCGAGGTGATCGCCGAGGCGAGCCGTCGCCGGACGTTCGCCGTCATCAGCCACCCCGACGCCGGCAAGTCGACGCTGACCGAGGCACTGGCGCTCCACGCACAGGTGATCTCGCAGGCCGGCGCCGTGCACGGCAAGGCCGGACGACGTGGGGTGACCTCGGACTGGATGGAGATGGAACGCGCACGCGGCATCTCCATCACCTCCGCCGCGCTGCAGTTCGTCTACGGCGACACCGTGATCAACCTGCTGGACACGCCGGGGCACGCGGACTTCTCCGAAGACACCTACCGGGTCCTCTCGGCCGTCGACTCCGCCGTCATGCTGCTCGACGCCGCCAAGGGACTGGAGCCGCAGACGCTGAAACTGTTCGACGTCTGCCGCTACCGCGGGATCCCGGTGATCACCTTCATCAACAAGTGGGACCGGCCGGGCCGGGAAGCCTTGCAGTTGTGCGACGAGCTCACCGACCGGATCGGCCTGCAACCCATGCCGCTGACCTGGCCGGTCGGGACGGCCGGACACCTGCGCGGCGTCCTCGACGTCTCGAGCGGGGAGTTCGTTCGCTACCTGCCCACCGCGCACGGGACGACCCTCGCGCTGGACGAGCGTCTCGGCGCCCAGGAGGCGGAGGCCGACCTCGGCGCCGACTGGACGCAGGCCCAGGAGGAATCGGAGCTCCTGCGCGCCGCCGACGGCGAGTTCGACGCGTCCCGCTTCTTCGCCGCCACCGCGACCCCGGTGCTGTTCGGCGCGGCCGTCCGCAACTTCGGCGTCCGCCATCTGCTGGACCTACTGGTCGAACTCGCGCCGCGGCCCGCCCCGCGCGCGGACGCCGAGAGCCGGATCCGCGCCTTGGACGCACCGTTCTCGGCATTCGTGTTCAAGGTCCAGACCGGAATGGACCCCGCGCACCGCGACCAGGTGGCGTTCGCCCGCGTGTGCTCCGGGGTGTTCGAACGCGGCATGGTCGTCACCAACGCCACCACCGGCAAACCCTTCGCCACCAAATACGTGCAGCAGGTGTTCGGCCAGCAACGCTCCACAGTGGACACCGCCTATCCAGGTGACGTCATCGGGCTGGTCAACGCCACCGCGCTGCGGGTCGGCGACACGCTGCACTCCGGCAAGCCCGCCGTGCGGTTCCCCGGCCTGCCCAGCTTCGCCCCCGCTCACTTCGCCGTCGCCCGGCCCACCGATCTCGGCCGCGCCAAGCAGTTCCGCAAGGGTGTCGAACAGCTCGGCGCGGAGGGCGTGGTGCAGGTGCTGCGGTCGGACCTGCGCGGTGACGCCGCACCGGTGTTCGCCGCTGTCGGGCCTATGCAGTTCGAGGTCGCCGCCCACCGCATGGAGGCCGAATTCGGCTCACCGATCCGGCTGGATCATCTGTCCTACCAGGTGGCCCGGCGCCTCACCGACCCCAGCCAGCGTCTCCTCGTGGACAAGGGCCGAAACAGCGAGGTCCTCACTCGCCTCGACGGCGCCGACCTTGCCCTCTTCGCCGACGAACTGGCACTGCGGCTCGTGATGCGAGCGAATCCCGACCTGGCGCTGGAGCCCTTGGTGGCCGAGGGCGGCTGATCGACGCCGCCCCCGGCTGCGCGCGGCCAGGCAAGCAGAGCGAACGCGAGATACGTCTCCAAACACGCGAGATACGTCTTTAAACACGCGAGAACCGTGTCTGATCACGCGAGTGCGGTACTACGTCACCCCACTCGCTCGCCGATCAGGACGACGAAACGGAATAACTGTTCGACGAGAAGTTCATCCCGCCGCTGGACGACGTGATCTCGAAGCCGAACTGCACTTCACCGACCGTCACGTCGCCGTACCAGCCGCGGTTCTTGATCCAGTTCAGCACGGCGAGCACGTCGACCGAACCCGCGTTCGTGTTGGAAGTGCGCAGGAACGAGAACACCGCGTTGGCGCCGTTGCTCCCCCGGTAGACGTCCCAGGTGTGGCCGCCCACGGAGACCGTGGTCTCCTTCGAGCCGATCGCGCCCACCGCGCCCTGCTTGTTCATCCACAGCATGATCTCGTAGGCGTTGTTGTTCGCCCAGATGTCGTACGCCGTCGCGTATGCGCCGCCACCCGGCCTGGAGACGTTGAAACTGCTGGAAAGGCTCCGCAGTCCGCTCAACTGGCGGCCGACGTTCTTCGCCGAATGCGGATACGACTTCACCCCACCGGTGTTCGGGTGGTTCGCCCAGACGCCGAAGTTGCTGTAGGAGTTCGCCCAGATCGACTGCGGGCCGGCGCCTCCGCCCCAAACGTTGTTGCGGACGGTGTAGCCGCCGTTCGACCAGCTCCCCCACTTGTCCGAAGAGCTCCAGGTGGCAGCCTGTGCCGTCCCTCCTATCACCAGTGTGGCGACCAACGCCAGGACGACACTGCCCATCAAGGATCGCGTTTGCCTACGCATAGCAGGGTTCCTTCCGTGCCTTTTCACCAAATGGACCGCTACCGCAGAGAAAACGTGCTGATTCTCGAATCGGAGGTGAAGACCAGGTAGACGTCGTGACGTCCACTCGGCCCGGACAACGTCGTGGTGGTCGTCGAGTACGTGTACTTGTCGCCGGTACTGGCGATCCGCGCGGTTCCCGCCAGTCTGCCGCGCGGGCCGCCGAGCCGGATTTCCACAGTGGACGTTCCCGTTTCGGCGCGAGCCGTCCTGGCGGTGAATGTCCTCGCCCCGGAACGGAAGTCCACGTCGCTGAAGCGCAGCCAGTCTCCCGCGCCGACACCGACCGCGTCGCCGCGGACCTTGCTTTCGTCGACCAGTTCGACACCCGAGTAGTCGTCGAAGTCGATCGCCCTGGTGTCCCGCGTCAGGTCGCGCGGCGGGATCTGCTCGCCACGCACGGGAAGCACCGAACGCAGCCGGATGTCGGAAGCGGACGCGCCGACCATCACGTCGTGGACGGACGATTCCAGCACCCATTTGCCCCGGGTGACGTCCCAATGCCGGAGGTCGGGCACCGACAGGCGCACAGTCTTGGTCTGCCCAGGCTCCAGGCGCACCCGCTCGAAGTCACGGAGCCGCTGATGCGGTTGTTTGTCGCGGGAGACGAGCTGATGGGTGTAGAGCTGCACCACCTCGTCGCCGGCGCGTTTCCCGGTGTTGGTCACCTTCACCGTCGCTTCGAACATCCCTTGTGGACCCGGCTTGCCGAGGCGCAGGTCGCTGTAGCGGAAGTTCGTGTAGGACAGGCCGTGTCCGAAGGCGTAGAGCGGGTCACCGGTGAAGTACTGGTAGGTGCTGCCGCGTTTCATGATGTCGTAGTCGAGGATGTCCGGGAGTTCGTCGTCCGAGCGGTACCAGGTCTGGGTGAGGCGGCCCGCCGGGTTCACATCGCCGTACAGCACGTCGGCGAGCGCGTTGCCGGTCTCCTGACCGGCGTGTGAGGTCCACACGATCGCCGGGATGTTCTCCTGCTCCCAGTTCAAGGTCGTGGGATAGCTGTTCTCCACCACCACGACGGTGTTCGGATTCGCCGCGCGCACGGCCTTGATCAGCTCGCTCTGGCTGCCCGCCAGCGCCGTCGAGGTGCGGTCGTGGTCTTCCCTGCCGTTGATGAACGGCATGCTGCCCACGACCACGACCGCCGTTTCGGCCGATCGCGCCGCCTTCACCGCGCTGTCGATGCCTGAGGTCAGCTGCTCCTTGCGGAACTTGGTCGCTCCCGCCGCGTTCGGCGAGCCCAAGGTCAGTGTGCCGTCGGCGGCGACGGTGAGGTAGCTGTTCGGCCCGTCCCAGTCGTTCGGGAGCTCGTAACCGGCGTACCTGATCACGACCGTGCCGTCACCCGCGTCCTCCAGTTCGAACTGCTGGTGGACGAACCAGTCCCGCGGCTGCGGTGCCCGGTTGAGGAACGGGCTGGTGGCATCGGCGAGATTCTGGCGCTCGACGTACTTCCCGTTCGCGACACTGCGCAAGGTCAGCACGCCGTCGCCCCACTCGAAGGCGTCGAACTGTTCCGTGGCCCCGACGCTGGTGGCGCCGGTCTTGAGCACCGCGCCCGCATCGCCGGCGCCGCCGCCGAGGTACTTGCCGGTGGTGGCGTCGCGCAAGGCGATCCGGTCGACGGGCTCGGTGTCGGTGACCTGTGCCCCGCCGCCGAGCCGCGCGCGGATCCCGTCCAGCGGGGTCACCTTGTACGGCAGTCCGCCGGAGTACCAGTCGGTGTACAGGGTCTTCTCCAGCGGCCCGATGACCGCGACACCGCGCTTCGGGTCCAGCGGGAGGGCACCGCGGTCGTTCTTCAGCAGCACCATGGCCTCGCCCGCCGACTTGCGGGCGAGCTGCCGGTGCGCCGGACTGTTGACCACGTCCTTGCCGATCCTGGCGTACGGGCCGCCGTCCGGATCGAAGTCACCGAGCCGGAAGCGGATGCTCAGGACGTGCTTCACCGCCTTGTCGATGTCGGCCTCGGCGAGCAACCCCTTGGCGAGCGCGGACGTGATGATCTTGATGGTGGGGCCGGGGTTCTGGTTGTCGACGGTGAAGCCGTCGAGACCGGCTTTGAGGGTGGCCGCGAAGCCTTCCTCGTTGGTCGCGTAGTACTTCTCGGAACCTGTCAGGTTGTACGGGGCGGACGCGTCGCTGACGTTGTAGAGCGTCTTTCCGGTCCAGGTCCGCACGACGTCGTTCAGGTCGGGGTTGACCGTCGCGGGCCTTCCGTTGACGAGGTTGTACGACCCCATCACGCCGGTCGCCGCGTCGGCCGCGATGGCCGGTTTGAACGCCTGCTCGTCGTATTCGCGCAGCACTCGCGGGCGCAGGTTGGACGACGTGGTGTCGCGGCGGATCTCGTTGTTGTTGGCCAGGTAGTGCTTCAGTACCGGAGCGGTTTTGAGGTACTCCGGATGGCCGCCGGTCATCCCCTTGCCGTACGCCGTCGAGATGGCCCCGGTCAGCAGCGGATCTTCGGAGTACCCCTCCTCGTTGCGCCCCCATCGCGGATCACGCAGCAGGTTCACCACCGGCGCCCACAGCTGAAGCCCCCAGAATCCGGGATCCTGCGAGTGGTAACCCCTCGCCTCGTCACCGACGACCGCGCCGACCTGTTCGATCAAGGCCGGGTCCCAGGTCGAAGCGAGCCCGATCGCCTGGGGGAAGACCGTGGCGTTCGCGGTCACGACGGCGCCGTTCGTGCGCTCCGTCGTCCAGCCGAGGCCGTGGAGGGCTTCGGTTCCCGTTTTGAATTCGGGGATGCCCAGCCGCGGGATCGCCGGCTGGAACTGGTGCAGCAAGGACACCTTCTCCGCGAGGGTCAGCCGCCCCACCAGGTCGTCCACCCGCGTGGCCAGTGGAAGGCCCGGATCACGGAACGGAAGAGCGTTCAGCTCGTCCGCGACCGCGGGTGAGGCGAGGCCAAGCACCAGGGCGATCGTCGTGGCGACCATGCCCATCCGGCGTGGGCGGACAAGGAGAGCTGCTCTGCTCATGAAGACTCCATCGCGAGATAATCGAAGCGCTTCGACGAAACGGGGCGGCGATACTCGGCGAGTTTCGTGCGGTGGTGATCGTGGGGCGATCGAGCGAGAGATTCGATTGTCGAAACGATTCGACAGTCGCGTTAAGACGATGTTAGCGGACAGGACACGACGAGACAATGCTCGCTCGGCCGTCTCGTGCCGCCGGCGTATCCGTCTGGCACTCTCGAACACAGTGGACAGTTCCCGCCCGGAAGGAATCCCCGTTGACCTCCCAGATCGAACCCACCGGCCTCACGCTCGAACAGAAGGCTTCACTGCTGTCCGGCCGCGACTTCTGGCACACCGAGGCGATCGAGGCCGCGGGGATCCCGTCGATCCTGCTCTCCGACGGCCCGCACGGCCTGCGAAGGCAGGACAGCGAGGCGGACAACCTCGGCGTCCACGACAGCGTGTCCGCCACGTGTTTCCCGCCGTCGGTCGCGGTGGGTTCCAGCTGGGATCCCGAGGTCGCCGCGCGGATCGGCGCGGCCATCGGCAGGGAAGCCCGCGCGGCCGGGGTCTCGGTGGTACTCGGTCCGGGCGTGAACATCAAGCGGTCCCCGTTGTGCGGCCGGAATTTCGAGTACTACTCCGAAGACCCGTTGCTGAGCGGGGTGCTCGCCAGCGCCTATGTGCGGGCCATGCAGGCCGAAGGCGCGGGCGCGTCGGTGAAGCATTTCGCGGCCAACAACCAGGAGACCGACCGGATGCGGGTCAGCGTGGAGGTCGACGAGCGGACCCTGCGCGAGATCTACTTCCCGGCGTTCGAACGTGTCGTGACCGAAGCGCATCCGGCGACGGTGATGTGCTCGTACAACCGGGTCAACGGCGTCTACGCCTCCCAGAACCGCCGTCTGCTCACCGACGTCCTTCGCGACGAATGGGGTTTCGACGGCGCCGTCGTCTCGGACTGGGGCGCGGTGAACGACCGGGTCGCCGCGCTCGTGGCCGGGCTGGACCTCGAGATGCCGGGCACCGGCGGCAGCGGCGACGCCGAGATCGTGGCAGCGGTGCGGAGCGGAGAACTCGACGAGGCCGTCGTCGACCGGAGTGTCCGCCGGGTTCTCGCCCTCACCGGCCGGGCGTTGCCGCCGAGCGGCGACGTGGACCCCGGCGAGCAGCACCGGGTGGCGAAAGAGGTCGCCGCCGACTGCGCCGTCCTGCTGAAGAACGACCGGGACACGCTGCCCCTGACCACGCGGTCGGCGGTGGCGGTCATCGGCGAGTTCGCCGCGAACCCCCGCTTCCAGGGCGGCGGCAGCTCCCACGTCAATCCCACCCGGGTCGACACCGCGCTCGACGCGATCCGGGCACTGGGCGAATCCGTGACCTACGCGAGCGGCCTTGCCGACAACGCCGTCGAGATCGCCCGTGAGGCGGACGTCGCGGTGGTCTTCGCCGGTCTGGGCGAAAGGGACGAATCCGAGGGCTTCGACCGGGACACCATCGACCTCCCCGCGGCGCAGGTGGAACTCATCAAGGCGGTCGCGGCGGCGAGCAGGCGCGCCGTGGTCGTCCTCTCCCACGGCGGCGTGGTGTCACTGGAGGGCTGGCACGACGACGTCGACGCCGTTCTCGACGGCTGGCTGCTCGGCCAGGCAGGCGGCAGCGCGCTCGCCGACCTCATCTTCGGCGTCACCAACCCGTCGGGGCATCTCGCCGAGAGCATTCCGTTGCGTTTGCAGGACAACCCCAGCTATCTCAACTTCCCCGGCGAGTCGGGCCACGTCCGATACGGCGAAGGGGTCATGGTCGGCTATCGCTACTACGAAACCGCCGAGGTCGCTGTCCGGTACCCCTTCGGCCACGGCTTGTCCTACACGACTTTCGAAACCGGCGAACCGACGGTCACGGCGACGGGCGACGACTCCGCCACCGTCGCGGTGAACGTCACCAACACCGGAACCCGGACCGGTAAACACGTCGTCCAGGTCTACGTCGCCACCGGCGCGGCTCCCGTCCGCAGCCCGGCACGGGAGCTCCGCGCGTTCGCCAAGATCTTGCTCGAACCTGGCGAGACCCGGCGGGTCGAGCTCGCCCTCGATCGCCGCGCTTTCGCCTGGTACGACATCGAACTGTGCCGATGGGTGGTCTCGCCCGGCGAGTACACCGTCCAGATCGGCCTCAGCGCCGCGCACGTCGTCGCCGAAGCGCCTATCACGCTGGCCGGCGACGTCATCATCCCGGTCCTGTCGATCGACTCGACGGTCGAGGAGTGGTTCGGCCACCCGATCGTGGGTCCCGAACTCGGCGAGCTGCTCGCCGGGCAGAGCAACCGGGTCGAGAGCAGCGTGGACTGGATGCGCATGGTCGCTTCGATGCCGATGCGCCAGTTCACCAAACTCATGGCCTATCGTGGTGTCGACCTGCCCACCGACGCCTTGCCGCGGCTGATCGAGCTGAGCAAGGGCTGAGCCCGTCGAATCGATTCGACTCCCTCTATCATCGGCTGATGGTCACCATCGCAGACGTCGCCCGGGCGGCCGGGGTCTCCCCGAGCACCGTGTCCTACGTGCTGTCCGGACGGCGTTCGATCTCGGAGGACACCCGCCGCCGCGTCCAGCACAGCATCAGCGAACTCGGTTACCACCCGAACGCGGGCGCCCGCGCGCTGGCCAGCAGCCGCACCAACGTGCTCGCGCTCGTCGTCCCGCTGCGGACGGACCTGAACGTCCCGGTGGTCATGCAGTTCGTCGCGGCCACCGTCACCGAGGCACGCACCTACGACCACGACGTCCTCCTGCTGACCAAGAACGAAGGCCCGGACGGCCTGCGCCGGATCGCCGCGTCCGCCATCGCGGACGCGCTGATCGTGATGGACGTCGAAACCTCCGAGCCCCGCCTCCCGGTGCTGAGATCCTTGCACCGGCCGGTGGTATTGATCGGGGTCCCCTCCGACCCCGGCGACCTGACCTGCGTCGATCTCGACTTCACCGCCGCCGGCGTCGCGAGCGTCACGCATCTGGCCGACCTCGGCCATCGCGAGGTCGCGTTGATCGGCCCCTCCCCCGCGGTCTACAAACGCGGCACGAGCTACGCGGGACGTTTCCTGCGCGGCTTCCGCCAGACGGCCACGAAACGCAAGGTCCGCGCCGGTTCTTTCCCCTGCGCGCCTTCCTACGACGCGCTGCGTGACTGTCTTGACGACGTGTTCGCCGAACACCCTGGCGTCACCGGGCTGGTCGTGCACAACGAGGCCATCCTCGGCCCGTTGCTGTCCGAACTGAACCATCGCGGCAAGCAGGTTCCCCAGGACATCTCGGTGCTGGCCGTCTGCCCGGAGGACATGGCCGAGGCGCAGTCCGTCCAGCTCACGTCGATCGCCATCCCCGCCGCCGAACTCGGCAGCCTCGCCGTCGAGATGGCGATGCGCCGTCTCGACGACGGAGGCCAGGCCGAGGTCCGGCTGCTGTCACCCCGCCTGACCGAACGGGGCAGCACCGGCCCGGCCCCTTCCTAGGTGTCGCGTGGCGTGCGCCCAATGTGGCATTGGAGGCGCTGAGCGTCCCCCATGCCACATTGGGCGCGCACTCCCGGTGCCCTTAGGCCGGAGAGCCAGCGCCGCGGATGGTCAATGCACTTCCCGCCGCCACGATCGTCTCGTCATCCTCGGGAAAGGCCACCTGCCAGCCGTCGGGTGCGGAGTCGACGTCGATATGGACGCTGTCGCCCTCCCGACGGGTGCGGAACGTCGAGCCGCCGACGGTGGTGGTGATCCTGGTGCCGTCCTCCAGCCGGTACAGCCGCAACGTGACGCCGGCGGCATAGTCGTAGTCCGGCCGGTCGTCGACGGCGCCCAGCGGCAGAACGGTGTTGGGACGCACCAGCAGCGGGACGGTGAGCATGTCGCAGACGGTGGTCACCCACCTCGGCCCCTGGATCTCGTCGCCGGTGAAGAAGTCGGTCCACACACCGTCCGGGACGTAGTACGTCACTTCTCCCTCGTCCGAGAACACCGGCGCCACCAGGAGCGAGTCGCCGAGCATGTACTGCCGCTCCAGGTGGGCGCACGCCGGATCGGCCGGAAACTCCAGCGCCATCGCCCGCATCATCGGCGTGCCCTCGGCCGCCGCCTGTGCCGCCGCTTGCCACAGGTACGGCATCAGCCGCGCCTTGAGCTTGGAGAACACCCGCAGGACGTCGACGGCCTCCTCGTCGAACAGCCAGGGCACCCGATAGGACGAACTGCCGTGCAACCTGCTGTGCGAGGACAGCATCCCGAACGCGATCCAGCGTTTGAACAGCGCCGGATCCGGGGTGCCCTCGAAGCCGCCGATGTCGTGGCTCCAGTACCCGAAACCGGACAGGCCGAGCGAAAGGCCGCCACGCAGGCTCTCGGCCATCGACTCGTACGTCGATTCGCAGTCGCCGCCCCAGTGCACCGGGAACTGTTGCGAGCCCGCGGTCGCCGAGCGCGCGAACACGACGGCTTCGCCCTCCCCGCGCCGTTCGCGGAGCACGTCGAAGACGGTCTGGTTGTAGAGATAGGTGTAGTAGTTGTGCATCCGCTCGGGATCGGATCCGTCGAAGTAGACGACGTCCGTCGGCACCCGCTCGCCGAAGTCGGTCTTGAAACAGTCCACGCCTTGTTCGAGCAGAGCGTCCAATTTGGACGCGTACCACTCACGCGCGGCGGGGTTGGTGAAGTCGACCAGCGCCATCCCCGGCTGCCAGAGATCCCACTGCCACACGTCGCCGTTCGGTTTCCGCAGCAGGTACCCGCCCGCGACGCCCTCGGCGAACAACGGTGACCGTTGCGCTACATACGGGTTGATCCACACCGAGATGCGCAGGTCGCGGGCCTTCAGCCGCTCCAGCATGCCGACGGGGTCCGGGAACGTCCGCGGGTCCCATTCGAAGTCGCACCAGTTGAACTCGCGCATCCAGAAGCAGTCGAAGTGGAACACGCTCAGCGGCAGGTCGCGTTCGATCATGCCGTCGACGAATCCCGAGACGGTCTCCTCGTCGTAGGACGTGGTGAACGACGTCGACAGCCACAGCCCGAAGGACCACGCGGGCGGGAGCGCCGGTCTGCCGGTCAGCGCCGTGTACTTGCGCAGGATCTCCTTCGGGCTCGGACCGTAGATCACGAAGTACTCCAGCGACTGGCCCACGACGCTGAACTGCACCCGCGACACCGCTTCCGAGGCGACCTCGAAGGACACGTGCCCCGGATGATTGACGAACACGCCGTAGCCGGCGTTGGTCAGATAGAACGGGACGTTCTTGTAGGCCTGTTCACTGCTCGTGCCGGCGTCGGCGTTCCAGATGTCGACGACCTGCCCATTGCGCACCAGCGGTCCGAATCGCTCGCCGAGCCCGTAGACCTGGGCCCCCACGGAGAGGTCCAGCTGGTCGCGGACATGATGCTCGCCGTCGAGGCTCATGAAGCCCATCCCCTTGGCCCCGCTGGTGGTGAGCACCTTGCCGTCCGCGACGAAGTCGACCTTCCACCCCTCGCCGCGATGCAGCCGGACCGACAGTGCGCCCGCGGTGAGCGTGTGCCCGTCCTCGGAGACTTTCGCCTCCTCGCCGACGGTCGACAGCCCGAAGCGGGGCTCTCGCGGCAGCCCGCCCTCGAAATGCGTGACGCTCACCCCGATCACGTCCGGCATCGGCGAGGAGAATCCGACCGTCGCCACCGGTCCCTTCAACAGGTCGCCGCGGTGGCGGACGGGATGGGTCGGCGCGTGCACCACGATCCGGCCGTCCTCCGCGGTGAGGTCGTACACCTCCACCGGATGCGCCGCCTGTACCCCGTCGCGCAGCAGCCAGTAGCCGTTGCTGAACTTCATTTGACCGCCCCTGCCGTGATGCCACGTGTCAACGTCCGCTGGAAGATCAGGAAGAAGGCGATCGCCGGGATGACCCCGAGCAACGCCGAGGCACTGGTCATGGTCGCGTCCATCATCCGCTGGCCCTGCAGCACACCCAGTGCGACCGGGACGGTCTGGGTGTCGTTGGAGATCAGCAGGATCAGCGGCAGGAAGAACTCGTTCCACGTCCAGATGAAGAAGAACACGAACAGCACGCCGAGAGTGGGCCTGCTGATCGGCACCACGATCCGCACCAGGGTCTGCCATTTGTTCGCGCCGTCGAGATAGGCGGCCTCGAGCAGTTCGTGCGGGAATCCGACGAACGTCGAGGACAGCAGGTAGGTGCCGAACGCTGCCTGGATGATCGTGAAGATGATGATCACGCCGAGCTGGGTGTCGTAGAGACCGGTCTCGTTGGCGAGGAAGTACAGCGGGTACGCCAATGCTTCCTGCGGCAGCGTGTTCGCGATGAGGAAGGCGACCAGGATCCACGTCCGGCCGCGGACCCTGCCGATGCCCAGCGCGTAGGCGTTCAGCACCGAGATCACCACCGCGAGCACCGCGACCGACCCGCTGATCACGACGCTGTTGAGCAGTTTCTGCCCGAACCCGACCCGGACCCAGAAGTCGATCAGCCCTTGCAGGTACACCCCGTCCGGAAAGGACAGTGGGCCGTCCGCCGCGTATTCGGCCGGGGACTTCAGCGCGTTCAGCGCCACGACCAGGAACGGCGCCAGCATCACGACCGCGAGAACGATCAACGACCAGAGCGTCACCTGCCGTTTCACGCGTGCTCACCCCTCCTCTGGACACGGAGGAACACCGTGGTGAGCACGAGGATCAGCACCGTGAGCACGGTCGCGATCGCCGCGCCGTAGCCGACCTGGGTCTTCTCGAAGAAGTTCTGGAACGAGTAGTACGACGGCACGTTGGTCGACCCTCCCGGGCCTCCCCTGGTCAGCACGTAGATCGGCCCGAACACCTTCAGCGCGGCGATGGTGCAGGTCAGCAGGACCACGAAGACCTCGGGCCGCAGCTGTGGCACCGTCACATGCCAGAACCGGCCCCACCACGACGCGCCGTCCAGTTCCGCCGCCTCGTGCAGCGAGGGATCCGCACGCTGCATCCCCGCCATGAAGATGACCACCGGATAGCCGACCTGGATCCACACCATCACGCCCATCACGCTCCACAGCGCGAAATCCGGATCGCCCAGCCAGTTCTGGCCGAGCGAGCCGAGCCCGACGGCGGAGAGGAGTTCGTTCACCGCGCCCTCGGGCGCGAGTATCCAGCTCCACACGATCCCGGCGACCGCGATCGGCAACACCTGCGGCAGGTAGACGCAGGCTCGCAGCACGCTGGCCGCCCGCGTCCCGAACCGTTTGGCCACGAAGTCGAACAGCGCGGCCGCGATCACCAGCCCCGCCACGGTCGGCACGATGGCCATCGCCACCACCAGCCCGAGGTTGTGGCGGAACGACGCCCAGAAGACGTCGTCCGCGAACAACCGCCGATAGTTGTCCAGCCCTGTCCACTTCGGATCGCCGGCGCCGGACCACTGGGTGAAGCTGATGCCGATGTTCATCGCGAACGGCACCAGGATCACCGCGGCCAGCAGCACCGCGCCGGGGATCAGGAAGAGCAGGTAGTTTCCCCGTCCCCTGGTCATTTGCCGACGTTCGCCAGATTCTCCTCGTAGGGCTTGGCGAGTTCGTCGAGCACCTGCGACGGCTGGGCGCTCGAGGTGATGAGTTTCTGCGTCGCCGAAACGTGGACGTCGTAGTATCCGGGAGCGGGCCAGTCGGGATAGAACGCCAGCCTGTCCTGTGTGGACAGAGTGGTGAAGTCCTCCACCAGATCCTTCAGCCGCGGCTCGGCCGGCGGCGTGGGGCTGTTCACCACCGGGACACCGCCTGCCTCACGGAGCTTGTCCTGGATGGGCTGGGACATCGTGATCGCGATGAAGTCGAGCGCGAGGTCGCGGTTCTTCGCGCCCTTGGGAATGACCCACATGTTGCCCGCGGAACCGGAGGTCATCCCCGGCCACGGGACCGAACCCCACTGGAAGCCCTTGATGCTCTGGACCAGCCTGCCGTACCACCAGCTGCCGCTGATCATGATCGGGTACTTGCCCTGCATGAACGACATGCCCATCGCCTCGGCGTCGACGCCGGCGGCATCCTTGCTGATGTAGCCCTTCTTCACCCAATCGGCGAAGGTCGTCGCGCCGTAGGTCCACGCGGCGTCGTGGAAGTCCACCTTGCCGGTGTAGCGCTGGTAGCGGTCCACCCAGCCGCGGTCGGCCTTGGTGAGGGCGAGCTGGTACAGGACTTGGTGCGCCGGGTACTCCGAGCCGCCGACGGCCAGCGGCGTGACCCCGGCACCGGCGAACTTGGCCATGGCCGCGGTCAGCTGCTCGATGGTCCTCGGCTCCTCGAAGCCCTGCTGCGCGAACATGTCCTTGTTGTAGAAGATCTTCACGTACTCGGCGTAGTTCGGGACGCCGTACCAGCTGCCGGATCCCATCACGCCGTTCTCGTCGTAACGGGCGGTGGTCTGGAGGGCCGGGTTGAGCTGCTTGTCCCAGCCGCGTTTGGCGACCTCTTCGCTGATGTCGGTCAGCAGTCCTTGTTTGGACAGCAGTCCCGCGGTGGCGTTCCCCTTGTTGTACTCCAGGACATCCGGCGCGTCGCCCGAATTGAGCACCATCGGCGCCGTCTTCTGGATCTGTTCGAAGCCCTTCTCTTCGAAGGCGACCTTGACGCCGGGATGGCTCGCTTCGAACTGCTTGATCGCCTCGGCCCAGGCCACGCCCATCGCACTGTCCGGCGCCTCGTAGTGCCACAGCTTCAGGGTCTTCGGGTCACCGCTGCCGGATCCGGACCCGCAGCCCGCGATGGCCAGCATGGCGACCATCGCGGCGGCCAGTACTCGCTTCGACATCAGAGGTCCCTCCAGAGAAGTCGGTGATACCCGCCGGCCATCGTGGCCTCCTTCGGAATCCGCGGTGACCCGAACTGTCGAAGCGCTTCGATGAACACGATAGGACCGCGCGCCCGGTCAGCACAACGTCTTGACCGGGCGCGCTCCCACCTCTACTGTCAGGCCCTTTTCGCCGGCCCCGCGAAAGCCCCTTGATGTGTCTGGAGCCGTAACTCACGTGTCTGGAGCCGTAACACGCGTGTCTGTAGGCGTAACTCGCGTGTCTGGAGCCGTATGACACGCGATGCGTGAGTTACGCCTCCAATCACGTGAGTTACGGCTTCAATCACGCGAGTTGCGTCTCTGATCACGCGAGTTGCGGGCCGAACCGGACGGGATGGTCCGCGACCGGAGTGGGGTCGAGGGTGCCGGTGCGGGCGAAGGTCGCCCAGACGACACGGAGGGCGGCGCCGAAGGCGTCGACCTCGGGCCACGGGACCTTGCCGAGCATCGGGCTGTCCTGCCAGGCCCGCTCGGTGCCGAGCAGCAGCGGCAGTTCCAGGCAATGGGTGGCGCCGAACTCGGACCCCTCGGGCCGCCAGTCCAGGCGATACGAGAAGACATCGGCCCCGGCCGAGCGCAGCCGGTCGCCGAAAGCGGCCAGCGGTTCGACGTAGATCTCGTCGGTACCGGCGGCGCCGGGGAACGCGGTCATGTCGTCGGCGTTCCAGCCGTACAGCACTTCGAGGTCGCGCACGTTGTCCGCGAACGACGCCTTGTCGAGCGTGTCCACCGGAATGAACGCGGGCTCCATCGGGTCACCGGTGAGCCGCAGGTTGGTCAAGGCGGTTTCCCTCTGCGCCGCAAGGATTTCCGTGATTCCGGCGGTGCGCGGGTCGGTGCCCAGCGCGTCGGCGAACACCTGGCCGACTTTCTCCGCCCGCGCGGGCGAACGGGAGCCGAGGCCGAGCGGCGCGCTCTGCAGGATCGCCCGCCGGAACAGGCCACGTGCCTCGGGCAGGTCCATCAGCAGCCGGATGGAGATGCCGCCCGCGGACTGCCCGGCGACCGTCACGTTGTCCGGGTCACCGCCGTAGGCCGCGATGTTGGCCCGCACCCAGCGCAGCGCCTCGAGCTGGTCGGCCAGCCCGAGGTTGCCGGGGCTGACGCCGTCCAGGTACAGGTAGCCGAGCGCACCGAGCCGGTAGTTGACGCCGACCACCACCAGGTCGCCTTCGGCCGCCAGCGCGCCGCCGTCGTACCAGTCCAGCAACCCGCCACCGCTGGAGAATCCGCCACCGTGCAGCCACACCAGCACCGGCCTGCGTCCGTCATCCAGGCCGGGGGTGCTGATCGTCAGGTTGAGACAGTCCTCGCCCTGCGGCAGGCGATCGCGCGGCGGTCCCATCACCCGGTCCAGCCGGGACGGCGGTTGCGGACTGATCTCCCCGCTGGACGGCGTCTGCGCCGAAACGGCTACCGGCGGCGCGAACCGCGCCGCTGTGGCATAGCGAATCGGTCCGGTTCGGACAATCGTGGTCATACGCACCTCGCGGGTAGGATCGGCTGGTGATCTTGCCTCGCCTGCTGGACGGCCGACTGAAGTTCCGCCATCTCGTCCTGCTCGACGCGCTGGCCAGACAGGGCACCGTGGTCGGGGCCGCCGCCGAGTTGCACGTGACGCAGCCGGTGGCCACCCGAAGTCTGCACGAACTCGAAGAGATCCTCGACGTGCGGTTGTTCGAACGCGGCCCGCGCGGCATCACCCCGACCGTGTTCGGCGAGGCGTTCACCGGGCACGCTCGCGCGGTGCTCGCCCAGCTCGAGCAGGCCGGGCGGCACGTCGCCGAGCTGGCCGACGCCGAGCGCGGCACGGTGGTGGTCGGCACCCATCTCGCGGGGTCGAACATGCTGCTGCCGCGCGCGATCGCGGCGATCAAGACCGAGCGGCCGTACCTGACCATCGTGGTCCGCGAGGGCTCTCCCGAAGCACTGCTGGTGGAGCTGGAGGCGGGCCGGGTCGACCTGATCATCGGCAGGCTGACAGCGCCTTCGGACGAGCGGATCGAACGGCGCAAGCTGTACGACGAGTCGGTGGATCTGGTGGTGCGCACCGCGCATCCGCTGGCGGGCGCCACCGGCGTCGAGCTGGCCGACCTCGCCGAGTATCCGTGGATCCTGCCGGGAGCGGAGACCGCGCTGCGCCGCGAGCTGGAACAGTTGTTCACCCGCAACGACTTCCCGCTGCCCGCGAACCGGGTGGAGACCACGTCGTTCCTCACCGTGCGGCAGTTGCTGCTCGAGACCGACGTGATCGCCGCGCTGCCGAGCCTGATCACCAAGGACGATCCGAGGATCACCAGGGTCGCGCTGGCGCTGGAACCCATCGGCCACAGCGTCGGACTCACCCTGCCCGCCCAGCGCACGCTCAGCCCGTCGGTGGACGCGCTGATCCGCAGCCTGACCGACGTCGCCACCGGAATGTCCCCTTAGGACGGTCACGACAGGGACAGGAAGCGTTCGGCGTTCCCGCTGGTGATCAGCTGCCGCTCGGTCTCGCTCAGGAAGCCGCTCTTGCGCACCACTTCGCCGACCGGACGTTCGCCGAGCGGGTACGGGTAGTCGCTTCCGACCATCACCCGCTCGGCGCCGAGCGTGTCCACGAGCAGGCGCAGCGCCCGCTCGTCGAAGACCACCGAGTCGACGTGGAACCGGTCGAGGTAGTGCGACGGCGGGAACTCCGAGGTGCCGATCACGTCGTTCCGCCGATGCCAGGCGTTCTCCATCCGGCCGAGCCAGAACGCGAACGACCCGCCGCCGTGGGCGAAGCAGATCTTCAGGCTCGCGTCGATCCGGTCGAAGACCCCGCCGAGCACCAGTGCCAGAATCGACAGATGCGTTTCGGCGGGCATCGCGGTCAGCCACCGCGCCATCCACCGGTCCAGCCGGGGTGAATCGGCCATGTCCCATGGATGCACGAACACCGGGACACCGAGCGACGCGCAATGCTGCAGGAAGGTCTCCACACCGGCACTGTCCAGATCCTGGTCGCCGACGTGGTTGCCGATCTCCACCCCGCGATGTCCCGCGGCCAGGCAGCGTTCCAGTTCGCGGCACGCGGCATCGGGGTCCTGCAACGGAACCTGGCAGAACGGGATCAGCCGGTCCGGCGCCGGTGCGACGATCTCCAGCGCCAGGTCGTTGAAGATCCGCGCGATCCGGCCCGCCTGCTCGCCGGTCCGGCCGTAGTTGAAGAACGCGGGTGTCGGGGAGACCACCTGGGTGCGCACGCCGTCGGCGTCCATGTCCAGCAGCCGCGTCTCCGCGTCCCAGCAGTCCGCGGCGATCCGGCGGAACTCCTTGTCCCCCATCATGATCATCGCTTCGGACTCGGTCTCCGCACGCAGCCACGGCGCGTCCGGTCCGGCGTCCGCGCGCAGATCCGGCCAGCCGTTCGGCACGTAATGCGTGTGGATGTCGATCAGGCCGGTCATGTCAACCCTTTCCGGGGTGGAGGGCACCGCAGCGGCCGCAAGTGCGGGCCTTCTCGTCGCCGTAGAAGGCGGTGAAGACCGGCGGCAGATCCTCGACGATGTCACGCACCTGGAGTTCGACTTCGTGCACCAGCGACGCGCATTCGAGGCAGTACCACTGGAACTTCTCCAGCGTGCCCTCCTCGCGGACGCGTTCGATGACCAGTCCGATCGAGTCGGCTTCCGGGCGCTGCGGCGAGTGCGGGATATCGCCCGGCAGCAGCCAGGTGTCGCCTTCGGAGATACGGACGGTCTTCTGGCCCTCGTCGGTCATGATGTTCACGTGCATGTTGCCCTTGAACTGGTAGAACCATTCCTCATAGGGGTCGACGTGGAAGTCGGTGCGCTGATTCGGCCCGCCGACGATCTGCACGATGAAATCCTTGCCGAGCGCCATGGTCCGGTTGTTCACGGGCGGCTTGAGCAGATGCTCGTGCTCGGCGATCCATGCCTGGAAATTGACGACGTCGGGAATGCGGGTCATCGAGAGACCTCCGTGTCTTTCGGTAGCTGGGCGATTGCCTGGATTTCGATCAGCAGATGCGGATGCGGCAGCTGATGCACGGCGACCGTGGTGCGGGCAGGGCCCGTCTCGTCGAAGTATTCGCCGTAGATCTCGTTGTAGCCGCCGAAATCGTTCATCGAAACCAGGAAGGTGGTGATCTGGGTGATGTCGGCGAGGTCGGCGCCGACCTCGTGCAGGATGCCACGGATGTTCTCGATCACCGCGCGGGTCTGCGCCCGGATGTCCAGGTTCGTGGTGCCGAGTTCGTCCACCTCGACGCCGGCGAAGGTGTTGTCCGGGCGTCGAGAGCTGGTGCCGGACACGAAGACCAGGTCTCCCGCGACCTTCACATGGGGGAACCGGCCCCTCGGCTTGGCCAGCCCGGAGATCACTCGCCCGCTCATGCCAGCCCCCGCACCGAAACCCGGCCGAGTCCGGCGATGTCCGCCTCGGCGACGCCGGGCGCGAACGGCACCGCCTCGGTCGCCGCCCCGGCCAGCACCACCTGCCCGGCCCGCAACGGGATGTCCCGTTTCCGGCACAGCTCGACCAGCGCGTGCAGCGCGCGCACCGGATCGCCGAGGATCGCCGCCGTCGAGCCGATCACCTCGCGGTCCCCCGAGCGCAGCCGCACCGCCCGGTTCGCCACCTCGCCGAACGCGCGCCACGGGCCGAGCACGAACCCGGCGGCCGAGGTGTTGTCCGCGACCACATCGGTGTGGGTGAACCGGAAATCGCGGTACCGGGAGTCGATGATCTCGATCGCCGGTGCCATCGCGTCCACAGCGGACTCCACGTCGAACGTGGGGTCGGCGAGGTCGACGTCGCGGGCCAGGCGGTATGCGACCTCCGGTTCCACCTTGGGGTGGATGAAGCCCGCCAGCGAGACCTCACCGCCGTCGGCGACCCTCATCGCGTCGGTGAGCCTGCCGGCGATCACCTCCGACACGCCCATCTGCGCCATCTTCGCCTTGCTGGTCAGCCCCAGTTTGACGCCGAGCACCCGCTCGCCACGACTCTCCCGGCGGGCCACCAGCGCGGCCTGGATGGCGTACGCGTCGGCGATGTCGAACTCGTGATCGTCGGCGAGGCTCGGCGTGTCCGCGCGCGACGTCTGCGCGGTGTCCAGCCGGTCGGCGAGCGCCGAGATCTCCGCGGTGGCCATCATGTGCCGCTCCGTACCAGGTCGAGTGCGATGTCCACGATCATGTCCTCCTGCCCGCCGACCAGCTTCCGCCTGCCGACCTCGGTGAGAATCCGCCGGGTGTCCAGTCCGTAGCGGGCGGCCGCGCGCTCGGCGTGCAGCAGGAAGCTCGAGTACACCCCGGCGTAACCGAGGGTCAGCGTCTCGCGGTCCACTTGGACCGGCCGTTCCCGCAGCGGACGGATCAGGTCGTCCGCCGCGTCCTGCAACGCGAACAGGTCCGCACCGTGCTCCCAGCCGAGCAGGTCGGCGACCGCGACGAACGGCTCGGCCGGGCAGTTGCCCGCCCCCGCGCCCTGTCCGGCCAGCGCGACATCCACCCGGTACGCGCCGTGCTCGACCGCGGTCACGCTGTTCGCCACCGACAGGGAGAGGTTCTCGTGCGCGTGGATGCCGATCTCGGTCTGCGGATCGAGCACCTGGCGGTACGCGTCGATCCGCTCGGCGACCCCGTTCATCGTCAACCGCCCGCCGGAATCGGTGACGTACACGCAATGCGCGCCGTAGGACTCCATCAGCCTTGCCTGTTCGGCGAGCGCCGCCGGCGTGGAAAGGTGGCTCATCATCAGGAATCCGGACACGTCCATGCCCTGCTCGCGAGCCCAGGCGATGTGCTGCGCGGCCACGTCGGCCTCGGTGCAGTGAGTGGCGATCCGCACGCTGCGCACCCCGAGGTCGTGGACGCGGCGCAGCTGTCCGATGGTGCCGATACCGGGCAGCAGCAACGTGGTCAGCGTGGCGTTCTCGATCACCTCCGCGGCCGCGGCGATCCACTCCTCGTCGGTGTGCGCGCCGAATCCGTACGTCGCGCTGGACCCGCCGATCCCGTCGCCGTGCGCGACCTCGATCGCCGCCACGCCCGCCTTGTCCACAGCGGACACGATCCGCCGGACCTGGTCCACTGTGTACGCGTGCCCCATCGCGTGCATGCCGTCGCGCAAGGTCACGTCCTGGAGGTAGACCTTCATCCGAGCCACCCCCTCAGTTCGGCGATCCGCTCGGCCGTGCGCAGCGCCGCCGAGGTCATGATGTCGAGATTTCCCGCGTAGTCCGGCAGATAGTGGGCAGCGCCCAGCACTTCGAGGAACGCCGAGACCTTGAGCCCGGAGATCTCCCGGCCTAGCTCGGGCACCCATTGCCGGGACACCGGGTCGAACTGCACTTCCTGTTTCAGTGTGTAGCCGGGCACGTACTCGCGCACCCGCTCGGCCATCAGCCGGACCGACGCCGCGATCTTCTCCCGGTCTGGCTCCCCCTCGACCAGGCAGTACACCGTGTCCCGCATGACGATCGGCGGGTCGGCCGGGTTCAGCACGATGATCGCCTTGCCCATCGCGGCGCCGCCGACCTCGCGGATCGCGGCCGCGGTGGTCTCGGTGAACTCGTCGATGTTCGCCCTGGTTCCCGGCCCTGCCGAGCGGGACGAAATCGACGCGACGATCTCCGCGTACGCGACCGGGGCGACCGAGGACACCGCGGCCACGATCGGGATCGTGGCCTGTCCGCCGCAGGTCACCATGTTCACGTTCGGTGCGGCGAGGTGCTCGTCCAGGTTCACCGGCGGCACCACGAACGGACCGAGCGCGGCCGGGGTCAGGTCGATCATCAGCTTGCCGTGTGCCTCGGCCACCTCCGCGTGCCGCCGGTGCGCGCCGGCCGACGTCGCGTCGAAGATCACCCGCACGTCGGCGAACTCCGGAAGCGCGGCGAGGCCGTCGATACCGCCGTGGGTGGTGGCCACCTTGAGCCTGGCCGCCCTGGCCAGCCCGTCCGAGGCCGGGTCGATACCCGCCATCGCGGCCATCCGCAGCGTCTTCGACAACCGCAGCACCTTGATCATCAGATCGGTGCCGATGTTGCCGGAGCCGATGACGGCGACCGGAACCGTTGCTGTCACTGAGTCTCCTCCTCGATCACCGCGTCGACCTCGCCGAGTCCGTCGCGCCGGAGCCGGAACCGGCCCGCTCCCGTGACCGGCACCATCGGGCCGAGCGCCCCGGACATCACCACGTCGCCCGCGCGCAACGGCTGCTCGCGGGCGGCCAGCTCACGAGCCAGCCACGCGACCGCGACCACCGGCGAGCCGAGGCACGCATGACCCGCGCCGAACGACACCGGTTCCCCGTCCAGTTCCAAGGTCATCCCGGTCGCGGCGAGATCCCGGCCGGTCAACGAGAACGGCGTGCACCCCAGCACCACCGCGCCACTGGACGCGTTGTCCGCCACCGTGTCCACGATGGACAGATCCCAGGCGTCGATCCGGGAGTCCACGAGCTCGATCGCGGGCAGCACGAACTCGGTCGCCCGCACCACGTCCGCGACCGAAGCGCCCGGCACGTCCAGATCGCGGCCGAGTACGAACGCGATCTCGCCCTCGGCACGGGGTTGCAGGAACCGCCGGTACGGAACGGGTTCGGTGTGCGCGTACAGCATGTCGTCGAACAGCACGCCGAAGTCAGGCTGGTACACGCCGAACTGCCGCTGCACAGAGGGCGCGGTCAGCCCGATCTTCGCCCCGGCGACCCTGGCGCCTGCCGCGACCCGCTCGTCTCGCAGCCTGCGCTGCACCGCATACGCCGCGTCGACATCTTGCGCGCCAAGGAGTTCGCGCACCGGCGGGCACGGGGTCGCGGTGCTCGCCGCGGTCGCGAGCCGGGCGGCGGCCGCCTCGATCGGCGCGCTCATAGCCGCACGCACACATTCGTCGGTTCGGTGTAGAAGTGCAGCGAAGACGCGCCACCCTCCCGGCCGATCCCGGAAAGCCCCATCCCACCGAACGGCGAGCGCAGATCGCGCAGGAACCAGGTGTTCACCCAGGACATGCCGACGTGCATGGCCTGCGCGACCCGGTGTCCCCGGCGCAGGTCCTGGGTCCACACCGAGGACGCGAGCCCGTATTCGGTGTCGTTGGCCAACGCGATCGCCTCGTCCTCGGTGTCGAACGGGATCAGCGCGGCCACCGGGCCGAAGATCTCCTCCCGCACCGGCCGGTCCTTGTTCGTCAAGCCGGTCCACAGGGTCGGCTCCAGCCACGAGCCGCCGTCGAGTTCCGGGCCGAGCTCGGGAATCCCGCCGCCGGTCAGGGTCTTGGCGCCGGCCTCCTCGGCCAGCGCGAGGTAGTCCAGCACCTTGCGCCGGTGCTCCGGCGAGATCAGCGGGCCGGTCGTGGTCCGCTCCGCCGACGGATCGCCGAGCCGCAATCCGCGCGCCCGCTCCACCAGCCCGGCCGCCACGTCATCGAACACCGAGCGTTGCACGTACACCCGCTCGGTGCACAGGCACACCTGCCCGGTGTTCGCGAACACCGACCGGGTCAGCCCGGCGAGCGTCTCGTCGAGATCGGCGTCGTCGAACACGATGGCGGCGTTCTTCCCGCCCAGTTCGAACGACACCGGCCGGACCCGGGGCGCTACCGTGCGCATCACCTGGGTTCCCGTGGCGGACGAGCCGGTGAACGTCACCCCGTCGATGCCGGGATGCTCGGTCAGGTACTGCCCCGCCGAGTCGCCGCCGAACCCGTGCACCACGTTGTAGGCACCCGCGGGCAAACCGACCTCGGCCAGTACCTCGGCCAACAGGGTCGCGGTGGACGGAGTCTGATCGCTCGGCTTGACGACGACCGCGTTGCCGCAGCCGAGCGCGGGGGCGACCTTCCAGGTCAGCAACAGCAGCGGCAGGTTCCACGGCACGATCACCGCGACCACACCGAGCGGCTTGCGCACCGCGTAGTTCAGCGCCTGCGCGCCACCGGGCAGATCGGTGACGAACGATTCCTGGCCGGCGGCCGCGATCACGTCGGCGAACGTGCGGAAGTTCGCCACCGCGCGGGCGACGTCCAGTTCGCGGGCCTGGGTGATCGGCTTCCCGGTGTCCGCGACCTCGGCCGCGACGAACTCCTCGAACCGGGCCTCGATCCGGTCGGCCGCCCGGCGCAGCAACGCGGTCCGCTCCCGCACCGGGGTGTCCGCCCAGCCGTTGTGCAACGCCGCGCGCGCACCGGTGACCGCGCGGTGCACCAGCTCCCGGTCGGCCTCGTGCACCCTGGCGAACTCCGCGCCGGTCGCCGGATCGACCGCCGGGAACCCCGGCCCGTCCGGCTCGGCGAACTCACCGTCCACGAAGTTGCGGATCCACCGCACTGACTGCGTCATGCCGTTCACTCTGACCGGCCGCGCCATGCGGAACAAATGCGTATCTGCTCGCCAGCCATACCCATACGCACATATCGGAACCGGCCGACACGCGTGATCAGATGGCCGACACTCGTGATCAGGCGGACGACACGTGGCGGGAGCCGTGTCGGCCGTCCAGTCACGCGTGTCGGCCATCCGATCACGCGTGACGGCTGGGAGGTATATCAGTTCGGACATAGCAGACCGGCAATTCGGCATTTGTGGCCTATGCCTCACGGTGTCAGGCTTCTGCCCAATCGCCAGCAGCCGCGATCGGCTGTCGCCCGAGTCGATTGGGTTTTCGCAGATGAACGCACCCGCGCCCCGCAGAATCGCCGCCGCCACGCTCGCCGGGACCACCCTTGAGTGGTACGACTTCTTCCTCTACGGCACCGCGTCCGCGCTGATCTTCAACAAACAGTTCTTCCCCTCGCTGAGCCCCACAGTCGGCACCCTCGCCGCGTTCAGCACCTTCGCCGTCGGCTTCATCGCCCGCCCGCTCGGCGGTCTGGTGTTCGGTCACTTCGGCGACCGGATCGGCCGCAAGTCCACGCTGGTGGTCTCGCTGATGCTGATGGGCATCGGCTCGACGTTGATCGGGTTGATCCCGAACTACCAGGCGATCGGCATCTGGGCGCCGATCCTGCTGGTCGCGATGCGGATCGTGCAGGGCATCGGGCTCGGCGGCGAAGGCGCGGGAGCGACCCTGATGTCGATGGAACACGCGCCGGCCGATCAACGGAACCGGTATGCCGGGTTCCCGCAGATGGGCACCCCGGCCGGGCTGGTGCTGGCGAATCTGCTGTTCCTCGGCAGCAGCGCGGTGATGCCCGCGAGCGCGTTCGCCGCGTGGGGCTGGCGGATCCCGTTCCTCCTGAGCTTCGTGCTGGTCGCGATCGGCCTGATGATCCGGCTGCGGATCACCGAATCACCGTCCTTCACCCAGGCGGCCAAGAACGACAAGGTGGTCCGGTTCCCGCTCGGCGCGGCGCTCAAGGTCGGCTTCGGCAGGCTCGCGCTGACGCTGCTGGTCGGCGTCGCGAACTCGGCGGTCGCCTACGTGTTCATGGTCTTCACCCTGTCTTACGGAACTCAGAACCTGCACTACGACCGTCAGTTCCTGATCCTGTCGGTGACCGGATCGGCCGTACTGTGGTTCGCCACCATCCCGATCTGGACGCGGATCGCCGACCGCCACGGCAGGCGAACCATGTTCGTCGCCGGGTCGGCCGCGCTTTTGCTGTGGTGCCTCGCGTTCTTCCCGTTGCTGAACACCGGCAACACGGGGCTCGCGATGCTCGCGCTGGCGGGTATGGGCCTGGTCGTCCCGATCACCCACTGCGTGCAGGGCGCGATCATCGCGGACACCTTCCCGGTCAACGTCCGGTTCTCCGGTATGTCGCTGCTGCTGCAGGGCGGCGCGATCCTCGGCGGCGGGCTCGCTCCGATGATCGCCACCGCGGTGCTCAACGCCACCGGCTCGACCACCGGCATCACCTGGTACCTGGCCGCGATCTGCGGCGTCAGCATGATCAGCGCGATGGCCTTGTTCCGGCTGATCCCGTCCCGCGCCACGGAATCCACAATGGACGGACGCCGCGACGCGGTTCCGCTGTCCGTGAACACCCGCCCGGCCGGGCTCGACGATCATTAGAGTCCGTTTCATGCCGGTCACCACACGCACGGTCGAATACCCCGCCGACGGACTCACGATGATCGGGCACCTCGCGCTCCCGGCCGGTGCCGACCGCCGTCCCGCGGTCCTGATCGGGCCGGAGGGGCCGGGGCTGAACGATTTCCAACGTCGCAGGGCCGACGCTCTCGCCGAGTTGGGGTACGTGGCGCTGGCCTTCGACATCAACGGTGGACGCTGGTTCGACGATCCCGACGAGATGCTGGCGCACGTGATGCCCCTGCTCGACGACCACGGCCGGATGCGGGAGATCGGCCACGCGGCCCTCGACGTGCTGCGCGCCGAGCCGCGGACCGACCCGGACCGGATCGCCGCCATCGGCTACGGCACCGGAGGCGCGATCGCGCTGGAACTCGGGCGGGACGGCGTCGACCTGCGCGCGATCGCGACGGTGAACGCGCTGACCACTGGCCGGCCGGGCGAAGCCGCGCACATCCGCTGCCCGGTCTGGGCCGGTGTCGGCTCGGAAGACCCGATCATGCCGCCCGCGCAACGGGAGGCGTTCACCGCCGAAATGCAGGAGGCGGGCGTCGACTGGCGGCTCGTGGTCTACGGCGGCGCGCTGCACGCCTTCCACCACCCCACGGTCGACCACACCGTGCTTCCCGGCGTCGGCTACCACGAGCGCCACGCGCAGCGGGCCTGGCACGACGTCGTCGGCCTGCTCGCCGAATGCCTGCCCGTGCCGGAGTGATCCGTCTTCGCCTTACCTCTCACGCGGGCGAACTGCCGAGCCGAGGGGTGGGTGACGGCCAGCGCGGTGGTGTCTCGCTCATCCGGATGACGGGGCCGAGACTCTTGAGGTCGCCGTAGACCGTGTTCTCTTCGATCGATCCTTGGCGTTGCACCAGCATCGAGGATCGGCACAACGAGACCTGGACGCCGTACGACCCGCCTTCGCGGGCACGGGGGGCGAGCGCGAGCATGGCGCCGTAGCCGCCGAGGAGTCCAAGGAGGCCCTCACTACCCTCGGCACGGACGCTTTCGGCTCACCGAGTTTCCGAGGGAAGATCCACGTCGGAGCGCACGGGGGTGCCGTAGTCGCCGGGCGGAAAGGCCGGACGGTCCCCGGACCGCCGACGGGCGACCAGCGTCGCACTGACCGCCAGCGCGGCATAGCCGACCAACCACCAGGTGAATTCGGCCGGAACCCGGCTGGTGAACACCACGTCGACCAGGATCGCCACCGCGAAGATGGCGGGCTCGGCGAGACGGCTGTCTTGGAACCGTAGTTCGGAATCGACGGCGATCGACGCGACGTCCTCCGCGCGAGTCCGGCGGAAGGCCGAGCCGGCGAGGATCGTGCCGGTGGACAACGCCGCCCAGCCGAGGGCGATCAGCCAATTCTCCGCGAAGGTCTGTGCCGTGGTGCCGGCGTACATCGCCGCGGCCAGTGCGGCGCCACCGCCGAAGGTGATCACGTAGGTCGTCAGATACCAGCCGCCCAGGACCCGTAAAGCCGAAGGCCGCCGGTCCGCCGCCGGCAGGCCACCCAGTTCCCGTTCGCGGTACAGCGACGACACCCAGGACCCGAGCTGGGTCGTCGCGAACACGACGAAGGCATACCGGCTGTAAGTCGTCTCGCCGTCCGGATCCAGGAGAAATTCTTGGACCCCGAAGGCGATCAACAGTCCCAACCCGACAATCCCGAAGCAAGCGGACAAGATCATCTTGCTGGCGGTGTTCGCCGTCTGGCGCGCGCCGACCCGGACGGCGATCAGCCTGGCCGGCGTTTCCACCTCGACACCACGTTCGCCCAGCCACGCGCGGGTGGCCTCGATCTCCTCAGGCGTGGGTTCGCCCCGTTTGGTCCCCATACCCTGTCCCTCTCGTCCGCGTACGGGATGTACGCGTGGCACCGGCCCGTGGTTGCCTCAGCGGGAATCTCCATTCCCCACGTGGTCGTCCGGCGCTGCGTTAGGCTCGACGAAATCGGGGAGATAAAGGGGGACGACCGTGGTCGACTATCTCGGGCCTGGTCACACCGCTCGGCTGACCGCCGCGATGAACACCTTCCACAAGGCTCTCACCAAGCGCTGGCGGGAAGACGCCGCGACGGCGATCGAGGTGCAGAGTGACCTGACACAGGGAATCCTTCGCTGCTACGCGCCCGGGCCGAACGAGCATTGGGACTACAAGTCGCCCTCCGCGCGAGCGCATATCGACTACGGCACGTGCTCCTACCTCGATTGGGTGGAAGACGGGCAGCAGGGTGAACTCAGCGCGGTGACCTGTGAGGGCAAAACCGGTCACCTCGTCGTGCTCGGTGACCGGAATCCGCCCAAGGACGAGCCGATCGTCTGCGGCGTCGGTTCCATTCTCGCTCAGGTGGAGACTTGGGCATGGGACGAGCGGACCACCCTTTTCACCAAGCTGCCCATGTTCGACGCACACGATCTGAGCCTCCTCGAAGCCGCCCACAACGACTTCCTCAGCCTCGGCAAGAGTTTGGGCTTGGAAGCGCTGGAAGGCTCTCCGGTCAGCAACCTCGGCAAGGCCGACGGTCGCGAACTGGGAAGCAATGTCGAGGCGCTTTGGAGCGAGCGCACGCATTACACCGACTGGTGGGCGAGCTGGACCGGTTTGTCCGCCAACCGGGCGAAAGACGGATTCTTCGCCTCCGTCGGGCCGACACTGCAAAATCAGTCCGGTATCACCGGCGCGCTGGCCAACTTGTATTCTTTGCGCGCCGCGATTGTGGAAATGGCGCGTAACGACGCGCTGTTCGCCATCCAGCAGGCCACCAAGGCACTCGGCGAGACCGAGACGATCACCACCGATCTGGCGAGCACCTGGAAGGTGGTGGCCGGAGCAGGCGCGGTCCTCGGTGTCGCGGGCATCTGGTTCCCGCCGGCAGGCGGTGTCGGCGCCGTGGTGGGGCTGGTCGGTTTCCTCGGCGAGAACCTGCTGAAACCCGGCGAACGGGAAGGATACGCGCACAGCGTGCGGGAGGTCGTGTTCCGGCTCGGCGGCGATATCGACGAACTCAACAACGAATTGACCGTCTTGGAGAGTGACTACACCGGGAAGGTCGGCGAGTTGCGGTCGCGGATCAGCCAGATCAAAAGCTTCAACCTCGAATTGTACGATCTCAGCCTGAACACGGCGACCGGTGACCCGAAGACACACGGCGGCCATTTCACCGTCGACATCAGCACTGTGCTGGAAATGGCGAAATGCTGCTATGACACGGCCGAACTCTATGAGCCGCTGCTACGGATCATCAAGCACACCGAGGTGGCCGACAAGCATCTCGCGGACGAGGACGGGAAACGGACCTGGGCGGATATCGAGCTGGCCGATATCCGGGACGCGCTGGCAGGATTCCTGAGCACCACCTGCGCCCGCTACGCACTGGCGGGAGACAACACCGTGGCCGCCGCCAAGGCCTACGGGAAGACCGACCGGGCCGCAAAGGAGGCGTCGGACAGGATCCTGGCCGACTGGGAGCGCGTGGGGAAGCAGGGCAATCCCGTCCCGCACCGTCCGGCACCCGGTTCCGATGCCGACACCGCCCGAACGGATCGGGACGAGATCGAGCCGACGACACTGCCGCCCTGGTTGCACCCTGGGGAGAACCCCACCCGGAACGACGAGGGTGACTACGAGACCGAGCGGCAGCCGACCGGCTGATCGCTCTCCGCCGCGTCACAGCGCGGGAGGCGGCAACTCCACGAAGAACTGCGCGGATCCCGGGCGGACCACGGTGACGACGGCCTCGATCACGGTCCCGTCTTCCGTCCGGGTTTCCCGGCGGCGCTGCATGGCGGGCACACCGGCCTCGCTCTCGAGCAGCTCGGCCTCGCGCGTGCCGAGCACGACCGGTTCGAGGTAGACCCGGAGCGGGCCCAGCGGGATCTTCTTCGCGGCGAAATAGCGCAGGCTCACGAAGTCGGCGAGGTCCTCGTCGAGCAGGTTCGGCGCGACCGAGAAGAGGATCGCGTGCCGTTCGAGAGTGCGCGGCCGCTCCTGGAGGTCGAGCTTGACGCGCACCAGCTCGACGACCGCGGCATCCGGGTCCACGCCAGGGATCTCGACGACCGCGTCGCCTGCCCGCACGATCCGTTGGGACACCACCTGGTGCCTGCCCGGCACACCCTTCTCTGCCGCGCCGGGGGCGGCGAAGTTCAGCAGGTTGATCTGTTGCCGGACGTCGGCGACGAACGTTCCGTGCCGTCGCCTTCGCACGACCAGCCCGGCATTGGCCAACTCGTTGAGTGCTCGCTGCGCCGTGGCCCTGCTGACCCCGTACTGGCTCTGCAGTTCCGCTTCGGTGGGCAACCTCGCGCCGGGCGGGAGGTCGCCACGCTGGATCTTCTCCTCCAGCTCACGCCGGATCTTCAGATGCAACAGCGTGGCCATGATCGAACCATACAAATCGCGATTCGATCGGTCAATCGGGCCATTGACCGGTCTAAGCGTGTTTTGTACGGTCATTTGCAGGCCCGGGAGGAGAGAGCGAATGAAGACCATCGTTGTCGGCGCCGGAATCGTCGGCGTGAGCGTGGCGCGTGCACTCGCCGTCGCCGGGGCGGACGTGGTGCTGCTGGACCGATGGGGCCCCGGACGCGGGACGACCGCCACGACGTTCGCGTGGACCAACGCGAACCGCAAACCCGATCCCGCCTATCAACGGCTCAACGTCGCCGGGATGGAAGAACACGAGAAGCTCGCCAAGGAACTCGGCGGCACGCCGGCGTACTTCCGTGCTGGCGGCCTGCACTGCGCGGACGCGCGCGGCGAATCGTGGCTGGCCGAGAACGTCGAGCGGCTGCGGTCGCGGGACTACCCGGCACAGTGGGTCGAGCGCGACGAAGCCCGGCGGATCGCCGGCGAGGTGCGGATTCCGGAAACCACCACGGCGATCGCGCACTTCCCCAGCGAGGGTTACGTATTACCGGAACGCCTCGTCGCCGCAGTACTCGACGATGCCCGCCGGCACGGCGCGACGCTGACGATCGGGGAGGTCGTGACCGTCGACGACGGGCCGGAGGGCGCGTCCGTCACGCTCGCCGACGGAACAGTCCTCGGCGCCGACCGGGTCGTGGTCGCCACCGGCCGGTGGACCGACGGGCTCGCCGCGCGCAGCGGCTTCGACATCCCCATGGTGACCGACGCCCGTCGCGGCTCCCCGATCGTCGGCCTGCTCGGGTACGTACGCTCCCCCGCGATCGACCTCCGCTGCGTCCTGCACACCCCGGACCTCAACCTCCGCCCCGACGCGGGCGGCGCCGTCGTGGCGCAAGCGCTCGATCTGAGCTCCTCCGTCGACCCCGTGGACAGTGACGTCGACGGTGACATCGGCGCCGCCGTGGCCGCGCGGTTCACGGCCCTGACCGGTCGCGCGTCCCCGGAAATCGACTTCCGGGTGGCGATCCGGTCCATGCCGGCCGACGGGCACACCATCGCCGGATACCCGCCGGAGAGCGCACGGATCTACTTTCTCGTCACCCACAGCGGGATCACGCTCGCCCCGGTCCTCGCCCGGCTGGCCACGGCGGAGATCGTCACCGACACAGCGCAGGACGCCCTCGCCGCCTTCCGCCCGTCCCGGTTCGCGGGAGCGCCGCGCCCGGAACCCGCGATCAAGCCTCCCACTCGCCTCGGTGAGCAGTGAATCCTTTGCACGACAACACCACGCCTGGACATGTACCCCCTACCCGTATAGTGTTCCTGGCGATCAACCGACAGCATCAGGAGGAGCCGTGCGGCGTCTTGATTCGCTCGACCCGGCGGACGCGCCTGCCAAGTCGGCCGAGTTGCTCGGCGAGATCATCGGACGGCACGGCTCGGCAGGCCCGATGGTGACCGCGATGGCCCACTCCCCCGCGCTCCTTCAGGGATACCTCGACCTCTCGAGGGCCATGAAGCGGGTCAAGCTTTCCCAGGCGCTGAGCGAAAAAGTCTCGCTCGCCTTGCAGGAGTGGATCGGGTGCGCACTGTGCCTCGACGCGCACACCCGGGCCGCGCTGAAGGCCGGGCTCAGCGAGACCGACGTCTCCCTGGCCAGACAAGGCACGTCGACCGATCAGCGTGAGGCGGCGTTGATGGCGTACGCGGTCCGTGTACTCGCCGAACCGGCTTCGATCCGCGACGAGGACGTCGCCGAGTTGCGAGAGCACGGCTGGAGCGATCGGATCATCGCCGACACGGTGGGACTCAACCTGCTGACCGGTTCGTTCAATCTCGTCGCAGGACTCGAACCCGCGCCTGCCGAGCAGTCCACAAAGGAGAAACCCGCTCATGTCCACTGAGCACGAACACCACGGCCACGAACACCACGGTGGCCACGAACACCACGCGGCCAAGGCGTCGTGGGGCATGGCGGCGTCGGCCACCCTGCACTGCCTCACCGGCTGCGCCATCGGTGAGGTGCTCGGCATGGTGATCGGCACCGCACTGGGGTGGGGTAACGTCGCGACCATCGTGCTCGCCGTCGCGCTGGCGTTCGTCTTCGGTTACGCCCTGACCATGCGTGGCGTGCTCCGCGCGGGCGTCGGCTTCAAGCAGGCCCTCAAGGTCGCGCTAGCGGCGGACACCGTGTCGATTCTCGTCATGGAGATCATCGACAACGCGGTGATGGTCGTCGTCCCCGGCGCGATGGAAGCCGGCCTCGCGAGCTGGCTGTTCTGGGGCGCGCTCGCCTTCGCGCTCGCCGTGGCGTTCGTGCTCACCACCCCGGTCAACAAGTGGCTCATCGGCCGCGGCTCCGGGCACGCGGTGGTACACGCCTACCACCATTAGGAAGGCCCGATGGAGACCATCACGTACCACGGCTTCGACGGCTGTCCGCTCTACGCGGTCTCCCTCGGTTCCGGGCCACCCCTTGTGCTTCTGCACGGGGGTGGCCCTGATCATCACAGCCTCGTCCCGCTGGCCGAGCGGCTGGCGGACCGGCATACGATCGTTCTCCCCGACGTGCGCGGATATGGCCGATCGGTGTGCGCCGACCCGGCCCGGCACACCTGGCCCCAGTACTCCGACGATGTCGCGGCGCTTCTCGACCACCTGGGCGAACAGCGCGCCGTCGTCGGCGGGACCGGACTCGGCGCCACGATCACCCAGCGCGCCTGCCTCGAACATCCCGGCAGGGTCCGCGCCGCCATCCTGATCAGCGTCGAAGACATCGAAGACGACGAAGCGAAGCAAGCCGAGATCGCGTTCATGGACGCGTTCGCCGAACGTGTCCGGACCGGCGGTATCGAAGCGGCGTGGGCGCCGGTTCTGCCAGGGCTAGCTCCCGTCATCGGTGCGCTCGTGCGTGACGCCATCCCGCGCTCCGATCCCGCGAGCATCGCCGCCGCGGCCGCCATCGGCCACGACCGCTCGTTCCGGTCCGTCGACGAACTCGCCGCGATCACGGCCCCCACCTTGGTCTTCCCCGGCATGGACGAACGGCATCCGGCAGCGCTGGCGGAGAACGCCGCCCGCGTCATACCCGATGGGCGTCTCGCGCCGGTTTCCCTGTCGAGCACTCTGCGTACCGCCGAAGATCTCGCCGACGCGTTCGCGCCCGCGATCCGCCGGTTCCTCGCCGAACAGCACGGTCATTAGCCGACGGCCTGGTGGCTCTGCCGTGTCGCCAGGACTGTCCATTGAGGACAACGTCAGTCTGCCCGCCCACCACTGAGGCGCTCGTGCGGCACCGAAAGTGCCGCACGAGCGCCTCGAACCGGATGTCAGCCGGCGGTACTACGGAATCCCTTGAGCCGCAGGCTGTTCGTGACCACGAAGACCGAACTGAACGCCATCGCGGCGCCGGCGATCATCGGGTTGAGCAGCCCCGCCGCGGCCAGTGGCAGCGCCGCGACGTTGTAGGCGAAGGCCCAGAACAGGTTGCCCTTGATGGTGCGCAGGGTCCGCCGGGAGAGCCGGATCGCGTCCACCGCCGCCCGCAGGTCGCCGCGGACGAGGGTGAGATCCGACGCCTCGATGGCGACGTCCGTGCCGGTGCCCATGGCCAGGCCGAGGTCGGCCTGTGCCAGCGCGGCCGCGTCGTTGACGCCGTCGCCCGCCATCGCGACCACCTTGCCCTCGGCCTGGAGCCGCTTGACCACGTCGACCTTGTCCTTGGGCAGGACCTCCGCGATCACCTCGGTGATCCCCACCTCCGCCGCCAGCGCGCGGGCCACGGCCTCGTTGTCCCCGGTGAGCAGGACCGGCGTCAGCCCGAGGGCCCGCAGTTGCGTGATGGCTTCGGCGGAGGTCGGCTTCACGGTGTCCGCCACCACCAGGACCGCGCGGGCCGCGCCGTCCCAGCCGACGACGATCGCGGTCCGGCCCGCCTTCTCTTCGGCGGCCTTCGCCTCGGCGAGATCCTCCGGCAGGTGATGTGCCCAGTCCTCCAGCAGCGAGCTGCGTCCGGCCAGCACCGCCTTGCCGTCGACGATCCCTTGTACACCAAGGCCTTCGACGTTCGTGAAGTCCTCGACGGCCGGGAGTTCGCCGACCCGGTCCCGCGCGCCGGCCACGATGGCCTGTGCGATCGGGTGTTCGGAAGCGTTCTCCAGCGCACCCGCGAGCCTCAGCGCCTCGTCGGCGTCGACGCCGTCGGCGACGTGGACCTCAAGGAGCGCCATCCGTCCGGTGGTGACCGTGCCGGTCTTGTCCAGCACGACCGTGTCGACCGCGCGGGTGGATTCCAGCACTTCCGGACCCTTGATCAGGATCCCGAGCTGCGCGCCCCGGCCGGTGCCGACCAGCAGCGCGGTCGGGGTGGCCAGGCCCAGTGCGCACGGGCAGGCGATGATCAGCACGGCGACCGCGGCGGTGAACGCGGCCGACGCAGTGCCGCCCGCGCCGAGCCAGAAGGCCAGGGTGCCGACGGCGAGCGCGATCACGATCGGCACGAAGACCGCCGACACGCGGTCCGCCAGCCGTTGGACCTGCGCCTTCCCGGTCTGCGCGTCCTCCACCAGCTTCGCCATCTGCGCCAGCTGCGTGTCGGCGCCGACACGGGTCGCCCGCACGACGAGCCTGCCGCCCGCGTTGACCGTCGCGCCGACCACCGCGTCACCCGGCGCGACTTCCACCGGCACGCTTTCCCCGGTCAGCATGCTCGCGTCCACCGCGGAGCTGCCTTCGGTGATCACGCCGTCGGTGGCGATCTTCTCTCCCGGCCGCACGACGAACAGATCGCCGTCGGCCAGCCGGTCGACCGGGATTCGCTCTTCCTCGCCGTTCCGGAGGACGGCGACGTCCTTCGCGCCCAGCTCCAGCAACGCCCGCAGCGCGGCACCGGCCCGTCGCTTGGAACGCGCCTCGAAGTACCGCCCGGCGAGGATGAACGTCGTCACCCCGGCGGCGACCTCGAGGTAGATGTTGCCGTCACCGGCCATCCGCTCCACGGTCAGCTCGAAGGCGTGCGTCATCCCCGGCGTTCCCGCGCTGCCGAACAGCAAGGCGTACAGCGACCACAGGAACGCGGCGAGCGTGCCCATCGAGATCAGCGTGTCCATGGTGGCCGCGCCGTGGCGCAGATTCGCCCACGCCGCCTTGTGGAACGGCCACGCCGCCCACACCAGCACCGGCGCCGCGAGCGTCAGCGAAATCCACTGCCAGTAGGTGAACTGCAGCGCGGGCACCATCGCCAGCAGGATCACCGGCACCGACAGCACCGCGGAGCCGATCAGCCGCTGCCGCAACGGCGCGATCGGATCGGCCTCCTCGGCGGGCCCGTCCGGCTGTTCCCGCTTCGGCGGAGCGGGCAGGGCGGCGGTGTACCCGGCCGCTTCCACCTGCTCGATCAGCCGCTGGGGCTCGATGTCCCCGCTGTAGGTGACCTTCGCCTTCTCCGTGGCGTAATTGACCGTGGCGGTGACGCCGTCCAGCTTGTTCAGCTTCTTCTCGATGCGCATCGCGCACGACGCGCAGGTCATCCCGGTGATCGCGAGTTCGACCTCGGCCGTGGTGGCCTGGTCCAGATCGGAAGTCATCGTGGTCACTCCTTTCCGGCTCGCGGTCAGCCGTGTCCGCCGTGGCCGTCATCGGCCGCCGGAGGTGGGGTTTGGTTCTGGGCGGCCGAAGGGGCCGGGGCGGGGGTGCCCGCGGTGGCGACGGTGAACTCGGCCGTGCGGACCTTGCCCTGATGCTGGAAGTCCAGGAACAGGCGGTAAGTGCCATTCGACGGGACTTCGGCGAAGAAGGTCACCGCGGGGCCGGGTTTCGTACGGCCGTCACCGGGTTCGCCGTCCGGGTGGACGTGCAGGTACGCGAGGTCGCCGCCGCGCAGGGCCACGAGATGTCCGTAAGCGCCGAGGTACGGCTCCAGATCGGTCACCTCGCGGCCGTCCTTGGTCACCGTCAGGGTGACCTTCGACGACCGGCCTGGGGTCAGGTCCCCGTCCAGGCGAACCTGGTAGCCATCGACGTTCGCGACGCGTGACGGCTGGTGCTCGACGGGCTTGAACTCCCCCGCCGCGGCGACGTCGACGCCCAAGGTCGTGGCGCTTCCGCCGGTCGGCTTGAAGTCCGCGAAGACGCGGTACGAACCCGCCTGCGGCAGTGCGAGCGGCACCGTCCAGAGGCCGCCCGCTCCCAGCTCGGGATGGATGTGCTGGAAACCCGCCGTGTCGCGGCGGACGACGATGAGGTGCATCCGCTTTTCGTGCTCGACGTCGTAGCCGGTGACCGGCGCGCCGTCGGGTCCGAGAACTTTGAAGGAGAAGTGCTGGTCGGTCCCCGGCGTGAGCGTCGTGGTGGTGGGCGTGAGGGTGTAGCCGCCCCTGGACGACGCGAGCCCGCCGGGCTCGTCGGTCGGCGCCGCCTCCGCGACGGTGCCGCTGTGAGCGTCCCCATGCCCGGCGTCCTCGCCACCGGGAAGGCCGGCGGCGCCGGCGAAAGGACCGACAGCGGTGCCTGCGGCCCAGGCGCCACCGGCGACCAGGGCAAGCGCCACACCGTAGGCGGAGAGCTTCGCAACTGTGTTCATCTCGAGTCCCTTGTGCGGGCCGTGCCCGCGGTCAAGGAGCCGGACCGCGAATCAGGCGGTCAGCTCGTATCCGGCTTCTTCGACGGCCGCGCGCACATCCGCGACCGCGGGTTCCTCCGCGCTGACGACGGTCACCGCGCCGGTCGGCAGGTCGACACGGACATCCGTGACGCCGCCGATCTTCCCGACCTCTTCGGTGACCGAGCTGACGCAGTGGCCGCAGGTCATGCCGGTGACGGTGTAGGTGGTCTCGCTCATCGTGGTTCTCCTCCGGATTCGTCGCACTGCTTCAGGAACGGACGAGGCGGGCGATGACGTCGCTCGCCTCCTGGATCTTCTCGTCGGCTTCGGCGCCGCCCTTGGCGATGGCGTCGGACACGCAGTGCTTGAGGTGTTCGTCCATCAGCCCCAGCGACACCGACTGCAACGCCTTGGTGGCCGCGGACACCTGCGTGAGGATGTCGATGCAGTACTTGTCCTCCTCGACCATCCGCTGCAGGCCCCGGATCTGCCCTTCGATCCGCCGTAGCCGGGTCAGGTATTCGTCTTTGCCTTGCGTGTATCCGTGCATCTCTCGTCCTCCTGAAACCGACTCTACATACCCTAGGGGGGTAGGGCAACCAGCATACCCCCGTGGCGTATGTCACGGGGCGCTTCGGACGTCATCACCCCGCTCACCCGGCAGCGCGGGCCACCCTTCAGCGGGCATGATTGGGGCGTTGACGGATTCCGGACTCGAGGAGTGAGCGTGGTTGGTCACGGCGCCGGCACGGAAAGCCAGCTCAAGCGCCTTCGGCGCATCGAGGGGCAGATCCGCGGACTGCAGAAAATGGTCGAAGAGGACAAGTACTGCATCGATGTCCTCACTCAGGTCTCCGCGGCGACCCGGGCACTGAAGTCGTTCTCCCTCGAACTCCTCGATCAGCACATGGCAAGCTGCGTTGTCGACGCCGCGGCGAAGGGCGGCGCCGAGGCGGACCGGAAGATCCGCGAAGCCTCCGAAGCGATCGCGCGCCTGGTCCGCTCCTAAGGTTCAACGCAGCGAGCGAGCGGGTGACGTTTCATGTCACCCGCCCGCTCGCTAATCGCCCTTGAACCCGACCCGGACATGGGCGCCGTCACAGAACGGCTTCTTCGCCGAATGTCCGCACCGGCACAGCAGTTGAGTACGCCCGTCGATCTCGTATTCGTTGTTGTCGTGGTCGACCAGCCGGACGGGCCCTTTCACCTGATACGGCCCGTTGTTCACGACTTTGACGACGACAGCCGGCTCAGTCACGCTCTCCTCGGCCATCGACGTCAGCCGACCACCTCGTAGCCCGCCTTTTCGACCGCGGACCGCACCAATCGCGCGTCGAGCGGCTCGTCGCTCACGACTGTCACCTCCCCGGTGGCGATGTCGGCATCGACGTCACTGACCCCGGCGACGCCGTTCACCGCCGTCGTCACCTTGGTCATGCAACCCGAGCAGGTCATGCCCTTGACCGTGTACACAGTGGTGCTCATCAGCTCTTCCTTCGGTTCGGCAACTCGATCTCGCGGCGATCTGTTCGCCGCCGTGCCGTCACCGTAGCATTACCCCTGGGGGGTATGCAAAGAAGCTTGCTGTCTACTTAGGACGCCGAGTACGCGGAAGGCCGGCTGACCGGTCACCCGTGTTGTGAAAGCCGACTCCCCCATGAGGCGATCATGGTCTCTCCGGTGCGCCCAACGTGGCATTGGTAGCGCTGAGCGTCCCCAATGCCACATTGGGCGCACCTCTCACCTCACCCTGGTCAGAACGTGAGGGTGAATCCGTCGATCGAACCCGTGTCGAACCTGTAGACGTCCTGGGCGCTCAGCTTCCAGGTCCCGTTGGCGTTCTCGCCGGAGGCGTCGACCGTGTAGGTCTCGTGCACTCCCGAAGCACTGCCCGTGCCGCCCGAGTTCTTGAGGCGGTAGGTCTTGCCGCTGGGCCCGATCAGGTCCAGCGCCAGGTCGGCGGTGTAGGTGTGGCTGATGTCCACCTTGACCGGCAGCGTCGAGGACGCCCTCCCGTCACATCCTTCCTGGGTGATCGAGCTCGTCACCGCGGCACCGGCGTCCGGAATCGCCACCGGGGTGGTGTTCGACTTCGCGCCGCACGTCGGCGCCGGGCCGCCGCCACCGATGAACGACACGTTCAGCAGTTTGTTCAGCGAGCCGCTGCCGGGATTCTTGACGACGCCGTCGGACGCGTTGCCGACCAGTGCGTCCCGCACCTGCTTCGGCGTCGCCGACGGGTTGGCCGCCAGGTAGAGCGCGGCCGCGCCGACGACATGCGGCGTCGCCATGGAGGTGCCGTTCATGACCGCGGTCCCGCCGTTGCTCGGGCTCAGCGACGTGATGTTGGAGCCCGGCGCGAAGATGTCCGTGCACGAACCGTAGTTCGAGAACGACGACCGGTTGTCGCTGGAGTCCGTGGCGTTCACCGTGATGGCTTCCGGCACCCGCGCGGGGCTGGTGTTGCAGGCGTCGGTCGACGCGTTGCCGGACGCGACGCCGTAGACGACGCCCGACGCGATCGACTTCTTGAGCGCGTCGTCACCCACACCGGGCGCGTCCATGGTGAGGCTCATGTTCGCCACGGCCGGCTTCTTAGCGTTGGCCGTCACCCAGTCGACGGCGTCGATGATGCCCGAATCCGGTCCGCTGTTGTTGCAGCCGAGCACTCGAAGCCCGACGATCTTGACCTTCTTCGCGACTCCATAGGTCTTGCTGGCGATGGTGCCGGCGGTGTGACTGCCGTGGCCCGCGCAGTCCTTTCCGTCACCACCCATGAAGTCCTTGCCGATGCTGGCCCGGCCTTCGTACTCCGGGTTGTCGGGGTTGATCCCGGTATCGAGGTCGTACGCGGTGACGCCCTCACCGCTGTTGTTGTAGGTGTACTTCTTGTCCAGCGGCAGGGCCTTCTGGTCGACGCGGTCCAGACCCCATGTCGGGTTGGTCTGCGTGTCGGTGCCGCGGGCGGTGCCGTCCTGGTAGACGGCCTTGACCGACGGGTCCGCCGCGAGCCGCCGAGCCTGCTGCTCGGTCATCTTCTTGACCGAGAAGCCGTTCAGGGCCGCGGACCAGGTGGACCGCACCTCGCCGCCGAAGCGTTCGGTCAGCGAGACCGACGCCGCCTGCGCGGTCACGAGGCCGTCCTTCAGTACCACGATGTACTGGTCGCCGTAGTGCTGTTTCGCCTGCACCACGACACCTTCGGCTTCGGCTGCGACGGCGTTTCCGATGCCCAGCGCCAGTAAGGGGGTCAACGCGCCCAGAGTCAGCAGTAATTTACGCATGGATTGTCACCTCGGTGATGAGTACGGTCACTGGACGGTGAGCGTGTACGTGGCGGTCGAAGTCTTGCCGGAACCGTCCTTCGCCGTCACGGTGATCGGATAGGTTCCCGCCTGGAACGGTGCGAAGATCTGCATCGTCGAGCTGCCGCCGCTGGAAATGGTCTGCGGGGTGAAGAACGGCGCGATCGGCAGGCCCGAACCGGACGCGGACAGAGTGATGGAGCCGCTGCCGCCGGTCGCGGAGACCGTCGTGCTGACCAGTGAACCGGAGCGTGTGCTGCCCGAGGTGGGGTCGAGCGTCACCTTGAGATCGCCCGGTTCGGTGCCGCCCTTGCCGACGGTCAGCGTCAGCGTGGTGGTCACGGTGTCGGTCGTTCCCTTGCCGGACACGGTGATCGTGTAGTCCCGTTCCGGTGTGCCCGCCGCGGTCTCGATCGTCAGCTTCGCGGTGTCTCCGGACTTGATGGACGACGGCTGGAAGGTCGCCTTGGCACCGTCGGGCAGCCCGGACGCGGTCAGCGCGACGTCCTCGGCGCCGTTCTTGCCCGGCTTGCTCGTGATCGACGTCGAGACATACTTGCCGGGGTCGACCTTCACCGAACCCGGCGAGGCGGCGAGGGTGAACTTGTCGGTGCTGGGCACCTCGCCGATCTGCTGCTTGACCCAGTCGCCCATTTCGTTGTTCAGGCGGCTGTAAACGCTGTACCACCGGAAGTCGCTCCGGCTCCACGACGTGATGCCGACGACGACACCGTCGACGACGAACGGGCCACCGCTGTCGCCGGGAAGCACGGTCTTGCGGCCGTCGGAATACCCGGCGCAGATCATCGTCGCCGGGTCGACGCCGTTCTCCACCCCGGTGCACTGGTTCGCGGGGACGATCGGCAGCGTCAGCTTCTGCAAAGTGACGTCGGCGGGGCTGTCGTTGTAGCTCTTCTTGCCGTAGCCCAGGCTGAAACCGTCCTTGCCCGGCGCCTCGAGGCCGGTGTCGGCGGAGGTGGCGACCTTCGCGTAGCCGCCGGCGGGGACGGGGATGTCGCCGTCGGTGGTGATGATCGCGACGTCGTAGCCGTTCCAGGGCTGGGTGAACTTCGGGTGCAGCTGGTAGTCGACGGCCTTGAGCTGGGTGCCGCCGGTGCTCACCAGATCGTCCAGTCCATAGAGGACGGACTTCTCGCCTGCCAGTTCCTTGCAGTGCGCCGCGACCATCACCTTGCGGGGCGCCACGACGGACCCGCTGCAGCTCTGCCCCTTGGGCCGCGAGCCGCCCTCACGGAGGGCCGCGATGGCGAAGGGATAGTCCTTCACCGAAGCGGGCACGCCGCCGATCCCCAGGGCATGGGCACCGCCGGGAACCTGGACGTCACCGGTGGGGGCGATCGCCGACGCGGTCGGCTGGGGCGCCGCCCCGGCGGTTCCGCCGGCCACGGGGATCGACAGGGCCGCCACACCCAGTGCCAGCAGTCCGAGGGCTCTTTTCCTTTTCACGGTATTCCTTTCAGCAGGGAGGAATCAGAAGGTCAGGCCGAAGCTGTCGAGCACGCCGGTATCGAACCGGTAGACGTCCTGGACACGCAGCTTCCAGTCGCCGGAACGGTTCTCACCCGAGGTGTCGACGGTGTAGGTCTTCGAAAGGTCGACGGTGCTTTCGCCACCCGCCTGCTTGAGGTTGACGACCTTGCCGCTCGGCGTGACGAGGTCGATCTTCAGATCGCCCGTGTACGGGTGTTTGATCGCCACGGCCACCGAAGTGCCGGAGGTTCCCTTCGCGTCGCAAGAACCGATGGTCACGGTGCTGCCCACCGCTTCACCGGCGTCCGGGACGGCGACGTCGTCGGTGCTGGTGCCGCCCGCGCAGGACGGCGTACCTCCGCCGAGGAAACCGGTGTACAGCAGCTTGTTCGGCGACCCCTTCGGGTCGGAGATCTTGCCGGGGGTGGCGTTGTCGAGCAGCACCTTGGTGACCTGCTCCGGGGTGGCCGATGGGTTGGCGGTCAGGTAGAGCGCGGCCGCGCCGGCGACGTGCGGGGTGGCCATCGACGTGCCGCTCATCTGCTGTGTGCCGCCGCCGTTGCGGGTCGAGGTGATGTTGCTGCCCGGTCCGAACAGATCGGTGCAGGTCCCGTAGTTCGACGACTGCGAGGAGTTGAAGATCGACCGCTTGTCCTGGATGTCGCTCGCGGCGACCGTGACCGCTTCCGGGGTCCGGGCAGGCGAAACGTTGCAGGCGTCCTGCCCCTCGTTGCCGGCCGCGACCGTGACGGTGATCCCGGCCCGGACCGCGCCCTGGACCGCCTGGTCCACAGTGGACGTCGCGCCGCCGCCGATGCTCATCGTGAGCACCGCCGGCTTCTTGGCGTTCTTGGTGACCCAGTCGATACCGGACACAACAGTCGACCACGGCGCGCTGGAATTGCAGCCGAGCACGCGGACGGCCACGATCTTCACGCCTTTCGCGACACCGTAGGTCGTGCTGCCGACGGTTCCGGCGACGTGCGTACCGTGGCCGTGGCAGTCCGAGGCGTCACTGTCGTTGTCGACGAAGTCGTAACCGCTGCTCGCGCGCCCGCCGAACTCGGACTGCCGGTAGTCCGTCCCCGTGTCGAGCACGTAGACCGTGGCACCGTCGCCTTTGTTGGCGTAGTCGTACTTCTTGTCGAGCGGAAGATCCTTCTGGTCGACTCGGTCGAGACCCCAGGTGGGATCGTTCTGGGTCTCGGTCGCGTGCGCGAGGCCGTCCGGTTCGACCGAGGCGACGGCCGGATCCGCGGCCAGCCGCCGAGCCTGAGCTTCGGTCATCCGGCCCGCGAAACCGCGCAGCGCGGCGTCGTAGGTGCGGGTGACCTGCCCGCCGTATTCCGCCGCCAGCGACCGAGCCTCGGCGGCGGGCGACGGCCCGGTCTTCAAAGTGACGAGATAGGAACCTGGAATCGCGTCCGGCGGCCACGCCTGGACAATGGGCCCGGCAGGCGAGGCAAGGGCGGGTACTGCCGGTAAGCCGAGGGCGAGTGCCAGGCAGGCAATGACCACAGCCCTTCCTTGGCGGAGACTTTCACGCATCTAGTCACTCCTGAAAGTGGGGAATCAACACCGGAGACGTGGTGACAACAGTGAGTTATCCGGAAGGCGAGAACAATAAGTATCACGTTCGGCGGACTACTCAATTAAATGTCAAAGTCTCTATAGTCAGTGCCGTGAGCCCATTAAATAAGTGACCTCATCAAAGAAAAAATACGTGACGAGGCCAAATCGGAGTCGTTCACTGGTTCATAAGCGAGACAAATGCTCGCCGAGCACCGCCCGCGAAGGCAGATCGAGCTTGTTCAACGCCCGGCTGATATGGACCTCGACCGTTCGCGCGGACAGGAAAAGCCGTTCCGCGATCTCGCGGTTACTGAGATTCTGCGCGGCCAGACGCGCCACTTCGAGTTCGCGCGGAGACAAGGCCTGCCCGTAGCCACGGCGACCACGCGACGGAGTGGTGGGATCGTGGCGCGCCAGGATCCGGCGGCATCGCTGCGCGTCGGCGACCGACTTCAGGGAACGGTAGATGGTTTCGGCCGAAGTCAACGCGCCCAGCAGTTTCCGGTGGTCGCCGAGTTCGGCATAACACTCACCGGCGAGTTCGCTCGCACCGGCGGCGGCATGAGGGCGCGGCAAAGTCTGATAGGACAACGCCGCCTGGCTGAACAATTCGACCGCGTCGGCGGGCCGGGCCCTGGCGAGCAGCCCCCGGCAGAAGAGAGCCGCCGCATGGGCGAGCGGCGCGTCCCGTCCGGCTATCCCCTCCTGGTACTCGGCGACCAGCCGCTCCGCCGCGTCGGTCTCCCCTCTGTCGACGAGAACCCGGACGGCGGGCGGGAGGAGTTCGGCCGCCCAGACCCAGTTGTTCTTTCGGCGCACGCTCTCGAGTCCGCTCTCCGCGAGCCGCGCGGCGGCGGGAAGTTCCTTGGCCGCGAGGAGGATGGCCACCCGCCCCGCGAACGCCGACGCCCGCTGCGGCACGTTCCCGGCCGCGAGCGCGAAGGCGGTGTCGAAGTTCCGTGACGCCTCTTTGCGACGTCCGTTGCCCAGCTGGTACCAAGCCAGCGCGAGCAAGGGTTCCGCGGCGAGCGAACTGTCCTGGCCGACGCGGCCCACCAGACCGAGGACCTCGGCCTCCACCTCCGGCCAGATGCCCATCGCGACGTCGAGCCGGAGGTCCGTCCCCGCCGCGAGCGCTTCCAGATAGGGCTGTTCCTCGTCGTGGACCAGCCGACGGGCGGTGGCGAGATACGTCCTCGCCACCGGGTAGTACCCGTTCCAGGCGGCCGCGTCGGCGAGGTTGATGTAGGTCCGGCTGACCTGCCTGCGAACCTCGGCGGACCGGGGCGAGGCCGGAAGCGCGCCGACGTCCTGCCAGACCCCGGGATCGGCCACCTGCATCCGGCCGGACACCCGGTTCGCGGTGACCGCGGCGATCAGTTCGACGTCGCGGGTGCCTTTGCTGGCCTGTTCGGCCTGGTCCAGCCAGCGTAGGTTCTCCTCGACCGGCACCGGCCCGATGTGCGGAAGCGCCAAGGTGATCAGTCCTCGGGCGAGGAGCGCACGCCGCCCGTCGAGATCCGCGATGGCCAGCTCGATCTCGGAACGGCCCGCGTCGACCTGCCCGACCTGGTTGATCAGGACCCGGCCGAGGTTGATCCGGATCTCGCCGCGAGCGGCCTTGCTCATCGGCCAGTCGTGCGCCGCCGTGCGCAGCAACCGCAGCGTGGATTCGCCGATCAGTCCGTATGCGGTCTCCCGGCTGAGCCGGACGGCGAAGTTCTCCCTGCGTGCCCGAGAGAGAGCGGAGTCCCCGAGCGCGGCCTCGAGCAACCGCACGGCTTCGTCCGGCCTGCCCTCGGCCGCCGCCTGGTCCACGGATTCCGAGACATACCGCGCCCACTCGTCGAGCTCACCGGCCTCCCGGTGGTGGTACGCGACCCTCCGCGGTTCCGGCTCGTCCGAACAGGCAAGCAGCCGCGCGGCGCCGGAGTGCAACTGAGACCGCCGCGGGCCCGGGACGGCGGCGCGGACCGCGTCCGCGACCAGCGGACTGCGCACCGTGTAACGATCGTTCCCGAGGTCACGCAGGAACCCCGCGGCCATCGCCTGGAGCAGGTCGTCGACGATTCCGGCGCCGTCCGAGCCCGCCACGGCGGCGAGCGCCATGCCGCCCGCCGGCCTGCCGAGGATCACCGCGGCCGCCACGACCGCCGCGGCGCCTCGCTCCAGCACCGCGAACCTCGCGGCGAGTTCTGCCGCCCAAGCGGCGGGGACGACCTTCTCCGAGAGCTTCACGGCGGCCTGCGCGTCGAGTCCGGAGATCGCCTCCAGGACCGCGGTGACCGCGGCGGCCACCCCGCCGGTCCGGTGATGGACGCGCTCGGCGAGCTCGCGCGAACCGGTCTTCGCCACGACGTCCGCGATCCGCAGCGGCTTCAGGGTGCATCGCGCCGTCACCCCGGAACGGGGAGGCCACCAGACATCGCGCAGGATCCGTTGCTGCAGCCGGAGGGCGGAGGCGGTCACGACGGCCAACCGTTCGGACGGCCGGGCCGCCAGCAGGCGGAGGAAGTCCTGGGTCTCCTCGTCGGCCTCGTCCGCGTCGTCGACGATCAGGACGGTGCGCTCCGGCAAGGTCAGCAGTTCGCGGAGCGCACGGTGCACCAGGTGGCGATCGGAGCCGATCGGCTCCGGCAGTACGGCGCCGAGTTCGGGGAGCAAGGGGTGCAGGACCCCGGCGAGCGGCGACAGCCGACCGGCCATCCCCGTCCACCTGTCCGCGGCGGCTCCCAGCGCGTCGAGCAGCGGTGCGAGCGGCGTCGGATCGGGCACCCGCACGCAACGGAGCTCGATCACTGTCCGCTCCTGAGCAGCCGCGGAACGCGCCACCCGGCGGAGGAGCTCCGTCTTACCGGAACCGGGTTCGCCTTCGACCACGACGAAGGCGAACGGCTTGGCGATCTCCCGTTCCACCCAGGACAGTTCCACCACGGCGCCCCTTACTTCAGCGTGAACGACCCCGGCTGGCAAGCATCACCCCGGACCGCAGTGGTCGCCAGCTTGTGCGCAATAAGTGAGGGCACGTAGTGATTGGGACTGCTCCCGTAGCCGAGGGCGGACGTGCCCCGGTATCGCCGCGACTAGACTGGGTACGGAGAAGTCTGCAGTACGGGGTCAGTGTGGGAGCAGGGTTGGGACATGCCGGTGGCGCGCCGTGCGTCAACCTCCTGAACGGGGGTACCCGGTCAAGGTGAAGGCGACCACGACAGCGACGGGCACCGACCCGTTCGTCCACCCGGCGCTGTTCTACCAGGGGCCGGACGACTACCTGGCGGGCACTGTCCCGTTCATCCAGCAGGGTTTGGAGAGCGGCGAGCCGGTCGCGGTCTCGGTGCCCGGCCCCAATCTCGAACTGTTGCGGACCGCCTTGGGCCAGGACGCCGAGCGGGTACGACTGCTGGACATGACCGAGGAAGGCCGCAACCCGGGCCGGATCATCCCCGGCGTCCTCCGTGCCTTCGCCGACGACCACACCACCCGGCGGGTCCGCATCATCGGCGAGCCCATCTGGGCCGAACGGTCCGAGCTGGAGTACCCGGCGTGCGCCCAACACGAGGCGCTGATCAACCACGCGTTCACCGGCCGCGAAGTCACCATTCTCTGCCCCTACGACGTCACCCGCCTCGACGCCCGCGCCCTGTCCGACGCCGAAGCCACCCACCCGGTCCTGATCGACTCCACCGGAGAGCGCGCCAGCACCCGCTACGACCCCGACCGCATCATCACCGGGTACAACACCCCGCTGCCCGAACCGGCCCTGACCGAGACGGCCGGGTACAACATCCTCGACGCCGTCACCGGCGAGGCCACGTCCCTGGCCCACGCTCGCGCCGTGGCCCGTGACCAGGCCCAGCGTGCCGGCCTCACCGACGATCAAGTGGCGGACGTCCAGCTCGTGGTCGCCGAACTCCTGGCCAACAGCGTGGACCACGGCGGCGGGCAGGGACGGCTCAGCATCTGGTCCGAGGCGGACGGGCTGGTCTGCGAGGTCCACGACACCGGCCGCCTGACCGACCCGCTGGCCGGACGGCGGCCCGCCTCCCCCGGCCAGCTACGCGGCCGCGGGCTCCTGCTGGTCAACCATCTGTCCGACCTCGTGCGCGTCCACACCGGCCCGCAGGGCACCACGATCCGCGCCTGCTTCACCACCGAGTGTCACTGACGCTCGGTGCGGCTCCAAGTGTCGTGTCGGGTGGTCGGTCCGTGAAGGCCTCCTTAAGGGACTCTGGGTCCCTCAAGGAGGCCTTCACGGACCGGTGAACGTTGCTCGCCCGGCGGTCAGGTCGCTCGACGGCGCGACACCTTTGCCCTAGCCGAATCGCCAGTCACGATCCACTCGACCAGAAGGTATGCGAGATTCGCCGGGGCCCTTCACTCGGCGGAAATCAAGGGACCTCGTAGAACTTGTCGTAGTGACCCGGCGCGTAATAGAACTTGTCGTTGTCGTCCTTGACGATGCGGTCCGGCTTCGGCCTCTGGTTGTCCGGCAACGGCTTCCCGTTGAAGTCCGTGTACTCGTCAGCGTCCCTGATGGGTTTCTTGTTCTCGTACTTCGGTGTCGGGTGAACGTCGAATTCGTAGTAGTTGCCGTCGTACGGTTTCGTGGGCTTACCGTCCGGACCGAACGGTTGATCAGCGGGCTTGTTGCTGCCGCTCACCTTGCCGTTGTGCGGAAGCCTGCCTTCGTTCCCGACTTTGCCGCCTGCCTGACCGTGGTTCCCGTAGATCCTGCCGCCCCAGGTCGAGCCGGGGCCGGGGGTGGGCTTGTTCCCCAAGCCGAGCGAGTTGAGCTTGTCGTTGTCCACGCTGTTGTGCCAGGCACCGAACTGGCCGCTGTCCTTGTGGTCGAGGATCCACCGTTTCATCTTGAGCGCGGCGTCTTTCTGCGCCTGGGTGAGCTCGTCGAACTTCCCGAGGTTCGGCGAAAGATCGGGTTGCGGCTGGGGCTGGGGCTTCTTCCCCTTGCCTCCACCGCCTCCACCGCGGGTGCCGCTGTACTCGCCGCCCGGTTTCGGACCGCGGGGTTTCCCGGCCGGTCCGGTCTTGCCGGTGTCGATCTTGCGGAGCGCCTTTTCCGCTTCGGCGAAGATGTTCTTCGCCTTCTTCATCAGCGGCGCGAGCGCGCTCATCGCCTTGACCAGCTTGGTGACGACGGTGGCGATCTTGGAAGCGGTCTTCGCGATGGCGGCGGTGACCTGCGGCAGCACCCAGGTCATGCCGAGGCCGAGCGTCGCCAGCACCTGCAGCGCCCAGCTGATCAGCCTGCCGATCAGTTCGGCGATGGTGTCGCGGACCAGAGTGCGGACCGCGGTGACCACCTCACCGCCGATCCGGGTGCCGGAGGACGCGCCGCCGGCGGCCTGCTGACAGGCACCGATCAGGGCCGCGACATCCGCTCCCCTGGTGCGGTAGGCGTCACCGGCGTCACCGGCCCAGTTCGCGGTTTCGGCGACGACCATCGCGTCGAGGTCGGCGCTGAGCGTGCCGAGTTCCTCGGCGACGTTCTGCCAGGTCTCGGCGTGCGCCGCGATCTCGTCCGGGTCTCCGGCGAGCGCGTCGAGCGCTTCCTTCAACGGTCCGACGTGCTCCATCAGCCAGCCGACCCCGGCGGCGAGGATGGTGCCGAACGGGTCGAGGGCGGCGGACACCGCGTCCATGGCGGTGCCGACCGCGCCGACCGCGACGGACGCCCAGTCACCGCTTTCGATGGAAGCCTTGAGTTCGGTCGCGGATTCGAGCAGGGGAACGCCGGACACCGCGGTGGTGGAATCCTTCGGTGTGGCGACAAGGGGGTTGGTCATCGCGCGGCCTTCTCCATCGGAGTCGCCGGGATCGCGGCCTCGTACTGTTTGAACATGTCGACGCCCGCGGCGTCCTGCCCGGTGTAGGACTGTTCGGCGGTGCGCAGGTTGGCGGCGGTCGCCCGGACGCCGTCGATCGCGGCCTTGATCGAGTCGATCGTCTTCTCCTCCGCCGGATTGATGAACGGCGGGACGAACGCGCAGATCAGACCGTAGGCCTCGTCGGACATGGCCGCGGTGTTCGCCGCCGCCAGCACGGTGCCCAGCCGCTCGGCGATCCCGTCGACGTTCGCCGCGTGTTTCCCGATTTCCGCCGGTACGACCTGGAAGTTCATCCGTCACCCCTTCGAGACGTCCCGTATTCGGGCACGCCGCTTCCGCTTGACCATCGTCACCCGGCCTTCGACGTTGGCACGTAACGGAAAACGCTCGCCATCCGTCGGGGCCGGGGAGTTCACGCGGCCACGATGCCATCGGGCTCCCGCCCGCGAGAAAGCTCTGTGCGAAGGGACAGTGTTCCTTGCACGAAAGGGCACGGTCCTTTGTCAGAGTGGCTCCAGATAAGACCTCTCGGACCAATCGTCGTCCTCGTCGTCGCGAGGCGGACGGCTCGGCGCGGGTGGATCCGGTGCCACCGCGGAAAGCTGCTCGAGTTCGGCGACGACGGCGTCGACGTCCATAGTGGCCAGTTCGCCGACCTGCCGTTCCAAGGACGTCCAGGCTTCCGCTGCCAGCCGTCGGCGATCCTCGGCGGGCAGCGCGTCGATGACCTGCCACCAGCCTCGCGCCTCCTGGACGAACTCGTCCAGCACCGGGCCGTGCGCCAGCAATTCGTACGGTTGCCGTCGACCGGCGACGACCTCGCCCGCGAAGTCCCCGGCGGCGCCGCCGGTCGCCGCCAGCAGCCGCATGACCGTCTGCCGTGCCCGGTCCCCCTCGGCGGAGTCGAACGGATCGTGGATCGCGCGTTCTCCCGTCACAGCAGCACCCGCTTGCGCTTGGCCGGGCATTCGGCGTCCCGGTGCTCGTAGCCCTCCGGCCACTGCGGCGGATCGCCCATCGCGATGGTGGTTTCCAGCACCTCGTCGAGGGCCTTCTCCCCCGCGAACATGTGCGCCAGCCCGTACGCGGCGCTGATCAGCGTCTGGATGATCCCGACGATCTCGTTGAAGGACAGCACGAGATGGATGATGTCCAGCATCTCGCCTTCCTTCACGACTTCGACGAGCTTGCCTCGACGGCCGAGCTGGGACAGCGCTTCGCTGATCACCTCCACGACGCGCATCCCTTTTTCCAGGCCGAGTTTCTTGCCCTTGGTGAGGATCAGCAGCGCGATGTCGATCGCCGAGCTGTAGCCGTGCCGGATCTCCTGCATCAGGTGGTAGGCGAGCTTCGCCAGCGCCTGGATCGCCAGGCTCGCGCCACGGAAGTACCGAGCCAGCTGCAGCAGACTGGAACGGTAGTCGACCAGCCAGTTCTTGGCCCGGTCGGCGCCCTCCCCCTCCCACGCGCCCTGGATCCCGAACCGGCCCTGGTCGATGTTGACCGCGGTGTTCTCCAGACCGAGCGCGGCGTCGTTGTAGAGCACCGCCTGCCGCTGCAGCACGGTCCAGTCACCGACGAGCAGGTCGGCGATCATGGTGATGAAGTCCTTGTCGGAACCGGTGAGCATCTTGATCACCTCGGCGACGTCGCCGAGGGATCCGCCGAGATCGAGCAGTTTCTCGCGCTCCGCCTGGGCTTTCACCGGCCACCAGGCCGGGTCGGCGACGGCCGCCGGATCGGGCCCGCCGTAACCCACCGGGACGGCGTCGCGGAACGCCGCGGCACCGGCCGGGTCACGCACCTCGTCCGCGGGGACCCGCGCGGCGTCGGGCTCCGGGTTGAGCCGGTCCAGCAATTCCGCCGCCCGCGCGTCCACCACGCCGTACCAGTGCGCCACACAGCGCAGTTCGTGTCCGCCGCCCGCGGCGAGATCGGCCGCGAACCGCGTCTGGCTCAGCGCCGTGCGCTGCCACTCGTCCAGTTTCGGCCAGGCGGCGGCGAAAAAGCCCTCGCCGCTTTCGGTGTCGAATCCGGCTCCGGCGCCGACCAGGCGGTCGAACCACTGGCGATAGGTGTCGACGCCCGCCCCCGCCCGCAGGACCAGGTCTCCGAGCGCGCGCACCGCGGCCGGCTCGACTGAGAACCCCTGCCTCATCCGTCCCCCTGTTGCTCCGGAAGTACCCCTTCGACGTAGCTGAAGTTTGACAGGTTGCCGCGAAATGTCACATCACTGGAATGGAGTACACGGAGTGGCGCTCTCGGTGCGGAATTCGCCGTTTTGTCCGGTATTCACGTAGGTGTCGTCATGTCTCGGACGTCCAGTCGGCGCGGGTGGCGTTATCGCGTGATCGGACGGACGGCACACGTGTTCAGACGAACGACTCGCGGCGGAAGGCAGGTGGCGTATGGATCCAGCGGCGTTAGTCGGTCCGTGAATGCCTCGTTGCCTGCCTTGAGGGTCGATGCCAGGAGCTCAAGGCCGGTCGAGTGTTCGCGATCCGGCGGTTTTCGTGCTGACTCGAGCAGGTAAGTACGTGGAGCAAGCGGACATTTCCCGTGATTCGCGTCCGGCCACATCTACGTCGCGGTGTCCGACGCGCCGCTCTCAATCGAGCCTGAGCAGGACCGGGCTCCCGGTGACGGTGACGTCGGCACCGGGTGTGACCGGCGCGCTCGTCCCGTCGAGCTGTTCGACCGAGGTGGTGCCGTGGGCCGCCGGGATCCGCGCGGACCGGTCGATGGTCCACCAGATCAGGAACGTCCGGCCGCCCTGATCGAACCGGCACTGCCACAGGTGATCGGGCAGCCCGGCCGTGCGACCTTGCCCGCAGGAATGGATCCGGCTGCCCGCCAGCCACCGGTGCAGGCGCTCCACGTGGCGGGCCGCCTTCGTGTGCGGGCCGCCGACGGGCTGCAACACGATGGGGATCTTGGCGCTGCCCCAGTTGTAGAAGTACATGCGGCGGTATTGCGCGTAAAGCCCGGACAGGAAGAACCGGACCGCGTGCTGCGCGCCGCGATCGGCGTCCACGGGCCGCTGCCTGTTCACGTCGTACGCCGAGCCGGTGCTCCAGAGCCTGATGCCGGCACCGGCCTCGTGCAGTGCCTTCTCGATCTCGTTCGCCAGTGGCAGCATCGTCTCCGGCGGGTCGGAGTCGTTGCGGGGAGCCAGCTTCACCGCGCCGGCGTCGCAATGGTCGTAACCGCCGAGCTTGGCGAACTGCCGCAATTTGTCGAACGCCACGGGATCCCAGAGCTCGCCCATCGACGGGCACACCACGGTCACGGCCGGGTCGACGGATTTGATCACCTGGCTCGCCCGGCGGGTCATCTCCACCAGTTGCGCCGTCGAACCGCTGAAGAAGTCTTGGTGATTGGCCATGTCCCACAACTCGTAGGCGTCGATCCGGCCGCGGTACTGCTCGACGACGGTGCGCACGAAACGCTCCCAATCCGCGAGGTCGTCGGGCGGGCCGGAGCGAGAGTCGTCGGTGTAGACCGATTTCGGGCTGTTCGGGCTCGCCCACGACGGGGTGCCGCCGAAGGTCAGGGTCACCGGGAGTCCTGCGCCGCGGGCGCCGGTCACGAGCCGTTCGAGCGTGTTCCAGTCGTACCGGCCGCGAGTCGGCTCCAGGTTCTGCCACCGGGTGCGCGTGTTCCACAACCGGACGGACCCGACCTCGAAGGACGGCATCCGCCCGGTGTTCGAATTCGCCGTCACCCCGACGAATTCCGGATCGATGGTGCGTGGCGCGTTCGTCCACATCGACGCCTGGATCGTGGCGGGTGCCTGCCGATCGGTCGGGGTGGCCATGGCGCCCCCGGCGAGCAGGACGACCCCGAGGACCGCGACGAGCGCGAGGTTCGCCAGTGGCCGCCTGCGCCCGGGCGACGTCAGCGTGTCCGACGGCGCGTCGGTGTGCCGGACGACGGTGTCCGGGATGGCGGCGTCGCCCAGGTCGGCGCGCTCCCACAGTCGGTACAGCTTCGCGAGTTCCTCCCGGTCCGCCCCGCACGCGGTCGCGATCGCCTCGATCGGCGCGAACGTCGTGGGAACACTTCGCCCGGTGCAGTAGCGGTGCACCGTCGACCGGCTCAGGTGCACCTTGCGTCCGAGCAGTTCGTAGCTGAGCCCGCTTTGCTGTTTCCGCTCGCTGAGAAGTGCCGTCAGCGCGGCAACCGCCTCGCTCGCCATACAGCTGAGCCCCCTCCGCGTGACGTGCCGGTCTCCCGATTCAGCCGCCTGCCGGGAGCCCCTGGACGGAGAACAGTGTCCCACCGCCTGCCTCCCATCGCCGTGGGTTCACGTGATCGCATCTCCCGGCTCCGACGTCACCGCAGGTCAGAGGCCGGATTTCGTCCCACCGTCTCGTTCCTGGCGTTTTCGCTTGTCTGGACACTTCGCGCTGAGCAGCGTGGACCCGGAGGCAATACAGGGGAGGAATCGACATGAAACCGCACAGGAAACGGATCGGCGCGCTGGCGGCCGCGCTGCTGATGACGGGCGCGGCAGACGGCCAGGCCGCCGCCGCGTCGGCGCCGCCACAACTGACGACCAGAGCGGACTTCAACACTCCGGGCGGCGGGCAAATCGTCGAGCACCTGCGAAGGCTGATCGATGGCGCACCCGCGAACTCGACCATCAGGACCGCGCAGTTCCTTCTGCGGGACGAGCCGATCACGGACGCGCTCGCGGAAGCGGCGGAACGTGGCGTCCATGTCCAGGTCCTGGTCAACGGGCGGGCGACGGGTCATCCGAACTACCAGGACCTGAAGAACCGGCTGAAGAAGACCGGCGACGAGAAATCGTGGGCGAAGAGCTGCGCGGACGGCCGAGGGTGCAACGGCGGGAACGCGATGCACAACAAGTTCTTCCTGTTCGAGCGAACGCTGGGCGCGGCGGCCGTGGTCGCGACCGGATCGGCCAACTTCAGCGAGAACACGACGGGCGGCAAGGGTGGCTGGAACAGCTATTACACCGACGTCGGGAACGCCGGCCTGTTCGCCAGGTACAACGACTACTTCACCGACTTGCGCAAGGTCGCGGAGGGGGCAACGGCGAACCCCGACTACTACGAAGCCAACCCGCCCGTCGTCACCGGGAACACCAAGAGCTACTTCTACCCGAGGCTCAAGGACGAGGGGAACGACACCGTCGAGAACTCCTTGAAGGAGGTCGGCTGCTTGTCGGAGAAGAGCAAGATCCGCATCGGGGTATGGTCACTCACCCGGATGAAGATCATCGAACGGCTGCGGTTCCTGGCAGCCCTGGGTTGCACCGTGGACATCGTCGCTTTGCGGATGACCGCGGGCGCCTGTGAAACGCTGATGAAGGGGCAGCCGGATCGAGTGCGGCTTCGCGGCTTCAAAGCCGGGAACGAGCACGGCATCCATGAGAAGAACATGATGATCGAGGGCGACTACCTGAAGCCGGGCACCAAGGTGGTCTTCACCGGCAGCCAGAACTTCAACAACCCGTCCTTGCACGAGAACGACGAGAACGTCATCCGGATCTTGGACAACGACGGGATCTACCGGAGTTTCGTGAAGAACTTCGAGCAGGTGGCCGACGCCGCCGACGAGGAGATCGAGTCCCCCGCGGACTGCGTGAAGATGCTCCCACCCAACGAGCCCGACCCTGCCGAAGGGTAAAGAGGGGAACCGCTCAGCGTCTCCGATGTCACCTTGGAGACGCTGAGCGTCCGAGTGACCGAGAGGGTCAGGGCCGCCAGGTGTCGTTCAGCGCCAACGTGCAGCCACCCGAAGCGGTACCGGCACGATTCGCCCCTGATTCCCAGACGATGTTGCCGCCTTCCTTGCGGATGTACTTGTACTGGAAGGCGGCATCCTTCGGCAGCGTGACATTCGCCGTCCACAAAGGATAGTCGGCCGAGGCCATCGGGACGGCGTTCGCCGGATTCCACGCACCGAGTTCCGCGCGGTCGCCGACGACGAAGATGTTCTGGCCCCATGAAGTGGTGGCGTTCACCGTGAACTTCGCCGACACACCGGTGCAAGCGGCGCTGTACCGCTGCTTGACCACCGACGGTGTCTCGACCGGGGCACCCGCGTCGATCGAGTGCGCCAGCCGGACGAATTGCGCCATCGACCAGGCCAGCGGTGTCGCCCCGCCGGTGCCTTCGCCGAAGGTGAAGCCACCGGTGCTCGGCCGGTCCCAGACCTGTTCGGGGATCAGATAGCCGGGGTTCGCCGCGGCGGCCATGGCGGCGAGATGCGTTGTCGCCTGGCGGCCGTTGGCCAGTTCGTACTCTCCGCGTTCACCGGTGAGCAATGGCCACAGCCGTCCGACACCGGCACCGGTGTAGGGCCCGCCGGACGCGGTTTCGCCGTACCCGTCGTGGTTGTACCGGTACCACATCGGACCGTTCGGGGTGTTCACCTTGAGCGTCGAGTCCACCTCGGGCAGCGAGGCGGCGACGTCCGGATCCGCCGCCGGTTTCACGCCAAGGCGCACGAGGTCCAGGAAGCCGGCGTCGATGATGGAGCGCTCGTCGTGGTTGCCGCCCCCGTTCTGCAGGAAGATGTTCTGGCCGTCGTCGGGATTCCCGTTGCCGTCGATGCGGTGGAAGTACCGGCCGTCACCGAGCGGCCCGGACTTGGTGAACGTCCAGGCGCTGACCTGCGACTGCCACCGGTCGGCGGTTTCGCGGTACCGAGCGGCGCCGGCGGTGTCCCCGTTCCGTTGGGCGATGTCGGCGGCGCAGATCAGCCCGGCGATCTCCGCGGCGATGGTGGAGGGCGAGTAGCCGCCGTTCTCCTCCCAGCGTTCCTGCGGGGTGGACGGGCCGCGTGCGACGAGGAAGTCCGCGGACTTCTTCACCTTCGCCCACATCCCCGCGTCGAACCGGCCCAGTTGCCACGCGAGCACGATCGGGAAGGCGACCTCGTCCATCTGCAGACTGGTCCAGCAGTTGGTGCCGTCGAGCCGGGTGTTCTGCGGGAACGAGCCGTCCGGCCGTTGCTGCACGGTGAACAGATAGTCGACCGAACGGTTGGCCGCCGCCGAATCGCCCGCCGCGATCTGCGCGGTCGAAACCTGGTAGAGATCGCGGGACCAGACGGCGTGGTATCCGCAGTCCCCGGTGGTGTTCGCGTCCTTCGCCTCACCCCACGGATTGGTGAGCGACGCGACGTTCGCTCCCGGATACGTCTTGTCCTCGTGGGCCTTGAGGGTCATGAGCGCGACGTTGTACTGCGTGGTCAAGCCGGCTCCGGTGATCGAACGGGGCACCGCGGCCAGCGAAGCCAGATAGCCGTTCCAGCCGGACCGGTACGCGGTTTCCGCCGCCGCGAAACCACCCGTGAGAGAGGCGGACGCGTTCGCCGACGCGGCGCCGCGATCGCCTCCGAAACCGACCGCGAGGGTGAAGGTGGTGTCGGTGCCCACGGGAATCTGCCCCAGTTGCACCAGGTTCCCCGGCGTGGAGGCCGAGTCGTACTGCGTGCCGAGGACGTGATCACCGCTCAGGTCGACATAGCCGTCGCTCGCCGACCCGCTGTAGCCGCTGGTCGCCTTGACGAAACCGGTGGAAGCGGCCAAGGCGCTGGACACCGGCCCGTCCGAAGCGACCAGCTGCCCGCCGGAAGTGGCGCCGGTGTCCCCCATGCCGCTGTTGTTCAGGGACGGGTTGTACAGCGCGTACAACTGCAGCGGGCCTCCGCTGAGCACCTCGAACCGGGTCTGGATCAGCACGGTGGACCGGGCCGGGTCGGCGGTGTGGGTCTTGGTGATCCGGTAACGGCCGTTGGTGGCGGTGTTGATCTGCCGGTAGCTCAGCGAACGTGGATCGGTGAGCACCAGCTGTTTGGTGGTGTGATCGCGTTCGAGCTGGGTGAAACCGGCGCCGTCGGACACCACGTACTGCAGATCCTGGACGTTGGCGACGTCCACGGTCGGGTAATAGATCTCGTGGCTGATGCCCTGGCCGAGGGTGAACCACACCTTCGACGCGGCGTCGGTGGCGGTCCCGAAACCTTCTTTGCCCCCGGTCGTCCAGGCCGCCCCGGTGCCCGGCGCGCCGGGAGCGTCCGCCAGCGGCGCGGCGCTCGCCGGCACGGGTGCCACGAGAGCTGCCGCGGTCACCAGCGCGATTGTCGCGCGACGCCGCTTCGGAGATTTCATGTCGATCCTTCCCACAGGCTTCATCGACGGCAGGATTTGTTGTTAGCGGCAACTTATTCGCTGTCCGTCTTCACCGGCAGGGCCGATCGGAGTAACCCGGACCAATCGCGAGGGTGGTCCGGTCATGGATCCGGCCCCGCCGCGAGGTGCGACGGGGCCGGATCGGGTTTCCGAGGATCAGCCGACCGGGCGCGGCTTGAGGTTCACCTCCACCGTGTTGCCAGGACCGGAGGCGACACGGCTGACGATGTCGTTGAGGAACCCGCAGCCCTGCAACGGCGGCAGGGTGTAGGAACCGGTGAGCTTGCCACCGGCCAGCGGGTCGAAACCGGCCTTCGACTGGAGCGGGATCTGGGCCGGCGTCTTCGTCTGGCAGGCCGGGCTCGCCGAGACCGGGAAGCCGAAGATGCTGATCCGCGGCAGTTTGACGGTCACCGCCGAGGTCGACTTGAGCACCCCGGCCGCCAGCGTGCCGGTGGTCTTGCCCGCCGACGCGAACTCGATCTTCGCGTTGACCGGGACGAAGCCCCAGAGCGTGAGGTTCGCGCTCGTCGGGTTCAGCGTGAGGTCCGCGTCGAAGGTCCCGTTCGCCAGCGTGATCGCGGCGTTGATACCGCCACGCAGGTCGATCGGGCCGGCGAGCTTCTTCAGCTGCGTTTTGCCGGTCAGGTCGTAGCTGTACTTGACGACCGGAGACGTGTTCGGCTGGGTTTTCGCCGTGACCGGCGAGGACGCGGCCGACTTGTTCCCCGCGGCGTCCTTGGCGACGACAGTGAACGAGTACTCCGTGTCGGAGGCGAGACCGTCCACGGTCGCGGAAGTCCCCGTCACGGTCTTCACCAAGGTGCTGCCGTTGTACACGTCGTAACCGGTGACGCCGACATTGTCGGTCGCGGCATCCCACGCGAGGCTCACGCTGGTCTGCGTGGTCCCAGTGGAACGCGGGTTGGCCGGCGCACCGGGCACCTCCGTGTCGGGCGCGGCCTGCGTCCGGACGGTGATGGCGGCGCTGGGGGTCGACATGTTGCCCGCCGCGTCCTTCGCGACCACGGTGAACGAGTACTCCGTGTTCGCGGTGAGACCGTCCACCGTCACGGAAGTCCCGGTCACGGATTTCACCAAGGTGCCGCCGTTGTAGACGTCGTAACCGGTGACGCCCACGTTGTCCGTCGCCGCGTTCCATTCGAGACTCACGCTGGTCTGCGTGGTGCCGGTGGAACGGGGGTTGCCCGGCGCGACAGGAGCCTGCGTGTCGGGCGCGGCCTGCGTCTTCGCCGTGACCGCGGCGCTAGGAGCCGACGCGTTGCCCGCGGCGTCCTTCGCGACCACGGTGAAGGAATACTCCGTGCCCGGCGCCAGACCGTCCACGGTCGCGGAAGTCCCGGCCACCGTCTTCACCAACGTGGTGCCGCTGTAGACGTCGTAACCGACAACGCCCACGTTGTCGCTCGACGCGTTCCAGGACAGCGCGACGCTGGACTGGGTGACGTCGGCCGCGGCGAGACCTGCCGGGACACCAGGTGCTTCGGTGTCCGGGACCGTGGCCGTCCGAGCGGTCACCGGCGCACTGGGCTCCGACTTGTTCCCTGCCGCGTCCTTCGCGACGACAGTGAAGCCGTACTCGGTGTCGGCGGTGAGACCGTCGACCGTGGCGTTGGCCTCCGTCACCGACTTCACCAATGTGGTGCCGCTGTAGACGTCGTAACCGACAACGCCGACGTTGTCGCTCGACGCGTCCCACGCCAGGCCGACGCTGGAGGCCGAGGTACCGGTCGCGTGCAGGTTGCCCGGCACACCGGGCGCCTGCGTGTCGGGCGCGGCCTGCGTCTTCGCCGTGACCGCGGCACTGGCGGCCGACGCGTTACCGGCGGCGTCCTTCGCGACGACGGTGAAGGCGTACTCGGTATCGGCCGTCAAACCGTCGATCGTGGCCTGAGGTTCCGTGACCGACTTGACGACCTCGGCGCCCTTCAGAACGTCGTAGCCGGTGACACCGACGTTGTCGCTCGAAGCGTCCCAGGCCAGCGTCACGCTGGTTTGGGTCGTTCCGGTCGAGTGCACGTTCGCGGGTGTCGTGGGCGCCTGCGTGTCAGGAGCCTTCGCGGTCTTGGCGGTAGCGGGCGCGGTGGCGGGCGAGACGTTGCCCGCCGCGTCCTTGGCCTTGACGGTGAACGCGTACTCCGTGTCCGGGGTCAGGCCGTCGACCGTGGCCGACGTGCCGGTCACGGACTTGACGAGATCGGAGCCCGCGTAGACGTCGTAGCCGGCCACGCCGATGTTGTCGGTGGCGGCGCCCCAGGACAACGCGACGCTGTTCTGAGTCACTTCACCGACCGTCACGGCACCGGGCGCCGAAGGAGCGGTCGAGTCGGCGGCGGGAGTGACGGTGAAGGTGTGCAGGACGTTGGCCTGACCGTTCGCCGGAGTGCAGTCCGCGACGAACGTGCCGAGGCCGGTCTCCGCACCGGAAGCCGTCAACGGCGTCATGGTCAGCACGAGATCGTGCACCGAAAGCGTCGCCGTTCCCGGCTGGTCGAACCGCAACGCCGGCGCGGAACCGCTCGCGTTGACGATCAGGTCGTTGCCCTTCGGCGGAATCGGCTGCTGCGGGATGGCCGTCGGCACGCCGACCGCGAGATGTCCCTGCGGACTGGAGACCAGCGAGGTGGCCAGCGCGGAGCCCTTGAGGGTTTCGGCGCCGACGAGACGAAGACCCTCGGTCGCCGTTTTGCCCGCGTTGGACACGGCCGTGATGTCGATCTTCGGGGTGAACTGGCCCACCGGGATCGTGTCGGGCAGCGTCGCGTTGACGTCGACCGTGACGTCCTGGTTGCCGATCAACGGGAACGGGCAGCTGTAGATCTGCCGCAGCGGCGGGTGATTACCCGTGCCGACAACGGCTTCCGGGGCGACCGGCGAACCGGTCACCGTGTAGGTCTGGAGGACGGTCTCCTGCCCCGGCGCAAGGACGCAGTCCGAGGTGAAGGTACCGAGGCCCGTCGGGGTTCCGTCGGCCTTGAGCGGGGTCATCACCAGCTGGAGGCCGGTCACGGCGAGCGACGCGGTGCCCGGCTGGTCGAACCGCAGCGCGGGAGCACTGCCCGTGGCGTTGACGACGAGGTCGTTGCCCACCGGCGGAATGGGCTGGTTCGGCACGTCGGAGTCGACCTTCACCGTCATCGTGCCCTGGCTGCCGGGCATCGTGACGGTCGAGGTCGCCTTCGCGGTGCCCTTGATGGTTTCGGCGCCGACGAGACGAAGGCCCTCGGTCGCCGTTTTGCCCGCGTTGGACACGGCGGTGATCTCGATGGCGGGCGTCAATTTCCCGGCCTCGATCGTCGAAGGCTGGGTGGTCTTGATGGTGACCGAAACGTTCTGATCACCGATCAACGGAAATGGGCACGAGTAATTCTGGGTGAGCTCACCCGGAGCCGCCGCACTGGTGCCCGAGCCTATCGTGAGACCCAGCGCCACCAAGGCCGCCGTACTGACGACGGCGATGCCCCCAGTGGCCAGTCTTCGACTACGTCTTCTGTGTTTCACAGGTCCCTCTCCAACACATAGACCACGCTCGCCGAAAACGCCGAAAACGAATGACACCCGCTTCCGCGGGGTTCATCTTCAGCGGGCGCATGTGCACGTTTACGGTTATGCCACAGGGAATTAACACACCCGCCGGGCACGCCAGGCAAGCAAAATCACAAAGCCCGTGAGACCATTCGATGTCTTTGTCACACGCGATCGATTCGCCCTTCGCGAATCTGTCAGCCGCGCGTCCAAAACGTCCGTCATCACGTCGTCGAAGGTGGTTACTCGCCAACAGGGGCGCGGTCGGGTCGGAGGTTGGCTGTATCCGGCCCGCCGATATCCGCGACCGGGCGATGACCACGCCTCGCCGCGCATCACCCGCCGCCAGCGAAGGACCCCTTCACCACCCTGAGGGCAGGGTTCTGGCAAAGTTGCATAACCGCACAGCGGCCTGACATCTTCTCGACGACATTTCCGCGACGACGGTGTCCTTTTTGGGCACCTTACGTGGGGTCGTGAGTGGCAATGACGGTTAGAGCCAAGGGTGTCTTAGGTACCTACATGGGTTCCGGCTGCGGTTGATGCCAGGCCCCGGTCCGTGGAGATGTCGTGAAGGGCACCTTTGAGACGATCATCGTCTCAAAGGGCACCTTCACGACATGCGAGTTCGACGCCAGGCCATCGGAAGCACTGAAGCCAGGCACCAAGTGGCGGGCGGGTCGGGATCGCAGGTCCGTGAAGGACTCCTTCCCTACCCTGAGAGTAGGGAAGGAGCCCCTCACTACACGCCGGCCCGCATCAGCCCGGGCCGAGGCGGGCCCCGCTGCCACGGGCGGGCAGGAACGCCACCGTGTGCCTCAGCGCTACAGCGACAGCGCGTGAAGCCCCATCCTTGCGACTACGTAGGCATAAACCAGGCATTTCACGACTCGGAGGTGTCCCTTGTGGACACTCATAGTCTTGACTCATTCCGCGAGTAAGCCGAATCGCCACTCACGACCCTGTCAGCAGTCCCTCCGGACAGTCGACGATGTCCGGTCACATCACCAGGAGCGCCACCGGCCCCTCAGGGCAGGCAAGGAGGCCTTCCCTGACCGGTGAGCGCGGTGACCCATACGCCACGTTTGCCTTACCCCTCAATGCCGGAAGGCTCCGAGAAGATCTCGCCCAGAACGCGCCGCGCGTCCGCGGCTTCCTCGTCGGCGCGGCCTCTGGTCCGCGCGCAGGCGACCAGCGTCTTCCACAGAGCCCAACCACGCCCTCGCGCCCACGCCGCGTCGTCGACCGAAAGCCGTTCGCGGAACGCCTGTCTGCCGTCGGCGCTCAGCAACGTCCAGGCAATGGCGATATCGCAGGACGGGTCGCCGACACCGCAGGTCCCGAAGTCGATGACGGCCGCCAGTTCCCCGCCGTCGAGCAGCAGGTTCCCCGGCGCGACGTCGCCGTGGAACCAAATGTCCGCTCCGTCCCAAGGAGCGTCCAGGGCCGTCTGCCAGATCTCGCGGGCCAAGCCGACGTCGATGTCGCCGTCCAGCGCCGTGAGTGCGCGCTCGGCAGGCGCGTCATAGGTGCGCAGGGTGGCGCCCCGGAACCAATTGTGCTTGCCCGGCTGTGGACCTTCCGCGGCATCGACCTTCCGCAACGCCGCCAGGAAACCGGCCAGGTCGAGAGCGAACCGGACAGGGTCGGAAATACGGCCCGCGCTCGCGGGTTCGCCGTCGAGCCACCGGTACACAGACCACGGGAACGGGTAGTCCGCGCCGGGCCGTCCCTTCGCCAGCGGCACGGGAATGGGCAGCGGCAGCCTGGGCGCGAGAGCAGGAAGCCACCGCTGTTCCTTGTCCACCGCCAATGCGTACTCGGCCGCACTCGGCAGGCGCGCCACCATTTCCTCGCCGAGCCGGAAAGTGACGTTGTCCCAACCGGATTCGGCCACGACCCGAATCGGGAGCCCGGCCCACCGAGGGAACTGCTCGGCGACCAGTCCGCGCACCTGCGCCACATCGACGGCGACTCGCCGCGGCATCGGACCGAGATCCGGCGTACTGCTCAACACGACATCCTTGGTCGACGAGGTCTTGACCGGTCGCGCCTGCCGAGCAGGCGCGACCGGGATCGCCGAGACGTTAGTCGAGTGTCCAGTAAACCGCGTGGGACTTTCCGGCAGCGGTGCCGGCGACACCGACGACGCGGCCGTTGTCGCTGATCCGGTAGGCCTGGCTGCGGGTGCCGCCGGGCAGCTTGCCGAGTTGCCTGCGTTCCCCGCTCTGGAACCAGACCGTCGCCTGACTCTGGAAAGTGCCCGCCGCGGTGCCCTGCGCGTTGACCGCTTCGGCGTCGGCGTCGAGGCCGTCGTCGGCGAGGACGGCGACGTCACCGGCGGGATCCCAGATCACGGCCGAGCGGCGAGGCGGGTTGAGGTAGCCGGAGCCGACCACGTAGCCGGTGGAGCTGATCCCGTAGACCCAGACGGAGTGCGGGCTGGGCCATTCCATGGGGTGAACCACGCCGTCCCGGTCCCATTTCGCCGGAATCGGCGTCCCGCCGGCCTGGCGCATGGTTCCAGCGGCGACCCCGTCCTCGTTCATCCGGCTCGCCCCGCTGCTCGCGCCCAGTGGCGCCAGCTCGGTGATCGGCCCTCCGTTCACCCACCGCACGGCCTGGTTCGCCGCGGAGCGGACGGCGCTGCCGACGATGATGGTGCCGTCGGCGGAGATGCCCTCGGCCATGCTCCAGGTCTCGCCGGGCAACGTACCCAGATCCGTGGCCACGCCATCCGGATCCCAGCGGAAGCCGTGATAGTGGTTGTCCGGCGTCAGCCAGTTGCCGACGACGACGCCGGTGTCGCTGATCGCCCACGCGGTGGCGTTGTGGTAGCCCGGCGGAAGCTGCAGCGCGGTCGCCTGGCCCGCGGCGTCCCAGCGAACCGGCACGGCGGTGGTCGCTGTCAGCACGTAACCGGCCGAGACCCCGTGACTGTTGATGTCACGCACCTGGCCCTCGGTGCCGCCTGGCGTGGGCAGCGCCATGATCTGACCGTCCGCGCTCCAGCGAACCGGATGACTGCGCTTCGGGGTCGGGCCGAACAACGACAGGCCGATCATCTCCCCCGCCTCGTTGACCGCCAGGACCGTGCTCTCGTCGTCGCCGGGCAACGTCCCGAGATCCACCGGCCCCACCGGGGTGGCCCGCGCGGTCCCCGTCACCGCGCCCGTGATCACCACAACCGCCGCTACCAGCGACAACATCCGTCTTCGCCCCGTCGGCACACGATTTCTCAGCACGATGACTCCCCAATCCCGATCCGGTGGTATGCGATGTGCAGCCCCCGATGCGACAGTAATGCATTTCCTTCACGAATTGCTCGCGTCGTGATGTCGTTACACACGAACAGCCGACCCGATTCCGCCGGGAAGTCAACCCTTGTGGCCTGTACGCGAATAGTGCTATCCGGTTGCCTCGTCCTCGAAACCACGCAAATTCGTGATACAAGAACCGCGCGGAACCCGGAAAACGCTGCCGGAAACATAAAATGGTGACAAAGTTCGCGATTTCCTCAACACCTGAATCCGTCAGCCGCTCACGCCGAGCCGCTCTCCCGGCACGAGCCCGGCGAGGAGCGCGGACTGTTCCCTCTGGTAGGCCTCGACGTTCGCCAGTTTGACGTCTTCGTAGCCGCGGACCAGATCGGGCAACTCGGCCAGCGCCAGGAGCCTGCCGCGATCGGCGCCCTCGGTACCGAAAGCGGCGAGGATCGTTTCCCGGTACTGCGTGACGAGCTCCCGCTCCACCTTCCGGACGTGTGCCTTGCCGAACGGGTCCCAGCGCGTGCCGCGCAGTTTCCGCGCGGCACGCAGCGCGACGAACACCGGGCGGAACTTCGGGCCCAGTGCGATCTTCCGCTTCATCCCCAGCGCGCGGAGCACGGGCGGGTGCAGACGGTAGGCGTAGCGGCTGCCCACCCCGAACTCCGCCTCGATCCCGGCGAGCACGGCTGGATCGAGCGAGAGCCGCGCGACCTCGTACTCGTCCTTGTAGGCCATCAGTTTGTGCAGGTTGCGGGCCACCGCTTCGGTGACGGCGGTCGACTCCCCTTCCAGCACCCGGACGCGCTCGACGAACTCGGCGTACTCCCGCGCGTAGCGAGCGTCCTGGTACTGGACGAGTTCGGGCACGCGGATGTCCAGCAGGCGCGCCAGTTCCGAACCCGGCTCCGCGTGCACGAGTGCGCGGGCACGCAGGGCGGCCGCCGTCGGGGCCGGGGTCGCGGCGACGGCGGGAGGGGCGACAGCGGCGTGCAGTCCGTCGGGATCGGCGACGAGCTGCCTGCCGCGCCGGAACGCCTGGAGGTTGCCCGCGACGGCGACGCCGTTGAGTTCGATCGCGCGTTCCAGGCTGGCCGCGTCCAGCGGGATGGCGCCGGTCTGGTGTGCCGCGCCGAGCTGGAGGATGTTGGCGAACTGGTCGTCGTCGAACAGGGTTTCCGCCAGTGCCCGCGCATCGAGCGCCACGGTGCGCGCCGCGCTCTCCGAGATCGCGCCCCGCACGGCCGCCGCGTCGGGGAAGGACACGGTGGTGTCGACGACCATCCGGCCGGTCGGCACCTCGGTCGTGGAGACCACCGCGGTGGTCCGGCCGGGGTCGGTCACCGTCAGATTCGCGGGGTCCGCGCCGACGAGGACGTCACAGGACAGGTAGAGATCGCATTCCCCGGCCGCGAGTTTCGGGGCCTGCGGTGTCGGCTCCGCGGTGATCTTCAGATCGGAGACGACGGCGCCGCCCTTCTGCGCGAGCCCCGTCTGGTCCAGGGTCCGGACCTGCCTGCCCTCGATCACGGCGGCCGTGGCGAGGATCTGCGCGACGGTGACCACGCCCGTCCCGCCGACACCGGTGATCCGCACGGTGAAGTCGGTGCCGGTGGTCTCGGGCTCCGGCAGTTCGGCCGCGGTGATCTCCGCGAGCCGCGCCCGGTGTTTGCGCCCGGTGGGCAGCACCGTCATGAACGACGGGCAGTCGCCCGCCAGGCACGAATAGTCCACATTGCACGACGACTGGTGGATCGCGGTCTTGCGGCCGAACTCGGTGCTGACCGGCTGCACGGACAGGCAGTTCGACTTCTCACCGCAGTCGCCGCACCCCTCGCACACCCGCTCGTTGATCACGACCTTGGCGGCCGGGGTCTCCAGCTTGCCGCGACGGCGTTTGCGGCGCTTTTCCGCGGCGCATTCCTGGTCGTGGATGAGCACCGTGACCCCGGGAACGCGGGCCAGTTCCTCTTGGGTGCTCAGCAATTCGTCGCGGTGCCGGACCTCGACGCCGTCGGGCAGCCGCACGCCGCGGAACCGCTTCGGCTCGTCACTGGTGATGACCACCTTGGCGACGCCTTCGACCAGCAGCAGCGACGCGAGCCGCTCCACCGGCAGCCCGCCGACGGCGTCCTGTCCGCCGGTCATCGCGACGGTCGCGTTGTAGAGGATCTTGTAGGTGATGTTCACCCCGGCGGCCACCGCGGCCCGCACCGCCAGGCTGCCGGAATGGGTGAACGTGCCGTCGCCGATGTTCTGCACGAAATGCGAGGCGTCGACGAACGGCTCCATCCCGAGCCACTGCGCGCCCTCGCCGCCCATCTGGGTCAGGCCGACCACGTCCCCGACCTGTTCCGGTTCCATGAACAACGCCATCGCGTGACAGCCGATGCCGCCGCCCACCACCGTGCCCTCCGGCACCTTGGTCGAGGAGTTGTGCGGGCAGCCGGAACAGAAGTACGGCGTCCTGGTCAGCAACGGCACCGAGATGCGCTCACGGCGTCGTCGCTGCCGCCACTCGGTCACCGACGGGATCTCGTGGTGCTCGCTCAGCCGCGCGGCCAGCACCCTGGCGATGGCGTCCGGGTCGAGTTCACCGAGTTCGGTGCACAGGGTGCGGCCGTCCGGACCGGTCTTGCCGTGCACGGCGGGCGCTCCGGCGGTGCCGTACAGCACCTCCTTGATCGCCGACTCGACGAAGGAACGCTTCTCCTCCACCACGACGATCTCGCTCAGGCCGTCGGCGAACCGGCGGACGATCGACGGTTCGAGCGGGTGGATGACGCCGAGTTTGAGGATCCGGATCCCGTGCCGGGACAACGCGTCGGCGTCCAGGCCGAGCAGCCGCAGCGCCTGCATCAGGTCCAAATAGGACTTTCCGGCGGTGACGATGCCGATGCGGTCCGCGGGTCCTTCGTGGACGATCCGGTTGACCCCGCTCGCGCGCACGTACTCGACGGCCAGCGGCAGACGTTCGGTGTACAGGCTGCGTTCGAGCGCCATCAACGTGGTGCCGAGCAGCCGGGAGCTGGGCTTGTGCCGGTACGCGGGCATGGCCAGCTCCGGCGCCGTCCACCGCGGCCGGACGTGCGCGGTGCCCGCGGCGTCGGCCACGTTCGCCACGAGTTTCATCGACGACCACAGCCCGCTCGCCCTGGACAGCTCGACAGCGTGCAGGCCGAAGTCCAGCACGTCCTGCGAGTCGGCGGGGAAGAACACCGGCATGGCCAGGTCGGCCAGCGCGAGCTCGGAGGCGCAGGGCACCGAGGAGGACTTGGCGTTCGGGTCGTCGCCGACCAGCGCCACCGCGCCGCCCGCCGGATCGGTTCCCGCGAGGTTGGCGTGCCGCAGGGCGTCGGTCGCCCGGTCGAGACCGGGTGCCTTGCCGTACCAGAAGCCGGTGACCCCGCCGCGCGACGAGCCGACCGACGCGGTGAGCTGGCTGCCCATCACCGCCGTCGCGGCGAGCTCCTCGTTCAGGCCGGGGCGGTGCACGACGTCGTGCTTCTCGAGCAGGACGGAGCGGCGGCCGAGCTCGAGGTCGTACCCGGCCAGCGGGGAACCTTCGTAGCCGGAGACGAACACGGCGGGGGACGCCCCGGCGGCGCGGTCGTGCCGCACCCGGTCGAACAGCATCCGGACCAGGGCCTGGACCCCGCTGAGGTAGACGGTGCCGTCTTCCCGCAGATACCGGTCCTCCAACGTGAACTGCTCCACCAGACCTGCCTCCTTCGGCACCCCCGTGCGATGTCACGACAGGAGACCCGACCGCGCGGGCCGCCGCAACAAGCGGCAGTCTATTGACCAACAGCACGCAAAAGATCCGGCCCATCCTGACCGCTGGCCGATATCTGTTGCGTCTGCGTACCATCCTGGCTCATGGCGGACCAGCTCATCGACGAGACCGATCGCGAAATCCTCGAACTGCTGCGGGAGGACGCCCGGCGCACCCTCGGCGACATCGGGGCCCGCGTCACGCTCTCGACCGCGGCGGTCAAACGCCGCATCGACCGCATGCAGGAGGCCGGCGTCATCGTCGGCTACACCGTCCAGATCGACCACGCCAAACTCGGCTGGGCCATCGAGGCGTTCACCGAACTGCGCTTCACCGGGACCACCAAAGTCGGCGAGATCGTCCGCACCACCACCCGGATGCCGGAGGCCCAGGCGGTGTTCACCATCGCGGGCGACCCCGACGCGCTCGTCTGGCTGCGGGTGCGGGACATGGGCCACCTGCAGCAGACCATCGACGAGATCCGGCGGCACCACCAGGTGACGGGCACGAAGACCCTGATGGTCCTGGACTCCTGGACACGCGGGCAGCAGTGGCCCCACCCCGGCGACACCTGAGCCGCCGTGTTACGCCTCCAATCACGCGAGTTACGCCTCCAATCACGCGTGATCGCCCTCTGATCACGCGTGATCGCCGTCTGGCCCCTTGCTTCCCCGGACCAGCCGTTCCCCTGTCCGCGCGACGTACTCCCCGAACTCCGCCGGTTCCTCCACCGCGAACTCGATGTCGGTGAGGGTCAGCACGACGGCCAGCCATTCGAAGGAATCGACGTACGCGACATAGCGGCAGCGGTGGTCGCCGAGGGCTTCGAAACTCCCGTCGATCCGGTGGAGCCGGGCCGCGGCCTCCTCCGCGCCGACGTCCAGGGTCAGCGTGATCCGGAGCGATTTCGGGCTGTGGAAGCGTTCTTGGAGATGAGCCGCGACGTCGTCCACGGGCAGGGTGCGGGGCTCGAAGGCCACCTCGGCCGACTTCGGCTCGGCGATCCGGTCGAGGCGGAAGCTGCGCCAATCCCGTCTGCCGAGGTCCCACGCGTAGAGGTACCACCGCCTGCCGAGCTGGACGAGGCGCATCGGCTCGACCGTCCGCGACGACGGGCCGCCCTTCGCCGTGTACGCGAACTCGAGGCACCGGCGAGCCGCGATCGCCGCGGCAAGGACGTTCAGGACGTCCTGAGTGACCCGCGGTGGTTCGCCGGTCCCGAACTCGACCGCGGCGAGCATCGCGTCGGTCCGTTTTCGCAGCGCGGCGGGCAGGACACGCCGGAGTTTCGCGGCGGCGCGGTCCGCCGATTCGGCGGTCAGGTCGACGCCCGTGCCGCCCGCCGCGGCGAGCCGCAGCCCGAGCACGGTGGCGATGGCCTCGTCGTGTTCCAGCATGAGCGGCGGCAGCGCGGTGCCCGCGACGAGACGGTAGTTGCCGCCCGGGCCGCGGCTGCTCTCCACGGGATAGCCCAGGCCACGGAGATGGTCGATGTCCCGGCGAAGCGTGCGAGGCGGGACTTCCATGGCCGTCGCGAGTTCGGCGGCGGGCCACTGGCGGCCGGACTGCAGGAGCGACAACAGCCGCAACATCCGTTCCCGTGGTGCCGTCATGACGCCTCCCGCTAATTGTGGCCGTAAACCGGCCACATCTCATCGTAGCCTCGGTTCATGGCGAAAGTTCGAGATGAGCGTGGCCGGTGGATCACGGTGGAAGGAGCCCGGACGAACAACCTCCGCGACGTGTCGGTGCGGGTGCCGAAACACCGGCTGACCGTGTTCACCGGCGTGTCGGGGTCGGGGAAGTCGTCGCTGGCGTTCGACACGATCGCGGCCGAAGCCGAGCGCCTGGTCACCGGGAGCTATCCCGCCTTCGTCCGGAACCGGCTCCCCCAGCATCCGCCCGCCGACGTCGACCGGATCGACGGGCTGGTCTTCACCACGATCGTCGATCAACGGCGGTTCACCGGGAACGCGCGATCCACCGTGGGCACGGCGAGCGACATCGGGCCGCTGTTGCGCCTGCTGTTCTCCCGCCTCGGCAAGCCGGGCGCCGGCTTCTCGCCCGCCTATTCGTTCAACGATCCCGCCGGGATGTGCCCGCGCTGTGAAGGGCTCGGCATGGTCGACGACATCGATCTCGACCGGCTGCTCGACCGCTCGCGGAGCCTGCGCGAAGGCGCCGTGCGCTTCCCGACCTTCGCCCCCGGGACCTACCGGTGGAAACGGCTCGTCCACGCCGGACTCGTCGACCCCGATGTCCCGTTGGGACGGTTACCGGCGGCGAAGCTCGAAATCCTGCTGCACGCCGAAGGACTACGCCTCGACGATCCCGGCTCCGACTATCCCAAGCACGGCGTCTTCGACGGCATCGTCCCGCGGCTGCGGGACTCGTACCTGCGCAAGACACCGTCGCGCCTCACCGCCGAGGAACAGGAGGGACTTGCCGGGGTCGTCAGCCGGGGCGTCTGCCCGGAGTGCGAGGGAACCCGCCTTTCCGAAGCCGCGCGCGGCAGCCTGATCGACGGGCGGTCCATCGCGGATTGGTCGGCGATGCCGGTCGGCGAGCTGCGTGACGTCGTCGCGGCGGTACGCGATCCGTCGGTGGCGCCGCTGGTGCAGGCGATCAAGGAACGCCTCGACGCGCTGGATTCCGTCGGCCTCGGCTACCTCAGCCTCTCCAGGGAATCGAGGACGCTTTCCGGCGGCGAAGCCCAGCGCGTCAAGATCGTCCGCCATCTCGGCAGCGCGCTCAGCGACGTCTGCTACGTGTTCGACGAGCCCAGCACCGGCCTGCATCCGCATGACGTGCACCGGCTGCTCGAACTGCTGGCCGAACTCCGCGACGCGCACAACACGATCCTCGTGGTCGAACACCATCCCGCGGTCATCGCGGCGGCCGATCACGTCATCGATCTCGGACCGTCCGGCGGCGACGGCGGCGGACGCGTCCAGTTCGAAGGCGACCCCCGCGAGCTCACCACGGCCGTCACCGAAACCGGACGGATTCTCGCTGCCCCGCTTCACTTCCGCGAGCGGCCCCGCACCGCTCGCGGGGCCGTGACGATCTCCGGCGCCCGCAGCCACAACCTCCGTGACGTCACCGTCGACGTTCCACTGGGCGTCCTGACCGTCGTCTCCGGTGTCGCCGGTTCCGGAAAGAGCACCCTGATCACGGGCGAGCTTCCCCGGCGGCATCCCGACTTCCTCGTCGTCGAACAGGCTCCGCTGCGCGGTGGCATCCGCTCCACGCCCGCCACGGTGCTCGGTGTCGCCGAACCCGTCCGCGAAGCCTTCGGCAAGGCTACGGGAAAGAATCCGTCGTGGTTCAGCGCCAACGGCCGGGGAGCCTGCCCGGTCTGCAAGGGAAAGGGCGTCATCGTCACCGATCTCGCGTTCCTCGACGACGTCCAGACCGCCTGCGACGCCTGCGGCGGCACCCGGTTCAACCCGGCCGCTCTCGACGCGCGCCTGAGCGGCCGGACCATCGCCGATGTCCTGGCGATGAACCCGTCGGACGCCGCCGCCCTGTTCGGCGAGGGGTCCCCCATCGCGCGGCGGTCGCGCTGGCTGGACCGGGTCGGGCTCGGCTACCTCACGATCGGGCAGAGCCTCGACACCTTGTCCGGCGGCGAACGGCAGCGGCTGCTGCTCGCCCGTCACCTCGCCGACGCGGGTCCCGCGGACGAACTGCGCCTGATCCTCGACGAACCCACCGCCGGACTGCACGGCAGCGACGTCGACCGGCTGCTCACCCTTTGCGACGAGCTGGTCGACGGCGGCGCGACGCTCGTCCTGATCGAACACGACCAGCGGGTGATCGCGCACGCCGACCACGTCATCGACATCGGACCGGGCGCGGGCGCCGACGGCGGGACGGTCGTGTTCGAGGGCACGCCGTCGGCTCTGGCCGAGGACTCCGCGTCGCTCACCGGCCGTCATCTGCGAACGCGTTCCCGGCGCCGGACGGCGCCGGGAACACCCACCCGCCCGGGAACAGTTCCCGGGCGAGCGCGATGATTCCCGATTCGGCTTTGCCCGACACGCCGGTACCGAACAGTTCTTCGCCAGATTCTCCGTGATCTAGCCGACAAGCTCGCACGCTTTGTCGGCCTTCATCGCCGCGTCGAGGCCGGGAATCTTACCGGTCTCGACGACGGACCTGTGCGACACCAAGTCGATTCCGATCACCTGGAGGGAGGACTGGGCGTAGTCGACCCCGCCCTTCGGAAGCAGCGCCAGCGACTCGGTGACCTGTTTCCGCAGTTTCCGGTAGAAGTCCAGCTCTCCGGCGGAGAGCGTGTTGGCCTCCTGCGCCGGCGGGGATGCCGGTGGCAGCTTCTCCAGTCCTCCGATCGCCGCCGCCAGCGTGGTGTCCAGTTTGGTCAGCGAAGCCGCCGCCTTCGGCAGATCCGCCTCGGTCTTGATCTCGAACCCCTTGGCCAGGGTGTAGACGATCAGTTGCATGTCCTTGACCGCGCCGCAGTAGCCGCCCGCCCAGGAGACGAGGGCGGGATCCGGACCGGTCGGAGCCGGGGCCGCCGTCGACGGCGCGGGCGCCGGCTCCGGCGGATTCGCACCGCATGCCGCGAGCAGGCAGCCGACGACAAGCGCCATGGTCGCTCGAATGGGCGCTGCCGTCCGGATCTTCATCCGGCAGAGGGTAAACCCTGTCACGCGGGACCGGTCCCCCGCTGCTCGATCGCCGCCCTGTCGACGATCTTGGTGAGGAAATGCTGCTGTCCCAGCGTCCACACGTTGGTGGCCAGGAAGTACAACAGCACGCCGATCGGCACCGGGAAGAACGATCCCGAGACCAGCATGCCGACCGGCGCCAGGTACATCATCAGCTTGGCGATCCCCGCCGTCTCGGGGGCGGTCGCGGTCTGCCGGGTGAGTCCCGAGCGCAGCGAGAAGAACGTGGCCAGGCTCGCGATCAGCATCAACGGCACCCCGACGGCGATCATGTGGACGTGATCGGTGCCGAACGCGGCGAGCTCCGCCGCCGGTTGCGAAAGCCAGTTGCCGAGCTTCGCGCCGAACAGGTCGGCGTTCAGGAACGACTCCACCCCGGCCCGGTCGAAGACGTGGTTCGACGCGGCTCCCGGGGTGAAATCGCGCAGAACCCAGTACAGGGAAAGGAACACCGGCAGCTGGATCAGTGCCGGGAGACAACCGCCCAGCGGGCTCACGCCGCTTTCGGCGTGCAGCTTCTGGATCTCTTTCGCCATCCGCTGGCGATCCTTGCCGTACTTCTCCTTGAGCTGCCGCATCCGCGGCGCGAGCGCCTGCATGCGGCGGCCCGCCCGCAGCGCGCTGAGAGCGGGTTTGACCAGCAGCAGGCGCAGGGTGAAGACGAGGAACACGATGGACAGCACCCAGGCCACGCCCGAGTCGGGACTCGAAATGGCGCCGAAAACCTTGTGCCAGAACCAGAGAATGGCGGAAACGGGGTACAGGAAGACATCGAACATGACCGGGTCACTCCGTCGGTTGAAGGTGCATGGGCAGGAGTGACTGCCTCACCTTCGAACGAGGAGAGATCAGGCAGCCACGATGCCCGGTGACGGAGCTCGGGGACGGACGCGGCCACGCGCGTCGGGATCGCGCAGGCTCAAGTACAGCTGCGCGCGTTCGCGCAGGCTGATGGCGCGCACCTTCATCGCGGCGGCCGCCGGTTCGAGGCGGAAATGCGCCGCGAGCGCGAGCAGGATGACGGCGAGCGACGCGGTGAGGGCGGCGGCCAGCCCGAGCGGGTTGGCGACCGCCACCGACGCCGTCAGCGCGGTGGCCAGGCTCAGCGGGTTGACCCCGCCGACGACCGGGAGCACGACGAACAACTCGGGCAGGAACAGCGCAAGCATCAGCTTGAGCCGCACGCCGAAGTAGGTTCGCTCCACGTCACCGACACTACCGGAGATATTGCGTTGCGTGATTCCGGCGGCCGCGGGCAGGCTGTCGAAATGGGCCACGTCGAAGTCGCGCACGTCGAGTACTACCTACCCGACGGGCGCCTGCTCCTCGACGACGTCTCGTTCCGGGTCGGGGAAGGCAGCGTCTGCGCGCTCGTGGGCGCCAACGGGGCGGGCAAGACGACCTTGCTGCGGCTGATCTCGGGCGAAATCACGCCCGACGGCGGCTCGGTGACCATCAGCGGCGGGCTCGGCGTGATGCCCCAGTTCGTCGGATCGGTGCGCGACGAACGGACAGTGCGGGACCTGCTCGTGTCCGTGTCGTCGGAAGCGCTCCGCGCCGCCGCCCGCGCCGTCGACGAGACCGAACTCGCCTTGATGGAACGCGACGACGAAGCGAGCCAGATGGCGTACGCCCAGGCGCTCGGCGACTGGGGTGACGCACGCGGCTACGAGGCCGAAGTCATGTGGGACAAGTGCACGACGGCGGCGCTCAACCTGCCGTACGAGAAGGCACGCTGGCGCGAGGTGCGCACCCTGTCCGGCGGCGAACAGAAGCGGCTGGTGCTGGAGGCGTTGCTGCTCGGCGGTTCCGGCGTCCTCCTGCTCGACGAGCCCGACAACTACCTCGACGTCCCCGGCAAGCAGTGGCTGGAAGAGCGGCTGCGTGAGACCCAGAAGACCGTGCTGTTCGTTTCGCACGACCGGGAACTCCTCGCGCGGGCGGCGAAGAAGATCATCAGTGTCGAACCCGGGCCCGCCGGCGGAGACGTCTGGGTGCACGGCGGCGGCTTCGACACCTACCACCAGGCACGCGCGGAGCGCTTCGAACGCTTCGAGGAACTCCGCCGCCGCTGGGACGAAAAGCACGCCCAGCTCAAGAAGCTCGTCGCCGACATGCGTCAGTACGCCGCGCGCAGCGACGAAATGGCTTCGCGCTATCACGCCGCACAGACACGTTTGCGCAAGTTCGAGGAGGCCGGAGCGCCTGCCGCTCCCCCGCGTGAACAGAAGATCACCATGCGGCTGCGCGGCGGCCGGACCGGTGTCCGCGCGGTCACCTGCGAGGGGCTCGAACTCCGCGGCCTGATGAAACCCTTCGACCTGGAGGTCTTCTACGGCGAACGGGTCGCGGTGCTCGGCTCGAACGGCTCCGGCAAATCGCATTTCCTGCGATTGCTGGCGGGCGAGGACGTCGCGCACGACGGACTGTGGAAACTCGGCGCCCGCGTCGTCCCCGGCCATTTCGCGCAGACACACGCCCATCCCGAACTGCTCGGGCACACGCTCGTCGACATCCTCTGGACCGGCTACGCGCGGAGCCGCGGGCCCGCGATGAACATCCTGCGCCGCTACGAACTCGACGGCCAGGGCGACCAGCGGTTCGAGAAGCTGTCCGGCGGCCAGCAGGCGCGGTTCCAGATCCTGCTGCTGGAGATCGGCGGCGCCACCATCCTGCTGCTGGACGAGCCGACCGACAACCTCGACCTCGCCTCGGCGGAGGCATTGCAACTGGCGCTCGAAGCGTACGAAGGCACCACTGTCGCGGTGACGCATGACCGGTGGTTCGCGCGCTCGTTCGATCGGTTCCTCGTGTTCGGCTCGGACGGGCAGGTGCGGGAGACGCCGGAACCGGTGTGGGACGAGCGGCCGGTGCAGCGGGCGCGGTAACACCCTGTCGGGCAAGGAAAGGCGACACACCCGCCGACGGCACCACAGGTGTCCGCGTCATATGATTCAATGCCGCCGCATCGTCCGAAGGCTGGAGATCTCGTGAGGGCCGCCGCAATTCCCTTCGCCATCGCGGCCTTGTGCTGCGCGGCCTTCCTGGTGAGCTTCCTTCGCGACCGGCGCCGGCTGCGGAACGGCTTCTACCTCTTCTTCGCGCTTCTGTTCCTCGGCGTGACCTTCATCGCGCTGCTCGCCTCGGTGTCGCCGGAGGCGGCGGGCTTCGTCGCGGTCGGCGTGATCCTGCTGATCATCCCGACGGTCCTCGCGCTGACGGTCTTCCTGATCTGCAACGGGATCACCATGCTCCGCCGCGAAGGACGCAGGCTGGCCAACGTGCTGTCGCTGTTGACCGGGGTCGGCATCTGCGCACTGATCGTGTTCAACGCGACGGTCACGCAACTGGCGTGGGAGCCGCTCGACATCCTTCGCGGCAGCCTCAACGGAATCGTCGTCTACGTCTCGTTCCTCTTCGTCTGCTTTCTCCTGTACTCGATCGTCTACGGCCGCATCCGCACCGAGAAAGGCGTGGACTTCGTCGTGGTGCTGGGCTCGGGACTGCTGGACGGTCATCAGGTGCCACCGCTGCTGGCCGGCCGCCTGAAGCGGGCCGAACGCGTCGTGGAGGCGGAAGCCCGCCGCGGCGGAGAGCCGATGGTGGTCACCTCGGGCGGGCAAGGGCCTGACGAGGACCTGCCGGAGTCCCACGCCATGGCCGGCTATCTGGTCGAGAACGGGCTGGGGAGAGAGCGGATCCTCCTGGAGGACCGGTCACGGACGACCTTCGAGAACCTCACCTTCAGCGCCGAGATCATGGAGCAGCGCAAGCCGGGCTACCGGTGCACAGTGGTCACGAACAACTTCCACGTGCTCCGCGCCGCCCTCATCGCCCGCCGCGCGAAGGTGAACGGCCAGGTCATCGGGTCGCCGACGGCGTGGTACTTCTGGCCGAGCGCCACCATCCGCGAATTCGTCGCCATCCTGGTCGAGCACAAGTACAAGAACCTGGTCTTCTGCGGACTCATCGTTCTTTCGCAGGTCTCCCGCGCGTTCTCCTGAGGCCTCTTTGGGGTCCGTGAAGGCCCAGGGTTCCGGCGGCGGGGTCTCGCCACATAGTTGCCTGGCGCCCTTCTCGACTGTCCACAGGGGACGATTCCCGGAGAGCCGATTTGGGGTGTCGGGTCGCGGGGATTCGCTCCCGGCCATGGGGCGACCGTGTCGCGAAAGTGGCTTTCGCGACGCATCTCGACCACGGGTTCAGCGACGACACCGTCGTAGCGAAGGCCCCACTTCGCTACCGCACCCTGCTCCCGACGTTGCGAAAGCCACTTTCGCAACCTTCAAGGTTGCCAAAGTGGCTTTCGCAACCTGCCACCTTGTGGACATACCCGGCTTTGCCGGACCGACCGTGCAGGCCCCCACCCTCCCGAAGAATTGAGACGCCGGAACGAATTCCCGGCATCACCGACCGGAGCGACCTGACAAAACCTCGGCATCCGTTTGACAACGCCGTTTTCGCCGGGGCATCGTCCTGCGCATGAGCGCTTACACGCGGCAGGCGATGGCGCGGCTGTTCGACCGGACGGCGGAGACCTACGACGCGCTCGGCGTCGACTTCTTCGGCGTGTTCGCCACGGAGCTGCTCGACCGGGTCGGGCTCGTCCCCGGTAAGCGGGTGCTGGACGTCGGCTGCGGACGGGGCGCGGTGCTGTTCCCGGCGGCCGAGCGGGTCGGCGCGGGCGGATCGGTGCTGGGTATCGACCTGTCCGCGGAAATGATCGGCCGCACCGCGAAAGATATCGAGGATCGCGGAGCCAACGCCTCGGTTTCCCTTATGGACGCCCAAGAACCGACACTGGATGAGGCCGCGTTCGACGTCCTCCTCGCGTCGTTCGTGGTGTTCTTCCTGCCGGATCCGGTCGCCGGTCTGCGGTCGTGGCATCGTCTGCTCGCGCCGGGCGGCCGGATGGGCGTGACCACGTTCGGCGCCGACGATCCTCGGTGGGCGGCCGTTCGCGAGGTGTTCAAACCGTTCGTACCGCCGGAGCTGGCCTGGACCCTGGCCGTCAGGTCCGGCCTGTTCGCCACCGTCGAGGGTTTCGGCCAGGCCGTGGAGTCGGCTGGCTTCACCGGTGTCACGTCCGTGGAACGCGTCTATCCGGTGAAGTTCGCCGACCCCGGGCACTGGATCACCTGGTCCTGGTCGCACGGCCAGCGGATGTTCTGGGAACTGATCCCGGAAGACCGCCTCGACGCCGTGCGCCGGGCCGTGCTCGCGGAGCTCGAGCCGCTGCGCGAACCCGACGACGGGAGCGTGGTGCTGGCGCAGACCGTGCGCTACACCGTCGCCCACCGCGGTTGACGGCTCACAGCGCGAGCCTCGGCCAGGACTCGGTGTCCCGCGACAGCTGCCTGTCGTGCGTGGCGATCACCACCGCGGCCGGAGTCACCTCGAGTGCGGCGGTCAGCTCGTCGACAAGCGTGGCGGACAGGTGGTTGGTCGGCTCGTCCAGCAGCACCACGTGCGGACGGCAGGCCAGCACCAGTGCCAGGTCCAGCCGTCGCCGGGCACCGACCGACAGTTCGGCCACCGGACGATGCCGGTCGTAGCCGAAGAGCAGACCCAGCTCGCCCAGCCCCGGCCCCGGGATCCCGGCCCTGGCGAGCTGTTCGTCGTACAGCTCGATCGCCGTCCGCCTGGCAGGCAGGTCGGACTCCTGCCCCAGCCTGCCGATCCGCGCCGACCGGGAACGGGTGACCGTGCCGGATCCCGGCTCCAGTTCCCCGGCCAGTACGGCCAGTAGCGTCGATTTACCCGCGCCGTTGGGGCCGGTGATCACCAGCCGGTCACCGCTTTCCAGCGCCAGATCGACCGATCGCGTGAGCCGTCCGGCCACCGTCACCCCGGCGGCACGGAGCAGCGTCGCGCCGCCGTGCGACGGCAGTTCGGGCATGGCGAACCGGGCGGGCGGCGGCGGAACCGCCACCACGTGCCCGGCCAGCTCTTCCTGCCGCCAGTGGACCGCGCGGACCAGCCCCGGCGCGCGAGTGGCCCGGACATGCCTGCCGGTGCCCTTGGGCGGCCGCCAGTTGTCGCGCAGCCGGTTCCGCGCCGCGGACAGATCGTCCGCCAGGCGTTGCCGTTCGGCGATCTGTTCGGCGTGCGCCGCTTCCCAGCGGGCACGTTCGGCTCGACGGGCCTCGACGTAGGCGGCGTAGCCACCGCCGTAGACCCGCGGCCGGTCGTCACTCGACGGATCGAGGTCGATCACCGTGGTGGCCACGTCCGCGAGCAACGCCCTGTCATGGCTGACCAGGACGACCACGCCAGGGTGAGCGCGCAACCGTTCGGTGAGGTGGTCGAGTCCGGCGGCATCGAGGTGGTTGGTCGGCTCGTCCAGCAGCAGGACGGGATGCCCCGCGCCGAGCAGGCAGGCCAGCCGCACCCGGTGCCGCTGCCCGACCGAGAGTGTCCCGAGTGGACGATCACGGTCGTCGACGGCGTTCAAGGCGGCCAGCGAGACTTCGACACGCCTGTCGGCGTCCCACGCGTCGAGGGCCTCGGCCTCCTCCAGCGCGGCGGCGAAGGTGTCGTCCGCGCCAGGACGGCCGTCGCTGAGCGCCTCGGTGGCGGCCTCCAGGCGAGCCAGCGCGGCGCGGACGGCGGCCCGTTCGAGGTCGATCAACGCGCCGACGGTGTCGTTCGCGCCGAGCGGGATCTGCTGGTCGGCGACACCGGCCGAACCCGAGCGGTGCACCTCGCCGCGGTCGGCGGCGAGGTCGCCGGCGAGCACCCGGAGAAGGGTGGTCTTGCCGCGACCGTTCTCCCCGACGATGGCGACACGCCCACCGGCGGCGGCGACGAGGTCGACCCCGGAAAGGACGGGCCGTCCCCCGAAGGAGAGGTGGACGCCGGACAGGCGGACATGCGCCGCGCGCACAGGCGCGGGCGAAAGAGGGGATGACATGAAGGAACTGCCTCCAGCGAAAAGTGATGAGCAGGAAGAACGAACTCCGGTACCGCGGCTCGCGGTACCGGTGGAGGCGTCGTTCCTCAGAGGAACAGCAGTTGCTGCATCACGATCACCAGGGTAGGCCAGGTCCGCAGCTCCCCGCAGCCGATTTTCGGACGGCGGGAGATCCACACCTTCGCACCAATCCGGACCCGGCGGTCACGCCACGCAGACCCCCTTCCACCTGCGACGACACGCCGTTCCTAGCCCGTGAGAGCGCCTTCAAACCACCACTTTCGAGGGTCGCCCACAGGTGCACCACGGCGGTTGCCGTGATCACCGGTCCGGCTGACGGTGGACGTCTCAGCAGCATCGTTCGAGAGGAGAAGGCCGATGGCGAAGACCATGCAGCCGCAGGAACTCATCGACAGCGCCGTGGTCGACCCGACCGGGAACAAACTCGGGAAGGTCGGCAACGTCTATCTCGCCGACGCGACCCGCCAGCCGGAGTGGATCACCGTCAAGACGGGTCTTTTCGGCACCAAGGAGAGTTTCGTCCCGCTCTCGGGCGCTCACGCGGACCGCGACGGCGTGCACGTCCGCGTCGACAAGGACGCCGTCACCGACGCGCCCCGGATCGAGGCCGACGGGCACCTGTCCGCGGAGGAGAGCGCGCAGCTCTACAAGCACTACGGGCTGCCGATGCCGCGGACGTCGCCGGACGGCCGGATGGACGACCGGGCGCAGGCGCGACCTGGCGGCACCGGTCGCGACAAGGCCGCGATGAACGCGGGCGCAGGTATGAAGGATCGGGACAGCGAGCCCACTATGACGCGCTCCGAGGAGCGGCTGAACGTCGGCACCGAGCAGGTCGAGACCGGCCATGTCCGGTTGCGCAAGTACGTCGTCACCGAGGAGCAGCAGGTCACCGTTCCGGTCAGCCACGAAGAAGTGCGGATCGAACGGGAACCGATCACGAAGCCGGGCGGCGAGCGGGCGGAGATCACCGAGGACGAACAGGAAGTCGTACTGCACGCCGAGAAACCGGTGGTGAACAAGGAAACCGTCGCGGTCGAGCGGGCGAGGCTCAAGACCGAGACCGTCACCGAGGACCAGACGATCTCCGGCAAGGTGCGCAAGGAACAGTTCGAGGTGACGGACGACGAGGGCAAGCACCGCAAGTCGTGACCCTTGAGCGGGGGCGGCCATCGACGGCCGCCCCCGGGGGTTTCAGCGTGCGCGCCGGGCGCGTGCGGCGGCGACCACGAAGCCCGTCGCCACCGCGCCCGCGATCGAGCAGCCGACGCCGAACGACACCGCGGGCTCGTGCACTCGCAGCACCGAGACGCACAGCCACGCCGTCGCGCCGAACAGCAGGCCGAGGATCGGCCCGCCGACGAGCGCGCCCCGCCACCGATGGCCGTTGCGAATGGTCCGCAACCCGGATTCCAAGTACGCCAACGCGAACAGGGAGAGGATCAGGCTGCCCGCGCCGAGCGCGCTCGCGAGCGGATGCTGCCGGGTGACGACCGTGAAGGCCCGCGGAACGCCGTCCGCCGTCATCGTCGCGGTGACGGCACCCCCGGCGATCCAGCGGGTGAGTCCGGGGAACCGAAGGTCGGCACGGAAACCGTCACCGTCGGGTTTCGGCACCGCCGACGCGGATCCGAGCGGTATCCCGGCGGCCGAAAGGTCCAGGGTGACCTGTCTCGGACTGCCCTCACCGATCACGGTCAACGTCTTGCTGAGGTCCACGGGCGCCGACGAGGCGGCGGCACCGTCGATTCTCACCGTTGTCGCCTCGTGCGGCAGCCGTTCCGGCGTGAGCAGGGTGAGCACCACGAGCGCGATCGCGGCGGCCGCCGCGGCCAGCCGGAACCAGAGCACCGCACCGGACCGGGACGCCGGCTGGAAGCTCGCGCGGGTCGCCGACAGCGTCGGATCCGGTGTGGCGCGGTGCACCGGCCGTGTCGGGCCGTCCCAGGCCGGGACCGGCGTGCTGAGCGCGGAGATCACCCGCGGGGTGAGGTGCCGGACCGGCACCCGGGAGCGTTCCAGCCAGCCCGGCCCGTACACGGCGGTGGCGGCCGACGCGAGGTCGGCCGCGAAGGTTTCCGCGTCGCGGTAACGAGAGTCGAGTTCGCGCGCGAGGCCGCGCATGACGACGTCGGCGAGCGGTGACGGCACGCCCTCGATCGGGCGCGGATCGGTGAACATGTGCTGGCGCATCATGCTGATCGCGCCGCGGGTGTTGTCGAACGGCAGTTTCCCGGACAGCAGTTCGTAGAGCACCGTGCCCATCGAGTAGACGTCGGCGGCCGGGCTCAGCGCGTTGCCCATCGCCTGCTCGGGTGCGATGTAGGCGGGTGTGCCGAGGACTTCGCCGCCGTGCGTGACGAGGGTGGCGCCCTCGCTGATCACCTTCGCGATGCCGAAGTCGGCCACCTTCATCACGCCTTGCGTGGTGAAGAGCAAGTTCTTCGGCTTGACGTCCAGATGCAGCACGCCGGCTTCGTGCGCCGCGTGGAGTCCGGCGAGCGTCGCCAGCCCGATCGCGCAGGCCTGTTCCCCGCTGATCGCCCCGCTTCGGAATCGGCTGTGCACCGTGCCGCCGTCGAGGCGTTCCATCACCATCAGGTGCTCGCGACCGGTACGCACGTAGTCGTAGACGGGCACGATGTGCGGGTGGTCGAGGCTGGCGAGCACCCGCGCTTCACGGTCGAAGAGCTCGCTGCCGACGGCGTGGTTCAGCACGTCCCACGGCAGCTGCTTGATGGCGACGTCACGGCGCAGCGAACGGTGGACGCCCGCGAAGACGACCCCCATCCCGCCCTGGCCGATCGCGGCCCCGATCTCGTACTGCGGCAGTGCGGCGACGACCTCGACGGGTGCGCTCATCGGTTGAATTCCTTGGTGGCATCGGGAAAGCGCACCGTCTCGTCGGCACCGGGCGCCGGATGCGGGGTCAGATAGCCGAGTAGGAACGCGAGGACGGCGGCGCCGAGGACCACCGGGATCTCGATCGACGGCTCCGGCGGGACGAGCCGCAGCACCGACAGCGAGACGACGGCGACGAGTCCGGTCCCGAAACCGGCGGGCAGGAAGCGCAGGCCGCGGCGCCACCGATTGGCGGGGAGGCGGTGGCGGGCGAGCGCGAGCAGGGCGGTCAGCCACGCCAGCACGGTGAGCACGAGCATCGCGAGCCCGAAGGCGCCGTAGACGGACCAGAAGGACCCACGGATGTCGGCGACCGTGGACGCCTCGCCGAGCGTGCCCCGCTGGGCGTCCAGCAGTTCGACGGTCGACGGGAGCAGCCCGATCGCCTGGCCGGACAGGTCGGCCATGTCCAGCACGAAGGTCCGCGTGACCCGGCTGTGCGCGGGGACTTCGAACGGTGCCGTGGTGTCATAGGCGAAGAACGTCAGAGCGAGCGCGACGCCGGACACCCGTACGCTGCGGACCTTGACCGAGGTCCCGCCGCTGTTGGTCGCCGTGACGGTCAGTTCGATCTGCTTCGCCGGGTCGATCATGACCGTGGCGTTGGTGATCGGCCGGTCGTCCAGGGTGACCGCGAGGTCGAGCCTGGCACTGCCGGCACCGTCCGCACTGGCCGGTGGTGAGCCGAGGAGGACCGCGCAAAGACCCAACGCAACCCCTGCCGCGATGACACGTCCCATTTTGCGCATCCCCTGTTTGCGTAATCCGACTGGTCCGGAATGCTACAGCGAGTACTTACCGGAGAGGGACGTCCCAATGCGTATCGTGGTTCGCCTGATATTCGGCATCGTGACCGGGTTGTTGTTCCTGGTTTCCCAGGTGGGAGCGGGAAACGCGCAGCAGTCCCCTTATCAGTCCACGGTTGGTTTGAAACCTTCGAGCGGCCCCGCGGGGAGTTCTTTCACCATTTCCTGGAATTTCTCCCCGTGCAAAGGACCGATTTCTTTCTCGTGGGACGGGGCGGCCATTACGTCGGTCGGCGCCCCCAGCGGACAGGTGGCGGCGACGGTGCCGGGCAACGCGACACCCGGCAGTCACGCGGTCTCGGGCACCTGCACGAACGCGCGGACCGGTCAGCCGCTGACCGGCGGCGCGAACTTCCGGGTGACCGGCACCGTGACCACGGCGCCGCCGACGACGAAGGTGCCTCCGACGACGAAGCCGACCGTCCCGGTGACCACACCGACCCGGCCGGGGACGACCACCACACCGACCACCCCGGTCACCACGACGACCCCGCCCACGACGACACCACCGTCCACAACGGACACTCCCCCGCCGCCGACCGGCGTCCCTTCGTCGAGTAGCACGCCGCCGGGGCCGAACGACCTGGTCCTCGACCGCCCGAGCGTGCAGCCCGGCGACAGGCTGTCCGCGACGGGCAAGGGCTGCACCCCCGGCGAACGCGTCACCCTGACGTCGGACGGCGAGCGCGTCGGCGGCGCCTACGCCGACGGCACCGGCGCCTTCACCGCGGATGTGGAGTTCACCCGGATCGAGGCGGGCAAACACACCGTCGTCGCGGACTGCGGCGTGCGCTTGACCGGCGCCGTCGAGCAGGTCGTGACCAGTTCGTCCGGCGGGCACAGCGGCACCATGGTGGTGCTGGTGTTCTTCGTGCTGGCCGGGATCACCGTGATCCGTTTCCCCTGACCCTCACCGCGGTGGCCGCATCGCCGCGAAGACCAGCAGCAACGCGGCGAGGAAGAGAGCGGCGACCACCACGTCGATCAGGAAGCCGACGACTAGTCCGGTGATCATCGCTCACTCCTTTGCCATCCGGGCGGCTTCGCGACGGCGTGCGTACAGGCTGGTGAACGAGACCGTGACGAGGACGGCGACGATCACGCCCAGCGAGACCGGCGTCGGGATCTGCGGCACCTCCGACCAGATCCCGTGTGCCCAGTGCAGGACCAGCTTCACCCCGATGAAGGCGAGGATGATCGCGAGGCCGTGGTTCAGGTGGATCAGCTTCGCGAGCGCCGAATGGAGCACGAAGTACAGGGCACGCAGCCCCATCAGGGCGAAGGCGTTGGTGGCGAACACGAGGTACGGGTCTTCGGTGATGCCGTAGACGGCGGGCACCGAGTCGACCGCGAACACGACGTCGGTGGCGAAGACCGCGACGACCACGACGGCCAGCGGGGTGAGCGCACGGCGCCCGTGTTCACGCACGGTCAACCGGGTGCCGCGGTAGTCGTCGGTGACCGGCATCAGTTTGCGCAGCAACCGGACCGACCGCAGCTGCGAGAGATCCATCTCGGCCGGGCCGTCGGACATGGCCTCGCGCAGGATCTTGAGCGCCGAGACCAGCAGGATCACGCCGAAAACGAGGAACGCCCAGGTGCCGGCCGACAGCATCGCGGCACCGGCCGCGATGAACACGCCGCGGAGCACCAGCGCGCCCACGATGCCGTACAGCAGCACGCGTTGCTGCACGGCGGGCGGGACCGCGAAGGCGGCGAGCAGCAGCATGAAGACGAACAGGTTGTCCACCGACAGGGACTTCTCGACGACGAAACCCGTCATGAACTCGAGCGCCTGGCCGCCACCGAACTCGAGCCACAGCCAGAGCCCGAACACGACCGGGAGCGCGAGGTAGAAGACCGACCAGCCGACGGCCTCCCGCATCGACACCTCGTGCGGGTGGCGGGTGACGGCGAAATCGGCGACGAGCAGTCCCAGCAGGACGGCGATGCTGATCGCCCACAACCCCGGTGATCCCACGGTTGCCACGGACTCGGGCATGAAGCCTCCTCGAACTCGAAGTTCGAGGTCTCCTTCACCCGATGGGCGGCCTCCCGGGGACACAGCGGAGTGTCCGTATTGACCGGGCAGACCCTTGGGAAGTACTCCCCTCGCCGGTCCAGTATCACACTTGGTAAAGAGTTATTAAAGACCGGGTCAAGCGGGGCCCTCCCGCAGCACGCCGCGTACCGCGTCGACGGACAGGTCGTCCCACGGGAATTCGGCCATCCACCAGGTCGCCCCCGCCCGCTCGTACGGCGCGAGATCCGTGCCCGCGGGGACGCCGATGGCAAAGTCGTACGGCTTCTCCGTGTCCTGGCGCCATCCGGTGATCGTCTCGACCACTTCGGCGAACTCGTCCGCGTGCGGCAGGTGCACCGGGAAGAACCCGTCGTACCGCGCGGCCCTGCGCATCGGCTTCGTCTTCCCGGGGAAGCCCGCCAGCCAGACCGGGATCGGGCGCGCGGGACGAGGCAGGAAGGTGATGTCGTCGACCGTGTAGTGCGCGCCGTGATGCCGCACCGGCTCACCGGACCAGGCGGCGGTGAGGATCTCGAGCGACTCGTCCAGCATCTCGCCGCGTTTGCGGTCGTCCGGCTCGTCGCCGGTCTTCGAGAACTCCTCGCCGAAGCGGTCGCTGCCGAGCCCCGCGCCGAGGATCAGCCGTCCGTCACCCAACCGGTCCAAGGTGGCCGTCTCGCGGGCGAGTTTGACCGGGCGGCGACGGGCCAGTGGCGTGACCATCGGACCGAAGACGAGGTTCTCGGTGGCGGAGGCGACGGCGGCGAGAGTGATCCACGGATCGGCGACGGCGCGCACCGGTTCGCGCCAGCGGACGTGGTCCCAGACGAACAGACCGTGCCAGCCCGCCTCCTCGGCCTCGGCGGCGAGGCGCGCGATGATCACCGGATCGGCCAGTTCGTCGAAGATCGGCAGCCAAAGTGCTGAGCGCAGGTTCATGCCTGCGACCGTACGAGGAAATCCCCAGCCGCGGCGTGCTCCAAGACGGCACACGCGTGTCTCCAGCCGCAACTCGCGTGATTGAAGCCGTAACTCGCGTGATTGAGGCCGTAACTCACGTGATTGAAGGCGCAACTCGCGTGTGCGGAGCCGGAAGACTCGTGCGGTCCGGCCTCAACCGAGTTACGCCTCCAATCACGTGAGTTACGCCTCCGATCACGCGAGTTCCGTGTCTGGACACGTGAATCACGCCTTCCGGCGGAGAAAGGGAGAACCTTCCCGCAGCACCTCCCGGGCTCGCGCCACCCCGTCCTCCTCGCGCAACCGGCCGGCGACGTACTGCGCGCCGCGGCGGAACAGGAGGTTGCCGGACAGCTCCAGCAGCCGCGCGGTCAAGGAGTCCTCGGTGAGTTCCCGTAACGGGAGCGGACGTGGTCCGGCGCCGAGCCGGGAGACCCGGTCACCCCAGTAGGGCTGGTCGGAGAAGACCGGGCAGACCAGCGACGGGGCGCCCGCGCGCAACGCGGCCGCGGTCGTGCCCGCGCCGCCGTGATGCACCACCGCCGCGGTGCGCGGGAAGAGCCACGCGTGCGGGACGTCCCCGATCGTCAGCAGATCGTCTTCGTCGGCCACGGCATCGGTGCCGAGCAGGCCGCGCAGCCCCGCGCGGCGCAACGCCGTGCGGACGGCGGCGAACGTCCGCTCCGCCTCCGACGGCCGCATGCTGCCGAAACCGACGTACACCGGTGGTGGCCCGGAGGCGAGGAAGTCCCGCAGGCGCGGGTCCGGCCGCCACTCGGCGGGGGTGTCGAGGAACCAGTACCCGGTGACGTGGATCCTGGCCGGCCAGTCGTTCGGCCGGGGCACCACGGCGTCGGAAAATCCGCACAGCACCGGGGTTTCCGCCCGGCGGGGCCCGCGTATGCCTGCCCTCGGCAGGCCGAGTGACCGCTCCCGCCACCGGTCCACTTCGGGACGCAGCACCTGCCACGCGACGGTGTCGACGGCGCGAAAGCTCAGCCGGCGGCCACACGGCCCGGTCTTGGCCGCCCACGGCAGCAGCGGATGCGCGAACGCCCCGGTCGGCACGCTGGGCTGATAGTGCAGTTCGACGTCGGGGATGCCGAGCGAGGCGCCCAGATGCGCGCCGAGGAATCCCAGCGTCGGAGCGAGTACGAGGTCCGCCCCCTCCGCTCCTCGATGGACGTCGGCCAGCAGCCGCTCCAGCACCGGGGCCAGCGCACCTCGCAGTCCACGCAGGAAGGTCGCGGGATCGCGCCCGCCCTCGGTCCATTCGCGTCCACCGGCCGAACCGAGGACCTCGCCGGGGTCGGCCGAGAGCGGCGCGAAGTCCAGGCCGTGCCCGGTCACCAGCGTCCGGAACCGCTCGGCCGCCAGCACGCGTACCCGATCGCCGTCGAGACCACGCCCCAAGGCGATACACGGCTGGACGTCGCCCCGCGAACCGGGAGCGACGATCACCACGAGCCGGGTCACCGCTTCGCCGCCGTCAACCGGTAGCGGAGGCGGAACGGCAGGTTCGCCAGCACCGCCGCGACACGTGCGTCCCGGCCGACCAGGTATCGCGGCGCGGGACGGCGTGCGGTCAGCGCGTGGACCACGACCCGCGCCGCCCGCTCGGGCGGCACACCGTTCCGCGCCGACCGCTCCGCGCTGCGTTCGGCCTCTTCCAGTTGCGCCCCATACCGTTCGCTCGCGGCCTCCGGAAGGGCGGCGCGCACCTCCTCGGCGGCGGCGCGGGCGCGTGGCCAGATCGACGTGGCGACCGCGCCGGGCTCGACGAGGACGACGCCGATCTCGGACGGGGCCAGTTCGGCGCGCAGGCTGTCGGTCAAACCGACCAGGGCGAACTTCGACGTGTGATACGGCCCGACCATCGGCCCGGCGATGCGCCCGCCCATCGATCCGACGGTCACCACCCTGGCGGCGGACGCGGCACGCAGTGCGGGCAGCATCGCCTGCGTGACGGCGAGCTGACCGGTGACGTTGACCTCCAGCTGCTGCCGGAAATCCTCGAGCGGCACGTGTTCCAGCGGTCCGGGCCTGGCCATCCCGGCGTTGTTCACCAAGCCCCGCAACGGCCCCGCCGCCGCGACCTTCTCCCCACAGGCCGCGATCGACGCCGCGTCCCGGAGATCCATCCGCAGCACGGTGACCGCTTCGCCGTACCTGCGAGCAAGTTCCGTTTCGTCCGCGTCGGTGCGCACACTGGCCCAGACATGGGCGCCCCTCCGGACGAGTTCGGTCACACAGGCCCTGCCGATCCCGCTCGACGCACCGGTGACCACAAAGGACGGACGGGTCACGACGCCTCCCCCGCCTTCGCCGGCGCCGAGAGCGCGCTCAGCATCAACGGCCAGGTCTTGTGCAGCTGGTCCTGCCAGTACGCCCAGTGATGCGTGCCCGGCCCGTAGAAATCCGTCTTGACCGGGACGCCGAGGCGGTTCAGCCGGTCCGCCATCGCGGTGGTCTGGCCGGCGCAGAGGAATTCGAGCAGCATCGCGCCGGGTAGCACGTCGACCGGGAGTTTCCCGTCGAACGGTCCCGGCAGGCCGTTGCCCGTCGACAGGTACAGCTCGGTGCCGCGCAGGCGGTCGGCGTTCACCAGCGGATCGTGCGCGTCCCAGCGGGACGCCTCGCGCCGTCGGTCGCCCCAGAGCGCTTCGGGATCCTGCCGGGCCGAAGCGACGATCGCGCTGGTCAGCAGCTCGCCGTACGGGCCGGTGGGGTTGAGATTGCCGCTGAACGACCCGGCGAAGCGGAACACTCCCGGCCGCCGGGCGGCGAGTTCCACCGCGCCGTATCCGCCGAGGGAGAGCCCCGCCGCGACCCGCCGTCCGTCCCCGCGATAGCCGCGGTCGATCAGCTGCGGGATCTCGACCGCGGTGAACGTCTCCCACTGGTCGAGCACGACGTCCTTGCCGTAATTCCACCAGTCGGAAAAGAACCCCGCGGAACCGGAGCCCGGCATCACCACCATCACGCCGGAGTCGTCGGCGAGTTTCCGGATGTCGGTGTTGGCCGTCCAGCCGCGATAGTCCTGCAGCCGTGTCTCCCCGGCGAGCAGGTACACGGCAGGCCACTTGCGGTCCGGTTCGGCGGCCCACCGCGACGGCAGGATCAGCCGGACCATCGCGTAGCTCCCGACGCCGACCGAGCGCACGGTGAGATCCAGCATCCGCGGGTCACCGTCCACAGTGGTCTGCGCGACGACGTGCGAACCGTCGTCGGCGCGGACGTCCGGGACACCGCTCTCGGCCCGCGCCGGGGCGGGCAGCAAACACGCCACGGCCGCCAGCGACGCCACGGCCCGTAGCCGCCTCGAAGTAGTGCGCATACGCAATCCTTTGTCCCGGTCGTTCGATCGAATTCGAAATGTGACGGTGATTACCCGCAAATGAAATCCGGAGGTGTCGACACATTAAGCGGACGGGACCCTTCCAGGCAATTGTCCTGTCCACAATCCGGGAGGACAATATGAATGCCAGGGAAACAAGAAATGCCCCCACCTCCCCCATCAGGGTGACCCGCCACTCACGGACAGTGAGCGACTGTGGCACGGTGGTACCAAACCGGCTCATGCACCAGCGAATATCTCGGAAGCCGCAGGTCACCGCCTGTACACGAAGGACATTTACGTTCTCTTGACACCTTCCGGTATTCGATTTCCCGTCGTAGCCTTCGTCGTGCCGCCCGGGTTCGGCGTCCACTGACGTGACCCCGGCGCCTGCGTCCCACCGAGGGGACCGCGACTCCATCAGGACCCTTCCGAAAGGGCTATTCATGGCTGCCCGAATTCGCGCGTTCGTCGTCTCCGCTGCCGCGGTCGCGACCATTTCCGGAGCACCGGGAGAATCGATTCAGGCGGTCGCGACGCCGCCCGCACCCGCCGTTCCCCCTGCGGCGCTGCTGCCGCCGGAAGCCGTCCCGCACGCGTCCGCGCGTGACGGCTTCGACCTCCGCGCAGCACTGTCCACTTCGGACCGCGCGCAGAGCAGGGTCGACGTCGGAGGCTGCGAGGACGTCGTACACGGCCGACTGGTCGGCACCGACGCCACCGGCCAGGGTTTCCAGTCCGTCGTACCCGGCGGGCAGGTCTCCGAACTCGTCGCGCGCACGACGAACCCGCCCGATCTGACGGCATGGGCCGCGCAGGCCGGGCGGTGCTCGAAGGTGACGGTCGACGACGCGGCCGGTACCGCGGTGTCGACCGTCACCGTCCATCCCGCTCCCACCGTTCCGGGCGCGAAAACCCTTTCCTACCAACAACTCCTGACGCTCCCCGGACAGCCCCCCGAACTGCCGGGACTGCGTCTGCGCACCGTCGCCATCGCCGCCGACGACGTACTGGTCGTGCTTCGTGACGCCGGGACCACCGGCCTCGATCTCGACGCCCTCGCCGTGGCCGCCTGGCGGCACGCCGCCGGTCCGCTCGGCCGCTGAATCCCCCGAACCCCTGAGGAGAAGCCATGTCCCTGGCCCCCGAAAACCTGCCCGCCACGGCCGGCCCCACCCTCCCCGCCTGCCTCCGGCATTGGGCGGACACCGATGGCGACCGGCCCGCAGTGACCTTCGCCGACTTCGCGACCGACCGCGCCGGGCGGCGGCGGACCCTGACCTGGAAACAGCTCCAGGAGCGCGTCGACGCCGTCGCGGGGGCGCTGCCCGTCCGGCCCGGTGACCGGGTTGCGGTGCTGTGCCCGCAGAGCGCCGAGTACGTCGTCGCGTTCCTCGGCGCGATCACCGCGGGCGCGATCGCCGTTCCGCTGTTCGACCCCGGGCTGCCAGGGCACGCCGGACGGCTCGCCGCGGTGCTGACCGACTGCTCCCCCACCGCGGTGATCACCACCGCCGCGGCCGAGGACGCGGTCCGCGAGTTCCTGGCCGGTCTGCCCGGTGGCGAACGCGTCGCCGTCGTCGCGGCCGACCAGCCCGCCGCGGGCCCGGTTCGCGCGTGGCCCGCCCCGGCATCGGCGCCGGACGACGTGGCGTACCTGCAGTACACGTCCGGCTCGACCCGCAGCCCGGCGGGTGTGGTGCTGACCCACGCCAACGTGCTGGCCAACGTCAGCCAGGCGGTGCGCGGGCTCGGCATGGACGCGTCGGGGACCACGGTGTCGTGGCTGCCCCTGTTCCACGACATGGGTCTCGTGCTCGGCCTGATCACACCGCTGGCGTTGGGCATGCGCTCGGTGCTGATGGATCCGCTGGCCTTCATCGAGCGCCCGGTGCGCTGGCTGGAGTTGCTCGGCGATCACAACGGGAGCTGGAGCGCGGCCCCGAACTTCGCGTTCCACTACGCCGCGAGCCGGGTCCGCGAGGAGGACCGCGCAAAACTCCGCCTCGACCGGGTCGCCGCGATCGTCAACGGCGCGGAGCCGATCAACGCGGGCGTCCTCGACCGGTTCCACGCGGCCTTCGCCGATTCCGGTTACCTGCCGGAGAAGACGCGTCCCGCGTACGGGCTGGCCGAGGCGACGGTCTTCGTCACCACCGGCCCCGCCACTCCCCCGCGTGTCACGACGTTCGACCGCGCCGCGCTGGGCGCGGGGACGGCGCGCCAGGCGGACACCGGTCTCCGGCTGGTCGCCTGCGGCGTCCCGGTGGGCCAGCACGTCGCGTTGGTCGACCCGGAAACCGGTGTCGCGCTGGAAGACGGCTCGGTCGGCGAGATCTGGGTACACGGGCCCAACGTCGGCACGGGCTACTGGCAGAAGCCCGTGGAGAGCACCGAAACCTTCGGCGCCCGGCTGACCGGGGACCACAGTGGACTGCCCGACGGGCCATGGCTGCGCACCGGCGACCTCGGCGTCCGGTACGACGGCGAGGTCTACATCGCGGGCCGGATCAAGGATCTGCTCATCGTCGACGGCCGCAACCACTATCCGCAGGACGTCGAAGCGACGGCGGCCTCGGCCGATCGCGACATCCGTCCCGGCAGTGTCGCCGCGTTCGCCGTCGAAGGCACCGACACCGAAGCCGCGGTCGTCGTCGCCGAGCACCGCGGTCACACCGCACTCACCACCGACGACGAACGGGCGCTCGCCGCGGTGATCCGGCGACTTGTTTCGGACGCGCACGGCCTCGCACTGCGCGCCGTCATGCTCGTCCCGGCGGGGCTGGTCCCGCGGACCTCCAGCGGCAAGATCGCGCGCGGCGCCTGCCGCGACCGTTACCTCGCAGGCGACTACGGAAAGGCCCTGGTGCGATGAGAAACATTACGCTCGACACCCCCGCACTGCGCCGCTGGCTGCTCGACACCGTCGCCGAACACATCGGCGTCGACGCGACCCGGCTCGAAGCCGATCGTCCGCTCAGCGACTACGGCCTGTCCTCCCGCCAGGCCGTCGGTATCGCCGGTGATCTCGAAAACCTGCTCGGCACCCCGCTTCCGGCGACCCTGCTGTGGGAAAGCCCGACCCTCGACCACCTTGCCCGCTCCCTGACCGGTGGTGCCGAACCGGAACCGGAATCGCCGGGCACGGACCGGCGCCGGACCGACCCGATCGCCGTCGTCGGCCTCGGCTGCCGCTGGCCGGGCGCGGACGGCCTCGACGAGTTCTGGGACCTGCTGCGCAGCGGACGGGACGCCGTCCGGACCGCGCCGCCGGGCCGGTGGAACGCCGACGCGGCGCCGATCGTCGGCGGTTTCCTGGACGACGTGGCCGGTTTCGACGCCGAGCACTTCGGCATCACCCCGCGTGAAGCGTCCACAATGGACCCTCAACAGCGGATGCTGCTGGAAGTCGCCTGGGCGGCGCTGGAACACGCCGGGATCGCCCCGGCTTCCCTGCGCGGCAGCCGGACCGGCGTCTTCACCGGGATCTCCACCCACGACTACGGGCATCTCACGATGGCGGGTCGCGAGGTCGACCTGTGGACGGCGACCGGTGCGGCCGGAAGCATCTCGGCCAACCGGCTCTCCTACGTCTACGACCTGCGCGGGCCGAGTATGGCGGTGGACACCGCCTGCTCGTCGTCGCTGGTCGCGGTGCATCACGCGGTGCGCGCGCTGCGCGACGGCGAGGCGGATCTGGCGCTGGCGGGCGGGGTGAACCTCATGCTGCTGCCCGGACCGACGGCCGCGTTCGCCGCCGCGGGACTGCTGGCCGGGGACGGCCGGTGCAAGACCTTCGCCGCGGGCGCCGACGGTATCGCGCGCGCCGAAGGCTGCGGCGTCGTCGTGCTCAAGCGGCTGGCGGACGCCGAGTACGACGGCGACCGGGTGCTGGCGGTGATCCGCTCGACCGCCGTCAACTCCGACGGCCGTTCCCAGGGCATGGCGGCGCCGAACCCCGTCGCCCAGCAGGACATGCTGCGCACGGCGTACCACGGCGCCCGCCTCGATCCATCCACTGTGGACTACATCGAGGCGCACGGCACCGGCACGCTGCTCGGCGATCCGATCGAGGCCCGCTCCCTCGGCGCCGTCCTCGGCAAGGACCGCCCGGCCGACGCCCCGCTGCTGATCGGCTCGGTGAAGACGAACATCGCGCACGCGGAGGCGGCGGCGGGGATCGCCGGGCTGATCAAGGTCGTGCTCGCGATGACCCACGACGAACTGCCACCCCAGCTGCACTTCACCGCCCCCAACCCGCACATCCCGTTCGACGACCTGCGCCTGAAGGTGGTGACCGAACCGACGCCGTGGCCACGCCGGTCCGGCCGCGCCACGGCCGGGGTGTCGGCGTTCGGGTTCGGCGGGACCAACGCGCATGTCGTCCTCGAACAGACCCCTGCCCTGGAACCGTCACCGGACCGCAAGGACGTCCGGATCGGGCTGCTGTCCGCCCGTACCCGCGACCGTCTCACCGAACGCGCGACCCAACTGGCGAACTGGCTGGAGTCCTCGGGCGCGCCGCCGCTTTCCCTCGCCGACGTCACCCACACGCTGTTCCGGCGCGACAACGGCGGACCGCATCGCGCCGCCGTCGTCGCCGGGGACACCGCCGAGCTCGCGGTGCTGCTGCGCGCCGTCGGCACCGGCGCCGATCCACTGCCCGCGGGCGCTGTCGCCGGCACCCCGCGGAGCGGCGACGGCCCGGTGTTCGTGTTCTCCGGCCACGGCTCCCAGTGGGCGGGGATGGGACGCGGGTTGCTGGCCGCCGAGCCCGCCTTCGCCGCCCAGGTCGACAAGCTCCACGATCTGTTCACCGAGCACACCGGCCGATCGCTGCGCGCCCTGCTCACCAGCGCCAAGCCGCTTTCGCTGCCCGGAACCCAGGCCGCCATCTTCGGGACGCAGCTCGCGCTGGCCGCCCAATGGGAGGCGCTCGGGGTCCGGCCGGCGGCCGTCGTCGGGCACTCGCTCGGCTCCGCGGCGGTCGCCGTGGTGAGCGGCGTGCTCACCCCCGACGAGGCCGTCCACCTGGTCGCGACCCGCGCCCGGCTCCTGGGCACCATCGGCCGGGGAGGGGCGATGGCCGCGGTGGAACTGGCGCCGGAGGAACTCGACCTGTACCCGGACATCGAACTCGCCGTCGAATCGGCGCCGGGTCAGCTGACCGTCGCCGGGGACGCGACCGTGCTCGAATTGCTCGTCGCGGAACTCGAAACCGCCGGCCTGACCGCGCGGCTGCTGCCGGTCGAGGTCGCCGGGCACTCCGCCCGCGTCGACCCCATCCTGCCCGCGCTCCGGGAGGCGCTCGACGAGCTGGGGGGCCGCCGTCCGACGGTGTCCTGGTACGACACGGTTCTCCCCGATCCGCGAGAGCTGCCGGACTTCGACGCCGGGTACTGGGCCGCGCATCTGCGCCGTCCGGTGCGGTTCCGGCAGGCCGTGGCGGCCGCCGCCGCGGACGGGCACCGCGTCTTCCTCGAGGTGTCGCCGCATCCGATCCTGCGGGGTTCGGTGGCGAGGACGCTCGAAGCCGAGGGGATCCACGACGCCGTCGTCACCGGGACGCTGCGCCGGGGCCAGGACGAGGTCCGCGCGCTGGGCGCCGCGGCGGCCGAACTGTACTGCGCGGGTACCCGGATCACCCCCGCCGATCCGGACGACGGCGCCCGCCTGGTCGACGTCCCTCCGATGCCGTGGCGGCACGAACGGCACTGGTACACCGCCGCCGGGGAACCGCCGTCGTTCGCGGCGCGCACGCCGGAACCCGAACCCGTACGGAGCGGCGGAGGTGACCGGCTGACCGAGATCGTCGCCGCCGTCATGGGACTGCGGCCCGACCGTATCGACGCCGACGTCCCGCTGGTGGAACTCGGACTGGACTCCCTGATGGCGAACCGGATCCGGGAGGCCGTCCGCCGGGAGTTCGGCACCGAACCCGACGCCGTCGGCGTGCTTCGCGGTGCCACTCTCGCGGATCTCAGCCGCGACCTCACGCCGCGCGAGGACGAGCAACCGCTCCCGGCCCGCGGCCGTGCCTGGGACGCGGCCGACCGCCTGGTCCTGCGCCTGTGGCAGGAGCACACCGGGACCGACGCGGGCGGCACGCAGGTCCGGCTGACCGAGACCGGCACCCCGGACCGGCTGGCCGAGCTGCTCGCCGAGGGGCTCGGCGCCGAACTCGACACGCCCGTCGACGCCGCCGAACTCCGGCGGCACGACTCCCTCGCGGCCATCGCCGACGTCGCCCGCGCCGTCCTCGACACGAGGGAGGAGCGGGGGCCGGTCCACGTCCTCACTCGTGGTGAAACCAGGGCCGCGCCGCTGCTGCTGTTCCACCCCGGAGGCAGCACCTGCACCGTGTACCGGCCGCTGCTGGACCGGCTCCCCACCTCGGTGCCGTGCGTCGGATTCGAACGCGTCCCCGGTGTCGGCATCGAGGAACGCGTCGAACAGCTCCTGCCGTTGGTACGGGAACAGGGTCGCGACCGGCCGTACCGGCTGGCGGGCTGGTCGTTCGGCGGGGCGCTGGCCTACGGCGTCGCCGCGCGGCTGGCCGAGGAAGGCGAAGAGGTCGAGTTCGTCGCGCTGATCGACACCATGCTTCCGCTTCCGGAGCCGGATCTCGATCCGCGCGCGTCGTCCGCCCGGCGGTTCCTGCGGTTCACCGGCTACGTCGAAGGGACTTACGGCCGCGAAGTGCGACTCGGGCACGAGGAGCTGGCGCCGCTGCCCGAAGAGGAGCAGATCGAGCTGACCATGCGGCGGGTCGCCGAAGCGGGCCTGCTCAGCCCCGGCGTGCTCCGGCACCAACGCCAGTCCTTTTTGGACACGCTGGCGGCCGAACGCGGTACGCCCCGCCGCTACGACGGCCGCGTCGTGCTCTACCGGGCGACCGAACAGTACGCGGCCGGGCTGGCGATGGAACCCCGGTATTCGCGCACGGATCTCGCGGCGGGCTGGGCGGAGTTGTGCCCAGGGCTGGAGATCGTGCCGGTCGAGGCGCATCACCTGTCGGTGGTCGACCCGCCTCACGTCGACGTCGTCGCGAGGCATCTGGCGGGGCTCCTGTGACCACGGCCCGGACCGAGCGAGTGGTCATCCGCGCCTGGCCGCTGCTGGCGGTGCTCGGTGCCGGGCTCTTCCTCGTGGCGGTGGACGCGACCGTGCTGCACGTCGCGTTGCCCGACCTCGTCCGGCAGTTGCGGCCCGGCGCGGCGGCACAGGTGTGGATCGTGGCGATCTACCCGCTGACCGCCGCGCCGCTGCTGCTGCCGTTCGGCACCCTCGGCGACCGGTACGGGCGACGGCGTGTGCTGGTCTCCGGGTACGTCGTGTTCGGGGTCGCGTCGCTCGGCTGCGCGTTCGCGCCGAACGTCCCGGTACTGCTGGGTTTCCGCGCGCTGCTCGGCTGCGGCGGCGCGATGATCATGCCGGTGACGATGTCGCTGCTCCGCGAGCTCTTCCCGGATCAGCGGCACCGTCGAACGGCGATCGCGGTGTGCAGCGGGATCGCCGGGACCGGCTCGGTGTTCGGGCCGATCCTCGGCGGGGTGCTCGTCGAGGCATGGGGCTGGCGGGCCACGTTCCTGTTGAACCCGCCGGTGATCCTGGCGGCGGTGGTCCTGGCGCTGCGGTGGCTCCCCCGCAACCCGCCGGGGCGGCGGCCGTGGGACGCGCTCAGCGCCGCCCTCGCGGCGGGTGGTGTCCTCGGCATCGCGTTCGCCGTCGGGCAGCCGGGTTCCTGGATGACGGCCGCGGTTTCGGGCGTGACCGGCTGTGTCCTCATCGGACTGTTCCTGCGCCGCCAGCGCCGGACCGATCCGCCGCTACTGGACCTCACCCTGTTCCGGCGGCCGGGAGTGCGGGCCGCGGTGGGCGGGGTGCTGCTGGTGATGAGCACGCTGGTCGGGCTCGGTCTGCTGTTCGCCCAGTACCTCCAGGTGGTGCTCGGTCTCTCGCCGACGGCGGCGGCGTCCCGGCTGCTCCTGGTGCTGGGCGCGTCGGCCGTCGGCAGCGTCGTGGCGCCTTCCCTTCTGGGACGGCTCGGCAACGCGCGGGTCCGCACGGCCGGGTTCGCGGTGACGGCGTTGTCGTTGCTGGCCCCGGCGGCGGGTTCGGTCGCGCTGACGTCGCCGGTGCTGCTCGGCATCGGCATGACGGGACTGGGGCTGGGTATGGCGCTCGCGCTCACTTCGAGCACCGACACCCTCCTTTCGGCGACCTCGGCGGACCAGGCGGGCGGCGCCGCGGCGGTGGAGAAGACCGGCTACGAACTCGGCGCCGGCTTCGGGACGACGGTCTTCGGTTCCCTGGCGGCCGCGGTGTACGCGGGGCACTTGTCCGTTCCGGACGGGGTGCCCGAACCGGCGCGGGTGCTCGCCTTGTCGGGGCCCGCTCAAGCCGAAGCGGCCGCGTCGGGCCTGACGTCGGGTTTGGCCGGCGAAGTGCTCGACGCCGCGAAAGCCGCCTGCACCACGGGACTGCAGGTGTCGGCGGCCGTCGCTTGTGGACTGTTCGTCTTGGCCGTACTCGTCAGTGCGGGCGTGCCTCGTCGGTGAACTGCTCCGCGAACTCCCCGGTCGGCGGGATTTCCTGGATCACGTCGATCAGCACGCCGTTGGGGTCGGCGACGATGAAGTGCCGCTGCCCGAACTCCTCGCTGCGCAAGGAAAGTGCCTCGGGCAACCCCGCATCCACGACCAGCCGCCGGTGTTCGGCATCGACGTCCTCGACCTCGAAGTTCAGCAACAGTCCCTGCACGGGTTTGCCCGCCCCCGCGGGAATGGTGTCGTGCCCGGGAGCGAGGATCGCGAGCTCCCACTCGCAGCGTTTGAGGCTGACGTACCAGTCGGCCTCAAAGGTGAGCTCGAAGCCGAAGTAGCCGCAGTAGAAGTCCCGCGTCTCGGCGATCTTCTCGGTCATGAGAACGGGATAGAAGCTGGTCAGACGCATGATGCCACCTTGCCTCGTGAACAATACCGACCGTCGGTTTGTTTTTTCGAAGTTAGCCAACCGACGGTCGGTATGTCAAGATGCGGGTCATGGCCCGCACGAAACAGCAGCAGCGCGAAGAGACGATGGAGGCGTTGACCGCCACCGCCCGCCGACTGTTCGCCGAGCACGGATACGGCAAGGTCGGGCTGGAGACCATCGCGCAGACCGCGGGCGTGAGCAAAGGCGCGCTCTACCACCATTTCAGCAGCAAGGCGGACCTGTTCCGGCACGTGCTCGGCGTCGTCCAGCACGATGTCGGCGAGCAGATCGCGCGGGCCGCGGACGCCGCGCCGGACTCGTGGGCGGGACTGCTGGCCGGATGCCGCGCGTTCCTCGCCGCGGCGACCGATCCGGAGATCCAGCAGATCATGTTGCTGGACGGGCCTTCGGTGGTCGGCTGGCAGGACTGGCGCGAGCTGGACGCCGAGTCCTCCGCCCGGCACCTCGCCGAAGCGCTGACCGGACTGATGACCGAGGGCGTCCTCGCGAAGCGGCCCGTGGAACCGTTGGTACGCCTGCTTTCCGGCGCGATGAACGAGGCCGCCGTCTGGCTCGCCCACTCCCCCGACCCGAAGACCGACCTCGCCGCGACGATGGACACGCTCACGCCGATGATCGAGTCGCTGCGCTGAGGCGTGTCGTGTCAGGTGGTCGGTCCGTGAAGGCCTCCTTGAGGGACCCTGGGTCCCTCAAGGAGGCCTTCACGGACCGGTGAGCGTCTCCACGCAACGCGAAAGGCCCCACCCGAGCCGGGTGGGGCCTTCACTGCGGTGGGCGATACTGGGATCGAACCAGTGACCTCTTCGGTGTGAACGAAGCGCTCTCCCCCTGAGCTAATCGCCCGCGGTACGAACTCCGGTTCACCGGGGAAGTGAACCTGGTGCGCGATACTGGGATTGAACCAGTGACCTCTTCCGTGTCAGGGAAGCGCTCTCCCGCTGAGCTAAACGCGCGTGGTGAAGTTGTTCGTACTGAAGCTAGCTTAGCGGACCCGTTTCCGGGCGCGCACAGGGGTTCCCCTTCTCGATCGGCACCCGGTCGGCTCAGGGTTTCGGCAGCTTGGAGGCGACCGAGACCGCGATCTCCTTCGCCCGGTCACAGGGGCTTCCGCCCTCGCGCGCGAGCAGCCGGACGGCGACGTGTTCGGCCTCGCGGTCCGGCAGCGGACGGTGCTGCCACGTCACGGCGCAGTTCGAGCCGCCGAACTCCCGGATGTCGCCGGTGACTCCGCCGCCGAGGTCCACCGGCGAACCTTCGGGCGCGTACGAACCCCGCTGGAACTCGACGGTCAGCGTGTCCCCTCCGCCCTCCCACTCGCAGATCCGCAAGGTCCGCGGAGCCGCCTTCGCGCCTGCCATGTTCTTACCGAGCACCGCGGGATCGGCGGCCGCGCACGGGTCGAGCGGCAGGATGCTCGCCGGGTCGCCGCCACGGTCGGCCTCGTGGGTGCGCAGCCGGGTGATGGCGGCCGTGAGCATGTCGTCGGCGCCCTTGCAGCGATCGCCGTCCCGGCCGAGATGGGAGACGACGACACCGAGCCGCCGGTCCGCCGGCAGCTGCGCGACCGAGTCGCATCCGCCGCTGATCGTGCTGCGCAGCAACGGAAGTCCCTCGACGGTGCGGTCGGTCCGTTCGAGGCTGCCGGCGGTCACGCCCTCGCCGAGCCGCAGCTCGAAGGTGACGCCGTTGAGACCGGTGTACTTGCAGCGGGCCGGGTGGGTCAGATGCGTGTCCGGTTTCAGCGTGCCGAACTCCTGTACGAACCGGCCGGCGAGCACCTTGCACGGGTCCACGAGCCGCAGTCGTTCCGGGCCGAGTGCGTCGGTCGCCGACAGCGAAGTCGTTCCGGGGTTCTCCGGCTTGGCGTGGTCGGCGATGGTGAGACCGAGCGCGACCATCGCCGACATCAGGAGCAGGACGGCCGCGGCGAGCGCGCCGAACAGGATCTTCTTCGTCTTCGGTGCCATCTTCTTCGGCGTCGGCCGCAAGAACGGCAACGGCAGCGCCAGCACCGAGCGCACCTCGGCGTCCTGCCGCTGGATCCGGGCGTGCACGGCGGGCGGCCATGGCGCCGCGCCGGGCGGGACCGGGCCGAGGAAGTCCAGGATCTGTTCCGGTGTCGGCCGTCGCGCCGGATCCTTGGCAAGGCAGGGTTCGGCGAGCCGCCGGATCTCGTCCGGAACCGCGCTGAAATCCGCCGCGCCGTGAACGACGTTATACAGCGTCTGAGGAGCGGTCGGGCCGGTGAACGGGCCGCGTCCGGTCGACGCCATGATCAGGATCGCGCCGAGGGAGAACACGTCGCTCGCGCCGGTGACCTGCCCGCTGCCCGCCTGTTCCGGCGACATGAACGCGGGCGACCCGATGATCGCGCCCGTCCCGGTGAGCTCCTGCGCCTCCTCCGCCACCCGCGCGATGCCGAAGTCGATCACCCTGGGTCCGTCACTCGTCAGGATAATGTTGCTGGGCTTGAGATCCCGGTGGATCAGCCCGGCACGGTGGATCTCCGTCAACGCCGCGGCGAGTCCGGACGCCAGCACCCGGAGCGACTCGGCGGGCAGCGGTCCGGCGGCGTCCACGGCCTCCTTCAACGACGGGCCGGTGACGAAGACCGAGGCGAGCCAAGGGGTTTCCGCTTCCGCGTCGGCGTCCATGACGGCGGCGGTGTAGGCGCCGGAGACCAGCCGCGACGTGGCGACCTCACGCCGGAACCGTTCACGGAAGCGGGGATCGTGCGCGAACTGGGCGTGCAGCTGCTTGACCGCGACGAGCCTGCCGTCCGGGGCAAGGCCGAGCACGACGCGCCCCATACCGCCTTCGCCGATCTCGGCGATGATCCGGTACGGGCCGATCTGCCGGGGTTCCCCGGGGTTCAACGGTTTCACTGGTCAGCCCTAGGGTTTCGGAAGTTTCGGCAACAACGCCCCGGCGAAGGCCTTCGCCTTCTCGCAGGATTGCTCGGCGGTCTTCTCGGCACCGCTGGTCCCGACGGTCAGCTCGACGTTCTCCCCGTCGCGGTCGCTGACGGACCGATGCTGCCAGGTCAGCGAACAGGTCGAGCGGGCGGCGCCGTCGTCCCTTCTCGCCAGGTACACCTTGGCACCGCCGAGATCCAGGGTGGCGGTCTCCGTGTAGTACGAGTCCTTCGATTGGGCCGGCGGGTACGCCCGCACGAAGCTCAGCCGGACACTGCCCGTCGTGTCGTACCGGCATTGGTGCAGATGTTCGCGGATCGTTTCGACGACCGGGCCGATCAGCCGGTCCGTGGTCGCCGGTCCGAGCAGCGCGCACGGGTCCAGTGGAGCCAGGGTGCCCGCCGGAAGCGCGCGCTCGTGGCCTCCGGCACGGATCCGCTTGACCGCGTCGGAGAGCGCGGCCTTCACCACCGAACACGCCTCGTCCTTTGTGGACATCGAGTTGACGTCGACGCCGAGTTTGGTGTTCGGCAGGCCGGCGACCGGGACGGCGACCGCGCACGCGTCGTCGGAGCCCTTGATGCGCAGCGGAAGCCCTTCGAGCTCACCGCCCGCCACGCCTTCGACCAGATCGCCGCCGATCTCCAGGTCCAGCCACTTCCCCGTGGGCGAGGAGTACGTGCACGAGTCGAAATGAATGTCCATCTCCGTGCTCAGCTTGCCGAACCCCGGCACGTCCCGGCCCGCGAGCACCTTGCACAGGTCGACCCGGCGCAGGTTGTCCGGGCCGAGCGGATCCTGGTTGACCGGGGTGGCGACCGGTTCGTCCGGCTGCGGCGAGGAACTCGGCGCGATGGCGGCCGGAGGCGGGTCTTCCCCGGACAGCGAGACCGCCGCGACGGTGCCACCGGCCAGCAGCACCACGGCGGCCGCGGCCAGTCCGGCGTACAGGCCGCGCCGGGATCGCTTCGGCGGAGGCGGGTTCAGCAGCCGCCGGACCTCGGCCTGCTGTGTCTCGATGAGGTGCGACACCACCGGCGGCCACGGGCTGGTCACCGGCGGGATCGGGCCGAGCCGCTCCAGCACCCAGGCCGGGGACGGCCGGTCCGCCGGGTTCTTCGCGAGGCACGGCTCGACGATCTGCCGCAGCTCCGGCGCCAGATATCGCAGATCGGGCTGGACGTGCACGACGTTGTACAGAGTGTGCGGAGTGGACGTCCCGGTGAAGGGGCTCTTCCCGGTCGCGGCCAGCACCAGCAGCGCGCCGAACGAGAACATGTCGCTCGCCGCGGTCAGCGGCTTGCCCTCGGCCTGCTCAGGCGACATGAACCCGGGCGAACCGATGACGGCGCCGGTGTGCGTGAGTTCGGAGTCGCCTTCGACCGCGCGGGCGATCCCGAAGTCGATCACCCGGGGGCCGTCACCGGCGAGGATGACGTTGCTCGGCTTCAGGTCCCGGTGGATCAGCCCGGCGCGGTGGATGTCGCCCAGCGCCAGCGCGAGCCCCGCGGCGAGGTGCCGGACCGCCATCGGCGGCAGCGGCCCACCCGCGGAGACCGCGTCGGAAAGGGCCGGTCCCGGGACGAACACCGAGGCCAGCCACGGTGTCGGCGCGTGCGGATCGGCATCCATGACCGGGGCGGTGTACGCGCCGGACACCAGACTGGAGGTTTCGACCTCCCGGCGGAACCGCTCGCGGAAGCCGGGGTCGTGCGCGAAACCCGGGTGGACCTGCTTGATCGCGACCAGTCGCCCGTCGGAGGAGATCCCGAGCAGCACCCGGCCCATCCCGCCCTCACCGAGCGCGGCGAACACCCGGTAGCGCCCCACGCCGGTGGGTTCGCCGGTGTTCAACGGCTTCACGAAGGCCCCCTTGTCCGGGGCGATGGTACAAAACCACCCGGAAGTGTCACGCAGCGCGTCGGTCCGCGCGGCCGAAGTCCTTGAGCCGGAGGCTGTTGGACACGACGAGCACGGAGGACAGCGACATCGCGGCACCGGCGATCAGCGGGTTCAGCAGGCCCAGCGCGGCCAGCGGGATCGCGGCGACGTTGTAGCCGAACGCCCAGACCAGGTTCCCCCGGATGATCCGCAGGGTCCGGTCGGCGAGCCGGATGGCGTCGGGGACCACGCGCAGGTCTTCGCGGACCAGCACCATGTCGGCCGAGCGCAACGCGATGTCACTGCCCTGTGCCATCGCCATGCCGAGATCCGCGGTGGCCAGCGCTGGACCGTCGTTGATCCCGTCGCCGACCATCGCGACCCGCGCTCCCCCGGCCCGCAGTTCTTCGATGACGGCGGCCTTCTCCGCGGGCAGCACGCCGGCGCGCACGTCGGAGACGCCGATCTCGTCCGCGACCACGCGGGCGGCGGCTTCGTTGTCGCCGGTCAGGAGCACCGTCCGCAGGCCGAGCGCGTGCAAGGCGTCGACGGCGGCCCGCGCCGACGGCTTCACGACGTCCCGGATCGCCAGCTGTCCGGCGACCCTGCCGTCCACGGCGACGAGGATCGCCGTGGCGCCGTCCGCCGTTGTGAAGTCGCCGGGGACGGTGATCCCCCGATCGGCGAACAGCCGCGCGTTGCCGACGAGGACCTCGTGCCCCTCGACCTCGCCCTTCGCACCGAGCCCCGGCAGGGCGCCGAAACGTTCGACACGGGGCAGGTCCGGCAGCTCAGCCCTCGCCGCGGTCACCACGGCCGCCGCGATGGCGTGCTCCGAACCGGACTCCACGGCTCCGGCGAACCGCAGTAGCTCGCCGTTGGTGAACCCGTCGGCGGGGCGGCACGCGGTGACGGTCATCTTCCCGGTGGTGACGGTGCCGGTCTTGTCCAGCACGACGGTGTCCACCGTGCGGCTCGCCTCGAGCGCGTCGGGTCCCTTGATGAGGATGCCCAGCTGGGCGCCGCGGCCGACCCCGGCCATGAGCGCCGTCGGTGTCGCCAGCCCGAGCGCGCACGGGCAAGCGATGATGAGGACGGCGACGGCGGCCGCGAAACCTTCGCGGACGGGCGCCCCGCCGAGCAGCCAGACCGCGAGCGTCACCACCGCCACGCCGAGCACGGCGGGGACGAACACCGCGCAGATCCGGTCGACCAGGCGTTGCACCGCCGCCTTGCGGGCCTGCGCGCGTTCGGCCAGCGCGGTCATCTGGGCGAGCTGGGTGTGCGTGCCGACCGCGGTCGCGCGGACGACCAGCCTGCCGTCCCGGTTCACCGAAGCGCCGATGACCCGGTCTCCTTCACCGACCTCCGCGGGCACCGGCTCACCGGTCACCGCGCTGACATCCACAGTGGACAGTCCGCCGTGGACGACGCCGTCGGCGGCGATCGACTCCCCCGGCTTGACCACGAACAGCTCGCCGACGGCCAGTTCGCCGATCGGCACCATCCGCTCCGCTCCGTCCCGCAGCACCCGGACGTCCTTGGCGGCCAAGGCGTCCAGTGCCGCCAGGAGCCCGGCGGCACTTCGCCGGGACCGGCTTTCGAAGTACCGGCCCGCCAGCAGGAAGGTGGTCACCCCGGCGGCGACGTCGAGGTAGATCGCGTCGGCGCCGGCCGCCGTCGGGCCGAAGCCGATCCAGTACCCGGGTTCGGAGCCGCCCGCGAAGGCGGACCACGCCGACCACGCGAACGACGAGAGCACACCCAGCGAAACCAGGGTGTCCATACTGGACGAACGATGGCGAAGGTTCCGCAACGTGGCGCGGTGGAACGGCAGTGCGGACCAGAACACCACCGGAACGGCCAGCGCGAGGCACAGCAGTTCCCAGCCGGGGAACCGCAGCCTCGGCACCAGGGCGAGCGTGATCGACAGGTTCCCCAACGGGATCGCCAGCAACGCGGCGACCACCAGCCGCCGACGGAGATCCCGGACCCGGGCGAAGCCGCTGTCCGGATCCTCTTCCCCGCGGACCTCGGCCGTGTAACCGGATTTGCGGACCCGCTCGATGAGCACTTCGTCGGCCAGCGATTCGGGCACCTGCACGGTGGCGCGCTCGGTCGCGTAGTTCACCGACGCGCGCACCCCGTCCAGTTTGTTCAGCGTGCGTTCGACCCGCGCCGAACAAGCGGCGCAGGTCATCCCCGATACGGTCAGTTCCACCGTGCGGACGGCGGCCTCCGGCGCGGAAATCGTCATTTCGTGGCACTCCCGGGTTCACCAATGGTTCCTTGGTGGCGGAACAGGTGTCCGGTGGTGTCGCGAGGCAGATTACCGCCGCCGGGAACCGGACCCGCCGTCGGCCCGACTACTGCGGTGGTGGTGGGAACAGGTGCCGGGGAGAGCCGGTCGTGAGTGTTCGGGTGCCGGAGCGCTGGCGGCGGTTTCGCGTGTCTGGACGGACGACACACGTGTCGTCCGTCCAATCACACGAACCTCTGTGTGTGAAGGGCACTTCCTCGGTACATGAAAGACCCCTTCCTTGCGCCTAGGTACAGGAAGGGGTCCTTCATGTACTTCACGCGAGCGCAGGTGCGTGACTATCGCGGGGTCAGTGTGAGGTCGAAGGTGTTGCCGTCGCCCTGGACGAGCGAGCTCACGTACGAGGTGAACGCGCCGCAGCCGGTCAGGGGCGCCAGCGAATAGGTTCCGGTCAGCGTGCCGCCTGCCGCCATGGTGAAGCCGTCACCGGTGCGCAGTTCCGCCGTCGACGGGGTCGACGTCCGGCAGCCCGGCCCGCTGCTGACCGGCATGCCGACGAGCGTGACGAGCGGCAGGACGGTGGTGAAGCGGGGCCGTGCGACGAAACCGGTCCCGGCGAGATCGCCGCCCTGCGGTCCGTCGGCGACGAACTCCAGATCCGCCGAGCCCGGCAGGAAGCCGAAGAGCCGGAAGTCGGCGTGCGCCTTGTCGAACACCGGGCCGCCGCTGAACACCGTGGCCGCGGTGGGGCTCAGGTCGAACGAGCCGGCCAGCGGCGCGGCGGTGCCGAGTGCTTTGAGTCCGGTCTTGCCGGCGACCGTGTATCGATGGCCGGCGGGCTTGTCGCCGAGTTCGAACGAGAGCAGCACCGGGTCCTGGCCGGGGTCGAGCGCGCAGTCCGAAGTGAACGAACCGATGCCGGTGAACGAGCCGTCGGCCTTCTTCGGGGTGAGGCGGGTGGTGAAGTCGCCGATGGTCAGGGTGGTCTTGCCCGGTTTCGCCAGCGTGATCGTGGGCACGGAACCCGTCGCCACCGTGCTGAATGTGCCGGACGGCGGGAGGTCGGTCTTGGCGACGTTCAGCGGGAGGCGCACCGGGAGCGGATTCGCGTCACCGTTGACCAGTGTCACGCCCGCGGCCGCGGTGCCCTCGATGGTGGCGGCGCCGACCAGGTTCAGCCCGCGAGCGGCCTTGTCCGGCACGGTCACGGTGATGGTCAGCCCGGAGGTGGTGAGTGTGCCGCCGGGCGCCGTCGGGACCTCGAAGTCGGCCTTGATGTTCACGTCGAGCTTCTGCAGCCCGATCAGCGGGAACGGGCAGGTGAACGACAGGTTCTTGGCCACGGGCGTGCCCGCCGCCGCGCTCCGGACCGCGACGAACAGCAGGCTGCCGGCGGTGAGCAGGACGATGAGGCCCGCCGCGAGGAGCATCCGGACGTTGATGCGAAGGGGCATGGTCGCCTTCCTGGACGGCACGGAAACGGCACCGGTCCCCGTCACGGAACGCGACGGGGACCGGCTGCCTGACTTACTTCTTGGTGAGGTTCAGATCGAGCGTGTTGCCGTCGCTCTTGGCGAACATGCTGATCATGTCGTTGAACGAACCGCAGTTCTGCAGGGCCGACAGCGAGTAGGTACCGGAGAGCTTCCCGCCCTTGAGCAGGTCGAAGTCCGGACCGGTGGTCATCTCGCTGGTGGACGGGCTGACCGTGCCGCACTTCGGGTCACTGCTGAGGGGGATCCCGAAGACCTGCACGCTCGGCAGGAACACGTTGAACTTGATGTGCGCCTTGAACCCGGTGCCGACGAGCTCACCGGACTGCTTGCCGACCTGCTCGACCTTGACCTCCGAACGTCCGTCGACGAACCCGAACAGCTTGAACTGGGTCGACGTCGGGTCGAGCTTCAGGTCACCGGTGAACGTCTTCGACGCGAGGTCCACGTCCGCGTCGAAGCCACCGTTGATCACCGCGGTGCTGCCGAGCGACTTCAGCGCGGTCTGTCCCTTGATGCCGAACGCGTACTTGATCCCGCCGCCACCGGGCGTGGTGGTGGTAGTGGGCGGGGTCGTCGGCGTGGTCGGCGTCGTGGGGGTGGTGGTGGGCGTGGTCGGGGTGGTGGGCGTGGTCGTGCCGCCACCGCCGTCACCGATCTTGATCGTGGCCAGAGTGTTGTTCTGACCGGGATCCTGCGTGCACGGCGCGTCGATCGTGCCGTCCGGCGTGATGCCGGTGACCGAACCGTCGGCCTTGCGCGGGGTGACCTTCAGCCGCAGGTCGCCCACGGTGATCTTCGCCTCGCCGGGCTGGTTGAAGGTCAGCGAAGGCGTCTTGCCCGCCGCGTTGACCGTCATCTCGCCCGAGGTGGGGATGTTCTGCTTGGCGATGTCGTTCGGGACGCTGACCGGGAGGTTGAGCCCCGGTGCCGCCACGGTCGCCGCCGCGATGGCCTGTCCTTCCAGCGTGGTCGCACCGATCAGGTTGAGCCCGCTGACCGTATCCGCGTTGATCGTGGAGACGGCCTTGATGTCGAACGTGCCGGTCGGCTGACCGGTCTTGACCGACAGCGGAAGATCGGTGTTGATCACCACCTTCAGCGACTGTGACCCCACGAGAGGCAGGTCGCAGTGGTAGTTGAGGGGCAGCGAGATCGGATCGGCGACACTGGACTGTGCCCCGACCACGAGTACCGCGGTGGCAAGCCCCACGGCGCCGGCAGCGGCGGCGGCGACCGCCTTCTTGGTTCCTCTACGGTGACTCACGATCGTCCTTCCGTGGTATCAACGATGATACGAAACGGCGTACAATTCCCCAGAGCAATGAATATCGGCCCGAGAGAATTCTCCGGGTAGCGACGATGTCTGACGGATCGCAACCGAACAGTAAACTAACGACGCGGCAGTCCCGCTATCAAGTGGTTCCCCGGAAAAGTTGACGCGCCGCCGGTAAATTGTCACCCTGGCACGGTGTGTCCGGCCGGTTCCTAGTAGCGGCACATGGGTTTTCCCAGCGCAGAGCCACCTCACGCCCCATGCGAAACCGCTGATGAGGGTGACAATCGCACTGCGGGAAACTATCTCACGCGTGCCAATCGCCCTTTCCCGGCCGTCGCCGCCTTGCCTGCCGGAATCTTTCGTGAGTAACCTCGCGTTTCAGCAAGCCGGTCACCGCCGACCACCGCGGAATCCCGCTCCTCGTGCCACGGCCGGCCCTCTTTCGCCGAATTCGACGGGGAAATCATGAAAAGAATGCGCCGCACGGCAGCGCGAATCGCGTTCGCCGCCGTCTCCTTGACCGCCTCGGCGGTCCTTCTGAGCGCCTGCGGGTCCGACGAGCCCGCCGACACCGGCAGGCACGCCGACCCGGCCGCACTCGCCTGGGCGGACAAGGTGTGCTCCGGAGTCGCGACGGGCTCGGCGAAGCTGACCCAGCCGCCCGCGTTCGACCCCAACAACCCCCAAGGTGCGAAGACCGCCATGGTGGGCTTCCTGAACTCGCTCACCGTGGCGCTGGACGACATGGCGGGCGGGATCCGCAACGCCGGGGTACCGCCGGTCCCGGATGGACAGTCCGCTGTGGACAAGGCCACCACCACCCTCGACGAGACCAAGTCGAAGGTGTCCGCGACCCTGGTGAAGATGCAGGACGCGAAGGTCACCGACCAGGCGAGCCTGCAGAAGGTGGTCGCCGACGCCGACACCACGATGAGCGGGTTGAGTGAGCCCGAAGGCCCGATCAAGCACCTGCGCGCCAACCCGGAACTGGATCTCGCGTTCGCCGAGTCCACGACCTGCCGCCAGGTCTACGGCGGCAACGCCTGAGTGAGGCCTCGAACTCGACGCTCCCCGCTCTTCCGCACCTCAACCTGCCCACCCGTTCTGGAGGCCCGGCCGTGCCGACCCCGTTCCCCCGCCCGTCCCGCCGGATACTCGCCGCCGCGCTGGCGATCGTCCTGTCCGCCGGTCTGCTGACCGTGCTGAGCGGGAGCCCGGCGAACTCCGCCGTCACGGCGGCGTCCGACGATTCGTTCTACACCCCGCCGTCCCCGCTCCCGGCGGGCAAACCGGGCGACATCATCCGCTCGCGGGTCTCGAAGGCCGGTCCGCGTAAGGATTCCGTCAACGCTTGGCAGGTCATGTACCTGTCGACGGACGCCCTCGGGCGGCCGGACGCGGTGACCGGGACCGTGCTGGTGCCGAAGAACGTCGACCCGGCGAAGGCGCCGATCGTCTCGTTCGCCGCCGGTACGCACGGTCCGGCGTTCGACTGCACGCCGTCGAAGATGATCGACATCGGCGCGTTCTACGAGCAGTCGGGCCTCGACGACGCGCTCGACGCCGGGTACGCCGTGGCGCTCACCGACTACGAGGGCTACCGCCAGGATCCGAAGACGACCTATGTGGTCGGGCGTTCGGAGGGCCCGGCGGTGATCGACGCGGTCCGGGCCGCGCAACGCCTGCCGGAGGCGAAACTGTCCACCGACGCCAAGGTGCTCTTCCGCGGGTACTCGCAGGGCGGCGGCGCGGCGGTCTGGGCCGGTGAACTGCAACCGGCCTACGCGCCGGAGATGAACCTCGTCGGCGTCGCCGCCGGCGGTGTGCCCGCCGACCTCGTGCAGGTCACCTTGCAACTCGACGGGAAGGCAGGCTTCGGCGTCTTCGCCTACGCCCTGATCGGCCTGGACAACGCTTATCCCGAGCTGAAGCTGGACTCGTTCCTCAGCGACAACGGCCGTGTGAAGCTGGCGGAGATGCAGAAGAGCGCTTGCACGTTCGAACTGCTCACCACCTACGCGAACCAGAAGATCGCGGACTACACGACCAGCGCCGGCTACGTGCGGCCGGAATGGGTGAAGCGGCTCAACGAGAACAAGCTCGGCGGCACACCGCCCAAGGTCCCGGTGCTCCTCTACCACGCCACCCAGGACCAGCTCGTGCAGTTCGCCCAGGCCGACGCGTTGCACAAGACCTACTGCACCGCCGGGGTCAAGACGACCTGGAAGACCTTCGACACCGACCACATCACGGCGGTCTACACCGGCAACGCCGACGTGCTCGCCTTCCTCAAGGACCGGGTCGCGGGCGCTCCGGCGACGTCGAACTGCTGAGCCCGCGGTGCTCAGAACCGCGCCTTCGTCCTTTGTGGACGGCGCGGCCGTCGGTGCGCGGGCCGGGAAGCGGCGTGAGCTGCTCCGGTTCGCCACCGTCGGCCTCGCCGCGTTCGGCCTCACGCTCGGCGTCAATTACGGGCTGAAACTCACCGTCCTGCAAGAGAAACCGGTCACGGCGCTGGCCATCGCCACCGTCATGGCGACGGCGTTCGCGTATCTGCTCTCCCGGCGCTGGTCGTTCCACACCCGCGGCGGCAGGCGCCGGTTCGCCGAGGCGGCGTTGTTCTTCGCGGTCAACGCCATCGCCGTGACGATCAACCTGTGCCCGCCGCTGATCTCGCGCTATGTCCTGCGGCTCGAGGTCCCCGAGGTCGGCTTCCTCGCACAGGAGATCGCGGACTTCGTCAGCGGCATGCTGCTCGGCACCGCGGCGGGTTCGGCGTTCCGCTGGTGGGGTTATCGTCGCTGGGTGTTCCCCGTCGCCGGCGCCCGTCAGGCTTCGGCGGGCCGCAGTCGTTCGGCGCGCAGCGCCAGCTCGATCCGCAGCCGCTGATCCGGATCGTCCAGCCGTTCGCCGAACAACTCCGTGAGCCGCCGCAGCCGGGCCCGCACCGTCTGCGGGTGAACGGCGAGCTGCCGGGCGATCTCGGGCGCGCTCCCCCGCGTCTGCACCTGCGTGAGCAGGGTCGCCGACAACTCGTCGTGCTGACGCGGCGCCAGCCCCGACAGCGGCTCCAGCGCCTCGACGGCCAGCCTGTCGAGCAGGAACTCGTCGGCGAGCAGCAGCAGCGTGGTGATGTGCTCCTCGCACCACAGCACCGGACCGACCGCGGTGATCATCCCCCGCTGGGCCAGTTCGGACGCGCGGCGCGCGATCCGGAACGATTCGGCGGCCTGCGCCGTCGGGACGGACACCCCGACCGTCGCCGACCAGCCGGAAGGCAGTTCCCGCAGGCCGCCGAGGTCGGCTTCCGGGCAGGCGACGAGCGCGCCGGGCGCGTCGGAGACAAGGTCCACGGGAATCGCCGACGGCAGCAGACCGGAGGGGAACGCGGGCGCGCCGGGCTCCGCGGTGAAGACGACCGCGGTGATCCGGTCCGGGATCCGCCAGCCGATCGCGACGGCGAGCGCGCCGACGTCGGCCCGGGTGTACCCGGCACCGGCGGTCAGCAGCCGGAACAGCCGGGCCCGTTGCTCCGCGGGGCCCGTCGCCTCGGCCCGGGCGGCGTTGTACCCGTCGGTCAGAGCCATCGTCACCTCGACGACGTCGCCGAACAGGCACTCCGCCGCGCCGTAGAGAACGTCGCCCGGCAGCTGGAGCCGGCGGCCGGCCGAGGCGATCGACCGCCACAGCACCCGGCTCGAGACCCTGAACGCCGCCTGTGCGGCCTCCCTGCTGAGCCCTTGATGGAAGGCGATCCTGCCCTGCGCACGGAAATCCGCCAGCAGGTCGTTCTGCAGCAGTTCGGGAACGCCGATCCGATCGATGGCGCGTTCGATACCGCGCCTGGTCAGCTCGATGGCGGCGGCACGCGCCTCGCTGTCGCTGAACACTTCGGCGCATTCACCGATCTCGGACGCCACGCCTTCGACGCAGTGCCGGGCGATCGACGGGATTCGCGGGCGGACGGCGTCACCGAGTTCCCTCGGCAGGCGGGCCCACAACGCGCCGACGGGCTGCCAGCTCACGTGTGCGATCCCCCGTAGTGAAGTAGGCCGACGATTCCGGGCACCAATTCCCTTTCGTCCGCGCGCCACCGGCGCACTCGAATGCACGGAGCGTAGAACCGTCGCCACATCCGTGTCAAAAGCCGGCACATCGGCGACTTTCGTTGCCCATTCAACGTCACATTCGCGGTACACGCGCTCGGCCGATCCAGTAGAAACACTGCGGCACCCGTTCCCGTCGATCCGACGCGGTTGCGCAAAGGGATTCACGTTTCCCGTCCTCGGTTCGAAGAAAATCAAAGGTGGTCTCGGTGGTCCAGTACCGCGGTTTCGACATGCTGGCGACGTTGCCACGTTCGCTCGGCGAAGAACTGCGTCCGTATACCGGGCACGCCGCGGCGGCCATGGTCAACCAGGTACAGCGGTCCGTCCCCGCGTATTCACAACCGCTGCGCGGCGTCTTCGGCCGCGTCCTGGTCGTCTCGTGCGATCGCGCGGTGCGGCATTACGTCGACTGCATCGGCGATCCGGACGTGCCCCACGACCGCTGGATCGACTTCTACCGCATGCGCGGGCGGATCGAGTTCACCGAGGGCCGGAGCCTGGAACCGTTGCACGACAGCGTGACGGTCGGCGCACGGGCGGCGTGGCGGGCGATGCGGCCCATCGTGCGCGGACTCGGCGTCGGCCTCGACGTCATCGCGCTCGCGGCCGAGTCCGTCTTCGTCTACGTCGACGAACTGTGCGCCACGACGATCGAGGGCTACCAGGAGGCGGAGGCCAGTGCGGCGGGCGCGATCCCGCTCCGGCGCCGCCGTCTGCTCGAACTGATCGCGCAGGCGCCGGAAGGGTCCGCGTGCAGTATCGCCAGCCTGGCCGACGGCGCCGGCTGGCGGGTGCCGGGGGCGGCCGCCATGGTCGCGCTCCAGCGCGCTCCCGGCGCGCCCGCCTTCCCCGGCCACCTGCTGGACGACACCGTGCTGGCGGACCTCGACACCGCCGAGCCGTACCTGCTCACCGCGGATCCCGACGCCGACCTCGCGCCACTGAAGGACGCGCTGGACGGCTGGCGCGCGGCGGTGTCCCCCGTCGTCCCGCTCGCCGACGCCCCGGCCGCGCTCCGCACCGCCCGCCGTGCCCTGCTGCTGAACAGCGAAGACGCGCCCGGCCCGGTCATCTGGTGCCGGGACCACCTCGCCACGCTGTGGTTGCTCGCCGAGGACTTCCTCGGCGCCGAACTCGCCAAACAGAGTCTCGACCCGTTCACCTCGCTGAGCAAGAAACAGCAGGAGCGGCTCAGCGAGACCCTGCTTGCCTGGCTGGAAACCCGCGGCGGGGCACCGGAGATCGCGCGACGGCTCGGCGTGCACCCGCAGACCGTGCGCAACCGTCTCCGGCAGTTGGAGGAGCTGTTCGGCGACCGGCTCAGGGACGCCGACGACCGGCTGAACATGCAGCTGGCACTGCGCGCCCAGCGGCTTATGCGCGCCCACCGCCGCGACGAAGCGCCGCCAGGGAACTGACGCGCCGGACCCGCCGTTCCGGTGGCGGCACGGTGGGGAGCACCCAGCGGAGGCCGCGGCGGGCACGCTTCGCCCTCGGCTGATCGACGTGGAAGTCCGCTCGGCAGGCCATCGCTTTCTCTCCCCGTGGTGACGGGTGTTTACCGACGCTTTCCTGAATACCGGGACGGTGGGAGAATGTCGATGCGCGATTGCCCGGCGGTCCCGGTTTTGGCATCCGTCTCGGGGTCCGCCCCGGCATTCTTGTCACCCCGGTCGCAAATGCCGGACGTATCCCGCGACACGCTGACGGACCGGCTTTCTTCACGTTATTTTGACGCCTGACAACCGAAAGGCGGGACATGGCCCTCGAAGCGCGCACACTGACCCTGCACGGGCGGGAAATCCGGCTGCGGGAATACCTTCCGTCCACAAAGGACGCCGCGGGCGAGCCGCTCGTACTGCTGCACGGGATCTCGGGCAGCGGAGAGACCTGGGCGCCGTTGCTCGACCATTTCGAGCGGACCGGGTTCGGGCGCCGCGTCCTCGTCCCCGACCTCCCCGGCCACGGCGATTCCGCCGCCCCTCGGGCCGATTACGGCCTCGGCGCGATGGCCAGCGTGGTCCGTGACGTCCTCGCGCTCACCCGGAACCGGCACGCGACCATCGTCGGGCATTCCCTCGGCGGCGGGATCGCGATGCAGTTCGCCTACCAGTTCCCGGAGATGTGCGCCCGACTGGTGCTCGTGGGCAGTGCCGGACTCGGCCCGCAGGTGACCCCGGTGCTGCGCGCGACGGCGCTGCCGGGCGCCAACGCGACACTCACCCTCGCGGTCAACCCGCTCACCGTCGCGATCGCGCGCGGACTCGCGGCGGCAGGCCGCTCACTCGGCGGGAAGTTCTCCGCCGAAACCCGCGAGCTGACCCGTCACCTTGCGTCACTGGCCGACCCTGGCAGGCGGCGGGCGTTCCTGTTCATCGCGCGCAGCCTGATCGACCTCCGCGGTCAGCGCGCGAGCGCGATCGACAAGCTCTACCTCGCCCGCGAAGTGCCCACTCTCGTCGTCTGGGGCGCGCACGATCCGCTCATCCCGGTCACGCACGGCCGTAAGACGGCCGAAGTGCTGCCGGACAGCCGCTTGACGGTGTTCGAAAATGCGAAACACTTTCCACATGTGGCCGACCCGGCCCGGTTCGGCGGCGAGCTCGAACGCTTCCTCACCGAGACCGCGCCCGCCCGGTTGACCCTGGACGAAGTCGTCGAGGTGCTCATCCGCGCCAGCGAGGCGGCGGAAGAGCTCGAAAACGCCCCGGAAAAGTTGTCATCCGGACGCCATCTCAGGCCTGCCTAAATGTCACTCACCGCCGGAATGGACCACCCGTTCGGGTGTAGTCCATCCAGGTGGCCGATCAAGGTCCCGCCAGCCGTTGACAGTCCTCTCGGCCGGATTTTATGTTGCGTGAGCCACAAAATCTGGATCGGCTTCACCGTTGAAGAGGCTGATTTTGTTGCTAGCAAGGATAAAAACATGACCGACTTGGATACCGGGTTGTCGCGGAACGATCTGCGGACCGCACGGCCAGACCCCGACGTGCGTCACCCCGCCACCCCGCACCGCCAGCCACCGGGTCCGGTCCAACGACCGCGCGCCTTCACGCCGGCACCGAGAACCCCAGTGGAGAACCGACCTGTGCGCAGCACCGGTGCGAATGGACTGTGGGCGTCACTGCCCAGAGACCTGGGCGAGCGGTTCCGGCCGCGGGCCGACCCCTTGGCACGAGCCATCCTTCAGGAGGTGCAACGAGCCGTCCCCGAATACGCGCAGCCCCTGGAAGGCGCGTTCGGACAGATCATCACGCAGGGTATCCGGCAGGCGATTCTGCACTGCCTCGATACCATCGGTCAGGGGACGACGGCGCTCGACAAATGGTCGGCGGTGTTCCGCAACCTCGGCAAGGTCGAGTTCAACGAAGGCCGTAGTCTCGATTGTCTCCAGACGGCCTACCGCGTCGGCGGTCGCGTCGCCTGGCGGCACGTTTCGGAATTCGGGCAGTCGATCGGAGCGGACGCCGATCTCCTGTGCACCGCGGCCGAAGCGATTTTCGCTTACGTGGACGAGATTTCCGCACTTTCGATCGAGGGCTACACGGCCGCGCAGGAACGGGCCGCGGGCACCAGGGCGAGACGCAGGCGAAGGCTGCTCGAACTGATGCTCTCCGATCCGCCGTCCTCACCGCAGTCGATCGCGTCCCACGCCGCCAACGCCCAGTGGGCGCTGCCCACCGAGATCACCGTCGTCGCACTGGAGCGGCGGCTCGGCCCACTGGACCCCGACAGCGCCGACCTCGACGCCGACGTCCTCGTCGATTTCGAGGGTCCCAAGCCCTGCCTGGTCACGGGCGACCCCGAAAAGCACCTGAAGGATCTCGCCGAACGGCTCCCCGGCTGGCGCGCGGTGATCGGCCCTGCCGTGCGGCTCACCGAAGCGCCGCGGTCCCTGCTGTGGGCTCGCCGCACGCTGCGGCTGGTCCAGCGCGGGATCCTGCCGGACAACCCGGTCACGAGGTACAGCGATCACCTGTCCACCCTGTGGCTGCTCGCCGACGAGTTCCTGGTCCGTGAGCTGTGCACGCGCAGCCTCGCCCCGTTCGACGACCTCACACCCAAACAACGGGCGCGGCTCGGGGAGACGTTGCTGATCTGGCTCCAGTCCCGGGGCAGCGCTCCGGAGATCGCGAAGAAACTCAAGGTCCACCCGCAGACCGTCCGCTACCGCATGCACCAGCTCATCGATCTCTTCGGCGACCGGTTGAACAACGCCGACGACCGGCTCGACATGGAGATCGCGCTGCGCGCGGAGGCCTTGCTCGCCCAGGACTGACAGATCAGCGTTTCCCACTCACAACGAGGTGACGAGGTGACCCGACCGCAGGATGCCCGCAGCGGGGTCGAGGCGACGTACGGCCCGCTCCTCACGCCCGCTCGGCCGGGCGGGTCGAGCGGGCGCCCCGTCCAGCTCTGGGCGCTGCTGCCGAGAGAGCTGGCGACCGTGTTCCGGCCGGTGCTTGCCGACGTGGCCGGGGAAGTGGTCCGCGAGATCCAGCGGACCATCCCCGACTACGCGCGGCCACTGGACGGCGCTTTCGGGAAGGCGCTCAAGACCGGCGTCCAGATGGCGTTCCTGCAGTTCGTGGAACGGATCGGGAACCCGGAGGCGCCGTCGGAAGACCGCCGGAGCGTGTTCCTGAGCCTGGGTGTCCAGGAGTTCCAGCAGGGCCGCAACGTCGACGTCCTCCAAGCGGCGTACCGCGTCGGCGCCAGGGTGACCTGGCGCCGCGTCGCCGAAGCCGGCCGCCGCGCGGGGGTGCCTTCCGCGACGCTGTGCCTGCTCGCGGAAGCCATCTTCGCCTATATCGACGAGCTGTCGGCGCTGTCCGTCGAGGGCCACGCGGAGGCGCGGGAAAAGGCCGCCGGCGCACTCGAACGCCGTCGGCACCGGCTGATGGAACTCCTGCTCGCCGAACCGCCGTCGCCGCCCGACGTCATCAAACACGCCGCCGACCTCGCCCGCTGGCAACTCCCCGAGCTGCTCGTCGCCGTCGCGCTGGAGCAGTCGCCGGACGAAACCCCGGCGATCGCGTCGACCGCGCTGGCCGACTTCGAGACCACCTCCCCCTGCCTGCTGCTCCCCGCGCCGGAACCGGACGATCGGGAGCGATTCGCCGAAGAACTGGCGGGCAGGCGCGCCGCGGTCGGCCCCGCCGTCCCACCCGCTTTCGCGGCGCGCTCCTTGCGAGCCGCGCGAGAAGCCCTGCGGCTCGTCGACTCCGGCGCGCTCCTCGACGAACCCGTGACGTGGTGCGTCGACCATCTTTCGCGCCTGTGGCTGCTCAAGGAACCGTTCCTGGCCGCGGAGCTGGTCCGGGAACGGCTCGGGCCGCTGACCGGATTGACCGGCAAGCAGCATTCGCGGCTGGCCGGGACGCTGCTGGCGTGGCTGGAGACCTGCGGGAACGTCCGCGAGGTGGCGGAACGGCTCGCGGTGCACCCGCAGACGGTGCGGTCCCGCGCTCAGGAACTCGAGACGCTGTTCGCCGACGGGCTGCGGGACCCTGAGCGGCGGTTCGAGATGATCCTGGCGCTGCGGGCGGCGCCCTCCTGATCCCGTAGCGCGTGAAGGCCCCCTTCCCTCGGCTGAGCCGGGGGAAGGGGGCCTTCACGGAACGACAGCACCACGCAAGTAGGTGACTAATTGCGGAAGCGCTAAGCGGCGGCCAGAGCGGTCACCCGCCACCTACCGTCGGAGCGTTCGGCGGTGACGCTCAGCTGAGCCGCACCCGTACTGCGTTGCCCGTCCCCGCGCACGCCGGTCTGGTCCAGGAACACCAGCAGCGACGCCCGGTCGCCGTCGAGGACCTTGACCCCCGAGACAACCGGAGTCGAGGTCACGACCAGTTTCTGCTCCGCCGCCAGTCCCCTGACCTGCGCGAACAGTTGGTCGTACTGTCCAAGCGCCGGCCCGGTGAGGACCTCTTTCGCGGCTTGTTCACTCTTGGCGGGGTCGTCGTAGCGGTAGGAGAACACCGTGCCGAGCGCCTTGCCGATCTGGTCGCCGACCTCCGCGGTGGTGGCGACGTCGGTCAGCGCGGTGTTGTGCGCCAGTACCGCCGTGGTGTCCCGCGCTTCGATGGCGAACCACCCCGCGAGGCCCGCCATCACCAGCGCGACCGCGCCGAACACCGGCGGGAGACGGCGACGTCGCACCGGCTCGACGACCTCGTCGGCGTGCTCGGCTCCCGGATCGGCGGAGTCGGCCTCCACGACCTCGTCGGTGGCTTCGAAGGGAGCATCGAGAACCCGGGTGCTCCCACCCATTTTCCCGGCCACCTTCACGGTGCGCCGCGCCGGTTTGACGGCTCGTTTCGTGGTCATCCCGTCCTCCGTCAGGGCTTTCCGGTGTCGGTCACCGGCACCTGGCCGAGCGACGTGACGCGCCACCCGTCCGGCGTGCGGTTCAGGCCGGCGCGGAACCGGTTGTGCTTGGTGACGGCTTCCCCGCCTTCGGGCCGGACTTCGAGTTCGACCGAGGCGATCACCTCGGCGGCCCCGCCGCCACTGTCCACTTCGGTCACCGCGGCGTCGACGACCCGGCCGGTGGTCACGGTCTTCGCCTGGTCGATCCGGCCGAGTCCGCCTTCCCTGTCCCGCGCCAGCTCTTCGTGCAGCGCGCCGCCGGACAGGTTCAGCCAATTCTGGTAGCCCTGCTCCGCCTGCCGGTAGTCCAAAGTGGTCAGTGCGGTGACCGCCTGCCTGCCCACCTGCAAGGCCTCCTCGCGGACCGTGGCCCGTGCGACGCCGTCGTCCCGGCTCGCGTCCCACCAGGAGTGGCCGAACCAGGCCGCCAGCGCCGTCGCGACCGCTGCGAGGAGTGCGGCGATTCGAGTCATGGCCTTCACCTTCCCGGCACGTTCTGCGAACCGCGCACGTTCGTCGGGTTGCCCTTGGGCAGGGCACAGCGCGCCGCGGTGTTCAACGGGCGCGGCGACGTGTCGAGTCCGTCGCGGTAGCCGGTTCCGTAACCGGTGACACACGGCGGCGGATCGAAGAACGTCAGCGAGAGGCCGACGCGCGCGCCGTCCGGCCCCATGATCGCGTGCCCCGCGGCGACCGCTTTCGGTGCGGTGACCAGCAGCTGTTCGAGGCCGTCCTGTCGCGTTTCCAGTACGTCCGCGGTGGTCAGCAGGTTCGCCAGCAGGATGCCGAGGCTCGGCCCGGTCTCCCGCAGGAGCGCGCTGACCTCGTTCGCGGCCGCCGGGACGGCCGGGATCAGCCGGCGCAGATCGCCGTCGGAGCTCTTCAGCGTCGCGGCGAGCAGTTTCGCGTTGGCGCCGAACGAGCGGATCGCGTCCGCCTGCGACATCTGTGTGTCGAGCACGGTCTGCGCATCGGTCACGAACCTGGTCAGCGGCCCGACGTGCGCGCTCGCTTCCCGCACGAACTCGATGCCCCGCCCGACGAGCTGGTCCAGTGCCGGGCCCGCGTCGGACGTCGCGTTGTACAGCTCGTCGACCACGGTCCGCAGGGCCGGTTTCGGCACCGAGTTGGCGAAAGAGTCCACACTGGACAGCACGACGTCCACCGGCAGCGGGATCTTCGTATCCGCCTCGCTGATCACCGAACCGTCCTGCAGCATCGCGCCGTCGCCACGCCGAGGCCGCAAGTCGACGTACTGCTCCCCGACGGCGGACCGGTTCGCGACGACGGCTTCGGTGTCCGCCGGCACTTCCGGGGCGCCCGGATCGATTTCCAGATCGACCTCCATCCCGGAGGCGGTCAGCCGCAGTTCGCCGACCCGGCCGATCGGCACGCCCCGATAGGTGACCTCGGCGTTGCCGAAGATCCCGCCGCCGGTGGCGAGCCGCACCTTGACGGTGTACCCGCGGTCCAGCACCAGTTTGTCCAGCCCCGCGTACGTCGCGCCGACATACGCGACACCGAGGACCGCGATGACCACGAAGACCACCAGCTGGGCGCGGACGAATCTGGTCAGCATCAGCGGCCACCACTGTTCTTGAAGGTCAGGAAGGTGTTCAGGTAGTCACCGCGGATGGCCTCGAGCGCGGCGTCGGGGAACGGGAAGGTGAAGATCATCTCCATCGCCTTCGGCAGCTTGTCCCCCGAGTCGGCCAGTTTCCGCAGCAGCGGTTCGAGTGCCTTCAGATCCGCGACGAGGTCGTCCTTGCTGCGGTTCACCGTCTCGACCGCGACCGAAGTGAGCCCGTCCAGCGACTTCAGCATCCCGACCAGTGCCTGACGCTGCTGGTTCAGCACCTCGATCCCGGGCGTGAGCCCGTTCAGGGTCGCCTTGATCTCCTCGGTGTTCGCGTTCAGTGTCACCGCGAGTTTGTTGACGCTTTCGATGGCGCGAGTGATCTCGGCCTTGTGTTCGTCGAGCCCGCGCACGAACTTGTCCAAATTGGACAGGAGGCTGCGGGCCGCGCTTTCCTTGCCGCCGAGCGCGTCGTTGAGTTCGCGGGTGATGTTCTGCACCTGCGCGACGCCTCCACCATTGAGCAGCAGGGAAAGCGCGCCGAAGACCTCCTCGATCTCCGGGGTCAGCGACGAACGCGCCAGCGGGATCACGGCGCCGTCGGCCAACCGCCCGCTCGGGGTGCCGTCGTCCGGCGGTGCGAGCTCGACGAACTTCTCGCCGAGGATGCTCGCCTGCCGCAGCCGGGCGACGGCGTTGGCAGGCAGGTTCACGTCTCCGTTGAGCAGCAACCCGACGATCGCGCTGCGGCCGTCCGGCGCCAGTTCGACGGTCCGCACCTGGCCGACCGGGACGTCGTTGATCTTCACCCCGGACTGCGGCACGAGATCCAGCACGTTGCTGAAGCTGGCCGTGACGTGGATCGGCCGCTCGCCCAGCGCGGCACCGCCCGGCAGCGGGATGTCGTAGACGTCGACACCGCCGCTGCACCCGGTGGCGGCCAGGACAACGATCAGGACGGCAGCGAGCCGGGTTTTCATTTCGCCCCCGAGAATTCGGTGAGGTTCCCTCGGCCGTCCAGTGTTCCGGCGCCCTGGTTGTACGCACCGAGGACGTTCGCCAGCGCGTTCGGCGCCGCGTCGAGCGCCTCGCTCAGCGAGGCCTTCTGCTGGCTGAGCACCTTGGTGATCTCGGCGAGTTTGTCCACATCGGACTTCACCTTCCCGCGGTTGTCCTTGATGAAGCCCTGCACGACGCCGAGCGCCTCGGTGAGTTCGGTCATCGCGCCGGAGAACTGGTCCCGCTGATCGGCCAGGATCTTGCTGATCGAGGAGATCTGCTGGATCGCCTGCTTCACCTGGCCGTCGTTCGAAGCGAGCATCGCGGTGAACTTGCTGATGTTGTCGACGGTGGTGAACAGGTCGTCCTTCGAATCGCTCGCCGTACGGGCGAATTCGCCGAGGTTCTTGATCGCCTCGCCGAGTTTGCCGCCGTTGCCGTCGAGGTACGCCGCGGCCTTCGTCAGGACGTCGCTCACCGCGCCGTCCCGGTTGGCGCCCTTCGGCCCCAGCGCGGTCATCAGCTGGTTGAGGCTGCCCAGGAGTTCGTCGACCTCGACCGGGGTCACGGTGCGCTCCGGCGGGATCCGGGCGTCGCCGCCCAGTTCCGGTCCGCCCACGTACACCGGCGTGAGCTGCACGTACCGGTCGGCGACCAGACTCGGCGTGATCACGACGGCGCCGACGTCGGCGGGCAGTTTGACGTCCGGCCGGACCGTCATGGTCACCTCGACGTTCGTACCCCGCGGCTCGACCTTGGTCACCGACCCGATCGGGACCCCGAGCACGCGCACCTCGGTGTTCGGGTACACCCCGACGGTCGCGGTGAAGAACCCGGTCACGACGCGGTCGGCCTGCCGGGTCAGCAGCGGCCAGGCCGCCGTGACGAGCAGTCCCACGACGACGGCGAGCGCGAGCCGCCGCACCCAGGACCGTCGCCGGGCCTGTCCGCCGAGATCGGCCAGCGTGAAGTGGCGCCCCATCAGCGTCCCCCCTTCCTTGACGGCATGCAGCTGCCCGGTGTGCCACCGGTCGGGACGAGCCCGCAGATGTAGGTGTCGATCCAGCGGCCATTGCCGACCGCGTTGCCGAGCAACCGGTAGAAGGGGCCGGCCAGCCGCAGACTCTCGGTGAGCTTGTCCTGGTTGCGTTGCAGCACGGTGGCCACGCGATCGAGCTGGTCCAGCGCGGGGCCGAGCGTCTTCTGGTTGTCCGCCACCAGCCCCTTGAGCTGCACCGACAGGTTCTTCACGCCGCTGAACAGTTTCGCGATGGCGTCCTTGCGCGCGTTCAGCTCCGTGAGCAGCGTGTTGCCGTCGCGGATCAGCGCCTCGATCTGCTGTGACCGCTCGCCGAGGGTCTGGGACACCTTGTTCGTGTTCTGGAACAGCTTCACCAGCTCCTCGTCGCGCGACGCGAGCGTCTTGGACAGCGCGGTGATGCCGTCGAAGGCCGTCCGGACCTCCTGCGGTGTGGAGGCGCCGAGCGTTTCCGACATCGTCCCGAACGCCTTCGCCAGCTGATCGGTGTCGATCGCGCCGACCGTGTTGGCGAGGTCGTTGAACACCGTGGTGACGTCGTAGGGCGAACTGGTGCGCTGCACCGGGATCGGCTCGTCCGGATCGAGTTCCCCGTTGCCGACCGGGTCTAGGACCAGGTTCTTCTGCCCCAGCAACGTCTTGATCTTGATCGCGGCGGTGGTGCGGTTGCCGATCCAGGTGTCCTTGACGCGGAACAGGACCTTGACGCGACCGCCGTCCAGCAGGACGTCGGACACCTCGCCGACCTTCACCCCGGCGACCCGGACCTCGTCGTTGCGTTTGAGCCCGGCGGCTTCGGTGAATTCGGCCGCGTACGTGGTGCCGCCGCCGACCAGCGGGAGGTCGTCGGAGAAGAAGACGGCCGAGCCCGCCGCGGCCATCAGCGCCGCCGTGACGGTGCCGACGACGATCGGGTTACGGCCGCGGAAGGGTTTGATCCTCGGCGCTTTCACCGGCACCGTCCCTGGGTCGACGGGATACCGACCGGTGGGCCGCCCGGGGCGGGTGGCGCGTCCGATTTGACCGAGCACAGGTAGAAGTTGAACCACGAGCCGTACGAGACCATCGCGCCGATGCGGTCCAGCTTCTTCGGCAGATTCGTCAGGAACTGCTCGAACACGGGAGTGTTGTCGGCGAGGTTCTTCGACAGGTCCCCGAGCGTGTCGATGCTGGCCTTCAGCGGCGCGCGGCCGTCCTGGAGCAGGCCCGCGGTGGCGGTGGTGAGCTCGCCGAGCCCGCCGATCGCCTGCCCGATCGGCTTCGCGTCACCGGCGAGCCCGGAGACCAGCTGCGCGGTGACGTCGACGAGTTTGTCGAACTGATCGCCTTGGGAGTTCAGCGTGCCGAGCACCGTGTTGAGGTTCCCGACCACCTGGCCGATCAGCTCGTCCTTGCCCGCCAAGGTGCTCGTGAGCGACGCGGTGTGTTCGAGCAGGCTGTCGACGGTGCTCCCCTCGCCCTGCAGCACCTGGACGATCTCGAACGACAGCTGGTTGACGTCGTTCGGCGACAGCGCCTGGAACAGCGGTTTGAACCCGTTGAACAACGCGGTGAGGTCCAATGCCGGATGTGTCCGTTCCGGCGGGATCAGCGCGCCCTCGTCCAGTGCCGCCGGTCCGTCCTGGCCGGGATCGATCGAGAGATACCGCTGGCCGACGAGGTTGCGGTACCTGATGGTGACCGTGGCACCCGACGTGAGCCGTCGCTTGTTCTCGATCGAGAACCGCACGTCCGCCAGCCGCCGTTCGACCACCCCGACCGAATCCACCTGGCCGATGCGGACACCGGACATGCGGACCTCGTCGCCGGGGTTGACCGACGTGGCGTCGGTGAATCTGGCGGTGTAACCGACCGTCGTGCCGACTCCGGAGTTGGCGATGGTGATGGCCAGGATCCCGGTCGCCACCACGGTGATCACGAAGAAGATCAGGCCTTTGATCGCAGGCCCCGCGACACCCCTCATCGGACGGTCACCTCCGTACCGCGCAAGGTCGGGCCCACAAGCACGCTGCTCCAATCCGGGACCTCGGCCGGCTTCATCCCGAGCGACGGCGCCAGCAGCTCGGCGACCAGCCCCCGCTCCCCCTTCGAATTGGCCGGGCCGAGGTCCCCATCGGCGGCGAAGGCCACCGCCGCCGAAGTCCCGCCGCCGCCGTAGCACCGCGGGCCGCCCTTCTGGTCGAACCGCGGATCGTCCCGGCCGGGCACGTATTTGTCGCGCGGGTCGTGGACGGACAGCGTCACGTGCAGCCCCGGCTCGCCGGTGCCCTTGCCCAAGGCCTTCTCCATCATCGGTTTGAGCCGGTTCACCGCGTCGAACAGGCAGGGGAACTCGGGTGAGTAACGGGAAAGCAGCTCCAGGGTCGGCCTGCTCTTCACGCTGACGCCGATGATGTTGTCCTTGTTCTGCACCAGGAACTTGTTCATGTCGCCGCTGGCGGTGGTGACGCTGCTGTACAGCTTGTCCAGGTCCGCACGAGTGTCCACAATGGTCTTCGCCGTCGTCGAGAGATCAGAAAGGGCCTTGAGGATGTCCGGCGCCGCCCCGGTGTACAGGTCCGCCACGTCGGCGAGGCCGCTGATGTCGGCCTTGAACCGCGGCATCAGCGGGTTCACCTGGCCGAGCAGGTCGTTGAGCTGGACAATGCTGTCCCCCAAGGATTTCCCGCGATTGTCGAGGGCGAGCGAGATCGCGCCGAGTGAACTGTTCAGCTTCTGCGGCTGCACCGCCCGCAGCAGCGGCAGCAGATCGCCGAGGACGCGTTCCAGTTCGATCGCGTTGGAAGACCGGTCCTGGCCGATGACATCGCCATCTTGCAGCGAGCCTCCTTCCGGCCGGTCCGGGAGCACGAGATTGACGTAACGCTCACCGAAGACCGTCTTCGGCAGCAACCGGGCCGAGACGTTGCGCGGCAGCTGATCGATCTTCGCCGGGTCGATCGCGAGGTCGATCTCCGCGCCGTCCGCACTGCCCCGTACCGCCCTGACCTCGCCGAACGGGACCCCTCGGACCTTGACCTCGGCGGGCGGGGCCAGCTGGTTGCCGACCCGGTCGGTCTTGAGCGTGACCAGTTCCGCACGGTCGAAGTCCTTGTTGAAGATGGCCACGGAGAGCCAGCCGAGCAGCACCAGGATGACGAGGAAGATCACCCCGGCCGCCTGTGTCCGTGCCCGCGCGCTCATCCGGAGACCTTCACCGTCGTGGTGGCGCCCCAGATCGCCAGGCTGAGGAACAGGTCGAGCACGCTGATCAGCACGATCGACGTCCGCACCGCGCGGCCGACCGCGACCCCGACGCCCGCCGGGCCGCCCGCGGCGCGATAGCCGTAGAAGCAGTGCGTGAGGATGACGCCGACGCTGAACACGAGGACCTTGACGAACGACCACAGGACGTCTTCAGGCGGTAGGAACAGGGAGAAGTAGTGGTCGTAGGTTCCGCCGGACTGTCCGAAGAAGACGACCGTGGTCACCCGCGAACCGAGGTACGAGATCAGCAGGCCGATCACGTAGAGCGGGATGATCGCGATGAACCCGGCCACGATCCGGGTGGTGACGAGGTACGGCATGCTGCGCACGGCCATCACTTCGAGCGCGTCGATCTCCTCGGAGATCCGCATGGCGCCCAGCTGCGCGGTGAACCCGGCGCCGACCGTCGCGGACAACGCGAGCCCCGCCGAGAGCGGTGCGATCTCGCGCGTGTTGAAGTACGCGGTGAGGAAGCCGGTCATCGCGGAGATGTTGATCTGGTTCAGCGCGCTGAAACCCTGCAGCCCCACCGTGATCCCGGTGAACACGCACAGACCGACCATCACGCCGACGGTGCCGCCGATCACCGCCAGCGCCCCGCTGCCGAAGGTCACCTCGGCGAGCAGGCGCACCACTTCGCGGAAGTAGCGGGTGACGGCCATCGGGATCGCCGCGAGTGCGCGGATGTAGAACAGCAACTGGTCGCCCAGCTCGAAAAGACTGTTGCCGGGGCGTTTCAACGCTTCCTTGGCCCGTTCGGGGACGCTGGTCACGGGATCAGGTTCCCTTCGCCGGGACGAGCTGCAGGTACAGCGCGGTCAGGATGGTGTTGACGAAGAACAGGAGCAGGAACGTGATCACCACCGACTGGTTGACGACGTCACCGACGCCTTTGGGGCCGCCCCTGGGGTTCAGCCCCCGGTAGGCCGCGACGACGCCGGCGAGGAAACCGAAGATGAACGCCTTGATCGAGCTGACCACGAGGTCGGGCAGCTGGGCGAGCGCGTTGAAGCTCGCGAGGTACGCGCCCGGGGTGCCGCCCTGCACGATGACGTTGAAGAAGTAGCCGCCGAGCACGCCGACGACGCTGACCAAACCGTTCAGTAGCACCGAAACGCCGATGGCCGCCTGCACACGGGGCACGATCAGCCGATGGATCGGCGAGACGCCGAGCACCTCCATCGCGTCGATCTCCTCGCGGATGGAGCGGGCGCCGAGGTCCGCGCAGATCGCCGAACCACCCGCGCCCGCGATGATCAGCGTGGTCACGATCGGGCTGGCCTGCTGCACCACGGCGAGGACACTCGCGGCGCCGTTGAACTGCTGCGCGCCGATCTGGCTCGTGAGCGAACCGAGTTGCAGCGAGATCACCGCGCCGAACGGGATCGACACGAGGATCGCCGGCGTGATCGACACACTCGCGATGAACCAGAACTGCTGGATGAACTCCCGAACCTGCACCGGGCGGCGGAACATCGCGAGGACGACGTCGATCCCCATGGCGCACATGCGGCCGAATTCACGCAGCCCCGCGGCGGCCTTCTCCGGCGCGCGGGCGAGCAGGGTGACTGGATTGGCCATCGTCAGGCTCCGCATCCGTTGGGGGGCGGGCCCGAGCCGACGCACCGCAGCACGAGGTTGGTGACCAGGGTGTTGCCGGGGCCGGAGACCAGGCCGGTGAGCAACGGGCTCAGGTCTTCACGCACGCCGCACCCGCTGAACCCGGGCGTCGCGAAGGTGCTGGTGACCTTCACCGGCGAGGCGGGGAACGCGAGCGGCACCAGGGCCTTGATGTTCACCACCACCGACTGCGCGGTCCGGCAGTTCGGGCCGACGTCGAGGACCTTGCCGTCCACTTTGACGTTCGAGAGCTTGATGAACACCTTGTTGGTGACGTCGGTGTGCGCGCAGATGTTGGTGCCGACCTCCTTGCAGTCGCCCGTGGCGCCGGTGTCCACGTCGACGACGCCGGTCGCGTCGCCGTCCGGGATGAGTTCGACGGTGCCGGTGGCGGGCATGAACCGGAAGGAGATGAAGTAGCTCGACGTCGACGGGATGGCGAGCTTGCCGGTGATCGGCGAGGTGTCGCTGAAGCCGAGGATCGAGCCGTCGAACCGGCCCTGCGGGAACGTGATGTCCGAGCCGAGTTTCGCGATGCGGCTCGTGGTGGGCTGCTTCTCGTCGCCGACGTAGAAGCCGAACTTCAACCCGGCCTGCGCGGCGGCGGGCGGCTTTTCGGGTTCGGCCTGCCGGCTCCGCGCGGGCTCCGCGGAGGCGGAAGCCAAGGAAAGCGCCCCCAGCCCCAGCACCACCGGGAGCAGGAAGGCGCGCGGGACGCGCCCGGTCATCACTGACATTCGGGCTTCCTCACTTCGACTTTCTCCGGCCGAACGGCCAACTCGTGCAGCACGCTACTGGCGGAAGATCAGGGACACAAGTAATGCGGGAATGGACGGGCGGAATCGCGGAAATGTTGTAATGGGCGTAACTGTTTCGAGTGACTTCTCGTGAGTGGCAATGACGGTTCTAACCGTCATTGCCACTCACGAGACCGAACCTACTTCTTGAGGGTGATCTCCAGGCTGTTCCCGTCGCCGGAGGCCATCGCGCTGATCATCGGCGTCAGCGGGCCACAACCGCGGAACTGCGGCAGCTTGTATTCAGCGGTCAGCTTGCCGCCTTTCAACGGGTTGAAGCCGTGCGACGAAACCAGCGGGATGTCGGCGGGCCGGGCGGTCTTGCAGGTCGAACTCGCCATGATCGGGAACCCGAACAGCCGCACCGTGAGCAGCTTGACGTCGGCCTTCGCGTCGGCCTTCACCGCGCCGGCGTCGACGGTGCCCGTCACGTCGCCGACCTGGTCGACCTTCACCGTCGCCGAGGCAGGGAAGAAGCCGAGGAAGCGGAACTGCACGTTCGACGGCGGCAGCGACAACCGCCCGGTGAACCTGCCCGACTGCGCGTTCAGTTTCGCGCTGAACTCACCGGGGCCGAGCGGGAGTCTCGCGTTCAGGCCGGCGATCGTGGTCTTGCCCTTGACGCCGTAGGTGATCTGGGTGTCGCCCGGCGGCTGCGTAGTCGTGGTTGTCATGGTGGGCGCGGTGGTCGGGCTCGTCGGTGTCGGCTCCGTGGTGGGAGTCGGCTGGGTACTCGACGTCGGGGTGGGCTCGGTCGTGGAAGTCGGCTCCGTGGTGGGTGTCGGTTGCGTGGTCGACGTCGGCTCCGTGGTCGGGCTCGTCGGCTGGGTCGTGGTCGGAGTGGGTTCTGTCGTCGGCGTCGGCTGGGTGGTGGGAGTCGGCTCCGTGGTCGGAGTGGGGTCCGTGGTCGGAGTGGGGTCCGTGGTGGGAGTCGGCTGAGTCGTGGGGGTCGGTTGCGTGGTCGGCGTCGGCTGAGTGGTGGGGGTCGGCTGAGTCGTCGGCGTCGGCTGAGTCGTGGTCGGGGTCGGCTCCGTGGTCGGGGTCGGCTCCGGCGTGGGAGTCGTCGGCGTCGGCTGAGTGGTGGGCGTCGTCGGGGTGGTCGGCGTCGTGGTGCCACCGCCGGCGGGCTTGATCTCGAACGTCCCCAGCTGCTGGTTCTGTCCCGGCTGGACGACACAGTCCGAGGTGAAGGTGCCGAGGTCGGTCGGCTGTCCCTGCGCGTTCTTCGGCGTCATGGTGGTGCTGAAGTTCCCGACCGTCACGAAAGCCGTGCCCGGGCTGGGGAAGGTGACCGCGGGCGCCTTGCCGCTCGTCTTGACGTGGAAGTCGCCCGATTCCGGCACCGGCGTGACCGGGATGACCAGCGGCAGGCCGAGGTTCAGCGTCTTGTCGACCGGATACTTCAGTACCGCGGCGGCCTTCGCGCTGCCTTCGACGGTGGTGGCGCCCACGAGCACGAGTCCCGCTGTCGCGTCCGCCGGGACGGTGACGTCGACGTCGAACGTGATCGGTGTGGAGGTCTTCCCGGCCACGGCGTCGTCCGGCAGGACGGTGTCGACCTTCACGACCAGGGTCTGGTCGCCGATCAACGGGAACGGGCAGGTGTACTTCAGCGTCAGCGACGCGGGCGCCGCCTCACTCAAGCCGGAACCGACGACAGCCAGGGTGGCCGCGACGGCGGCCACCGTACCGGCGGCCAAGGCTTGCACGGATCTTTTCGACTTCAGTGGGAACTTCACAACGGTCACTCCCGGGAATCGGAGAATTGCGTGATCCGCCGAAACGGCGCGGGCACGGAATCGACAAATTACCTGCGCCCACCCGCGCCGGCAAGGACACCGAATCCGTCGCTTTTTCTTTGTCATACGCATGCGGTCGGCAGTTTGATTCACTGGCATCGACATCCTCGCGAAATCGTTTTTGTCACCTCCGTCAACAGCCGCGAGTGAGGAACTGTCACGCGCACCCGGAGTCCGCCCGCGTTCATTGCGGCCATGTCGGAACAGCCGCTACGTTCGGCGAATGGAGCAGGCTGCCATCGAGGTGACCGGCCTCGCCAAGCACTACGGTGAAGTGACGGCCCTCGCCGGCATCAGCCTTCGTGTCGGCCGCGGCACCGTGCTCGCGGTGCTCGGCCACAACGGCGCGGGCAAGACGACGCTGATCGACATCCTGAGCACCAGGGTCAAGCCGAGCGGCGGCAGCGCCAAGGTCTGCGGTTTCGACGTCGTGCGCGCCGGGCACCACGTCCGGCGGCGGATCGGGGTCACCGGCCAGTTCGCGGCGGTCGACGACGCGCTCTCCGGCCGCGGCAACCTCGAACTCGTCGCCAGGCTGCTGGGCGCGAACCGGCGCCAGGCCAGGGCCCGCGCGGCCGAACTGCTCGCCATGTTCGGCCTCGACGACGCCGCGGACCGTCCGGCTCGGACGTACTCCGGCGGAATGCGGCGACGGCTCGATCTCGCCGCGGGGCTCGTCGGCTCCCCCGAAGTCCTCTTCCTCGACGAACCGACGACCGGCCTCGATCCGCTCAGCCGGGCGGGGCTCTGGGACGGCGTCGAACGACTCGCCGCACGCGGCACCACCGTCGTGCTCACCACGCAGTACCTCGAGGAGGCGGACAGGCTGGCGGATCACGTCATCGTGCTGGGGCTGGGGCACGTCACGGTTTCCGGCCGGCCGTCGGAACTGAAGGCCCGGCTCGGGGAACGGACCGCGACCTTGACCTTCGGCACCGACCTCGCCGCCCGCCGTGCGCTGGCCGCACTGCACCGGCTCGGCATGGGCTGCACGACGTCAGCCTCCGGACTGGTGGTCGGCGTCGCGCTTTCCGGGCCCGCCGACATCACCGTGCTGGTCCGCGCGCTCGACGCGGCGGGCGCGCCGATGAAGGACCTCACCGTCGCCGAGCCGACGCTCGACGACGTCTACCTTTCCCTGCACCGGAATCCGGCGGTCACGACATGACCGAGGCACGCCACCGCGCGCCGTCGCCGTCGGCGCTGACCGATCCGGCGGCCTGGCCGCCGAGCACCTTCGCCACCCAGGTCCGGGTGCTCGCCGCCCGGTCGCTGAAGACCGCGTTCGGCGACCGGCGGCTGGTGTTCTTCGGTCTGCTGCAGCCGATCGTGCTGCTCCTGCTGTTCAGCCAGGTCTTCAACGGGGTCAGCACACTGCCCGGGGTCGCGGCCTATCAGGGCTACGTGAACTTCCTCGTCCCGGCGACGCTGGTGAACATCGCGATGACCACGGCGATGAGTTCCGGCGCCGGCCTGCTCGCGGAGATCTACAGTGGATTCACCGGACGTCTCCGCTGCATGCCCATCAGCCTTTCCGCCGTCCTGGTGGCGCGCACCATCTCCGACTCCGCCAGACTCGGCGTGCAACTGCTGGTGACCGCACTCGCCAGCGTGGTGCTGCTGGGTTTCCGGCCGACCGGCGGCGTTTTCGGTGTCACCGCGGCACTTCTGCTCACGCTCGTCGTCGGCTGGTGCCTGAGCTGGATCTTCGTCGCCATCACGACCTGGCTGCGCAAGGCCGAAACCCTGCAGATGGCGTCCTTCGTGGTCATGTTCCCGCTGATGTTCTCCTCCAGCGCGTACATGCCGCTCGAGACGATGCCGACCTGGTTGCGGGTGGCCTCGGCGCTCAACCCGCTGACCTACGCGATCGACGCGACAAGAGCGCTCGCGCTTGGCCGCCCTTCGGGCTGGTCGATCCCCGTCTCGCTCGCCATCGCCGCCGTGGCGGCGCTGGCGGGTGGGTGGATCGCGGCGAGGACGTTCCGCACACCGCGGGACGTCACCCCGATGGCCTGAGGCCGAACCCGGAACACGCGTGATTGAAGCCGTAACACGCGTGATTGAAGCCGTATCTCGCGTGTTACGCCTTCAATCACGCGAGATACGGCTCCAAGCACGCGAGTTACGCTCAGCACGGCAGGGACTCCAGGTGGTCCGCCGCCGCTACGACTCCCCCGGCCGCCGCGAACGAGGCCCGCACTCGCGCGGCCGCCGCGGCGTAGGCGGGCTCCGTCAGCACTTCGGTGACCGTGCGGCGGATGTCGGGTGCCTTCACGCGGTCGAAGCGCAGCCGCAACCCGGCACCGGCGGCCTCGACCTGCTGAGCGAGCATCGACTGGTCGTCCCGGATCGGCGCGATCACCAGCGGCAGGCCGGAAGCGAGGGTCTCGCTGACGGTGTTGTGCCCGCCGTGGCAGATCACCGCCGCCGCCTTCCGCACCAGCTCCGGCTGCGGAATCCGTTTGGCCAGAAGCACATCGTCGCTGATCAGCTCACTGGTGGGATCGACGACCAGACCTTGGACGTCCGGCATCCCCGCGAGGGCGTCGACGCATTCGGACAGGAAGCGGCGGCCGAGGGCGGCGTTGGCGGTGCCGAGGGTCGCGAGGACGAGCGGACGGCCGTCGAGCAGGTCCCACGAGAACCCCAGCGGGGGCGCGGGGGCCAGCGCGGGGCCGACGAACCGGACCGCGCCCGCGTCGGCGATCGGCCCCGTCAGGGACACGGTCGTGAAGGCCAGGACGAGATCCGGGGAGAAGCGCAGGTCGCCGCAGGACACCTTGTGCCGCTCGCGAAGACCGTCCTGAAGGCCATCGACCCAAGCGGCGATCTTCGGCATGGCGCCCAGCGGATCGCCGAGTTCGGTCGACGTCGACGCCGACGTCACCCACGGCAGACCGCGGCGGCTCGCGACGAGGGCGCCCGCGAAGGCCTGCTGATCGGCGATCACGACGTCGGGACGGAAGTCGTCGACCGCCTTCTCGACCCCGGGCACCATCGCGTCCGCGAGCGGAACAAGATACTGCTCCCACAGGAACTTCAACGCCGCGAACCCGCGCAGGCCTTCGGGACGGCGCTCCACCGCGAACTCCAGCGCGTCGCCCGCCGCGTACACCCGGCCCGCGCGCGTCAGCTCGGACGTCGTGGGTTCCGGGCCGCACCAGGCGACGTCGTGGCCGCGCCCCACCAGTTCGGCGGCCACCGCGCGCAACGGCGCCACGTGCCCGGTGAGCGGCGGGACGACCAGCAGGAACCGGCTCATCCGCGTGGCCTCCCGTGCCGGGAGATCCAGTTCAGCAGCAGCTCCCGGACTTCCCGGTGCTGCTCGACGAGCACCGAATGCCCTTGGCCTTCGAACACGTGCAACTCCCCGCGGGGCAACAAGGACGTCAGCGCGGTGAGGTCGTCGGCCTGATAGCCGTGACTGCCCAGAATGGACAGTACGGGGCAGTCGATCCCGGCCACCTGATCCATGGTCAGCAACGGGCCGAGCGGGACCTCCTCGGCCATCGACGTCGCCATGATCCGCTCGGCCGCCATTCGCGCGAGCCGCCGGTGATGGGCGCTGTAGTTGGCCTCGATCCAGTCGAAGCTCTCCTCGACCTTCAAGAACCGCACGGTGTGCTCGAGGATCTGCGCCATCTTGTCGGCCCACAGTTCGGTGGCGGGCTCCGATTCGATGCACACGATGCTGCGCACACGGTCCGGTTTCGCCACGGCGTAGCTGTAGGCGAGGGTGCCGCCGAAACTGTTGCCGACCAGGTGGACCGGCCGGTCGAGATCGAGCTGGTCCAGCAGGTCGTCGAGGTCGGCGATGAAGTCCCCGATCGTGTACCCGCGCTCGGGGCGTTCGGTCTTGCCGTGCCCGCGCAGGTCGTAGCTGATCACGTCCACGCCGGCGGCGGCGACCGGCGGGGCCAGCGTGAGGTAGAAGCTCGCGAGGCTGTCGGTGCCCATGCCGTGCAGGAACACCACGGTCTCCGTACCCCCGCCGGGCACGAGCTGCACGTTCGTGCGCAGCCCGTTGACGGTCATCGTCGGCACCGCTTCAGCCCCGTTCGCCGAGGCGGGCGGCGACGTAGTCCGCGATGTCGCCGACGCGGAGTCCGATCACGTCGTCCAGGTCCTTCTCGGCCAGGAACTCCGCGAGGTTCACGTCCGCGCCGAAGAACTCGGCGAGGATGCTCGCGAAGGTGACCAGGTCGATGCTCTCCAGCTGGAGATCCTCGTGGAAGGTGGTCTGCGGGGTGATCTCGATGCCGAGGACGTCGGTGTCCCCGACCAGTTCCGTCAGCAACTCGGCCACGGTCCCGAAGACCGACGCCGGGCTCTGCTGTTCGATGGTCATGCTCTGCTCCTTGCTCTTACCCGCGATTCCAGGCCACCACGTGCCCGGGGATTCCGGCGAATTCCGCCCCGATACCGATCTCCTCGGCGAGCCCGGCAGGCTCACCTTCCGCCCGGATCGCGATCCGGGGTGGCGTCGCGGCCGGCTCGCGGACGAGGGCGACCGCGACCTCTCCTGCCGACGCGACGGCCACCGCCAGCGGCGGCACCGTCCGGCCGTGGAGGCCGGTCACCCTGGTCCCGTCGGCGCTCACGCGGAGCTCCGCCGGGTACACGCCGTCCCAGCCGAGTTTCGCGCGGACGGCGTCCTTGATCGCGATCCGTTCCAGCAGCCAGCCGCGCTGCCGCCGGGGCGCGCAGGCGGCGAACTCGGCGCGTTCCTCCGCGCCGAGGTAGACGCCGGCGTAGATGTCGCGCGCGGCGGGGCTCGGCCAGCGGTCGGTGACCAGGGTCCAGCCGCCGTGGTGATCCTCGGAAAGCCGGTGCCGGTCCGGGAAGGCGTAGACCCGGTGTGCGGGCCGGTCGCACGGGAACCGGATGTCCCGCCACTGTTCGATCCTGGCCAGCACGGCACCGTCGCGCACGAGTTCGGCGTCCATCTCCAGCACGTCCGGCCGCGGCAGCCGGACCCGGACCACGCACCGCAGCCGGGTGCCCGGCGCCGGTTCCGGCCCGTACCAGGTGATCCGGCCCATCGACGTCGGGAAGGCCAGCAGCGCGTCCGCCTTGGTGGCCATCAGCCAGCAGCCGAGCAGCTGGCCGACGTTGTCCAGCAGCGCGCCGGGCGCCGATGGCACGACGAGGTCGCCGCGGATATGCCGTTCGCCCAGCCCGATGAGCTTCGCGAGCCCTTGGTAGGCGGGGCCGTGGAACATCTCGCGTCGCGGGTAGATCTCGGCGGCGCTCAGCGGCGGCGCGGTTTCCGGTCCCGGGAGCGGGGACGGCCGGGGCGCCGTGGGATACCGCTGCGCCAGGTGGACGTCCATACTGGCGTGCGGTCCTATCTGGACACTGATCCGGTCGCCTTCGCGGGTCATCGAAAGCGGCACGCGCACCGACGGCGCGGCGATCAGCCATCGGGAGAACGCGGCATTGCTCACGCCGGTCGCGACCGAACCCGGCCAAGCCCGTTCCGCTTCCCGGCAAGCCAGGTCGACCAGCGTCGTCGCCGGGACCGTGGGGCGGAAGTCCGCTTCCTCGGGCCAATCCTCGCGCTGACGGAAGAACCGGTGATCCACCAGGTACGGCATCGTGGCGAGTGAGACGTCCACAGTGGACTCGAAGATCCGCCGTGCCGCCGCGTTGACGACACTCGCCGCCGCCTGACGGGTCTCGGAGAGCAGCGCGGTGAACTCGACGACGATCGCGTCCGGCACGCCGTCGACCAGCTCGGGAACCGCGCCGTCGAACATGCCTTTGACGTCGCCGTCGACCGAGAGCAGCGTGCCCGCCGTGTCGATCCGGGTCCGGCGTGGTTCCAGCGCGTCGAACGCGGGCCGTCCGCCTTCCACCCAGACCGCGGTGGCCACCCGGCGCAGCTGCGCGAGACCGGGCCGCGTGCCGGAGGACGCCGGGATGACCAGGTGCGGCCGCGAACCCAGCGTGTCCGTCACGAACGAACCGAGCTGACCGGCTCCCGCCTGAACGAAGACCCGGGCGCCGTCGGCGTAGAGCGCCTCGACGAGCTCCCGGAACCGGACCTTGCGCACCAGATGGGCCAGGTACAGCTCGCGGACCTCCACCGGATCCGCGGGATACGGCCGCGCCGTGGTCGCCGACCAGACCGGGATCCGCGGCGGCTTCAGGTCCAGTTCGGCGGCGAACCGGGTGAACGGGCCGAGCCGGGAGCGCATCAGCGGGGTGTGGAACCCGGACCGGAACGGCAGTGTCCTGGCGACGACGCCGTGCTGGGTGCACAGCTTGGCGAGCCGGGCGGCGGCCGCCGGATCCCCGCACACGATCGTCTGCCGCGGCGCGTTCTCGTGGGAGATCATCAGCTCCGGTTCGGCGGCGAGCAGTGCCTCCGCGCGTTCGGCGGAGCAGCCGAGAACGAGGAATTCGGCGTCGGGCAAGGTGAATCCCTGTGGCCAGTACTGGGCCAACATGTCCTTTGTGGACTGTCCAGGATACATCCCCGCAGCCTGCATCGCGGTCCATTCGCCGACGCTGTGCCCGGCGAGCAGATCCGGCGTGATGGCGAGCCGTCGCAGCGCGGTGTCGAGCAGCAACCCGACCTGGGACACGCTGGAGGCACGCGAAAGCACACTCGCCGTCGACCACTCGGGCCGCTCCAGGCCGAAGTGCCGGGCGACGTCGGCGCAGCGCGGTTCCGCGTCGGCCTCCAGGCCGGGGTAGACGAACGCGGTCTTCGCCCCGTTCTGCTGCAACAGAGGCTCCGTGCCGCACCAGATGTCGTTGGGCCCGCGCCAGGACTTGCCCTCGGCCGTGACCTTCGCGAGCACCCTCCGCGCGACTTCCAGCCGCTTCCCGGTCGGGCCGACGATTCCGATCCGGCACGGGCCGTGTCCGCCGGATTCCGGCTCCTGGCGGTCGAGCAGCGCGCGCAGTTCGTCCGGTGTGGACGCCGCGAGCCGCAGGACCCGCTCGGGCTCCACGGTCACCTTGGCCCGTTGTGGCCGCGCGGGTGCCGGGTCGGCCTCCTCCAGCACCACGTGCGCGTTGACGCCGCCGAATCCGAAGGCGTTGACCGCCGCCCGCCGCGGGACGTCGCCCGCCTGCCACCGCTCGGCGGCGGCCAGTGTGCGGAACCGGGTCTTGTCCAGCAGTGGACTGGGATCGGCACAGTTCAGGGTGGGCGGCAGGACGGCGTGGTGCAGCGCGAGCGCCGCCTTGATCAGCCCGGCGGCCCCGGCGGTCGGCATGGTGTGCCCGATCATCGCCTTGACCGCGCCGATCGCGGCGCGCGGTCCGTCCGGCGGGCCGAACACCTCGGCGAGGGTGGTCAGTTCGGCCGCGTCCCCGGTCGGTGTCGCGGTCCCGTGCGCCTCCAGCAGGCCGAGCGCGCCGGGCGCGGTGGGATCGAGGCCCGCCGACGCCCACGCGCGGCGCAGCGCCAGGGTCTGGCCCGCGACGGCCGGGCTGAGCAGGCTCGCGCCCTTGCCGTCGCTCGACGTCCCGGAACCGCGCAGCACCGCGTAGACCCGGTCGCCGTCGCGGCGTGCGTCGTAGAACCGTTTCAGCACCACGATCGCGGTGCCCTCGCCGATCAGCAGGCCGTCCGCGTCGCGGGAGAACGGGCTGATCCGCTGGCTCGGTGACAGGGCGCCGAGCTGGGTGAACATCGACCAGAGTGTGTCGTCGTGGCAGTGGTGCACGCCGCCTGCCAGCACGACGTCGCAGCGGCGACGGGAGAGCTCGCCGATCGCCTGGTCCACGGCGAGCAACGAGGACGCGCAGGCGGCGTCGACCGTGTACGCCGGGCCGCCGAGGTCCAGCCGGTTGGCGACCCGCGACGCGGCGAGGTTCGGCACCAGCCCGATCGCGCTGTCCGGCCGGAACTCGCCGAGCGGTTCCAGCAGCGCGTCGCGGAGCCTGTCGAGCATTTCCGGTCGCGCCGACGGGAGGAGATCCCGGACGGCGCCGGTGATCTGACGGACCGACCGGACGCGCTGGTCGAACCGCTGGAGCCCGGGCGAGAGGTAGCCGCCCCTGCCGAGGATCACGCCGACGCGTTCGAGGTCGCCCAGCCGCCGCAGGCCACCGGCGTCGTCGACGGCGGAAGCGGCCACGGCCAGCCCGACCAGCTGGTCGGGTTCCATCCCGGCGACGGAACTCGGAGCGATGCCGAGCGCGGTCGCGTCGAAGTCCAGGCTGTCGGCGACGAACCCACCGCGCCGCCCATAGGTGCGGTCGGGAGTGCGGCCGTCACCGTCGTGGAAGCTCGGATCCCAGCGGTGCGGCGGGATTTCCGTGATCGCGTCGGTGCCGGAAACGATGTTCTGCCAGTACTCGTCCACAGTGGACGAACCGGGAAGGAAGACGCTCATCCCGACGATCGCGACCGGCTCCTGGTTCACCACGGCCTGATTCACCACAGTGACGCCGTGTACAGCACGGAGCGGACGTCGGCCGGGCCGAAGGCGAGCTCACGCAAGAGCGCGGCCGTGCCTTCGTCCGGGTCGATCAGCGCCACCTCGCGGCGTTCGTACTCGCGCGCCAGTTCCGGCGACACCATGCCCGCGTGGTCCTCCGAGGGGGCCCACGGTCCCCAGTGGACGGTCAGCGCCCGGCAGCCGGTGCGTTCCGCCCACTGTTCGCCGAGGGTTTCCAGCGCGTCGTTCGCCGCCGCGTAGTCGGTCTGACCCCGGTTCCCCAGCACCGCGGCGATGCTGCCGAAGAACGTCACGAACCCGGGCCGCACCCCGAAATGCTCCAAGGCGTCGAGCAACGCGCGCGCACCATCCACTTTGGTCCCGTATACCGTGCGGAACGACTGCTCGTCCTTGTCGGCCATCAGTTTGTCGTCGATCACCCCGGCCGCGTGGACGACGCCGTCGATACGGCCGTAGCGGGTGTGCAGATCCTTGACCACTTGCCGGACGGCGGCGCCGTCGCGCACGTCGAGCGACCGGTAGGCCGCGACACCGCCCGCCGCGCCGATCTGGTCGAGTGTTCTCGCGATCTCACGCTGGGCCAGCACGGTGCGCACCCGGCGTTCGATGTCCGCCAGCGAACCACCTCGGGCGGCCAACGCCGAGCGCATCCCCGGCGCGTCGCCGGGCAGGTCGTCGTCGCCGGGTTCGGCCGGCCACGGGGTGCGCCCGGCCAGTTCGACGCGGCATCCGCTCGCCGCCAGCGCGACCGCCGCCCGCGCGGTGATCCCGCGGGCGCCGCCGATCAGCAGCAGCACCGAATCCTGGTCGAGACCGAGGGCCTTGACCTCTCCGCCGCCGGGGCCGGCGCCCGCGTACGCGATCGAACCGAGAGAGCCCGCGGACGGCTCGAACGCCGCGCGCCCCGCGGTGTCGTAACGGACGGCCACCGGCCCGTCGGCGATCGCCTCTTCCAGCACTATCCGCGCCAGGTCCACTGTGGACTCCAGCTCGACCAGCCTGGTCGGCTCGGCCCGCTCCCGCGCCGCGGCACGGACGAGGCCGCGCAGTCCGGCGGTGTGCCCGGCACCCGGCCTCGCCACCACGACCACCGCGCCTTTGGCCTCTTTGAGCAGGCCGAAGACCTGGGCGGCGATCGGTTCTTCCGCGTCCGACAACGGGTTCAGCACGAGGACGAGGTCGGCCTCGGCCCGCTCCCCCGGCACGGCGCCCGCGTCGACGAACACCGCGCGGACCGACTCGGCCAGTTCCTCCTGGCCGGGCTCGAAGCTCACCGAGACCGTCTTGCCGTTCACCCTGGCGAGATCGGGTGTCGGGAGCGGCGCGGACACGCGGCTGAGCAGGTACCGGCCGGGCGAGGTACCCGCGGGGGCCGGTGCACCGGCGGGCGGAGCAGCCGGTTCGAACCACTTCCGCAGCCGGACGGCCAGCGCGCTCGCCGTCCGGTCGCGGCTGAGCTGATCCTGGGCGTCGTCGTGCACCCGTCCGGTGAGGCCGAGCTTCGCGAGCAGCGTACCCGCGATCTCGGTGCGTTTGATCGAGTCGATGGAAAGATCCGCTTCCAGATCGAGATCGGCGTCGATCATCTCGGCCGGATAGCCGGTGCGTTCGCTGATCGCGCCGATCACGGTGGCCAGGACGTCGGTCTTCGGGGCCTCTCGTGACGGCACCGCGGCGACCGGTTCCGGCTCGACGGCGGGCTGGGCCACGACGACCGGCGGCAGCACCGCCGGAACGACCGGGACCTGCACCGGGGCCGGGGCGAGTGGCGCGGTGCCGAGGTAGCCCAGCATCACGTCCCGTTGCGCCGCCAGCATTTCACGGCTGGTGCGGAGGAATTCGACGACGGCCTGGTCGCGACCGGGAACGGACTGGTTCATGGTCGTCCTCGGGATTCGTCGGGCGGGCACGAGCCCATGGGCGGGGACCTCGCCGCCGGGCGCGCGGACGGTCTGGCCGTCCACGGTCCAGGCGGGCGCGGGAAGCGGGCCGACGCGGACGCGGCCGTGGAAGAGCCGTTCGGTGCGCACGTCGACGCCCGTGAGCGCGAGGCGCGCGAGCGCGGTGAGGAACCCTCGCAGCCCCGGCCCACCGGGGTCGCAAGGGATCACCGTATGCGGCCGGTCACCGAGGATCTCCTTGGTCAGCCGGGAAAGCGCCTGCCCCGGGCCTGCCTCGACGAACGTGCGCGCGCCTGCCGCGTACATGTCTTCGATCAGCTCGACGAAGCGCACCGGAGACCCGATCTGCGCGGCGAGCTCCGCGCGTACGGCTCCGGCGTCGTACGGCCGGGCGGTGCGGTTCGACCACACCGGCGTACCCGGCTCGCCGATCTCGGCGTTGTCGAGATCGACGGCGAACACGTCACTCGCCCCGGCCACCAACGGACTGTGGAAGGCGCACGCGACGGGGATCCGTTTGGCCGCGATCCCCTGGCCACGCAGTACGCGGACGGCCTCATCCACGGCGGCCGTCGGTCCGGAAAGGACGGTCTGACCCGGCGCGTTGTGGTTGGCGAGCACGACGTCCGGGTGGTCGAGAGCGGCGACCAGCTCCTCGCGGGACGCCTTCACCGCGGCCATCGCGCCCGGATCCGCGCCCGCGACTTCGGCGATCGAGCGGGCCCTCGCCCGGCTGAGCGCCACCAAGGTCGGGGTGTCGAAGGCGCCAGCGACCGACAGCGCGGTCAGTTCTCCGTAGCTGTGCCCCGCCAGCAGGTCCGGCCGGACACCGAGGTCGGCCAGCAACCGGCACACGGCCGACTCGACGAGCCCGAGCGCGGGCTGCGCGACCCGCGTGTCCTTGAGCGCCTCGTCCTGGGCGGCACGTGCCTCTTCGGTGAACGCGCGCGGCGGGAAGGTGGTCGCGGCGACGTCGGGAGCGAGCCTCAGCACGTCGGCCAGCTCGGGGAAGTGCACGAACAGCTCCGCCAGCATCCCCGTCCGCTGGCTGCCCTGGCCGGGGAACAGGAACGCGACCGCGCCGGCCTCGCTGTCCGCGGTGTCCTCCGCGGTGAGCCCTCCGCCGTTCTCGGCTGTCTCACGCAGCTCCGCGAGATCACTCGCCACGACGGCGAGCCGCACCGGTTCGGATCCGCCGCGTTCGGCGGCGAGAGCGGCGATTTCCCGCAGCGGACGGCCTTCGTTCACCGCGAGCAGGTCACGCAGCGCCTTCCGGGAACCGTCCACATCGGACCCGCGGAGCAGGACCAGCTCGGCATCCCAGTCACGCGGCCCGTGCCGCCGTCGCGGCGGCACTCCCGGAGCGGCGAGCACCGCGTGGAAGTTGGTCCCCCCGAACCCGAACGCGCTCACCCCGGCGAACTCGCGTCCGCGCGGAACCGGCACCGGCCGGGCGCCTGTGGAGAAGGCGAAGGGGCTGATCTCGGCGTCCCAGGCGGGGTTCGGAGTGCGCAGGTGCAGCGTGGGTGGCACGACCTCGTGCCACAGCGCCAGCGCCGCCTTCATCAGGCCCGCCAGCCCCGCGGCGCATTTCGTGTGCCCGATCTGGCTCTTCACCGAGCCCAGCGCGCACTGGCCCGGCTCAGCCCCCGCGTCGAGGAAGAACTCGGTGAGGGTGGTCAGTTCGGTGGCATCGCCGACGACCGTGCCGGTGCCGTGCGCTTCCACCAGCGAGACGTCCGCCGGGGACACCCCGGCATCGCGGTACGCCCGGGCGAGGGCCCGCCGCTGGCCTTCGGGGCGCGGGGCGGTGAGGCCGAGCGCCTTGCCGTCACTGGCCGCGCCGACGCCCTTGACCACGGCGTAGACGCGGTCGCCGTCGCGTTCGGCGTCGGCCCGCCGCTTGAGCACGAGACACGCGACGCCCTCGCCGAGCGCGATCCCGTCCGCCGACGCGTCGAACGGGCGGCACCGGCCGGTCGGCGACAGCGCGCCGGCGGAGGTGAACATGAGGTAGTCGTTGACGCCGTTGTGCAGGTCGACAGCGCCGCACAGGACCATCGAGCTCGTGCCCGCCCGCAGTTCCTTCACCGCGAGGTCCAGCGCCGCCAGCGAGGAGCCACAGGCGGCGTCCACGGTGTAGTTGGTGCCGCCGAGGTCGAGCCGGTTGGCGATCCGGCCGGAGATGACGTTGGCGAGCGTGCCGGGGAACGAATCTTCGGTCAGCTCCGGCAACTGCGCGAGGAGCTCTTCCGGGACGTCTTCGAGATAGCCGGGCAGAAGCGCACGCAGCACACCGGCGTTCGCCAGGTCTCCCCCGGCCTCGGCGCCGAAGATGACGCTGGTGCGCTCGCGGTCGAAACCGCCGTCGCCGTAGCCCGCGTCTTCCAGGGCTCGCCGAGCCGTCTGCAGGGACACCAGCTGGGCCGGGTCGATGCTGCCCATCGAGTTGGGCGGAATGCCGTACGCGAGCGGGTCGAAGTCCACGGCAGGCAGGAAACCGCCCCACTTCGACGTCGACTGGTCCGCGTAGACATCGGTGTCCCAGCGCTGATCCGGCACCTCGGTGACGGCATCCGCGCCGCGCAGGACATTGGACCAGAAGGCCGGGAGGTCGGGTGCCCCGGGGAACACGCACGCCATGCCGACGATGGCGATGTCACCGTCCACAACGGACTCCTCAGGCGGGGTGCGGCCGGCGAGCAGTTCCGCCGCGCCATCGGTGACTTCCCGGTGAAGAGCGGCGATGTCGGTGCGCCGCTCGCGCAACACCGTCACCTGGCCCGCCATGTACATACCCTCGGCGAGCTGACCGAGCGCGTCGACCTCGACGAGGGCGTCGCCTTCCCGCCGGATGCCCTTGCTCGCGATCCGCAGCCGTCCGGTGTTCAGCTCCTCCAGCCGTTGCCAGCTCTCCTGCGGCGGGACACCGTCCGCGCGAAGCCCGGCCTTCAGCGCCGCGAACTCGTCGGTGTACGGGCTGGGCAGGCAGCGGGTCAGATGCCCGGGCGCGGTCTCCAGGGTGACCGTGGACCCGGCGTCGAGCACCCGGTCCTGGAAGACCTCGGTGATGGCGCCGTGCGTCACGGCTTCCTCGGTGAACAGGTACGCGGTGCCCATCAGGACACCGATCCCCGTCAGCGGCCCCGCCATCGCCGCGACCATGGCCGCGGACCGGGCGTCGTGGATCCCGCCCGCGAACAGCACCTCGACGTCCTCGGCGCCGTGTTCGCGCAGGACGTCCAGCTGCTGCTCCCACAGCACGAAACTGGACCGCGGGCCGATATGCCCGCCGCATTCGGCGCCCTCGAAGACGAACCGGCGGATGCCGGCGTCGAGGAACTGCCGCAGGAGGATCGGGGACGGCACGTGGAGGAAGGTCGCGATCCCGTCGGCCTCCAGCGCCTTGGCCTGCGCGGGTTTCCCGCCGGCGATCAGCACGCAGCGCGGACGCGCCGCCCGGACCGCCGCGAGTTGTCCGGCACGCAGCGCCTCCGGCACGAAGCCGAGGATGCCCGCGCCCCAAGGCCGTTCGCCGAGCGCTTCGGCGGTGCGGCCGAGCAGTTCGGTGGTCTTGGCGCCGTTCGCGGTCGCCACGGCGACGAACGGGAAGCCGTCGTGCGCGGCGACGGCGGCGGCGAAACCGGGCTGGTCGCTCACCCGCGTCATCGGTCCCTGCACGACCGGCAGACGGGTCCCCAACGTGCGGCACAGCCGTACGCCCTGGTCCGAGGGGCTCGCCGACGACGGAGCGGCAAGGGACCGCACAACCGATCGGACGGCGCTTTCCGCGTCCTCGAAGCGGTTCGCGAACAACGCGGTGAGTCCGTCGTCGGCCCTCGCCAATTCGGCCCGCGCGGTCGCGGGCACGTCGGCCTCCGGGTACAGGCCGAGCGCGTCGAGCACCACACCCGCCGCTCCTCCGGCGATGGCGGCCACCGCCGTCCGCGGCCCGATGCCCCCGTACGCCCACACCGGGACGTCCTCGCCGAACCGCTCCAGCAACCGCTGGAGCAGAACGAACGTGGTGAGGTCCGAGCCGCCCGCTTCGGCTCCCTTCGCCACCAGACCGGTGGCGCCGGTGTCGAGCATCCGGACGGCCTGCTCGACACCGGTCACCTCGGCCAGCACCGGACGATCGGCCCCGCCCCGCCAAACCGCCCCCTCGGCAAGCAGGACGAGCCCCGCACCGCGCTCTCTCACCTCTTCGTCCCGCACGTGGCGGCCCGACGGGACGCGAAGGCCGAACGGGAACCCTCCGTCCGATGTGGACACTGTGGACATCGTGGATCCGATGTCCACGATCCCGAGGCCGCCGCCCCTGGCGACGGCGGCGGCCAGCCCTGGATCCGGACGTCCGAGCGGGTTGACGCCGAGTACCCGCGTGCGCGCCGTCGCATGACTCACCGGCGGACCTCCTGTTCGGCTGGGGCTGGTCGAACCTCGCCGGGTTCGGCGATCTTTCAGCGGGATTCCCAAGAAATAACCTACTTGCCGCAGAGAGCGCAATACTCCCGCACCAGAACTCGGAAAACAAGGGATCGCATGCTAAAGTCCGGCGCCGGAAACAAATATGTCGCCACCTTAAGAACAGTCCCTTGACCTGCACTTTTATCACCTTCGTCGCAGTTCTGAACAAGGCGTTGCTCACCGACATAACAAAACAGAAGAATTGTCATCAAAAGCAGAATCGATAGCCATGGAGCGCATGTGGAAGTGACAGGACGAGTCGTCGTGCTGACCGGCGCGGCACACGGTATCGGCGCCGCCATGGCCCGGCGGTTCGCCGTCGAGGGCGCCGCCGGGGTGGTGGTCTCGGATCTCGACCTCGAGGCCGCGGAGCAGGTCGTCGCCGGGATCACCGCCTCGGGTGGCGCCGCGATCGCGCGGCACGCCGACGCGTCGTCCAAAGAGGACCTGAAGATGCTGGTGGCCGAGGCTCGCACGGCGTTCGGACCGGTGGATCTCTTCTGTTCCAACGCCGGTGCCGCGTTCGGGACGGGTGTGCACGCCGCGGACGAACAGTGGACACGTTCGTGGGCGATCAACGTCATGCAGCATGTGCACGCCGCCCAGGTCGCGCTCCCCGCGATGTTGAGCCGGGGCAACGGATACCTGCTGATCACGGCATCCGGGGCCGGCCTGCTCGGCACCCCCGGCGACGCGCCGTACTCGGTGACCAAGCACGCGGCCGTCGGCCTCGCCGAGTGGCTGGCCATCACCTACCGGCCGCGCGGGGTGCGGGTCAGCGCGCTGTGCCCGCTCGGCGTGCGGACCGCGCTGCTGGAACCGGGCATCGCCGCCGGACACCCGGCGGCGCTCGCGATCGCCGCCGCCGCGCCGCTGCTGGAACCGGAGGAGGTCGCGGAGTCCGTGGTGCACGGCCTGGCGTCGGAGGAGTTCCTGATCCTGCCGCACGAATCGGTGCGGGAGACCTACGCCCGTAAGGCGGCCGGTCTCGACGAATGGATCGACCGCACCATCCTCGAAACCGGCGCACGGAAGAGGTGACCATGGAATACCGCAGGCTCGGCGCGAGCGGGCTTTCCGTCAGCGAGATCTCCTACGGCAACTGGCTCACGCACCGCGACGGCGCGGAATGCGTCCAGGCCGCGCTCGACGCGGGCATCACGACCTTCCACACGGCCGCGGCCTGGGACGGCGGCGCCGCCGAAGAGAACCTCGCCGCGGCACTGGCGCCCACTCGCCGCGACGATCTCGTCCTCTGCACCGGCGTCTTCTGGCCGGAAGGCCCGGGTGTCAACGACGCCGGCCTCAGCCGCAAACACCTGACCACGTCGCTGCACGGATCGCTGCGGCGACTGCGCACCGACTACGTCGACGTCTACCAGTTGCTGCGGTTCGACTACCGCACACCGCTGGAGGAGACCTTCCTCGCGCTGTCCGATCTGGTGCGGCAGGGGAAGATCCTCTACACGGGCACCGCGGAATGGACGGCGGAACAGCTACTGGAGGCGCGGCCGATCGCCGGGCGGCACGGCGTCCCGCTCATCGCCAACCAGCCGCATTACTCGATGCTCTGGCGGGTCGCCGAAGCACAGGTGATGCCGGTCTGCGAACGCGCCGGGATCGGCCAGTTCGCCTCGGTCCCCCTCGCGCAGGGCGTCCTGACCGGCAAATACCGGCCGGGCGAGATCCCGCCGGACTCCCGGGCCGCCAAGTCCGCCGAGGCACGGCCGCTGCTCCTGCCGGACCTCCTCGAACGCGTCGGCATGCTGCGCGGCGTCGCCGACGAGGCCGGGCTGACCATGGCCCAGCTGGCACTCGCCTGGACGTTGCAGCACGACACCGTCGCCTCGGTGGTGACCGGCGCGAGCAGCGCCGCCCAGCTGACCGAGAACGCGAAGGCGGCCGGGGTGGTACTGGACCTCGACACGCTGACCCGGATCGACCAGCTGCTGGGCAGCTTCGTGCAGACGGATCCGCGGCTGACCTGGTCCCCACCCGCGATCACGTAGTCCTTGCCCGCCTGGGTCCGTGAAGGACTCCTTGAGGGACCCAGAGTCCCTCAAGGAGGCCTTCACGGACCAAGGAGGCCTTCCAACCGCAGCCGAAACCCACGTAGATACCTAAGACGCCCTTGGCCCTAACCCCGAATCACCACTCACGACTCGGACCGAGCGCGCACCTCCGCTGACGTTGCGAAAGTGGCTCTCACAACGCGCTCCCGTCCCCGACTACGAGGCCAGAGCCGTCCGCAAGATGGCCTCGAACCGTTCAGCCGTCGGCGGCTCGTCGCGCAGCAATCCCTGCAGCAGCAACCCGTCCACCAGCCCGACCAGCATCTCGACCCGCACCGGATCTTCGGTGTACCGGCGAGCGAAGTCCGCCAAGGCCGCCATCCAGCGATCGGTCGACTCGCGGAGCTTCGGCTCCCGCGCCGCCAAGAGGTAAAGCTCGTACTCCGCCAGCAGATGCCCGGGTTTGGCGACGACTTCGGCCAGCAAAGTGGCGAACCTCCGCAGCGCGTCCACGCCGCCGTCGGCCTCGGCGGCGAGGACGCGCATCCGCTCGGCGTCTTCGTCCATGCACTGGGTGAGCGCGGCAGTCAACAGGTCTTCGATCCCCTTGAAATGGTACGCGGCCGCCGTCGCGGGCAGCTTCGCTTCACGGGCGACGGTGCGGTGACTGACCCCCGACACGCCATCCTTCGCGACGATGCGCAGGGTGGCCTCGATCAGTTCCCTTTTGCGTTGCTCACCCTTGGCGAGACGGCCGTCGGTGCTCGGCTCGTTCAGCGTGCCGCCTCCTCGCTGATCGTGGTCTTCCTGCTCAGCAGAGGATACGAGAGCAGGGCGATCAGGATGATCAAGCCACCGGCGACGACCGCGACAGCGAACCCGCCGTCCGGCCCGAAGCGGTCGACGGCCTCACCGAGCACGACGGCGCCGAGCGCGACCCCGATGCTGAGGCCGGTGATCGCCCACGTCATCCCCTCGGTCAGCTTCTCCGCCGGGACGATCTTCTCGATCATCCCCATGACGACGATCATCGTGGGAGAGAAGAACAATCCCGCGACGAACACCACCGCGCACAGGCTCACGACACCGTCCACGACCAGCAACGGCACCACGCTCGCGGCCGTGCCCGCGGTGCCGATCAGGAACAGCCGAGGCGGGGTCATGGCGAGCTTGAGCGTCCCGAGGACCAGCCCAGAGATCGCGGAGCCCACCGCGTAGACCGAAACGACGATGCCCGCGGCCGACGGCGACCCGGCCTGCCGGGCGAACGCCACACTGACGACGTCGACCGTGCCGACGATGACGCCGCCCGCCACCAGCGTCAGCACCAGCACCCGCACCGCGCCCACCCGGATCGCCGAACTCCCGGAAGATCCGCTCGGCGGCAGCACGGGCGGCTCAGTCTCGCGTTGCGCGACGAACAGCAGCACTCCGACGACGAGGAACACCACCGCGACCAGCGGTCCGGCTTCGGGGAAGACGATGGTGCACAACGCGACCGACAACGCGGGCCCGATGACGAAGGTCAGCTCGTCGACCACCGATTCCAGCGCGAAGGCGGTGTGCAGCCGGGGCGAGCCGCGGTACAGCCGCGACCACCGGGCCCGGACCATCGCAGCCATGCTGGGCATGAATCCGGCGAGGATCGCGGACACGTACAGCGTCCAGACCGGTGCCCCGAATCGCGCGCAGAGCAGGAGCGCGCCGAGCGCCAGCACGCTGATCCCGGTGACGGGCAACAGAATCCTGCTCTGCCCCCGGCGATCCACCAGCCTCGAGACCTGCGGCCCGAGCAGCGCCATGGACAGCGTGAACGCCGCCGAGACCAGTCCGGCGAGCCCGTAGTCGCCCCGCGCCTGCGCCAGCATCGTGATGATCCCGATCCCCATCATGGGGACCGGGATCCTGGCGACCAGCCCGGCGGAGGAGAAGGCGAGAGAGCCTTTCGCGGAGAACAGCGCTCGATATTGGCCTGGCAAGACACCCCCACAACTTGAACATCCGTTACATTTTGAACGGTCGTTTCACTTTATACACCCGCTCCGTCCGTGCCCGCAACGAGTGCGAGCGCTTCGGTCAATCCGGTCGTCTCGCCGTGCGGCGCGGCCCAGGCCACGTAGCCGTCCGGCCGCACCAGGAAGGCCTGATCGGAGTTTGCCTCGACGAGCCGAACGTGGCCGTTCGCGGCGGCATGGACCTCGCCGTCGCGAGCCACCAGGAGCGCGCGACCGTCCTCGGACACCAGCGGCAGCGGAGCGAACCGGCCGATCAGCGGATGCACGGCGTCCGGCGCGTAGTCGATGTCGGCGCCGTTCCCCATCGCGATGAAATGCCGTTTTGCCGCCGGGATCGCCAAGGTCTCCTCCATCACCTCGCGGAGCGCGGCGACCTGCGGGCCGGGACGCAGCAGCGCGACTTGGGCCCGGGTGTTGCGCAGTACGCGCTCCCCGACCGGATGCCGCTCCGCGGTGTAAGTGTCCAATAAGGACTCCGGCGCCAGTCCGCGGACGACCAGGCCCAGTTTCCAGCCGAGGTTCATCGCGTCCTGGAGCCCCAGGTTCAGCCCCTGTCCGCCGATCGGCGAATGCACGTGGGCGGCGTCGCCCGCCAGAAGGACGCGCCCCTGCCGATAGGTCGCCGCCTGACGAGTGTTGTCGCTGAATCGGATTCCACCACCGAAGCGGACGAGTTCGACGTCGACCCCCGCGACACGGCTGATACTCGCCCGCATCTCCTCGGCCGTCAGCGGCGTGTCCCGGTCGCCCGGTCCGCCGTCGAACTCCATGGTGGAGATCTCGCCCGACACCAGCGACGTGTGCACCATCCCGCCAGGACCGTGCATGGTCGAGCGCACCGCACCGGGATCGGCGAGCTCCGCCGCGGCGACCCGGCCGGTCATCGTCGCGTCCGTGCCGGGGAACGCGATCCCGGCCCGCTTCCGCACGACGCTGCGACCTCCGTCGCAGCCCACCAGGTAGACGGCCCGCTCGGACCGGCCGCCGGCGAGTACCGCACGGACCGCCGAATCCTCCTGCACGAGGTCGACGACCTCGCAGTCCGTCCGGACGCGGACGCCGAGCCCGGTCGCCCAGTCGGCGAGGATCCGTTCCAGCACATGTTGTTCGAGCACGAACCCACCTGCCGCTCCCGACGGGACCTCGTTCTCCACCAGGGGCAAGCCGGCGAAATGCCCCCTGGCGCGATTCCCCTTCAGCAGCCTGGAAACGCCGGATGCCTCCTTCTGCACTTTCGAGAACGCCTCGGTCAGACCACGCAGCCGCAGGGACTGCGACGTACGGCCGTTGATCCCGCGCAACCCGAAGCTCCGGCTCCGGCGGACCGCACCGTCGCCCGCCTCCAGAACGAGCGGATCGGCTCCGGCCAGCCAGAGTTCGCCTGCCAGCAGCAGACCGACCGGCCCCCCGCCCACGATGATCACGTCGTTCACGACACCCCCGTGTGTACAGTGTAAATATACGCCGTAAATATGATAGATACACCGTAAACCTGTCAAGTGAAGGGCGCGGGATGACGCGGAGAGAACCGTTGAACCGGGAGAAGGTCCTGGACGCGGCGCTCGCCTTGGCAGGCGAGGAAGGCCTCAAAGGGTTGTCGATGCGCAAACTCGCCAAGACGCTCGGCGTCGAAGCGATGGCGCTGTACAACCACGTGCGGAACAAGACCGACATCCTCGACGGCATCGCGGAACGCGTCTACAGCGGAATCGAACCGGCCGACCCCGGCGCACCGTGGCCGGAAAGAGTGCGGGTCACCGTGCTCAACCTCTATCGCGCGCTCGCCCGGCATCCGGTCGTGCCGATGGCGTTGGCCACCGACGAGGCCAATCCGAACTCGCTGCGCTCATTGCGGCCGGTCGAGGATCTCGTCGGCGCGCTCTACGAAGCCGGTTTCGAGGACGACGGGATCCGCCAGACGCTGGGCGCCCTGAACAGCCTCGTCTTCGGATCCCTGCTGCTGACGACCGCCGGTTTCACCACGACGCGCCGCGACGAAACCGGACAAGACCCCTACCTGCGCCGGATCGATCCGGCGGCGCTGCCGAACTTCAGCCGCGCGCTGCCCGCGCTGACGGCCGCGGATCCCGAGCGGGACTTCACGCGCGCACTGGACCTGCTGATCAGCGGGCTCGTCGCGGCCGCGCCGTCGGACGGGTCATGAGTGGCGATTCGGATTCTATTGAGGGGTAAGGAAAAGGTGACATGGCGGTGCCGACTCGCTAATCGTCCACAGAGGACGCGAATCAAGGGGAAATGTCTGCTTTCCCCTAGGCTGACCGTATTCGCAAGTACGTGAACCGCCGGACCAACGAACGCCGCTGGACCCGAATCGCCACTCACGACCACCCGGGCCGACCGCTCGCCCCGTGTCCACCGACGTTGCGAAAGCCACTTTCGCAACCTTGAAGGTTGCGAAAGTGGCTTTCGCATCATGCCGCGCCGGCCTTACCTCTCGACAAGACCGCTATGGGCACACCTTGACGGGATCAGCTCAGACTTGAGCAAGGCCTCGCATCGGGGTCCTGCGCGCCCTTGGGCACCCACCGCACGTTCGCGAACGAAGCGGAGAATCGGCCGTCGGTGTACACCAGGAACGGCGTGTTGACGTTCTCCAGGTCCAGCCCGTTGGCGAAGCAGGACACCGGGATCTTGACCGTCGATTTCGGCGCCCCCGCCAGATCGGTGAACAGCTTGGTCGCGTTCACCTCGGAGAAGCACGGGTAGACGCAGTGCATGCTGATCACCGTCCGATTGGCAGGCGCCTCGTGCACGACGGTGTCGAACTCCAGCGCCGCGTCGGCGTTCAGGTAGCCCCGCAGATCGTTGGTACCGCCCGGGTTCTGGAAGTAGAGCTGTGCCGGGCCGGTGCCGGTCCAGGTCGCCTTGAGCCCGTCCTGCTGGACGTTCACATCGGACTGGACGACGCCGATCTCAGCGTGTGAAGCGGCGCCGTCCGGGCCGATCTCGGTGCCGCCCCAGTTCTCCGCCGAGCCGATGAAACCCTTGTACGGCGCGACATCGGTGCGGTTGAAGACCTCGAGATCCTCGGTCGCGGTGCCGCCGCCACCGGTCGAGCCACAGGTTACCGGGCCCGCCGTCTCGTCCAGCTGCCCGACGGTGACGTGCTGGCCGGTCTTGAGGCCGTAGCCGAGTTTGAACAGCGGGTCGTACTCCGCCGAACCTGCGTTCAGCGGCGTCTGGCACGCGCTCTTCGGCCACGAGTACGGCAGCGTTCCCTTGAAGCCGCCCTTGACCAGGACGTCGGCGACGCCGCCGCCTTCGGTGCCCGGCAGCCAGGCCGCGACGAACGCGTCGGAGCGGTTGATCTCCTTGTTCATGTACAGCGGGCGGCCGCCGACGTAGACGGTGACGACGGGAGCGCCCTTACCGTGGACCTTGTCCAGCACGGCCAGGTCCTCGGGGTAGAGCTTGGACGCCTCCAGCGTCTTCCGGGTCAGGTCGCCGACGCCTTCCGCGTACGGGGTCTCACCGATGACGGCGATGACCGCGTCGTAGCCCTTCGGGTCGGTGTCGCCCTTCTCGTCGAAGGTGACGTTGACGTCGCCCAGTTGCTGCTTGAGCCCGGCGAGGATCGACGTGGCGTTCGGGAAGTCGGCGTTGGTGTTGCCGGTCCCCTGCCAGCTCAGCGTCCAGCCACCGGTCTGGTTCTGGATGCTGTCCGCGCTCTTGCCGACGACGAGGACCTTCGACTTCGGCTTCAGCGGCAGCACGTTGCCGTTGTTCTTCAGCAACGTCTGCGACGAACGGACGGCGTCGCGCGCCAGCCAGGTCTCCTTCAGCGCCTCGTCCGAGTTGGAGTACGACCGGTCCGACGGTTTCTGCGACTCGTACAGCCCCGACCGCAGTTTGACGCGCAGGATTCGGGTCACCGCGTCGTCGATCCGCGAGACCGGGATCCGGCCGTCGCCGACCTGGGCGACGGTGTTGGCGATGAACGCCTTCCAGTCGTTCGGCACCATCACGATGTCGATGCCGGCGTTGATCGCCTGCGGGCACGAGGCGTTGGTGCAGCCGGGAACCTGGCCGATGCCGTTCCAATCGGACACGACGAGGCCGTCGAAGCCCATCTTGCCCTTGAGGATCTGGTTCAGCGCCTTGTCGCTGCCGTGCAGCTTGCCCTCGTCGATGCCGAGTTCGGCGTTGGTCCAGCTGTTGAACGACACCATCACGGTCTGGGAACCGGCCGCGAGCGCGCCGTAGTAGCCCTGGCCGTGGACGTTGATCATCTCGGCTTCGGAGGACGGGTTGACGCCCTGGTCCTGTCCCTTGAGGGTGCCGCCGTCGCCGATGAAGTGCTTGGCGGTGCCGATCACGCCGTTGTAGCCGATGCGTTTGGTCGAGCGGTCCTGGAGCCCGTTGATCGCCTCGTAGCCGTAGGCCCTGGTGATCCGCGGATCCTCGGAGAACCCTTCGTAGGTGCGTCCCCAGCGGTCGTCCTTGACGACGGCCAGCGTCGGCGCGAACGCCCAGTCCTGGCCGGTGGCGCGGATCTGCCGGGCCGTCGCCGCGGAGATGTCGCGCACCAGGCAAGGATCGTGCGCGGCGCCGAGACCGATGTTGTGCGGGAAGACGGTGGCCCCGTACACGTTGTTGTTGCCGTGCACGGCGTCGATGCCCCAGATCACCGGGATCTTCGTCCGGCTGCCCTTCGCGGCTTCCCAGTAGGAGTCGGCGAGCTTCAGCCAGTCCTGCTGGGAGGCGTGCTTGTCCTTGTTCGGCCACGAACCGCCGCCGTTGAGGACCGAGCCGATCGAGTACTGGCGGACCTCGTCGGGGGTGATCGCGGCGATCTCGGGCTGCGTCATCTGCCCGACCTTCTCCTCCAGGGTCATCCCCGCGAGGATCCGGGCGATCCGCTGCTCGTCACCCGCCTTGCCTTTGAACCGGCTCTCGACCTTCGGCCAGTCCGCGAGCGCCGGCAGGCTCTTTTCGATCCGGGCACAGCCGTCCCGGTCCAGCGCGGGCTTGCCGATCACGGGCTGTTCGGCGGCGACGGCGGCAGGGGTGGCCACCACGGCCCCGCCGAGCAGCGCGAGACTCATCAAGGCGATCAGCGGACTTCGGCGCGCAGGCGCACGTCTTGCCATGGTCTGGTCCATTCTGCGGGAGGCGGGGACCGGCCGATCCTCACCGGACCCGGCGGTGGCGTCAAGAGTTTCGGACCAGTACGGGACCTGTTAATTTTCGCCATAAACTAAGACCGGGAAAGTCACCTGGCCACACCCCGCCGATTGCGCCGCTTGGCGGTATACGGCAGCGCGAACAGGTAGAGGCCGCTGAACATCAGCAGGAAGAGCGGCGGCAGCGGCGTGTAGAGCACCCACTCGGCCGGGTCGCCCTGCGCGACGACCACGAAGCAGACGATCACGGTGGCGACGAAGACGAGGGACGTCCACCGGTGGAACGTCCGGATCCGCTTACTCACGAGAACCTCCTGGAGTCGTTTTGCCTGTAGCTAAGACGCTAGGGATCCCGTGGACCTCGACGCTTCTCGATTCCTGACCGGTCCGCTTGACCTCCACATTACTTGAGCTTTTACCTTCGCTGGAAACGAAGGGAAACAAACTCATGACCGTCTTGGTAACCGGCGCCACCGGGAACACCGGCCGCCACGTGGTGGCCGAACTCGTCCGCCGAGGGGAACACGTCCGGGCACTCACCAGGAACCCCGCCGCGGCACGGCTTCCGGTGGGTGTCGAACTGGTGGAGGGCACGCACACCGCGCCGGAAACGCTGACCGACGCCCTCGACGGCGTCACCCGGCTGCACATCACCGTCACGGCGGGGCTCGCCGACGTCGGCGCCGACCTGGTCAAACGCGCCGTGGCCGCCGGGGTGCGGCGGATGACCGTCGTGTGGGGCGGCTACGTCGGGCCGACGGAGCAGGCCATGGCCGAGTCCGGGGTCGAATGGACACGGCTGGAACCCCAGGAGTTCATGTCCAATGCCCTGACCTGGACCGACTCCATCCGCACCGGGAAAGTGGTCCGTGAGCCGTTCGACCTCCCGAGCGCCGTGGTGCACGAGGGTGACATCGGGGCCGTCGCCGCCACCGCGCTCGTCGAGGACGGGCACTCTGGCAAGGTCTACAACCTCACCGGGCCGGAAGCACTGACCACGAGCGAACGGATCGCGATCCTCGGCAACGCACTCGGCCACGACATCACGCTGGACCGGATCACGCGACAGCAGGCGATCGACCGGCTGCTGGCCGAAGGCGTCTCGGTGGCGGACGCCGAATACGTCGTCGGCTGGCACAGCGATCCGCCCGTGGAGGCGCGCACCGTCGTCGACACGATCGAGATGGTGACCGGGCGCCCGGCCCGCACCTTCGCGCAGTGGGTCGCCGAACACGCCGACCGGTTCAAACCGTGAGCGGTCCGACCGGCGTGACGCGCGCCGTGCGGTAAACCCGACCGCCTGCCTGGTCATCGTGGTCGTGAGTGGCGTTTCGGGTTCTAACCCGAAACGCCACTCACGACCACCCGGACCGGCAAGCCTCGACTACCCCTCGGCGGCCTTGAACCACGCGCCGATCCCGGCGAGGGCGCCCGGACCGTAGTCGCCCCTGACGTCGTCGGCCAGATCCGCGATGGAGACCGCGCGCAACGCCGCCCGCCACTGGACTTCGGCGTTCGCCATCGCGCGGCTGATCGCGCACGGCGCCGTGCACGCCTCGGACGGGGTCGCCATCGGGCCGCGCTGGCGGATCTCGGTACAGACGAAGGCGGGGCCGGGCCCGTCGATGGCCTCGACGACGTCGAGCACCGTGATCTCCGACGGAGGCCGGGTGAGGACGTATCCCCCGGCCTTTCCCTGCACCGACCGGATGAGATCAGCTCGCGAAAGGGCCTGGAGTTGCTTCGCGAGGTAGCTCGGCGAGACGTCGTGCAGCTGCGCCAGGCGCGCGGCCGGCGCGGGTTCCTCGACCGAGGTCAGGACGACGCAGCAGTGCAGGGCCCACTCGACCCCGCCGGACATCTTCACCCGGATGACTCTAACTCGCCTCTTGACTCGGACACAATATGTCTGAGTATTATCTCGGACATGAGGTATCCGAGTTAGCGGACGCCTACCGAGGAAGGGCACTGGGCCATGAAATTCGCGATCATCGGCGGGACCGGACTGATCGGTTCGCAGGTCGTGCGGAACCTGAACGAGGCCGGGCACGAGGCGGTGCCGCACTCGCCGTCCACCGGGGTCGACCTCCTCACCGGCCAAGGGCTGGACGCCGCGCTCGACGGCGCCGACGTGGTCGTCAACCTCACGAACTCGCCGACCTTCGACGACGCCTCCCCCGCGTTCTTCCGGACGTCGATGGACAACCTCGTCGCGGCTGCGAAGAAGGCGGGCACCGGGCACTTCGTGATCCTGTCCATCGTCGGCGTCGACCAGGTGCCCGAACTCGACTACTACCGCGCGAAGACGCTTCAGGAGGACATCCTCAAGAACAGCGGCGTCCCCTACTCGATCGTCCGCGCCACCCAGTTCATGGAATTCGTCGACGCGGTCCTGTCCTGGACCTCCGACGAGACCACGGTCCGCCTGCCCAGTACGCCGATCCAGCCGATCGCCGCGGCGGACGTCGCCGCCGCCGTTTCCGAGGTCTCGGCCGGGAAGCCGCTGAACGGGACCCTCGACGTGGGCGGCCCGGACGTGTACCCCCTGGACGAACTGGGCCGGATCACCTTGTCCGCCAAGGGAGACACGCGTTCGGTGACCGTCGACGAGACCGCGGGCATGTTCGCCGCGGTCAAGGGCGACGTCCTCACCACGAAGGACGGCGCCCGCATCGCCGAGACCCGCTACCTCGACTGGCTCAAGTAACGGCACAGCGCGTGAAGGCCCCCTTCCCTCGGCTGAGCCGAGGGAAGGGGGCCTTCACGCGCTTCGGGATCAGCTCGGCAGCAGCGCCGGAGCCGCGAGACGGCTGGCGTTCGCCGCTTCGTCGTCCGGCTGGGCCTGGGCGGAGCGTTCCGCCTCGACCCGCGCGAGGTAGTTGGTGACCTCGCGCTCCCGCTTGTGCGAGTCCCAGCCCAGCAGCGGCGCCATCAGCTCCGCCACCACCGGCGCCGCCGTCACACCGCGGTCACGCTCCTCGATGGAGATTCGCGTGCGCCTTGTCAGGACGTCCTCCAGATGCAGCGCGCCCTCGTGCGAGACGGCGTAAACGACCTCCGCCTTGAGGTACTCCGCCGTTCCCGGGATCGGCTCGCCCAGTTCGGGTCGCTCCGAAATCGACTCCAGGATGTCCTCGATCGCGGTGCCGTAGCGCTGGAGCAGGTGCTCGATCCGGCCGATCGGCAGCCTCGTGCGCTGCACCAGCGAGTGCCGCGCACCCCACATCTCGTGGTAGCCCGTCGCGCCGACGATCGGCAGCCGCTCGGTCCACGACGACGGCGCCGGACGGCCGAGGTCGTCCACCGCGACGTCGACCGCGTCGGCGGCCATCACGCGGTACGTCGTGTACTTGCCGCCGGCCACGATCACCAGACCGGGCACCGGATGCGCGACGGCGTGCTCGCGCGACAGCTTCGTCGTCGAAGTCGCCTTCGCCGCCAGCAGCGGCCGAAGCCCGGCGTACACGCCTTCGATGTCGTCGGCGGTGATCGGCGTGCGCAGGACCGCGTTGAGATGTTCGAGCACGTAGTCGACGTCCGCCTGGCTGGCAGCCGGGTGTTCGCGGTCGAGGTCCCATTCGGTGTCGGTGGTGCCGACGATCCAGTGCCGTCCCCACGGGATGACGAACAGGACGCTCTTCTCGGTGCGCAGGATCAGCCCGGTGTCCAGGTCGATCTTCTCGCGCGGCACCACCAGGTGGATGCCCTTCGACGCGCGCACGGTGAACGGCGCGGGGATGCCCGCCGCCTCGGCCATGTCGTCGCTCCACACGCCGGTGGCCGCGACGACCGTCTTCGCCAGGACCTCGATCTCCGCGCCGCTCTCGCGGTCGACGACCTTGGCGCCGACGACGCGTTCGCCGTCACGGATCAGCGACGTCACGCGAGCACGGGTGAGAACGGACGCGCCTTGCTCAGCCGCGGTCCGCGCGATCGTCATGGTGTGACGGGCGTCGTCGACTTGGGCGTCGTAGTACTGGATGGCGCCGATCAGGGCGTCGTCCGCGAGGCCGGGGGCGACCTTGCCCGCGCCGCGTTTGGACAGATGCCGGTGCCGCGGCAAGGCGCGCGCTCCGCCGAGCGTGTCGTAGAGCGTGACACCCGCGCCGATGTAGCCGCGTTCCCAGACGCGGTGCTTGAGCGGAACCAGGAACTTCACCGGACGGACCAGATGCGGCGCCAGCGTCTGCAGCAGCAGGCTCCGTTCCTTCAGCGCTTCACGGACCAGCTTGAAGTCGAGGTTCTCCAGGTAGCGAAGGCCACCGTGGATCAGCTTCGACGACCTGCTGGACGTGCCGGCGGCGAAGTCACGGGCCTCGACGAGCGCGACGGAGAGCCCGCGCGAAGCGGCGTCGAGCGCGACGCCGGCACCGGTCACTCCCCCGCCGACGACGAGAACTTCGACCTCTTCGCGAGCGAGCTTGCGCAACGTCTCGGCACGGTAGACCGGGGAAAGCGGTACGGGTGTCACTCTGTTCCTCCTGTTCATCGGGCTCACTCGACCTCTACCCAGTCGAGCGTGCGGCCGACGGCCTTCTGCCAGCCCGCGTAGCCCTCGGCGCGCTGTTCGTCCGTCCAAGACGGCTCCCAGCGCTTGTCCTCGTTCCAGTTCTGTTCCAGCTCGTCGATGGACTTCCAGAACCCGACCGCGAGGCCTGCCGCGTAGGCGGCACCGAGCGCGGTGGTCTCGGCGACCACCGGCTTCGACACCGGCACGCCGAGGATGTCGGCCTGCAACTGCATGCAGAGCTCGTTCGCGGTCACGCCACCGTCCACACGCAACACGTCGAGCGGGACACCGGAGTCGTTCTGCATGGCCTCGACGACGTCGCGGGTCTGGTAGCAGATCGCTTCGAGTGTCGCCCTCGCCAGATGCGCGTTGGTGGTCGCCCTGGTGAGCCCGACGATCGCGCCGCGCGCGTCGGATCGCCAGTACGGCGCGAAGAGCCCGGAGAACGCGGGGACGAAGTAGACACCGCCGTTGTCCTCGACCTGGCGGGCGAGGCTCTCGCTCTGGGAGGCGCCGCTGATGATGCCCAGCTGGTCGCGCAGCCACTGCACGGCGGAACCCGTGACGGCGATGGAGCCTTCCAGCGCGTACACCGGCTTCTCGTCACCGAACTGGTAGGCCAGCGTCGTGAGCAGGCCGTGCTTCGAGCGCACGACCTCGTGCCCGGTGTTGAGCAGCAGGAAGTTGCCGGTGCCGTAGGTGTTCTTGGCCTCGCCGGGGCGGAAGCACACCTGGCCGACGGTCGCCGCCTGCTGGTCACCGAGCACCCCGGTGATGGCGACCTCGCCGCCGAGCGGGCCGTCCGCGCGGGTGACGCCGAAACGACCGTTGTTCGACGACGGCGCGATCGACGGCAACATCTGCTTCGGGACGTCGAAGAACGACAGCAGTTCGTCGTCCCACTCCAGGGTTTCGAGGTCCATGAGCATGGTGCGCGACGCGTTGGTCGGGTCAGTCACGTGCACGCCGCCGTCGGGGCCACCGGTGAGGTTCCAGATGAGCCAGGAATCGGTGGTACCGAAGAGCGCGTCGCCCTTTTCGGCGTCTTCGCGGACGCCGTCGACGTTCTCCAGGATCCACTGCAGCTTGCCGCCGGAGAAGTAGGTCGCGGGCGGCAGTCCGGCCTTGCGGCGGATGACGTCGCCCTTGCCCTCGCGTTCGAGCGCCGAGGCGATCCGGTCGGTGCGGGTGTCCTGCCACACGATGGCGTTGCAGTACGGGCGCCCAGTGCGGCGGTTCCACACGACGGTGGTCTCGCGCTGGTTGGTGATGCCGAGCGAGGCGAGGTCGGCGGCGGTCAGCTTCGCCTTGTTGAGCGCGGTGGCGATGACCGAGCGGGTCCGCTCCCAGATCTCGGTGGCGTCGTGCTCGACCCAGCCCGGCTTCGGCAGGATCTGCTCGTGCTCGAGCTGGTGGCGGGCGATCTCGTTGCCGCCGTGGTCGAAGATCATGAAGCGCGTGCTGGTGGTGCCCTGGTCGACGGCGCCGATGTAGTCAGGCATGGGTTTCGCTCCTTAAGAAACGCGCTCGATGTCCTTGGCGGGCAAGGCTTCCGGTGCCGGGTCGGCGGGCAGGTAGCGCTCGATGAAGAACTTGTAGATCGCACCGCCGATCACCGCGCCGATGACCGGCGCCACGATCGGGATCCACCAGTACGGATAGCCGTATTGGTCGGTGAACGCGGTGTCGTAACCGGTGAGCCAGGACATCAGCCGCGGGCCGAAGTCGCGGGCGGGGTTGATCGCGTAGCCGGCGTTGGTGCCCCAGGCCATGCCGATCGCGATCACCAGGAAGCCGACGACGACCGGGGCGAGGTTCGCGGCGGGCGCGGTGTTGCGGAGATCGGTGATGGCGAAGATCACCAGCGCGAGGATCGCGGTCCCGATGATCTGGTCGCGGAAGGCGCCCCAGTCACCCACCGGAAGGGTTCCGTTACCCGGAAGGGTGGAGAAGACACCCTGGGTCTTGATGGTCAGGCCGGGGTCCGCGGCGTTGAGCACCTCGGTGTAGTTCCACCGCACCAGCAGCGCGGCGACGAACGCTCCGGCCGTCTGCGCCAAGGCGTACGGGGCGACCTTGCGCCACGAAAAGCCCTTGAACACCGCGAACGCCACCGTGATGGCGGGGTTCAGATGCGCCCCGCTGATCCGTGAAGCCACGTAGATACCGAGCGTGACACCGATTCCCCAGGCCCACGCGATGCTGTCGTGGTCCCCGATGCCCGCGGCGACGACCTGCGCCACCACCCCGCAGCCGAACAGGATGAGGATCATCGTCCCGACGAACTCCGCCGCCAGTTCGCCCGCCAGTCCGCGAGCTTTGAGGTTTCGCACCATTGCTTCCTCCACAAAGGACACCGTTGCCCTGTTGAGGCCGAAGTTAAGTTCGCGGAAACGCGGGGTCAACGGACACCGGTCGGCATTGTCGAACGCGCGAAGACGATGTTCGACATTGTCGAATCAGGGCCGGTCGGGCTACGGTTGAGCCGTGCCCGGTCCGATCCAGTCCATCGAGCGCGCCGCCGCGATCCTGCGGTTGCTGGCGCGCGGTTCGGGGCGTCTGGGGGTCGGCGAGATCGCCGATTCCCTCGAACTCGCCAAGGGAACGGCGCACGGGATCCTGCGCACCCTGCAAGGGGTCGGCTTTGTCGAACAGGACCGCGACACCGGGAAATACCAACTCGGCGCGGCGCTGCTGCACCTCGGCACGAGCTACCTCGACGTCAACGAACTCAGGTCACGTGCGATCAACTGGGCCGACGCGCTGGCCGCGCGCAGCGGTGAAGCCGTCCGGATCGGCGCGCCGCTGGAAGGCCGGGTCCTGGTGGTGCACCACGTGTTCCGGCCCGACGACAGCCTGCAAACCCTGGACATCGGCACGCTTCTGCCGTTGCACGCGACGGCGCTCGGAAAAGTACTTCTGGCCTACGACACCGGTCTCGTGGCATCGTTGCGCAGCGGCGGACCGGAGGCCTACACCCGCCGGACCCTGGTCACCCAGACGGCGATCAAACGCGCCTGTGGCAAGGTGCGCGAGGCGGGCTGGGCGAGTGAGAACGGCGAGATGATCACCGGCGAGGCCGGGATAGCGGCGCCGATCCGCGGCCACGGCGGCATCGTGGTCGGCGCGATCGGGGTGTCCGGCGCGACGGAACGGATCTGTGAAGCCGACGGCAGCCCGATCCCGCGGCTGCTCGGCCACGTACGCGACGCGGCACGGGCGGTCTCCCGTGATCTCGGCGCGTCCCGATGGTGATGGAGGTGCTCGCGTGGTCCAGCGCTACGTGATGTCGATCGACCAGGGCACCACCTCGACGCGGTGCATCCTGTTCGACGCGCGCGGCAGGCTGGTCTCGGTCGCGCAGCGCGAACACCAGCAGCACTTCCCCCGGCCCGGCTGGGTCGAGCACGACGCGACCGAGATCTGGCGCAACGTCGGCCGGATCGTGCCGCAGGCGCTGGCCGACGCCGGTGCCGAACCGGCACAGGTGGTCGGCCTCGGCATCGCCAACCAGCGCGAGACGACGGTGCTGTGGGATCGGCACACCGGCAATCCGGTCGGGCGCGCGATCGTCTGGCAGGACACCCGCACCGACGCGATGCTCGAACACCTCGCCCGCGAGCCGGGCGCCGACCGCGTCCGGCGGCTGTGCGGGTTGCCGCTGGCAACGTACTTCTCCGCACCGCGTATCCGGTGGATGCTGGAAAGGACTCCCGGCCTGCGGGAACGCGCCGAGCGCGGCGACGTGCTGTTCGGGACGGTGGAGAGCTGGCTGATCTGGAACCTGACCGGCGGTCCCGATGGCGGCGTCCACATCACCGACGTCACCAACGCCTCGCGCACCATGCTGATGAACCTGCGGACGCTGTCCTGGGACGACGAACTGCTGGAGTTCTTCGACGTCCCCCGCGCGATGCTGCCGCGGATCCGGCCGTCGACCGAGGTGTACGGGACGACGTCACGGGTGGTGCCGGGGATCCGGATCGCGGCGGCACTCGGCGACCAGCAGGCGGCGTTGTTCGGCCAGACCTGCTTCGCGCCCGGCGAGGCGAAGTGCACGTACGGCACGGGCAGCTTCCTGCTGCTCAACACCGGCCCGACGCCCGTGCTCTCGACCCACGGCATGCTGACCACCGTCGGGTTCAAGATCGGCGACGAGCCCGCCGTGTACGCCCTCGAAGGGTCGATCGCCGTCACCGGATCGCTGGTGCAGTGGTTCCGCGACGGGCTCGAACTGATCGGCAGCGCGCCCGAGATCGAGACGCTCGCGCGGACGGTCGAAGACAACGGCGGCTGCTACATAGTGCCCGCCTTCTCGGGCCTGTTCGCGCCGCACTGGCACAGCGAGGCACGCGGCGTGATCGCCGGACTGACGTCGTACATCACCAAGGGACACCTCGCCAGGGCCGTCCTGGAAGCGACGGGCTGGCAGACCCGCGAGGTCGTCGACGCGATGAACGCCGATTCGGGGCTCGCGCTGTCGACGCTCAAAGTGGACGGTGGGATGACCGCGGACAACCTGCTGATGCAGTTCGTCGCCGACGTCCTCGACGTGCCGGTGGTGCGCCCGATGGTCGCCGAGACGGTGTCACTGGGCGCGGCGTACGCGGCCGGATTGTCGGTCGGCTACTGGCCGGACCTGGAGGGCCTGCGCCGGAACTGGCACCGCGCCGGACAGTGGCTGCCGACGATGGACCCGGCCCGCCGCGACAGCGAATACTCGCACTGGCGCCAGGCCGTGGAGCTGACCTTCGGCTGGATGCGCCCGGGCCCGACGGCCGCTCCCCCCGGCTCCGACCTGGTCGAGGTCGTCCTGGCCGACCACCGCCGGATCGAACAGCTGTTCCGGGACCTCCGCAACGACGAGGCCGATCGTCGGGCGCTGATCGCGGAACTTTCGGCGGCGCTGGTCGCCCATGCGACCGCGACCGAACGGATCGTCCGTCCCGATGCGACAGAGAGCGGGCTCGGCGCCGAACTGCTGGCCGTGCTGGAGGCCGGCGACTCCGAGAAAGCGCTGGCGGCACTGGAGAATTCGGTGGACGCGCATATCCGCGCGGAGGAACGCGGGCTGCTGAACGAACTCCGGCGCACACTGTCCACTTCGGACCGTACCGGGCTCGGCCGCGCGTTCGTGGCCGAACGGCAGCGGCAGCTCGACCTCGACTGCGGCTCCGCCGCGCACGTCCGCGAGCAGGGCTCCCGGCTACGGCTCTCGTGACTCGCCGGTAGGTCGTGTTAGCCTGTCGCCGTGCGCCGCTGGACTCGACTCGTAGTCAAGCGCGCCGGCTGAACCAGGTCGCCGGCGCGCAGTCCGGCGACCCCTCGACACGGGGCATTTCCCGGGACCTGGCCCTCCATGGCCTGTACGTTTCCCGCCCTTGGAGCCCGCGATGTCCGCTGTTTCGTTTCAGATCCCCGCCCCGCGCTCGTCCATGCTGGTCCGACGCCGGATCGCGACCTACTTCGTCGGCGGCGTCGACCAGATTCCCGGCCTGGTCGACGCGCTCGGCTGCCTCGTCCACGACCTGTCGGTCGACGTGCGCGACGGGGTCCGCGAAAGCACCATGACCTGCGCCGTCCTGATCGACGCCGGTGAGGTCGAGCCCCTGCTGGACCGGCTGCGCGGACTGTCCTCGGTCGTCTCGTCCGAACTGGTCTGACCGCCGGCCGCGGGCCCGAAAGTCGTGACTCGCGTGATCAGAGACGTAACTAGCGTGATTGAAGGCGCATCTCACGAGTTACGTCCCCAATCACGCGAGTTACGGCTCTGATCACGCGAGTTCGGCGCTAAGTCCCCTATGCTCGAAGTCTCTTGCACGGTTCCGTGCAGCCGGCGGGCAAGGCCGTCAAGAAGGTGCCGTCGCGAGGGACCACCGACCCGGTCAAGGACGGGACGACCTACATCACCGCGGGCGGCGGTGGCGGCAGCGTCTCCGAGTTCCCCGCCCCCGACACCTACCTCGGCCAAGAGACCGGCAACGACTCCCCCGTCCCGATGAAGTACTCGGAACAGGACGGCCAGGACCGCACCAAGAAGGTCACCTGGTCCCGTGTCCGGTTCCGCGACTACAGCCTGGTCACGGTCGACGTCATCGCGGGCACGGGCACCACACCGCCCAAAATGGACGTTCGCGCGATCAGCGCCGACGGCACCCTGGTCGACCAGATCATCGTGCGGCGCTCCTGACCCGCCTTCCTCCCGTTACAGAGTCATGACATGAACAAGACGGGGCCACGATGAACGTTCCCGAACATCTGCATCATGCTCGACCAACGAACCACGCCCATCGCGGTACCCGGTGCGAAGCGGCGACCACGGCTTCCGGTGACGATCCTGGCCGTCTTCCTGGTGATCGCCGGAATCCTCGGTTACGTGGTCATCCTGTCCGGTTTCGCCGAAGGCACGAGCCTCGACGTGGCGACGGCTGCGGCTACCTCGGCGGCCGTGTCCCTGGCTCCCCGTCTGCGAAAGTGACTTCGGCGGCGTTTTCCACGGTCGTTCTGAAAGCGCTTACCAGCAGCTCGGCGAAACAGGACCACGGAGCCGCCGAGACACCCCCGGTCTGGACTTTCAGAGCGGCCAGTTGCTCGCCGGCCAGCGGCGCCACCCGGTCCATGAACTGGCCGAGGAACCGCAGGGCCATGACGGGCGGGATCCCGGCACCGGCAAGCTCGGCCACCGCGCGGGAAACGGACGGGCGCACGACGGCAGGCGCTCCCTCGTCGTCCTTGCCGAGCACGCCGTGCCGTTCCAGGCACCGGGCGACGGCGGGCTGTTCGCGGGCGAGGTCGGCCATCGCGGCCTCCAGCCGTTCGGCGCCGTCCACTGTGGTCGTTCCGAGCATCGCGGCGATGGACACCAGGTTGAAGCCCTGTTTCTGCAGCATCGTGATGCGCCGCAGCCGCCGCAGATGGGCCGGGCCGTAGTAGGCGGACCTGCCGTGCCGGACCGGCGGGGCGAGCAGACCTCTCGTCTGATGGGCCCGGATATTGCGCGCCGACATGCCGATGATCGTCGAGAGTTCTTCGATCGTGTATCCGGCCGGTCTCGGCGAAAAGGGCTTCACGCCGAACAGCTTAACCAATGGTCGGATGAGTACACCACAACACCGGCGCAATGGTGACGCAACTGCCAGCCGGCTGAATCAGCGAGTTGCCACAAGTTCATCGGTTCGCCGCCCCGAACACAAGGCGAAGAGGTGCTTTACATGGTTTCGTGCCAAGTAATGTCGGTTTTGGGGCGTTCTACCCCCGCGGATTGCTCCAGTCAGGCGATCTTGATGGGCCCAAGACTTTCCTGCCGTTTAAATGCAGCTGAGACATCTGATGTCTCAGCTCTGTCGACGCCTTCGGAGCGTCGCTGAACCCGATGGCCGGTCGTCAAAGTTTCAACCTTTTCCCAGGAGGTTTCTGCATGTTCTGGAAACGGATCGCGGTCGCGGCGGTGGCCGCGACCGGCTTGGCCACGGGGCTGGTGGTGTCCCATCAGGACATTCCGGCCGCCGCGACGGAGCCGGCCGCCGCGACGGTCCCCGCCTTCGACCACATCGTCCTCGTGATGTTCGAGAACAAGGACTACAAGGAGATCAGCGGCAGCTCCAAGGCTCCGTATCTCAACAAACTCGCCTCGCAGGGCGCCAAGTTCACCAAGGCGTACGGGACGACCCATCCCAGCCAGCCGAACTACATCGCCCAGTTCGCGGGTTCGACGCACGGCGTCGACAGCAACAAATGCCAGGATCTCGGGAACAAGGAGAACATCGCTTCCCAGCTGGCGGGGATCGGCAAGAAGTTCACCGGCTACGCGGAAAGCATGCCCTCCGACGGCTACACGGGGTGCACGAAGGGCAAATACGCCCGCAAGCACAACAGCTGGGTCAGCTTCAGCAATGTCCCGGCGTCGGCGAACAAAAGGTTCTCGTCGTTCCCGAGCGACTTCACCAAGCTGCCGCACGTCGCTTTCGTGACCCCGGACCTGTGCAGCGACATGCACGACTGCCCGGTCGACACCGGCGACAAATGGCTGAAGAACAACCTCGACGCCTACGCGCAGTGGGCCAAGACGCACAACAGCCTGCTGATCGTCAATTTCGACGAAGACAGCGGGACGTCGGTGAACCAGATCTTCACCACGTTCGTCGGCGCCCACGTGAAGCCGGGCAGCTACAGCGAATCCATCAACCACTACTCGATCCTCCGCACGATGGAGGCGGCGTTCGGCCTGCCGGGCATCGCCAACGCGGCGAACAAGCCGCCGATCACGAGCGTGTGGCAGTAACCGGGTGAACCCCGCGGGCGTGTCCACTGTGGACGCGCCCGCGGCCGGTAAAAGACGCTGTTCTCTTGGCTCCCCGCAGGAAGGCACGACCGTGAACACCCGCACCCGCGTCCTGATCGCCGTCACCGGAATACTCACACTGGCCACGGCCGCCGTGCTCTACGTCGGGGTGGCCGGCGCGCGCAACCAGGACACCGCGTCGGCGGGCACCCGCGACGCCGTCACCCTCGAAGGCGGGCGATTGCTGTTCCGCAGCACCGCCGACGCCGACCGCGGGCACGTGTCCAGCGTCAGCGCGGCCGATCCCGGCGGAACCCGGGCGGTGTCCACCGTCTCGTGCAGCCGGGTTTACGCGGCGGGCGGCACCGGGATCTGCCTGCGCCCGGAAACCGGGCTGACGACCTACCAGCTGGCCGTACTCGACAGCGCTCTCGCGGTCAAGCAGGAGATCCCGCTGGTCGGGCTGCCCAACCGGGCGCGCGTCTCGGCCGACGGACGGCGTCTCGCGTGGACGGTGTTCGTCACGGGCGACTCGTACAACGGCGGCCGGTTCTCCACCCGCGCCGGCACCCTCGACCTCACCACCGACAACGTCGAAGGCACGCTCGAGGACTTCGCAGTCACGGTGGACGGCAAGCCGTACAAGGCGGCCGACTTCAACTTCTGGGGCGTCACCTTCGCCAGGCAACCGAACCGGTTCTACGCGACCATGTCCACCGGCTCCCACCGGTACCTCGTCGAGGGCGACTCCCAGGCCAGGACCGTGAGGACGCTGCGGGACAACGTCGAATGCCCGTCGCTCTCCCCCGACGAGACCCGTATCGCCTACAAGGCCGCCATCGACGGCGATCCCGCCAAAGGCTGGCGGATCTCGGTGCTCGACCTCGCGAGCGGCACCGTGACACCGCTGGCCGAGACGCGGAACGTCGACGACCAGCCCGCCTGGCTCGACGACCGCACCGTCGCCTACGCCCTCCCCCGCACCCAAGGACATTCCGACGTCTGGGCCGTGTCCGCCGACGGCTCGGGGACTCCTCGCCTGCTCATCCCGGAGGCCGAATCACCCGCCGCGCTGCCCTAGGACACGGCCTAAGCTGCCGGATATGAAGGCCGCGCTGCTGATCGTCGACATGCAGGACATGCTCGTCCCCCTGGTGTGGCGCGGTGAGGAACTGGCGGCCCGGATCGCCGCGCTGGCGCGCCGGGCCAGGGCGGACGGCGTTCCGGTGATCGCCCTGCGGCAGGTCGGCGCGCCCGGCACCGACTTCGATCCCGCGTCACCGGGCACCCGGGTCAGCGCGCTGCTCGATCTCGAGCCGATCGACGTGGTGGTCGACAAGACGGCGACCGACTCGTTCTACCGCACGGGGCTGGCGGGGCTGCTCGTCGACCGGGGCGTCGACACCGTGGTGCTGACCGGGCTGGCCACCGACTACTGCGTCGACGCGACCGCCAGGTCCGCGCAGAGCCACGGTCTCGACGTCGTGCTGGTCGGCGACGGCCACGCGCCGTCCGCCGACGGCGACCCCACCACGGGCCTGACCGCCGAACAGGTCATCGCCCGGCACAACCTGCTCCTGTGCACCGCGATCCACCCGGGCGGCAGGCTGCGCGTGGTGCCCGCGGCGGAGGTCGAGTTCACCGGCTGAGCGAGCCTGCTCGTACGATCGGCTCGCCATGATCACGAACTTCCTCCTCGACCACTCCGCGCTCGTGCCGGTGGCGATCGCACTGGTCGCGCTCGTCTGCGCCGTCCTAGGCCACCTGTTCGCGGGCAAGCGGCGGATCCTGTGGGCCCTCACCGGCGCGTCCCTGGTACCGGTCTTCGCGCTGACGCTGATGCCCACCGCACACACGATCGACGGGATCCTGTGCACCGTCCAGTTCTCGCTGCCCACGCTCGGGGCGGTGGAACTCTTGGCCAACGTCGCCCTGTTCCTGCCGCCGGTGTACTTCGCCACGCTGGCGGCGGAGCGGCCGCTGACGATGTTCGCGGCGGGCTCGGCGCTGTCCGCGGTGATCGAGACGCTTCAGGCGTTCGTCCCCGCCTGCGACACCAACGACTGGCTGATGAACACCGTCGGCGCGGTACTCGGCGTGGCACTGGCGCTCGGCACGGCGTGGCTGGTGAAGCGCCGCGCTCAGTCCGGCAGCTCGATGGGCGCGATCTCGTCGTAGACGTCGCCCGGACCCGGGTTCGCCGGATCCGTCGCGCCGCCGAAGTGGTCGAGCACGCCCCACACCGCGTTGAGCGCCGTCTGGACGGCTCCTTCGGCCCAACCGGCCGTCCACGAGACGTCGTCGCCCGCCAGGAAGAGACCGCGGTGGCGCTCCTCCAGCCTGTCCTGTTTGAAGTGGGTGAACAGCCGGTGCTGGTAGCGGTAGTGGCCGGGCAGGTTGGCCTTGAACGCGCCCATGAAATGCGGTTCGGCCTCCCAGGACACGGTCACCGGGTCGCCGATGATGTGACGCCGGACGTCGACGCCCGGGTAGATCTCCTTCAGCGACTGCAACATCACCTCGACCCGCTCGGAGACCGAAAGCGGCAGCCACTTCAGCGAATCGTCGGCCCACGTGTAGGACAGGCAGATCACCGCGGGCGCGTCCGGGTCGTCACCGAGCAGATAGGTGCCGCGCGGCATGCGGTCGGTCAGCGTCATACTCATCGTGTCGCGGCCGGTCGCCGGATCCTTGTCCAGCCAGAAGGGCCGGTCCACCGGGACGAAGACCTTCGAGGACTCCATGTAGTGCGTGCGCTCGATCGCCGTCCAGTGGTCGATCGGGAACAGCGCCTCGTCGCAGGCGATCTTCGACAGCAGCATCCAGCTCTGCGCGGTGAACACCGCCGCCGGGTAGGTGCGGACGTGGCCTTCGGTGTCGGTCACGGTGATGTTGTTCGGCGCGGTGCGGTGCAGCCGGGCGACGCCGGGGTTCGGGCTTCCGCCGTGCAGTGAGCTCAAACTCGTTCCCGTGGGCCAGAAAGCGATGTCCTCGGGCGCGTGTTCCCACAACCGCAACGGAAGCTGCCTGCTCCCGCCGACGATGCTGCGGTGCTCGTCGTCGGCGCCGGTGTAGACCACCCGCAGGATCTCCAGGATCGAGTTCGGGAAGTCGGTGTCCCAGCCACCGGTGCCGAAGCCGACCTGCCCGAAGATCTCGCGGTCGCGGAACGAGGCGAACGCCGGCGAATCACAGAGGAAGCCGTAGAAGGTCTGGTTGTCCAGCCGCGGCACGAGTTCGTTCCACAGCCGCTTGATCGTCTTCGTGTCGCGCTCGCGGATCGCCTTCTGCATCTCGGTGAACGCCGCCTGCTCGGACAGCGTGCTGTCCCAGGCCGCGGCGACCTTGCCGAAGACGGCGGGCAGTTCGTCCGCGGTCCGCGCGTAGTGGCTCTCCCCCTTGAGATCGACGACGGTGCTCGGCGTTCCCGGCGCGAGCGGGTTCGGGAACGGCGTCGTCTCCAGGCCGACCTTGTCGATGTAGTGGAAGAGCGCGGTGGACGCCGGCGGGAACCGCATCGCGCCCATCTCCGCGACGACGTCGTCGGGGCAGCCGGGGAAGTTCACCGTGCGCAGGCGGCCGCCGATCTCGGCGATCTCGTACACGACCGGGCGCAGACCGAGTTTCATCAGCTCATACGCGGTGACGATGCCCGAGAGGCCACCGCCGATCACCGCCACCTCGGTGCCGTGCCGCTCGTCGGGGAGCGAGCCGAGCCCGGCGGGGTTGGCGAGGAAATCGTCGTAGGCGAACGGGAAATCGGGGCCGAACATGGTGATCGGGCGACCCGTGGATTCGTCGTGGTGGATCGCGGTCGGGAGAGCGGAGGTCATGCGGAAAGTCCTCGGTACAGATCGGGCCGTCGATCGGCCAGGTGGGTGTTCTCCAGGCGCGACGCGACGAGCGCGTCACGGGTGACTTCGGCACTGATCAGCTCCGGACCGGCGCCCGCGCGGGCGAGCACCTCACCGGTCGGGCCGACGACGCAGGATCGGCCGCAGTAGGTCAGTTCCTGTTCGGTGTCGCAGCGGTTCGCGTACGCGACGAACAGCTGGCTTTCGTAGGCGCGGGCGGGCACCAACGTGTCGGCGACCAGTTCGTACGGGCTCATCAGCGCGGTCGGCACCACGAGCAGTTCGGTCCCCGCCAGCGCGTGCGCCCGCACCAGTTCGGGGAACTCGACGTCGTAGCAGATCAGCAGGCCGATCCGGAGACCGCCGAGCTCGGCCTGCACAACCGCCTCGGTGCCCGGCTCGAACCGGTCGCGGTCGATGTCGCCGAACAAGTGGGTCTTGCGGTAGTTCGCCAGCCGCTGTCCGCCGGGGCCGATCAGCTGGACGCTGTTGTGGACGTGGTCACCGTCGGACTCGGGGTATCCGTAGGCCAGCGCGACGCCGGTTTCCTTCGCCAGCGCGGACATCCGGGCCGCTGCCGGACCGTCGGCCGGTTCGGCGAGCGCATGGGAGCGGGCGCCGATGTGGTAGCCGGTGGTGATCATCTCGGCGGCGATCACGAGATCGGCGCCCGACGCCGCGACGACGGACGGCAGCTCGGCATACGAGCCCTGATGGACGGCGACCTTCATACCGACGACGATATGCGCCGTTTCGATGTGCCGATAAGGGCGATCTGTTGCGGATAATGTCGGTGGACCGTCGAAAGGATGCAGTTAAATGCAATTCAGTGGCGATTTGTTGTCTGGATCACCCTCACGGCGGGGGTCGTTCTGGCCAAGGGTGTTTAGGTACCTGCTGGAGTGAGCCGGGTAGCGGCCGGTCCGTGAAGGACTCCTTGAGAGACCCAGAGTCCCTCAAGGAGTCCTTCACGGACCCCGGGAGGCCATCATGAGCCTCAGCAGCATCACCAGTCACAACAGGTGCGCGAAGGGATCAGGTCGACTTCTGACCGTCGATGCTCTCGCGCAGGATGTCGGCGTGGCCGGCGTGCTGGGCGGTCTCGGCGATGACGTGCGTCAGCACCCGGCGCACGCTGCGCACCGCGCCCGGCGGGTTCCAGGGCGCCTCCGGCAGCGGATGCGTGGCGGACAGGTCGGGGATCGTCGAGACGATCTCCGTCGTCCGCGCGGCGACCTGCTCGTAGCGCGCGAGGATTCCTGCCAGGGTGTCGCCGGGCAGCATCCTGAAGTTGTTCTGGTGGTCGATGGCCCACTGCGGGAACTCACGGGCGGTCCCGGCGCCGATGTCGGCCCAGGTGACGCCTTCCGGCAGGTCGTAGTTGATCGCTGACGGGCCCTCGACCGCGAACCGCAGCCACATCTCCTCGATCGAGGCGACGTGCTTGATCAGGCCGCCGAGGCTCAGTTCGCTGACCGTCGGATGCGCGTCGAGTTGCTCGTCCGTGAGCCCCTGGACGGTGGCGGTCAGCGCGGCGCGGATGGTGTCGAGGGCTTCGAGCAGGTCGGCGCGTTCGGCGTCGAGGATGGTGGTGGTCATCAGGCCCTCCGGGTTGTCGTTCTCTGGCACAAGACGACTCTCGCAGGAGTAGCGGACAGGTTGTGGCCTCTACTCGGGGCATCATGGAAAACATGCCGAAGACCTCCGCGCGTCTCCTGTCGATGCTCTCGTTGCTGCAGGCCCGCCGCGACTGGCCGGGAGCGCTGCTGGCCGAGCGGCTGGACATCAGCCCGCGCACCGTGCGGCGCGACGTCGACAGGCTCCGCGAGCTCGGCTACCCCATCGCGACGATCAAAGGTCCCGACGGCGGGTACCGGCTCGACGCCGGATCCGAACTGCCGCCGCTGCTCTTCGACGACGACCAGGCGGTCGCACTGGCCGTCGCGCTCCAGATCGCCACCACCAGCGGCGCGGGGATCGAGGAGGCGGCGATGCGGGCGCTGCACACCGTCCGGCAGGTGCTGCCCTCGCGGTTGCGGCGCCGGATCGACATGCTCCGGGTCACCGCCGTCGAATCACCCGCGAGCCGGCCGGAACCCCGCGTCGATGGCGACGTCCTGCTCGCGCTCGGCACGGCGGTGCACGCCCGCGAGATCCTCCGGTTCGACTACGCGGACGCGCCGCGCCGGGTGGAACCGCATCATCTCGTCACCTGGCACGGCCGCTGGTATCTCGTCGCCTGGGATCTCGATCGCGCGGACTGGCGCACCTTCCGCGCCGACCGGATCTCCCCGCGCACCCCGACCGGCCCGCGGTTCACGCCGCGTGAGCTGCCTGCCCCGGACGTCGCCACCTTCGTCGCGAGCCGGTTCCGGGGCTCTTCGGAATCCGGCGAGTGGCCGTGCCGCGGCGAAGTCATCCTCGACCTTCCCGCGGCCACTGTCTCCCACTACGTCCGAGACGGCGCGGTGGAAGAACTCGGGCCGGATCGGTGTCGTCTCGCGCTGGGGTCGTGGTCGTGGGCCGGGCTCGCGGCGAGTATCGGCCGGTTCGACGCCGACGTCGAAGTCGTCGGGCCTCCCGAACTGCGGGAGGCTTTCGCCGTCCTGGCCCGGCGTTACGCGAAGGCGGCCCGGGTCCGCTGAACACGGATACGACGCCGGGAACCGCCCAGGGTCTGGGGAACGGTGCCCGACGTCGTCGACCGCCCGGGGTCCGGAGGCGGCGCCCTCCGATGCTGGGACCGCCCGGGGTCCCGGCACTGAAGCTTCGTGTTCCTCACGCCTTGTGGTGCACCTCCTGCAGGCCGAACACCGGCGTCTGGATGCCCTCATAGCGCGCTTTCAGTTGCAGTGCGAGATAAAGCGAGTAGTGCCGCGACTGGTGCAGGTTCCCGCCCTGGAACCACAGGCCTTCCTTCCGGGTGGGCTTCCACATGTTGCGCTGCTCGCCCTCCCACGGGCCGGGGTCCTTCGTCGTCGCGGAGCCGAGGCCCCAGCATTTGCCGACGAGGTCCGCGGTCTCCTGGCCGACCAGGTCGGCGACCCAGCCGTTCATCGAGCCGTAGCCGGTGGCGTACACGACGAGGTCCGCTTTCAGTTCCGTGCCGTCGGACAGCACCACCGCGTCACGGGTCAGCCGGTCGACCTGGCCGTGGGCCAGCTTGATCTTCCCGTCGGCGACCAGTTCCGACGCGCCGACGTCGATGTAATAGCCGGAACCGCGGCGCAGGTACTTCAGGAACAGCCCGGATCCGTCGTCGCCCCAGTCGTGCTGGAACCCGGCCGCTTCCAGCCGCGCGTAGAAGTCCTTGTCCCGCTCACGGATCGCGTCGTACACCGGGATCTGGAACTGCGGCATGATCCGGTACGGGATCGACGCGAAGATCATGTCCGCCTTGTCGGTGGTGATCCCCGATCGCACCGCGCGTTCCGAGTACAGGTCGCCGAGTCCCAGCTCCATCAGCGAATCCGACTTCACCACATGGGTCGAGGACCGTTGCACCATGGTGACGTCGGCGCCGTGTTCCCACAGTGCCGCGCAGATGTCGTGCGCGGAGTTGTTGGAGCCGACCACGACCGCCTTCTTGCCGGCGTAGGAGTCCGGGCCGGGATGCTGGGACGAATGGTGCTGATCGCCTTCGAAGACGTCCATTCCGGGGAACGACGGGATGTTCGGTTTCCCGGACATCCCGGTCGCGAAAACGACGTGCCGCGGCGTGAGCACCAGTTCCTCGCCCTCACGGACGACGGTCACCAGCCACTGCTTCTGTTCCTCGTCCCAGGAAGCCGAGGTCACCTCGGTGCTGGTCCAATACGGCACCTCCATGAGCCGCGTGTACATCTCGAGCCAGTCGGCGATCTTGTCCTTGGGCGCGAACACCGGCCAGTTGTCCGGGAACGGCAGATAGGGCAGGTGGTCGTACCAGACCGGGTCGTGCAGGCAGAGGTTCTTGTACCGCTTGCGCCACGAGTCGCCGGGCCGTTCGTTGCGTTCCAGGACGAGCGTCGGCACGTCGAGCTGCCGCAGCCTGGCGCCGAGCGCGATCCCGCCCTGCCCGCCGCCGATCACGACGACGTACGGCTGCTGCTCGTAGCCGAGCCGGGTCCGTTCCTCTTCGCGTTTCTCGGCCCACGACTTCCGGCCGCGCACGATGCCGTGCTCGACGCCCTTGGGCCGCTGATCGTTGCGAGGTTCCTCGAAACCCTTGAGCTCCCGCAGGCTCGTCAACAGCGTCCAGGCGCCTTCGTCCTTCAGCCTCAAGTGGCCTTTCACGCGCCCCGTCGCGGTTTCGAACTCCAGCCACGCTTCGGTGACACCGTCGGCTTCGGTCGGCGTCTCGGTGGTGCGGAACCCGGACGGCTCGATCCGGTCGAGACAGGCGCCGAGCATGCCGGCCACCTCGTCGCGACCTTCGACCGTCTTGATCGTCCACGTGAAGGCGACCAGGTCGCGCCAGTAGCTGTCGACGGCGAAGAGCGCGGCGGCGGCTTCGGCGTCGCGGGCGGCGAGGGCCGATTCGAACCGGCTCAGCCAGGCATCGACCCGAGCCTGCGGCGAGCCCGTCGCCTCGATCCGGTCCACCGTCTGTGTCATGGCCACTCCTGAACGTCGGCGTTCGGCTGTTACCCCGATCACACGCCGCGGGCGGCTACGGCGGCAAGGGTTGCAGCGTGTTGCAGCCCGGCTCCTTGGCGCGCCTCGACCGGCGGACCTATGCTGGTCAGTCGACGCGATGGTGCGGAGGTGGCCTGTGGGCGTGCACAGTTCGGTCCCGCCCGGCGTCGACCTGCCGATGCACGCCCGGGACCTGATCCGCATGCACGAAGCCGTGATCGGCGGCGGCCGTCCGCGGGTCCGGCCGCGGCCGCTGGTTTCGCGGTCGTGGTCACGGATGCTGAGCCTGGGGCTCGCCGCCGACGGGGTGAACACCCGCGATTCGGTGCCGCTCGACGAGGTCGCCCGCCGTCGCCGCGCCTCCCCGCTGCGGTGGGTGATCGAGGACCTCGGGCAGGTGGTCGGCGCGACGGCCGACACCGCGAACATGCTGCTGGTGGTGACCGACGCCGAGGGCATCATCCTCTGGCGGGTCGGCTCGCCCGCGGTGCGGCGCCGGGCCGACACGCTGGGCTTCACCGAAGGCGCCGACTGGACCGAGGCCAGGGTCGGCACCAACGCGATCGGCACCGCGCTCGCCGAGGCCGCGCCGGTGGAACTGCTCGCGGGCGAACACTTCGAACAGGGCCAGCATCCTTGGTACTGCACCGCCTCGCCGGTACACGATCCGCGCACCGGCGAACTGCTCGGGGTGATCGACGTCAGCGGTCCCGCGCTGACCCTGCACCCGGCGATCGGCGCGCTGGTGGAGACCGGGCGGCGGCTGGTCGAATCCGAGCTCTGGCGCCACCACCAGCAGGGGCTCGACCGGTTGCGCCGGACCGCCGAACCGGTGGTGACCGGCGTGGGCGGCCCGGTACTGCTGGTGGACGACGACGGCTGGGTGGCCCACTCCGCGGGGGTCTCCTCCGGCGCGAGGATCGCCGCGCCCGCGGAAGGGCGGATCCTCGCCGTTCCCGGGCTGGGAGCCTGCCTTCCCGAACGGCTGTCAGAAGGCTGGCTCGTGCGCCCGGCCGACACCGCGCGCCGGGTCCGGCTGGATCTCGAACTCGGCCACGCGCCGATGCTGCGGATGGCCTCGGGTGACGTCGGCTGGGTCCGCACCGTGACGCCGCGGCACGCGGAGATCCTCGTGCACCTGCACACGGCGGGCCCGTCCGGGCTGTCGGCCGAGGCGCTCAGCCGGGCGCTCTACGGCGACGCCGAACATCTGGTCACCGTCCGCGCCGAGGTCTCCCGGCTGCGACGGCTGCTCGGCGCCATTGTGGACACCCGGCCGTACCGGCTGGCCGCCGGTGTCGGCCTGACAATCCATAAAGGACTCGAAGTCGGCGGCTGACCCGCCCCCGGTTGCCGGAGGACCAAGCCGGGTACTCCGCGCGAATGGAGATACTCCTCGCCGGGGCGGGCGTTCTGGCGCTGTGCGCCGCGGTGCTGCCGAACCTGTTGCACGAACGCCCGCTGTCGATGCCGCTGGTCCTGCTGGTGGGCGGACTGCTTTTCGGGCTGCTCCCCTTCGGGTACCCCTATGGCCAGGGAGTGCTGGACCCACGGTCGCATGTGGGCGCCGTCGAGGTGATCACCGAACTCGGCGTGCTCGTGTCGCTGGTCGGCGCGGGACTGAAATCCGACCGGTTGATCGGCTGGCGGTCCTGGAATTCGACGTGGCGGCTGCTGGCGATCACGCTGCCGCTGTCGGTCTGCGCGGTCGCCTTGCTCGGCTGGTGGGCGCTCGCCCTGTCCCCCGCCGCCGCGCTGCTGCTGGGGGCCGTGCTGTCACCGACCGATCCCGTGCTGGCGAGCGATGTCCAGGTGCCCGCGCCGCATACCGAGGACGGCCGGGGCTCGGACAACGAGATCAGGTTCACGCTGACCTCGGAGGCCGGGCTCAACGACGGACTGGCGATGCCGTTCGTGTTGCTGGCCCTCGTACTGGCCGGAACGGCGAGCACGTCACCCGTGCCATGGGTGCTGACCGAGGTCCTCATCCCGCTCGCGGTCGCCGTACTGGTCGGGCTTGTCTGCGGCCGGCTGATGTCCTGGCTGATGTTCCGGGTGCGGCACGAGCGGCTGCGCCTCGGTGAATACTCCGACGGGCTGGTAGTGCTGGCCATCGCGTTCCTTCCGTTCGCGCTGTGCGAATGGTTGGGCGGTATCGGCTTCGTCGCGGTGTTCACCACTGCCGCGACCATCCGCGCCAGCGAACGGTCGCACGAGTACCACGGGGTGCTGCACGAATTCGGCGATCAGCTGGAACGACTCTTCGTCGCGCTGGCCTTGCTCGGACTCGGCGTGGCGCTGGGCGACGGACTCCTTTCCGGGGTGAAACTCGTCGAAGTCCTGGTGGCCGTCGCGGCGGTGATGATCGTGCGCCCGCTGTTCGGCGCGCTGGCCTTGCTCGGTGGCTCCACCACACGTCCGGCGGCGACGGCGATCGCGTTCTTCGGCATCCGCGGGATCGGCAGCCTCTACTACCTGTCCTACGCGCTGGGGCACGGCGATTTCCCGATGGCCGACTCGCTCTGGCGGGTCACGGCGCTCACGATCGCGGTGTCGGTCCTCGTGCACGGTCTGCTGTCCGGCCCGGTGATGCGCAAACTGGAGGGCCAGGGAATGCAGAGCTTCGAGAGCGGGTAAGGGAAACGCCATTTCCTCGACGCTCACTCGACCGGTGTTGCCCCGATCCCGAAGTCCGTGGCCTAGCAAGCGAAAGCTTCGCTAGTGGCGCCACTCCCGGCCCTCGAGCCGGGCCTTCACCCGCTGCAACGTGGTGGCGATGTTGGCCCGGTTGGTCCCGGCTCGATCCGGTTCCCCGGTGATGAGGATGGCGATCGGGACGAACCACGGCGGCACCCGCAACCAGTTCGTCACGGTGACGCGGCTGCCTTCGCCGACGGGGACGATGTCGTACTCCCAGCGGGAAATCGGCACGAAGAACGGCGTGCGCACCCGATAGGCGAACCGGCGCCCCGGCTCGGCCTCGGTGATCTCGGCGTGGGTCACCCAGCGCCGGAGTCCATTGCGGTTGCTGCCGGTGAACCAGTTCCCGACCCGCGCCTCGGTCGCGCCGTGGATCCAGCGCGCCTTGTGCAGTTCCTCGGCGCATTCGGCCATCGCGACCGGGTCGCTGACGAGCCGGTACACCTTCTCGGGGGCGACGTCGATCGTGACCTCGCCGGTCGCGATCGGTTCGCTGTAGGTCAGGCTGTCCTTCGGCTTCGTCTCCATCGCGCCTCCCGGTCGATTTCGTCAGCCCACCAGTACGAGGGCTCCCGGTCAAGACCGGCGCGGCCAGCTCAGCACGGACGCGGAACCCGAGGTCAGGTGGCCGGTTCCTCCGGGAAGCTGACTTGGAACCCCAGCCCTCTCAGCAGCTGCGTGAGCATCGCCTTCGTGTTGGCCTTGGCGCGTTCGAGCAGGCCGGAGTGTTGCGCGGCCTCACCGATGCGTTTCTCCGCGGCGAGGTGGAACGGCCGCTGGTCCTGCACGGAAACCAGTCCGCCGAGCCGGTCGATCAGGCCGCGCTCCTGGCCGAAGACGTAGCTGCGTTCGTGGTCCAGATTGGGTTTCGCCAGTTTCGGCTCGGGCAGCCGCACCGCGACCGATCGCCGATCTTCGGACACGGTCAGCGAATTCTCCACCAGTGGCCCGAAATCGACGTACGCGTCGACAGAGCCCGCCGCGACGAACAGCGTGCGCTCCCCGGCGATGCTCGCGGGCACCCATTTGACGTCCTTCTCGATGTCGACGACGACCTGGTAGTCGCCGACCGCCGCGTGATACTGGCTCAGGTCACGGACGGCCTGGAGCACCGCGGGCTGCGAGCGGTCCACAGTGGACGTTCCGAACGGGTCGAGCTTCGGCAGCACCCCGGCGATCTGCAGTGCCGCGGCGACGATCAGGAGCCCGACCAGGCCGAACACTCCGAGACGCGTCCAGCGCTTCTTCACGCCCACCACCGCCTCTCCAGCGCGTGGGGTACCCGGCGGACGCGGCCCCGAAGCGTCGTGGCCGGTTTCCCGTACGTTCGGCGGAACCGGATTCCGCACTTGGAGTAGCTTGGCCGCATGCAGAACGTCTTGCCCGCGCCGGAGAAGACCGGGCTGAACATCTCGGCGTTGCACTGGGCGGGTTTCCTCGGAATCGCCGTGCTGGTGCTGGTCACGTCCGGGATCGGCCTGCCCTCGGTGCTGGTGGTGGCGCTGGGCGTCTCCGGGATGGCCACCCTTGTGCTCTCCTGGCTCGGCATCGGACGGCTCGCCGCCGGATTGCCGGAGCGGCGGCTGTACTGGATCGCGGTCTCCTGGTGCGCGCCGCTGCTGGTCGCGCGCCCGCTGTTCAGCGGCGACATCAACAGCTACCTGGCGCAAGGACTGATCGCGGCCAAGGGGTTCGACACCTATCTCGTGGGACCGGCCGAGGCGCTCGGCGCCGATTCGCCCGTGACGCTCGCGGTCAGTCACTACTGGCGGGACACGCCCGCGCCGTACGGACCGGCGTTCGTCGCGCTGGCCCGCGCGATCGCCCACGTCGCCGGGGACGCCTTCGTGCCGACAGTGCTGCTGCACCGGCTGCTGGGGCTGATCGGGATCGTGCTGCTGGCCTGGGCGCTCCCCCGGCTCGCCCGGCGCGTCGGGGTTTCGCCGTCGATCGCGCTGTGGCTGGCCCTGCTCAACCCGCTGGTCCTATGGCATGTCGTGGCGGGCGTGCACAACGACGGGCTCATGGTCGGGCTGATGGTCGCCGGGCTGGAACTCATCCTCATGGGCGCGGCGAAGACCGGCGCGGCGCGGCCGGCGCTGATCGCCGCCGGCGTGATCGCGGTGAGTGCCGCCGCGAACATCAAGATCGTGGCCGTCGCGGGCCTGCTGTTCGTCGGCATCGACCTGTTCCGCCGGGCGACGCCCGCCGGCCGGGCGGCGGTGGCGCTCGGGCTGCCCGCCGGATTCGCCACCGTCACGGTGGCGATCTCACTCGGCAGCGGGCTCGGTTTCGGCTGGGTCCGCGTGCTTTCCGGGGTTTCCGGCCAGGTCCACAGCTGGATGGCGCCCACCAACGAACTCGGCTTCCTCGTCGGCGGGGTGGGCAAGATCTTCGGCGCGGACCTGACCGGCGGCGCGATCAAGGTGTTCTCGCTCGTCGGCGCGATCCTCGGTCTCGCCGTCGGCGCCAGGCTCCTATGGCTCACGTACCGGGAAAAGCTGCACCCGCTCTACGGCGCGGGTCTGACCTTCGCCGCGATGCTGGTGCTCGGCCCGGTCGTGCAGCCGTGGTATCTCCTGTGGACGGTCGCGCTGCTGGCCGTCAGCCTCACGACCGACCGCGGACGCTGGATCCTCGCCGTCGTCAGCGCGGTGTTCGGTGTGCTGCTCCCGCCCGCGAACGGTGGCGCCGTGTCGCTGGCACTGGGTTACTTGATCGCCGTCGTGCTCATCGGCGGCACTTTGTTCGTACTCAAGCGAAAGGGCCTCTTGCCGGAGATCAGGTTCCGCAAGAGCCGGACGTAGAGGCTCCATCGCGCGGGCGCCTTGACCGTGCCGGTGAGTTCACGCTCGGCACGGTCGAGGCAGTCTTCCAGCAGCGCGTCGTGCATCGGCCGCCACAGCAGCGGATAGGTGAACCATGCCGGATGCCGCAGCCGCAGCACCATGAGGTGCGCGAGTTCGGTCTCGCCCTTTTCCGTCGCACGCAAGGTGAATTCGTGGAACCCGTCGAAGCCGCGGGGCGCGGTGAACCTGAACCGCACGGACCTCCCGGGTTCGTAGGACTCCACGTGGTACCGCACCGGTCCGTGCCCGCCGTCGGCTCCCACCCCGAGTGGCCGGTCGAACCGCAACGGCGGCCACGCGTCGACGGGCCAGAGCTGGTCGCCGTCCGCGGAAAGAGTGTCGATCAGCGCGCCGACGCGCTCCTGCGCCACGTCGACGATCCGGTGATGCCTGTTCCACACGCGCATCGTACCTCCCAGTTCTAGAGACCTTCCCCTAAAACCATAGTAGAGGATAGTCTCTGAAAATGGGACGGCCACCGCGGCACACCGCCGACGACTTCCTCGACGCCGCCGTGCGGATCTTCGCCGCCGAAGGGATCGCCGGGGTGACCATGTCGGCCGTCGCCCGCGAGGTCGGCGCGCCGAGTGGGTCGATCTACCATCGTTTTCCCGGACGTCCGGCGCTGCTCGCCGCCGTCTGGCTTCGCACGGTGACCCGCTTCCAGCAGGGCTATCTCGAAGCCCTCGAACAGGAACCGGTCACCGAAGCGGCCGTCGAAGCCGCGGCACAGGTCGTCCGCTGGTGCCGTGCCCATCCCGCCGAGGGGAAGCTGCTCTACGGGGGTCAGAGCGCGCTCGGCGTCGACGACTGGAGCGCCGAGGACCGCACCCGCGTCGGAGATGCCAACCACCGCCTCGAAACGGCGATCACCAAGGTCGTGCGACGGCTGCGCCCGCTGACCGGCCGGAGCACGGACGAACTGATGCTGGCGCTCGTGGACCTCCCGTACGCCGCGGTGCGGAGACATCTCGACCGAGGCGAGGCGCCGCCACCACGCACCGTCGACCTGGTGGCCAAAACGACCCGCACCCTGCTGACCGGCTGAACTCAGGTCCTGGTGGGGATCACGAGGGAGAACTCCCCTTCGTCGATCAGTTCGAACAGCAGCCGGGCCGCCCGGCCGGGCGGCCGCTCTCCTCTCGTGGCGATGGTCAGCGGCCAGGCGAGACCGGGTTCGTCGAGCGGGATCGTCCGGACACCGGAGAGCAGCTTGAGATCCGGGACGACGGCGACGCCGAGCCCCGCCGCCACGTAGGCGGGCACGGCGCGCAGATCGGCGACCTCGACGATGACCCGCCGCGGCGCCCCGAGCGCCTCGAACGCGCGGTCCAGCGCGACCCGGTTGCCAAAGCCCCGCGGATTGTCCACGAAGGACTCGCCCGCGAGATCCGCCAAGGTCAGCGACCGACGGTCGGCCAGCCGGTGACCGTCCGGAAGCACGGCGACGAACGGCGCCGAGCCGAGCAGTTTGGTGTCGAGCCCGGCGAGATCGGATTCGGGCAGGCCGAGCAACGCGACGTCGAGCCTGCCCTGGCGCAGATCCTCGGCCAGTCCGGTCGACCCGGTGATCGACACCGAAACGTGCAGGTCGACCAGCGGGTAGCGCCGGTGGAACGCGCCGAGCAGATCGGGCAGATCGAGGTCTCCGACGCTGGTCAGCGTGCCGATGCGGAGGCTGCCGCGCAGGCCGGCGGAGGCGTCGGCGACCACCTCGCGTGCCCTGTCGACAGCCTCCAGCGCGGCCTTGGCCTCGGGCAGGAACACCTTGCCCGCCGGGGAAAGCGCGACCCGCCGCGTCGAGCGGTCGAACAGCTTGACGCCGAGATCGCCTTCGAGCGCTTGGATCGTCGCCGACACGGTCGACTGCACCGCGTACAGCCGCCGAGCGGCGCGGGTGAAGCTGAGTTCCTCGGCGACGGCGACGAAACATTCGAGCTGACGGGTCTCCACAGTAGCCGATTATCGCAGTTCTCGATAACTGTGACCAGCATTGTTCGTTGGACTTGGTTGATCCGCCGATTCACAGTGGAGACATGTCGAACACCGTCACCCTCCCCCGTCCCGCGCTCCGGCGGATCAGTCACGGTCGCGGTTTCTGGGTCATCGCGGCCGCCTACGCCGCGTCGCTGGCCTTCTCCACCGTCCCCACCCCGCTCTACGTGCTCTACCAGCAGCGTGACGGTTTCCCGACCTACGTCGTGACCATCGTGTTCGCGGCGTACGCGGTCGGCGTGATGGGCAGCCTCTACCTCGCCGGTCACGTCAGCGACTGGCTGGGACGGCGGCGAGTCATCCTCGCCGCGACCCTGACGCAAGCCCTTTCCGCGACGCTTTTCCTGGCGTGGCCGGACGTTCCCGGGCTGATCCTGGCCAGGCTCGTCGGCGGCGCCGGGATCGGCGCGCTGACCGCGACCGCCACCGCGCACCTGTCCGAACTGCGCGCGGTCGCCCGTCCACGCGAGGACCACGGGCGCGCCGGGCTGATCGCGACCGTGGTCAACATGGGCGGGCTGTCGCTCGGCCCCTTGGTCGGCGGCGTGTTCGCGAGCCATTCGGCCGAACCGCTCACCACGCCGTTCGTGTTCTTCCTGGTACTGCTGCTCGCCTCGGCCATCGCCGTCGCGCTCGTACCGGAGACGGTGGAACGTGCCGAGGAACGGCCCGCGTACCGGCCACAGCGCGTCTCGTTGCCTTCGGGAGCGCGGCCGGCCTTCTTCGGCGCGGCCATCGGCGCCTTCGCGGCCTTCGCGATCACGGGGCTGTTCATGGCGTTGACCCCGACGTTGCTGGCGCAGGGCATGCACGAGAACTCGCGGATGCTGGCCGGTCTCGCGTCGTTCTCCGTGTTCGTCGCGGCGGCCGGGGCACAGGTCGTGTTCGCCGGCTTGGCCAGGCGCGCCCAGCTGCGGCTCGGCCTCGGACTGATGGTGACCGGACTCGTAGCACTGCCGATCGCGGTGACCACGTCGCAGTTGTGGCTCTTCCTCGCGGGCGGGGTCGTGGCGGGCGCCGGCGTCGGTCTGGGCTTCCGCGCCGCGGTGGCCACGGTCGCCGCCCTCGCCGAACCGCCGGTGCGCGGCGAAGTCCTCGCGGCCCTGTTCCTGGCCGCCTACGCCGGACTGGTCCTGCCCATCCTCCTCGTCGGCATCTCGCTGATCTGGCTGCCGAGTGCGTGGGCGCTGATCGGATTCTCGGTGCTGGAACTGGGTTTGCTCGCGTGGTCGGCACCCAAGGTGCTGACCTGACCGTCCACAGTGGTGACCCTCGTCAAACCCGCGGGCGCCCATGAGGAGGGTGTGCCATCCTGGTCGTGGAACCTCGTGATCGAGGTCCCCGGACGAGTGGGTGCCGTACCCGGCCAGCGACAAGACGGCGCTCTGGGAGCGCGTCATGTCGTGGCTTGTCCTGATCGTTTCGGGTGTACTGGAAGCCGTGTGGGCCACCGCACTCGGCAAATCCGAAGGGTTGTCCCGGCCGGTACCGTCGGTGATCTTCGGCGTCACGCTGGTGGCGAGCATGGTGGGGCTCGCTTACGCGATGAAGGATCTCCCCGTCGGCACCGCCTACGCGGTCTGGGTCGGGATCGGGGCTTCGCTCACCGTCGCGTACGGCATGTGGTCCGGCGCGGAAACCGTTTCGGTGGCCCGAATTCTGCTGATCGTGGGAATCGTGGCCTGCGTGGTCGGCCTGAAAGTCCTGCACTGACCCGGCAAAAGAGGGACCGCCCCCGACGCACGGACGACGTCGGGGGCGGTCGGGTCCGGGCGCACCCCTGCGTGTGGCCCGGACGGCTAGGCGGTCAGGCGCGCGCCCAAAGCGCTGGGACGTTCGGCGGCTCCCAACCTGCCTGTGCGGTGTGGCCTTGGAGGGCCCGGTACGACGCACCGCCGTAAGTCACCGTCGCGCCGACGGCGTAGGTGGTGCCCGCCGCCCAGGTTCCGCCGGGCGGGTTGTTCGACGTCGTGGTGGTCGGCGTCGTGCTGGACGGCGGGTTCGATCCCGAGGTGACCAGGCGCAGGTTGTAGACGCTCAGGATCTCCGAGATCGGCTGGAAGTAGAACGTGCCCCCCGAGCTGCAGTTGCCGGAACCGCCGGAGGTGACACCTTGCGCCTGGTCGCCCGCGAGCCACGAACCGCCGGAGTCGCCGGGTTCGGCGCAGGCGTTGGTCCGGGTGAGGCCGGAAACGGTGCCCTGCGGGTAGTTCACCGAGGCGTTCTTCTGCTGGATGGTGCCGCAGTGCCAGCCCGTCGTGGAACCGGAACGGCAGACCGACGCGCCGATCGCGGCCTCCTGCGAGCCCGCCACCGGCACGGTGCCCGGGTAGCGGTTCACCAGCGGACGCGGGGTGTTGCCCGCGTCCACGCGGACCCATCCGTAGTCGTTGCCGGGGAAGCTGGAGCCCGCGACGCTCCCGCTCGGGTTCGAGGTCCGCGTGCCGGTGGTGCCGCAGTGCCCGGCGGTCACGAAACCGCCCTCGACCGAGAAACCGATCGAGCAGCGACCCGAACCGAAGGTGTAGGCGTTGCCGCCGATGACGTCGATCAGCGGAACGGGGCTTTCGGTGCTGGTCTCGACCCGCACCGCGTCGGCACGCACGCCGGACGCGGTCGCCCACGACTTCGCGGCGGCTTCGGTGCCCGTGGTGGCCAGGACGACGATCGAGTTGGTGACGACGTCGACATACCAGCCGGGCACGGTCTTCGGCGCGCTGGTTCCCTTGGCGTCCAAGGACAGTTTCGCCGCGTCGAGCTGGGCGGCACTCCGCGCGACGGTCTTCGGGGTCGCGCCTGCGGCACGCACGGTGCCCTCCAGCGCCGCGTCGGTGACCGCGACGGTCAGCGTGGTCCCGGTCGCGTCCAGCCACGATCCGGCGTAGGACGAGCCGAGCCGGGTCTTGAGGTCACTGTCGGCGCGGGCCGTCTTCTGCTCGACGGCGAGACGGGTCCTCGCCTGGTCCGGGCTGATCTTCAGGTCGCGCGACAGGGCGGCGACGATCTCCGACTGGACCTGGTCGGCCGCGGGGGCGGTCTGGCCGGCGATGGCACTCGGTGTCAGCGCGACGGCCGTGACCAGGCCCGCTCCGGTAAGGGCCGCCGCGGCGGCCGCTACGATCTTTCGGTTCATTTCAGGCGTTTCCTCACCGACGTTCCGGAAGAAGATCTCGTTCCAGACCGTACGAGGCACCTGCCGCAAAAGGTACATACCATTTAGGTCATATCCACGTCAGTGGACTGGACCTTTCAACGACTTCCGCGCAGGTCAGCGCACCCCTGCGTCCGTGTAGTCGACGCCATAACCCGGGTTCAACTCCAGGTACTTCGAGTAGGTCGGCCGCCGGTCGATCAGCTCGCCGTACACCGCGCGGGACAGGGCGATCATCTCCGCGGCGAAGGGGCCCATCTCCCCTCGATCCGACCAGCCGACGAGATTCCGCCAGCTCAGCGGGTTCCCCGCGATCGGGACCGCGACGATCCCCGGGATCTCGTGGAACAGCGGCTGACACAACACCACCGCGTGTCCCGATTCGACCATCTCGATACAGGTCAGCACATCGGTTTCGTACAGGGAACGCGGCGTGAACCCCGATCGCGCGCACGCGGAAGCGAAACAGTCGCCGAAGCATCCGTCGCCCGGCGTCGCACACCACCGTTCGTCCGCGAGCTCGCCGAGTTCCACTTCGCTCTGCTGCGCGCGCTCGTCCCGCGCCGACATCAGCACGAACACCGGATGATGCGCGAGCGTCCGCCAGCGGAGACCGGGCTCGGGCGGCGGCGCGGCGTCACCGCAGACGCCGACGAAGGCGAAGTCCAGCGCGCCCTCGGCCGTCATGTCCGCGAGTTTGTTGGACGACCACGACGTATGCGTGGCGACGTGGATGTCGGGATGAGTGGTGCCGAGGCGCTGCAGGAGCGCCCCCAGCATCGGCCCCGTCGCCGAGCCGAGCCGCAGGGTCACCGGCTCACCGGTCCCGGCGTGCTGGGCGAGGCGCGCCGCCTCGTCGTGCAGGGACGACACGGCCGGGAGCACCATCTTGGCCCGCTCGAGGACAAGGAGACCGAGCGCGGTCGGCCTGGTGCCCGTGTGATCGCGCAGGAAGAGCTTCCCGCCGAGGGTCCGTTCGATGCGCTTCAGTTGTGCTGTCAGTGCAGGCTGCGCCATTCCGAGCGTGTTCGCCGCCTTGGTGATACTCCCGAGTTCGGCGATCGCGCACATGATGCGCAGGTGGCGCAGTTCCAGCTCCATCCCTCTACGTTAGTAGACATAACTGGACTGGACCAGACAAACAAGTGGGCCAAATGGCTTCGTATCGGGTGGTTCGCGGGATGCCATCGATGTCAGCAATCCCGGACATGGCGGGCGACCGGCCGATATCGTCACCACGGAACGACGACAAGGGGGTTCAGTGGCGGACGAGCATGGACGGTTCCGGCGATCGCTGGCGCGCGTGATCACCGACGACAATCTGGATCTGTACGTACTGGGCACCGTCGCACTGGTGTTCACCGTTCTCGGCGCGACCGGGATCTCGGACGTCAAAACGCTTTCGTCCGTGGTGACGGCGTTGCTCGCCCTGCTCGCCTTCTCCCAGATCCGCTCGCGGCGGCTGACCGAACAGGTCCGCGACGCCAACCGCGGCGGCCCGGCGGCGTTCTTCGAACCGGAGTTCCCCGCGGATCTCATCTCCCGGCGTGCGACGGCCTTCGACATCCTGCTCATCGGCCATTCGATGACCAGGACCGTGCAGGGCATGCGCAGCGACATCCGGTCGATCCTCGAAGCGGGTGGACGGATCCGGGTCCTGGTGCTCGATCCGTCCGACGAAGAACTCGTCGCCATCGCCGATCGCCGGATCTCCCAGAGCCTCGGGCAGGGGCGGCTGCGGCAGCGGATCCTCGCGACCCTGGACGAACTGACGTCCTTGAAGAGCAGGACGAGCGGCAGGCTGGAGATCCGGGTTTCGTCGCGGATCTCCTCCGCGGGATTCAACTGTCTCGACGTCTCCAGCAAACGGGGACTGATCTGCGTCCAGCACTACGAATACCGGCCGTCCGGTGAAGCCTCGCCGGTGTTCACAGTGGAACCGAAGGACGCGCCATGGTACCGGCATTTCGCCGACGAGGCGGAACGGCTGTGGGAGGACGGCGCGCCTTGGCAGCCGGCGGAGGACGTCGTCGAGTCAGCGGATGACTGAGCACGATCGGCCGGCATTCCTCGCCGTTCCATCGGCTTCCGCGGCCGGAGGATCACCTGCAAGTCATCGAGGGTGAAGTCGAACGTGTCGTGGCGCGGGGCCGGTGTCGCTCCTGCGTACGCTCGGCGGCCGGTCATGAAGTACAAGGCGTGACTCGCGTGATTGGGGACGTAACTCGGGGGTGCGGCGTCACGTCACCCAGCCCGCCGTCTCGCCCCGAGACACCACACGTTTGCCTTACCCCTCAATAGGTGGCCGTGCCGGCGGCTCGTTCGGTGCGCCCAATGTGGCATTGGGGACACCCAGCGTCCCCAATGCCACATTGGGCGCACCTCGCCGTCAAGACCTCTTCGACTTGCGGTTCAGGAACGCCGACGCCCCCACACCGTGCGCCGCGACGCTCGCCAGCACCGTCACCGCCATGACGCTCAACGCGATGTCCGCCGCGTCCCCGTCGAGCGAGTTGAAGGCCAGCAGCCCGAACACGATCGAGGCCGCGCCGCGCGGGGCCAGCAGGCCGATGGTCATCCGGTCCCGCCAGCGGAAATCCGTCCGCAGCAAGGTGATCAGCACCGGGACCAGCCGGGCGACGGTCAGCGCGACAACGCTGACGATCACCACGCCCCAGGTGAGGCCGAAGGACAGCACCAGCACCGCGGTGCTGCCGAAGACGAACCACATCAGCAGCCCGCACAGCGAACTGACGTCCTCGGCCAGCCCGAGTTCGTCTTCGCTCGGGTGCCGGGCGGCCTTGTAGGCGATCCCGCAGATGAACGCGGCGACGAAGCCGTTGCCGCCGATCGCGACGGCGGCGGTGTAGGTCAGCAGCGGCAACGCGACGGCGGCGACCCGCGCGGAATGCCGCGTCGACCAGCCGTGCCTGCCGGTCACGTTCATCGCCACCGCGGCCACCGCGCCGATGACGGAGCCCGCCAGCACGGCCAGCAGCGCCGCGGGGATCGCTGTCTGCAGTGCCTCGCCCGGCGTGTTCGCCTGGTGGTGGCTCCCCGCGAGGGTGAGCGCGAAGATGAACACCGGGGCGACGACGCCGTCGTTGTAGCCGCTTTCGACGTTCAGCAGATGTCGCACGCGCTCGGGCACCCGGACGTCGTGCACCACCGAGGTCGCGGGCGCGAAATCCGTGGGCGCGATGATGCAGGCGATCAGCAGCACCACCGTCCAGCCGACGCCCGGCAGCACCAGCAGGCCGACGCCCATGACGATCAGGATCGTCAGCGGCAGCGCGATCAGCAGCAGCCGCACCGCGGTCTTGGCGTCATGACCGAGATAACCGCCCTTGACCGCGGTGGCGTCCACGAACAACAGCAGCGCGAGGATCAGTTCCGCCGCGTTGAGGGCGATCTCGGTGTTGAGTCCGTTGCCGAGGTCGTTGCGGGTGCTGAACCCGATCGCCAGCCCCGCCGCGACCATCGCCATCGGCGCGGTGATCTGCCACCGCTCCAGCCGGGCCGCGGTCATCGTCCAGGCCAGCACGACGACCGCGCCGACGAGCACGCTCTGGATCATCTACCCGCCCCTCGTTCCCGGTGGAACTCCCCTGCCACCGGGAACGAGCATAGAGGCCGGGCGCGGCGCGGCGGTCCACAAAGGAACGTCGATCACACCACCGCGCCGTTGTCTTCGCGCGACCGTGTCCGCGACGCCTTCCTGACCGGACGTCCTGCCCCGGGCCACCGCTTGTCGAGCAGGATCGCGACGGGACCGGCGGTGGCCACTGTGGACACTGTGCCCGCGACGAGACCGAGCAGGAGCGCGAGGGCGAAGTCGGCCAGGGATCCGTCCCCGAGGAACAGCAGCGCCCCGAGGACGAACAGCACTCCGATCCCGGTGTTGATCGTCCGCGGCAACGTCTGGAGCACCGCCGTGCCGACGACGCGGGCGAACGGTTCCTTGCGGTGTTGCCCGCGCACTTCCCGGACCCGGTCGAAGACCACCACCGAGTCGTTGACCGAATAACCGATCACCGTCAGCAGCGCGGCGAGGAAGACGCCGTCCATGGATTTGCCCAGCCAGGCGAAGATCCCGAGGATGATCAGGACGTCCTGGGCGAGCGCCGCCACCGTGGCGACGCCGAGCCGCCAGTCGAACCGCACCGCCAGGTAGATCAGCTGCGCCAGCACCGCGAGGCAGAGCGCGATCACCGCCTTGGTGCGCAGTTCGGCGCCGAGGCTCGGGCCGATCTGCTCGTCGCGGATCTCGGTGGCGTCACCCGCGACCGACGCGACGGCGGTCCTGATCCGTTCGGTGGCGTCCTCGTCGATCGGTTCGGTGCGGACGGAGATGTCCTTCTCCCCGGACGTCTGCACGACGGCGCGGGGGAATCCGGCGTCGGAGACCGCGTCGCGAACCCGCTCGACGTCGGCGGGCGCCGAGGTGCTGTATTCGACGACCCGGCCGCCGGTGAATTCCACGCCGAGATTCGGCCCCGCCACGAACAGTCCCGCGATCGCGGCGATGACGACCGCACCGGCCACCATCAGCCAGCGTTTCGGTTTCCCGAGGAACCCCGGATCACGGCGGTTCACCCACCGCCGGACGCGGCCTTCGTGGGTGAGCCCGGACAACCGCGGTTTCCGCGCGACCACGCCCCGCATCGTCAGGTGCAGCAGCAAACGCGTGAGCACGAGCGAGATGAACAACGCGACGACGACGCCGATGGACAACGTCACCCCGAACCCGCGCACCGGGCCGGACGCCAGCCAGAACAGCAGGCCCGCGGCGAGCAACGTCGTCACGTTCGAATCGACGATCGCCGACAACGCCCCGCTGAACCCGCGGCTGACCGACCGCGGCAGTGAACCGCCCCGTTTGACCGTATGTTCCTCTCTCGCCCTTTCGAACACGAGCACGGTGGCGTCGACGGCCATGCCGATCGCCAGGACGAAGCCGGCGAGTCCCGGCAAGGTGAGCGTCGCGCCGACGGCGAGCAGCGCGGCGTAGGACACGGCGGCGTACGCCACAAGCGTGCCAACGGCGATCAGCCCGGCCAGGCGATACACCGCGAGAAGGAACAGCGCGGTCAGCGCCAGGCCGATCACGGCGGCACGCGCGCTGGCGTCGATGGCCTCGGCGCCGAGCGTGGGTCCGACGGTGCGCTGCTCGATGATCTCGACCGGCGTCGGCAGCGCGCCGGCGTTGATCAGCAGTGCCAGGTCCTTCGCTTCGGCCGGGGAGAACTGGCCGGTGATCTGCGTGCTCCCGCCGACGATCCCGACCCCGCAGGCGACCTGCGGGCTGACCTGCGGCGACGAGATCACCTTGTCGTCGAGCGCGATCGCCACCCGGCGGGCCGGGTCACCGGGCGGCGAACAGGCGGCCTGCCCGGTCAGCCGTTCCCAGGCGCGGCCGGCATCCCCTTTGAAGTCAACGGAAACGAGCCAGCCGCCGCCCTGCGAATCGATCGACGAGAGTGCCTCGTCGACACCTTCGCCGGTCAGCGCGGCGGGCCCCAGCGTGAGCGGCCGGCCGCTCTCGTCGGGCAGGACCCGGGAGTCACCGGAGGCAGTGCCGGTGCCGAGCACGGGGTGGAAGGACAGTTGCGCGGTGCGGCCGATCACCTCGACGGCTTCGCGCGGATCACGGACGCCGGGCAGTTCGACGATGATCCGGTTGTCCCCGGAGCGGGCCAGCATGGGCTCGGCGACGCCCAGCGCGTCGACCCGGCGGCGCAGCACCTCGAGCGTCCGGTCGGTGGTCTCGGCGTTGGCGGTGACGGTGGGCGAATCCTTGGTCTCCAGCACGATCTGCGTCCCACCACGCAGATCGAGGCCCAGACGCGGGGCGGTGGTCAGCAACAGGTACACGGTCGCGGCGAGGACGACCAGCGAGACGACGGCTCGCCCGGTCATGCCTCGCCGCGCGGTTTCGCGCGGCACGAAGGTTTCTCCTCGATGATTTCCCGGTTCGGGCACGCGGAAGACGCGCCCGTGAGCTCAGACGGCTACCGGGAAAGGAGGAGCGCGATCCCCCGTCGCGAGGCGGTTCGCCGTGCGCGAGGGAGGAATGACGTCGTCTTGGAGTCCGCCGAGGCGGAGCAGCGTCGTCGACGCGGGCCCGTGCGGGACGGTCCCGAAGAGCGGCAGATCACCGTGACCGTGCACACCCAGGAGCGAAGGTTCGGCGGCGAGCCTGCCCGAGGCACGCACCGGCGCAACGGCCTTGGAGACCGAGGAGTCGACCGTCGCGTTCGGCCCGCGCGACTCGTCCGCCGAAGCGGAGTCGGCCGCATGGAGCGCGAGGAACAGGCCGAGCGCGGTCAGCACGGCGGCGAGCAGCGCCGGCACGGCCTGCCTTGCCGTCCGGTACCTCCGGCTCTCCACCATCATCGACACACTCCCGGGTCCTCGCCGACACCCTACTGGGCTCCGGCCCGCCGCCACAGGCGCGTGATCCCGGCGCGGACGCGGTCCTCCCCCAGTTCCGGCAGCAGCGCGGTCAGATGCTCGGCCGCCAGCGTGGCCAGCAAGGCGTGCGCGGCGTGCTCGGGATCGGGCGTCCCGTCGAGCAGGAGCGCGACGTGCCGGTGCCAGAACCGGTAGGCACCGATGCGGTAGCGCGCGCCCGGCGCCGCGGTCTCCGACATCCGTACCAGCGGCAGGTGTTCGAGCACATAGTCGACATACGCCTCGGCGAAGGCCACGAGCCGTTCGACCGGCGGAGCTCCGGGGCCCAGCGGCGGCGGGCCGTGCAGGATTCCTTCCTGGAGCAGGCGTTCCCGCGCGTCCAGCAACGCGACGGCCAGCCCCGCCTTGTCGCCGAAGCGGCGAAAGAGCGTCCCCTTCCCCACGCCCGCGGCCGCGGCCACCTGGTCCATCGACACGGCGTCGACGCCGTGCTCGGCGAACAGCGACGCGGCCGCGTCCAGGATGGCGGCCCGGTTGCGGGCGGCGTCGGCGCGTTCCTTGGACGGCGGCGTGCGCAGGAGTTCCAACGGTGTTGCAAAAGCGGACTGCGGTCCGTTATGGTCGTGAGGCACATACGGACTATAGTCCGATTAACTGGAGGTAGCGACATGACCGCACTCATCACCCGTGACGAACTGAAAGCCGCGATCGACGCGAAGGCCGTGACGGTGGTCGACGCACTGGGTGGCGAGTACTACGCCAAGCAACACCTGCCCGGCGCGATCCCCCTGGTCCTCGCCGACGTCGACACTCGCGCCGCGACCGTGCTGCCCGATCGCGGCGCCGCCATCGTCACCTACTGCTCGAACCCCGCCTGCCCCAACAGCGGACAGGTCGCCGACCGGCTCACCGCCCTCGGCTACACCGACGTCCGCAAATACCGGGAAGGCATCGAGGACTGGGCCGACGCCGGCCTGCCCCTCGAACAGGACTGAGCCTCAGTCCTGGGGCGGGATACGCCGCCGCAGGATCGGGACCCCGTCGCCGTGGAGTTCGGCGAGGTAGGCCGCCCGTCCGGTCATGGCCATGATCAGCGCCAGGGTCGGACCCGAGACGAGCGGCCCGGACCCGACGGCGAAGGGGCCATCGGTGGCTCGCAACCGCAGCCCGCCGATGCGCCCCTTCGCCATCACCACCAGGTCCGCGCCCTGGTAGTACCCGGCCAGCGCGGTGAGAACGGTAATCGGATAGTCGCGGCGGATGCCGAGGGGGCGGCGGATGTCCTCGGCGTGCACGATCGCCTCACCGAGCATCGCCAACTTCGGCAGAGGCGGTTTCGTCGTGCTGTCGACGACCCGGCGGAACCGCTCCAGCGTCTCGGCGCCGTCCTCCCCCAGGTGTTCGGCCAGCCGCATGGCGACCTGCTTGTCGAAGTCCCACCGGCAGCGGATCACGCCGGCCAGCCACCGCAACGGCGTGAGACTCGCCCCCGAGGTGAGATGCGCGAGCACCTCGCGCACCGTCAGCCCGGCGCAGAGCGACGGCGTCGCCCACCGCTCTTCGGTGAGCTCCGCGAGGTCGTTCGCCAGTGCCGCCCGCTCGGCGTGGATCAGCGGCCAGACCGCGGTCGCGGCGCGCGTCTTCGATCCTGAATTCGTCATCGGGAGTCCTTCCGATCATCGTCGTCCGAAGGTGAGACTCCCGCCGCGGACCGGAATCATCGGTCCCCGATACTCGGGAGGCGAATTCCGCCGAGCACCAGGAAAGGGGGACCGATGATCCAGCGCTGGAATCCGGAGACCGTGGCGGCGCCGATCGGCCCGTACAGCCATCTGGTCCGCGTTCCCGCCGATCACGAACTCGTCGTCGTTTCCGGCCAGATCGGCGTTCTGCCCGACGGCGAACTCGCCGGACCCGACGCGGAGTCGCAGACCCGCGCGATTCTCGCCAACCTCGAACGACTGCTCGAAGCCGCGGGCGCCGGACCGGAACATCTGGTCAAGGTGTTCAGCATGCTTTCCGGCACCGAACACCTCGGCGGATTCCGCACGGCGCTGCGCGAGACCTTCACCCGCTGGTACCCGGAAGCGGACTGGCCGGCCCAGTCGCTGATCGTGGTGGCGGCACTGGCGCGCCCGGACCTCGTCGTCGAGGTCGAAGCACTGATCGCGGTCAGGCTGGTCGTGAGTGGCGATTCGGGTTAGAACCCGAATCGCCACTCACGACCACCGGCACCGCGGCTCGATCAGGACTCCCGGCGCCTCCGCCCGGCGAGCAGCAGCAGCGCGCCGATGGCCAGCATGCCCAGCGCCAGCACCGTCATCGTCTTCACCGGCGAGCCGGTCACGGCCAGACCGGGCGGACGCGGCGTGGTCGGTGGCTGCGGGTTCGGCGGCTGCGGGTTCGGCTTGTCCGGCGGCTGCGGTGTCGGCGGCGTCGGCGGGACCCGGGTGTCGGTGCCGCAGTCGGGGTTCGCCGAACCCGGCGGGCAGTTGCCGCCGGGAGTGTCGGACGTGACGACGTTGCGGAGGCGGTGGTCACCGGTCGCCGGCTTCCGCACGGTGACGGCATAGGTGACGGTGGCCTTCTCCCCCGGCTTGAGCGCGCCCTTCCAGGTCAGCTTGGGCGCGGAATAGGTGACCGCTCCCGTACTGGCCTTGGCGGTGCCGTCGAAGGTGGCGTCGTCCAGCACCTGGGTCAGATCGTCGGTGAAGGTCGCGTCGTCCACTGTGGCCTGTCCGGTGTTCTCCACCGTGACGGTGAACGTGACGACCTCGCCCGGGTTCGCCTCCGTCTTGTCGACCGTCTTCTTGATCTTCAGGCTGGACAGTGGTGTCGTCGTGCCGCACTCCGGGTCCTTGCTGCCCGGCGGGCAGTTCCCGCCGGGGGTTTCGGACGTGATCACGTTGGTCAGCTTGCCGTCGCCGTCGGTCTTGGTGACCTTGACGCTGTAGGTGACCGTCGCCGTCTGCCCGATCTCCAGGTCGCCGGTCCAGGTCAGCTTCGGTTCTTCGTAGGTCACCGAACCGATCGTCGCCGCACCGTCCTTCTGGAACACCGCGTCGTCGAGGACCTCGGAGAGGTCGTCGGTGAACGTGGCGCCGGTCAGCTTCGTCTTGCCGGTGTTGCGCACGGTCACCGTGTACTTGACCACGTCGCCCGGGTTGGCCGTGGCCTTGTCCGCCTTCTTCTCCAGCGAGATACCGGGCACCGGGGTGACAGTCGAGCACGCGGGATCGTCGGACTGCGGCGGGCAGGTGCCCGGGGTGTTGGTGCTGACGGTGTTCCGCAGTTCGTGATCACCCGTCACCGGGTTCTTCACCTTCACCGAATACTTCAGCGTGGTCGACGCCCCCACCGGGAGATCGCCGGTCCACACCAGGTTCGGCGCGGTGAAGGCGAACGTCCCGGCGACCGGCGCCGACGCGGCATCGTCGGCGTAGTCGGCGTCGTCCAGCACCTCGGACAGGTCGTCCGTGACCCGTGCGGCATCTTCGCCGACCAGGTCGACCTTGCCGGTGTTGCTGACGGTCACGGTGTAGGTGACGACGTCGCCCGGGTTCGCGGTCTGCTTGTCCGACGTCTTCTTGACCGTCAGTTCGCGGGACGGCACGTCCGCGACGCAGTTCGGGTCGGTCGAATCCGGCGGGCAGTTGTTGCCCGGCGTCTCCGAAGTGACCACATTGGACAGTTTCTTGTCACCGGGGTTCGGGTTCTTGATCTTGACCGTGTAGGTGACGGTCGAGGTCTGTCCGATGCCCAGCGAACCGGTCCACGTCAGTTTCGGTGCCGCGTACGTGACACCGCCGATGGTCGCCGCGCCGTCGTTCTGGTAGTCGGCGTCGTCGAGCACCTCGGTCATGTCGTCGGTGAACGTGGCACCGTCCTGCGCGGTCTGCCCGGTGTTGGTGACGGTGATCGTGTACTTCACCGTGTCGCCGGGGTCGACCGACTTCTTGTCGGCGGTCTTCTTGATGAGCAGCCCGGAAATCGGGGTCGTCGTGCCGCAGTCCGGATCGGTCGAACCCGGCGGGCAGTTGCCGCCCGGCGTGTCCGAGGTGACGGCGTTGACGAGCTTCTTGTCGCCGTCGCCCGGCTTCTTCACCTGGACCGTGTAGGTGACCGTGGCGGTCTCCCCGATGCCGAGGTCGCCGGTCCACGTCAGTTTCGGTGCCGCGTAGGTGACACCGCCGATGGTCGCCGCGCCGTCGTTCCGGTAGACGGCGTCGTCGAGCACCTGGGTCAGGTCATCGGTGAAGGTCGCGCCGGTCAGCTTGGTCTGGCCGGTGTTCTTGACCGTGACCGTGTACTTCACGACGTCGCCGGGGTTCGCGGTCTGCTTGTCGACCGTCTTCTTGATTTCCAGGCCCGAAACCGGGGTGTCGGTGCCACAGTCCGGATCCGTGGATCCCGGCGGGCAGTTGCCACCCGGCGTCTCCGACGACACCACGTTCTTGAGCCGGTTGTCGCCGGTGTTCGGGCTCTTGACCTTGACGGTGTAGGTGACCGTGGCCGTGTCACCGACGCCGAGGTCACCGGTCCAGGTCAGCTTCGGCGCGGCGTAAGCCACACCACCGATCGTCGCGGCGCCGTCGTTCTGGTAGTCCGCGTCGTCCAGCACCTGAGTCAGGTCATCGGTGAAGGTGGCGCCACTCAGCTTGGTCTGCCCCGTGTTGGTGACGGTCACCGTGTACTTCACGACGTCACCCGGGTTCGCGGTCTGCTTGTCGACCGACTTCTCGATCTTCAACCCCGACACCGGCGTCGTGGTGCCGCACTTCGGGTCCGTCGAACCCGGCGGGCAGTTGCCACCCGGCGTCTCGGAGGTGACCGTGTTGATGAGCTTCTTGTCGCCGGGGGCGGGGTTCTTCACCTTGACCGTGTACGTGACCGTCGCGGTGGCGCCGATCTCCAGATCACCGGTCCACGTCAGCTTCGGTGCCGCGTAGGTGACTCCACCGATGGTCGCCGCACCATCATTCTGGTAGTCCGCGTCATCGAGAACCTGAGTGAGATCGTCGGTGAAGGTCGCGCCCGTCAGCTTGGTCTGGCCGGTGTTCTTGACCGTGACCGTGTACTTCACGACCTCACCGGGGTTCGCCGACTGCTTGTCGACGGTCTTCTCGATCGTCAGACCCGACACCGGCGTCGTCGTCCCGCACTTCGGATCCGTCGAACCCGGCGGGCAGTTGCCACCCGGCGTCTCCGACGAAACCACGTTCTTGAGCAGATTATCGCCCGTGGTGGGGTTCTTGACCTTCACCGTGTACGTGACCGTAGCCGTGGCACCGATCTCCAGATCACCCGTCCACGTCAGCTTCGGCGCGGCATAAGCCACACCACCGATCGTCGCCGCACCATCATTCTGATAGTCCGCATCGTCCAGCACCTGAGTCAGGTCATCGGTGAATGTCGCCCCGGTCAGCTTGGTCTGGCCGGTGTTCTTGACCGTGACCGTGTACTTCACGACGTCACCGGGGTTCGCCGACTGCTTGTCGACCGACTTCTCGATCAGCAGACCCGACACCGGCGTCGTCGTCCCACACTTCGGATCCGTCGAACCCGGCGGGCAGTTCCCACCCGGCGTCTCCGAAGTGACCACATTGGACAGCTTCTTGTCACCGGGATTCGGGTTCTTGACCTTCACCGTGTAGGTGACCGTGGCGGTCGCGCCGATCTCCAGATCACCGGTCCACGTCAGCTTCGGTGCCGCGTAGGTGACTCCACCGATGGTCGCCGCACCATCGTTCTGGTAGTCCGCGTCATCGAGAACCTGAGTGAGATCGTCGGTGAACGTCGCGCCGGAAACCTTGGTCTGACCGGTGTTCCGTACCGTCACCGTGTACTTCACGACATCACCAGGGTTCGCCGACTGCTTGTCGACGGTCTTCTCGATCAGCAACCCTGAAACCGGAGTGGTGGTCCCGCACTTCGGATCCGTCGAACCCGGCGGACAGTTACCACCGGGCGTCTCCGACGACACCACATTCTTGAGCTGGTCGTCGCCGGTGTTCGGGTTCTTCACCTTGACCGTGTAGGTCACCGTGGACGTCGCGCCCACGTCGAGATCACCGGTCCAGGTCAGCTTCGGCGCCGCGTATGCCACACCACCGATCGTCGCGGCACCATCGTTCTGGTAGTCCGCGTCGTCCAGCACCTGAGTCAGGTCATCGGTGAACGTGGCACCGGTCAGCTTGGTCTGACCGGTGTTCCGCACCGTCACCGTGTACTTCACCACGTCGCCAGGGTTCGCCGACTGCTTGTCGACCGACTTCTCGATCAGCAGACCCGACACCGGCGTCGTCGTCCCACACTTCGGATCCGTCGAACCCGGCGGACAGTTACCACCCGGCGTCTCCGACGTCACCACGTTCTTCAGCCGGTTGTCGCCCGTGTTCGGGCTCTTGACCTTGACCGTGTAGGTGAACTCCGCGCTCTTCCCCGCCGCGAGCGTTCCCGTCCAGGTCAGCTTCGGGTCCACATAGGACACCGAACCGGGCGAAGCGGTGGCGTCGTTCTGGTAGACAGCGTCGTCCAGCACGCCGGTCAGATCGTCGACGACCTTGAGGTCCGCCGCGGTCACCTTTCCGGTGTTGGCGACGGTGACCTTGTAACGCACGACGTCACCCGGGTTCGCGGATTCCTTGTCCACGGTCTTCGTCACCGTGTACGACGGCGGCGGCACCTTGGTCTTCGCGCACGCGGCGGCGGGATCGTCCGGGCAGCGGTTGTCCGGCGGGACGACCGGCGGCGGTCCGGTCGGCACCGTCGCGCGGTTCACCAGTTCCTTGCCGATGGCGGCCTCTTCGACCTTCACGCGCACCGTCAACGTGGCCGTCTCCCCGACGGCGAGACCGTTCACGGCCCAATCGATCGGCCCGGAGCCGGACGTCGTGCCCTTCGAAGGAGTGGAGGACACGTACGTCGTGCCCGGCGGCAGCGTGTCGCGCACCGTCAGCGCGGGCACGGGGATCACCCCGGTGTTCCGCACCGTCACCTGGTAGGTCAGGGTGTCGCCCGGGATCGCCTCGGCGAGGTCGACCGTCTTCGTCAGCTGGTACCCGGGCGAGGCGACCGTGTTCCGCACCGTGTTCGAGGTGCGTTCCTGCGGACGTCCGGTGTCCTCGCCGCGGAAGGTCAGTTTGCCGGTGTTGTCGAGTTTGGTGCCGTCCGGCACCGAGGCGCCGACCTTGACCTTGAAGGCGACGTTCTGCGACTGCCCCGGCCTCAAGTTCCGCAGGTTGCAGGTGACCAGCTGACCGGCGGCCGAACAGTCCGGATTGGACCCGGCCACGAACGTGACGCCGGCGGGCAGGGTGTCGGTGAGCACCACGTTCGTCGCGGTGTCGAGGTCGTTGACACTACCGTCGGCGTGCCGGTTGGCGACGTCGAAGCTGTAGGTGACCTCGCCGCCCTTGGCGACGTAGCCCGGCGGGTTGTCGTCGGTGTTGCCGACCGGGTCGTTGGCCTTCGTGATCTGCAGGTCGGGTTCGAGCGCGTCGGTGACGAGCCAGATCGTCTGCGGGTACAGCGCGTCGCCGATGGTGCCGATCTTCACCTGGAGCGCGGTGGTCCCCGCGGGGACCTTGCCGGTGATGTCGATGCTGCGGGCGTCGTAGCCGACGTTGTTCACCGGATTGGGATCGCGCGACGTGACGTTCGCGCCGGAACCGGTGGCCGTGACACGGTCGATGCGGCTGCTGAAGGCGTTGTTGGTCGCCACGCCGCCGGGCGCGGGCATGGCGATCGTCTGGAGGCTGGAGGCGTTCGGACCGACCTGGAGGTAGTCGCCGCTGATGGGCGCGTCGCCGTCGCCCGCGACGATGCCGAGTTCGACGTTGGGCTGACGCGAGGTCGGGGCCTTGATGCCGCTCAGCGCGATGGTCGCCGAGCTCGGCGTGCTACCGCCGGCGACGCGCTGCAAACCGTCCCACACCTGCAGGTAACGCAGCGGCTCACTGGGCAGTTCGTAGGCGACCACCAGTGACCAGCCGCCCCAGCAGCCGAGGTTCGTCCCACTGATCGACTGGCCCTGGCAGGCCTGGATGTCGGCGACCGTGTACTGCCCGGTGCCGGCGGCGGTCACGAGGTTAGTGACGTCGGCCGCGCCTCCGTAGGCGTACAACGTCGGGACACCGCCCGTGGTGGTCGCGGGGAACCAGTCGTAGGTTTCCGCGGTGATCCGCTGGTAGGAGGCCGAGCCCGGGGTCTTCACCGAGACCTGGTTGCCCCGGCTCCCGTCACCGGAGGTCCCGCTGTTGGCGACCGGGTTGAACTGCCAGTACAGCCTGGCGTTGAGCACCTTCGCGCCGGGCGGGACGTTCAAGCTCGCCGCGGAGGCGGTGTTCCCCGGCGCGGCCGGGTCGGTCTTGATCCACGACACCGGGCTCGCGTTGCTCGCGGACTCGTTGCAGACCACGCCGACGCCGCATTGCACGACGGAGTTGGCGGCCATCGTGATACCACCGTGCGCCAGACCCGAATACACCGGCTCCGGCCCGATCGGCCGCTCGGTACCCGCTCCGCGCGGCTGGACCTGGGCGGTCGCGGGCAGCGGGGCGCCCATCAGCAGGGCCACGACGATCACCGTGAGCAGCGTCATGCCCCGCCGCCACCGATTCCGCCCACGACGTTCCGCCATGCCGCCTCCGCCTCACCCCTCGCTCCCGTCGGCCCAGGTCAGGACGACGGCGACAGCGAGCCAAGTGATGGTCATCCTGGTTCGGCAAGATCGTCGACGGCAAGCGGGATCGACGGTGTCCCCTGGATAGAACCCGTTGAGTGGCCCCGAAACCCCCGGACGGGTGATGAATCGCGGGGTCACCGTCCACAACGGACGAAAACGAAGGGACTGGCGTTTTCGCGCGAAAACCGCCATCGTCGAACGTATGCTCGAGCTTCCGTATAGTGGCTCCGGTCCCTATTGCTATGCCCATTCCCTCGCGATGATGCTGGGCTCCGATGCGCCGGGAATCGACGTGCTCGAAACCGTCACCGGCAGCCCGTTCGGCATGCAGCTGGTCGGCGGGTCACTGCCGTTCTTCGACGCCTTCGGCTGGGATCCCCACTTCGGCATCGGCGAGGCTCTCGACGCCCTCGGTTGGAGCGTGGAAACCGTCAGCGAACCGGATCCGGACGACGCCTTCGCACGGCTCGTCGAGAGCCTCGCCGACGGTCCTGTCCTGATCGGCCCGGTCGAGATGGGGCATCTGCGCCACCAGCCGGGGATGACCGGCCCGATCGGCGCCGACCACTTCCTGGTCGCGCTCGCCGCGGACGGCGAGTCCGTCACCGCCCACGACCCGCAGGGATATCCGTACGCGCGGATCCCGCGAGCGGATTTCGCCGCCGCTTGGCTCGCCGAAACCGTCGCCTACGGCAAACCGCATACGATGCGCACGAATTTCGTCCGGCACACCGTCGTCGACGACGAAGCCGCGATCGTCGGGTCGCTCCCCCGGGCCGTCAGGCGGCTCGGTGGCGAGAACGACGGCGGTCTCCCGCCCGGCAGTCTCGGCAACGGCGAAGCGGCCCTCGCACTGGCCGCCCGGATCGAGGCCGGTCGCGACCCGGACCTGCGCGGGTTGCTCGTCCACTTCGCGATCCGCGTCGGCGCCCGGAGGCAGGCCGACGCGGCGGCGTGCCTGCGCCGGATCGGCCGCGAAGACGCCGCGGCCGTCCTCGCCGCGCAGTCTCGGCTGGTCGGCTCGTTGCAGTACGACCTCGTCACCGAAGACGACGAGTGTGCCGCCGAGACACTCCGGAGGCTCGCCCCGACCTACGAAGAACTCAGGCAGGCGCTGACGTCATCCTGACGATCTCGCGGACGATCACCTCGGGTTCGGTCTTCGGGATGTAGTGACCGGACCGCTCCGCGATCACCTGCCTGGCGCCGGGCGAGAGGCTCACGCGGTGGGCGTGTGAAGCGTTCGCCTGCGCTCTCATCCTGGCGGACATCCCGCCCTCACCGAGCCCGCCGGAGACGACGGTGAGCGGGATGTCCCCGAGCACCGGCGGATCGTGCCGCCAGAGGGCCAGTTCGTCGAGGAAGGTACGGGCCTGTTCCCGATGGGTCCGCATCGTCCCGACGGTGAACGCCTCCCGTTCGAGGTCGCGGCGGACGTCGTCCGGGATGTCCCGCAGCAGACCGCGGAAGACGACCTTGAGCAGGCCCAGCCGCGCGAGCACGCCGCCGAGCCCGAGCATGACGCGTTCACCGGCGCGGAAGGCGCGGCCGAAGAGCACGTCCGCCGCCTCATCGGTCGGGTCGACCAGCACCAGACCGGCGATCCGCTCCGGGCGGCGGGCGGCGGCCTGCCGCACGATCGGCCCGCCGGCGCTGTGCCCGGCGAGTACGTACGGTCCAGGGCCGAAATGGTCGAGGACGTCGTTGAGGTCGTCGGCCATCCGGCGCAGCGTCCGGCCACCGGGGTCGGGGGCGCTGCGGCCGAGCCCGGAGCGGTCGTAGGCGATCGCGCGGGCATACCGGCCGACCTCCGGCTGGACCGCCGCCCAGGACGACCGGGTGGCCGCCGCTCCGGCTTCGAACACGACCGTCGGCCCGGCGAAATCTTCCGGCCCCGGATGGACCATCGCGTAGAGCCGTCTGCCGTCACGGGTGGTGACCCATTCGGGCTCACCCTGCGTGTGGGTCATCGCGCGGCGATCCTCCAGCCGGTGGCGTCGATCTGCCGCCGCCAGAACTCTGCGAAACGTCCTTCCCTGGCAAGGAGTTCTTCAACGGTGCCGTCCTCGGCCAACCGCCCCTCCTCCAGGAACAGGACCCGGTCGGCGTGCCGGATCCCGGCGATCCGGTGGGTGACGATCACCCGCGTCCGCCGCACGGGATCGGCGCTGAGCGACCGGATCACGGCGTCCTCGTTCTCGGTGTCCAGCGCGCTCGTGGCCTCGTCGACCAGCAGCACCGGCGCCGGTTTGAGCAACGCGCGGGCGATGGACACCCGTTGCCGCTCACCGCCGGAGAGCGCGCCGCCCGCCTCGCCGACGGCCGTGTGTTCGAGCAGCTCGTCGACCCTGGCGAGCGTGACGACCTCGGCGACCCTTTCGTCGCTCGCCGAGGGATCCCCGGCGAGCACGTTGTCGCGCACCGAACCGTCGAACAGGTACGGCTGCTGGAAGACGACGCTGACGAGCTCCCGCCGCCCGGCCGCGGACAAGCCGGCGAGATCCGTCCCGTCGGCGAGCACCCGCCCACTGGTGGGCTGGTACAGGCCGGCGAGCAGGGCGAGCACGGTGCTCTTGCCCGAGCCGGACGGCCCGACGATCGCGGTCGTCGTCCCCGGTTCCAGGGTGAGGTCGAAGTGCTCCAGCACGTTCTCGGTGCCGGGTGCGTAGCGGAAGCCGACGTCCTCGAACCGGATCCGCGGCGCCTTCGCCGGTGGCGCTGCCTCCCCGGCCGGAGCGATGGGCGCGGTGAGCACGGTGCGGATGCGGCCGAGGGTGGTGGTCGCCGTCTCGATGCCGGGCGCGAGATCGCCGAGCGCGGTGAACGGTTCCAGGTAGCGGGCGATCACGACGATCAGCGCGATCGCCTCGGGCACGGTCAGGCTCCCTTGCGTGGCAAGGAGAACGGTCGTCCCGGCGAGCAGGACCAAGGCCAGCTGGCCTGCGATGCCGAACAGCACCTGCCCCGGGATCTGAAGGCGCAGCAGCCGGAGGGTCGCGCCGTGGTGCGCGGCGAGCGCGGCGCCGGCGTGACTGCGCGCGGGTTCCACCCGGCGGGCGGCGCGCAACGTCTGCTGGGTGCGGGCGAACTCGACGATCCGCTCGGTCAGCGTGGTGTTCGTTTCGGCCGCCGTCCGGTCGGCGCGCCGGGTGATCCGGCCGGTCGCCCACAACGCGCCCAGCAGTACCGGGAGCCCGGCCAGCGCGGCGACGCCGAGCGGCCAGGCGATCGGCAGCAGGGCCAGCGCGATCGCGAACGGCAGGAGGACCGCGCCGATGAGCGGCGTGAGCAGGTAGCCGACCAGGCCGACGAGATCGGGGCCGGTGGCGGCGATGGCCTGGCGGGCGGTCTGGGTGTGCTCACTGTCCAACCAGGACAGCCGGACGTTCGTCAGATGCTCGGCGACGCCGTGCTGGGCGTGGTCGAGCACGCCGAACCCGAGGTCGAAGCCGAGCCGTCCCACGACGGCGTCGACAGCCCAGCCCGCCGCGGTGACGGCCGCGAGCGCGCCCAGCCACGGCAACGCGTCCGAAGGTTCCGCGCCGAACAGGGCACCCACCAGCGGCACGAGCAGCACGACACCGGCGGCACGCAGCAGCACCGAAAGCACGGCGAGTACGACGTAACGCCGGAACGCCGTCCGTTTCGTGTCGGGGATCAGGCCAAGGAGTGTGCGGATCACGCGGTCACCCCCGCTCCGGCACCGGCCTGCCAGAGGCGGGTGTAGCGCCCGCCCGAAGCCAGCAATTCCTCGTGCGTCCCGCTTTCGGCGATTTTCCCGCGGTCGAGGACCACGATCCGGTCGGCGCCGGTGACGGTGTGCAGGCGATGCGCGATGACCAGGACGGTCCGGCCGGCGGTGAGCCGGTCGAGTGCTTGTTGCACGAGGTACTCCGACTCGGGATCGGCGAAGGCGGTCGCCTCGTCGAGGACGAGGACGGGAGCGTCGGCGAGGATCGCGCGGGCGATGGCCACCCGCTGACGTTCTCCGCCCGACAGCTGGGAACCGGCACCGAGGACGGTGTCGTATCCCTGGGGCAGCCGCAGGATCCGCTCGTGGATCTGCGCGTCGCGAGCCGCGGCGACGACCTGACCTTCGGTGGCAACGGGGACGGCGAGCGCGATGTTCTCCCGCACGGTCCCCTGCACGAGTCGCGGATCCTGCAGTACGAATCCCACCCGGCCGTAGAGTTCGTCGGCGGCGAAGGCGCGGACGTCCCGGCCGCCGACCCGGATCGCGCCCTCGGTGACGTCGTGGAACCGCGCGACCAGCGCGGCGAGCGTCGACTTCCCCGCTCCCGACGGGCCGACCAGCGCGGTCACCGTACCGGGGCGCAAGGTCAGAGACACGTCTTCCAGCACGGGGACCCCGCTGCGGTAAGCGAAACCCACCCGGTCCAGTTCCACCGTGCCGGGCTCGACGCCGTCGATGATCTTTTGCTCCACAGTGGACAGTTCGGGTTCGTCGAGGACGACCTGGATCCGGCGGGCGGCGAGCATCCCTTCACGGACGCCGCCGAGACCGTAGCCGATGCCCAGCAGCCGGGCGCCGAACGTGGTACCCAGCAAGAGGAACGGGATCAACGTCACCGGCTCCATGCCACCGCCCACCACCATCGGCGTGCCGGCACCCGCGATCAGGAGCAGGAAGGTGGCGGGCCGGGTGGCGAAGTCCAGCATGGTCTTCTTGCCGGTGAACGGTCGCTGCCAGTCGCCGAGGAAACCGATGTACTCGTCGAGCCGACGGCGGAACGACGAAGCCGCGGCACCGCCGAACACGCGGATCACCGGCTGGCCTTCGAGGTACGCGCCCGCCTCCCCGGCCATCCGCTCCGCCCAGCGCGTCGCCTGGCCGGTCTTGGGTCCTGATTGGACGACCATGATCGACGTCGTGACGAGGTAGACGAGGATCGGTACGAGCAGGACGAGGGCGAGCCGCCAGTCCACGGCGAACAGGTAGGCCAGCACCGCGACCGGCGCGACGACGGCCGCCACCGCGTCGGGGACGGCGTGCGTGACCAGATAATGGAGCGAAAGCGTGTCGCCCTGCACGAGTTTCGCGACCGTGCCCGAACCGCGGGCGGTGAACCAGCCCAGCGGTAGCCTCGCGAGTTTGCCCAGCAGCCGCTGCCGCAGGTCGCGGGCGAACCGCGCGTCGGCCGCGTGCAGCCACAGCACGACCGCGGATTCGACCAGTGTGCCCACGCCCAGCAGCACCAGCGCCGCGATGCCGATCGCCCACAGCGATCCGCCGCCCGCGAGCAACCGCCGGACCAGCTCCACCAGCAGCACGAAGGGCGCGAGGCGGATCAACGTCACGACGGCCTGCAGAATCCCGGCGAAGATCAGCGTCCGCCGCACCGGCGCGAGCAGCCGTCCGGCGGCCTGTGCCCGCCAAGCTCCCTTGGGTGCTTCCTCTACGGGCTTCGGGACTTCGGGTTTCAGGACTGCGGGTTTCAGGACTGCGGCGGCCGGTTCTTCCTTCTTCCCGCGGAAAGAACCCATGGCCCTGCCGTAGTACCAGTACGCCCGGCCGTGCACCTCGGATTTGGGGAAGCCGAACGTGTCCCGCAACCGGGTCTTGAGCTGTTTGAGCGAGCCCGCTTCCGGCGCGAGCCACGCCTGCCAGTCCGACCAGTCACGCGTCTCGATCGCCGCGGCCAGCGAAGTCGCGTCCTCACGCGGCACCCAGTGCACGGCCAGCCTCGGGTGTTCCCCCAGCGGGATCAGCCGGTCGGTCTCGTCGTGCTCTTCGAGGTACAGCTCGATCGGGATTCCGGCCGGGACCACGTCGAGGATCGCGTTGATCGCGGGGATCGAGGCGGAGTCGCCGATCAGGAGGTAACCCGCGGGCGGTTCGGCGGGGACCGAAAACGACGTGGAACCCAGTGACATCACCGGAACCGTCGATCCGGGCCGCGCCTCACGCAACCACCGCGACGCGGGTCCGGCGGGTTCGTGCAGGACGACGTCGATCGCGAACGTGCCGGCTTCCGGGTCGGCTTCGGTGAGCGTGTACGCGCGCTGGAACTCCGTCGGGCCGCCCTCCGGGTCCGGGAACCAGAACCGGAGCCAGGCCGTCGGCTCCACGACGACGTCCTCGAACAACGTCGGCGAGACGAACCGGACCCGCACGAAACGCGGCGCCATCTCTTCTGTCCCGACGACGGTCGCTTCGTGGTCTCTTGCCCCGAAACCCCGCATCACCGCGCCTTGGAATCCGCGCGCCATCAAAGTTCCTCCCCCGTGGCCGCCAGATCGGCCACCATCTCGGCGACCGGCCTGCCCGGCGGGCAGGACTCGATCAACCCGCGAATCGACGCGGTCAGCAGTAACCGCACGTATTCGGGCCTCGGCACCTGCGGCAACGCGGCGGACGGCCCGGCGAGCCGGTCGTCACGGGACAACCGGTCGAGGACCGCCTGCCGCTCCCGGTCCAGCCCGTCGCCGTCGGCCTCCTCGGCGGCCATGCTGTGCTCCTCGGACGCGGTCATCGCGATGGTCAGCGACGCGACGGCGCCACTGAGCACGATCGCCGCGCCGGGCTCGTAACCCCGGCGGACGAGGGCGTCGACCTCGGTGTTCAACAGCCGCTGACCGCCGTCACCCCGCGGGAACAGCAGCTGGAGATAGGTGACCAGGCCGGGATACTCCAGCATGAAGGCCCGCATCTGCAGGGCGAAGGACAACAGATGCTGTTCGAGGCCGTGCCGGGGATCGTCCCGGAGCCGTAACTCGGCCAGGATGCTCTCCCCGACCAGCCGCTCGAGCCCCCACCGGCCGTCGACGTGCCGGTACAGGGCGGTCGCGGTCACCCCCAGCCGGACCGCGACCGCCTTGACGCTGAGCCGGCGCATGCCGAGCTCGCGACCGGCCCGCAGGATGTCGTCCCTCGCGATCCTGGCCGGACGACCACCGATCTTCGGCATCGCACCCCTTCACCGATGGAAAGTTATAGGGGGAAACTAAGGGTTGGCTTACCTTGAAGTCAAGCCCGTCCCCCGGCGTGAAGATCGAGTTCGTCGGCTGGTGGCGGGTGAGCGAGTCTGCCGTGGCACGGGCCGAGCCAAGGTGGTCGTGAGTGGCGAGGATGAGCGGGCGGCTGCTTCACGACATCCCCACGGACCGCGACCACTCACGTGAGCGCCCGGCTGGAGTCCTTCAGATACTTGAGGAAGGAGGCCCTCACGGATCTGCAATCGAAACAACTAACGTCCCGGTTCCTTCACGGTCAACCCCTCAAGCCGCTCTTCGGTCAGCACGGTGCGCGACGGGAGGCCCAACTTGCGCAGCGCCCGTCCGATGTGGATTTCGACCGTCCGCGGCGAGAGGAACAGCCGCTCGCCGATCTCCCGGTTCGTGAGGTTCCGGGCGGCGAGTCTGGCGACTTCGAGTTCCCTCGGCGACAACGCTTCGCCGTACCCCTTGCGACCGCGCCGGGGCATCTCCGGATCACAGCGACGCAGTGACCGGCGGCAGCGGAGCGCGTCCACAGCGGCGCCGAGGCTCGCGTACGCCGTCTCCGCGGTGGTGAAGGAAGCGACGGCGCGTGCCAGATCCCCGGCTTCGGCGAAGCATCCGGCCGCGAGTTCGTCGGCGTAGGCGGCGAAATACGGGAGGGGCAGCGCGTAGTACGCCTGCGCGGCACCGAGCAGCAGATCACCGGCGGGCAGTGTCTCGCCCCGTGACCGGGTGAGCAACCCCCGGCACAGCAGCGCCGAAGCGTTCGCGACGGGGGCGTCCTTGCCGTCGATGCCTTGCCGATACTCGCCGAGCAGCTCTCGCGCCTCGACGTGCTGCCCCAGCCCGAGCATGGTGCGCACGGCGAACGGCATCAGTTCGGCCGCCCAGAGCCAATTGTTCTTGCGGCGCACGATTTCCAGGCCGTATTCCGCCAGGCGCAGGGCCGCCTGCAGGTCTTTGCCCGCCTGATGGACCGCGACGCGACCAGCGTAGGCGGAAGCCTGCACCGGGACGCTTCCCGCGGAAAGCGCGAACGCCGCGTCGAAACTGCGCAGCGCCGCCGCCGGCCGGTGTTGCCCGTACTCGTACCAGCCGAGCACGAGCAGCGGCTCGGCCGCCAGCGAGCTGTCCTTGTCGACCCGGGTCAGCATCGCCCGCGCCTTCTCCGTGACGCTCGCCCACTCCCCCATCGCGAGGTCCAGGCGCAGTTCCGTGCCGTCGGCCAGCGCGTCGAGATAGGGCTGGTGATCGTCGCGGATCAGCCGTCGCGCGGTCGTGAGGTACGCCCGCGCGACGGGGTAATGCCCGTTCCACGCCACCGCGTCGGCCAGGTTGATGTAGGTGCGGGCCACCTGGCGGCAGACCTCGGCCGACTCGGGCACGGGTGGCAGGTCGGCGATGTCCTGCCACACCCCCGGATCCGCGATCTGCATCCGCGCCGAAAGCCGGTTGGCGGCGATCGCGGCGAGCACTCCCGCGTCGTGTTCCCCCTTGCTCATCTGCTCGGCCTGGTCGAGCCAGCGGAGGTTCTCCTCCACCGGGACGGTTCCGATATGCGGCAGGGCCAGGGTGACCAAGCCCCTGGCGAGCAGCGCCTGCCGCCTCCCGAGATCGGCCGCGCCCAGTTCGATCTCGAGCCTGCCCGCGTCGACCTTGCCCACCTGGTTGATCAGCACCTGCCCGAGATTGACCCGGATCTCGCCACGCGCGGCCTTGCTCAGCGGCCATTCGCGCAGGATCTCCCGCAGCAGCCGGACCGTGCCCGCGTGGGCGATGCTGCGCGGAAGTTCCCTCCCCAGCCGGACGGCGAACGACTCGCGCGCGGCCCACGGCAGCTCCGCGTCCCGCAAAGCCGCTTCGAGCAGACGACCCGCTTCCTCGGTCCGGCCGTCTTCGATGGCGTTGTCGACCGCGACGCCGGTCCACTGTGTCCATTCGGCGAGGTCACCCGCAAGCCGTGCGTGGCGGGCGACGAGCGACGCGATGGGTTCGTCGTCCGCGGCGAGCCGGGCGGCGGCGCGTCCGTGCATCGCGCACCGCTGAGGCCCGGGGAGCAAGGCGTAGACGGCTTCACCGATGAGCGGACTTCCCGAGACGTACCGGCCGCGGCCGAGATCACGCAGCAGTCCCGTTTCCACGGCTTCGGTGACCGCGCCGGAGATCTCCCCGGCCGACGATGCCGCGACAGCGCCCAGCTCCGGTTCCCCGGCAGGCGATCCCAGCACCGCGGCCGCGCTGACGACGTCCCGCGCGGCCGGGCCGATCGCCGCCATCAGCCCGGCGACCCGGCTCCGCACGATGGGCGGCACGGTCGCCGGGAGCGCGTCACCGGCGCTTTGGACCAGAGCCGTCAGATCGACGGCGATCCCGGACGTCCGCCGGTGGGCCGCCTCGGCGAAATCCGGCGCACAGCGGCCGAAGGAAACGTCCAGCAGCGTACGCACCTGGACGGCGCTGAACGCCCGAAGTGACAGCTGCGCGGCGGTTCCGGGCAGCGGCGGGAATCGCCTGGGACCACACGCAACCGCGCTGACCACCACGCTCAGCGACGTCGCCGGGGACGCCGCGAGCCCACGCAGGAACTCCCACGTTTCGTCGTCGGCGGCGTGGACGTCGTCGAGGACCAGCACCGCCGGACCGCAGCCGGTCAGCACTTCGCGAACGGCCCGGAACTCCTGTTGCCGGACGGTGCCGTCGTCGGCGTTCTCGGGAAACGGCGGCAGCCACGAAGACCATTCGGGGATCAGCCGCCGCAGGACGCCGGTCACCGGGGAGAACTCCGCCGCGTGGGCGGCGGCCACGGCGCCGCTCCCCAGCAACGCGTCGACCAAGGGCGCCAACCGGCACGGCCGGGCGAAGGGAACACATCGGGTGGACCAGACCACGCGTGACGCGATCCCGGGGTGGGCGACCAGTTCTTCGAGCAGACGGCTCCGGCCCACACCCGGTTCACCCTCGACGACGGCGACCGACGGCGGGCGCGAGGCGACGCGCACCAGTTCGGCCAATTCGGTGTCGCGGGCCACGAACACCGATGCCGCACCGCTCGTCGGCATGCTCGGGACCATACCGATCGGACACCCGCCGAAAGGCGGGAACACGAACAGTCACCACGGGCCGCAGGCTTTCCGCTGGTCCACACCACCGGAGTCACGAGCTTCCCGCGTCGTTAACTCGATCGGGCGACGCCGACCCGCGGTGACACGGAGCCGCGCGGCGGTAATACGGACCCTTAGGTATTGCCGCGAACCTTGCCACGGGATCCACCAGAGGGTGAATCTCAGTCTGTTCGCAGTGCCCCTCCGTCACTTCGTCACAGCGCAAATCCCCTGCTCGCGCCGGTCGGCCACCCAGTCGGGTAGCCGAAGTCCCCACTTGTTCCGTCGGGTAGCCGCCCGCGCGTGTTTCGCGTCCGACCATCCAGTTAGGAGTGTTCCGACGGTGAAGACCTCATTCAGGCGCGGGCTGGCCACGGCCTGCGCCGGTGTCGCCGCGATGGTCGCCCTGCAGGCGCCCGCCGCCGCGGCGCCCGCCATCACGGCCGCCACCACGATCCCGATCAAGATGCAGGCACAGGAGAAGAGCAACTGGTGCTGGGACGCCAGCGGCAACACCATCGCCGCCTGGTGGGGGCACAGCCTGACGCAGACGAAGTTCTGCCAGGTCGCGCACAACGAGTCCGGTACGGATTGCGCGAACAACCAGGGTTACCTCAGCGATCAGCAGCGCGTGTTCCGCTGGCTCGGGTTCAGCAACGTCGGCAGTTACAGCTCCTCCGGCCAGACGTTGAGCTTCGCCTCCATCAAGGGCCAGGTCGACGCGCGGCAGCCGATCGGCACCCGGATCGGCTGGCGCAACGGCGGCGGCCACATGCACGTGCTCTACGGCTACGACAACACGAACGGCGCGACGACGGTCTACTACGGCGACCCGTGGGGCTCGAGCCCCCGCTACAACCAGATGAGCTACAACGCCTACCGGTCCAACAACTCGTTCACCTGGACCCACACCGTCTACGGGATCAAGGACTGAAACCATGAAGCGAACCTTCCTCGGCGCCACGATCCTCGCCCTCGGACTGTCACTCGCGCTCGGCGGCCAAGCCTCCGCCGCCGACGCCCCCAGCGGCGCGCCCACCGCCGCCGACCTCGCCGCGGTGTCCACTGTGGTCACCAGTGACGCGACCACCCAGCGGCTCGCCAAGGCGGTTTTCCCCGGTGCCGCCAAGGCGGACACGGCCATCGCGGCCAGGACCGCGAAGGCGGATCCGCGGACGCCGGTGGCGGTCTACCAGCCGACCGCGGCCTTCATCTCCGGCACGTCCTCCGTCCCCGCCGAACTCGCCTACGTCGCCACACCCGCCACCCTCGGCAACGGTGACGCGGCGACCGTGTGGTCGCAGCGCGAGGGCTCGGGCTGGTCGGTCTACAACGTCGCCTCGGGTGACGTCGAAAAGCGCCTCGCGGCGCAGGCAGGCAGGGGCTACCTCCTGAGCGAACCGCAGGCGGGCGCCTGGTACTCCGTCGACGGGGACACCGTGACGGTCCTCGACGGCTCCTCGGTCGCGAAGACCGGCGAGAAGATGACGCTCGCCGCCTACCGCGAGGCCTTGCAGGGCCGCTACGGCGACAAGCTGCCCGGCTCGACCTACGACCGCACCGGTGCCGCCGGCGGTTATGGTGCCTCCCCGGTGGGCGACAACTCGGTGCCGTGGTGGCCGTACGCACTCGGCGCGGTCTTCCTCGCCGCGGCGGGCGCGGCCGTCACACTCCGGCTCCGCAGGCAGTAAACGCGACGGGTGCCGGGACCGCGCGGGGTCCCGGCACCCCTTGACCGCTAGGCGAAGGTGTAGTCCTCGAGCGGGAAACTCCCCGCCTCCTTGATGGCGTTCAGCGTGGAGGACGGCCGGAGCAGGGTCGCCTCCCCGTGCGGGTTGAAGTAGTAGCTGTTCGCCGGGGCGCAGTTCCCGAGGGCGAAGATCGAGTCGCCGAGGCGTTCGGTCATCCGGTCGAGGAACGCGTCGTTGGCCTCCTGCGTGACTTCGAACTCGGTCGCGCCGCGCCGCCGCATCGCGCCGAAGAGCCGGTCCATATGCCGCATCTGCGTCTCGATGGTGGTGAAATAGGACAGCCCGGAGTAGGAATACGGGCTGTTGAGCGAAACGAAGTTCGGGAACTTGGGGATCGCGACGCCCTCGTAGGCCTGGAACCGGTTCTCCCGCCACCACTTCCCGAGATTCCGGCCGTCGCGGCCGATGATCTCGATCGCCGGGAAGTTCGCCTCCCACAAATCGAATCCGGTCGCCAGCACCAGGACGTCGATCTCCCGCCGCCCGCCGTCGGTGGTCTCGATGCCGGTCTCGTCGATCTTCGCGATGGACGTCGTCTCCAGGTGCACGTGGTCCTTGGTGAAGGCCGGGTAGTACTCATTGGAGAACGTCGGCCGCTTGCAACCGAAGGAATAGCGCGGTGTCAGTTCCGCGCGCAGCCCCGGATCCCGCACCTGACGGCGCAGATGCGCCCGGCACCACAGCTTGCCGAGCCGGTTCGCCATCGGCAGCTGCTTGTAGTGCAGGACACCGGAGACCATCATCAGTTCCAGCAGCGCGGTCCCGGTCAGCCGGGCGGCCCGCTGGGTGAACGGGACGGCGGCGAACGCGCGGCGGACGGCCTTGGGCACCGGGAAGTCCAGTTTCGGGCTCACCCAGATCGGTGTCCGCTGGTACACGGTCAGTTCCCGCGCGATCTTCGCGATCTCGGGGATCAGCTGGACCGCTGTCGCGCCCGTGCCGATCACGGCCACTCGCTTGCCCGCGAGGTCGTAGTCGTCGTCCCAGGCCGTGGTGTGGATGACCTTGCCGCCGAAGGTGCCGATCCCGGCGATGTCGGGTTTCTTGGGCTGCGAAAGGAATCCTGTCGCGGTGAGGAGGTACTTGGCGGTGACCGGCCCACCCTCGGCGAGGGAGACCGTCCAGTGCGCCTTCGCCTCGTCCCAGACCGCGCCGGTGACCACCGAGCCGAACCGCATGTATCGCCGCAGCCGGTATTTGTCCGCGACGTGCTCGGCATACCGCTTGAGTTCCGCGCCCGGCGCGAAGAGCCGAGACCAGTGCGGGTTCGGCTCGAACGAGTACGAGTAGGTGGCCGACGGGATGTCGACGGCCAGGCCGGGATAGCGGTTCACATGCCACGTGCCGCCGAGGCCGGACTCGCGTTCGAGGATGAGCAGGTTGTCGTAGCCGAGCCGGTTGAGCTGGATCGCCGCGCCCATCCCGCCGAAACCGGCTCCGACGACGACGGCGTCGTACTGCGCGTTCATGCGTTTTCCTCCCGCTGGGTGTCCTGATGGAGGCGGGCGCGGTAGCCGTCCCGCTCCGGTGAATCGGGGCGCAGAGCCCGGTCGTCCCTCATCAGCCGACGGAAGGCGTTGAGCGCGGGCTCGGGTGTCACGGCCGCGAGGGTGGCGAGCGCGCCGACGTAACCGGGCACGGCGATCTCCGCGGCCCGGGTGCGGACGGAAGCCACGACGGCGTCGGCGATCCTGCCCGGTTTCACCTTCGGGATCGGCCGCATGTCGAGCCCTGAGGCGAGGGCGGTGTCGACCGCCGACGGCAGCACGGCGGAGACGCTCACGCCGTGCGGCGCGTACTCCAGGCGCGTCGCCGCGGTCAGCCCGACGACGGCGAATTTGCTGGCGTTGTAGATCGCCAGCCCTTTGACCGGGAACTTCCCGGCCAGCGACGCGACGTTGACGATGTGGCCGCGTCCGCGCTCCAGCATTCCGGGCAGGGCAAACCGCATTCCGTGGACCACGCCGAAGACGTTGACTTCCATGGTCGCCCGGTTCAGGGCGTCGGAGAGGTCGAGGAAACCGCCGTTGGGCATGATCCCGGCGTTGTTGACGAGCACCGCGAGCGGCCCGTTCCCCTGTTCGGCGTCACCGAGAAAAGCGGCGAAGGACGCCGGGTCGGCGACGTCGAGGTGATGCGCTGTCCCACCGAACCCGGCGGCGGTGCGCTTCGCGGCTTCGAGGTCCAGATCGCCGATGGACACGCGCGCCCCGACGGCGGCCATGCGTTCCGCGGTCGCGCGGCCGATGCCCTGGCCCGCACCGGTGATCGCCACGTGTGCCCCGTCGAGGTCGAGATCCGGGTACTTGCTCATGCGCGCACTCCCTCTCGTTCGAAGGCGTCGGCGACCAGACCGGGCGCCGTCCGTAACGCCGTGGTGAGCACGTGTTCCCGCCGCCGTCCGTCCATGAAGTTGGCGCCCATGGCGGCGAGATCGGCCGGTCCCGGTTCGATCCGGACCACCCGGACACCGGCCGCGCGCAGCCGTCGCGCCTCGTCGTCCACGCGCCTGGTCATCGCCGTCCGCAGCAGGCGTTCCAGCCGGGCCGGACCGCGTGCCGGAGCCCCGCCTTCGCTGCTCATCGGCGCGACCAGCACGACCTCGCCGACATCGTGCCCCAGCAGGAGGTCGGCCGACGTCGGGGAAACCGTCCCGCCGTCGAGCAGCGGCCGTCCGTCCACAACGGACGGCGGAAACCAGCCGGGGATCGCCCAGGAGGCGGCGATCGCCTCGCCGAGGCGGGCGGGTGGCGCGTCCGGGGAGCCGAGGGCGACCCGGTCACCCGCCGAATCCGAGGCCACCAGCCAGGTCGCGGGATGCGGGACCCAGCCGCCGGGTGCCAGCGCGTCCCCGAGCTCGCGGAGCCGGCCGGCGTTTCCCCTGCCACGAGGCAGAAAGCCCGCGAGACCGGCGAGCGTGTCGACGTCCCGGCGCAGCGCGGCCCGGACCAGCCCGGCCGCGGGCCAGCGCGGAGACGGCAGCGGCGGGAAGCGGTTCGGCACCCGCTGGACGTGCGCGGCGACGACGGCGTCTCCACCGGGCGCGCCGGCTACCGCGTCGAGGATCGCCTTCGCCGGAATGCCGGACCCGAGCATCGCCGCCGCTTCGGCGCCCGCGGAGGTCCCGACCAGGATGTCCGCCTCGCGGGGATCCCACCCCGCTTCGGCGTGCAGCGCGTCGAGGACGGCGGCCGTCCAGGCGAACCCCAGGGTTCCGCCGCAGCCGAGCACCAGCGCCCTCGCGGAATGACGTGTCATTTCCGGAACGGTATGTCATTTGAACGCGTCAGGCAATAAGCTGACGGAATGACGACGGAGACCCCGGTCAGCAGGGCCGCACGGAAGAAACAGGAACTACGGCGCGAGATCGTGGAGACCGCGTTCGACTGCTTCGCCGAACGCGGCTACCACGCGACCGGGATCGCCGACATCGCCGCACGGCTGGGCATCGGGCACGGCACCTTCTACCGGTACTTCCAGAACAAACGGGACATCGTCGACCACGTCATCACGGACCTGGTCGAAAAGGTGGTCGGCGCGCTGGCCGCGGACAACGCGCCGGACGCGGTCAACAGCCTCGCCGAGTACCGCAAACAGAGCGCGCGGATCGGGGAGGCGCTCGCCCGGATCTTCGGCGGCGACCCGCGGATGGCCCGCTTCCTCCTGCTCGAAGCGGCGGGCATCGACGCCGAGATGCGCGAACGGGTGCTCGACTTCTACGAGACCGCCGCCGAGCTGACCGCCGGCTACCTGCATCATGGCGTCCGCCTCGGCTATCTGCACGAGGACCTGGACGTCGACTCCACCGCCCGCGCGATCAACGGGATGATCCTCGCGTCGATCCTGTCCGAACTGCGCGACCCGTCACCGGAAAGGCAGGCCACGATGAGCCGGGCGATCCGGCGGGTCATGTACGACGGAATCGCGGCGCCTCGATAGGAACCGGCCGGCCGGCCCGTTTCGGCGCACCAGCAGGCGGGGGCCGGGCACTGCCAGTGAGCCTGAACCCAGTGAACCGGACCCGGCGGCCACGGTCTACCGGCGAAAACGCAGAACCGCACCGACAAAAACGAACTTCACCGCTTGCGCAAAGTTTCGCTGGGCGACTCCCCGAAGGCCGCCCGGTACTGCGCGCTGAACCGGCTGCCGTCCAGGAAACCCCATTTCGCCGCGACACCGGTCACCGTTGTGTCTCCCCCGGGGTCGGCGTCGCGGAGTTCGGTCCTGGCCTGGTGCAGCCGGACGTTGCGCAGATAGGCCATGGGGGTGGTGTCCAGATACCGCCGGAACGCCAGTTGCAGGGCACGCACCGATACCCGGCAGGCATGGGCGATGTCGGCGACGCCGAGGTCGAGGTCCGGATTCGCCTCCAGGAACGCGATCCCCCGGCGCACGGTGGCCGGAACGGCGTCCCGGCGGTCACCGATGCGGTCGTCACCTGTGCCCGTGGTGAAGGTGTCGAGAGCCATGGCGGCCATCAGCCGCCCCGCCGCCCCGAGCACCAGCGGACCGTTCTCCACGCCCGGTTCGGAGAGCAACCCGGTCATGTACTCGACCGTCCTGCGCCATCGCTGTGCCTTCTCCATGCGCACAGGCTCGTAGCACAACCGCTCGATAGACCTGCCGTCCTGCGCCGGGTCGATCCCGGTGAACAACGACAGATCGATGCCGATGACCTGCAGCCGCGCGCAGTGCATGCCCGTCCGGTAATCGTGACCAGGGTGCGGGCCGACGAACACGTCTCCGGCACCGAACCTGCGGTCACTGACGCCGTCATCGATCTCCAGCTCACCGTCCAGCACGCGCAGCAGCACGACTCTGCCCAACGGCTCGACGACGACTTCCGTGGTCAGCGTGTTGTGCAGGAAGTCGAAATGCACGTCCCCGAGATCACAACGGTTGTGCTCGAAACGGTAGTTTTCGACTGTGCCCCGCACCCGTAAGCGGTTATCGCGGTAAGCCTCGGCGATCAGCGCACATGCCTGTTCCGGATCGGTGGTCGCGAATTCCGTCACCAACGGTTCGTGCATGGGACCACGTCTCTTTTCCGTTCACCCGTAACGAAAAGTCCGCTCGCCGAACGCTACCGCCACCCGGTGGGAACTACCAGGGCACATTGGCCTCATCCAGCTGGTCGGAATGGCTCACCCGCGCGCCCGAGGATCGCCCTGGCCCGTGCTTCGATCGGTCTGTCCACCATCTGGCCGTCCGCCACGGCCACCGAGCCGTCCCCGGCGAGCGCGACCACGCCCCGCGCCCACTCGATCTCGCTTTCCGAAGGAGCCAGCCCACGATTCGCGGCGGCCACTTGGCGGGGATGCACGCAGAGTTTCCCGGTGAACCCGAGGGTCTTCGCGTGATCGAGGTCCGCGGCGAGCGCGGCCTCGTCGTCGAGTGCCGTGGTGACGCCGTCGATCGGAGCCGCCCCGCCCGCGGCCGCCGCGGCGATGACGAGCGCGGATCGCGCGTACCGCAACGCCTCGTGCGAACGATGATCGACACCCAGCTGCGCGGCGAGGTCGACGCTGCCGAAGGCGGGCCGCACCACCGCGTCCGCGGCGCAGACCGCGAGCGCGTTCGCGATCCCGGCCGCCGTTTCCACCAGCGGCAGGATCGGGACTCCGGGCAGCCGCCCGGCGAGGGAATCGATCTCGGCGCGGTCCTCTGCCTTGGGGAGCATCACCGCGAGCGCGCGCCCGACGCTCGCCACATCCTCGGGATACCAACCGGTTCCGGCCGCGTTGAGCCGGACGACCGCCTGATGGCCGTCCGCCAGCCACGTCCGGACGTGTTCGCGCGCGGCCTCTTTCCGATCCGGCGCGACGGCGTCTTCCAGGTCGAGGATCACGACGTCGGCGCCGCTGGCCGCGGCCTTGGCGAACCGATCCGGCCGGTGCCCGGGGACGAACAGGAAGGTCTTCGCACCGGCGAGGAGAGCGTTCATCGGCCGAGGCTCCGCACCGTTCCGGTCGCGGTCCGCCGTCCATGGCGATCTCGGACGGCGGTGACGGTCTCGTCACTTCCGGCTTCGGCCAGGACGACCATGCCCTGATGGTCGAACAGGGGCGAGACGAGGCGGTAGTCGAACGCCAGCCGCCCGCCGCTCCCCTGCCGCCTGGCGGCTTCGGCCATCGCGAGCGCCTGCAACGGCCCGTGGGTCAGCAGCCCCGGATAGCCTTCGACATCGCGGGCGTAGTCGCGGTCGTAGTGGATGCGGTGCGCGTTGTAGGTCAACGCGGAGAAGCGGAACAGCAGCGTCGGCGAGACGTCGATCGCCCATTCGTCTTCGGCCGCCGACACCTCCGGCTCCCCGGTGGCCACCTCGACAGGCCGGGAAGCGGCGTCGCGATAGACGATGTCCTGCTCCTCTTCGACCACGACCTCGCCGTCCTGGACGATCTTGTGGCCGGTGACGACGAAGGTCAGCCGTCCGGTGCGGCCCTGTTTCTCCCGCACGGAAAGCACTTCCGTATGCCGGGTGGCGGACAGTCCGCACCGCAGCCTGCCGAGCGTCCGTACCCGTCCGCCCGCCCACATCCGGCGGCGTCCGGGTTCCGGCGGTGCGGGGATCGTGCCGCGCACCGGATGTCCGTCCTGACCCAGATCGGCCTGCGCGGGCCGGTCCAGCAGGTAGAACCAGTGCCACAGCAAGGGCAGGCCGTCGCTGTCCAGATCCGGCATCTCGACGTCGAGCAACGCCGCCAGCGCCTCCGCGGGGCCGGGCAGCAGGACTTCCTTCACGTTCGAACCTCCTCGCCGGCACCGAACTCGGCCCGGATCGACTCGTTGTGCGCCCCCAGCGCGGGCACCGGCCCCATGACCGGTTCCCTGCCCGCCACCTCGACCGGCGGAAGCAACGCCTCAAGCGGTCCGGCCGGGGTTTCCACCGCACGCCAGCGGCTTCGCGCGGCCAGCTGCGGATGCCGGGTGAACTGCTCGGGCGTCCGCAGCCGGGCGTTGGCGATCCCGGCCCGCTCCAGCAGGTCTCCGACCTCGTCCGCCGTCCGGCCGCTGAACGCTTCTTCCAGAATCGCGGTGAGTTCGTCGTCGTTGACGACGCGGTCGTCGTTGGTCCGGAAACGCGGGTCTTCGACGAGTGCCTCCCGTCCCAGGACGCCCCGGCAGAGCACGACCCATTCCCGTTCACTTTGGACACTCAGGAAAACCTGGTCGTCACCGGTGCGGTACGGCCCGTACGGCGAGATCGACGGGTGTGCCGCCGCCGTCCGGCGCGGTGGTTCCTGTCCGTACCGGGAGAAATAGGCGGGCTGGCTCATCCATTCGCCGAGCGAGTCGATCATCGCGACGTGCAGGCTCGCGCCTTCACCGGTGCGCTCGCGGTCGTACAGCGCGGTGAGGACGCCACTGTAGGCGTACATCCCGGTGGCGATGTCGGCGATCGAGATCCCCGCCTTGGCCGGGGTCTCCGGGGTGCCGGTCGACATCACGAGCCCGGTTTCGCACTGCACCAGCAGATCGTAGGCCTTCTTCGTCCGATATGGACCTTCCGGACCATAGCCCGAGATCGAACAATGGATCAGCCGCGGACGCTCCGCGCGCAGCGTCACCGCGTCGAGGCCGAGCCGTTCCACCGCGCCGGGCGCCAGGTTCTGCACGAACACGTCCGCCCGGCCGATCATCGTGGTGAGCAACGTCCGATCGGCCGGATGCTTGATGTCGAGTTCGACGCTTTCCTTGCCCCGGTTCAGCCAGACGAAATAACTCGACTGGCCGTGCACGGTCCTGTCGTAGTCGCGGGCGAAGTCGCCGACGCCGCGGCGTTCGATCTTGATGACGCGCGCGCCGAGGTCGGCGAGCTGGCGCGAGGCGAACGGCGCGGCGACGGCCTGTTCCAGCGCGACGACGGTGATTCCCTCGAGTGGTTGGCGCATACTGCCTTCCTCGGTTTCAGGACGGGATGCGGTGCCGTTCGATCAGCTGGCGCGCGATCACGCCGCGCTGGATCTCGTTGGTGCCCTCACCGACGATCATCAGTGGCGCGTCGCGGAAGTACCGCTCGACGTCGAACTCCGTCGAGTAGCCGTAGCCGCCGTGGATGCGCACCGCGTCGAGCGCGATCTCCATCGCGGCCTCGGAGGCGAACAGTTTCGCCATCCCCGCCTCCATGTCCGCGCGTTCGCCCGAGTCGTAGCGCCGCGCCGCGTGGTGCACCAGCTGGCGGGCGGCCTCGAGTTTGGTCGCCATGTTCGCCAGATGGTTGCCGATCGACTGGTGCTGCCAGATCGGCTTGCCGAAACTCTCCCGTTCCTGGGCGTAGCGCAGGGAATCCTCCAGCGCGGCCCGGCCGACCCCGACCGCCCGGCAGGCGACCTGGATCCGGCCGATCTCCAGGCCCCGCATCATCTGGGCAAAGCCGCGCCCCTCCACGCCACCGAGCAACGCCGTGGCCGGGACCCGGAAGTCGTCGAAGGAGAGCTCGCAGCTCTCGACGCCCTTGTAGCCGAGTTTGGGCAGGTCCCGGGAGACCTGGAAGCCGGGTCCCTTCTCCACCAGCAGGACGGAGATCCCTTTGTGCGCGGGTTCGGCGCCGGGATCGGTCTTGCACAGCAACGCGACCAGCTGGGACCGGCGCGCGTTGGTGATCCACGTCTTGCTGCCGTTGACCACGTACTCATTGCCGTCGCGCCGCGCCGTGGTGCGCAGCGCCTGCAGGTCCGAGCCGCCGCCGGGTTCGGTGAGCGCCATCGTCGCCCGGATCTCGCCGGTCGCCATCTTCGGCAGATAGGTGTCCTTTTGCTCCTGTGTGCCATACGTGGCAAGGAGTTTCGCGACGACGGTGTGGCCGCCCATCGCTCCGGCGAGGCTCATCCAGCCGCGCGCGAGCTCCTCGGTGACCAACGCGTAGCACTGGGCGGAGACCTGGGTCTCGCCCCAGGGCTCGGGCACCGCCAGCCCGAAGACGCCCATCGCCTTCATCTGGTCGATGAGCTTCTCGGGATAGGTGTTCGCATGGTCGAGCTCCCGCGCGACTGGGCGGACCTCGCGATCCACGAACTCGGCCACGAGCGCGACGATCGCGGTCTCTTCCTCGGTCATGTGATTATCATGAGCGATGATGAGACGGTATGTGAAATACCGAATCATGATAGGCGCATACCGCGCCGCGATGCGAAGGGACGACGGTGGACTTCAAGCAGCTCAAGGCGTTGGTGACGGTCGCCGAGGTCGGCAGCGTGACCCGCGCGGCCGAGCTGCTGCACCTGGTCCAGCCCGCGGTCACCCGGCAGATCCGCACCCTCGAACAGGAGCTCGGGGTGCCGTTGTTCGAGCGGACCCGCCACGGCATGCGCCCGACCGAGGCGGGCGCGAGCCTCGTCGAACGTGCCAGGCGGGCCCTCACCGAACTCGACCGGGCCCGCGCCGAACTGGCCCCGAAACCCGGCGTGGTCGCCGGGATCGTCACGGTCGGCCTGCTGGAGAGCGCCGCCGAACGGCTCGCCGCACCGCTGACGACGGCCGTGCTGCGCGAGCATCCGGGGATCGAACTGCGGCTGCTCACCGCGTACTCGGGCCATCTTCAGCGGTGGATCGACGACGGCGACGTCGATCTGAGCCTGCTCTACAACCTGACCAGTACGCCGTCGCTCAACGTCCGGCCGCTGGTGCGCGAGCGACTGTGGGCGGTCGCTCCCCCGTCGGCCGGGCTGGATCCCGCGCGGCCCGTCCCGTTCGCCGAGGTGGCCGCACATCCGCTGGTGATGCCGTCCGAGGGGCACGCGCTCCGCACCCTCATCGACGGCGCGGCCCGTGAGGCGGGCGCCGACACCGAGGTCACCGTGCAGACCAACGCCATGACGCTGCAGAAACGTCTCGTGCTCGGCGGGCACGGCTGGACGATCCTGCCCGGCATCGGCATCGCGGCGGACGTCGCCGACGGCACCCTGAGCGCGGCCCCGGTCCGCGAACCGGAAGTCTGGCGCACCGTCGTCCTCGGCATGCCCCGGACCGGTCGCGTCACGCCCGCCGTCGACGCCGTCGCGCGGGCGCTGGTCCAGCAGATCCACCGGACCGTGCACGAGGGTGAGTGGCCCTCGGCCCGGCTTTGGGACGAACGAACAGGAGAAGGATGACCACGCTCCCCCGCACCGGCCACGCCGTCGCCGCCGACGGCACCCGGCTGGCCTACCAGTGGCACGGCACAGGCAGGCCGCTCGTGCTGCTGGCCGGGCAGGCGAACGACCACACATGGTGGGACCGCACACGCGGGGACTTCCCGAGCACGATCACCATGGACTACCGCGGCACGGGAGCCAGCGACGCGCCCGATTCCGCTTACACCACAACGGGTTTCGCGGACGACGTGATCGTGGTCCTTGACGCGCTCGAAGTCTCCGAGGCGGACGTCTACGGCACCTCGATGGGCGGCCGGGTCGCGCAGTGGGTCGCCGCGCGATATCCCGAGCGGGTGCGCCGGCTCGTCCTCGGCTGCACCTCGCCGGGTGGCACGCACGGTGTCGAGCGGTCGAACGACGTACGGCTGGCGCTGGCCCGGCGGTCTTCGGTGAAGGCACGGGAGACGCTGGAGGACCTCATGTACACGCCCGCCTGGCGAGCGGCGAATCCCGGCCCGTACCGGGTGCTGGGCGCGCACGGCATGCCGCCGCACGCGGTGCGCGGGCATCTCGTCGCGAGCAACACGCACGACGCCTGGGACGTGCTTCCGGAGATCACCGCACCCACCCTGGTCCTGCACGGTGACGACGACCTGCTCGCACCGGTGGCGAACGCGCCGTTGCTGACGGAGCGCATTCCCGACGCGCGAATGCATCTCTTCGCCGGAGCGCGGCACGCGTACTTCGACGAGTGCCGCCCCGAATCGAGCGACCTGGTGGGCGACTTCCTGGGATAGCCCATGCCGACCGGGCATGTGTCCATCGCGGATTTCTATTTCTCAACCGCAGGGATCACAGCTCATGATGGTCGGCATCCCGGAGCGAAGGAGCTTCCCTTGCCGCACAAGAAGTCCGGCGTCGTGGCGAACGTGGTCCGCGGCTGCCTCGGCAACCTGGTCGAGTGGTACGACTGGTTCGTCTACGCCTCGTTCAGCATCTATTTCGCGGCCAGTTTCTTCCCCGAGGGAAATCTGACGGCCCAGCTGCTGTCCACGGCCGTCGTGTTCGCCGTCGGCTTCCTGATGCGCCCGCTCGGCGGCTGGCTCCTCGGCCTCTACGCGGACCGGTTCGGCCGCCGGGCGGCGCTGACCCTGTCCGTGACGTTGATGAGCTTCGGTTCGCTGGCCATCGCCGTCACCCCCGGCTACGCGTCGATCGGCATCCTCGCGCCCGTGATCCTCGTGGTCGCCAGGCTCGCGCAGGGTCTCTCGGTGGGTGGCGAATTCGGTTCGAGCGCGACCTACCTGTCCGAGATCGCCACCCCGCGTCGACGCGGGTTCTACTCGAGCTTCCAGTACGTCTCGATCACCGTCGGGCAACTTTCGGCGCTGCTGGTGATGATCGTGATGCAGTCGCTGCTCACCGAAGCGCAGATGTACGCGTGGGGCTGGCGGATCCCGTTCGTGCTCGGCGCGATCGCCGGGCTCGTGGTGATGTACCTCCGCCGCAGCATGATGGAATCGGAACACTTCCAGCGCTCTTCGGCCGCCGGTTCGGCCGCTGGTTCGCCTCCCCGCGGCGGCCTGCGGGTCCTGCTGCGCGAGCACCGCCGCCAGGTTCTCGCCGTGCTCGGCCTCGCCATCGGTGGCACGGTGGCGTTCTACACCTTCACGAGCTATCTGCAGAAGTACATGGTGAACACGGCCGGGATCCCCAAACCGACCGCGTCGCTCATCGGTTTCGCCGCCCTGTTCCTGTTCATCTTCATGCAACCCGTCGCCGGCGCCCTTTCCGACCGCTGGGGCCGCCGCCCGGTCATGTTCGGCTTCTCCATCGGCGGCATGCTCCTGACGGTGCCGATCATGACCCTCGTGGGCAGGACCGGGAATCCGTGGGTCGCCTTCCTGCTCATGATCACCGCCATGGTCTTCCTCAGCGGCTACACCGCACTGTCCGCGATCATCAAGGCGGAAATGTTCCCCACCAACGTCCGCGCCCTCGGCGTCGGCTTGCCACACGCCGTGGCGACCGCCGTCTTCGGCGGCCTTTCGGAACCGATCGCGCTGGCCTTGAAGCAGGCCGGATACGAGAGCGTGTACTTCTGGTGGGTCACCGGGTGCATCGGGCTGACGTTCGTGGCGACTTTGGTGGTGCGGGAGCCTTCGCGCCGGTCCTCTTTGGAGGTTGAGGTGCAGCCTGCTCGGGATTCCGTTGCGGGGTGAGGTTGCTTCTTTGGTGGTGGTCTGTGGCTGGGCTGTGGTTGCTCGGGGCGGTTTGCTTTGCTGAGGCATTGGGGTTGGGGTTGGGGTTGGGGCTATTGAAACGTCGTGGCCGGATTCTGGCGACGGTTCCCTGGTTCGGGGCGGCCTGGACCGTAGCCGGATTTCGGCAACCGTCGCAGCCCAGACGTGCAAGGGTTCAGCACGCGGGAACCGGCGACGACCGCCCCGGCCGCGGAGGCCCTAAAAGGGAGTCGTGGCCAGTCTTCGGCAACGGACATCCCACTGGGAGCTCATGGCGGGCCCCGCCCATCGCCGAATTTCGACAACGAGACACAACCACACTCTGGCAACAACAGCGGCCGTTCCATAGATCCGCAAAGCGGAGTCGTCAACGACCATTCGGCCAGGACTGAAGATGGCTGTCGTACAAGGATCTGCACCAAAGGAGGCCGTTGCCGTATTCCGGCAACGAGTCAGAACCGCTGGTAACTCACGTCAAGACCCGAACCATGGCCGTATTTCGGCAACGACGCTCCGGCAACGGCAGTGGCCGTTCCGAAGGCCCCGTAAAGCGAAGGACTTGGCCACAGGACTCAGGGTGGCCGGCAAGCAAGATCCGCACCAGAGGAGGCCGTTGCCGTTTTCCGGCGATGGTTCAGAACGGTGGTGGTTCGGTGGCTGGGCGGGGTTCGTGCAGTGGTGGAGGCGAGCTGTCGTAATGCTGTCCAGTCGGTGTGGTGACGGTGAGGGTGCCGTCCGCGGCAAGCCGGTAAATCCAGCCGGGTTCGTCTTTGAGTCGGTGGTCGCGGCGGCACAGGTCGATCAACTCATCGGCGTTGGTGTGGCCGCCGAACTGCCACGGCACGACATGGTCGAGGTCGCAGGCTTGGGCGGGACGGTGGCAGCCGGGTCTTCGGCACTCACGATCCCGCACCCGCACGAACTCGCCCATCCCCGCCGTGGGCCGATACCGGTCTCGCCCCAAATCCAGTACCTGTCCGGAGAGCGGGTCGGTGATGATCCGCCGCAACACCGTGTCCGGCCCACTGGCGATCTCCCGCGCCAGCGACGCCGGGATGTGTCCGTGCCCGGCCAGTTCCGCCGGGTCCTCGTTCACGCCGAGGTAGGTGTTCAGATCCATGTAGAGGAATACCTCCGCCCGCTCGCTCTTGCCGCCCTGACCACTGAGCAGGAGGTCGAGGGCGACGTCGGCACGGAGCTGATCCAGGGTGCGAGGCTCGTCGCCGGTCTTGAGGGCGCGTGCCTCCCGATCGATCCGCGTGTAGGCGGCGGCGACCTTCTCCACCGGCCCGTCCTCGACCTCGATCGACGCCACCCCTGCCTCGCCGTGGCGCACCGTGAGGCGGCGGCCCGCCCGAGAATGCTCAGCCCGGCGAGAAGCACCCTCCCGATCCACCGTCATCGCCGCATGACTCGCCGCCTTCCGGACCTGCTCGGAGTTCTTCCCCTCCAACCGGTCTTCCAACAACACGTCTGCGGCCCGGGCGTCTTCGTCGGAGAGCCACGACGTCGCCGCCGCCACTTTCGCCGCCCCGAACCCATCCACCACCCCACGGTCCATCAACCCGAGTGTCCGCGGCAACCGGGTGGTCAACGCCTCCGCGGTGGAAACCAGAGTGCCCGCGTGACGGTCCACAACAGACAACGCGAACGCCACCTCCTGCACCACACTCGCCACCCCACCACGATGCCGCCCCAACCGTGCGATAGCGCGGAACCGCACCGCCTCCAACCGTGCGATCCCCACCGACGCCGCCACCGCGACATCCACCACATCCCTATCCCCCAACGAATCCAGCGAACCAATAACCTCCCCCAACACATCCGACTCGGTAATTTCCTTGAGCAGCGCCACAACGGCGTCAGAAGTATCCACACACAGAACGTACAACCGACCACCGACAGTTTTGAATCGCAGGAAGAACGCTCAATCGAGATCAAGCAACCCCTCAGCACCGTTTTCCAGCTGTCGCGCGAATTCCGCCGATCGCGGAAGCATGGTCGCCTCATAAGCCCGAACAGCCTCGCCGATACCGGCGGAGCCGACACTGGCGGAGCCCGCCAACGCGAGAGCGAGGTCGCACGCGTCGAGCATGGCCAAATTGACGCCGACGCCGAGCGGCGGCATCAGGTGGGCGGCATCGCCGAGCAGGGTCACCCATGGCGTGTGCTCCCAGGTGTGCGGGACGGGCAGAACGTACAACGGGCGATCGACGTACGGCCCGTCGTTGTCGGTGATCATCCGCAACATCGACGGCGACCAGCCGGAAAACGCATCGAGCAGCCTGCCGCGGACCTCCGAGCTCGACCCGATCCAGTCCGACGGCAGGCGTTGGATGATGTAGACCCGGATATGGTCGCCGCTGTTGCGCTGGGCGAACAGGCACCGGTCGCCGTCGGCCGCCATCGCGCTGCCCTGGCCGACGAGTTCGGCGAGTTCGGGGTGCGCGTTCTCGACGTCTTCGAACCATGCCTCAAGGAAGGTGATCCCGGCGAACTCGGGCACAGCGGCCGAAACCGCCGGACGGACCCGTGACCAGGCGCCGTCGGCACCGATGACCAAGTCCGTCTCGACGATCGTTCCGTCGGTGAACCGCAGGCGCCCGGGGGCCTCGGCCCGATCCAGCGTCCGTCCCCAGTGGACGGTGCCCGGCTCCAGCGAGTCGAGGAGCAGATCACGGAGCTGACCGCGGTCGATCTCCGGTTTGAACATCTCCCCTTCGGCAGGGACATGGTGCTCCAAGAGACGCCCAAGAGGATCCAGTTTGCGCATCTCCTGCCCTTCCGGACGGGCGAGCGCGAAGAACTCGGCGAGCAGGCCGGCTTCTCGCAGGGCCAGTTGGCCGTCGTCGGCGTGCAGGTCGAGGGTGCCGCCCTGATTACGGGCCTGGGGATGCGGGTCTCGCTCGTAGACCGTCACGGGAATGCCGTGTTTCTGAAGGATGCGGGCACAGGTCAGGCCGCCGGGGCCCGCTCCGATGATGCTGATCGTCATGACGCCAGAAAAGCAGAACGAGTTAAAAAGTGCAACGAGTCAACTTAGTGACTGTGACAACTCATGCGGTACAGTGCGCTCATGGAGACACCGGGACGGCGTGAACGCAAGAAGGCGGCCACCCGCCACGCGCTGGCGGACGCCGCGCTGAAGTTGTTCCTGGAGCGGGGCTACGACCAGGTGAGCATCCGCGACATCGCCGAGGCGGCCGACGTGTCGACCACGACGTTGTTCAAACACTTCCCCGGCAAGGAAGCACTGGTCTTCGACGAGTCCGAAGACAGGGAAGCGAACTTGATCGCCGCCGTGCGGCAACGGCCGGAAGACCAGGGCGTCGTCGAGGCGCTGCGCGAGTACGTGCTCGCCACGTGGCTGCCGCTCACGGCGCATCCCCAGTACGCCGGGTTCACCGCGCTGGTGAGCGGCACCCCCGCGCTACAGGAGTACGGCGAGCGCATGTGGACCCGGCACGCCAAGGCCCTCGGCGCCGCCATCGCCGAGGACGCCGGTGTGGACTCCGACGACATCGCCTGCCACGCGCTCGCGCGATTCGTACTGGACATTCCGGCGCTCACCCGGGGCAGGACGGATCCGCGGAAGGACGTCGAGCGGATCTTCGACCTGCTCACGGACGGCTGGCGCTAGGGCGTGTTTCACAAGTCAAGTGCGCGGTCTCCGCGCCCAGGCGGTCCCTGACGGCACGGGCGGATGCGCCCGAGTACGACCCGGTACGAGGCCGATCCGCCCGCACCGCCAGGGACCACCTGGATCACGAAGCCCATCGAACAGACTTGTGAAACACGCCCTAGTCCTCTTCGGGGCGGGAGCCGCGCAGCGAGCCCGGATGCGCCTTGGCGGACGGATCCTTGCGGGTCTTGAGCAGGCTCGCCACCGTCACCACGACGAGGATGCCGATGATCACCGCGAGGCTCACGGGCGTCGAGATCTCCGGGACGCTTTCGTCGATGTCCACATGGGCCCAGTGCAGGATCAGCTTGATCCCGATGAAGCCGAGGATGATCGCGAGCCCGGCGGACAGGTACACCAGCCGGTCGAGCAGGCCCTTCACCAGGAAGTACAGCGCACGCAGGCCCAGCAGGGCGAAGGCGTTGGCCGCGAAGACCAGATACGGCTCGTCGGTGACCCCGAAGACCGCGGGGATCGAGTCGAGCGCGAACAGCAGGTCGATCCCGCCGATCGCGAGCAGCACCACCACCAGCGGCGTGCCCACCCGCTTCCCACCGACGCGGGTGAACAGCTTGCCACCGTCGTATTCATTGGACAGCGGCAGCAGGCGGCGCGCGGTCCGCACCACCACGTTGTTCTCGACGTCCGGATCTTCGTCGCGGTGCCGGAAGAGCTGGATGCCGGTGTAGATCAGCAGCAGCCCGAACAGCAGGAACATGAAGGAGAACAACGAAAGCAGCGTGGCGCCGAGCGCGATGAAGATCGCGCGCATGATCAGCGCGACGACGATGCCGAACGTGAGCACCTTGTGCTGGTGTTCCTCGGGTACCGCGAAGGTCGTCATGATGATCACGAAGACGAACAGGTTGTCGACCGAAAGGCTCTTCTCGACGATGTAACCGGCGAAGTACTGCTGTCCGAAGTCGCCGCCGTGCGCGAGCGTCAGCCAGACGCCGAACGCCACCGCGACCAGGATGTAGCCCACCGACCAGGCCACCGCCTCACCGAAGCCGACCTTGTGCGGCCGCACGGCCGCGAGGATGAGATCGAGTGCCAGGAGCCCGAGCACCAGTCCGATCGTGACGATCCAGGTGAGGGCATCGATCTGGAGCATGCCAAGATCCTAAGCGCGGCTCGTCCGGTCCGCATTCGCATGACCGGGCGCCGCGTCCAGCAGCGCGGAGAGCGCGGTCTTGAGCAGCGGGTGGTCCGCGCTTCCCCGCCGGACCGCGGCGAACACGCGGCGCAGTGGCGGCTCGCCGCGCAACGGGACGGCGACCGCGCCGGGCACGGCGGTGAAAGCGTTGCGCGGCACCAAAGCCACGCCCTCGCCCGCGGCGACCAGGGTGGTGATCGCGTGGAAATCGTCGGAGACGTGCCGGATCTCCGGATTGGCACACGCGATCATCAGCACGTCGCGGCAGGGGTTGCCGGGCTTCGGCGCGATCCAGTCGTCGTCGGCGAGTTCGTCGATGTCCACTTCGGACGCTTCGGCGAGCCGGTGCGCGGTGGGCAGCACGGCGTCGAACGGCTCCACGTACAACGGGAACCGGGTGAGCCTGCTTTCATCCGTTCGTGGCGAGAGCCGGTACTCCTCGGTGATCGCCAGGTCGATCTCGCCGTCGAGCAGCAGCGGGATGCTCGCGTGCCCCTCGACGTCCTGCACCTGCATGGTGACCCCGGGCGAACCGGCGCGCAGGGAGGCGATCGCCGGCGCGACGACCATCGTGATCGCGGAGGCGAAACTCGCCAGCCGCACCAGACCCTGGACGCCGGAATCGAGCGCGGCCAGCGTCGCCCGCGCCCGTTCGAGCTCGGCGGCGACGGCGTTGGCGTGCACCACCATCAGTTCACCGGCGGGGGTCAGCGAAACCCGGCGGCCCCGGCGGCGAAGCAGCTGCTGGCCGCACTCGGCTTCGAGGGCGGCCAGCTGCTGGGAGACCGCGGACGGCGTCAGGTGCAGAGCCTGGCCCGCCGCCGTCACAGTGCCGTGGTCGGCGAGGGCGCGCAGTACCCGCAGCCGTCGCGGATCGATCATTCGTCCATCATGGACCTTGCCGTCACGAACGCGTCGACGGCACGGTTCACGTCTTCGGTCGAATGCGCCGCCGACATCTGCGTCCGGATCCGGGCCTTCCCGTGCGGGACCACCGGATAGGAGAACCCGATCACGTAAATGCCCTGGTCGAGTAGCAGATCCGCCATCTTGCCCGCCTTGGCGGCGTCGCCGATCATCACCGGGATGATCGGGTGCTCACCCGGGAGCAGGTCGAAACCGGCCTCGGTCATCCGGCGCCGGAACAGCTCGGTGTTGGCGCGCAGCTTGCCCAGCAGTTCACTGGAGGAGTCCAGCAGTTCCAGCGTGGCGAGCGCGGCCGCGGTGATCGACGGCGCCAGCGAGTTCGAGAACAGGTACGGCCGCGAGCGCTGCCGCAGCATCTCGACGATCTCCGCGCGGCCGGAGGTGTAGCCGCCGCTCGCGCCGCCGAGGGCCTTGCCGAGGGTGCCGGTCAGCACGTCGACCTTGTCCTGGACGCCGAACAGCTCGGGCGTGCCGCGTCCGGTCGGCCCGGTGAAACCGACGGCGTGCGAGTCGTCGACCATCACCAGCGCGTCGTAGCGCTCGGCCAGCTCGCAGATCTCGTCGAGCGGCGCGAGGTAGCCGTCCATCGAGAACACGCCGTCGGTGGCGATCATCCGGTACCGAGCGCCGGAAGCCTCCTTCAGCCGGGCTTCCAGGTCCGCGACGTCGCGGTTGCGGTAGCGCATCCGCTTCGCCTTGCAGAGCCGCACGCCGTCGATGATCGACGCGTGGTTGAGCTCGTCGGAGATGATGACGTCCTGATCGGTCAGCAACGTCTCGAAAAGCCCGGCGTTGGCGTCGAAACAGGAGCTGTAGAGGATCGTGTCCTCGGTGCCGAGGAACTCGGAGAGCTTCGCCTCGAGTTCCTTGTGCGGCTGCTGCGTCCCGCAGATGAACCGCACCGACGCCATGCCGAAGCCCCAGCGGTCCAGCGCCTCCTGCGCGGCCTTGACCAGCTTGGGGTGGTCGGCGAGGCCGAGGTAGTTGTTGGCGCAGAAGTTGAGGACGTCGCCGCCGGCGACACTGACCGAAGCCCGTTGCGGCCCCTGGAGCACCCGCTCGCCCTTGTACAGCCCGGCTTCCCGGATCTCGGCGAGCCCGGCCTTGAGGTCGTCGCGCATCGCGCCGTACATCAGTTCTCCGTCCAATCCAGAATGACCTTGCCACAGCGGCCTTCCCTGGCCGTCGCGAACGCCTTCTCGTACTCGGTGTAGCCGAACCGGTGGGTGACCACCGGCGAGATGTCCAGCCCTGCCTGCAGCAGCACGGACATCGAGTACCACGTCTCGAACATTTCGCGCCCGTAGATCCCCTTGATCTGGATCATCTTCAGCACGACGGCGGCGATGTCGACCGACACGTCGGAGGCGGGCAGGCCGAGCAGCGCGACGCGGCCGCCGTGGGACATGTTCGCGATCATGTCGCGCAGCGCCTCGGGCCGCCCGCTCATCTCCATGCCGACGTCGAAGCCCTCGGCCATGCCGAGCCGCTCCTGCGCGTCGGCGATGGTCGAGGTGGAGACGTCCAGCGCGAGGTCGACGCCGACCTTGCGGGCCAGTTCCAGGCGGTGCTCGCTGACGTCGGTGACGACGACGTTGCGCGCGCCCGCGTGGCGCGCGATGGCGGCGGCCATGATGCCGATCGGGCCGGCGCCGGTGACCAGCACGTCCTCGCCGATGACCGGGAAGGACAGCGCGGTGTGGACGGCGTTGCCGAGCGGGTCGAAGATCGCGGCGATGTCGAGGTCGACCTTGGTGCGGTGCACCCAGGCGTTCATCTCGGGCAGGACGGCGTACTGCGCGAAGGCACCATCGGTGTGCACGCCGAGGCCCTTGGTCCTGGCGCACAGGTGACGCCGCCCGGCCTTGCAGTTGCGGCAGCTTCCGCAGACCAGGTGACCCTCGCCGCTGACCAGGTCGCCCACCTTGACCGTCGTCACCGACCGGCCGATCTCGACCACTTCGCCGACGAACTCGTGCCCGATGACCAGCGGCGCGGCGATGGTGCGCGCCGCCCAGTCGTCCCAGGAGTCGATGTGCAGATCGGTACCGCAGATCCCGGCGCGCAGCACGCGGACGGCGACGTCGCCGGGGCCGACGGCGGGATCCGGCACGTCGGTGAGTTCCAGCCCGGGTGCTCGGTCGGCTTTGACCAATGCCTTCATGGCGCGAAGTCTGGTCCGCCCGCGCTGTTCAGTCCATCGCGAGTTTCTGAAATCCCTCGTTAGAGCAACTTCACAAGGAGCCCGGCACGCGGACCGACACGAAGTCCGGCCGCGGTACGACTTCGAAGCCGATCGACCGGTAAAGCCGGATCGCCGAAGTGTTCGTCGCCGCCGCGTGCATCATCGGGCGTTCGCCGCGAGCGCGGATTCCCGCCGCGACCGCGCGGATGAGCCGGGTCGCCAGTCCTTGGCCGCGATACGCCGGATCGGTGCAGACGGCGCTGATCTCGGTCCAGCCGGGTGGGCGCAGCCGCTCCCCCGCCATCGCGATCAGTTCGCCGCCACGCCGGATTCCCAGGTATGTCCCCAATTCGATGGTCCGTTTCCGGAACGGCCCGGGTTTGGTCCGCTCGACGAGGTCCAGCATCTCCGGGACGTCGTCCGGCCCCAGCAGGACGGCTTCGGGGTCTTCGGCGGCTTCGAGCGAGACGTCGACCAGCCGGACCCCGGCGATCCTGCCGAGGATTTCCCAGCCATCCGGGACGGGCAGTGCGTTGTGGACGGTGACCGTCGCCCCCGGACCCGCCAACGCGGCGACGTCGGCCCACACGCCCTCGTCCGGTTCGGGTGGCAGGGCGAAGAACGGGGCGACCTCGACCTGGTAACGCAGGACCTGGCCGAAGCCTTCGGCGAAGTGGGCGTGCGGCCCGGTCAGCGATTCCCAGGCCGGGTCGTCGAAAGGGATGGCCATGACGGATCCGACATCGGCGGGCCGCCGTTCATTCCCGCTCCCACATCCCGGACACGGCAGGCCGGGATCGATGACATCGTGGTCGTCGCGATCGGCCCGCGTCCGGGCTACGGTGGCCGAGATGAGGGACGACGCCGGACAGGACGCAGTGGACGCCACGCTGCTCGACGCCTTCCGTGCCGGCGACATCGACGCCGGAGAGGCGCTGTTCCGGCGGCACGCCGAGCCGCTCCGCCGGATCGCGGCGGGCTGGGTCGCCGAGCCCGCCGAACGGGACGACCTCGTCGCCGAGGCCTTCGTGCGTGTCCTGGGCGTCATTCGGGCGGGCGGCGGCCCGCGGGAGAACCTCCGCCCCTATCTCGCGGTCACCATCCGGAATCTCGCGGCCAAGTGGAGCCGTCACCACAAACGGGTCGAGTTGTACGGCACGGCCCCGGCGGTCGAAGAGGCCGCCGGGGCCGTGGGCGCGGAAGAACTGCTCATCCGCCGTTCGAACGCCCGGTTGGCGTGGCGTGCCTATTGCGCGCTCCCCGGCCGCTGGCGGACCGTGTTGTGGCGGACCGAGGCCGAAGGAGACTCGCCGAAGGTGGTGGCACCGCTGCTCGGCGTGTCACCCAACGGCGCCTCCGTCCTGGCGCTGCGGGCCCGCGAAGGGCTACGCCAAGCCTTCCTCCAGGCACAGGTCCCCGAAGCGGGCACGCCGTACTGCCGGGAAGCGCGGCGGCGCATGGGCGCGTGGCTCCGCGGCGGCGTGCCGGTCCGCCGGGCGGTTCTGATCGCCGCGCATCTGGCGGACTGCGAACCCTGCCGGACCGTCGCCACCCGGCTCGACGAGATCAACCGCGAGATGCCGCCGGGAGTCCGCGCCGTCCCCGCCTGAGCGGATCAGCCGAGAACCGGCGCGCCCTCCCCCGCGATCCGCAGCGCCTCCACCAGTTCGCGATACAGCGTGTCGGTGGCGAACAACTGTTCGTGGCTGCCACTCGCCCGCACGCGGCCGTCCTCCATCACCACGATGGTGTCCGCGTCGATCACCGTGGACAGCCGGTGCGCCACGGTGACCACGGCCCCTTCGCGCGCCAGCCGTCGGATGCAGTCGTGGATCGCGCTCTCGGTCCGGCCGTCGACCTGCGCGGTCGCCTCGTCCAGCAGCACCACGTCCGGCGTGCGCAGGATCGCCCTGGCCAGCGCGATCCGCTGCCGTTCCCCACCGGACACCGACGTCGACGAAAGCGGGGTGTCGAGGCCCTCGTCGAGTGCGGCGATCTTGTCGCTCAGCCGGACTTCGCCGAGTGCCCGCCGCACCTCCTCCTCGGTCGCGTCCGGATGGGTGAAGAGCACGTTCTCCCTGATCGTCCCCGGCACGATGGGCGTCTCCTGCTCGACGTAGGCCAGCCGTGCCCGCACCTCCGCGTACGGCAGGTCCGTGTACTCACGCCCGTCCAGCAGCACGGAACCCGACTGCGGCCGCACGAACCGCATGATCAGCGACAGCATCGTGGTCTTGCCCGCACCGGACGGCCCGACGATCGCGGTGTGCCCGCGCCTCGGGATCTTCAGCGACACGTCCCGCAGCGCCGGATCGCCGCCGTAGCTCACGGTCACCCCGCGCAGTTCCAGTACCGGGCCGTCCCGCCCGTCCGCGGTCTCCGGCGCCGTGGCCACCGTGTCCTCTTCGATCTCCAGCGCGTCCATCTCCCGGATCCGCCCCGCCGCCGCGATGCCCGCCTGCAACGTGGTCATGTTCTGGCTCAGTTCGGTGATCGGCTCCATCAACGCGAAGGCGTAGAGCAGGAACGCGATGAGGCTCGACACCTCGAGCAAACCCGCGCCGACGCGCCAGGCACCGAGGCCGAGGATCACCAGGATCGCGCCCTGGATGCCGGTCCACGCCACCACCCAGGCGACGGCCTCCCGCCGCACCGCACGGACGCCGTGCACGGTTGCGGCTTCGGCGTCGACCAGGACCCGCTCGGACTGCCGGTCTTCGGCGCGGCTGGCCTTCACCGTGCGGATCGCCCGCAGCGCGCCCTCGAGGACGCCACCGAGACGGCCCACCCGGTCTTGCGCCTTCTCCTGTTCCTTCGCGATGGCGGGCATGAGCCACGCGAACAGCGCGATCACCACGAGCACGGCGGCCACCGTCGTCGCGAGCAGCACCGGGTCGAGCACGCTCATCAGCGCCAAGGTGCCGATGAGCATCACGACGCCGTTGATCAGCCCGATCACGCTGGACGACGCCGCCTCGCGCAGCAGCACGGTGTCCGAGGTGACGCGGGTGACCAGTTCCCCCGTCGGCCGCTTCGTGACCGCCGGGATCGTCGCGCGGAAGAACCGCCGCACCATCGATTCCCTGGCCTTCAGCACCACCCGCTCGCCGACCGTGCCGAGCAGGATCCACTGCGTCAGCCAGATCACCGAGCCGACCAGCATCAGGCCGAGCAGCGCCAGTACGGGTCCGGCCAGCGACTCCGACGAGCCCAGCGAGTCGAGCACCCATTTCGTGACCATGGGCGTCGCGAGACCGGTCGCGGAGCCGAGCAGGGCGAGTACCAGGCCGATCGCGAGTGCCCCCTTGTGCGGCCGCGCGAACGACCACAGCACCTTCAATCGTGGAGTATCCATGGTTCTCAACGGAACACGCGTGTTCTAAAATCGTCAAGCGAGTTCCATATTGGCGAGCGAGGTACGGTACCGGCCATGAGCGAGGGTGTGGTCACCGAGACGGGTGTCCGGGCGAGGACCCGGCGCGCGATCCTGGACGCGGCCATCGAGAAACTGACGAAGCAACCGAGCGCCACGCTGGCCGACATCGCGGCGGCCGCGAACGTCGGTCGCACCACGGTGCACCGGTATTTCGCGGAACGCTCCGACCTCATCGACGCCATCAGCCACGACGCCCTCGACAAGGTCTCCCAAGGCACGCGGCGGGCACGGCTCGACGAAGGCCCGGCCCCGGCCGCGCTGGCGAGGTTGTGCCAGGAGTACTTCGAGTTCGGCGACGTCTTCCAGTTGCTCTTCACCATGCCGGATCTGGTGACCCGCCCCGAATGGCAGGACGAGAGCGAGGACGACCGGTCGCTGCTGAGGCTGATCGAACGCGGGCACGCCGAGGGCACGATCGACCCGGCGATGTCGAAGGAATGGCTGCTGCAACTGCTGTGGGCCCTGCTCTACACGGGATGGGAAGCGGTGCAGGAGAAGAAGACTCCGAAGCACGAAGCGCTCAGCTTGTGCCTGCGCAGCCTGGAAAAGGTCATCGCGGTCGGCTGAAGTCCTACGAAGTGATGACGCGCGGACGCGCCCGCTTCGAAGATCCTTGCCCGGTGATGGAAAAAACCGGTGCACGCCCGGAAGTCGCCAGGATCGCCCTCATCGGCGGACTCCTGGTCTTCCTCGCGGCACCCGCGCTGTTGCTGGCGACCGGGAACGACACGATCCAGCCGTCCGCGGACTCGGACAAACGGCTTTCCCTGTGGGGCGCGGTGATTCCCGCCCTGGTGGGGATCCTGCTGGTCCGCGCGATCCCGCTCCGCGCACCGTCGTTACCCGCCGAGGTGGACGACCGCCGCGCCCTGCGCCGTCAAGCAGGCGCCTTGGCGCTCATCGCCTTTGTGTGGCCGCCGGCGTTGTTCCTCGTGTCGATGGCGGGGCAGCAGGCGCTCGTCCGCGACATCTGGGGGCTAGCCAAACCGCTCGTGTTCCTGGTGCTACCGCTGATTCTCCTGCGAACCCTGCGCCCGCAAGGGAAACCGGATCCGTTCCGGCTCACGTGGCGGCCCCGGCAGACGTGGCGATGGCTCGCGCCGATTCCCGCGGTACTCGTGTTCGGCTGGCTCTACGTCCTCGGCCCGCTCGCGCCGCCGCTGCCGACCGCGGAGGACTACCCGGATCCGGTGTACCTGGCGGTGGGCGCGACGCTGACCTTCTTCACCGCGAACGTACTCGAAGAGGTCTTCTTCCGCGGCATGCTGCAGACCCGGCTGGAGGCGCTTTTCGGGCGGTGGCCGGGAATCCTGCTGACGTCACTGCTGTTCGCGTGGCTGCACCTGCCGACGCACGGGCAGGGATCGCTACCGCTCACCCTAGGCGCGATCGTGGCCTTCCAAGGATTCTTCGGCCTGTTCACCGGCTACCTGTGGTCGCGCTACCGCAACCTGTGGGCACCGATCGCCGCGCACACCGCGATGAACACGGTGCCCCTGCTGCTGATGTGACGCTTCCCGAGTCCGTGAAGGCCTCCTTGAGGGACTCTGGGTCCCTCAAGGAGGCCTTCACGGACAGTCGAAGTCAGGCGCCGATGGTCGCCGCGTCGATGACGAACCGGTAGCGGACGTCGCTGTTCTCGACCCGGTCGTAGGCCACGTTCACCTGGTCGGCCGAAATCGTCTCGATCTCGGCACCGATGCCGTGCTCGGCGCAGAAGTCGAGCATCTCCTGGGTCTCGGCGATGCCGCCGATCATCGAACCGGCGAGCACCTTGTTGCCACCGAGCAGCGAGAAGGCGTTGTAGGACAGCGGTTCGCCGGGCGCGCCGACGTTGACCATGGCTCCGCCGACCCGCAGCATGCCGAGGTAGGAGTCGACGGGCAGCGTCGCCGAAACGGTGTTGAGGATCAGGTCGAAGCGGCCGCGCTGCGTCTGGAACGTCGACGCGTCACCGGTCGCGAAGTAGTCCTTCGCACCCAGCTTCAGGCCGTCTTCCTGCTTCTTCAGGCTCTGGCTGAGCACGGTGACGTCGGCGCCCATGGCGACCGCGATCTTGACCGCCATGTGGCCGAGCCCGCCGAGGCCGACGACGGCGACCTTCTTGCCCGGTCCGGCGCCCCAGCGGTTCAGCGGGGAGTAGGTGGTGATACCCGCGCACAGCAGCGGGGCGGCGACGTCGAGGCCGATCCCTTCCGGGATCCGGCAGACGAAGCCGTCCTTCACGACGATCTGGCGGCTGTAACCGCCGTAGGTGTTCTCGCCGTCGAAGCCGACTCCGTTGTACGTCTGGATGTTGCCCTTGAGGCAGAACTGCTCGGTGCCCGCGAGGCAGTATTCGCACTCGCCGCAGGAGTCGACCATGCAGCCGACCCCGACGCGGTCCCCGACCTGGTACTTCGTGACGTCGGAGCCGACCGCGGCGACGACGCCGGCGATCTCGTGGCCGGGCACCATCGGGAAGATCGCGCTGCCCCAGTCCTCCTTCACCTGATGGATGTCGCTGTGGCAGATCCCCGCGTACGCGATGTCGATCAGCACGTCGTCCGGACGCAGGTCGCGACGCTCGATGGTCGTCGGCGACAGTGCGGCGCCCGGGGACGGCGCGGCGATGGCGTGCGTGGTCGTCGTCATGAAACCCTCCGAGAAACAGTGAGACCATGTAAGAGGTCACTTACAACTAGCGTAAGAGGGCTCTTACATATTCCGCGACCGGGATGGTGTGATCCACGACATGGGCGGCAAGTATCATCACGGCGACCTTCGCGCCGAACTCGTGCGGGTCTCGCTCGACTTGATCGCCGAACAGGGACTGGGCGCGTTCTCCGTCGCCGAGGTCGCCAGGCGCGCGAAGGTCAGCCCCGGCGCGCCGTACCGGCATTTCCCGGCCAAGGAAAGCCTGATGGCCGCGATCGCGACGAGCGTCGCCTGCCAGCTGGCCGACAGGGTGCACGACGCCGTCGAAGCCGAGAGCGAGCCCGTCGCCGCGCTCGCCGTGGCCGCCGGCGCGTACACGGAGTACCTGATCGAACGCCGGGCCGGAATGAACGTCATCTACGCCGACGGATTGCAAGGCCCGGAGCACTCGGACCTGCACGAGCAGACCCGCCGCCTGACCGACCAGTTCGTCATGCTCTGCCTCACCGTCGCCGATCGGCCACAGGACGGGCTGGAACTGATGGAGCAGTTGTTCACCCAAGCACACGGTTACGGCACGTTCTACCTCGACGGGGTCTTCACAAAACAGGGCTATTCCACGGAAGTCGTCGTCCGGAAGTCGGTCGAGGCGGCCCGTGCCGCCATCGAGGGCCGTGCGAAAATGTGACGTGATTCACGTCTGATTTGTCCGATTACCGGGGCTCCCCGCGCCGACAGGATGCGAAGCGCAATCCTTTCGACAACGAGGAGAAACGCGTGAGCATCGGGCAAGACGTCGGATCCTGGCGGGAACTGGGCCGTCATACGAGCACTTCGGTGGTACTGGCGGGTGGTGTGCTCGTCGGCGCGATCACCATCTATGTGGCGGCGAGCCTGCTGCCGACGGCGATCCAGGACATCGGCGGACGACCGTTGTACGCCTGGACCATGACGGCGTTCCTGGTCGCACAGGTCGTCGCGACCATGTCGGTGGGTCAAGCCCTTTTCCGCTTCGGCGGCAAGGGTTCCTACTTGATCGGCTTCGGCGTCTTCGCCACGGGCTCGGTGTTGTGCGCGGTGAGCCCGTCGATGCCGGTCCTCCTCGTCGGCCGTGGGACACAAGGGCTCGGCGCCGGTCTGCTGACCGGACTGGGTTTCGCCCTGATCCATTCGGCGCTGCCGCCCCGGCTCTGGAGCCGGGGAAGCGCCCTGATCTCCGCGATGTTCGGGGTCGGCAACTTCGCGGGCCCGGCGCTCGGCGGATTCTCGGCACAGTTCGGCTCGTGGCGGTCCGCGTTCGTGGTACTGGCGGTGGTGGCGGCCGCGCTGGCGGTCTTCGTGCCGCGGGCGCTCCCCCGCGGTGAACGTCCGGCGCAGGCGCCGCCGGTTCCGGTCGTGTCGCTGTCGTTGATCGTCGGCGCGACCGGAGCGGTGAGCATGGCCGGGATCCTGTCCGGCACGCTCGCGATGGCGGCCTTCATCGCGCTGGGTCTCGTTCTCGTGGCGGCGTTCCTGGTGACGGAGAAGCGCGCGGTGGCGAGCGTGCTGCCCGATTCGGTGTACCGGCGGGGTTCGCGGCTGCGGTGGATCTACCTGACCATCATGGTGCTGGCATCCGGTGTCTCGGTAGAGACGTTCTTGCCGCTCTTCGGCCAGCGACTGGGCGGACTTCCGCCCGCGGCCGCGGGGTTCTTCGCCGCCGCGCTGTCCTTGGGCTGGTCGGTGAGCCAGCTCGTCAGCGCTTCGGCCCGTGAGACTCGGCGGCTCGTGCTCGCCGGACCGGCCTGTCTCGCCGCCGGGTTCGCCGTGCTGGGTCTGCTGCAGACAGAACAGCCGTCGCTGCCCGTCGTTCTCGCATGGCTGCCGGTGCTCTTCTTCGGTGGCATGGGAATCGGCATCGCGATGCCCCATCTGTCCGTCGCCGCGATGACCTCCGCGCCGGACGGCGAGGGCGGGAAAGCCGCCGCCGGGATCGCCACGATCCTGACGATGTCGACCGCGTTCGGCGCGGCGGTCGCCGGCCTGCTGGTCAACCTCGGCGGCCCTTCGGTGCTCACGTCGGCGAGGTGGCTGTTGTTCGGCTTCGCCGCTGTCTCCGCTCTCGGCCTGCTCACCGCACGCCGCGCGGTCTGACTCAGCTCCGGGAGCGCTTCCCGCGCACGCGTGGAAGTGCTTCCGGGCAGCCGCCGTCGCAGCGGATATGTGCCCAGACGATCTTCCCGCCGCGGACCGGCTCACGCCGGACGCCCCATTGCACCGCCACCCCGTCGACGACGAGCAGCCCTCGCCCGCGGGGATCCTCGATCTGCGAACAACGCGCCCGGGGTTGTTCGACGCTGACGTCCGCGACCTCGATGCGGACGGCGCACGGTGTCACGCCGCGCCACAGCTGGATGTGGCGTGCGCCACCTCCGTGCACGTAGGCGTTGGCGACGAGTTCGGTCGCCGCCAGCAGGACGTCGTCACGATGCCCCTCGCCGAGATCGGGAAGGCATCTGACGACCCAGGCTCGCATGTCGGGCAAGGCCCGAGGCGTGGTGGCTCGCAGGTCGAGCACCCAGGTCCCCGGCACCGGATGCTCCGCGACGCTGATCATGGAGCCACCCCTCCCGTTGCACGCGGCCTCCCTGCTGAAGTCGCACAATCGGGTTACCCAAAACGGGCGAGGATCAACCCGTGCCGAGGATCATCGGGCCGCGATACCCTCCAGCACCGTTGTGACCACCGCATCCGTACCCGGCGTGGCGGTCACTTTCGGCCCGTGCGGAAGCAGGCTCGCGAGCACTGTTTCGTGGCAGACCCCGACCAACATCGCCGCCGCCGCTTCGACATCGCCGTCCAACCTGCCGAGTTCCTTTTCCGCGCACAGGTATTCCGCGAGGCGGTCCCGCCAGGTCTCCGCGCCCTCGCCCAGTTCTCCGTACCGCGCGAGCACGGTGGGCCGGGCGAGCAGCCCGGCGAACGCGGGCAGGATCTCCTTGTGCAAAGCCAAACCGTAGGACAGCTGGGCCCGGAGATTGGCCTCGACCGTACCCGAACCCGGCGCGGGCAGCTCGCCGAGCCCGGCTTCGACCCTCCGCACGTGTTCGGCCAACGCGTTGGCCAGCAACTCTTCCTTGTCGGAGAAATGGTTGTACAGCACGCCGTCGGCGACGCCTGCCGCACGCGCGATGGCGCGGACCGTGAGTTCCGCGGTGCCGTTGGCGGAAATCAGGGTCGCGGCCGTGGCGATCAGGTGCTCGCGCAGGCTCCGGCCGTCTTCGGTGTGGCGCAGGGCCGCCGCTTTCCTCGGTGACATCGGGGCTCAGCCGCGCGCGGAAGCCGTGACCAGCCACGCCGCGCCGCGCAGCCGGACACCGTCCGGTCCGTCGAAAGACCGGAGCGCGGCCGAAAGAGCTTCCCGCGCACCGGCCGCGGCTTCGGCTCCGGCCTGGTCGAGGTGATACTTGACCGGCCCCCAGCCCGCCATGAAACCGGCCGCGTCCGGCACGTCGCTCCCCCAGACCTGATCGGCCTCGACACGCGTGCAGGCGACGTCGAGGAATCCGGCGTCGCTCAGCACCGAACGGACCCGCGCCGGATCGGCGAACGACGTCGGGCCGGTTCCGTCTTCGCCGGTCGGGGTCGGCAGAAACGGTGCCAGCGAGGCGAAAACGGCACCCAGATCGGTTCCGGCGAGTTCGGTCATGCACAGGAACGCGAGCCTGCCGCCAGGTCGCAGCGCGCGGCGCACGTTGGTGAAGGCGGCGACCGGATCGGCGAAGAACATCACCGCGAACCGGCTGAGCGCGACGTCGAAAACGTCTTCACCGAACGGGAAGACCTGGACGTCACCCTGGTCGAACACGACGTTCGCGACACCTTCTGCCTCCGCGCGGGCCCGCGCCGTGGCGAGCATCGGCGCGGACAGATCGATCCCGGTCGCGCCGCCGAGCGCGGCACGGACGGCGGCGAACCGGGTGACCTGCCCGTTGCCGCAGCCGATGTCGAGCACCCGGTCACGTTCGCCGATCCCGGCCGCGTCGAACAGGAATTCGTTGAACCCGCTGTTCACCGCGTCGTAGCGCTCGTCGTGCTCGGCCCAGTGCCGTCCCTCGTAGCCGTTCCACGCTTCCGCCTGAGCGGTGTTGACGATGCCGGACATCCCAGAACCTCCTCCGTCATGAACACGTGTTCATGAACATGTGTTCATAGTGGAGGAGGCCGGTCAGGGCGTCAAGCGGTGACGGTGAACTCGGCGGTGCGGACCTTGTCCCCGTGCTGGAAGTCGAGGAAGAGCCGGTAAGTGCCACCGGTCGGGACTCCCGCGAAGAACGTGACCGTGGGCCCGGCCGCGGTGTGACCGTCACCGGGTTCGCCGTCCGGGTGGACGTGCAGGTACGCGAGGTCGCCGCCGCGCAAGGCGACCAAATGCCCGTAAGCACCCAGATACGGCTGCAGATCGGTGACTTCACGGCCGTTCTCGGTGACGGTGAGCGTCACCTTCGACGGCTTGCCCGGCGTGAGTTCGCCGTCGAGTTCGACCCGGTATCCGTCGACCTCCGCGACCCGCGAAGGCGCGTACTCGACGGGACGGAAGTCCCCGGCGGCGAAGAGGTCGACACCCAAGGTCGTCGCGACTCCACCATTGGGCTTGAAGTCGGCGAAGACGCGATAGACCCCCGCCTCATCGACGGTCAGCGGCACGGTCCACGTGCCGTCCTCGTCCAGTTCCGGGTGGATGTGCTGGAAGCCCGCGGTGTCGCGGCGGACGACGATGAGATGCATGCGCTTCTCGTGTTCGACGTCGTAGGCCGTCACCGGCGCCCCGTCGGGACCGAGGACGCGGAAGGTGAAGGGCCGGGTCATTCCCGGAACGAGCGTCGTGGTGGTGGGCGCGAAGGTGTAGCCGCCCTTCGTCGACGCGAGCCCGGCGGGTTCGTGGTCGTGCGTGCCGTGGGCGTCATGCGTGTTCATCGTGCGCGTCCTTGGTGCGGGTGCCACCCGCGATCGTGGAGCAGGCTCGGGTGCCGCTCTCACCATCACCTTACATACCCCCCACGGGTATAAGCGAGCGACGCTGGTCACACCGGGGCGCGAGCCGGCCGGCGCTGGAGCGTGTCGCCGGACGGTCGTGAACGCGTGCGCCTGAACGCCATGATTTCGGCCGTGGGGCGACGGTGTCTCGACCATGGGTGTCAGCGACGGCACCGGCACACCGAAGGCCCCCTTCTTCGCTACCGCACCCCGCCCCCGACGTTGCGAAAGCCACTTTCGCAACCTTCAACGTTGCCAAAGTGGCTTTCGCAACCCGCCACCTTTGCCATACCCCTCGATAAACCGAATCGCCGCTCACGACCCGCGTGCTTCCGCCGTCACATCGGCCACTATCCAAAAAGGACAAACGGGCCGGGCGTCGTCGCCGACAAGAAACCGCAGGTCGTGAGGTTGAGCAACTTGAGATGATCGACTCACGGCCCCTCGCCACTCAAGACCACCGCGAGTGAGCGCGTTTCATCGGGATTTCATGGCTCCGCCCTACGGTTCCGGGCACGGATCCGCGCTCGCGGGCCGGTTGTCCACGAGGAGACGTGCATGAGCCCGGCGAGCCGGACCCCGTACAACATGGTGCTGCCCCGGGAAGACGCGCCGAGTCCCGGGGAGCGGGACGGGGTCGTCGGACCCGGCTGGAGCTGGGCGGCGTTCTTCATGCCGTGGGCCGACGGCCGTCCGTCGCCGAAGTACCGGTGGACGTTGTTCGAAACCGCCGCCCAGGCCGTCGAGGACCTCCGCCGCTGCCTTGACGACGGCAATGTCGGCAGGCGCGGTGCCCTTTGCTCGTCCGTGCTCCGGAAACGCGGGGCACCGCGGGAACTGGTGCTGTGCGACGCCGCCGACTGGGCCTGCGTCGTCCACGAGGTCCGCGCCGGCGTGCATCTGGCCGACGCCGCCGACGCCTACTTCGCGCGCTGGCGGACGAGCATGGCGGGGCACCGCTTCACGATCATCAACGCCGGCGTACCGACTGTCTGGTGAGGTCCAGACCTTCCAGCGCGAGGGAACGTTGCAGGGAATCGCCGTCGGATCCGATGGTGGTGAGCACCCACTCGAAATGCTCCCTCGCCGCCACGGGATCGCCCGCGGCGAGATGGGTGCGGCCGAGCCGGTTGCGGATCTCGGACTCCATCCCGGCGATGGTCTCCTCGGTGACCGCGGTCAGCGCCCGCCGCTGGAGTTCGAACGCCGCGTCGAGGTTCCCCAGCTCCAGCTCCGCGGCACCCAGGCGGGCGAGGGCGGTCGCGGTCAGCAGGCCGTCCGTGGTCTCTTCGGCGAGTTCGACGGACCTCCGGAAGTCCAGCGCGGCTTCGGCGAACCTGCCGATTTCGAGCTGGACGGTGCCGATATGGCACAGCACCCTCGCCAGCATCCCCGCGCTGCCGATCTCCTCGCTCAGCTCACGGGCACGGTTGAGGTGGTCGAGTGCTTCTTCGTGCTCGCCCTGCAGATAGGCGAGATAGCCGAGCGCGGACAGCGATCGTTCGGCGAGCCAGCTGTCCCCGACCTCGTCGGCCAAGACCATCACCCGCCGCGTGCCGGGGATGGCGAGATCGTGCCTGCCGGCGATCAGATCCGCCATGGCAAGCCCGCCCAGCGCCCGGGCCTCCACCCCGCGGTCGCCCGAGGCCTGGCCCGCCCGCAGCGCGTCGTCAAAACAGCCGCGCGCCCGGTCCAGCTGCCCCTGCGCGGCGTAGGCGTAGCCGAGGCAGAACCGCAGTGACGACACCAGCCGTTCGTCTTCGGCCTGTTCCGCGAGTGGCAGCGCGACCTGCAGTGCCGTCCGGCATTCGTGGTACCGCTGCTGGCGCGCGAGATAGTCGACCAGCCCTTCGGCGATCGAGCACGCGAGGCCGTCCAGTCCCGCCTCCGCCGCTTGGGTGACCACCTCCGGCAGATCGCCGACGGCGTCGAGCCAGGCGGAAGCGTCCCGTTGCCCGGTGAACGCTCCGCCGGACTCCAGCGGGAACCGCGCGACGCCCCATTCGCTCGCCCGGCGAGCGGCGCTGAGGTACAGCCCGTACACCCGTTTTCGCGCCGCTTCGGCGACGTCCTCCGGCATCTCGCCGGCGAGCCGCCGAGCGTAGACCGCCACCAGGTCATGCAGCCGGTAGCGACCGCTCGCCGGTTCCTGCACGAGGCTGGCGTCGACGAGGCTTTCCAGCTGCCGCTCGGCTTCGGCGGGCGAGGAGCCCAGCAGGGCGGCGACCGAAAGCCGGTCGAATTCGGCGGTCGGTGACAGGCCGAGCACCGTGAACGCGTTCTGTTCGGCAGGCCGAAGCTGCTCGTAGGACAGGCGCAGTGCCACCTCGACGCTGCGGTCCTCGGCGGTCAGCTCCCCGAGCCTGCGCTCGTCGTCCGACATCCGGTCCACCAGGTCCTTGAATGTCCACATCGGACGGTTCTGCAACCGGGCACCCGCGATCCGCAGCGCGAGCGGCAGCCGCCCGCACAGTCCGGCGAGCGCGCGCACGGCGAACCGTTCGCCCTCGGCCCTCGGCGCCCCCACGATCCGCCCGAGCAGCTTCTCCGCCGCTTCGAGGCCCAGCGCGCCAAGGGAAACCCGCCGGTCGGCGTCCAAACCGGACAGACGACGCCTGCTGGTCACCAGCACGCGGCTGCCCGGCCCGGACGGCAGCAGCGGGCGCACCTGCCCGGCGGATTCGGCGTTGTCGAGCACCAGCAGCAACCTCAGCTGCGAGGTCGCCGCCCGCCACGACGCGGCCAGTTCGTCGAGATCGTCCGGCATGGCGCCGTCTTCGACACCGACCGCGCGCAGCAGCCGCCGCAGCGCGCGCTCCGGCTTCACCGGCTCACGGCCTTCGGTGTAGCCGTGGAGATCCACGAACAAGGCACCGTCCGGATAGGACTCGCGAAGCCGGTGTGCCGCGCGCACCGCGAGCGTGGTCTTCCCCGCGCCGGGAACGCCGTCGACGGCGTCGACCGAGACCGACTCCGGATCGCCGTCCTCGACGAGCAGCGCGAGTTCCCGGTCCCTGCCGACGAGTTCGCCGTTGGTGGCGGGCAGTTCGTTGCGGATCCGGCGGGACGGTTCGCGGCGCGGGGCGACCCCGAGCAGCGTCTCGTCCCCGCGCAGCACCGCTTCCTGCACCTGCCGCAGTTCCTCACCCGGCTCGACGCCGAGCTGCTCGATCAGCCGCTCGCGGACGTCGGTGAACACCTCCAGCGCCTCCGCCTGCCGCCCGCCGCCGTAGAGCGCCCGCATCAGCAACGCGGCCAGCGGCTCGCTCGGCGGATCGGCCGACACCAGCGCCGACAGCTCGCCGATCACCTCGTCGAACCGCCCGAGTTTCAGCTGGGCCCGCAGTTTCCGGCGCAGCAGCAGAAGCCTGCGTTCCTCCAGCCGTCGCCGCTCGCCCTGGACGAACGCGCCCGGCAACCCCGTCAGCGGCTCGCCGTGGAACAGCCGGAGCGCGTCGGCGAAGGTGTCCACCGCGGTGACGAGGTCACCCGTCTCCTCGGCGGTGGCAGCCACGACGGCGATCTCCTCCAACCGAACCACGTCGAGGCGCACCCCGCCGCTGGCGAACCGGTAACCACCGCGATCGGACACGATCACCGAGTCCCGCGGCTTCTGCCCGGAAGTGTCCAGGCATTGCCGCAGCCGCCGGACGTACACCGGCAGCACGTTGGACTCCGGCGGCTTTTCCCAGAGCCCGTCGGTGAGTTCGTAGTGGCTGACGGTCACGTCCGGGCGCAGCAGCAGCGCGGCCAGCACGGCCTGCTGCCGGACCGGCCCCAGGTCCAGCCGGGTCTCCCCGTGCCAGGCCCGCAACGGGCCGAGTAGTTCGAAGCGAAGTCGCGAGTCCGGCATGATCCCCCCATCGTTGCGCATCAGCCCGGCACCACGATCCCGTGGTCGAACGCGTAGACGATCGCCGCCGCCCGGTCGCGCAGCTGGAGTTTGGTGAAGATCCGGCCGATATGGCTTTTCACGGTCACCTCCGAGATGACGAGTGCCGCGGCGATCTCCGCGTTGGTCAGCCCGCGGCCGATCGCCCGGAGCACGTCCTGCTCCCTCGGGGTCAGCAGTTCCGGCGACCGGCCACCGCTGCCGTTCCCGGCGGCCTGCCGGTACGCGGCGAGCACCCGGCCGGTGACCCCGGGGTCGAGCCACGCGTCACCCGCGGCGACCGCCCGCACGGCCCGGATCAGGTCTTCGGCAGGGGAATCCTTGAGGACGTAACCGGCGGCGCCCGCCCGCAGCGCGTCGGCCAGGAGGTTGTCGTCGTCGAACGTGGTCAGCGCGAGCACGGGCGGATGGCCGCCGGACCGCCGCAGTCTGCTGGTCGCCTCGACGCCGCCGACGTTCTTCATCCGCAGGTCCATCACGATGACGTCGACCTCGTGCGCGGCCAGCGCCGACGGCACTTCCGAACCGTCGCCGCATTCCCCCGCGATGACGAAGCCGTCGCGACGCCGCAGGATGCGCCGCAGCCCGGACCGGACCAGCTCCTGGTCGTCGACCAGCAGCACCTGGATCTCGGCGGCGGTCACGCTTTGGCTCCCGGCACGGTGACCTGCACGATCCACTGCCTGCCACTGGGCCCGGCGCTGAGATCGGCGCCGAGCTGGGCCGCGCGGACGGCCATCCCCGCCAGTCCCGAACCGTCCTCTACCGAGCGCCGGACGGGCGAAGGGAGTGTGTTGCTGACGATGAGCTTCACGCCGGACCGACCTGCGTTCAGCCGGACCTCCGCGGTCGCGCCGGGGGCGTGCTTGACGACGTTGACCAGTGATTCCTGCACGATCCGGTAGAGGCCCAATCCTTCCGAGGCGCCTACCCGGCCGAGGTCGCCTTCCTGTGTATAGCGCACCGCCAGTCCGGCGCTGCGGGTGCGTTCCACCAGCGTCGCGATGTCCTCCACACCCGGCAGCGGGGCACTGCCCGACGGGGAGTCGGCGAGCAGGCCGACCGTGCGGCGGATGTCGGCCATCGCGGCGCGTCCCACCTGCTCGGCTTCGGTCAGAGCTTCGATCGCCTCGTCGACGTCGCGGTCCTGCTGCAACGCGTGCCGGGCACCGGTCAGATGCAGCAGGGTGATGCTGAGCGAATGGCCGACGACGTCGTGCACCTCACGCGCGATGCGCTGGCGTTCGGCGAGCAGGGCCTTGTCGCGGGAGGCGTCACGGTTGTCGCGTTCGGCGTCCAGCACCCTGGTGTACCAGCGGACCATGAGCCCGCCGCTGAGGCCGAGCAGGATCGCGACCATGTACACCGGCCCGCCGATCAGCCCGCCCCAGATCCCGGCCACGACCAGTACCGCCTCGCCCGCGACGGTGACGAGGGCGATCCCCCACGTCGTGCGCAGGACACTGCCCGCTTCGGTGGCCGCGACCAGCAGCAGGAGCGGCGCGAAATCCGGGAGCGCCGGCTCGATGAGGAGGACCGCGGCCGCGGCGATCAGCGCCGCCACCCGCGCCCACGGCACGACCCAGCCTGTGACGGCCCAGGCCAGCGGCGTGGCGAGCACGAGCAGCCCGCCCAGCGCGACCGGCTGCGGCGGCACCAACGCGTCCCGCTGCACCACGGCGACCACCGCGAACACCACGCTCAGCAGGGTGGAGGTCGCCGGAACCCACCACGGCAGGCTCAAGCCGGCCCGGGTGAGGCTGGCCTGCACCCGTGCCCGGAACCGGTCCCGCAAGATCTCCAGCACGCCATCAGCCTAGGAAGCGCCGGGAAGCGGGTCATCGTGCGGCGGGCGGCACCCGTCTCCGCCCACGGTAGGAGGCCGGCGAGCACGGTGGGATGAAATCCGGATGAAACCCGGGTCGGTCATTCCTGGCTGAGCGCGACCCAGTTCAGTTTCTCCTGTTCTCGTTTCGGCAGGCCCGCGACGACGAGGTCGTAGGAGTCCTCGATCATCTCCCGGACGAAGTCGTCGGTCAGCGAACCGTCCAGCTCGACGGTGTTCCAGTGTCGTTTGTTCAGGTGGTAGCCGGGGGTGATCGCCGGATGCTCGGCGCGCAACCGGACGGCGAGGTCGGGCTCGCATTTGAGACTGATCCGCAGCGGTTTCGCCTTGAGCGGGCCGAGCGCGAACACCTTGCCCGCGACCTTGTACACGTTGATGTCCTCGCCGAACGGGAACTCCTCCCGGGCGCCGGGGAGGCCGAGGCAGAGCTTCCGGAGAGCGGCTGGCTTCATGGCGTTCAGGCTAACCGCGACCACCGACAGAAACCTGTCCCGTCCGGGGCGTTGACCGGTTGTCGGTGATTCATTGACGATGGGTGGAGCCGACTGGGTGGAGGCGAAACCGATATGCGCGTGAAGCAGCTCGCCGTCGCGGGAATCCTGTTGCTGGGCGTGGTTCCGGGGGTCGCCGCGGCGGCTCCGCCGACGCCGGTGGAGAGCACCGCCACCAGCGGCTGGGTCGGCACCTGGGCGGCGGCGCCCGCGGCCGGGGTCGCCGGGACCGACAACGGCTACCCGAACTTCTCGATCCGCAACATCGTGCACACCAGCGCCGGCGGGCACGAGGTACGCGTCCGGCTGTCGAACGCCTTCGGCCGGACCCCGGTGCTGTTCGGGCGGGTGACCGTCGCGGTCGCCGCCGGCCCGGACACCCCGCAGGCCGTACCCGGCACGATGCGAACACTGACCTTCGGCGGAGATCGCGAGGTCACCGTGCCCCCGGGCGCCGACATTGTCAGCGACGGCGCGGCGTTGACCGTGCCGAGGGACGGCGACCTCTTGGTGACCACGTACACCCCGACGCCGTCGGGCCCGGTCACCTACCACCCGCTCGCGACGCAGAACTCCTATTTCACCCGGAACGGCGACAAATCCGCCGACGAGTCGGCGGCCGCGTTCCCGGAGAAGACCGCGGTCTGGCATTACGTGTCCGGAGTGGACGTCCGGGGCCCGGGTCTGCGGGGCAGTGTGGTGGCGATCGGCGACTCGATCACCGACGGGGCGAACTCGACCTGGGGTGCGAACCTGCGCTGGCCCGATCAGCTCGCCGACAAGATCAGCACGCGGCTCGGCGTGCTCAACGCCGGGATCAGCGGGAACCGGCTGCTGCTCGACGGCGGCACCTACGGGGTCAACGCGCTGGCCAGGCTCGACAGGGACGTCCTGAACCAGTCGGGGGTGCGGACGGCGATCGTGTTCGAGGGCATCAACGACATCCAGCAGACCCCGCACCAGGCCGATCCGAACAAGATCATCTCGGCGCTGAAACAGATCGCGACGAGGGCGCACGACCGCGGCCTGCGGGTGCTGGGCGCGACGATCACGCCGTGGAAGGGCTGGGGTTCGTACACGCCCCAGCTCGAGGAGACCCGGCAGGCGGTCAACCGGTTCATCCGGACCAGCAGGCACTTCGACTCCTACATCGACTTCGACGCGGCGATCCGCGACCCCGCCGACCCGCAGCGGATGAAACCCGAGTACGACTCCGGCGATCACCTCCATCCCGGAGACAAGGGCTTCACCGCCATGGCGAACGCCGTCCCGCTGCCCGGACTCCGGCAGGAATAAGGGCTGCGCCAGGCGGTTCCGTGGGGCACGATGAACTGATGGCGATCAGGAATGACTAGCGACGACAGCGGTACCCGAGCGACGGCGCGGCTGGTCCGGTTCGCCGAACACGACGCGCGCGCCGAAACGCTCCGGGCACAGCTCGCGGATCTCCACGGAACGATCCGGCTGGCGAAACGGACGTCGAACCTGTTCCGGGCTCGGACGACGACCAGTACGCCAGGGCTGGACGTCTCGGGCTTCACGCATGTCCTCGACGTCGATCCACTGGCACGCACGGCCGAAGTCGAAGGCATGGTCACCTACGAGCAGCTCGTGGACGCGACCCTGCCCCACGGGTTGATGCCGCTGGTCGTACCGCAGCTCAAGACGATCACACTCGGGGGCGCGGTCACCGGCCTCGGCATCGAGTCGTCCTCGTTCCGCAACGGCCTCGTGCACGAGTCGGTGCTGGAGATGGAGTTGCTCACCGGCGATGGGCGGATCGTCGTCGCGAACGCGGACAACGAGCACAGCGAACTGTTCCACGGCTTCCCGAACTCGTACGGGACGCTCGGCTACGCGCTGCGGCTGAAGATCGAATTGGAGCCGGTCAAACCGTACGTGCGGCTCGACCACGTCCGCTACGAGGACACGGACGAGTACTTCGCGGCACTCGGTGAAGCCTGCCGTAACGGGTCGGCCGATTTCGTGGACGGAACGGTCTTCGGACCGGGCGAGCAGTACCTGACGCTGGGCACGTTCACCACCACGGCGCCCGCGACCAGCGACTACACCTGGCTCGACATCTACTACAAGTCGATCCGCTCCCGCGAGACGGATCATCTGAGCGTCCGCGACTACCTGTGGCGCTGGGACACGGACTGGTTCTGGTGCTCACGGGCGTTCGGCGTGCAGCACCGGCTCCCCCGGCTGCTGCTGGGCAGGCGGCTGCTGCGGTCTTCGGTCTACTGGAAGGCGGTGGCGCTCGACCGCCGGTTCGGGATCGCCGCGAAACTGCTCAAGCTGCGCGGGCTTCCGCCGGAGGAGACGATCGTCCAGGACATCGAGGTTCCGCTGTCGCGTGCCGCGGAGTTCCTGGAGTTCTTCCGCCGCGAGATCCCGATCAGCCCAGTGTGGATCTGCCCGCTGAAGCAGCGGCCGGGTGGCGTGAACTCGCCGCTGTACGAACTGGACCCCGAAACGCTGTACGTCAACTTCGGGTTCTGGTCCGCGGTCCCGCTGGCCCCTGGCGAGGAACCCGATACGCACAATCGGCTGATCGAGGCCGAAGTGACGCGACTCGGCGGGCGGAAGTCGCTGTATTCCGACAGTTTCTATACCGAAGACGAGTTCTGGCGGCTGTACAACGGCGACGCCTACCGGAAACTGAAGACGGCTTATGACCCCGACGGCCGCCTGCTCGACCTGTACGCGAAATGCGTGCGGCGGCGGTGACCCGGGCCGGGAAGAAGAGAGACGAACATGGCTGAGACGACGACCGTCGGCAAGATCTTCGAGCGGTTGCTCGGCCCGAGCGCCGAAGTGTCCATCACCGCCTACGACGGCAGCAAGAGCGGCCCGGCGGACGCACCGGTGTCGATCCAGGTGCGGTCGCCGCTGGCGTTGACCTACTTGATGTCTTCACCGGGAGACCTCGGTCTCGCGCGGGCTTACGTGGCAGGCGCGCTCGAGGTGGACGGTGATCTCTACTCGGCGTTGCGCGCGCTCGTGGCGCAGGTCGATCAGCTCAGCGCCGCGGACCGGTTGTGGCTGCTGCGCGAACTCGGGCCGAGGCACCTGCGCCGCGTCGCGCCACCCGCCGAGGAACTGCCGAGCCGCGCCAAACGCGTCTTCGACGGCCTGCGGCACTCGAAAACGCGCGACAGCAACGCGATCTCGAATCACTACGACGTCTCGAACCGGTTCTACGAGCTGGTACTCGGCCCGTCGATGGCCTACACCTGCGCCGCGTATCCGTCCGCCGATTCCTCGCTGGAAGAGGCGCAGGCACATAAATTCGACCTCGTGTGCCGGAAACTCGACCTCAAACCGGGGATGCGGCTGCTGGACGTCGGCTGCGGCTGGGGCGGCATGGTGGAGCACGCCGTCGAGCACTACGGCGTCGAAGCGCTCGGTGTCACCCTTTCGCGCGAACAGGCGCAGTGGGCACAAAAGGACATCGTGACCAAGGGCCTCGCGGACCGCGCCGAGGTGCGGCATCTCGACTACCGCGACGTCACCGAAACGGATTTCGACGCGGTGTCGTCGATCGGGCTCACCGAGCACATCGGCGCGCGCAACCTGCCGTCGTACTTCCGTTTCCTCGCCGGGAAACTGAAGACGCACGGGCGGCTGCTGAACCACTGCATCACCAACCCGGACACCTCCGTCCCGCACCGGTCACGCGGGTTCATCGACCGGTACGTCTTCCCCGACGGCGAACTGGAGTCCGTCGGCGAGATCGCCACCGCGATGCACGACAGCGGGCTCGAGGTGCGGCATTCGGAGAACCTCCGCGAGCACTACGCCACCACCCTCGGCGCGTGGTGCGCCAACCTCGACGCGAACTGGGACGCGGCCGTCGCCGAAGCGGGCGCCGGGCGGAGCCGCGTCTGGGCGCTGTACATGGCCGCGTGCCGCCTCGCCTTCGAGCGCCGGGAGATCGAACTGCACCAGGTGCTCGGGGTCAAGGTCGGTCCGGACGGGGACTCGGGCATGCCGCTGAGGCCGGACTGGGGCGTGTAGACCTCAGTGACGGAAGGCTTCGGCGAGCCACCACGAGCCGCCGTCGTCGGCGATCTTGGCGTCGATGACGAGCGGCGCGTCCCGTGACCCGCCGAGCCATTCCGTGACCGCGCCCAGGTCCTCGACCGAACGTACGGTGACGCCGTCACAGCCGAAGCCGCGGCCGATCGCCGCGATGTCGGTGTCGGGGAACCGGACGGTGGTCATGTCCGCGTCGCCGAAGTGGTGGATCTCGGCGCCGTACGCGGCGTCGTTGTAGACGATGACCACGAGCGGGATCCGCAGCCGTACCGCGGTTTCCAGTTCGGAGATGGCCATGTGGAACCCGCCGTCGCCGACGCCGAGCACCGGTAGCCTGTCCGGCCGCGCCAGTGCCGCGCCGATCGCCGTCCCCAAGCCCAGCCCGACGCATTGGAACGCCTGTGTGAAGCAGAAACCGTTCTCGTCGGGGACGGACAGATACGCGCTCGGGTAGCCCATGAAGTTGCCGGAGTCGATCGAGACCACGCGTTCGGCGGGCAGGATCTCGTCGAGACGGCGGCTGAGCGTGCGCGGATCGATCCTCCCGTCGCCGGATAGGTCGTTATACGGCACGTCGTTCCACCGTGTGCTTTCGGGGGCTTCGCGGCTCGCTCGGTGTCCACGCCTTTTCAGCTCGGCGTGCACGTCCACGGCCGTGCTGGTGACGTCGCCGACGACGCCGAGGTCGATCGGCCGGTGGGCGCCGAGCGCGGCCTGCTCGACGTCGACCTGGACCAGGCGGGCCGCCGGACCGAGGAGCGTGCCGTGCCGGGTGGTCCACATGTTCAGCGCGCAGCCCCAGCCGATCACGAGGTCGGCATTCCTGATGAGGTCCGCCGTTCGCGGCGACGAGAAGCCGCCCGAGATCCCCAGCGAGAAGGGATCGTCGTGGAAGAGGCCGTGCGCCACCGCCGATGTCGACAGCAACGCGCCGGAGGCCTCCGCGAGTTCTTTCAGCGGCGCGGAACCGGCCCGGGCACCGCGACCGGCGACGAACACCGGCCGCCGTGCTTCGCCGAGGAGGTCCGCCAGTTTCGCGACCGCGTCGACGTTCGGCCGGATCGGCGCCGGGCCGGTGATTTTCGGAACCCGGGTCGATTCCGGAGCTTCCTGCGCTTGGACGTCGAGCGGCAGATTGAGCAGGACGGTCCGGCGTTGCTGCACCGCCGTCCGGTACGCGCGGACGGTGTCGGCGACCGCGGTCCCCGCGCCGTGGACGCGTTCCGGCACGGCACCGACGGCGGTTCCGAGCGCGTCCTGGTCGATCCGGAAGTTCGACAGCACCGACGACGCGGCGGTGTCGGCGGTCAGGACGATCATCGGGGTCCGGCTCTTGGCCGCCTCGGTGATCCCGGTCAGCGCGTTGGTCAACCCGACGCCCTGATGAAGACTCAGCGCCGACACACGGCCGCTCATCCGCGCGTACGCGTCGGCCATACTCGCCGCGCCACCCTCGTGCCGGGCGGCGACGAACGGCACCCCGCCCGCCCGCAAACCGTTGGTGGCCTCGAAGTTGCCACTGCCCACCACCCCGAACGCCGCACCCACGCCGAGTTCGGCGAGGGTGCGGCCGACCAGTTCCGCGACGTTCATGCCCGCTCGACCAGCGCGTAGACCCTGGCGGGGCTGCCGGAGCCGCCGACGATCGGAAGCGGGCTGACGATCAACAAAGATCCGGTGGGCGGCAGACTCGCCAGATTCTGCAACTGGGTCAAGCCATGCTTTCCCGCGCCCAGAAGGAGTTCGTGGCAAGGGAAGGCAGGTTCGATGGCCAGCGCCTGCCCCGCGTCCGTACCCACGGTCTCCACCCCGAACCCGGTGATCGGCGCCTCCTCCGCGAGCCAGCGGGCACACTCCCCCGAGACACCCGGCGAATGCGGGCCGTTCTCGTCGTTGTTGAGGAAGGCCTCCTGATCATGCGAACGGGCGTCCCAGCCCGTGCGGTAGAGCAACCAGCCGCCGTCGGGAAGCGGACCGTTCACCCGCTCCCACTCACGGATGTCGTCGATGGACAGCAGGAAATCCGGATCCTCGGCCGCGCGAGCCGACGCGTCGAGCACCACCGCCGGCGCGACCAGCGTCCGCAAGGGAACCTGGGACACGTCGTGGCCGTCCTTTCCCGACAGCCAGTGAACGGGAACGTCGAGGTGGGTCCCGGTGTGCTCGCCGGTGTGGATGTTGTTCCAGTACCAGCGCGGCCCGCGTTCGTCGTACCGGCTGATCTCCTCCAGGCCGAACGGGATCGTGTTCGCGAACGGCTCCGGCAACTGGAGGATCGGCGTGCTCTCACTCAAGGGGGCGGTGAGGTCGACGACCTCGATCGTGCCCGTGGTGATCGCGGTGTTCAGCTGGGCCAACAACGACATGCGTGCCTCCCGGGAGTGACTGCGGCGTCCTGGTCACCTTAGGCGGATTTCGGGTTTGATGGCTGCCGGAGACGTCGCCGATACGCTGAGGAGGAGATCCACATGGCGAGGTTGAGGACTTCTCCGGATCTCATCCTGCGCGCGGTGACGGGTGACGGACGATTCCTCGGCACCATCGGCAAGTTCTTCGTGGACGGCGACGCCGAAATCACCTACTGGATCGACCGTTCGGTTTGGGACCGGGGAATCGACAGCCGAGCACTCGCGCTCTTTTTGGACATGGTCGAGGTCCGGCCTTTGTACGCCCGCGCCGCCAGCGACAATCTCGGGTCGCTTCGGGTCCTGCAGAAGGCAGGCTTCACGGTCATCGGCACCGAGAACGCCTACGCGTCCGCCAGGGGCACCGAGATCGAAGAAAACCGTTCTGCGCCTTGATGTCGGGTCGCTGTCCGGCTCATGACCTCGCGCTGTCAGTCTTTGCGGTTCCCTTACTTCTCGACAATATTCAGGTTTCGGCCATCACGAGAATTTGAGGCGAGTGGATTCACGAAGTCAGCGCACCACCTGATTCCAACGGGAGCTTGTTGAGACTTCGGCGAGTTCGAGCAAACCCGTGGACTCCCTGGATTAGCCACCAATTCTCCAGTGTTCAGCCATTGCGCCCAGGCGACTCACCGACCGTTTGACCTAAGTAGAGTAATTTTCATCTTCGCACACCTGTTCGATCACTGGTATTCTTGTGGGGTGTCCAGCCAACGAATCCTCGAACCGCCGCAGGAGCTGTGGCGTGCCGGTGCGCGCGAGCTCGCGCACGGCGTCGTGGAGCGGTTGTCGGTGGCACGTCAGGCGTTGGCTGAGGTCGGGCAGTACCTGGCGGAGATCGAGTCCCGCGGCCCGATGGAACTCTTCGGGCATGGTTCGACCGCGGGCTGGTTCGCCGAAACCGCCCGCATCACCCCGAACGAAGCCCGTGACACCGTGGCGCGGGCGTTGGCGGTGAACGAGAGCCGCAACCTCGACGGCTCCCCCGCACCGGCGTTCGCACCCATCGCCGGAGCCGCCGCCGCGGAAGGCGAGCTCGGGCACCAGCAACTCGACCCCATCCTGGCCGTACTGAAGAAAATCCCGGCAGAGGTGTCGGCCGAGGACCGGTCTGGTGCGGAACGGATCTTGGTGAACCTGGCCCGTCACGCCGGGCCCCAAGAGATCACCAACGTCGGCGCCGAACTCCTGGCGCATCTGGATCCCGACGGGAACGAGCCGAAAGACGACGACCTCGAACCACCCTCACGTGAGGTGTATCTGCGCAAGCGTGAGGATGGCTGGTGGCGGCTCAACGGCCTGCTGGATCCCGAATTCGGGGCCAGAATGAACGCCCTGTTCGACACCTGGGGACAGCGAAGACCCGTCGACCAGGACGGCAACCGCGACCCTCGCACCCCCGGCGAACGCCATGGTGACGCGCTCTTCGACGCGATCCACTACGCGATGACCAACGAGAAGGCGCCTACGTTGTCCGGGGACCGGACCACCGTCGTCGTCACCATCCCCCTGGAGACCCTGACATCCGGACTGGGATCCGCCTGCATCGACGAAGTTTCGCAGATCACCGCACGGCACGCCCGCATGCTCGCCTGCGACGCCAAGATCATCCCCGCCGTCCTCGGCTCCGAGAGCGAACCCCTCGACATCGGCCGCGCCACCCGGTCCGTCAGCCCCGCACAACGACGCGCCCTGAATCTCCGCGACCACGGCTGCGCCTTCCCCGGCTGCCACCGACAGCCCAAACACTGCGAAGCCCACCATATTTTGCCGTGGGGCCAACTCGGCGACACCGACCTCGACAACCTCTGCCTACTCTGCCGCTACCACCACATGGTCATCCACGGACAATCCGGCTGGAAAGTCCAGATCACCAACGGACGACCCGAATTCATCCCACCCCAATACCTCGACCCGCTACAAACCCCACGCCGCAACCACCGCTGAACCCGAGGAGCCCGCCGACCACCACCGGCGACGGGCCCTTCGGCATGCCCGGAGAACGACACCGACCACGCGAGGCATCAGCTAATCACTGTCCGGCCTCACTTCCAGGGAAACACCCCACACACCCCGCGTGCCCTCGCTCAGTTGAACCACGTACCGAACATCGAACTCTCCGACCGCCCCGCCAGCCGCTTCCCGAGGTCGACGGCCTGTGCCTCGGTCAGCAGACAGATGTAGTCGGTGACAGCCCGACCGCGTCGAGCCGTTGAAAACCCCTTGGACGCGTCGTCATGTGCGTTGTCGCGAGCCCATGATCCTCTTCTGACTTTCCTGCTGTATCGCCGGCGGCGGCCTATCGTGTCCGCTCATCCCGGGCGCGGAACTCGCCGAATCCTTGGTACTCCGTCAGCGACGGTGTCCGTGCTTGGCACCGGAAGTCATCGACCCAGAATCACCAAATCCAGCCCCTGCAACCGTTCCCGGTCCGCGATGACGTCGATCTCGCTGATCTTCCCGTCCACGAAAGCGAACGCGAGGACCACCGAAGGCCGTCCTTCGTCGGCCATCACGAGTCCGATGCCGCCGTTCACCAGCGCGAGCTGAGTGACGGCCGCCCGCACCGAGGCGGCCGCCGCACCACGGGCCACCGTGTCGACACCTCGCAGGAAGATCGGCGCGCGCGACGGGCCCGCGGCCTTGTCGGCGCGGAGGACGACGTCGGGGTGCAGGAGTTCGAGGAGCGCTTCGAAGTCTCCGCCGCGGGCCGCGGCCAGGTAGGCGTCGACGACTTGGCGGCGTCGCGCGACGTCCGGTTCCGTGGCGACGGAACGGCCTTGGACGCGGCGCCGGGCGCGGCTCGCGAGTTGCCGGGCGGCGGCCGGGGTGCGGTCGATCAGCGGGGCGATCTCGTCGAACGGTACGGCGAACATGTCGTGCAGGACGAACGCGAGCCGTTCGGCGGGGGCCAGCGTGTCCAGGACCACCAGCATCGCGAGTCCGACCGAGTCGGCCAGCACCGCGTCGGCGGCGGGATCGACCGAGGAGCCGATCGGCTCGGACGACTGGTCGTCGAGCGGTTCCTCCCGCCGGTGGTCGCGCGAGCGCAGCACGTTCAGGCATACCCGCGCCACCACCGTGGTCAGCCAGCCGCCGAGGTTCTCGATCTCACTCGCATCGGCGCGATCGAGCCGCAGCCACGTGTCCTGGACGGCGTCTTCGGCCTCGCTGACCGAACCCAGCATCCGGTACGCCACCGCCCGCAGCCTGGTCCGGTGCTCCTCGAAACGTTCAGTCAGCTGATCCACCGCTCACATTTAACAGCCTCCGAGATCGTCGGCGAACCGCACGCCCGACGACCGGTACGAGGCGGCCCGATCGGCGGCCGCCTGCGGCGTCAGGACCTCGTTCTTCGCGTAGTAGACCCAATCCACCTGCTCGAGGTAGGTGCTCGTGCCACCGCTGTGCCGCGTGAGGTCGATGAACCACTGGTTGAAATTCAGGGACATGTTCTGCCGCGGGTACACGTCGAACGGCCCGCCGCGGTCGTGGTCGGCCACCAGGACGCCGTCGATGTAGTACCGCACGTGGCCATCGGACACGGTCGCGGCGACGGAATGCCAGCCGTCGATGCTGCGGCGCTGGCTGTCGCTCTTGTTCTCGGCGTACCACGGGTCCGGCGTGTAGGTGTGCCAGCTGGTCTGGAAGTTGACCGGACCCGTCTCACCCCATCCGCCGTTGGGCAGGTACTCCGAGAAATCCAGCTCGCTGTAGATCGGGTCGTTGTCGTAGCGGAGCGGGCTGATCGTGAAGAACGTCTGGTTGATCCGGTCGCCGTCGGGGCCGGACACCGGCGCGTCGGAGAAGCGGATCCGGGCCGCGTAGGTCCCTTCGAAGAACCGCCGGTCCGGCTGCATGATCTCGGTCTGCGTCGTGCCCGCGGGCGTGCCGTCGGTGGCGGAGGCGAGTTGCAGCACCTTGTCGCCGCCGGACGTCGGGAACGTGATGCCCTCCGGAGCCCAGCGCGCGCCGCCGACGCCAGGGCCGCCGGCGCCGGAACGCACCTGCCAGCCGTGCTGGGACAAGAGTCCGTCGGTGTGCGAGGTGTAGTGGAAATCGTCGAACAGCTGCCCGCAGGCGGGCGCTCCGGTCGCGGTACCCGGCGCGAGTCCCAGTGCGGCGACCGACAACGCGGCGACGGCGGCGGAACGGAACTTCCCTCGGTTCGGCATCCTTGTCCCCTTTACCACTGGTCAGTTTCCACCACCGTCGCCCGATGAAGTGGTAAAGTCAATAGGTCTAGACAACTTGTCCACCAGCCAATTCGAGATGACCACTGGGTAGGCTGTGGTCATGCGGCGAACAGAGGTCAAGGATCGGCTCCGCCTGCTCATCGAGCGGCGGCAGCCGGGCGAGGTCCTGCCTTCGGAACGCGCGCTGAGCACCGAAATCGGCGTCTCGCGCCCCACCCTGCGGGCCGCGATCGACGAATTGGAACGCGACGGTCTCGTGGTCCGCGAACACGGCCGCGGCACGTTCACCGCACCGCGCAAGATCTCCCAGGATCTCGTGCCCGCCACCGGCGGCGAGCAGTTCGCCCCGCCCGCCGAGGGCCACTGGACCAGCCGGGTGATCGACTTCTCCACCATCCCGGCGGGCGCCCGGCTCGGCAAACGACTCGAGGTCTCCCCCGCCCGGCAGCTGGTGGCCGTCACCCGCATCCGCGTCGTCGAAGAGGCGCCGATGGCGATCGAACGGATCCTGGTCCCGCGGGATCTCGTGCCGGACATCACGGCCGCGGGCTTCGAGTCCGGCTCGTTCTACGAACTGCTCCGCACGCGGTACGAGGTCGTCCCCGCGACGGCCGTGCAGATCATCGAGCCGACCGTCACCGACGCCGACGAATCCGGCCTGCTCGGCGTCCCGCAGCACTCCCCGGCGCTGCTGTTCGAGCGCACCACCCGCGACGAGAGCGGCCGCGTGATCGAGTACACCCGCTCGATCTACCGCGGCGACCGCTACCGGATCACCTCGCATCTGACGTTCGACCACACCTCCGGCTGACTCCGGCGCGCCGGGGCCGTCCGGCCGCGAGTCCGTGCGAGACTCCCGGGCGATGTACACCCCGTCCGATCTCGCCGACCTGCTCGAATGCGAGCACCGCAGCCTCCTGAACCAGGCACTGGCCGCCGGCCTCCCGGGAGCGCCGCGACCGGGCTCCGGGCCGGATCAGCTGGCGGTCACGCACGGGCGCGCGCACGAGGCCGCGACGCTGGACAAGCTGCGCGGCGAGCGCAGCGCCGTCGTCGAGATCGACGAACGAGACCCTGTCGTCGCCGCGAAAGCCACCGAAGAGGCACTTCGGGCGGGCGCGCCGGTGATCTACCAGGCGGTCTTCCACGACGGCGAGTTCTCCGGCCGCGCCGACTTCCTGATGAGGGACGACGAAGGCCGCTACGAGGTCTACGACACGAAGCTGGCCAGGCACGCGAAGCCCGCTGCTGTGGTCCAGCTGACCGCGTACGCCGACGCCCTTCGCCGCGCAGGCTGGCCCGCAGGTCCGCGAATGCACCTGCTGCTCGGTGATCACAGCACCCGCTCGTTCCGCGTCGACGACTTTCTCCCGCTGGTGGACCGGCTCCGAGCCCGGTTACGGAACCGGGCGCCGACCCTGCCGGTCCCGTTGTGGGCCGACGAACGGCCCGCCTGCGGTGGCTGCTCCTACGCCGCCCATTGCGCGAGCGCCCGCGAAGCCGATCGAGACCTTTCGCTGGTCGCGGGGATGCGCGGTGACCAGCGGCGGAAGCTCGTCGCCGCGGGTCTCGGCACCATCGACGCACTCGCGACCGCCACGCCGGAGGATCGGCCGCGCGACATCTCGACGACGTCGTTCACCACGCTGCGCGCCCAGGCCGCGATCCAGGTCCGGCAGGACGCCACCGGGCAGATCGCCTACGAGATCATCGATCCGGACGCGCTGGCCACCCTGCCGCCGCCCGCGCCCGGTGACGTCTTCTTCGACATGGAAGGCGATCCCTACGCCCTGGCCGGCGAAGGGCTCGAGTACCTCTTCGGCGCGGTGACCGCGGACGACGACACGAAGTTCACGCCGTTCTGGGCGCACAACCGGGCGCAGGAGAAGCGGGCCTTCGAGGAGTTCGTCGACTTCGCCACGGCGCGGCTCGCGGAACATCCCGGTTCGCACGTCTACCACTACGCGCCGTACGAGGTCACCGCGATCAAACGGCTCGCCGCCGTGCACGGGACCCGCGAGGACGCCGTCGACCACCTGTTGCGCAGCGGCGGGCTGGTGGACCTGTATTCCGTGGTGCGCAAGGCACTCCGGGTCTCGCAGCGGTCGTACTCCATCAAGTACCTCGAACCGCTCTACATGCCCGAAGCCCGCGACGGCGACGTCAAGACGGCGGTCTCGAGTATCGAGGCCTACGAGGAGTACCTGACGCTCACCGCCTCCGGCGAGACCGGACACGCGGACGAAGTGCTGCGCGGGATCGGCGACTACAACGAATACGACTGCGTTTCCACGCTGCGGTTGTTCGAGTTCCTCCACAAGGTCCGCGTGCAGGAAGGGATCGAGCTCGCCGAGCCGCCTGAAGTGTCCGATGTGGACGCTCTACTCCGGCAGACCGAAGAGGACGTCGCGGCCCAGAAACGCGCGGAACGCGCCGCGCAGCTGGCCGCGCTGGTCGATCCGCTGCTGGAGGGCCTGCCCGACGACCCGGCCGAGTTCACCGGCGAGGACCGCGCCCGCGCACTACTGGCCGCGTCCGTCGGCTACCACCGCCGCGAGACGAACCCCGCGTGGTGGGAGTACTTCCGCCAGCTGGCCGCCCCGCTCGGCGATCTGGAGACCGACAACGCGTGCACCGTCCCGGTTTCGCTGGAGGCCGGGGAATGGGTGCCGCCTTCGGGCCGGGTCCGGAAGGCGAAACGCTCGCTCATGCTCCGTTGCGACCCGGACCGGCCGCATCCCTTCGCCCCCGGCGACGACGTCCGCCTGCGGTACGGGGCGGCCGCGCGGGACGCCAAGGTCGTCTCGGCCACGGCCGTCGAACTGACCCTCGAGGAAAGCTGCCCGCCCGACGAGACCACCGCGGACCGGCCGGTGGCGGTGCTGCCGGGGAGCCCGGTCCGGCCTTCCCCCAAGGACGACGCGGTCGCGGACCTCGCCCGGCTCGCCGTCGGCACGCTGCCGGTGCTGCCCGCTCATCCCGGCGTCGATCTGCTCCGGCGCACGTCACCGCGGTTGCGTGACGACCGGCCCCTGCCCGAGCCCGGGGCGGATCTGGTGAACACGGTGATCGAGGCCGTAGAGGCGCTCGACGGCTCCGCGCTCGCCGTCCAGGGCCCGCCCGGCGCGGGCAAGACGTACCTCGCGGGCAGGCTGATCGCGAAACTGGTGCGCGCGGGCAAGACGATCGCGGTCACCTCGACCAGTCACAAGGCCGTGGAGAACGTCCTGTCCGCCGCGCTGAAGAACGCGCCGGATCTGCCGTGCGCCAAACGCGCCAAGCGGACCCCGGATCCGGCCGCGCCCTGGGAGCAGCCGAAGACCAATCCCGCGCTGGTGAAATGGCGCGAGGAGCACGACACCGGCCATCTGGTCGGCGGGACCGCGTGGACGTTCGCGAACGCCGCGATCCGGGAAGAGCCCTTCGACCTGCTGATCATCGACGAGGCGGGCCAGTTCGCCCTCGCCGACGCGCTCGCGGTGTCGATGTGCGCCAAGAACCTCCTGCTGCTGGGTGATCCGCAGCAGCTGCCGCAGGTCGTGCAGGGCACGCATCCGGCGGGTGCCGAGGCGTCCGCGCTCGGGCATCTGATCGGTGAGGCCGACATCATCCCGGCCGAACTCGGCTACTTCCTCGACGAGACCCGCCGGATGCATCCGGCGGTCTGCTCTCCGGTGTCTCAGCTGTCCTACGCGGGACGCCTGCACTCGCATCCTTCGGCGGCCGAGCGGGCGATCGAAGGGGTTGAGGCGGGCCTGTACCTCGCCGAGGTCGATCACCACGGGAACACGACACGGTCGGTCGAGGAGGCCGAGGCCGTCACCGCCCTTGTGTCCGAACTCCACGGCCGCGCCTGGACCGACCACGGTGATCCCCGGCCGCTCGGCGACGAGGACATCCTGGTCGTGGCGCCGTACAACCTGCAGGCCCGCGTCGTGGCGCGTGCGCTGGACCAAGCCGGGTATCCGGGCGTCCGGGTGGGCACGGTCGACCGGTTCCAGGGGCAGGAGGCACCGGTGGTGATCACCACCATGACCTCGTCTTCGGCCGTCGATCTGCCCCGTGGCCTGGACTTCCTGCTCTCCCGCAACCGGCTGAACGTCGCGCTGTCCCGGGCGCAGGCGCTCGCGATCGTGGTCTGCTCGCCGCGGCTGGTCGAGGCCGACATCCGCACGGTCGACCAGATGCGGCTGGTTTCGGGCATGCTCGGGTTGATGACCGAAGCCGTGCCTTGGCACGCAGGACGGAGTGACCATGAGTGAGAACAGTCCGGAGAAGAAGCCGGAGATCCTCGACGCCGAGATCGTCGAGGAGACCCCTGTACCTCCCGTCGAGGTTCCGGACCCGGACTACAGCGAGTCCGGGGTGCCCTCGTTCGATCACGTGCGCGACCGCATCGAGCAGCGGTACACGACCTCGCTGGGCTCGACCGAACTCGCGGGCATCGGCGGCAAGGAAGACGTGGCCTCGCTGGACAAGAAGATCGCCGACCGCGACAAGGCGGCCAAGGACAAACTGGCCGAGATCCGCCGCGCGATGCGGGAGCAGTGAGTCAGCCCCAGTGCGGTGAACCGGCCTTCACCGCGATGGCCCGCGCCTTCCGAAAGTGCTCGGCGGCCGCTTCTCGCAGGCCGAGGGCGGTGGCCAGCTCGCCGAGATAGTGCGCGACCGGGCGGAGGGTGAGCATCCCGCTCCCGGCGCCCGCGATCTCGTCCTCTGCCGGGAGAAGCCCGGCGTACAGGCGTTCCATCGCCGTCCGGTCGCCGAGTTCGATCGCGACGACGGCGGCGAGACAGGCGCGCGCCTCGTACAGCAGGTCGCGGGGCGAGTCCGGGATCGGGAGCACCGGTCGGCACCAGCTTTCGTAAGCGCCGTAGCTTTCTTCGCGCGCTTCGGGCGGCATGCCTCGTTGGATCCGGTCGCAGAACAGGGCGAGCGCGAGGATCCCGTTGTCCACTCCGGACATCGCGGTTCCGGCGAGACCCGCCGCCGCGGCGCGGTAGGCGGCTTCCCCACCGGGGCCGGTCATCGCGGTCCGCATCGCGCGATACCACCGGGTGAACACGCCGACGAGCGGAAGGGCGTACTTCTCCCCCAGTTCGTCCGCCGAAGCGGCGTGCCGGTCCGCGGCCTCGAACTCCGCGAGCGCGCTCTTCGCCTGCACGAGCACGAGATGCCCGAGTACCTCGAACGTCACCAGCCCATGCCGCCTGGAGAGGTCGACCAGTTCCGCGCCGATTCCGGCCCGCCGGGGTGCGAGCCCCGCGCGGTCGAAGGACTGCAGGAACCGGGCGTTGAGCGCGAAGGCCAGCAGCGCCGGGTCACCGATCCGGCGGGCGAGCGTCTCGGCTTCCCGGGCCGCGTCGCGGGCCCGCCGTCCGCCCGCGTTCCGCAGTTCGACGGCGAGCGTGGCCAGCAGACGGCACCGCTCGGCCTCCCGATCGGCCGGCAACGCGGCGAGGGTCCGCTCGACGGCGCCCGCGATCCGGGAAGCGAGTGCGGGATCGTCGCTCGCGGTCCAGCTGGCGGGGACGTCGAACGCGCCGATCACCCGCGCGGTCAGCAGCGGATCGTCCAGCTTTTCCGCCAGTTCCAGCGCTTCGGCCCGATGCCGCCGCGACTGGCCGAGGCCGCCCGCGACGGCCGAAGCACGCGCCTTGCCCATGATCAGCTCCAGCCGCTTCTCCACATCGGAGGCGCCGGACCGATCGAACGCGGTGAGGGCGGCGTCCCAAAGTCTCGCCGCTTCCGCCTGCGCGAAACGGCTTTCGGCCCGTTCGGCGGCGGCCCGCGCGTAGTGTGCGGCGCGGTCCGCGTGCTCCTCGGACAGCACGAAATGGTGTGCCAAGGCATCGACGTCGTCAGGACGCAGACCTTCCAGCGCCTCGGCGATCTCGCCGTGCTCGCGGGCACGGCGCGAACGAGAGAGATCGCGGTAGAGCGTGTCCCGCACGAGCGCGTGCGCGAACCGGAATCGACGCGGCGCCGGCTCGGTCAGGAATCCTTGCCGGACAGCGCTTTCGACCGCGTCGAGCGCGGTTTCCCCGGCCAGTGCCTCGAGTACGTCCAGGTCGACGTCCGTGCCGATCACCGCGGCCCGGCGCACCACGCCCCTCGCCGCGTCCGGTAGCGCTTCCAGCCGGTGCCGGACGACGTCGCGGACTCCCGGCGGCACCGCGTCCAGCGCGGCCATGCCCTCGGCGGCCAGCAAACGGGCGAGTTCACGGACGAAGAAGGCGTTCCCGCCGCTACGCCGATGGATCACCGCGGCGGTCCGTGAGTCGACTTCTTCTCCGGTCGTGACCCGGACCAGGCCGGCGACTTCGGTCTCGGGCAGGCCGCCAAGGTAGACGCGCACCGGCTCGTGGCGTGCGGCCCGGCCGAGGAAATCCGTCAGCCGCGCGGGCGGGTCGGTGCCTCGATGGGTCGCGACGACCAGCACCGGCTCGGCGAGCACCGCGGTCAGCAACGCGAGCGTCTCCTCGCCCGCCCAGTGCAGGTCGTCGAGGACGAGCAGCAGCGGCTTGGCGCCGGCCAGATAGGCCGCGACCGCCCGATGCCATCGCCAGCGCGCGGCGACGGGATCTTCGGACACCGGTTCCGCCGTCGGCGCGGGGCCGTATCCGGCGTCGGCGAGTGTCGCCAGGATCCGGGTCCACGCGTAGGCGGGCGGCACACCCTCGTCGTCCGGATCGCTCCCCCAGGCCGTGGCCCAGCCGCGTGCGGCGAGCCGGGCGGAGAACGCCTCGGCGAGCGCGGTCTTCCCCACCCCGGCGTCGCCCGACACGAGCACCAGCCGCGACCGGACCGCGGCTTCCTCGAGCCTGGTCAGCTCCGCGTCGCGGCCGACCAGCGGCCGTTCGGCGATCTTGGGCGGGGACGGCGTCAGCCGCGGCGCTTGCGCCAGGATGTCGGCTTCCAGTTCCCGCAGGCCGGCGCCGGGATCGATGCCGAGTTCGTCGGCGAGCAGCTTGCGCGCGGCGCGCAACACCGTGAGCGCGTCACCCTGCCGCCCGGCGCGGTAGAGCGCCAAGGCCAGCAGCCGGGAACCGTTCTCCCGCAACGGGTGTTCGCGCACCCGCGGTTCCAGCTCGGGGATCACCTCGGCGGCCCGGCCGAGCGCGAGAAGGGCTTCGGCACGCAGTTCCCCGGCCAGCAGCCGGAGTTCGGTCAAGCGGGAGACCTCGCCACGCGCCCAGCCTTCGTGGGCGAACTCGGCATACGCCGTCCCGCGCCACAACGCGAGCGCGGTGTCCACTTGCGACAGTGCCGCGTCCGCCCGCCGTGCGTCGAGCAGTTCGCGGGCAGCGGCGACGGCGGCCTCGAAGTCCCAGGCGTCGACGGACTCCGCGCGCAGGGCGTAACCGCGGGCGACCGTGACGAGCAGCCGCGCGGGCTCCCGGGGCGCGCGGTCCGGCTCCAGCGCGCGGCGCAGGGCACCGACGAACGTCTGGACGGCGCCGACCGCGCCCTCGGGCGGGCGCTCCCACAGGTCGTCGACCAGGCGTTCCACCGGCACGACGCGGCCGCGGGCGATCAGCAGCCTGGCCAGCACCGCCCGGTGCCGCGGCCCCTTGAGCCCGACGGCACCCCGCGCGTCTTCGGCCACGAGCGGGCCGAGTACCCCGAACCGCATCGTCACCTCCCGCTTCACCGACGGTGATCATCGTGCCCCGGCCGCTCGGTCGTCGCTGACCGGGTGCTGATTCGCGCCGGGGACGCTGGCGGTCATCACGGAACGACCAGGAAGGTATCCATGCGCATCACCGGATTCGACTACCAGCGGGTGCCCGTGGCGGACGGCGTCGCACTCGACGTCGCCGTCGCCGGGACCGGCAGCCCGATCGTGCTCCTGCACGGCTTCCCCGAGACCCACCTCATGTGGCGGCACGTGGCGGCCGATCTGGCGGCGGACCACACCGTTCTCTGCCCTGACCTGCGAGGATACGGCGAAAGCGACAAGCCCGAAGACACCGGCGAGACCTACTCGAAGCGCACGATGGCGGCCGACGTCATCGCCGTCGCGAAGGCGTTCGGCCATGACCGGTTCGCCCTCGCCGGGCACGACCGGGGCGCGCTGGTGGCCCTGCGGGCGGGGCTCGACCACCCCGGCAAGGTGAGCCACCTCGCGATCCTCGACGTGCTGCCCACGCTGGACATGTGGGACGTCCTGCACGGCACCGGCGCCGCGGTCGGCTTCCACCTCTATCTGATGGCGCAGCCGCCGGGGCTGCCCGAACAGCTGATCGGCGCCGCGCCCGACGCGTTCTTCGGTCACTTCCTCGACGCCTGGACACAGCGCGGCGACGCGATCCCTGCCGACGTCCGGGCAGCGTACCTTGCGGCCTCGCGAAACGCGGTGACGTCGATCGTCGCCGACTACCGCGCGTCGGCGGGCGTCGACGTCGAGCACGACAAGGCCGATCGCGCGGCGGGCAACCGGCTCGCCATGCCGCTCACCGTGCTCCAACAGGACTGGGGTGCCGCGCTCGGCTACGACGCCGTCGCGCTCTGGCGGGCGTGGGCGACGGACCTCGACCATCGGACGGTCACCTCGGGCCACTTCATGGCCGAGGAATCGCCGTCGGAGGTGGTGAAAGCACTGCGAGACCTGCTCGCACGCTAGAGCGGGTCGTGAGTGGCGATTCGGGTTAGAACCCGAATCGCCACTCACGACCCGCGGAACCGACCACGCCACCTCTGCCTCACCACCGGAAACGCCGTGGCGCCGACGGGGTCACGCACCGTACCGTCACCGCATGCCCAGGCTCTTTCCGGTGGTGGAACCCTTGCCGCCCGGCTATTCGTCCTTCGCTCTGTGGCCGTTTCGCGGCCACGACGGCGAGTGGATCCCCCTTCACCGCGAAATGCCCTCCGAAGACGTCGGCGCGGTCGTGCTCTCCCTCCTCGGACACAGCACGAGCGGCGAGCTCGCCCGGCCCGACCTCGGGACCGCGTTCGACGAGCTGGTGCGGCTCGAGACCCCTTTCCTCGCCGGCGGTCTGCTGCTCGAAGCCGATGGCGTCTCCCTCACCCCAGCTTGCTGCTGCGACCTGACCGACTGGCCGGACTGGCACGGGCTGACGCAGGGGAACGGCCCCGACCTCGGTCACGGACCGGGGACGGTGTTCGAGTTCGACGGCGAGATCATCCGGTTCTGGCCGGACGTGGACGACGAGGACTGGGAGTCCCCCGAAGGACGGCGGCTGGAAATCCGGCGTCAGGACCTCCCCGGCCTCCTCCAAGGTGTGCTCCGGGACCTCGTCGGGTTTCTCGACGCGCTCCGGGCATGGATGCGGAACGTCGAGCCGACTTACGCGGATCACGTCGTCGCCGCTGTACGCGGCTACTTGCGCGTCGGAGACGGCCCATCGGCCTGAACCGAACGGCCCAACCCTCGCCGCCACCGGCGGGAATAGACAGCCGTTCAGGTTTGGCCATCACCCGGACGGGTATCGGTTGTCGGCACGCTCTACGAGGGGCCCGACATGACACCCACTGCCAAACGCGCGCACACCGTCGCCCGCGATCTTCTGTCTCTCACCAGATCGGGTGAAGCCGACCGGCTCGCCACCGCGCTGGTGTCCATCGCGTCGTCCACCCGGCGGAAACCGGCGCTCGGCGAAGTCGTCGGACGACTGGTCGACACGTTCTCCTTGGCCGCCAAGGATCGCCGTCGTTCACTGCGGATCGGTGAACCGTTCACCTTGCGCCTGCGGGATTCCGCGGGACGGACGGTGCGGCCCGACAAACTCGACCCCGCCGTGGCGGCGATCGTCCGCGCCATCGCCGCCAGTGTCCGCGACGACCGGGACACCTGCGCCGACCAGATCGGCGAGGCCTGCGACAACGCCGATCTCGACCAGCGGATCCGGGTTCTCGCGCACTGCCTGGTCTGGACCTCGGATCTACTGAGCACCGATACCACGGCCTATCCCCCGGTGCTGTCCTGCTTCAAGGTATCGCCCCGACACTGTCCACAGTAGACATTGCGCGGTTCGGATGACTTCCGGCCCGTCGTGTGGACAACCCCCGCGCGGAACGGCAAGCTGGACCATCGCGCACGAAGTCCCAGTCCCCGATGACGGGCGCACCTTCGCGGCCACTTCCCCTGAACCAGGAGTGCAGACTTGGACGAGGTAGCGCCCTCGACGGTACCCGCGGACTCCCGCGCCGCCGCCACGGCAGGCCGATTGCCCAATCCGGACAGCAGATTGGTCCGGGCGGCCGTCGCCGGTGATCCGGACGCGGTCCGGGAACTGCTCCGTTTCCTTTCCCCGCACGTGTTCCGTTATTGCGCGGGCAAGGTCGGGAGCGCCGGAACGGGTGCCTGTGACGCACAGGACTGCGCGCAGGAGGTGTTGCAGGCGGTGCTGATCGCCTTGCCCCGCTACCGGTATCGCCCGGACCGGTTCCTCGCGTTCGTCCTCGGGATCGCCGGGCACAAGGTCGCCGACCTCCATCGGCGCCGGTCCCGCGAACCGGTGGCCTCGGTCTCGGAGATCGCCGACGGGCTGACGTTCTGGGCCCGCCGCGACCCGGACGAGATCGAACGGCTGGAGCATCGGTTGCAGGCCGGGACCCTGCTGGCGAGACTGCCGATGCCGCACCGGGAGGTGATCGCCCTCCGGTTCGTGTTCGGCCTTTCGGCCGAGGAGACGGCCGAACGGCTCGGCCTCCCGAGTGCCGGAGCGGTCCGCGCGGCCCAATTCCGGGCGCTCACTCGGTTGCGGGTGCTGCTCACCGAGCGGAACGCCCGTTACGCCGGCGATGTCCCGATCATCGGACAAATCCCCGCACCGGAGCTCGTCCCGGCATAGAACAGTCCACTTCGGACACTCGATTCCTTGTACGCCGCTTGTACGAGCGTCTTGCATCCTGTCCCCCTATCAGGGGAACCACTGGAGGACAGAGATGAAGATCCGATCGAGGATCGCCAGAGGTGCCGTCGGCACGATCGCACTGACCGGGGCGATCATGTTCGGCGGTGCGGGCGAGGCGCTGGCGGCGACGGGCACGGTGAACACCGACTCCGGGGTGGCGGTGACCGTGCGGTCGAGCCCGAGCACCGGCGCGAGTTCGGTCGGCACCGTCGCGAGCGGCACCGCCGTCACGATCGACTGCCAGATCAACGGCTCGACGGTGACCGGCAAGTACGGCACCACCGACATCTGGGACTACGTGCCGTCCAAGGGCGGCTACATCAGCGACGCCTACGTCTACACCGGCTCCGACGGCCGGGTCGCGCCGGACTGCGCCGGCAGCACCCTCTCCTGCTCCACCGCGGGCACCGGCAACCCGAGGACCTGCGCCGAAGCCGTCGCGTGGGCGAAGGCGCACGTGCACACCAACAACGATCCCAACTACTACCGCTGGTGCGACCGGATCAACTCGTGGGCCTACGGCTGGACCGCGAGCGGCTCGGAAACGGCCTACGTGCACTGGACCCAGATCCCGGGTTCGTACAAGCACCCCGGTGACACCCAGGTCCCCGCGGGCGGGCTCGCCTTCTTCAGCAACGGCGGCACCGGGCACACGATGATCTCCATCGGCGGCGGCAAGTTCCTGTCGAACGACATCCACGGCCCCGGCAGCTTCACCGAGACCACGATCTCGGAGATCAAGAACGCGTGGAACTACACCTACCTCGGCTGGTCGCAGCCTTGGTTCAAGATCAACCACTGATCGCGCGAGTGGCCTCGAAACGCTGCCGGACGAAGGGGTCCTCGTCCGGCAGCGTTTCTTCCGCACGCCAGGAGAAACTCGCGGCGGTCAGCTCGGAGAAGATCCACCGGCGCCGGACGCCGTCGGTGTCGGCCTCGATCTCGAAGCCGTCCTCCGTCCGCTTGCCGAGGAACGGGATCACCCAGCCGTTGCCGGGACCGAGCCAGGTCGACCGGAACGCGTCGATCTTCTCGTCGTAGAAGCGCAGGCTCATCCCCCACTCCCCGTCCACGCCGTCGACCCTGCTCGCCCGCGCCGGACTGATCCACACGTCGGCCAGCGCGCGGCCGTCGAGCGCCCAGCCGAAATGCCATTCGCCGTCGACGGTCCGCACACCGCCGTCCTCCGCGTAGTTGTGCACGACCAGGTCCCAGCTGCCGATCAGCGGCTCGAACACACCGAGCCGTCCGGCGAGTTCGGGGCGCGGTCCCGAGGCGGTGAAGACGGCGGCGATCCGTTCGGTGACGTCCATGCGGCCAGAATGACCATTTGACAGTATGCTGTCAAATATGACCGACCTCGTCCGCGACTACCGGCTGCTGATCGCCGACGTCTACGAACTCGCGGGGCTGAGCCGCCGCGTCAGCGAGCGGGAGGCGGCCGGGCTGGGCACGACGGTGGCCCGCTGGCATGTGCTGAGCACGGTGTCCGAAGAACCCCTCGCCGTCCCCGCCATCGCACGACGGCTCGGCCAGGTCCGCCAAGCCGTGCAGCGCGTCGTGGACGACCTCACCGAGGCCGGTCACCTGAGCGTGGAGCCGAATCCTTCGCATCGCCGCTCGTCCCTGTACGCCATCACGCCCGAGGGCGCACGACTGCTGCAACGGCTGTGGGACGCGAGCGAATCCCGGCACGACGTGCTCCACGACAGCGGCGTCAACCCCGAGGAGCTGCGGCAGGCCCGCGACACACTGCGCAGATTGTCAGCCGCGCTCAGCTCCTGAATCCGCCCTTTCGTCGCATCGTGATAAAAAGCGGCCACTCGATCGGGTTAGAGTTGACGGATGGGCAACGAAGCTCTCGCTACTCCCGCACCCCGGGAGCAGCGCGCGCTCATGCAGGCGATGCTCACCCGGCTACCCGAGTTCAGCGACCGCCTCGCCCGGCTGCTCAGCGACGAGGACGAGTTCTACCACCAGGTGGACAGCACCGCGCCGGAAGAGTTGCGCAAGGTCTGCCGGGCGAATCTCGAGCGGGCGCTGACCGCACTCGTCGAGGGGCGCGGGCTACCGCTCGACGCGGCCCGCAAGACCGGGCTGGCGCAGGCCAGACAGGGTATCCCGCTGCCATCCGTGCTCCGCGCGTTCCGGATCGGCGGGATCTTCGTCTACGAACGCCTGGTGGAGCTGGCGGGCCCCGGGTTCATCAACCCGGCCCGCACGGTGGAGATCAACGCAGGCGTATGGAAGACCATCGACCTCTACTCCGACGCGCTGACCACCGCGTACAACGAGGTCGCGGGCGAACTCTCGCACGAGAAGCTCGTGCTGCTCGATGGCCTGCTGCAGGGCCGCTTCGCCACCCAGGCGGAACTCGAAAACGCCGCCAAGGAACTCGATCTTCCGGCGGCGGGTACGTTCGTCGCCGTCGTGACCGAGCCCGTCGAGCCGAAGGAACGGCCCGGCGTCGAAGCGCTGCTGCGGGCGCGACGCTGGAAGTCGGCCTGGCGGCCCGGCGCCGAAATCGGACTGGTCGTGATCGACCGCGTCGAAGACGTCCGGCGGCTGCGTGACGTCCTGGGCACCCTGCCGCTGGCGGTGGGGATGAGCAGGCCGTTCAACGGCTTCCTCGAGGTGCCGGACGCGGTGCACCGGGCCAGGATCGCCCGCCGGTCGCTGGCCGCCGGCGCCGCCGGTGTCGCCGTCTTCGGCGACTCCCCGGTCACCACCCTGGTCGCGAGCGCGCCGGAGATGTCGCGGGACGTCTTGCGCTCCGTGCTGGCCGGGCTCCTGGTGCTGCCCAAACCCGAACGACAGGTCCTGCTCGACACGCTGGTCGCGTGGTTCGCCGGGCACGGCTCGGCCAAGGAGGCCGCGGACCGGCTGATCGTCCACCCGAACACCGTCCGGTACCGGCTGCGCCGGGTGCAGGAGCTGACCAGACGCGACCTGTCGGACCCGGTCGACGTCGGGGAGCTCTACGTCGCGCTGGAGGCGGTCCGCCTGGCGGACAACGGCTAGCCCCTTCTCTCCGGCGCCATGTCGGCGTCGATGATCCTCGCGAGGTCCAGCAGCGTGTGCCCGAGACCGGGCCGCGCGGTGAGCCGCACCGCGAGCGTGCGGCCGCGCGCGGTCGTGGCGACCGGCAGGGTCACTTCGGGATTCGCGGATCTCGTCCACTGTGGACGGCGCCCGGCCGCGGACAGGACGATGTCGGGATGCGGGGACCGCCGCCCCGGCCGCCACCGTGACCTCCTGGCGTCGAGGTCACGGATCACGTTGCCGTGCAACGAAAGCAACGTCGCGACGTCCGCGACGGCGTCACGAAGCTCGACATCGGTGATCGAATCCGAGTACGCGCCGATGTCCAGCACGCGGGAATCGTTCGGGTCCTGCGGCACAAAGTTCCTTTCCACGCACCGGAAGTCGTCCGATGGTGGTCCCGCTCACGTTGTTCCCGGGAACAAACATGTTTGGCTGCCTGGGCCGAATGGCGGCGCCGGTACCACCTTCCGGCCGCACGCGGTGCCTGTGACCGCCGGTCACACCTTTGACGCTGACCTGCGGGCGGGCCAGTATCTGACGACTGATTACCGATGGGTAATGTGGATTTTCCATGGTTCCACCAGGAGGACCGTTGCGACGTGCGTTGAGCCTGATCTTCTTGGCCCTAGGGGTGTTCTCCATCGCCGGCGCGGTGTTGCTGCCGACCTACGTGAAACCCGAACTCGCCAAGGTGCCACTGAACCAGGAATCGACGTCGGTCCTCGAAGGCACCGCGTCCAAGGTGCTCGCCGTGAAGACCGAAGGCGGCAAGACCGTCACGGAGATCCGCGACAACGCCAAGCTGAAGGCGACCGCCCGCGTGGCGGCGAACTTCGCGCCGCCGGAGATGCGTGAGGGTACGGACGTCGCCGTCTGGCTGCTGGCCGTCTCGGTCGTCGACACCAGCGACCAGACCGTGGTCAGCGCCAGCAAGCGGCAGGTCTGCTTCGACCGTCGCACCGCGGAGGGCTACATGCCGCCGGGTGGTGACCAGGAGGCGAAGTGCTCGGCCAACAGCAGCTTCGTCACCAAGCTCAAGGACAAGCCCGAGAAGGAGGGCGAGAAGCCCGAGGAGATCCAGGAGTACAAGCCGCAGCCCGGCCTGAACTTCAAGTTCCCCTTCGACACCGAGCAGAAGGACTACCAGGTCTACGACGACAACACCGGCCGAGCCGTCCAGGCCCGGTTCAAGGGCGTCGAGGACATCAAGGGCGTCGAGGTCTACAAGTTCGTCCAGGAGATCCCCACCACGAAGATCTCGACGAAGAAGGTGCCGGGCTCGCTCATCGGCGCCACCGGTGACTCCGTCGAGGCGGGTCAGTTCTACGCGGGCACCATCACCAGCTGGATCGAGCCGGTGACCGGGATCCAGGTCAAGCAGGAACAGCGCTCACACCAGGAACTGCGGTCGGCCGCGAACCCCACGCCCACCGTGGTCTTCGACGGCACGCTGACCTTCACCGACGCGACCGTCGACGCGATGGTCAAGCAGGTCGGCGAGAACAAGGGCAAGCTGGACTTCATCGGGAGCACCGGGCCGATCGTGCTCGGGGTCGCCGGCGCGGCCTTCCTCGCGCTCGGAGTCTTCCTGCTGGTGAAGCGGCGCCCGACGCCTTCGCGCCACTAAGGCTTACGCAGCACCAACACCAGATTCCACGACGCGACCTCCCGTACCCCGGGGACACGCGCGATCCATTGGGCCCAGGAGGGGTGGTAACGCGGGTACACCTCCTGAAGATCGGCGAGCGGCGTGGCCTCCCCCCACCGGACGGCCGCGCCTGCCGAAAAAGCGAACAGACTCTCGCCGAATTTGTTCTTCGGCTCCTTCCCGTTCTTTTCGAGATAACGCCGCCGGGCGTAGTGTCCACCGAGGAAATGCCACGGTGCCGTCTCGTGACCGCCCCACGGCGAATACCAGGGTGTGAACGAGGCGAAAACCGTCCCTCCCGGTTTGGTCACCCGGCACATCTCGGCCAGCATGACCTCCGGTTCGGAAACGTGTTCGAGGACGTTCGACGAATAGCAGACGTCCACGGATCCGGTGCGCACCGGCAGTTTCGTCCCGCTGCCGCGGACCATGTTCTCCCCGGCCTCTCCCCGCGCCGTGAGCTCTCCGACGTCGGGGTCTATGCCCAGGTAGGTGGCTCCGGCGGCGCGGAACGCGTCCGAGAAATAGCCCGGCCCGCCGCCGACGTCGACGATGGTTCGGCCGTTCAACGGAGTGTGCTGCGCCAATTGCCGGACGGAGTCCTCGGCGAGCACCGAGTAGAAACCGTCCGGATCCGTCTGTTCGGTGAGAAAAGCCCGGAACAACGTCACCGATCTGCGCAAGGTGGCGCGATGAGGCATCGCCGAACGGGTCACCGACCGATTACCGACCATCGAACCATCGCTTTCCGAGAATGATTCATCTACCGTGTACGCACCGGTAACCTAGCATTGTCGCTAACAGGTTGGGAGAACCACGATGGAACGGCCACGTGTGCTGCTCGTCAACTGGCGCGACACCGGCCATCCGGAAGGCGGCGGCTCCGAGCGGTACGTCGAGCGGATGGCGGAGGGACTCGCCAAAGCCGGATACCGAGTCGAAATCCAGTGCGCGGCGTACCCGGGCGCGAACGCGGGCGAATGGCGCGACGGCGTCCGCTATCGCCGCCGCGGCAACAAGTTCGGCGTGTACCCGCACGCGCTCCGGGCGATCCGGAACGCGCACGCCGACCTCGTCGTGGACGTCCAGAACGGGATGCCGTTCTTCGCCAGGCTCGTGGCGGGCTGCCCGGTTCTCGTGCTGGTGCACCACGTCCACAAGGAACAGTGGATCAGCGCGCTCGGCGAGACGGTGGGCCGGATCGGCTGGTGGATCGAGTCCCGGCTGGCGCCGTGGCTGTTCCGGCACTGCCGCTACGTCACGGTTTCCGAGATCACCAAGGGCGAACTCGCCGGCCTCGGCATCGAAGGCTCACGCATCACCGTGGTACCCAACGGTTTGGACACTCCCCCACGCGTCAAGGCCGTCCGGGCCCCCGAACCGACACTGGTCGCCGTCAGCAGGCTGGTGCCGCACAAGCGGATCGAGCACGCGATCGACGTCGTCGCGGAACTGAGCACGCGCTGGCCGACACTGCGGCTCGAGATCGTCGGCCAGGGCCCGTGGGAAGAGGTTCTGCGCGAACACGCGCGCGACCGCGGCGTCGAAGACCGCGTGCGGCTGCACGGCTGGGTGGACGAGAACGAGAAACACGAGATCCTGGAACGGTCCTGGCTGCACCTGTGCCCGTCGGTCAAGGAAGGCTGGGGAATCGTCATCATGGAGGCCGCCGCGCACGGCGTGCCGTCGGTGGCCTACCGGGCGGCAGGCGGGGTGGCCGAATCCATCGTGGAGGGCAAGACCGGCCTGCTGGCCGACGACTTCGCCGATTTCACCGCGCGGGTGGACGGGCTGCTCGCCGATCAGGCGCGCCGGAACGAAATGGGCCGGGCGGGGGTCACCTGGGCGGGCCTGTTCGACTGGGAGCACAGCGTGCACCGATTCGAATCACTCGTGCGCGACGTGGCCGGGGTGGCCATCCCCCAGCCCAGGGTCCTGATCCCGCAAGGCTTCCACGATCCCGTCGGCCAGCCCGGCCGCGGCGGCGTCGTCGAAGTCCTTGCGGCGTGCGCGCACGGTGACGGTGCTCGTCTCGCCGACGGTCGCCGCGCCGAACGCCACGCCTGAGCGGCCGCTGGCGGCGGGATAGAACGCGATCGAGGTGACCGCGTCCGCCGCCGAAACGACGCCGAGGTTGGAAACCAGATAGGTCGACCCGAGCCTGCCCGCCAGCAGCCGGGTGCCCAGCCGGGCGATTCTGCTGCTGCGGGCGGGGAAATCGGGTTCCGGCGGCTGAGTGGCCAGCAGCGCGCCCACTTCGGCGACCGAGGGCTCGCGGCCGACCCGCAACCGGAAGAACGCGCTGTCGTGCTCGGGTTCCGGGGCGGCGCCGCCCCGACAGGAGGCACCCACCGCGGCCACCACCCTGGCGGTCTCCTCACCGTGCCGGGCGTTCCACGTCTCGGTCAGGTTCGCGGCGGCCGCCGTGAAGGCCGCGGATCCCAGGCGCGCGCGAGGGAGAATCCGGGCACTGAACACGTCTCCTGAGCCACTTTCGGCCCGTTCCGGGGTGATCCTGGCCGGTGGCGCGAAAAGCGCTTCAGCGAGCCGCTGGAAGGCCGACGTGAGAAAGGATCGATCCGCCGTACGCGCGCCGATGCCCTTGGCGGCGGACGAGATCGGGATGTCGAGGGCCAGGCCGAGGACGGCGAGCAGGCCGAGACCGTCGAGCGCGCCGTGGTGCGCGGCGATCAGCACGACGGGTTCGTCGACGCCGACGGCGACGCGAAGCAACGGCGCGCCGCGTTCGTACGACGCCTCGGCGAAGCGATCACGGATCGCCGGAAGTTCTTCACCGGCAACGGCTTCGACGTCGGGAGCGGCCCCGAGCCATGGCCGTTCCCCGACGGCGACCGCCAGCCGCATCCGCGCCTTTTCCGGTGTCAGCACCGAAGACAGCTTCGCTTCCAGGAGGATGCTCCAGGAAACGGTGGGGTCGCCGTAGAGCCCGACGACCCGGCCGGCGTGGTCGGAGGCGAGCTGGGACACCGGCTCAGCGGTTGCCGTAAATGATGTGCTCCGGGCTCGAATTCGGGTTGAACTGCTCCTTGATCTTCGCCTGCACCTGGGGTGCGGCGTCCGGATCGGCGGTGTTCGTCAGCGCGTAACTCCCGCCCGCGGCCGTTGCGAGCCCGATGATGACGGCGGCGGCCGCGCCGATGAGGGTACCCAAGACCTACTCCTTCCGCGGCAGGGAATTCCTGCGTCGGCTCAATGTACGCACCGGTAACTTGAGGCACAACAGTGCGGCGGCGATCGAGAGCAGTGCTACTCCGTTTGCCAGCACCACGGGGATCGGTGATCGCGTCTCGGTCACGGCGGGCTCACCGGGAGTGCGGTAAAGCGTGAGCCAGTCACCGGACCACACCCGTTCCGCGCCGGTCAGCAACCGCGCGTCGACCCGTCCCGGCGTCCCGTGTTCGACCAGGATCCAGCCGATTCCGGCCGCGGACAGGTCCTCGGGCGACTTCGCGGCGCGGACACGGTCCATTCTGGAATCCTCGCCGGAGATCTCCTCGCCGCCGACCCGCAACGTGTCGTCGACGAGAACGGTTTCGGGCAGCGCGCGCGGCGCCGGGTCCAACTGGGTCCGGTGGTCGTTCCAGGCGAAACTCCGGAACGTGGACAGTGGAAGCGCGACGACGTCGCCGGGGCGGTCGTCTTCCGCCAGCACCCGGTGGACGGCGTTCCAGTCCTCCGGGTAAGGCACCGCTTCGATCCGCCCCCAGCCGCCCCAGGCGAGATCGGGCATGGTGAGCAAGGGAAAGAGCGCGGCCGCCACGATGAGCGCCCCGCGCGCAGCGCCGGTCCGCAGACGTGTCGCGGCGGCTTCGGCCGCGAGCGCGAACCCGAGCGCGACCGGAAGGGCCCACCACGCCACCCATTTCTGCGCGTCCCGCAGCAGTCCCGCGCCGGGAACGTGCCCCATAGCCCAGGACAGCACGGGTTCGCCGAACGGCAGCGTCGCCAGCGCGGCGAGCACGACACCGAGAACTCCCAGCAGCACCAACGCTCTCGCGGGCGGCGTCCCCCACCTTCGTACCAGGGGACGGATCCCGGTCAGCGCCACGGCGACCGTGACGAGGATCAGTACCGGGGCCATCGGCGCGCCCCGGCTGCCGGGGACGACGTCGCCGTTCCAGATGCCGCCGAGCCCGAGCACGCTCAGGATCGCCGGGCCCCAGCTTTCGGCGCGGGCGCTGAACGCGGCAACCCCGGCTGGATCGGACAACGTGCCGCCGTCGTGCAGGAATGTCGGCACGAGCCACGGCAGGTTGAGCACGACGGCGAGACCGAGGGTGTGGCCGAGTTTCCGAGGCCCGGCCAGGACGATCGCCGTGAGCGCGGCCAGTACACCGCCCGGCGGGGTGAGCACCGCGGGGGCGCAGGCGAGCACCAGCCGCGCGAGCGCTCTCGACTCGTCCCGGCGCAGGGAAAGCGCGGCGCGCGCGATCCACGGGAGGCAGGCGTAGGTGAGCAGGAGCGGCCAATGCCCGATGAACAACCGTTCCGCGAAATAGGCCGTCCACGCATATGCGGTGGCGGCGACGATCCGCGTACCGAGTTGCTCCGTCGGCACCAGCCGTGCTGCGCCATATGCCGCGGCGAAGAGCGAAAGCAGCAGGACGATTTTCTGCACCACATCGCCGGGAATCACCGCTGTCGCGAGCGCGATCACGGCGTCGGCGGGGACGGAACGAGGTAGAGCGGAACCGAGGCCCAATGCGTCCGGGACCAGCGACTGACGCTGGGCGAACACCATGTCGTAGCTCAGGACGAAGCCGCGTCCGAGCACCGGCAGGAACACCAGCGACGCGAGCCCCGCCGACACCGCGGCCAGGACGAGCCGCTCACGCCGTGCGTCCAACTGCCCTTTCCTTTCCGCGCCGATCGCGGTTATGGTCGCTCGATTACTCGCCGGTAATAGGAGCGCCGTTGAGCTTAGACGTCGAGGTCGACCAGACCAGAACCGACAAGCGTGTCGCGGCGATCCTCGTTTCGCTCGCGCTGGCGGCCAACAACGCCGGTGCCTACGCGCTGAGCATCGTCGCCGCCCGGCTGCTCGCGCCGAGCGCGTTCGGTGAACTGAGTTCACTGCTGGCGGTGCTGGTGATCGGTGTCGTCCCCGCGATGGGCCTGCAAACCGTGGTCGCCCTGCGCGTCGCTCGCAAGCCTCAAGACTCGGGAACGCTACTGGCGCTGGGCCTCACGACGAGCGCCATCGTCGCGGCCATCGGCCTGCTGCTGGCGCCGGTGCTGGTCTTCGTGCTGCACCTGGATTCCGTCGTGCCGGCGCTGCTGCTCGCCGTCACACTCGGCCCGCTGACGCTGCTCGGCCTTTTCCACGGTCTGCTGCAGGGCAGCGGCCGGTTCGCCCGCCTGGCCGGGCTCATGTCACTCGAAGGCGCGGGCAAGGTCGGCGGCTCGCTGCTCGGACTGCTGATCGGCGGCGACGCCACCGGCGCGCTGGCAGGCACCGCGATCGGCTCGTACCTGGTGATCTTCTGCGGCTGGCTCCTCTGTGGACGGCAACGACCGCGGAAGGCGGGCTGGCACGCGGGCGAGGTCCTGCACGCGGCGCAGGCGATGCTGGCGCTGGTCCTGCTGGTGAACCTCGACCTGGTACTGGCGCGCCACACCCTCCCCGCGAACGAGGCGGGCGAGTACGCGCTCGGCGCGATCGTCACGAAAATCGCCTACTGGCTCCCCCAAGCGGTCGGTGTCCTGGTGCTCCCCCGCTTCGCGAACGGCGACGACCGGCGCCGCATCCTGCCCGCCGCCCTGGCCGTCTGCGCCGCCCTCGACGCCGTCGTACTCCTCGTCTCGGTGGTCGCCGGTCCACGCTTGCTCTCCTTCATCGGCGGCCCCGGCTACGCCGCCAGCACCATGCCGGTCTGGCCGTTCGCCCTCGCCGGCTCGATGCTCGCGCTGGTCCAGATCCTGCTGTTCTCCCGCCTCGCCGCCGGCGACCGGCGGGTGACCGTGCTGATGTGGACGACGGTGGTGGTGGAGACGGTGCTGGTGACCGCTTGGCTGCACTCTTCGGCGGTTCAGGTGGTCACTGTCGCGTCTTGCTGTGCCGGGGGTTTGGCACTTTCCGGCGCCGTTCTGGAGTGGCGGTCGCGTCGGACTTGAGGGGCACTGTGTGGATTTTGGGACGTCAGATGTCCAAAAATCCACACGGTCACCCACGAAAGGTCCGGTCACGACACCGAGCGACCGGAACCTGTCGGTGATCGGCTCCATGCTGTTTCGGTGCGAAGAGGAGACTGGGCGCGCCACCCCTTGATCACCAGCGGTTCGGCAGTGATCACGGCGACGCAACTTGAAACCATCGGCATGCCACGCCGGACGATCTCGCGACGATGCGAGCCCGGAGGGACGTGGCGGATGCTGCTGCCCGGCGTCGTCTTGCTCCAGAACGGTGCGCCGACGAGCGAACAGCAGGTCCAGGCCGCTCTCCTCCATGCCGGTGCCGACTCGATCCTGACCGGCGTACGCGCCCTGGAGCGATACGGTCTGCGCAACCTCCCATGCACCGATGAGGTACATGTCCTTGTCCCGTCGGAGCGCTCAGTCGCCGACAGCGGGTTCGTCCACATCGAACGGTCACGCCGACTGCCGAAACCAAGAGCACGGTCCGGCATCCCGACCGCTCCGGTGCCACGCGCGGTGATCGACGCGGCGCGAAGGACACGGGACACGGACGCGGTCACCGCGATGATGGCCGAGTCGGTACAGCGAGGCTTCTGCTTGCCAAGGGCACTTTCCGACGAACTCGAGGAAGGCCGCCGGACAGGCACGGAGTCGTTGCGAAACACGCTCCTGCCGATCCTCGGCGGCGCCCGTTCGGTCGCCGAGGCCGACGCCTGGAACCTCTGGCAGAGATCCGATCTGCCCGAGTGTCGCTGGAATGTCAAGATCTTCGACGCGAACGGCGTCTACATCGCGCAGCCGGACGGATGGTGTGACGAGCTGGGCTTCGCCTGGGAAATCGATTCCCTCGGGTACCACGCGGGAACCGACGGCTTCCGCAACACCCTTGCCCGCAACGCCCGCTATGCCGCCGCCGGGATCGTGGTGCTCCAGACACTCCCGTCACGCCTGCGTTCCGAGCCCGCCGAGGTCGCGGCCGAACTCCGGGCGGCGCTGGACAGCGCCCGGTCACGACTCCGTCCGGACGTCCGCGTCCGGTGACGGTCCCGCGAACCAAGGCACACACATCGCCACCATCGCCGCCGCCGCCAACAGCAGCGAAGCCTGCGTCACCGGACCGTAGGCCCACTCCTGCCCGTGCCCCAGCAGCCGCCCCACCACCGCGACGAGGGTGCCCGCGACCATCCCGCCGAAAGCGAGGTACCGCGGCGCGCGTTCGCTGAACTGGCGGGCCAGCAGGACGGCGATCAGTAGCACGATCGGCAGCATTCCGCCGAGGACGGCCAGCAGTCCGATGAGGACCACGGGGACGACGACACCGGAACCCGCCTCGACGGAGACGCGGCGCCGGCGGACCGGCCACAGTACGCCGATCAGTACGGCCAGGATCGCGATCGCGCCGATGAGCAGGCCGGACCGGTATTTCCAGTCCGGCGTGAACTCGAGTCGGACGATGCCGCCCGAGCCCGCGGGCAGGATCCACGCCTGCTGCCAGCCGTCGACGCGCGTCTTCACCAGCGGAGTCCCGTTCAGTGACGCGGTCCAGCCCGCGTTGGCGTTCTCCGGGACGGCCAAAATGGACTCGTCGCCGCCCGCCACGGTGACCGTCCGGGACGTCGCGTCCCAGGAGTCCACGGTGACGGCGCGATGCGCGGCGGGCGAAACAGCCTGCCCGGCGGGTTTGAGCCACAGATCCTGGACCACAAAGGACTCGGACCGGTCGGTACGCAGTTCGTGTCCGCCCGCCGCCAGGTCGACGCCGCCGGCGGAGTCGGGGCACGCGGACAGCGTCAGCGGCCGGTGCGCGAGGTAGTCGGCGAGGGTGCCGCGGACGGACGTGTCGTAGTCGAAGCCGTTCAAGTGGACGTTCGGGCCCGATCCGCAGGGCACCGTGAATTCCGAGTCCGGAGCGGGAAGTTCGGCACCGGTCAGGGACAGGCTCCCGATGCCCAGCGAGTTCCGGGTCCGCTGGTCGTCGTCGAGACCGGCGAACGCGATCTTCAGCTGTGACGTCTCCAGCGGCGGGAACGTCGCCGCGCCGGAGGCGTCGAGTTCCACGGAGCGGCTCGAAGTCGGCGTCGTCAGCTCCAGCCGTGCGGGCGCGCGTGGATCGGCGGCGACGCGGATACCGGAGATGGTCTGGGGTTTCGCCCACCCCAGGGTCAACGTCGGCCGCAAGTCGGTGATGTCGGGCAGCCACGTAGTCGCCGGATTCCCGTCCACCGCGGCGAACGCGCTCGCCGAAGGATCCCCGCCCAGTTGCGACGTCGCGGACACCCGCACGCCCGGCAAGGCCACCGGAACCCGGCCACCACCGGCGGGCAGCACGGTGCCGCCGAACTCGTAAGCATTCTGCGACGCCGTGGAGAACAGCCGCCGGATCCCGTCCGGTTCTTCACCGTCGCGGGCCGCGTCGGCGTCACAGCGGACGTGCTCGCCGTCCGGCACACACGAGTACCTCGGCTGCTGACCCCGCGTGAACGCGAAGCCCGGCGCCGCACCGGCGGACAGGTCCGCGGGGACTTCGAGCGCGCGTTGCGGGTCGACGCCGGGGATCTTCAGCTCCGAGATCCCGACGTTGCCGTCCTGCCTGCCGACCACGAGCGACAGCAACGTGATCCGCACCTTGCGCGTCACCCCCGGCGGCGCCGGATAGGAGTGCGCCCCCTCGCCCCGGACGACCTGGTGATCGACGGAACCGTTGTCCGTGGTGATCCGGATCCGGGTGGCGGGCCAGCCGACCCGGATGTCGTCGACCATCGCGACGTCGACCGTGTTCACCAGCCTCGGGGTGTCCAGTTCGACTTCGAGCCATTGGCCGATCGGGCCGGTGAAGCTCGACGAATGCCAAGCGGTGCGGGGATCCCCGTCCAACGCGGCGAACGGCTGATGGCTCGGATCCGAACCACCGAACGCGTCCGCGAACGACGCCGCCGTCGACGCGTTCACCGAGCGGATCCCCCGGTACGCGGCCACGGTCTGGTGCTGCTCGCCGGGGAACGGCAGCACGTCGAGCGCGGCTCGTTGCTGACGCGGCGATTCCCCGGCGGTCAGCGTCTGGCTCAGGTTGTCCCGCACCCCGCCGACGTTGCGTTCGGCGCGGCGCAGCCCGTCGGTGACCAGCCTCGGCCCGGTCGGCGAGCCGCCGTCCCCGGTCAGCACCGTCGGCGTACCGGGATCGAGCTGCCCGGAGTTCATCAACGGCAACAGGTTCTCCGGGCCACCGCTCACCGTCGGGACGTCCTTCGCGGACGTCGCGGTGACGAGCGGAACGGGCCGTTTCACCTCGAAGATCTCCAGCGGCCCGAACTCGGCCGACTTCTCGATCCCCGGCGATCCCGCCAGCCCTGCGCGCAACGTCGTGAAATCGGGCGCGCCGACCTTGGCGCGGTCGATGTCGCCGCGCAGCACCAGGAACCGGTAGCCCGACCGCGCGAGCAGCGCGGCGAGCCCGGGCTCTCCTCTACCGTCGGCCAACGCCGCGTCGATCGAGTCCATCAGGCGGGTGTTGCCCTCCGAGCCCAGCGGGACCTGGTTGCGCACGGCCCACGGGCTGTCCGCGATGGCCTGCGCCGGTTCGTCCACCGTGCGGCCCCAGTCGTACTCGCCGAAGCCGGTCGCGGGCAGCAGCAACGTACGCGCCGTCGCGTCGGTCTTGGCGACATGGCCCATCGCGTCGTACCAGTATCCCGGCACCTCGTCCCAGCCAGGCCCCGGCCGCAACATCAGCAGCCACACCGGTGCGGCCATCGCCACGACCAGCAGGGCGCCCAGCGCGGGCCGCAGATGGCGGCGTAGTGCCGGCGCGGCACTCGTGATGCCGTGGACGAAGGCCAGCATCAACGGCAGCCGCAGCACCGGCTCGAACTTGTGCACGTTCCGCAGTGGCGCGAGCGGGCCGTCGAGCAGCTGCCGGACGGGTTCCGCCAGCGGGCTGTCGAGCGTCCCGACATAGCCGACGGTCAGCAGCGTCAGCCCGGTCAAGACGCCGAGCACCAGGAACCGCCGCTCGGGCAGGCCGCGCCGCGCGAGGCCGAACAGCCCGACCGCGGCCACCAGCCCGGTCGCCGCCATCAGCACGGGATTGTCGACCAGCGCCCAGCCCGACGGCCACCACGGCGTGCCCTGCACGACATAGGCGACCCACTGGTTCGTGCCGCGCAATACCTCGAACAACGACATCGGCGCCGTGGTGTTCGTCGCGGATTCGATGTAGTCGAGGAACGGCAGGCTGTACTGGCCGAGCAGGACCAGCGGCAGGATCCACCACAGCATCACGCCTGCGACGAAGACGAACCACCAGATGACGAGTTCGACGTGCGTACTTCGCCATTTCCTGGTCAGCAGCCACAACCCGGGCAGTACGAGCGCCATCACGACCATCGCGCCGTTGATCCCGCCCATGCACAGCACGGCGAGCGCCGACAACCCGGCGGCTCGACGTGGCGAGCCGACGCGGTCGGCGAGGATCAGCGGCAGCAGCACCCACGGCAGCAGGACGGCGGGCAGCATCTCCGAGGACAGCGAACCGATTTCGGTGACCATCCTCGGCGCGAGGGCGTAACCGACTGCTCCGATCAGCCGAGTCCGTTCGTTCCCTATTTTCAGCGCGCGGGCCACCAGGAGCGCGCCACCGAACGCGACCGAGAGCAGGATCGCGCACCACAATCGCTGCGCGATCCACACCGGCATCCCGACCGCCTGGCACAGGGCGAAGAACGGCCCCATCGGGAACAGGTAGCCGTACGCCTGGTTCTGCAACTCCCCCGCCGTCGCCTGGGGATTCCACAGGTGCAGCGCCCGGCCGAGGAAGGCGAGCGGATCCACCGCGAGGTCCAGTTTCGTGTCGAAGGTCGTCCTGCCGGGACGCTGCACAAAGGACAGCACGGTGAGCGCCAGCACGATCCACGTGCTGGGTCGTTTCACCAGCGCCCCGGGGGTTACCATCCGGTAGATACTAGGCGGAAACGTGGCTACTATGCGCCTATGACAGACGGTTTCGAAGAAGCGTGGTCGCTCGCCGAACCCGTCAAGGGCTGGATGACGCGGGAGCAGGGCCTGGCCTTGTGGACCGCGGCGTGCCGCCTGGACAAGGGCGACCTCATCGTCGAAATCGGCAGCCACCAGGGCCGTTCGACGATCGTGCTCGCCAGTGCCGCCCGCACGGTCGGCGCACGGGTGGTCGCCGTCGACCCGTTCGTCGACGGCCGCCTGTTCGGCGGATCGCCGACACGCCAACGATTCGAGGCCAACCTGAGAAAGGCGGGCGTCGAGGACGTCGTGGAACTCGTGGCGGAGTACAGCACGAAGCTCCGGCCGCGCTGGGACCGCCCGATCCAGTTGCTCTACATCGACGGCAAACACGACTACTGGACCTACACCGACGACCTTCGCTGGTCGGAAAACCTGACCGCCGGTGGGGAAATCCTGGTCCACGACTGCTTTTCGTCGATCGGCGTCACCTTGGGCACGATCGCGAAAGTCCTCTTCGGACGGCGTTACACCTATCTCGACCGCGCGACGTCGATGGCCCGGTTCCGGCTCGCCCCGCCGTCGGCGAAGGACAGGCTGCGCGTGATCGCCCAGTTGCCGTGGTTCATCCGCAACGTCGGGATCAAGATCCTGCTGCGGCTCCGGCTGGCGCCGGTGGCGAAGATCTTCGGCCACGACAGCCCGTACGACCCCTACTGAGTGAGCGGCTTGCCGACGTCGACCTTCGCGAGACAGACGGGAGCACCCTTGGCGGACAGCTGAAAGCCGATCTTGTCGAACAAGCCCTCGATCGGCAGGTACATCGTGTGCAGGCCGGGCTGGAACCAGACCGGCACGCGCACCCCGTCGCGGTCGACGAAACCTTCACCGCCGTCCGAGGTGAAATAGTCGATCCGCAGCAGGTGGCGGCCGAGAACGGGGGTGTCCAACGGAACCCGGACCAGTTGCTCGCCGACGGTGTAGCCGCAGCCCGCCACCGGGCCTGGCAGGCCACGGGAAACCGGTTCCACGCCGGCGATCGTCCTCGCGGTGCCGGTATCGTCCAAAAGGGACATCCGGCTCGTCGGCTGGTCGAACAGAGCGCCGGGGATCAGGCCCACCACCCGGGAGGTGCGGGCGTTCTCGCCGAACCAGCCGTGCAGGATGTCGTTCGGCACCACGGTGTCGTACAGGACGAGATCGGGATCCCGTTCGATCGAGGCCCGCGCGTTCGCGAGGAACTCCCGGGAGTGGTCGAACCGCAGTCCGGGCGCCAGCCGGGAGAACCCCACGGCGGAACTCACGATCAGGGCGAGGCACAACGCCAGGGCCAGCGGCCGTTTCGCCGTGGACGGCTCGGGATCCGCAGGCCGGTCCAACGGTTTCGGCTCCAGGAAGGCGAAAGTGAGACACAGCACGACGACGAGCGCGAGATCGGCGACGTAGCGGGGATCGCTGCCCAGTTCGGGACCGACCTCGGTGAGCCGGGTGGCCGCCGAAAGCCCGATGTCCGCGACGAACACCAGGCCCAGCAGGATCCACGCCTTCCTGGCCCGGAGCCCGCCAACGCGAACCCCGGCGAACAACACGCCGACGGCCACGAGCAGCAGCAGAATCCTTACCACCACAGGAGAAGCGGCGAACGTCGCACCAGGACCCGGTCCCGACCAGGGGCCGCCCACGAGTCCAGGGAGCAGGGTGTCGCCGAGCATCCGGCCCGTCATGTCCGCGACTGTGCCGACGGTGACCGCGCCGCCGCCCTGCCCGACCTGGCTCGTCGTCAAGGCCAGGAAAACGACGGCATAGCCCGCCAGGACGGCGGCGAGGACACCCATCAGCACGAGGTGGCGGCGCAGGGAAATCCCGAGCAGCACGGTGATCCCGGCGATCAGCACCGGGATGAACACGGCCTTTTCGTAGAAGGCCAGCCCGAACACGGTCCAGGCCACGGTGGCGATCGCCCAGCGCCCGCCGTCGGCGAGGTACCGCACGTGCGCGTGCAGCGCGGCGGTGGCGGCCAGCAGCACGGGCGCGATCTGGATCGCGTACGCCCACCACAACGTCGGGACCAGCAGCAAGGTCGACGTCGTGAACATCGTGAACGGGACGAGAATCCCCCACCGGCGGCCGAAACAGCGCACCAGTACCGCCCACAGCAGCACCGAGGCCGCCGCCTGCATCAGCAGGACCGGTGCCATCAGCACGGCGAAGTCCAGCGGCGCCCACGCGGTCTGCACGTCGGCGAGCAGGAATCCGCCCGGCGCGAGGTGGCCGTGGTAGTCCTGGAAGAAATAACCGAAGTCGAACGGGCCCGACTTCGCGGCGTGATAGGTGATCACGAAGTCGTCTTGCGCGAGGCTGCCGCGCAGCGCGGCCCACGCGTGCAGGACGAACGGGACCACACCCGCGACGAACGCGGCGAGCGTGACCGGCGAAGGTCTCTTCCCCCGGACGAGCAAGTCCTGCCTCAATTCTTGCAGATCGGCGGCTGGCACATGATCTTGCTCAGCGCCTGGTAGAAGACGTCCGAGATCTTCCGCGGATCGGGGGTGGTGAACGAATCGCCGCCGGTGGCGGTGGAAACCTGGTGTAGTTCGGACGCGTCGATGTCCGGTCCGATGCCGATCCCGATGACCGGCAACGGTTTCCGAGGGTCCTGGAGCTTGCCCAGCTCTTCCAGCAACCGCGGCAGCCCGATCGTCTCGCTGTCTTCGTTGCGCCCGTCGGTGAGGACGACGACCAGGTTGATCCGGCCGGGTTTCCAGTTCTGCCTGGCGTTCTGGTACGCGGCGAGGATCGAATCGTAGAGCCCTGTCGCCCCACCGGCTTTCGGCCGCACGGCCTGCAACTGCCCGACACCGCCCGAACTCTTCTGTTCGGCGATCGTCTTCATCGGCAGCAGGACGCGATGGTCCTTGTCACCGTCCAATTTGGTCGAGAACAGCCACAAGCCCAGTTCCGTGGTGGGTTTGAACAGTCCGAGTCCCTGCGTCGCGGCCTGCAACGTGAGGTCCATCCGGCTCTTCCCGGTGCCCGGCACGGCGGCGGCCATCGAACCGGAGACGTCGAGCAGCACCTGGACACGGGCGCTCAGGTTCGTCCCCGCCCAAGCCTGCAGTACGGCATACAGCTCGGTCGCGGGCGGGGCACCCGCCGGATGCGGCGCCGGATCGGTCCGGCCGTCCCGCGCTCGCGGCACGGCGAACTGTCCGGTGGCCGCACGGAATCCCGCGTCGGCGAAGATGCCGCCGGCGAGCGGATCCAGCAACAGCCGCAAAAAGCGTTCCGCCGCGCTCCTCGACGCTTCGGACGCCTTGGGCAGCACGACATACGGGTAGTCGAACCCCTGCACCGGGACACCCGGATACGCCGCCACCAGATTCCGCGCCAGTACGGATTGTTCGGTGGCGGGAAAGGCGGCCGGGGCCTGGCCGGGGGCGGGGTTCAGTTTCCGCATGACGGCGGTGAGGGCCGCGGCCGGATCGGGCTCCTTCTCGGTCAGCTTCCGCAGGGCGAGCAAGGTGCCGACACCCAGCGGATCGCGCGCCGGGTCGGGGAAGCCGACCGGTGAGCCGTCGAGGATCTCTTGCCAGGAAGGAGCTTTCCCCGGCCAGCCGAACCGCCGCGCGGTTTCGTCGGGAAGTCCCAGCACCACCGGTGAGTTCGCCACCGACTGACCGGATTCCGGCAGGTTCCACGCGCCGGCGTCCCTGGCCTGCGACAACATCGTGCTCGACTCGGGGATCCAGACGTCGGGCCCGCCGGAGGTGGTGGTCCCGAGCAGGTCGGCGGTCGCGGCCGACTCGCTCGCGGTCACGTTGACACTGAAGCATTCTTCCTGCGGCACGGTCTGCGCGAGCCGTGTGAGCACCGGCGCCACGTCGGGGACGGTGGTGATCTCGACCGGCGTCAACGCGTCACAACCGTTGTCCGCCAACCGGGCCCGGAGGTAATCCACGCCCCACCAGGCACCCAGCGCGATCACCAGCAAGAGGCTCAAGACGACGACGGGCGCGGTGAAACGCCCGCCACGCCTCGGGCCTACCTGCATGTGCATGCCTCCGAGGTGCGGGGTGAGGACCTGGGATGTTGCCCAATCCGCCCGCGAACGTCAACCCTCGGGTAACTTAGCGCCTCCCGCTGCGGCGAACGGCCTAACCGAACCGTGACTCGCGTGATCAGACACGTAACTCGCGTGATTGGAGGCGTAACTCGCGAGTTACGCCTCCAATCACGCGAGTTACGGCTCCAATCACGCGAGTTCGGCCGAACGGCCTAACCGAAATAGCGTCCCGCCCCGATGTGGGCACCGGCGGACTGCCACCATCCGGCGTCGCCCGCCGAGTCGATCCCGTCCGCGATCACCGTCGCGCCCGCCATGGCCGCGGTCTCGATGAGGTTCCGCAGCGACCGTTCCGCCAGTGGTTCCGTCCGCCGCTCCGCCAGCCGGGGAGCGATCCGGACCGTCTTCACGGGCACGTCCACGAGACAGACGATGTCACCGGCCGCTCCGAAGTCCTGCAGTTCCGCGTCCACCCCGATCTCGGCGAGGAGGTGCAGGTTGTCGACGGTCTCCCCGAGTTCGGCGAGCACGGCACCGGCGGGGAAGCCCAGCCGCAGCCGTGACGGCCCGAGACCGGTCGTGGAGAGCACGCTCCGCACCGATCCGACGAGATCGGGATCCGCGGCCTGGTTCGGCGTCAGGCTCACCAGCATCGGGAGCCTGTCGTCCGACTCCTCGCAAGCCGTGCGGATGAGCCATTCGCCGAGCGGCACGATGAGACCGGTGTCGTTGGCGAAGCGGACGCAGGTGTCGTGACCGATCCGGCCGTGGCGCGGATGGTTCCAGGCGAGTCTCGCCTCGATCCCCGCGGGCCTGCTGTCCGCCAGCCAGGTCAGCGGCCGGAAATGCACTTCGACCTCGCCGGTCTCCCAGGCGCCCGCCATCGAGACGGCCAAGCCGAACTCGTGCCGCTCCCTGGTGTCGAGGACAGAGTCGGACAGCGCCCATTGCCGATAGCCGTTGGCCTGCGCCCGGCGCAGCGTCATGTCGGAGACGCGCAGCAGTTCGTTCGGCGCGATGTCCCTCGGCGGCCGGTGCACCACCCCGATACAGGCCGAGACCGCGACCCCGCTGCCGCCTTCGAGGTACACCGGTTCGGACAGCTCCTGGTTGATCATGCCGATCACGGTGGCGACCTCCGGGCTGGTCGCGGTGTTCTGGATGAGGATGCCGAATTCGTCACCGCCGATCCTGGCGATGAGCGCGTCCTCGCCACCGACGACGGCGCGCAGCTTCGCGGCGACGTTCTTCAGCAGGTCGTCGCTCTGTTTCTGGCCGAGCCCGCCGGCGATCAGGGAGAATCCGTCGAGGTCGAGGTGATAGACCGTGATGCCGAACGACGGGTCGGCGTGGCGCAGCGCCCGTTCCAGTCGGGTGCCGAAGCACTGCCTGTTCGGCAAGCCGGTCAACGGATCGTGCAGGGCCTGACGGCTCAGCTGCCGCTGCAGCAGCGAAACGTCGGTGTCGCCGTCGACGAGCGTGATCAACTGCTGGGCCTCACCCGCCGGGTCGCGGATCACCGCGCCGGTGAAGGCGGCCCACGTCGGTACGTCCTCGTCGGCCACGAGTCTTCGCGACAGCTCGAGCCGCTGACTCTCGCCTTCGAGCAGCTTCCGGTACCCCTCGCGCAAGCCCTCGGCGTCTTCCGGATGGACCAGGTCGTAGAGGTTGAGCCCGGTCAGATCCGCGACGGGCCGGTTCAGCATTTCGGCGAACGCCGGGTTCACCCGCTGGACGCGGCCATCCACCCTGGTGACGGCGACCCCCGTGGCCGAACCGGTGAACAGCTGCTCGAACCGCGCCTGCGTGAGCACCAGTTCACGCCGGGTCTCGCGTTCGATCGTGACCAACGTACGACTCAAATCCTCTTGCTGTGTCTGGATGCTCGCGCGCAACGCCTCGCCGTAACCCGACGCGAGCGCGCCGAGCACCTGCAGCACCCGTTCGGGGAGCGACTTCACGCTCCGCAACTCCGGCTCGTGCAAGAGCCCCTTGCCGAGTACGTCCATCGTGCGACGGAGGCTGTCCGGCCCGACGCACCTGAGCGCGACGAGTCGCGCGCCGGCTTCGGCGGCCTGCGCGGGCTCTGCGTCTTCACTCAGGACCGCCGCGAAGATCTCGTCCAGGAGAGCGGCGAAATGCTCTTCGATCTGGGCGTGGGTATACGGAAGATACGCCGTTCCGGTGACCAGGTAGGCCCACTTGCGGGCCAGCGTGGCGCGGGTCGGCGCGGTGTTCTTCCGCTTCGGCGATGCGGAGGATGAAGCTCTCTTCTGGGCGTCCGGCGATACCGGGAACTCATCGCCGTCCGGAAGTGGGAAAGTCACGTCCGCCGGTCCTGGGGTCGTTTTCGTATTCCGTCGTGAAGAACCATCCTCCACGATTCTCTGGCCGTACTCACGGTCAACCGTCCACCTGATCGGGTGGTCACCCTACGGTACTGCAATACCGACCTTTTCCCTCAGCCGAACGCGGGTGGCGTCCCGATAGTGGGACGCGTTGCGGTGCAATGCCAGCGAATGTCCGGCACCGGACAGAACATACGTGGAAAGTTCGGCCTCTGGCCGATAGAACGGCGCTTCCGCCGCACGCGACGTCCGCGCGTTCGAGCAGTCCCGGAGCGCGAAAAGGCCGCAGAACAGGATGTCCTTCTCCACGACCGCCTGGAAAACCGGCACCCTGATCGCTTTCGTCGCGGGCAGTACGATGCCGAACACGGCGACGGTTCCCATTCCCGGGACCGCGACCTGGTCCTTGGTCGCCTCGTCGGCCTCGACGACCCGCGGATCGGTATTTTCCGTCGCGTAGAACAGGCCGGCACACGCCGTCCACGTCCTGATATGTCGAAGCCTCGGCCGCGACGATGCCCGAACCGACCGAATGCCCGACGATCACGACCTTGTCGAACGGCATACCGCCGACCCGTCCCGCGCGCAAATGGCCGATCACCTCGTGCATCGACCGCGCCGGCACCGGCAGCAGGAGCGGAGGACTGAACGGTTTGCCGCTCCCGCCCGAACCGAGCTGATCCGCGGCGAAGGTCGCGTAGTCGTGCTTGGCCATGTCCCGCTGATAGGAGTAGCGATCCGGGTCGCCGAGCGGGCCGGTGACCGGCAGATCCAGGTCGGAACAGCGGATGTCGACGGCCGCGGCCGGCGCGGCGACCAGGAAACCGCCGACGAGCGCGCAGCAGGCGGCCACCACCGCGGCCAGTTTGAGCGGCATTCTCACAGAACCCTCTCCGGAATCGGAACGCTCGGAAGGAGCATGAACCCTACACCCGGTGATCGAACGTTCACCGCCAGCCTGTCAGGCCGGTGTTCGCGGCACACCGCGCGCCGATCGTCGCCGCCACCAAGGCGATCTCCGTGGGGGCGAATTGGTGGCCGGGGCACAGCCGCGCGCCGGCGCCGAACGGGATGAACGCGCCTTTGGGCACCGCGGCGGCGCGCTCGGGCTCCCAGCGATCCGGGTCGGGTTCGGGGAACCAGCGTGGATCGCGGTGCAGCGTGCGCCGGCTGACCGCGACCTCGGTACCGGCGGGGATGCGCACACCGCCGAGTTCGACGTCCTCCCGCGCCCGCCGCATGAGGATCACCGGCGGAGTGCGGCGGACGACCTCGTTGATGATCCGCTGCGTGCAGACCAGGCGCGGCAGGTGTTCGAATCGCGCGGGCCCGCCCGACAGCACCTCGTCGACCTCGGCGTGGAAGCGGCGCTCGATGTCCGGCCGCGCCCCGATCGGTCGCCGTGGCCCACGCCGGACTGCTGCTGCATTTCGTGCCGGACTCGTGGGAACCGCACGCGATTCTGGCGCGTTACCGGGAGCGCCTGGCACCCGGCAGCTTCCTCCCCCTCTCGCACGTCGCCGCCGACGCGAACTCGAGCGGCCTCGAGCCGGGCGTCGTCGGCTGCGCGATGTGGAACCCGCAAGGCGCCGGCGATATGTCCGAGGACCCGGAGATCAACTCGCTGCCGTACGCCGGGGTGGGCCGGAAGCCTTGAGCCCCGATGTCATGAAAGGGTCGTTCAGGACATATTTCGTCTTGAACGACCCTTTCATGACGTTCCCCCTCGCCGGTCGGATCAGGGCAGTACGTCGGTCACGGTGTCCTTGATGACCTGCCACTTGCCGTGCTCGCGCACCAGCGTCAGGCTGATCGTGTAGTGCCGGTTGACGTTCTGCGACGGCACCTTGTAGTAGGCGTCGAGGATCGCGAAGCCCATCTTGCAGTCCTCGACGACGGTGTGGGTCACCGTCCACGGCATGCTGTACTCGTACGGGACCTTGAACTGCTCGTTGACCACCGGGTCGACGTTGGCGTCGTAGCCGATGAACAACTGTCCCCGGCGCCCGACGGTCACCATGTCCTGGTGGATGATCGCCCGGTATCGGGCCTCGTCGCGTTTGTTGAAGCTGTCCATGTCCTCCCAGACCGCGCGGTCGAACGCCCGCTGACAGGACTGCCGTTCCGCCTCCGCCCGCTGGTCGCTCGCCGCCGCCGCGGCGGGCACACCGATTCCCGCCGCGGCCACGATCAGCCCGGCCAACGCCGCGTAATACCGCTTGCGCATGGGGTTCTCCTCATCACGTCCCGTATCTGGTCCACAAGCAGGTTCTCCGGACGGCGCATCACAGCTGCATCACTTCCGCACCGGCGCGGGCGGACGGCCGGTTAACCTCGGGGGAGGGGGTGCGATGGAGTTCCGGATCTTGGGGCCGGTGCAATGCCGGAACGGCGCGCGGGCGCTGAAGCTGGCGGGCTCGCGGCAGGAGCGGATCCTGGCCGCGCTGCTGCTCGGCGCCGATCGCGTGGTCTCCGTTTCGCGGCTGGTGGACGTCGTCTGGGACGAGGATCCGCCCGCCACGGCCATCCGCCAGATCCGCAACCTCACCACGGCGTTGAAGCGCACGCTCGTCGCCGAGGGCGCCGCTGAAGACGTTCTGACCGCCGAAGGGCCCGGCTTCGTCCTGCGCCCGGGCGTCTTCGACCTGCGCACGTTCGAGGAGCACGTCTCGCGGGGCGAGATCCGCGAAGCGCTCGCGTGCTGGCGCGGACCGGCACTGTCCGGCGTGGACAGTATGGCTTTGCGCGGCGAGGCCGACGAACTCGACGAACGTCGTCTGTCCGTTGTGGAGCGTTGCCTCGATGAAGAGGTCTCCGCCGGGGAAGACTCCGTCGCGGAGCTGACCGCACTGGTCGCCGAGCACCCGCTCCGGGAACCGTTCGCCGGACTGCTCATGCGCGCGCTGCACCAGCAGGGCAGGCAGGCCGACGCGCTGAACGTCTACCGGCAGGCACGGACGCGGCTGGTGGAGGAACTCGGCCTCGACCCCGGCCAGAAGCTGCGCGAACTCTACGAGCGGATTCTCCGCGACGAGCCGGAATACGGCAAGACACGCTGCTTCCTCCCGTACGACGTCCCGGATTTCACCGGCAGGGAGGCCGAGCTCCGCCGCCTGTTCGACGCCGTCCGGCTCGGCCGTCCGGTGGCCGTCGACGGGATGGCCGGGGTCGGCAAGACCTCGCTCGCCGTCCACGCCGCGCACAGACTGGCCGCCGATTTCCCGGACGGGCAACTGTTCGTGGATCTGCACGGCCATTCCCCCGCCCGCGAACCGCTCCCGCCCGAGGCGGCGCTGGAAGCCCTGCTCGGGCAGCTGGACGTCCCGGCGAGCAGGCTGCCCGGCGGCGTGGACAGGCGCGCGGAGCTGTGGCGCACGAGAACGGCGGGCCGGTCCCTGCTAGTGGTGCTCGACAACGCCACGAGCGCCGAACAGCTGCGGCCGCTCCTGCCCGGTTCGGCCACGGTCGGCCTCCTGATCACCGGCAGGCGCCGCCTGTCCGCCGTCGACGGCGGAGCGTCGATCAGTCTCGAAGTGCTGCCGGACGAACAGGCGGGCGCTCTGTTCGCGGCGGCGTCCGGGCGGCCGGACTCGGGGGTGGCCGCGTTGTGCGGGAATCTGCCGCTGGCGATCCGGATCGCGGCGGCCCGCCTGCAGAATCGTCCACAGTGGACCGTGGAGATGCTCGCCGAACGGCTGGGCTCGGAACACGACCGGCTGGCCGAGCTGACCGTCGCGGGACGCGATGTGGCTGCGGCCTTCGCCCTGTCCTATCGGGAACTCGATGCCGCGCAACAGCGCCTGTTCCGGTTGCTGGGAAGGAATCCCGGCGCCGACATCGGCGTGCCCGCGGCTGCCGCGTTGGCAGGCGTCGGTGAACATGAGGCCGAGCGCCTGCTGGAAGACCTCCTCGACGCCCACCTGCTCAGGCAGCCCGCGCTGGGCCGCTACGCGTTCCATGACCTGATCGCCGAGCACGCCCGCAGTGTCGTGCGCGACGAGGAATCGGGTCCGGCGATGGGCAGGTTGCTCGATCACTACCGCGACGGCGGCGGCTTCGGCTGGTATCGGACGGAACGGGCGAACCTGGTCGCGGTGACCCGGCACGCCTTCGACGCCGGCCTCGACGAGTACGCCTGGCGGATCGCCGAGGACACCACGGAACACCTGCGGGAGAGCGGGCACCTCGACGAACTGCTCGCCGTGGCGCGGACAGGGCTCGCCGCCGCTCGCCGGCTCGGTGACCCGCAGGCGATCCAGCTGAGCCTGGCGAGCCTCACGCTGGCGTTCTGGGAGAACGGGCGGCTCACCGAGGGCATGGGCTGCGCCATGGAACGGCTGGACGTCGTCCGGGCCTCCGGCGATCGCGCGGCCGAGGCGCTCGCCCTGTCCAGAGCGGGTGCCCTGCACAGCATGCTCGGCCGCTACGCCGAAGCGATCCGGTTCTATCGCGACGGCCTGGCCGTCGCGGGCGACGGCACCGACGCCGCCACACTCTGGACCAATCTCAGCAACACCCACGAGGTCCTCGGCAACCTGGACGACGCGCTGACCTCGGCCCGGCGGTCGGTGGCACTGCGCGAAGACGCCCGCGGCACGATCCTGAGCTCGGCCCAGCTCGGTCTGGTGCTGGCCCGGCTCGGCCGCTTCGAGGAGGCGTTCGAGGTCATCGAGCGCTCGATCGACTCGTCACGGGACCTCGGCTACCTGTTCGGCGAGGCGTGGAGCCGGATCGACCACGCCGATGCCCTGCTGCTCGCCCACCGGCCCGCCGACGCGCGCGAGCAGGCCGAACGCGCGTGCGCGATCCTCACCCGGCTCAACCATCCGTTGCTGCTGGCCATGGCGGCCAACAGTCTGGGCACCGCCTGCCTCGCGCTCGGCGAGACGTCGGCGGGGCTCCGGCAGCATCGGCTCGCGCTCGAAACGGCGAGGCGGATCGGATACCGGCTGCAGGAAGCCCGCGCGTTGGCCGGGCTCGGGCAGACCCGGGCCGCACGGGACCACTACTCCGCGATGGGCCTGCCTGCCGAGCCGCTGAAGGTCGTCACCTGAGGAACTCGGTGAGCAGACCGCGCAGGGTGTCCGGCTGGCGGAGGACACCGTGGTCCTGTCCCTCCACAGTGGAGTACCGGGCGCCGGGGACCGCGGCGGCCGGCGCGCGGGCGCCGGCCCGCATCCAGGCGTCGCTCTCCCCGCCGTCCATCACCAGCGTGGGCACCGAGATCTTGGCCAGCCTGTCGGCGGGCAGCACGTTGCCGGGACCGCACAGGGCGAGGTCGTAGGGCAGCGTGTGGGCGAGTCCGGTGAACCACGCCCAGAACGGGTCGTCCCGCATACCCTTGACGACCTCGGCCGGCGTGGCCGTCCCCTCGATCAGGAAGAGTTCCGCCGCGCCATCGCGGTCGCCGTCGGCGATCAGGGCCCGGACGCGATCGAAGAGGTCGACAGGGGGCTTCGGGCGGCTGTCGTCGACGACGTACGGCGGCTCGTACACGGCGAGACTCGTCATGGCGACGCCTCTCGCGGCCGCCTCCAGCCCGAGCACGGCTCCGGACGAGTGCCCGAAGACCGCCGCCGAACCACCCACGTGCTCGATCAGCGCGGCGAGGTCTTCGACCTCACGCTCCACCGAATAGACCGCGCCCGCGCCGCTGTCACCCCGCCCTCGCCGGTCGTAGGCGATCACGGTGAAGTCCGCGGCCAGCGTCGCGGCGAGGCCGGCGACGGTCGTGCGGTCGTTGAACGCGCCCCCTGCCAGGATCACCGGCGTGCCCGCTCCGGTGCGAGCGAAGGCGATCAGGGTGCCGTCGGCCGAGGTGACGGTCTCGAACGAGGTGGTCATCAGGTCCTCCACAGGGTCGCTTTACTCTAGCTTCGTGCCTGGGTCGGAGCCGACGACCACCGCTCGACATCACTTCGCGAGATTCCCGAAGAATTCCCGGAGCTCGGTCACCACGTCGTCCGGGACGGCCATCGCGACCATATGGCTGGGGCTCTCGTGATCCGCCCAGCGAACGACGTCGTTCTTGCGCGAGGCGACCTTGCGCAGGGCGGACGGCCCGCCGTGGGAGACGCCGGTCGGCACCACGGTCTGGTCGATCGGCATCGCGGCCGCGCCCTCGTAGTACGGCCACAGCGAAGTGCCGCCGGTCCCGGTCAGCCAGTACAACGTCGCGTTGGTGAGGACCAGGTCGCGGTCGATCGGCTCCGCGGGCGCCACGCCTTCGGGCCAGCCGTCGAACTCCTTGAACCGCTCGACCAGGTACGCCAGCTGCGCGACCGGCGAATCGAGGAAGCCGAAGCTCAGCGTCTGCGGCCTGTTCGTCAGGTACGGCGCGTACCCGCTGCCGCCCGCGAAGCGCTCCATCAGGCCCGAGAGGTCGGCCTGGTCCTGTTCGGTGAGCCCTTCGAAATCCGCCGGATCGCCCATCGGCACACCGAGCCCGGAGGTGATGTGCGAGCCGATGACGTGCTCGGACGCGTGCACCGCGAGGCAGGGCGTCACCAGAGCGCCGGCGTCGTTCCCATGTGCGCCATAGCGTTCGTAGCCGAGGCGGCTCATCAGCTCGGCCCACGTCCGCGCCACCCGCGCGATGTCCCACGGACGCTCGTCGGCCGGTTCGGGGAACGGCGAGAAGCCGAAGCCCGGCAGGGACGGCGAGACGACGTGGAAGGCGAGCGAAGGATCGAGGCCGTGGGCTCGCGGGTCGGTGAGCGGCCCCAGCACGTGCAGGAACTCGGCGATCGAATTCGGCCAGCTGTGCGTCATGATCAGCGGGATCGCGTCCGGTTCCGGCGACCGGACGTGCAGGAAGTGCACCCGTTGGCCATCGATCTCGGTGGTGTACTGCGGAAACTCGTTGAGCTGCTTCTCCAACGCGCGCCAGTCGTAGCCGTCTCGCCAGTACTCCGCGAGGTCCTTGAGGTAGGAGACGGGGACGCCTCGGCTCCACTCGGCACCGGGCAGCGCCGACGGCCAGCGGGTGCGGGCCAGCCTGTCGGTCAGGTCGTCCAGCTCGGACTGCGGAATGTCGATGCGGAACTGCTCGATGTCGGTCATGAGGTGACCGTAGGGACCATTCCGGTCAGAACCTGACCTAAATGCGCCCGCCGGGACCAGCACCCGAAGCGAAGGGAACTCTCCCCGCATCCGATGCAGGGAAAGTCCCCTTCACCCCAGCCCCGGTACGCCCCCAGTCCCTACCGCCCCGCAATTGGTCACCTAAACGCGAACAACCTGCGTAGCACCGAAAGTGTTCTTAACCGGCACCTCGAAGGTCTTGCGCCGCACCGTCACCCGCAGGACGTCCTGTCGCTGCGTCGGATCCGAAACGGCCAGCTGCCAGCCGTCGCGGGTCCGGCCGAGCGCCACCGAGGCCGGACCGGACACCGACACCTCGTCGACCGAGCCGGCGGCGAAGAAGTTCGCCAGCAAGGTCGCGTCCCACAGCCGGACGGCCTGCACGGTCGCGGTGTTGGACCGTACGCGCCACGCCCAGGCCGAGGCGATCGTCTCCAGCACCGACGCGGCGGGCAGAACGGCGTAGGCGTAGCTCGCGTTCGAAGGGTTGGCCCCGTGTTCGATCACGAGCTTCTGATAGCGCCTGGTGTACGGCACCGTCGTGCCCTTGGTGTTGGCCCCCTTGTCGATGTCGCGCCAGGTCCCCGTCCGGTCCTCACGCAGCGCGCTCACCTCCGCGGCGTCGAGCAGGACGTAACCGCCGACCTTCTCGAGGTGCAGCCATCGCTTGCGCCGCAAGGATTCCGAGCCGCCGACGAGACGGCCGTCGGCCAGGAGCGCACCGGAGCCGTCCTCGCCGAGGTTCCGGTTCTCGATCGTGGTGCGGACCCGCTCACCGGACGTGTCGGTGATCCCGGCACCGAGGCACAGCACACCCGACGGTGTGAAGAACCATGACTTCTTCGCGGTCAGCGTGCCGTCTTGCGAGACGAAGTCGAGGGCGTGCGCGCCGTGCCGCGCATCCCATCGGACGCCACCGCAGTGGTCCTTGGTCGTCAGCGGCACCGACTCCAGTTTGGGGGGCGGCCCGCTCTTGGTGGTGGTGCCCGGCAGTGACAGCGGATCGACCGTCGGCCAGTAGGCGTCGGTGAAATGTCCCTTGGCCTTGGGCAGGAACAGATACAGCGAACCGTCGCCGGTGTACCAGCCGTGCAGGTTCATGGAGTTGATCGACTCGTAGCGCGAGATCCGCGTCGAGGCGACGCCGAGGGAGGCCGACCAGCCTTCGGTGATGTGCACCATCCGGTCCTGCTGGCCGAACACGCGATGCGTCGCGACCGTCCGCGTCGGCCGGATCCCGGTCGCCAGCAACTCCTGGGCGAACTCGATGCCGGGGATGCCGACGAGGTCCGGCCCCGGCGCGAACCGTTCGGGGTCGGGGATCCGGAGATACGGCGCGAAAGTGTCCTCGGTGATCCACTTCGCGGCGAGGCCACCGAGTTCTTCCTTGCGCTTCCCGCTCGCCGACCGCGCCAGCAGGACGACCGCGCCGGTGAGCTGATGCCCGATGTCGTGGGCGGATTCCCCTTGACGGGAAAGGAACCGGCCGCGGACGGACTCCATCAGCGCGCCCGCATAGACGAACGGCGCGAACGTGTCGGAGACCAGCGCGTACGCCGCGTCGCGCACGTCGGCGGGCAATTCGAACTCCGTGCCCTTGGTGACGTGGATGGCGGACGCGACGGCGGTGAGCAGGACGATCCCGTAATGCCCGGGATACGGCACCGAATCGTGCTGGAGGAACGAGCCGTCGGTGTGGAAGCCGTCGCCCGCCGCGCGGTGGAGCCTGGCGATGACGCTCGCCGCTCCCCCGCCTTCCACGTCGGTGAACGCGCCGACGCCGCGCCTGATCCGATCCGTGTCGCCGAGCATCGCGCCGGAGACGATGGAGATCGTGGACTTGTCCGCGCGGTTGGCACCGGTCTCGACGACACCTGGATTGTTCGTGCGGAGATTCGGATTGCCGGAGAATTTCAGCACCGGCTTCAGGTACCTGGCGAGTTCGTCCTGGGTCAGTTCGTCGGCGACCGTCGCGAGAATGTGCAGCAGGTAGAGCGGGATACCGATCTCGTAGGTGTACCAGTTGCCGATCTCGGCGGTCTTCTCGCTGTACTGATCGCTGGTGTACAGCAGTTCCAGCGCCGCCTTGATCCGGGCGAGTACGGCCGGATCACCCGCCAGCGCGCCGCCCCGGGTGCCCCAGTTGACCGCGATCGCCCGCAGCCGGGCGTACATCGACGTCGTGAACTCGCTGCCAGGGCCGAGCGGGAGATCTTTCCACAGTGGACCGCCGCCGACCGCCATGCTGTCGTGGTAGGCCTTCGCGACCCTGTCCAGGTTCGCCAGCGCGGCGGTGCGTTCCGCCGACGGCCGGTCGATACCGGTTTGCAGCTCGCGGTAACCGGTGACGATGGAGGACGTACCCGACGGGCCCGAAGAACCCGGAGGTGCAGGCCTGGCCGACGCAGGGCTCGCGAGAGCGGTCGTGAGCGCCACCGAAGCGGCCGCTACCGCACCCGAGCGCAGAGCGGTTCTCCTGTCGAAGTGACCGAATTCAGGCATGACGGTGCCTCCCAAGGGTCGAAATACGGCAACTAGGGGCGGCGGCGTGTGGTGGGTCTCGTGAGTGGTGAGGACGGTTATTGAGGGGTAAGGCAAAGAGTCGGTGGCGTGAGCGGGGTAGCCAAGGAGCCTGGCGCGCTCTGGTCGTGAGTGGCAATGCGGGTTCTAACCGTCATTGCCACTCACGAGGTTCTAGCGTTTCCCGTCGGTCCTGCGGGTCAGGTCCCACGGGTTGTTCTCCTGCAACGGTTCCGGCAGCAGCGCGTCGGGGAAGCCCTGCCAGGCGATCGGTCGCAGGAAGCGTTCGATCGCGGCGGTGCCGACCGAGGTACTGGTCGGCGCGGTGGTCGCCGGGTAGGGACCACCGTGTTCCTGTGCCCAGGTGACCGTCACCCCGGTCGGCCAGTCGTTCCACAGCAGGCGGCCGGCGACCCTGGTCAGCGACGGGAGGACCGGGCGGATCCAGTCCACATCGGACTCTTCGCCCTGGATGGTCGCGGTGAGCCCCGGTTCCATCACCCCGAGCAGGCTGATCAGTTCCGCTTGATCGGCGTAGGTGACGATCAGCGACGCCGGGCCGAAGCACTCCTCGCGGACGGTGTCGGCGTCGGACAGGAAGGCCTTGGCGGTCGTGGCGAGCAGCGTCGCGCCGTGCGAGATCCCTTCCGCGCCACCGGACTCGGACAGCACCTCGACGCCATCGACCTCACGCAGCTTCGCCAGCCCGTCGGCGAAACCGGCCGCGATACGTTCGTTGAGCATCGGCTGCACCGGGATCGCCGAGACGGCTTCGCGCAGCACGTCGTCGAGACCGTGTCCCTCTGGCAGGAACAGCAGCCCCGGCTTCGTGCAGAACTGCCCGGCACCGAGGCTGAACGAGCCCGCGTAGCCCTTGGCGATGGCCTCGCCGCGCGCCTCGATCGCCGCCTGGGTGACGACGACGGGGTTCACGCTGCCGAGTTCGCCGTAGAACGGGATCGGCGACGGCCGTGAGGTCGCGATATCGAACAGCGCGCGCCCGCCCGGGACCGATCCGGTGAACGACGCCGCCTGGATCCGCGGATCCTTCAACGCCGTGACGCCGTTCTGCTGGCCGTGGATGACGGCGAAGATCCCTTCCGGCGCACCGGACTCGACCAGCGCGTCACGCAGGATCTCGCCGGTGCGCGCGGACAGCTCCGGGTGACCGGAATGCGCCTTGAGCACGACCGGGCAGCCGGCGGCCAGCGCCGACGCGGTGTCACCGCCCGCGACACTGAACGCGAACGGGAAGTTGCTGGCGGCGAACACCAGCACCGGACCGATCGGGGTGAGCAACCGGCGGATGTCCGGCCGCGGCCCCATCGGCCAGGCGGCGTCCGCGTGGTCGACGGTGGCGCCGAGGAACGAGCCGTCGGCCAGCACCTCGCCGAACAGGCGCAGCTGGAACGTCGTTCGCTTCAGCTCTCCCTGCAGGCGCGGTGAAGCCGGGAGATGCGTCTCCCGGTTGGCCAGCGCGATCAGTTCGTCGGCGGCCGCGTCGAGGGCGTCCGCAGCCGCGTTCAGCCATCCGGCGCGCTGGGCTGGGGTCGCGGCCGCCGCCGTGCCTGCCGCATCGGCGGCGGCCGCGAGGATCTGGTCGAGCGTGGCGGGATCCGTTGCCTGGCTCATGATTTCTTGCTTCTCCTAGAGTTCGTGTGCGGCGCTGACGGCGGCGATGAGATCCGCCCAGCGCCCCGGGCCGGCGAGGCCGAGGTGGTACAGGTGCAGTTCGGTGGCGCCCGCCTTGCCGAGTTCGCGGGTGTAGGCCTCGATGTCGGGCACGGGGCTCGCCGCCACCGCGGTGATGTAGCTGCCGACGGCGACCTTGTCCGGCAGTTTCGCCCGTGCCGTCGCGACCGCGCCCACGCTGGGGCGACCGGGTGCCCAGTTCTGCAGCACCACCGCGTCGACGTCTTCCGGGACCGACGGTGTCAGCCCCGGAAGCGCGCCCGTGACCCACGGGTCCATCGCGCCGTGCAGCACGATCCGGGGCCCGGACGGGATCTTCGCGAGCACCTCGCGCCGGAGCGCGTCGGTCGCCTTCTGCCGCGTGTCGAGCAGGACCTGCCGCAGCGTGGGCAGGATCTTGTCCTCGGTGGCACGAAGGTCGCCGCTGTCGATCAGCCGCCGGACCTCGGCCCGCAGCTTGCCCAGCGCCTTCGCCGGGTCCTGACCGGCCGCGGCCCAGGTGTCGAGACAGTCGTCGCAGCAGCAGACCGACAGCAGCCGTGCCACCGCGGGCGACCAGACCCCGTCGGTCTTCTCGTGCTGGTGCTGGTGCACGGCGCCGAGTGGACCGCACGCCTCGAGGACCACCGTGGCGAAATCGAGCCCGGCGAGGCTCTCCGCGACCACGTTCGCGGCGTACTCGCGGACGGCGGGCTGACCGGGGCACAGCGCCCACGGGTACCGCTCGCCGAAGCAGTTGCGCACGGTGAAATCCGGGAACTCCGTCCCCAGCTGCGAGTTGTGGGTCAGCACTATCCACGCCGCGGCCGGGACACCCGCCTCGTTCAGCATCCGGACGGCGTCGCCCGCGCTGTCGCGGCTTTCGACCCAGTCCGGTTCGGCGGGCCTCAGCTCACCCCAGGCCTCCTCACGCACCGGCCGGTACAGCGCCGCGTGGCGCGCGACGACCGAGGTGCGCTCGGGTGACCAGGGCGTCGCCGCGCGGGCGCTGTGGTACGACACGGCGACGGCGACCTCGTCGACGCCCAGTTCCCGTACGCGCTCGACGAACCCGGGATCGTCGACGACGTCCCAGGGGTAGGCGTATCCGGTGACCTTCACCCTGTCACCACCGTGCCGTGTTCGGCTCGAAGTTTCCGACGAACTTCCGCATATAGGTCACGTCATCCCGTTTGGTCTGTCCACTTCGGACATAGTCTTCATGGGCCCGCGCCAGCGCGTCGGGGTCGAGTTCGACCCCGAGCCCGGGCTTGTCGGGCACCGCGACCGCACCGTCGGCGAACTCCAGCGCACCCGGGGCGATGACGTCGGCCGTCTTCCACGGCCAGTGGGTGTCGCAGGCGTAGGTCAGGTGCGGCGTCGCCGCGGCCACGTGCACCATAGCGGCCAGACTGATCCCGAGATGACTGTTCGAGTGCATGGAAAGCCCCACGTCGAAGCATTCCGCCGTGGTGGACAGCGCCTGGGTGTCCCGCAGACCACCCCAGTAATGATGGTCCGAAAGTATTACGCCGACCGCTCGCTGCCGGAACGCGGGCTCGATGTCCGCGAAGCGCACGACGCACATGTTCGTGGCCAGTGGCATGTTCGCCTTCTCGGCGACGCGCGCCATGCCCTCGATGCCCGGCGTCGGGTCTTCGAGGTACTCCAGGACGCCGTCGAGTTCTTCGGCGACCCGGATGCCCGTTTCGACGGTCCACGCCGCGTTCGGGTCGATGCGCAGCGGATGCTCCGGGAACGCCTCGGCGAGCGCGCGGATCCCGGCCATCTCCTGATCGGGATCGAACGCGCCGCCCTTGAGCTTGATGGACCCGAACCCGTACTCCTCCACCATCCGGCGCGCCTCGCCGACGAGCGCCTCCGGCGTGGTCACCTCGCCCCACGAGTCCTCCTCGGCGCCGAGGTGGGCGCCGAACTTGTAGAACAGGTAGGCGGAGAAGTCGACGGCGTCGCGGGCCTTGCCGCCGAGCAGATCCACCACCGGCCTGCCGAGGTAGTGCCCCTGCGCGTCGAGCGCGGCAACCTCGAACAGCGAGTACACGCTGGCGACCGTCTTGCTGACGGAGAAGCCACCGGTGAGCCCGTGCGCGTCGGCGAAGACGACCTCGCCCAGCGTCGTGGCGACCTTCCGGCGGAGGCCGGGGAGGTCGAACACGTCCTGTCCCTTGAGTTCCGGCAGCACCTTGCGGACCTGTTCGAGGAACGCGAGGTCACCGTAGGACTCGCCGAGGCCGACCACGCCGTCTTCGCAGATCAGCTGGACGACGCCGCGCAACGCGAAGGGTTCGTGCACACCCATGGCGTTGAGCAGCGGCGGGTCGGCGAAGGCGACCGGGGTCAGGACGACGTCGAGAACCTTCATCTTCAGGCACCGGCCTCGACGGACTTGAGGACGGCGAACCCGTCGTCGACGATCTTCTCCAGCCGGGCGATCTGGTCCGCGGTCGGCTCGACCAGCGGCGGCCGGACGGAGCCGACCTTGTCCCCGCGCAGCCGTGCGGCGGCCTTGACCAGCGACACGGCGAAGCCCTGCCCCTCGTCCCGCAGCGCCACCAGCGGAAGATAGAACCCGGCGAGCAGCGCCTCCATGACCGCGTCGTCGTTCTCCGCGAGCGCGCGGTGGAAACGGGCCGCGATCTCGGGGGCGAAGCAGTGCACGGCCGAGGAGTACCGCGCCACGCCGACCGCGGAGTAGGCGCGCGCGGAGACCTCCGCCGTGGGGAGACCGTTGAAGAACAGGAAATCCCGGGCACGGTCGGTGTCGACCGAGCGGATCGTGGTGATGATCCGGCTCATGAGTTCGACGTCGCCGAAGCCGTCCTTGATGCCGACCACCGACGGGATGCCGAGGAGGTCGACAGCCGAGCCGGGGGTGAACACACCGGTGGAACGGTGGTACACGATCACCGGGATCGAGGACTCCCCGACGGCGTACCGGACGTGGTCGACCAGCCCGGCAGGCGGACCGGTGACCAGGTAGGGCGGCAGGAGGAGGACGCCGTCCGCGCCGCCCGCCTCCGCCGCCGCGATCCCGGCACGGGCCGTCGCCGCACCGCCGCCCGCCCCGACCCACACCGGCACACGCCCGGCCACGACCTCGCGAGCCTTACGCAGGATCGCCGCGTGCTCGTCCGGGGACAGCGAGCTGAATTCGCCCGTACCGCAGGCGACGAACAGCGCGCCGGCTCCGGCGGCCACGTGGCTCTCGACGGTTTCCGCGAACGCGTCGAGGTTGAGTTCCAGCCCCTCGGTGAAGGGGGTCAAGGGGAACGCCAGTAGGCCGTCGAGCTCGACTCGTGTTGATGAGTTCTCGGCGGGAAAACGTGCCTCGAACTTGGGCTGTGCCATGGATTTCTCTTTCGTTCTTTGTGGATGGTCCCGGGTTCGGGCCCGGTCAGGCGGGCACGGTGGTGCCGTCCTGCGACTTGCGGGGTAGGACGTCGTCGTCGCGGTCGATCGTGTCGATGATCTCGTCGGTGGAGGCCTTGCGCTCGGGCATGAGGTACCCGAGCCCGATGAACAGCGCCAGTGAGACCAGGATCGGCGTCGACACGGTGACCGCGAGGGTGGCGTTGTAGCCGTAGTAGGCGATCGCGTAGGCGATAAGACCGCCCGCCCACGAGATCAGGGCCGCGCGGGAGCCGGAGCGGCGGAACGCGGGGAGCATGCCGAGCAGCAGCGGCACCGAGATCGGGCCCATCAGGGCGGCGACCCAGAGCACCACGATACCGAGCACACCGCCGAGTTTCTCGGCCTGCGTGGCCACCGCCATGGTCAGCACGACGAAGACCACCGTCGAGATCCGCGCGGCGAGCAACCCCTGGGATTCGGTGAAGTCGCGGGCCTTCTTCCACAGCACCGGCATCATGTCGCGGGTGATGACCGCGGAGATCGCGTTCGCGTCGGAGGACACCATCGCCATGGTGTGCGAGAAGATCCCGGCCAGCACCAGCCCGACCAGCCCCGGCGGGAGGAACGTCGTGGTCATGATCGCGTAGGCGTTGTTGGGGTTGTCGATGTCCGGGATCAGCAGCGGGGCGGCGAACATCGGGAACATCATCACCAGCGGCCACACCAGGTACAGGATCGAGGAGAGCCGGGCACTCCGGCGGGCTTCGAAGGTGTTCGGCGCGGCCATGTAGCGCTGCGCCAGGTTCCACATACCGCCGTTGTACTCCAGCGTCTTCACCAGCACGTAGACGAGCAACACGACGGTGGTGAACTTCGACGTCGTCGGGTTCAGGTGGGCGGGCGGGAGGTCGCCCCACACGGTCCACAGTCCGGAGACACCGCCGAGCTTGTCCAGTACGACCCACAGCATCACGATCGCCGCGATGGCCTGGATGACGAACTGCCCGAAGTCGGTGAGCGCGTCGGCCCAGAGACCGCCGACGGTGCAGTAGATCAGCGTGATCGAGCCGGTGATGACGATGCCCCAGGTGTAGGGCACGCCCGCGAAGACGTTGAGGATCGTCGCGACCGCGAACCACTTGGCCGCGATGTCGAAGATCTTCAGGAGGCTGCCGCTCCAGGCCAGCGCCTGCTGCGTGGGCACGTTGAAGCGTTTCGCCAGGTACTCGAGCGGCGAGGCGACCCCTAGCTTCGAGCGCAGGCGGTTCCAGCGAGAGGCGAACAGCCAGCTGCCGATACCGACGCCGATACCGATGCTGGCCATGCCCCAGAAGTAGACGGTGATGCCGTCCGTGTAGGCGACGCCCGCATACGCGACGAAGAGGACGGCGCTGTAGCCGGACATGTGGTGGGAAATACCGGCCAGCCACCACGGCATCTTGCCGCCGGCCGTGAAGAAGTCACTGACGGTGTTGACCCGGCTGTGCGACCACAAGCCGATCACCACCATCAGTACGAAATACGCGGACACCATGATCCAGTCCAGCAAATGCACCGCTGACTCCTTTCCGCGTTCACGAAGGCCCAGCCCGACCTGTTCACATCCATGAACGGAGTCTGTTATAGTGATTATGTTCATCCATAAGAACGCTGTTCGGGACGCTAATATGGCCGGAGTCACAAGTCAACGGCCGGATGGAGGAGCGCGGATGCCACAGCAGGAAGCCGCTGTCACCGTGGCGAACGGCGCGGCCGCCGCGCCCGAACCCGCCGGGGTCAAATCGGCCCGGCGGGCGATCGATCTCATCGAGACCTTCGCCGCGAACGACGTCTGGCTTTCACTGTCGGATCTCCACGCGCGCACCGGTTTCCCCAGGTCGAGCCTGCACGGGCTGCTCCGCACCCTGCTCGAAGCAGGGTGGCTGGAAGTGGACACCAACACCGCCCGCTACCGCCTCGGCGTCCGCGCGCTGATCTGCGGAACGGCGTACCTGGACCGCGACCCGGTCGTCCCGTACGCGACCGAGGCACTGGAGCGGATCCGAGAGAAGACCGGCTTCACCGCACACTTCGCGCGGCGCGAGGGCACTGATGTCGTCTATCTGGAGACGCGCGAGTCCCGACACTCGACGCATCTCGTCTCCCGTGTCGGCCGCACGCTGCCCACCCACGCGACCGCGCTGGGGAAGGCGTTGCTGGCCGAACTGACGCACGACGAGATCGACGCGCTCCTGACCGGGGAGCTGTCGGCGCTGACCCCGAACACCATCACCACGGCCGAAGCGCTGCACGCCGAATGCGCGAAGACCCGCGAACGCGGCTATGCGGCGGAAATCGAGGAAGGCAGCCTCGGCGTCCGATGCGTCGCGGCCGTGATCCCGTACCGCATCCCCGGCACCGACGCGATCAGTTGCTCCATGCCGGTCACCGAAGTCACCGACGCCGACGCACAGCGTGTCGGCGAACTCCTCGCCGAAATCACCGCGGAACTCGGCCAGCAACTGCGCCGCGCCGGCATCCGCTGACCGACCCGTACTTCTTCCACTGACAAGGGGCACCCATGGCAGACCAGCGCGTCCTGATCACCGGCTCGGCGGGCATCGTCGGCACCCTGATGCGGTCGCGGCTGCGCCGTTCCGGGCGGATCCTGCGGCTGCTCGACCTGGCTCCGCAGCCCGAAGCCGAAGCGGGCGAGAGCGTAGAACCGATCATCGCCTCGGTCACCGACCCGGAGGCGATGGCGAAGGCGTGCGAAGGCGTCGACGCGTTGATCCACCTCGGCGGGCACAGCCGTGAGAACTCCTGGGAAGCCACGCTCGACGTCAACATCAACGGCACCCACACCGTTCTCGAAGCCGCGCGCGCGGCCGGTGTGCCACGCGTGATCCTTGCTTCCAGCAACCACTCCGTCGGCTTCCGCCGCAACGACGAGGCAGACGAAGACGGCCTTCCCGCCGACTCCACGCCCCGGCCCGACACCTATTACGGCGTCAGCAAAGCGACCATCGAAGCGCTCGGCAGCCTGTACCACTCGCGGTTCGGCATGGACGTGATCGTCATCCGGATCGGCTCGTGTTTCGAAAGCCCGCTCGTCCTCGGCCCGCGCGGCCTGACCACCTGGCTCTCCCCCGACGACGGCGCCCGGCTGTTCGAGGCCTGCCTGAGCTACCCCTCCCCGGGCTACCGGCTGATCTGGGGCGTCTCGGACAACACTCGCCGGGTCTACTCCCTCGCCGAAGCCGAAGCGCTGGGCTACAAATCGCTCGACAACGCGGAGACCTACGCGGATCAGCTGGCGGACAAGCCCGCTCCGACCGGGGTGGCTGCGGAGTACATCGGCGGGCCGTTCTGCACCGCGCCGCTGGGGGCACACAACCCGCTCTGAGGGCGTCGGTTGACATGCGCGGCGGCGGGCGGGAATGATCCACGCGCACAACTGAAAACCGAAGTCAGCGCCATGGTGGCAGGTGGGTGCGCTGGTGTGTCCGCGCGCGTCGCGGACACGACCAACACACCCAGGAGGTCAAGTGTCCCACCATCATCCTGACTTCGACGTGGTCGTGGTCGGCGCCGGTATGGCCGGTCTCGTCTGCGCCCACCGGCTCCGTGAGCGCGGAGTCGAAGTCCTTCTCCTCGAAGCCCGCCCTCAAGTCGGTGGCCGTACGGCCGGCGCCGAGGTCGACGGCGAGATCGTCGACCTCGGCGGCCAATTCGTCGGACCCGGCCAGGACCGGGTCCACGCGCTGGCCGCGGAGTTCGGTGTGGCCACCATCCCGACGTACACGGCCGGCGAGAACCTGCTTCAGACGGAGAGCGGGCGGTTACGCCGTTTTCGGGGCATGGTCCCGAAACTCGGCCCGTTGACACTCCTCGATGTCGCGCGAACCCAGTATCGCCTCGACAGGCTCGCCCGCACCATCGACACCGAAGCACCGTGGCGTAGCCCGAACGCGACCGCGCTCGACGGGCAGACTTTGCGATCCTGGATCGACCGCACGGCAAGGACCCGGGGCGGTCGCCTATTCCTCACCCTTGCCTGCCAAGCCATCTGGGCCTGTGAACCAAGTGAACTGTCGCTGCTGCACGCACTCTTCCACGTGAAGTCCGGCGGCGGCCTGTCTGCGTTGACCGACGTCGAAGGCGGCGCGCAGCAAGACCGGTTGGCAGGCGGGGCCTACGGTCTGGCCATCAAGATCGCCGACCGGCTGGGCACCGCGGTGCGGCTCGACGCACTGGTCCGGCGGATCGAACACGGCGATTCCGGTGTCGTGGTCACCGTCGACGACGGCACGACCTGGCGGGCGGGCCACGTGGTGGTCGCGGTTCCTCCCCCGCTCGCGGCACGGCTGGTCTACCACCCGCCGCTGCCGTCCGCACGCGACAACCTGCTGCAGCGACTGCCCATGGGCGGCGTGATCAAATGCGTCGCCACCTATCCGGAACCGTTCTGGCGGTCGGCGGGCCTCACCGGCGCCGCCCTCAGCCTGCGCGGCCCGATCGCACTGACCGTCGACAGCAGCCCGCCGTCCGGCCGGCGCGGCGTACTGCTCGGCTTCGTCAACGGTGCTTCCGCCCAAGACCTCGCCACCCGCTCTTCTGCCGACCGCCGCGCGATCCTCCTCGGCCAACTGGCGCACCTGTTCGGTCCACGGGCCGCGACGCCGGTGGACTTCGTCGAACGAAACTGGAACGAGGAACCGTTCGCCCGGGGTGGCTACTCCGCGGTGTTCCCGCCGGGTGCCTGGACGCGACTCGGCTCCGCACTGCGCGCTCCTGTCGGCCGGATCCATTGGGCGGGAACAGAAATCTCGGCGCGCTGGTACGGCTACATCGACGGCGCGGTCCGATCGGGCGAAGCCGCGGCGGACGCGATCGTCCGGGCCGTCCAGTGTCAGGGGACGGCTGGAACGGACTTGCAGGCGGGAGGGACGCAGGTGCCGAACCAAGTGGAGAACCAGTAGAACGTCCAAAGGACGAACGGCCCGGCGAACAGCAGCACGACGGGGACCAGCGCGTAGAACGCGATGACCGAAACGGCCTGGAGGCCGAACTCGAGGGCCTCGGTGCCCGATGGGGATTTCCTGGTCATGAGGACGATGCCGCCCATCAGCACGACAAGGCCGACGAAGATCCAGGCCAGTACGGGTGCGAGGACGACGGATATCCAGGCCAGGACGTTGAACCACGCACCGAAGTCGCCGGGTTCGCCGACGCTGAACCCACGTAACCCCGCACCGCAACCGGCCAGCAGGCCGAACACCGCGGCGGCGATCGCCGACAGGATCAGGGCGGACCAGCGCAGGTGAATCCAGTCGGTGTCGGGCGTGAGTGGTGTCTGAGCCATGGGACACCTCGCAATAGATACTCCGTATCAGAGTATGTCTATACTCTGATACGGAGTATCCGGCAAGGTGGGAGAGGCCGATTTGACCGGGCGGACGAAGAAACTCACCACGGTGTCCTACGGCGTCCTGGGCCTGATCGGACTGCGCCCGCACACGCCCTACGAACTGGCGCAGCAGTTCAAACGCAGCGGCACGTTCTGGGCCTCGGCCGAAAGCGTGGTCTACAACGAGCCCAAGGCGCTGGTGGCCCACGGCCTGGCCACGGCGGCCGCCGAGACCAACGGCGGGCGGCGCCGCACCCGCTATTCGATCACCCGAGCCGGGCGCCGGGAACTGCGCCGCTGGCTGTCCGACGCCGCCGCCGAGCCGCAGTTCCAGTTCGACGCGATGATGAAGGTCCTGTTCTCCGATCTCGGCGACAAGGACGACCTGCTCGGCGCCATCGAAGCGACCCGTGCCTGGGCCGATCGAACCCAGGCCGGCGCGGCCATGATCACGCACGACTACGCGACCGGCGACGAGCCCTACCCCGACCGGGCGCATATCGTCGGCCTGACCCAGGCGTACCGCGTGGGGTTGGCACAGATGACCCGGCAGTGGGCGGACTGGGCCGAAGAGCAGGTCCGGGACTGGCCCGATACCCACAGCGGCCCCACACCCGCCGAACTGCTGACCCGGCTGGGCGAAGGCCGAACACCCTGGTAGCGCGGCACTACCGCCTTGAGCCTGCCTGGCGGATCCTGAAGTCCGTGAAGGCCTCCTTGGGGGCACTGCATTTGCTTACCCATTACTCGGGGCTCGCGCTCTGAGATCCCCCGGTCGTCGTGTGGCCTTAGGCGTGACACGCGTGATGGGAAGCGGAACTCACGGCGGAGCCGGGCACGGGCGAGATCCGCGTTTAAACACGCGAGTTCCGCGTTCAATCACGCGAGATCGGTGTCCAGTCACGCGCGACGTCCATCGACCTGGTGGTGGCATCACCTCACGACCCACCCACCAGCCCGCAGGCCAGACGTAGGTACACGAATAAAGGCCTCCTTGAGGGACCAGAGTCCCTCAAGGAGGCCTGCACGAACCTTAACGGCAACCGCGTTCAGCCCACCGCGATCGACTGGAACGTCACCGGGATCCGCGGCGGCCCCGTTCCGTCACCAGGCCCCTTCGCGTCGTCCACCCCGGCGCGCGCGACCTTGTCCAGCGTCTGCAGACCGGGGTCCGAGATGCTCCCGAACACCGTGTAATCCGGCGGCAGTTCCGCCTCGCCGTAGACCATGAAGAACTGGCTGCCTCCCGAGTTCGGCGTCTGCCTCTTGGCCATCGCGAGGATGCCCCGGCCGTACTTGACCTCGGGGAAGGCCTCGTCCGGGACGTTGTAGCCCGGTCCGCCCATCCCGGAGGCTTCGGGGTCACCGCACTGGAGCATCTGCAAGCCGGAGGTGCCGAGCCGATGGCACGAGGTGCCGTCGTAAAAACCCTGCTGCGCCAGCGAAAGGAAGCTCGCCACGGTGCACGGCGCGAGCCCGCGGTCGAGCGTCAGCCCGATGTCGCCCGCGGTCGTTTTGACCGTGACGGCCATCGTGCCGGTCGCGGGGGTCGGACCGGCCGCGGGCGGGTTCGCCTTCTTCGGCACCGAACCGGTGGAATCCGCCGGGTAGGCACAGTTCGCCGGATCCGCCAGCGGCGTCGTGCGTTTCGGCAGATCCATGCGGCCTGCCGGGATCCGCACCGGGCTGTCCGTCGTCGTGTCCTGCGCGCTCGACGTCGGAGCCGAAGACGGCGCCGCGACCGCGGTCTCGCTCTTCGAGTCCGAGAGGAAGAAGCCCGGCGCCACGAATCCGGTGATCGCCACGACGGCGACCACCACCACGAGTCCCAGCACCCCCAGCCCGACCCAGAGCGCCGTCTTGTTCGACGAGGGCGGCGGCTGCTGCGGAGGCCCGTACCAACCCTGTTGCTGCGGATAGGGCTGCTGATACTGCGGCTGGGGGTACTGCTGCCCCTGCGGAGCCCCGGGGTCGGGCTTCTGGCCTTCGGGCTCGCCCGGCTGCGGTGGCTGGGACATCTGTGCTCCTGTCGTCCGGAGGAAGTACAGGAACACTCTCGCGCATGGCCGCTCACGACGTCACGGCATCCCCCATGGCGTGCTGTTCCCGTTCGCCGGAACCGGCCGGATCTCGAAGTCCGGCCGGTCGCCCGCGCGGTGCACGACGGCCTCCTCCCCACGCCGCAGGTCGATCCGGACGTCCCCGTTCGGCAGCCGCCACCAGCGTTTCGGCCTCCCCCACCGGTCCCGGACGGTCAGCTCCCCGCCAAGGTCCGTCCGGAGCACGCACGGCGCCCCGGCCTCACTGGTGATCTTGACCCACCGCGTCTTGCCGCCTTGCCGGGAAGCGCTGACCAGGAACGTGCCCTCCGTGCGGAAGTCGCGCAGCGCGGCGTCCGCCCATTTCGCGGGCACGGCCGGGAACAGCCGGATGACCCCGCCCCAGCTCTGCACGAGCATGTCGTGCAGTGACTGCGCCGCCGAGAGCGGCGTCTCGATCACCGGACCGGATTCCTTGTACATCGTGTTCGGCTGGATGTAGCGGCGCTGCAGTTCGCCGAGGTAGAACTCCGCCTTCTCACCGCGCAGCATCTGCGCCGACATCGACGCGGCGCCGGTGAACGTGTAACCCTGCAACGCGCCCTCGAAGCCCACCCAGTGGTCGAGCGAGGTCTCGATGATCCGCCGCTGCTCCGGCCGCTCCCAGGTGATCTCGTACAGCGGGTAGATCTGCAGCAGATGCGAGTAGTGCCGATGCGATTTCGCGAACGGCACCCCCGCGCCGATCATGTAGCCGTTGGCGTCGGCCGGATACGGGACCAGCGTGGCCAGGACTTCCCGCCACCTTCGCGCGAGCGGGTCGTCGATCCGCAGTTCCGCCGCCGACTCCAGCAACGTCCGGCAGCCCCAGCGGATCAGCGCGAGGTCGTAGGTGCAGTCGGGCGCGTTGACGCCGTACTCCGGGGAGAACGTCGCGGGCAGGTGCAGCTTCCCGTCCGGCCCGGGTGCCAGGAAGTGGAGGTAGTAGTTGATCGCCTTGCGCAGCAGCGGGAACAGGGTGTCCCGCAGCAGGCGCCGGTCCATCGTGTGCCGATAGGACAGCCAGACGTTGTGCAGTGCCCAGGTGAGATTGCCGACCTCCGGCGTCGGCGTCTCCTTGCCGGGAACACCGACGGGGAACCCGGCGTTCGTCCCGGCGGCGCCGTTGAGCAGGGTCATGTCGGTCGTGCGCGGGATGCCGGCCGAATCGTGCTGGTACGGCTCGGCGACCTGACTCGTCAGGTTCGACCGGTACTTGCCGAGCGCGTGACCGACGGCGTCCAGTTCGAGGTGATTGGACCCGTGGATGAGCCAGTACTCCAGCTGGACGTTGAGGTTCCACCACGTCGCCGGCCACGGGGTCGGTTCGAGCCACGGCCCGCAGGTCGCCATGACCGGCGCTTCCCGGCGCGCGGCGGAGGCGATCTTGTACAGCTGGATCCAGTAGAAGCCTTGGAGCCGGGTGTCCGGAATGGACAGAAAACCGTGCCGGTAGTAGTCGTGCCACCAGCGTCGGTGTTCCGCCGCCAAAGCGGAGAACGGCTCGGCCCGGCGGATCGTCTTCAATGCCTCTCGTGCGGCCGTCCTTTTCGGATACGACCACGCCACGGACGTGTACAGCGTGCGCTTCGATCCCCGGGCGACCTCGCGCCACGCCGTCACATGTTCGCCGCCCGCCAGCAGACTCTGCACGGAAAGATGGGTGTCACCACTCGTTTCCAGACTCGCGGGCGGGTTGGCGACGTACCCGGCGGGCGGCGGCTTCCCGAACTTCGGATCCGTTCTCGGGCTCACCGCTTCGGCGGGGTGGAAGGTCCACTCGAAGCCGCGCTCACCCTCGGTCGGTTCGATCTCGACGGCCAGCAGCGACTGTCCGGTGTGGACGATCGCCCGCAGCGAGAGGCTGCCCGCGGCCGTGGTGATCGTGCCTCTGAGTTCGGCGTTCCAGAGGTCCATCCGCCAGTCGATCCCGGTGATGGCGCCGACCGGTTCGAGGGTGAAGTAGCCGATCGGCAGCCGCGCGAGCCCGAACAGGGAGCCGAATTCCGGCCGGTGGTCCTGCACTTCACTGTGCTGGACGTTGAACCGGACGGCGTTGCGGCCGGGTTCGGCGTAGATACCCGAGCCGAGGAAACCGTTGCCCAGGAACGGGCCTTCGTACCAGGTCTTGGGCATCCGGCGCCAGAGCAGGTCGGCCGTACCGAGGAAGCCGGGCCAGTCGAGTCCGCCGAGCGCGAAGTCGTTCTCCACCGCCGACGCGGACGGCGCGAACCCGGCCGCCGCCACGCCCGCCAGTGCCCCGCCGAGCATCGTCCTGCGAGTGATGTCCATCCTCAGACCTCCTGGTCGAGTCCCCATGCCGGAGTTTCACGGTCGCCGGGCACGTCGCGGGGCTCCAGTTCCGGGCGCGTGCCGCGCCGGGTGACGACGGCCGTCCCGCCGCGGCCGAGCGGGATCGAGATCGTGCCCGGCCCCGCGGCCCGCCAAGGAAGGCGCCGCCCGCGCGCGTCACGGACCTCGATGTCGCCCGGAATCCCGTGCTGGAGTGTGAGCGGCTCGCCCGCTTCGCTGTGGACGCGGAGCCATTCGGTCGCGCCGTTCCGCCGGGAGGCGTCCACGAGGAAGGCGCCCTCCGCTCGCAGGCTTTCGAACGACGCCTCCCGCCACGCCGACGAAACCGACGGGAAGACCTTGAGGACGCCGTGATCGCCTTGCAGCAGCATGTCCACAACGGACTGCGCGGCGGTGATGGGACTCTCGATCGCGAGGTTCGCGCCTTCGCGGTACATCGTGTTCGGCGTCAGCTGAGTGTTGGCCACGACGGTCCCGTCCAGGAAGATCTTCAGGTAGCGCAACGCTTCCTCTGGCGCGTCCATCACGGAACTCATCGACGACGCGGCCGCGAAGCTGTAGCCGTGCCATTTCTCCTGTGCGCCGGCCCAATGCGCGAAGGTGCGGCGCATGATGTCCCGGTCGCCGGGACGGTCCCAGAGCTTCTCCCGCAGCGGATGGAGCCAGAGCAGATGCGAGAAGTGCCGATGTGAATCGGCGAGCGGGACACCGTCGCCGATCAGCACGCCTTGGGCGGGGTCCTGGTGGTACGGCGCCAGTTTCTCGCCGATCTCCCGCCACGCCGGCACCCGCGGGTCGTCGATCCGCAGCTTGGCCGCCGATTCGACGAGGGTGCGCGCCGCCCAGCGGATCAGCGACAGGTCGTATGTGCAGTCGGCCGCGTCCGCGTACTCGGGTGACCTGGTCATCGGCAGGTGCAGGGCGCCGTCCGGGCCGGCGGCGAGGAAGTGGCGGTAGTAGTTGAGGGCCTTGGCGAGCGTCGGATACAGGACTTCGCGCAGGATGCGGACGTCCATGCTGTGCCGATACGCCAGCCAGACGTTGTGCAGGCCCCAGATCAGGTTGCCGGTCTGGTCGTTCTTCGTGGCCGGGCCGGGAATCCCGACCGCGCGGGTGCCGCCGGGCCGCAGCCGCCAGTCTCCCGGATGCGAAAGCGCGTACGTCTCGCCGTCCCGGTACGCGGGCGGCACCGAGAGTTCGAGGTTCGCGTGATCGCGGCGGAAGGTCGCGGTGACGGCGTCGAGTTCGGGATGGTTGCTGCTGTTGACGATCGGGTACGTGACCTGCACGTTGAGGTTCCACCACACCGCCGTCCAGCTGTTGCCGACCTCCGGGAACCACGGTCCCCATTCGGCGACGACGGGGCCGTTCGCGCGGGTGGCGCAAGCGGTCTTGTACAGCTGGATCCAGTAGAACCGCTGGACGCGTTTGTCCGGAACGGACACGAAACTGCGGCGGTAGAAGGCGTTCCACCAGCGCCGATGGCCGGCGACGAGGGCGTCCGGGTTCACCGCCGAGGCCCGGTGGACCCTCCTGATCGCCTCGGCGGTGTGGGTCGGCTCCGGGAACCCGTACGCGATCGTCGCCGCCAGGAGCCGCCGCGTGCCGACGGTCCGCTCGCGCCACGCTGTCGTGTACCCACCCCCCGCGTGGAGTGGCTGCTCGCAGTACCGGACCGCGCCCGCGGTGGCGAGCTTCGGATCGGGATTGGCCGTGTACTCGGGCGGTTTGCGGATCGTCCTCGTCGTCGCCGACTTCAGCGGCGTGAACCCCCAGTCCGCGGCCGCCTCCCCGGTGAGCGAGACGAGGAGGAGGTCCTGGTCGTCGTGGACCAGCGCGGAGAACCGCACCGAACCCCGGGTGGTCGTGATCGTGCCGCCGAGTTCGGCGTTGTACAGGTCGAGATGCCAGTCCACCGCCGTGATCGCGCCCTCGAAGGTGAGCGTGAGATAGCCGATCGGCAGCCGCGAGTACCCGATGCCCGCTTCCCACTGTCCGCGCTGGTCCTGGACCTGGGAGTGGCTGAGCATCACCTTGACGACGTTCGGCTGCGCCCCCGCGTAGAACTGCACGCCGAGGAAGCCGTTGGCGAGGAACGGACCCTCCTGCCAGTTCCGCGGCATGCGCTTCCAGACCATGCGCGCGTCGTCGACGATCCGGCGATGGACGTCCTGCCCGGCGAATGCCGGAGGCGCCCCCTGAGCCCAAAGCCCGCCGAGCGCCGCCGCTCCCGCCGCGACCCTCAGCATCGATCGCCTGGACAGCTCGGCCATGGGTCGCCTCCAGATTCATACTACGTTTACCGCAGATCAAGTCCTGGCGACCGGCATGTTTCCAGAAATAGTCGAGGTTTGGCCATCCCTTTCACTCACGTAGCCGTACAGACATCCGATGTCTCGTCGGACAATTCATCCGTTGTTGAGCAAGCGCGCCTTCAGTGTCCGGACGGCCGCGCCGGACACGCCACGCTGCCGGGCCCAGCCGGCGAATCCGCCGAAGTCGTCCTCGACACTGTCCAGCAAGGCGTTGATCGTGCTCTCCGTGCACCGGAACAGTTCCTCCGGCAAGCCGAGGGGGCGGAACCGCTCGATCACCCGGGGAAGGCTGTACGCGCTGCGCAGGTAGTCCTGGACGATCAGCTCGCGCGGCGCCCCGGCGAGCCCGAGCGCGAGGGCCGTGACGACGCCGGTCCTGTCCTTGCCCGACGCGCAGTGCACCACGACGGGACGGGTCAGCAGGACCGCCAGGAGCTCCATGGCGATCGACAGGTTCTCGTCGTGCCGGAGATGATCGACGTAAATCTCCTCCAGCGCGCTCGACCGTCCGCTTTGGACGGTCTTCAACGGCACGTTCACATACCGGACACCGGGTAACTCCGCCCGGCCCTCGCTGACCGTCTCGGCACTGGAGCGGAGATCGAGGACCCCCTCGATACCGAACCGGCCGAGCAGGAGTTCCTTGTCGGTTCCGGTCAGCGCCTGCAAGGTGTCACTGCGGAACAGCCTCCCCCGCCGGATCGGCCCGCCGCCGGTGTCGCGGAAGTTGAACGCGCCGGTGAGCGCGGACGCCACCGCGGTCACCGGGAATCCTCCGCCGTCTCGCCGAAGGTGATGGTCCCGGCGGAACCGTCGACGGTGATCACCTGACCGGTGACGATCCGCGTCGTCGCGCCCGGAACGCCGACCACGGCCGGGATCCCGTGCTCCCTGGCCACGGTGGTGCCGTGGGAGATCATCCCGCCCGTTTCGGTCACCAGCGCCGCGGCCGTCAGGAACAGCGGCGTCCACCCGGGATCCGTCGTCGCGGCGACGAGGATCTCGCCCGGTTCGATCCGGGCCCCGTCCGGATCGTGGATCACCCGCGCCCGGCCGGTCACCGCCCCGGCCGCCGCCGCCAGCCCGGTGAGGTCACCACCGTCCGAAGTGGATTCGAGGGCGGGCGCGGTGCCGTCGGAAAGCACGACCGACGGCACCCGGGGCCGCCGGGATTCCCGCTCCCAGATCTCCCTGCGCCGTGCCACGGTCGCGCGGAAGTCCCTGCTGCCCAAGGCTTCGCGGACTTCGGCGAGATCGAGGAACATCACGTCGCCAGCCCGCTCCAGCCGCTCCGCCCGCACGATCTCCTCGCCGACGAGGAGCAGTTGCGTCCGGAGAGCGGCGAAACCGCGCATGAGGCAGAACTTCGGGAACTCACGCAGGCCACGCAACCGTCGAGACCGCCGGAGCAGGAACCGGGCGAGCAGCGCCCGGTGCAGCTTGGTCACCGGAAGCCGCCGGGTGAGCTCGACGATCCGCGCTTCGGCCGCCGCGGCCGCCTGCTCGAAGCGGGTTTCCGGATCCTGCTCCTCTCCTTCCGCGCGAAGCAGGTTCGAGAGCATCGCGAAAACCGGCTCCGGGTCATCGGTCCAGCGAGGCACCCCGAAGTCGATCTCCGAGGTCGCGCGGCAGCCGTATTCGGTCAGGAACGCGGCGACGCCGTGCTGGATCGCCTCCGGCAGGGTCCCGGCGAGGTGTTTGGCGGCCAGTTCGTCGGGCGCGGTTTCCAGCAACAGCCGGAAGGCCTCGTCGTCACGACGGATCGCGGCCGCCGCCCGCCACAACGCCAGATCCATCTCGGTGGTCGGATTGTGCGGGATACCCCGGAAAACGGTGGCCACCTCGGCGTCGCTCACGTGACCGCGCAGCAACTGCCCGGCCAGCTGCCCGCCTGTCCCGCCCGCGGTGTTGGCGTCGCGAGGGAGGTTCGCCTCGATCCGGCAGACGTCACGCCGGACGGATTCCACAAAGGACAGCCGTTCTTCCGCCGTCGCCTCGGCGGGCCCGGTGAAGGCGGCGATCCGCCGTTCGGCGTCGCGGACGACCTTCGCACGGGCCTGATCCGGCCACAGCCACGCGGGGATCATCCGTTCCCAGCGGCGACGCCGTTTCTTCGGCGGGACGTCCTCCTCCGAGCCGGACGCCACCGAGGGGAACCGGCGGTCACGGCCGAGCTGCTCGACGAGCCGCCCCGAAGGCGCGGCGAGACTGTCCACGAACGCGGCCATCTTCGGCCGCTTCGCCGGGCTCCGCACGCCGTCGGTGATGTCCCAGTACAGCCACCCGTCCACGTCGGTGATCTCGTCGGAGAAGCCGAGCGCGCTCATGTACGCCGCCATCCCGCGCTGGCGTTCGCGGATCATGGACGCGCCCATCGGCGTGAAGGGCCGGCTGATCCCCTGATAGACGTTGACCGACCAGTACGCGCGCGATTCGTCGCTCTCCGGGACGGGGAACAGCGTGGTGATGTGCCGCGACTGGGTCAGCCACAGCTCGCCCTCGCCGTTGAACGCCCACTCGACGTCCTGCGGCGCACCGAAGTGCTTCTCCAGATGCCTGCCGACGGCCACGAGTTCGCCCAGCCGTGACGGCGTCAGGCAACCGTCGCCCGGGCCTTCGAGGGATTCGCCGTCGACGGTCAGCCGATAGTGATCCGGGGTCACCGCGCCGGAAACCACCGCTTCACCCAAGCCGGGAGCGGCGTCGACGATGATCTCGGAACGTTTGCCCGACACCGGATTCGCCGTGTACAGCACGCCGGCGCATTCGGCGTCGACGAGGCGCTGCACGATCACCGCGATGGCGGGTCCGCGATCGGTGCCGTGCGCCGCCCGGTACCTGGTCGCCCGCTCCGACCAGAGCGAGGCCCAGCATCGGCGCACCGCCGACAGCACCTCGCCGGAGCCCTGGACGTCGAGGAAAGTGTCGTACTGCCCGGCGAAACTGGCGTCCGGCAGATCCTCGGCCGTCGACGAAGACCGCACCGCGACCGCCACCGGCTCGCCTCGCGAAAGCCGTTCGTACGCCTCGACGATCCCGGTTTCGAGCCGGGCCGGGATCGGGACGGTCAGGACGTGGGCCCGCAACCGGTCCGCCAGTTCGGCCAGCCGTCCCTCGTCGCCGGACGGCACCCTGGTCAGCTCGCCGAGCAACCGCGGCCCCTCGCCGTCGGAGAGCACCTGCCGGTACGCGGCGGTCGTGACGCAGAAACCCTCCGGCACGGGAAACCCCGCCGAAGTCATTTCCGCGAGGTTCGCCGCCTTGCCGCCGACGAGGTCGCGCGGGCTTCCTCCCGCTTCGGCGAGCTCGAGAATCACTTTCATTACCTCCAGGGAGTGTTTGCTTAGCCTAAGCTTGCATCCTCAACCTGGGTTGAGTTCAAATGATGTCATGGAATCCGCATCGATCAGAGAGGTCGCCGACCGGTTCGACCTTCCGGTTTCGACCCTGCACTACTGGGAACGCCGCGGACTGATCAAGCCGCACCGGCGATCCGGCTGGCGTTACTACGACACCGACCAGCTCTACCGGATCGCCCTGATCCGGCTGTGGCGGGACACCGGCCAGCTCAGCCTCGACGAGATCGCGACCGTGCTCGCCGGGCGCACCGCCACGTACGACTGGCGGGACACCGTTTCGGCCCGTATCGAAGCTTTGGAGTCCCAGCTCGAAAAGCTCGCCACCGCGCGGACCTATCTGCACCATCTGCTTCGCTGCCCCGAAAACACGCTGGAACGCTGTCCGGAATTCCGGTCCACAGTGGAGCTTCCGGGCGCTTGACCTCAAGCCGGGTTGAGGGGGCAGGCTACCGGAGTATGACCGCCCGTGGCCTGATCGACACCACCGAGATGTACCTCAAAGCAGCCTACGAGCTGGAAGAGGACGGTGTCGTCCCGTTGCGCGCCCGGATCGCGGACCGGCTCGAGCAGAGCCCGCCGACGGTCAGCCAGACCGTGGCCCGCCTCCAGCGTGACGGCCTCCTCCTGGTCGCCGAGGACCGGCGGCTGGAGCTTTCGCCGGAGGGACGGCGGATCGCGGTGCGGGTGATGTGCAAGCACCGCCTCGCGGAAACACTCCTCTATCGGGTGATAGGGCTGGACTGGGTCCGGCTGCACGACGAGGCCTGCCGCTGGGAACACGTGATGTCCGACGCCGCCGCGCGCCGGATCTTCGAACTCTGCGGCGGGCCGCGGTTCAGCCCGTACGGCGGGCCGATTCCCGGCTTGGCCTTTCTCGGCCTGTCCGGCCTTCCCCCGGTGCCGGCGCCGCCGGGAATGCGGCCCGCCACCCATGCCGGACGGCAAGAGGTCCGGCTGCACCGGATCAGTGAACGGATCCAGGACGATTCCGCCTTCCTCGGAACGCTTCTGGCCGCGGGCCTCACCCCTGGAGCGCGAATGACGCTCACCCCGGCCGACGGGCGGCGGTTCGAAGCGCGGACGGCCACGGCGACCGTGCTCCTCGAGCGAAACCAGGCGTCGAAGATGATCGTCTGCGATCCCACCGCGCCGAATTCCGCCGTTCCGGCACGCACCCGCTGCGTCGCCGGTCGCTGACATTGTTCTTTCGCGCATTGCATATCGTTTTCGAACAGGCGTGCGCGTTCCGCCGGGGCAAGGCAGTAAGATGTCATATGATCTGCCGATCTGATGTCCACATCCGGGGGCCGAAGGAGGGAGACCGCCATGCCACTTCGAGCGGCCAGTACAGCGAGACTCTCGTCCACTGTGGTCGACCAGTTCGAGGAACTGATCGAGACCGGCGAATGGCCGGTCGGCTCCCGTATCCCGCCGGAACAGGAGCTGGTCGAGCAACTCGGGGTCGGGCGCAGCACGGTCCGCGAAGCCGTCCGTGCCCTTGAGCACGCCGGGCTGCTGGAGCCGCGCCGCGGCGACGGCACTTACGTCAGAGCACGGCACGGGCTGTCCGCGGCCCTGCTGCGGCGAACCCGCGCCGCGAACGTTCTCGAAGTACTCGAAGTCCGCAACAGCATCGAGCGGCAGGCCGCCAGGACGGCGGCGGAACGCCGGGACGCCGAAGACATCGCCCGGATCACCACCGCACTCGCCGCCCAGCACGAAGCACGGGACGCCGGCGACGAGGACGCTTTCCTCGCCGCGGACAACGAATTCCACGCGGCGATCATCGCCGCCACGCACAACGCGGTCCTGATCGAATTGTGGGAGGGCCTCAGCTACGCGCTGAGCAGCGGGGTGGCGACGGTGATGGCCGAGCTGCGCCGCGAGCACATCGACTTCCCGGATCACGACACCCTCGCCGAGGCCATCACCGACGGCGACGCCGACCGCGCCGAACGGGCCGTCGCGGTGATCATCGACGCCGCCGTCGCGGTGCTGACCAAGGCACAGAAGAAAACCGCTTCCCGTAAAAGGAAAAGCACGCCGAAGCGCCGTTGAGCGAACCGGGCCGGTCAGCCGAGACGGATGGCCGGCCGGTACAGATCGAACCAGTGGTGGAGATCCAGCACGCGGTCCAGACCGTGCCGCGTCTGGCCGGTCAGCGTCGCCGCGTCGGCCTGGACGGCGTCGTACACCCAATCCCGGTTCACCAGCTGGAAAACCGGCGAATCGAGGTCCGCGAGCACCTCTTTCGCCTGCGACTGAAGGGCGACCGCGTATCCGGTGTCCTGTGTGGACGGATACGGGCTCTTCAGCCGCTCGGTGACCGAGACCGGCAGAAGATGCTTCGTCGCTTGCCGCAACAGGCTCTTCTCCCTGCCGTCGAAGGTCTTGAACGCCCACGGGGTGTTGTAGACGTACTCGACGAGCCGGTGATCGCAGAACGGGACCCGGACCTCCAGGCCGACCGCCATCGACATCCGGTCCTTGCGGTCGAGCAGCACCCGGACCCACCGGGTCAGGTTCTGGTGACAGATCACGCGCATCCGTTGTTCGAGGGCGTCGTCCCCCGGCAGTTGCTCGACCTCCGCGACCGCGGAGGCGTACTCGTCGGCGGCGTAGGCAGGCACGTCGAGCGCCTCGCGGACGTCACGGCGGAGCAGGTTCTCCCGATCACTGGTGACCGCGTTGCGGAACACCAGCCACGGGAACATGTCGGTGGTGCGGGATTCCTCTTCGAAGAACCATCGGTAGCCGCCGAACACCTCATCCGCCGCCTCCCCCGACAAGGCCACTGTGGACTGCCGCCGGATCGCCTTGAACAACAGATAGAGCGAGAGGTCGACGTCGCCGAGCCCGGACGGCATGTCCCGCGCGGCGACGCAGGCCCGGCGCACGTCGGGATCGGTGAGCTCGGCGGGATCCAGCATGACGTTCTCGTGCACCGAGCCGACGAGATCGACGACGTCGCGGATGAACGGCGAATCCGGGGCGTCGCGCATCTCGTCCGGGCGGAAGTTCTCCTCCTGTCCGGCGTAATCGACCGAGAACGTGCGCAGCGGCTCCCCCGACTCCGCGAGCCGCGACGCCGCGATCCCGGTGACCGCGCTCGAATCCAGCCCGCCCGAGAGCAGGACGCACCGTGGCACGTCGGAGACCAGTTGACGGTGCACGATGTCGGTCATCAGCTCACCGACCCGTGCCACCGTCGCGTCCTGATCGTCGGTGTGCGGAGCCGTCCGCAGCCGCCAGTAGGTGTGCGAACGGATCCCGCGGTCGTCGACGGTGACGATCGTCCCCGGCTCGACCTCGTGCATGTCCTTCCACAGCGACCAGCCGGGCTTCTTGGTGAAAGCGACCAGTTCGCGCAGACCGTCCGCGTCGACGACACGCGGCGCCCGCGGGTTCGCCAGGATCGCCTTCGGCTCGGAACCGAACAGCACGCCACCGGAGGTCGCCTGGTAGTAAAGGGGTTTCACGCCCATGCGATCCCGGATCAGCACCAGCTTCGCGGTGCGGGAGTCCCAGACGGCGAAGGCGTACATGCCGTTCAGCCGTTCGGCGACCCCCTCTTCCCATTCCAGGTAACCGCGCAGAACGACTTCGGTGTCGCTGTCGGTGTGGAACCGATGCCCCTTGTCCCGCAGTTCCTTCCGGAGCTCGGTGTAGTTGTAGACCTCACCGCTGTAGACCAGCGCCACTTCGCCGGCCGGGGTGCCCGCCGACATCGGCTGCACACCGCCGGGCAGGTCGATCACCGCGAGCCTGCGGTGCCCGAGCGCGGCGTGGCGGTCCAGCCAGACACCTCCGGCGTCCGGACCGCGGCAGGACATCGTGGCCGTCATCGCGTCGAGGATCGGGCGCTGGCTCCGTAGGTCGTCCTCGAACGACACCCAGCCGGTGATTCCGCACATTTCGCCTCCCAGTAACTTGGTGTCAGCCGAAAACGGGTTCCGCGGTCCGCGTCCGCTTCAGTTCGAAGAAATACTCGAATCCGGTGAGTGCCCGGACGCCGTCGAAGATCCGGCCCGCGGCCTCACCGCGCGGGACCTGGGCGAGCACCGGGCCGAAACAGGCGCTGCCGTCGATCCGCACGACCGGCGTGCCGAGGTCGGGCCCGATCGCGGTCATCGCCTCGTCGTGGCTCGTGCGGATCGTGGTGTCGAGTGTCGTGTCCGTTCCCGCGACGGCCAGTCCCGCTGGGAGCCCGGCCGCTTCGAGGGCCAGACCGGTGACCTCGCGGTAGTCCTCGTTCCCGCCGGGATGGATGCGGGTGCCCATCTCGGTGTACAGGGGTTCGACGACCTTCTCGCCGTGGTCACGGGCGGCGGCCGCGATGACCCGCGAGAGGTACCAGCCTTCGCGCATCATCACTTCGTACTTTTCGGGCAACTGGTGGCCTTCGTTCAGCACGGCGAGGCTCATCAGGTGGAAGCGCAGGTCGATCTCACGTACTTCGGCCGCTTCGAGCAGCCAACGCGAGGTCTGCCACGCCCACGGGCAGATCGGGTCGAACCACAGGTCGGCCCGGACGGAGGTTTCGGTCATGGCTGTCCTCGTTTCTGGAGACAAGGTGGGGTCGCGTGATCAGAGGGACGACACGCGTGTCCAGACGGACGACAAGCGTGTCGTCCGTCCAATCACGCGACATGTCCGTCCAATCACGAGTGACGTCCGTCCAATCACGCGTAAGGCGAGCAGGATCACGCGGAACTACGCGAAGGTGGCCGGGGTGTACGCGCCTTCGGTCCGCGCGGCCTGCAGTACTTCCGGGTAGATGACCGACTTCGGGCGGTCTCCCGCCACGATGACGATCATCAGGCTCTCTTCCGTCCCGGGAGCGGCCGCCAGGTTGGTGAACCGGCGCTGGAGCCCGGCCGGCAGGGAGATCACGTCGAACGGGCCGAGGTCGACGTACAGGTCGTCCTCGTCGTTGCAGCGGAACCGCCAGGTGCCGCTCAAGGGGATGAACGTCTCGTTCGTGTCGTGGTTGTGCAGGATCGTGCCGTTCCCCGGCGTGGCCTTGATGTAGGCGAGGTTGAAGCCCTCGGCGATGTCGATCGGCGCGTTCCCCGAACTCTTCGCGCCGATCGGGGAGATCACCTGGTCGTCGTCGGCGCCGTTGCGCTCCGGCGGCCGGAAGCCGATCACGTTGAACATCACCCGCGCGCACCCCGCGAGCACCGTGTCCGGGGCGCCGCCGTCCGTTCCGGCCAGGTCGGTGAACCTGGCGACCCGGGCGCGGAGGTCATTCTCGCTGAACCGGATACTGGCCATGAGGTCGCTGGACATTCCCGTCTCCGATCTTCGAACGTCGGTCGATCACTGGGGTTTTCCCGTTGCTTCCGGCTTCGATGGTGGTGAGCACGAGGCTGTGTGCGGGAACCACGACGCCGTCCCCGATGGTCACGGGGCCGAGCACCGTCGCTTTGGCACCGACGACCACCCGGTCGCCGATACGCGGATGCCGGGCCTCACCCTCGGCCCTGGCGTTGTCACGCCAGAAGCCGATGGCGCCCAGCGTCACCTGTTGATAGAGGGTCACGTCGTCGCCGATGACGGCGGTTTCGCCGATCACGACACCGTTCCCGTGGTCGATGAAGAATCGCCTGCCGATCCGGGCACCGGGATGGATTTCCACCCCGGTCAGGATTTTCGCCGCGTTCGACAGCAGCCGGGCGAGGATCCGGTGGCCGCCGCGATGCAGCCGGTGCGCGATCCGGTGACTCCAGACCGCGGGCAACGCGGGATGACAGAGCGCCTCCAGGCGGGAGGTCACCGACGGGTCTTTGTCCATTGTGGTCGCGAGATCCTCGCGCAACCGGATGAGGGACCGCCGCATGTCATCCGGCCGTCTGCTCGGCCTTGACCCAATCCTCCTCGGGACCGGCGTCGGCGAACAGGGTCACGACGACCTGGTCGGGCCCGAACCGTTCGGCGACCTTCTTCGCGCTCAGCCAAGCGGCCGCGGCGGAGGCGCCGATCGAGGTGCCGGTGAGTTTCCGGTAGTCCACCATTCCCCGCAGGGATTCGGCATAGGTGACGTGCAGTTGTTCCGCCTCGGGGAGCTGGGTGTCGACGAACGGCTGACGCAGCCCGTTGCCGAACCCGCCCGCCCCGGCGAACCGGGGCTCGGAATGCGGTGCCCGCTCGGTGCCGTACGGCATTTCCGAGGGCGTGACCCCGGCGACCACGACGTCCGGCCACCGCGTGCGCAGCGCACGGTGGACCCCGGCCAGTGTGCCGCCGGTCCCGATCGCACTGACCCAGGCGGCGGGCCGGTGCTCGCCGAGCTGGTCCAGGATCTCTTTGCCGGTACCGAATTCGTGGGCCGCGACGTTGGCCATGTTCCGGTGTTGCACGAGCGGGGTGAGCGAGGGGTCGTCGGCGGCGATCTTCTCGCACACCTTGATCATCCCGAGCAGACCGCCCGCCGCGTCGGCGAGTTCGATCTCCGCGCCCGTCTTCTCCATCGCGGTCAGCAGGCTCGGCGGGATGACGGACGGGACCACGAGCCGGGTCGGGATCCCCGCCAGTTCACCGAGTCCGGCGAGCGCGCGGGCCATGTTCCCGGCCGAGGCGTCCAGCAGTTTCAGCGGCTCCGGTCCGGTGTGCGCGGCGATCGCCCGGCAGACCAGTGCGAACGCGGTGCGGTCCTTCACCGAACCGAACGGGTTGGCGAATTCGTACTTCGCCAGTACCTTCGCCCCGCCCGGCGGGCCGGGGACCTCGACCAGCGGGGTGTCGCCGAGCCGTCCGGCGAACTCCCGCAACCCGGGATGCCGGGTCAGCGCGACCGCCTGATCCGGTGCCGCGGCGAGCGGTTCTTCCACAGTGAGAGCGATCTCTGGCTGAGCGGTGTCGGTCATGCGAGTCCTTCCCCAGGCGCCACTCGAGCAGCGCGACGATCAGCGCGGCGTGGTGTTCGGGTGCGGATCCCCCTCGGCGGATCCGGATTTTCCGGTGGCGGAAAACGCTCGTACCGGTGGTCCGCGGGACAGGGCCGCCGGCTTGACGGCCGCGCGCGGAACCTGATTCAGGCTAGCAAGTAAACACCTGCTCTGTCGAACATCAGACGTTCAGTCATCCGCTTGCCCGATGGGCGGCACGAACGGGTGGTCCGCTTCGCCCGAGTTGACCTCAACCCGGGTTGAGGATCCAAGGTTAGGCTAACCACACCTGATCGATCGGAGGCGGACATCGGCACCACGTCCCTGCGCCCGCGCACCCTCACCGCCACGGCGGCGGCCCTGCGGGACGGCACGGTCACGAGCATCGGCCTGACCGAGGCGGCGATGGCCGCCGCGGATCGCGGTGACGCGGTCTACGGCGCCTACTTGACCCGCCTCGACGAGACCGCGTTCGCGGCGGCGAGACGGGCGGACGCCGAACTCGCCGCCGGACTCGACCGCGGACCGCTGCACGGGATCCCGATCGGCGTCAAGGACATCATCGCCACCGCCGAAGCCGCGACGACGGCGCAGAGCCTCGTGCACGACCGCGGCTGGCTGGCGGGAACGGACGCGACGGTCGCCATCCGGCTCAAGGCCGCGGGCGCGGTGCTCACCGGCAAGACGACCACGATGGAGTTCGCCTGCGGGATGCCGGAACTGGAGCACCCCTTCCCGATCCCCCGCAATCCGTGGCGGACCGGACGCTGGGCGGGCGGTTCGAGTTCGGGCGCCGGGATCGGTGTCGCGACCGGGATGTTCCTCGCCGGGATCGGCTCGGACACCGCGGGCAGCATCCGGGTGCCCGCGGCGTTCTGCGGGGTCACCGGCCTGATGCCCGGGTACGGCCGGGTGCCCAGAACCGGCTGCGTGCCGCTGGGCTACAGCCTCGACCGGATCGGCCCGCTGGCCCGTTCCGTACGGGATTGCGCGGCGGTGCTCGAAGTGCTGGCCGGGCCGGATCCGGCCGATCCCGATTCCGCGACCGGGCCGGTGCGGCGCCCCGCATTCCGCGGCGATCTCACCGGGCTGCGGATCGGCGTCGTCCGCGACCACCACTTCCCACCCGGACGCGATCCCGCGTTGGACGGCGTCTTCGCCGAGGCGCTCGCGGTGCTGGCCGGACTCGGCGCGCGACTGAGCGGGATCACGCTGCCGTATCCGGCGGAACTGGTGACGGCCGTTCAGGTGACCGTCGCCAGCGAGGCGCTCGCGCACCACCGCGCGGAACTGTGCCATCGGTGGCTCGACTTCAGCCGCGGGACACGCGGGCTCCTTGCCACCGGCGCGCTCGTCACCGGCGCCGACTACGTCCAGGCCCAGCGCGTGCGGCGGGTCGCGCAGCGGGCGGTCGACGGACTCTTCACCGAAGTGGACCTCGTCGTCTGCCCGACGGCGTCCGTCGGCGCGCCCCGGTTCGAGTCGCTGCTCTCCCCCGCCGGGCTGCCGGAGAACGAGGAACTCTTCGGCGTCATCCACACGCCGTACTGGAACGGGCTCGCCAATCCCGTCTTGGCGCTGCCCATGGGGTTCACCGCCGACGGGCTGCCGCTTTCGCTGCAGTTGGCCGGGCCGGTGCGCGGCGAAACGGAACTGCTTGAGGCGGGCGACGCGTTCCAGTCGGCCACCGGCTGGCATCTGCGGACCCCGCCGGAGCCGTCATGAGCGTGCCGGAGATCCGCGTACTGCTCGCGGCCGCGACCCTGCCGGCCACCGAACCCGAGATCGCCGGGCTCGCCGCGCGCTATTCCTGGCAGCGGGCGGCGATCGACGCGCTGTACGACCTCCCCGCGGCTCGTCACGCGCTGCCCGTCCTCGGCTTCCGGACGGGTGATGAAGAGGCAGTAGGAACAGGAAAGGTTTCATGAGCACGTCTTCTCCCGCCCACCGCCGCGACCACTTGGTGCTCGGGCTGGCCTGTCTCGGGTCGTTCGTGGTGGTGCTGGACGCCACGATCGTCTCGGTCGCCCTGCCAAGGATCCGCGCCGATCTCGGCTTCTCCGCCGCGACGCTGCCGTGGGTGGTCAACGCGTACACGCTCGCGTTCGCGGGCTGTCTGCTGCTCGGTGGCCGATGCGCGGACGTCTTCGGACGGCGCCGGGTGCTGCTGGCCGGGATGGGCCTGTTCGCGGGGGCGAGCCTCCTCGCCGGGCTGGCCGCGGATCCGGCGCTCCTGCTGGCCGCGAGCGCCGGACAGGGCGTCGGCGGCGCGCTGCTGATGCCCGCGACGTTGTCGCTGTTGACCGACACTTTCCCGGCGGGGCCGAGGCGTGCCCGCGCGCTGAGCACGTGGAGCGCGATCGGTGCCGTCGGCGCCGCGTCCGGTCCGCTGACCGGCGGCCTCCTGACCGAGTTCGCGGGCTGGCGTTGGGTGTTCTTCGTCAACGTGCCCTTGGGCCTGGTCGCGGTCGCCGGCACGGTGGCCCTGCTGCCCGGCGGTTCCCGGTCCGGATCGGCGTACCGGCTCGACGTCGTCGGTGCCGTCCTGGCGACGGCCGGGCTGACCGGCGTCGTGTACGCGGTGATGGAGTCGGAGACCGTGGACTGGAGCGCACCGGAGGTGTCCGGTCCGCTGATCGCGGGAATCGTGCTGTGCGGGCTGTTCCTGCTGCACCAGGGACGCTGGGCGGCGGCGCCGCTGGTGCCGTTGAGCCTGTTCTCCCATCGCGCGGTCCGCGGCGCGAATCTGGTGATGTTCCTGCTGGGCCTGGGTTTCTTCGGTGCCCCGGTGCTGATCTCGTTCGCCCTGCAGTACGTGCACGGTGCCGGTCCGCTCGCCGCCGGGCTCGGTTTCCTGCCGGCCGGGCTGGCGATGTTCGCCGGTGCCAAGGCCGCCGGTCCGCTCACCATCCGGCTCGGTGCCCGTCGCGCGGCGGCACTGGGCTGCGTGCTCGGGGCGGCAGGTCTCGCCGGGGTGGCCGTCTCACTCGGCACCGGCGGTTCGTCCGTGGCGATGATCGTGCTGCCGAGCGTGGTGTTCGGTTTCGGTACCGCGTCGGCGTTCACCCCGTTGACGGTGGCGGCGACCAGCGGCGTGCCCACCACCTCGGGCGGGGTGGCCGCAGCCGTGCTCAACACCGTGCGGCAGACCAGTGGCGCGATCGGTTTGGCCGTGCTGACCACGATCGCCGCGGCCGCCGCGGGCGGGTCTTCGACGCAGGAAGGACTCGCGCACGGGTATGCCTACGCGTTCGCCGTCTCGGCGGGCTGTGTGGCCGCCGCGGCGGTGGCCGGCATGCTCGTCCTCCCGCCGCGAACCGCGGAACGGCTCGCCGCCGCCACCGGCCGGGTCCGGGGACTCGACGGCGACCCGGTGCCCGGCGCGGTGGTGCTGCTGGTGAATCCGGACGGTGGTCGCGTCGTCCGCACCGTCACCGACGAGACCGGCTGGTACCACGCGGCGCCGACGGCTCCGGGGCCGCATCTGGTCATCTGCACCGCGCCCAGCCATCAGCCGTCGGTCGGCCGGATCATGGCCGACGACACGCCGGTGCGGCACGACGTCGTCGTCGGCCAGGTGGGTCCGTGAGCCGCGCGTCATCGCGCCGCCGCGGCGAGCCGCGGCACGATCCGCTCGGCGGTGTACGCGAGGGCGAGTGCGGACGGGAACGCGAGTGCTTGCGCTTCCGCCTTATCGATCGGGAGATAGGAACCCCGGTGTACAGCGGGAAGCCGCGCGAAAAGCGGCTCGGACTCGAACGTCTGCCGCTGCTGGACCGATTCGTAACTGACCAGCATGATGTCCGCGTCGAGCAGGTCGAGCCGCTCCGGACCGACCGCCGCGACACCCTTCGTCGTGGTGGAGCGCAGCTGGGTGACCTTCTCCGACAGGCGCAAACCGAACTGCGCCAACGAAACCGCCAGCACGTCCTCGGGTGTGTTCTTGGTGTACACCTGTCCCGCGCCGCTCACCGAACTGCAGCTGAACGTCTTCCCCGCGAGCCCCGCGGTGTCCCTGGCCGTCGCGATCTTGCCCAGCGTGCCGCTGATCAGCTGTTCCGCCGCGGAGTCCTTGCCGAGCGCCCGGCCGATCCGCCGGGTGGTCTCCTGCCACGGATCGAGGTTCGGCCCGGCGACGTAGCCGAGCACGGGCGCGATCTCGGCGAGCCGCTGGTAACCGGTTTCGAGGTAGTAGTCGCCGGCGGCGAGGAACAGGTCCGGCCGCAAGGCGGCGAAGTGTTCCAGTGGGCGGTCCGGCCCCGTCCGCACCAGTTCGGGCCGGGCGGTCCCGAGCAGCGGCGCGATCCACGGCTGGATGCGGTCCGGCGTCGACGTTCCCTCCTGCATGGCCACCGGGATGACGCCGAGCGCCACGGCGGCGTCGGCGTCCTGTCCGAAGCCGAGGGCGATCACCCTGGAAGGCAAGCGATCCAGCACCGTGGGGCCGAGTTTTCCTTCCAGCGTCACCGAAAACCCGCCCGTTGGGGCGGTGTCCCCCGCCCTTCCGGGCGTACATCCGGCCAGCACGAAACCGGCCGCACCCGCCAGGAAGAGACGGCGGCCAGGCCTGCCGGATAGGTCCATCAACTGCATCTGCGCACTCCACGAAGTCGGACACCGAACGGAGGTTTCCCGGATCACACCGACGCGGCACCGAGGTGACGGGCAGGCGCGACCTACTTAGGTAAGGCTGCCAAAACATCGGTTGTTGCGCTAGTCATACGTCTGCTGTTAGGTTGAATCCTGCCCGCAATCGGGCGTGCTTCCCTTGCGAAAGGCTCACTGTTCGAGCCGATGCAGCGACGGTCGGGTTCCGGGCTTCGGCGGCTGCATGTTTCGACGTTCGTCATCCACGCACTTGGGGGTGCAAGTGAACGAGGCCGCCGAAAGTACCAAGCCCCGATATCAGATTCCTTCCGCACGACGGGGATCCGTTGTCGACGAAGAAGATTTCGCAGTACTCAGAACGGTTCTGCAGAACGACCTCGCGTTGACGGCGGGGCCCTGGCGAGACCGGTTCGAAGCCCAGTTCGCCGCGTACACCGGCTCTCGCCACGCGTTGTCGGTGACCAGCGGCACGGTCGCACTGGAGATCGCCATCCGGCTGCTCGACCTCCAGCCCGGCGACGAGGTGATCGCGACCACCCAGACGTTCCAGGCGTCGATCCAGCCACTGCTGGATTCGCCGGCGATCGTCCGGTTCTGTGACATCGATCCCGAAACGCTCAACCTCGATCCCCGCAAGCTCGAGGCGCTGATCACCCCGCGGACCAGGGCGATCATCCTGGTGCACTACGGCGGGAATCCGGCCGACATGGCGAAGATCTGCGCGATCGCGGCCCGGCACGACGTACTGGTGCTCGAAGACTGCGCGCACGCGCTCGGATCGGCCTATCGCGGACGGCGGCCCGGTTCACTCGGCGACATCGGCACGTTCAGTTTCCATTCCTCCAAGAACATCACCACCCTCGGCGAAGGCGGAATGATCACCTTCGACCGCGACGACTGGGCCGTCCGGGTGGACCGGATCCGGTCGAACGAGGTCGACATGGTCGCCGGCCCGGTCAGCGGGATCCTCGGCTCCCCGCCGGAAACCCTGCCATGGATGAAATTCTCCGAAGCGGTGTACCGGGAATCGGTCGCCGGGATCCACGGCGCGGGAACGAACGCGACGCTTTCCGAGGTCGCCTGCGCCGTCGGCACCGTACAGCTGCGGAAACTGCCGTCACTGGTGCGAAGGCGGCGCGAGATCGCGGCCAAACTCGACGCGGTGCTCGGCGGATATCCGCAGATCCGGCTGCCTCTCGTCGATCCGGGCGACGAACATTCGTACCACCTCTACACATTCTTCGTCACCGAAGGCGATGACGTCCGCCACGCGCTCGTACGCGCGCTCGATCGCCGCGGCGTCGAGATCCAGTTGCGGTATTTCCCCTTGCACCTCACGCCGGAATGGCAGTCCCGGGGGCACGGCCCCGGAGAATGCCCGACGGCGGAACGGCTCTGGTTCTCCGAGCACATGAACCTCCCGTGTCACCCCAATCTGACCGACACCCAGGTCGCGCTCCTGTGCTCCGCGCTCCGAAGCAGCCTCAACGAGGTCTTCGGCAGACGAGCCGTGCTGAGCCACAGCTGACCTGATCCCGCCCGAAAGACCGGAGCGAGTTCCGTCATGCCCTACATCCATGTCCAGATCCTGGAAAACCGCCTCACCGAAGAGACCGAGCCGAAACTGATCGCCGCGATCACCGACGCGGTGGTCGGAACCTACGGCGAAGACATCCGTGAACACGTGTGGGTGGTACTGGACCCGGTACCCGCACACCGCTGGGGCCTCGGCGGAAAACCCGCCGCACCACGGCCTTCCTGACCGGCGCCCTTCCGAACAGCTGGGAGTACTGGTGAAATTCGGCTTGAACTTCTTCCCCGTCTTCTCCCCCGACCGCAAAACGGCGGGTGACTACTACCGCGAAGTCATCGATCTGTCCGAACGGGCCGATCGAGCGGGACTCGAACACGTCCAGACCGTCGAGCACCACGGATCCCCCTACGGTGGATACAGCCCCGACCCGATCACGTTGCTCGCCGCGATCGCGGCGAGGACCGAACGGATCCGGATCACGACCGGCGCGGTGATCCCCGCGTTCCTCCACCCGCTCAAGCTGGCGGGCAAACTCGCCATGCTGGACAACCTTTCCGGCGGACGGCTGGACGCCGGATTCGGCCGCGGCTTCCTGCCGGACGAGTTCGACTGGTTCGACGTCCCGATGGACGAAAGCCGGCGCCGCTTCGACGAAGGCGTCGACGCCTGCCGGCGTCTTCTGTCCGAAGTGGACGTCAAGATCGAGGGCGAGTTCCACAGCTTCGGCCCGGTGACGCTGTTGCCCCGGCCGGTGCAGCAGCCGTATCCGCCGTTCTTCGTCGCCTCCGCCTCGAATCCGGAGTCGTGCGCCGCGGCGGGCACCGCCGGTCACCACCTCCAGGTGGTCCCGTCGATCGTCAGCCAGGAGACGCTGACCGAGATGATCGAGGGCTACCGCACCGCGTGGGCGGCTTCGGGACGGCGCCCCGAGGACGGCCGGATCCAGATCAAGTACACCTGCTATCTCGCCGAGGACCGGGCGACCGCGCTGGCCTGGGGCGAGAAGTTCGAGAACAACTACATCGAGCAGATGAGCGGCGCGATCGCCTCGTGGGCGTCGACCACGTCGGGCGCGTACCAGGGCTACGAGAAGCTCATCGAGAAGGTCCGCGCGTACGACTTCGAGGATTCCTTGACACAGAACAAGGTTCTCGCCGGAACGCCGGACGACGTCGCCGGGCAGATCAGCTGGATCGCGGAGAACTTCGGCAGCGACCTTTCGGTCAGCGTGCAGCTGAACCCGGGCTACCTCGACCACGAGCACGCCGTCCGTGCACTCGACCTGTTCACCTCCGGCGTGGTCCCCCGCTTCGATGCCTGAGCCGGACGCCGACGTCGTCGTGGTCGGGCTGGGCGCCTGGGGCTCGATGGCCCTGTGGCAGCTCGCGAGCCGGGGTGTCCGGGCGATCGGCGTCGAACGCCACGGCCGCGGCCACTCGCTCGGCGCGTCGCACGGTGGCAGCCGGATGTTCCGGATCACCTGCCTGGAACATCCCGGGCTGGTGCCGTTGGCCCGCAGATCCGGCGAACTGTGGGACCTGCTCGGGCGCCAGGCCGGGAAACCGTTGCTGCACCGGTACGGCGGGCTCCTGATCGGCTCGCCGGATTCGGCGGTGGCCGGCGGAACACTCACCGCCGCGAACGAACACGGCATCGAGGTCGAACCGCTCGACCGCGCGCGGCTCGCCGAACGGTTCCCCCAGCACACCGCGCTGGCCGCGGACGACATCGGCGTCTGGGAGCCGTCCGCCGGGCTGCTGCGGCCGGAGGAGTCGATCCGGGCCGCGCTCGACGCGGCGGAAACCGCGGGGGCACAGGTCTTGACCGGGACCGAGGTCACCGGGATCTACTCGACCGACGACGGCGTCCTCGTGCACAGTCCGGGACGGACCTGGCTGGCGCGGCGCGTGGTGGTGGCGACCGGGTCGTGGCTGCCGTCCATGACGCCCTTGCCGGAGCTCCGGGTGGTGCGAATGCCGGTCACCTGGTTCGAACCCGACGGCGACGCCGACCGTTTCCGGCTGGCGGAGTTCCCGGTGTTCATGCGGGAACTCGACGGCGGCACGGTGCTGTGGGGCTGCGGAGCGGATCCGCCGTACGACGTCAAACTCGGCCTGGAGCAGTTCGGCGCCACCGCGGTCCCGTTCGATCCGCTGGACACCGACCGTTCGGTGACCCCGGCCGACTGGACGGCGTTGCGCGACGTGCTCGCCGATCATCTGCCCGGTCTGCGTCCGGAACCCTCACGGGTGGCGGTGTGCATGCTGACGCTCACCCCGGACGGGCAGTTCGTGCTCGGCTCGCTGCCCGAAGCGCCGAACGTGATCGTCGCGGGCGGCGACAACGCGCACGGGTTCAAGCACGCCACCGGGATCGGCGAACTGCTCGCGGATCTGGCCACCGGCCACGAACCGCGGATCGACTTCTCGTTCATGGACGTCAAGCGATTCTGCTGACGCGAGCACCTTCTGGAGGGAAAGCCGTGGACCTCGACATCTGCGGACTCGGCGCCGTCTCGAGCATCGGCCGCGACCCCGAAACGATCCACGACGCACTGTGCGCCGGAAGAAGCGGCCTGGGGCCGCTGCGGGTCTACGACACGACGAAGTTCCGGGCGCGAACGGCCTACGAGATCGACGACCGGGCCACTCCCGGCAAGGACGAACCTGGCCGATCGACGAAATGGCTGGTCGACGCGATCTCGCAGGCACTCGAGGGCGCCGGGCTCACCGAGTTGCCGGAGAACTGCCCGGTGCTGGTCGGCACGACACACCGGGAGCAACGCTCGATGGAGCTGTGGTGGCGAGGCGAAGCGGAGGCGGATTTCGCCGACCTGCATTTCGGCACGGCGATCCGCGAACGGTTCGGCACGGTGGAAACGCATACCTTCGCGAACGCCTGCGCGGCGTCGCTGACCGTGCTCGGCCTGGCGGCCGACCTGATCGCGGACGGCGAATACGACACCGTCGTCGTAGCCGGGACCGACGGTCTGACCGAAGCCACCTTCGGCATCTTCGATCGGGTCCAGAGCGGCGTACCGGGCGAAGTGCGGCCCTTCGCGAAGGAACGGCACGGGATGATGATGGGTGAAGGCGCCTCTGCGGTGGTGCTCCGCAGACCGGGCCACGGTGGGCCGGTCGCGGCCCGGCTCCGGTCGGTCGCGCTCAACTGCGACGCCGACCATCCGACGGTGCCCGAGCCGGGCAGTGTCGCGAGGGTGGTGCGGCAGGCGCACGACCGCGCCGGGATCGGTCCGGACCAGATCGATCTGATCGTGTTGCACGGCACCGGAACCGTCCGCAACGACCTGGTCGAGACCGGGATGCTGCACGACGTGTTCGCCGGCGCGAAACCGGCGCTCACCGCGATCAAGGCGTCGACCGGGCATACGCTCGGCGGTTCCGGGCTGCTGAGCCTGATCGTCGCCGCGATCTCCCTGCGAAAACGGCTGGCGCCACCGATCCTCGGTCTGGCCGAGCCGATGGACGAGGCCGAGGGCCTGGACCTCGTCCGCGACGAACCGCGGGACGGCGAGTTCCGGATCGCCCAGGTCGACGCCTTCGGGCTCAGCGGGATCAACGCCGTGGCGATCCTGGAGGCGGCCTCGTGACCGCCGTCGTCGTGACCGGGGCGGGGATCGCCGTCGACGGTCTGCGCGGACCGGCCGACCTGCTGCAGCCGTACCGGCGCCACGAGGACGGCTTCGATCCGGAGACCGGGTTGCGTGGCAGGCAGTTCCGGCACCGCGACAGGGCTTCGCGGCTGGCTTCCCGCGCGGCCACGACCGCTCTCCGTGACTCGGGCCTGCTCGGTGAGGACGGCTCGTATCGCGGGGAATCGCTCCGGACGGCGACCGTGGTCAGCACGAACACCGGGAACCTGGACAGCATCTGCTCGTTCCTGGACACGATCGCCGAAGAGTCCGCGAGCCTGCTGCCGCCGACCGGACTGCCGAACACCTCCAGCAACGTGTCCGCGGGCTGGGTCGCCATCGACCACGGACTGCGCGCGCCGAACCTGACGCTGTCGAACGGGCCGACCAGCGGCCTCGACGCCTTGCAGTGGGCACGGCGGCTGATCCGGCACGGCCGGGCGGACGCCGTCGTCGTCACCGGTGTCGAACCCGACAACCGTTATGTACGAAAGCTTCTCGACGACAACGGCGAGACGCACTGGCCCGACGCGGCGGCCGCGGTCGTGCTCGAATCCGCCGGGGCGGCCCGCCACCGCCGTGCCCGCGTCCGGCTCGTGCTCGGCGAGTACCGGCGAGCCGGAACCGCGCGGGCAGCGGCCTCGGCGGTCACTGGCGAAGCCGTCGCGACCCTGGCCGAACCGGGGATCCGGCCGGGTGAGGTGCTCGACCTTTCCGCTTGGGCCGGACGTCAGTCGGGGGCGCTCGGCGTCCTGCAATGCGCCGCCGCGAGCGCGCGCATCGACGGCGGCGAAGGCAGCGCGCTCGCCGTGTCCTGCGGCTCGCCGGGTGCGGCGGCGGCCGCGATGGCGTTCGCCGGACCGGGCGCCGAACAGCCGTGAACGACCGAAATCGGGGAACAGAGACGAAAGAAGGGGCCTTCATGACCGGGAACAAGCTGATCGAGCCGGAACTGGAAGACCTGCGGACACTGGTGGCCCGCGTGCTGGAGGTCGAGTCCGCGGAGGTGACCGACGAGGCGAACCTCGTCGAAGACCTCGGTGTCGATTCGCTGCTGCTGCTCGAAGTCGCGGCGCGGATCCTGCAGCGCTACGGCATCCGGGTGGGCGACGCGGCGATCAGCGAGGTGGAGACGCTCGACGAAATCCATCAGCTGGTCCTCGCCGGGCAGAAGGGCTGAGCGGGGATGGCACAGAACGGGGACTGGCCGGGGTGGCCGGACGAGGACGCCCGCCGGTACCGCGCCGTCGGCCACTGGCAGGGCGTGACCTTCGGTGAACAACTCTCCGACTGGGCGGTCCGGTACGCCGACCGGGTCGCGTTGGTGGACGGCGACCGCCGGTGGACCTACGCCGCGCTCGACACCGCCGTACGGCGCCTGACGACCGGACTCACCGGGCTCGGGCTGAAACGCGGCGACAAGGTGATCGTGCAACTGCCGAACCGTGCCGAGTTCGTGCTGCTGTGGTTCGCGCTGACGCGGCTCGGGATCGTGCCGATCCACGCGATGCCCGCCCATCGCCGCAACGAGATCGCGCATCTGGCGGCGATGGCCGAGGCCGTCGCGTACGTCATCCCGGACCGGCACGCCCGGTTCGACTACCGCGAACTCGCCGCCCGCGTCCGTGCCGACGCCGGCATCCGGCACGTGATCGTCGCCGGGGACCCTGGCGGGCACGAGGGCTTCCTCGCGCTGTCGGATCTGCTCGACAACGAACCCGGATCCGACCCCGCCGACCCGCCGCTGGCGAGCGACCTCGCCCTGCTGCTGCTCTCCGGCGGCACCACGGGTATGCCGAAGCTGGTGCCGCGGACGCACGACGACTTCGCCTACAACTCCCGGCGGGCCGCGGACCTCTGCGAGCTGACCGAGGATTCGGTGTACCTCGCCGTGCTGCCCATCGCGTTCAACTACACGATGAGCTGCCCGGGGATGCTCGGTGTCCTCCAGGCGGGCGGGCGGGTCGTGCTCGCTCCCTCGCCTGGTGCGCGGACGTCGTTCGATCTGATCGCCCGCGAGGGCGTCACGATCGCGGCCATCAACCCTCCGCTGGTGCCGCACTGGCTCGCGGAGTTCGAACACGGTGACACGGATCTTTCGAGCCTTCGTATCCTCCAGGTCGGCAGCGCCCGGCTCGCCGACGACCTGGCGACCGCGGTCACCAAGACCTTCGACTGCCGTCTGCAACAGGTGTTCGGCATGGCCGAGGGGTTGTTGTGCCTGACCAGGCTCGACGATCCGGACGAGCTCGTGCACACCACGCAGGGCAGGCCGATCTCCGCGGACGACGAGGTCCGCGTGGTCGGCCCGGACGACGCCGAGGTCGGTCCCGGCGAGACCGGCGAACTGCTCACCCGCGGGCCGTACACGCTGCGCGGCTACTTCCGCGCGGCCGAGCACAACGCGCGGGCCTTCACCGCGGACGGTTTCTACCGCACCGGCGACCTGGTCCAGCGGCTCCCGACCGGTCATCTCAACGTCGTCGGCCGGGCGAAGGACCAGATCAACCGCGGCGGGCAGAAAATCGACGCGACCGAGGTCGAAGGTCATCTGCTGGCCTGCCCGGGAGTATTGTCCGCGGCCTTGCTGCCCGAAGCGGACACCGTGCTCGGCGAGCGATCGGTGGCGTTCCTGGTCTGCTCGGGCGAACCGCCGTCCACGAGCACACTCCAGGCTTTCTTCCGTGACCGCGGTGTCGCCGCGTACAAGGTCCCGGACCGGGTCGCGGTCGTCGACGAACTGCCGTCGACCGCGGTCGGCAAAATCGACAAGAAGGCCCTCGCCCGCCGGTACCTCGGCTGATTTCGGTTGGAGGAAACGATGTTCTTCCCGTTCTCGGCCGAGTCGCCCGAGCAGCTGGCGGCCGAAGCCGCCACACTCGCGGACCGGGCCGATCCGCTGCCCGCCCTCGCCGCCGAACTCGCCGGACGGCGGCACGGCGCGTGGCGTGCCGTCGTCGTGGGAGAGGACCGGGACTCGGTGACCGGCCGCCTTCGCGCGGTCGCCGCCGGAGAACCCGCCAGTGGCGCCGCCGTCGGCGAGGCGGTCACGGCCGAGAACGCGGTCTGGGTGTTCTCGGGCCACGGTTCACAGTGGACCGGGATGGGCAAGGCACTGCTCGACGGGGAACCCGCCTTCGCCGAGGAGATCGATCACCTGGCGCAGCTGATCGCGGATGAAGCCGGTTTTTCCTTGCACGACGCGCTTTCCGGGTCAGCGGAAGGCATCGAACAGGTCCAGCCGTCGCTGTTCGCCATGCAGCTCGGACTGGCGGCGGCCTGGCGTGCCCACGGTGCCGAGCCGGCCGCCGTGATCGGCCACTCCATGGGCGAGACGGCCGCGGCAGTGGTCGCGGGCGCACTGTCCACGGAGGACGGCGTGGCCGTGATCTGCCGCCGCTCCCGGCTGATGCGGCGCGTCTCCGGCACCGGCGCGATGGCGATGGTCGCCCTGCCATGGGACACGGTCGAAACCGAACTCGCCGACGTACCCGAAGTGACCGTCGCCGCGCACTCGGGCCCGACCTCGACCGTCGTCGCCGGCGGACGGGACCGGGTGCAAACCCTGGTGGACCGCTGGGCCGCGAGAGACCTGATGGCGAAACTCGTCCCGGTCGAGGTCGCGTCGCATTCACCGCAGGTCGAACCGATCCTGGCCGACCTGAGCACCGGACTGTCCGCCCTGCGCCCCAGACCCGCACGCGTTCCCGTCTACTCCACCGTCCTCCTCGACCCGAGATCCGCCGCCGCCTTCGACGCCGCCTACTGGACCGCGAACCTGCGCCGTCCCGTCCGTTTCAGCGCCGCCGTGCGGGCGGCCCTCGACGACGGGCACCTCGCCTTCGTCGAGATCTCACCCCACCCGCTGCTCGCCCACGCACTGCGGGAGAACGCGGGCGTCGGGAAGGTGGCGGTGCTGTCCAGCATCCGCCGGGGAGGTGACGCGCTGCTGCGTTTCCGGACGCAGGTCGGGGCTCTGCACTGCGCCGGCGCTCCGGTGCGGTTCTAGGGTTCGGCCTAGTGCGACGACCACCGGTTTACCTGGGGACTCCTAAGCCGCGCTGCCCCGAAGGCCACCTTCGGGACGCACTATCCGGACACATGGCCGAGGGCGCGCGGCAGCGGCCTCATGCGCCGCGCGGAGCTCTTTGGCGACTTCTTCGGGTTCTGACCGGAGGCGGCCGGGCAGGGTTTGCAGCACGGCGATCCCGGCTGCGGCGTACCTGGCGTTTCTCTCCAAGGTCTTCGCGTAGTCCTGTTTCGTGAAGTGGAATTCGTACGAGTCGATCTCCCAGGCCAGGCCGGCCTCCTCGAAGTAGCCGTCGGGCTTGGCGACATAACGGTGGGCTTCGTCGCGGAGTTCGTAGTTCCAGATCGGTTCGGGCAGGCCGGAGAGCCGCCACACGGTCATCGCGTCCATCTCCGCGACCGACCGAGCCCCGGCTGTGATGCGCTGGAGCGCCACTCGCGGGATCGCCGTGCCGCGGTTGCTCCCCGCATCGAGTTCTTCCAGCAGTGTCGCCGGGCTCAGCCCACCCGACTGCACGGCCTCGGTGAGCAAGGCGGAAACCGTCGTCGGAGAGCGGAGCCTCCGGCACAAGTCGAGAACGGCTCGGGCGAACGGGGCCACAGGGACGCCGTCCTCGACGAGCGGTCGCGGCATGCGTGTCGTGCGCTCGACGATCACGAAGCCGGAACTGAGGGCCCTGTGCTCATGCGGGACCAGGAGATGCACACAAGGCGGCCCGGCGGGCACCGCGCGCAGGCCTCGGCGACGGCAGGCCGCCGCGCCGGTCACCACCGCGTCCCGACCGCCGTACAACAACGCTGCGTCGACCAGTTGCCGATAGCTGGGCTCGCCTGTGCCGAGCAGCAATACACCCGGCAGCAATCGCCGCCAGGGACGCCCCGGCTGACAGCGCCGGTAACAGGTTCTGGCGGGAACGCCGAGCTCCACGAGCCGCGCGACGGTGATCACACCGCCGCGGCTGTGCTGATAGAGCCGCTCGGGATCGTCGGCCCATTCTCCGATTTTCACCCCATGATCGTCAGCGACCCGAGTGCCCAGGCGCCAGTACCTTTCGGCGACCTGTGGACAACTCGCCACATCAGCACCACTGTGGATAACTCCCCGGATGTCCTGAAGGGCACCTTTGAGACGATCAACGTCTCAAAGGTGCCCTTCAGGACATCCGGGCGAGCGAGAGCGGACCGGCGGAGCGTCAGGGAAGCGGAGGCAGCGCCGGAGCGTCCAGCCAAGCGTCGAAGAAAGAAGCCAGCGACCGACCAGCGAAGCGTTCAGCAAGTGCCACAAAAGCAGCCGTGGTCACCAGACCGTGCCGGTTCTCCATCGCCCAGGCCTTCACCATCGGGAAGAACACCGCGTCGCCGACGGTGCAACGCAAGGCGTGCAACAGAAGTCCGCCGCGTTTGTACACCCGCTCGTCGAACATCCGCGCCACGCCGGGGTCGGAGAGACGCAGATCGGCGGGTTTCGCCTTCATGCGCGCGTGCCAGGTCCTCGCCCACTCGTGCGCGCTCTGCTCGCCGGCTTCCTCGGACCAGAGCCATTCCGCGTAGGTCGCGAAACCTTCGTTCAGCCAGATGTGCCGCCAGTCGGCGACGGTCAGGCTGTTGCCGAACCACTGGTGCGCCAGTTCGTGCACGACGAGCCGTTCGTGGGTGCGCCGTCCGTCGACGTGGTTGGCGCCGAAGATCGACATGCCCTGTGCCTCGATCGGGTCGTCGAGGTCGTCGTCGGTGACGACGATGACGTACTCGCCGAAGGGATACGGCCCGAACAGTCGTTGCAGCGAGTCCATGATCCGGCCCTGCCGCCCGAAATCGCGCGAGAAGGCCCGGCGCAGGCGCGGCGGCACGGCGGCCCGTTGCGGGACCGAGGTGACCACGGTGCCGCCGTCGAGGTTGATCCGGAACGCCTCGACGGAGGGTTGCGAGAACCAGCCGGGCTGGGGGCCGGAGACGAGTTCGACGTCGTCGTACCGTCCTATTTGGACGCTCATCAGGTACGTCGCCGTCGGCTCGGGCCGTTCGAAGACCCACTTCGTGGTGCTCGCGCGCTCGTGTCGCGCCACCAGGTTCCCGGTGACGGCCACGAGATACGGCGACGACGTCGTCAGCGCGACGCGATAGGTCGCCTTGTCGGAGGGATGGTCGTTGCACGGGAACCACGACGGCGCCCCGACCGGCTGGCTTGCGACGATCGACCCGTCGGTCAGTTCGTCCCAGCCGATGTCGCCCCACAGCCCGGGAAGCGGCCGCGGGTTGCCGACGTAATGAATCTCGGCCCGGAACTCGCTTCCGGCCGCTAACGACTTCGCGGGCTTCACGTGCAGCTTGTGCGCACGCCGCGTGTACTTGGCCGGTTTCCCGTTGACCAGCACGCGGTTGATCCGGAACTCGCCGAAGTCGAGTGTGAGCCGCGACAGCGCCTGCGTCGCCTCCGCGGTGATGGCCGCGGAGGCCGACAGCCGGTTGGGACCGATCTTGTAGTCCAGCTCCAGATCGTAGTGCCGGACACGGTAACCGCCGTTGCCGTGCCGGGGCAGATAGGAGTCACCGGAGGTGTCCGAGCCGGGCGATGGCTGCGCGGAGGCCTTCGAAATCACCCGCGAACGAACCCCGCTTCCCTACTTCGTCCAGGCCGAGATGGGATTGCCCAGCCAGCGCGAGTCGGCGGGAACCTCGTCGCCCCGGGTCACCAGAGAGCCCGGTCCGACGGTCGTCCGCGCGCCGATGCTCGCACCAGGCAGCACGATACCGTGTGGCCCGAGCGTCGCTCCCTCGTCCAGGGTCACCGGCGACATCGTCATGATCCGGTCGTGGAAAAGGTGCGTCTGCACGACACAACCGCGGTTGATCGTCGCGCCGTCGCCCAGGCTCACGAGGTCCGATTCGGGCAGCCAGTACGTCTCCAGCCACACACCGCGGCCGATCTTGACGCCCATGGTCCGCAGCCACGCCGGAAGCAGCGGCGTGCCGCCGAGGGAACCGATCAGCCACGGCACGGCGAGCGCCTCGACGAAGGTGTCGGCGAGCTCGTTGCGCCAGACGAACGAGCTCCACAAGGGATGGTCGACGGCGCGGAACCGGCCGACGAGCAGCCACTTCATCGCGGTGGCGGTCAGCGCCGCGACGGCACCGGCGGCGAGCAGCAGCGGCCCGCCGAGCAGCAGCGCGACCAGGAAGCCATACGACGACGCCAGCGCGAAGATCCCGGCGGCCACCAGCACGGTCAGCGCGACACCGCACATCACCGGCACGATGCGGCACAGTTCGACGAGCGCACGCGCCGCCTTCAGCCGCAGCGGCGGCGTATACGTGCGGCTCGTGTCCGCCGCGCCGACCGACCGGCGGACCGGCAGCGGCGGCATCCCGAGGTACGAGGAGCCCTTCTTCGCCTTGAGCGGGGCCGACGACAGCACGCCGACCAGACCGCGTTTGGGCACCGAACGACCGGGCGCGGCCATCCCCGAGTTACCGAGGAACGCCTGCTTGCCGATCCGGGCGGGCGCGACGTGCAGCCAGCCGTGGCCGAGTTCGTAGGTGGCGACCATGGTGTCGTCCGCCAGGAACGCGCCGCTGTCCACCTGGGTCATCTTCGGCAGCGCGAGGACGGTGGACGCCTCGACGTTGCGGCCGACCTTCGCCCCGAGCATCCGGAGCCACACCGGGGTGAACAGGCTGGCGTACAAGGGGAACAGCCCCTCACGCGCCATGCCCATCAGCCGTTCGGTCGCCCACACCTGCCACGCGACGCGGCCGTGTACGGGGTGGTAACCCTCGACCATGCCGATGCTCAGCGAGCGGACGGCGACGAGCACGAGCAAGGCGTAGCTCAGGAAGTACGCGATGGTCGCGAGCGGTGTGAACAGCAGCGCCTGGCCCAGTGCGGCGCCCAGCGAAGGGGTATCGGCGATCGCGTAACCCAGCACCGCGACAGCGGGCAGGGCGGCGACAGCGGGCAGGAGCCCCAGCGCGACCGAGGTCGCGCCGTAGACCGAAGACCAGAACCGCGACCGCGGCGGGCGGCTCGGCGGCCACTTGAGCGAATCCTTGGCGGCACGCGCCGCGGGCGCACCGGCCCAGCGCTGTCCGGCGGGCACGTTGCCGCGCACGGTCGACCCGGCCGCGATCTCCGCGCCCTTGCCGATCCGCGCGCCGGGGAACAGCGTGCTGCGCGCGCCGATCCGCGCGTCGGCGCCGATCCGGATCTTGCCGATGTGCACGAGATCGCCGTCCACCCAGTGCCCGGTCAGGTCGACCTCGGGTTCGATGGCGGCACCGCGGCCGAGTTTCAGCATGCCGGTGACCGGCGGCGGCGAATGCAGGTCGACGTCCTTGGCGATCCGCGCGCCGAGTGCCTTGGCGTACGTCGTCATCCAGGAAGCGCCGGCGACACTGTCCGCGCCGCTGAACTCGGCGAGCTTTTCGGCCGTCCACAGTCGCAAGTGGACACTCCCGCCGCGCGGGTAGCTGCCGGGGCGGACGCCGCGCAGCAGCAGCCGCGCGCCGGTCGCCGAGATCGCGATGCGGCCCGCGGGGCTGAACAGCGCGATCCACGCGACGGCGATCCACGCCCAGTTCAGCGTCGGCGCCCAAGCGAAACCGGCCAGTGACAGCACGTTCGACAGGGTTGCGGCGATCGTGGTCCAGCGCAGGCCGACCAGTCCCATCAGCGGGATCATCAGCAGCGACTGGATGATCCCGGCCTTGCGCGGGGTCGGCGCGATGTCACGGCGTTCGGTCTTCTCGCCGCTCAGCGCGTCCAGCAACGTGGCCAGCGCGCCGAGCTTCGGGTTGGCGTAGATGTCGTTCACCGACACCTGCGGATGCCGGGTGCGGATCCGCGCGATCAGCTGCGCGGCCGTCAGGCTTCCACCGCCGTTGGTGAAGAAGTCGGCCTTCGGGTTGTCGACCGAGACACCGAGGATCTCGGCCCAGCCTTCGGCGAGCCAGCTCTCCGTCGGGGACAGCCCGGATTTGGCGGCGTCCACAGTGGACAGCGGCCAGGGCAGCGCGTTGCGGTCGACCTTGCCGGAGGTACGCGTCGGCAGGTCTTCGACCAGCGCCAGCAGCGGGACGAGGGCCGCGGGCAGCTGCTCGCGCAGCCGGGTCGCGGCCTCGTCGTGGTCGAACTTCGTCCCTCCGGCGGGCACGACGTACCCGACCAGAACCTGGTTGCCGGCCTTGGTACGGCGGACCGCGGCCGCGGCGCCCTGCACTCCGGGCAGCGCCTGGAGCGCGGCGTCGACCTCGCCGAGTTCGATCCGGCGGCCGCCGAGTTTGACCTGCTCGTCGAGCCGTCCGAGGAACAGCAGTCCCTCGGCTTCGGCGCGGACCATGTCACCGCTGCGGTACGCGCGGCGCCAGCCCAGCGAGGGCAGCGGCGCGAACTTCTCGGCGTCTTTCACCGGGTCGAGGTAGCGGGCCAGGCCGACGCCGCCGATGACCAGCTCGCCGGTCTCCCCCATCGCGACGGGCTCGCCAGCCTCGTTGACGACGGCGAGCTGCCAGCCGGCGAGCGGCAGCCCGATGCGGACCGGGCCCTCGCCGGTCATCTGCGCGGCGCAGGCGACGACGGTGGCCTCTGTCGGGCCGTAGGTGTTCCAGACTTCGCGGCCTTCGACGGCGACGCGTTCGGCCAGTTCCGGCGGGCAGGCTTCGCCGCCGAAGATCAGCAGGCGGACGTCTTCGAGCGCGTCGGCGGGCCACAGCGCGGCCAGCGTCGGCACGGTCGAGACGACGGTGATGCCCTGCGCGACCAGCCACGGGCCGAGGTCGACACCGGTCCGCACGAGCGAACGCGGCGCCGGGACCAGGCACGCGCCGTGACGCCAGGCGAGCCACATCTCTTCGCACGACGCGTCGAACGCGACGGACAGACCGGCGAGCACGCGGTCGCCGGGGCCGATCGGCTCCTCGGTGAGGAAGAGCTGAGCCTCGGCGTCGACGAACGCCGCGGCGGACGCGTGCGAGACGGCGACACCCTTCGGCTTACCGGTCGAACCGGAGGTGAAGATGATCCACGCGTCGTCGGTCGGCGCGGGGCCGCCTTCGACGCCACCGGGCGAGCCGACGACGGTGATCGCGCCGCCATCGCTGACGACGGCGGCGACGTCGGCCTCACCGAAGACCAGCTCGGCGCGCTCGTCCGGGTCGTCCGCGTCGACCGGCACATAGGCGGCGCCGACGGACAGGATGGCGAGGATCGCGACGTACAACTCCGCGGTGCCGGAGGAGATCCGGACGCCGACACGGTCACCGACGCCGACACCGTTGGCGGTCAGCTTGCGGCCGTAGTCGTCGATCTCTTCGACGAGCTTGCGGTAGGACAGCGTGGTCTCGCCGTCGTCGATCGCGCCCGCGTTGGGGTGGCGGGCGGCGGTCTCGGCGAGGATGTCGATCAGGGTGCGCTCGCCGGCACCGAGGCCGGACCAGAAGAGGGCACGGTCGGCGATCGGCGTGGCGGACGGGGCGACGGTGACATCGGCGACGCAGGCGATCGGCCGGGAATCGGCGGTCAGCGTCATCAGGCGGTCACCACGGGCAAGAAAGAACCATGGGCGCTCAAGCCCATCACACCTTTCGCGAAGTGCGTCATTCGGGCTCGCTCTCCGAATGAGGCGCCCGCTAGCAGACCATCGACTTTACCGCAGGTGGACGACATATCTCGGGAGGGTCTCGGCAGAGTGTCGAACCTCACCGGTGGACACGCCGAAACCCGAGGTCATCGGCGTGTCCACCCAGTGAAATATTCACCTACATCGTGAGAAATCAGCGGGTCTTCGGTTTACCGGCCGCTTTTCCGCCGACCTTGGGCCTTTGCTTCTTTTCCCGCACTCGGATATTCACCCGGACGGGGGTGCCTTCGAATCCGAAACGCTCACGGAACTTCCGTTCGATGAATCGCCGGTAGCCCGCCTCGAGGAAGCCGGTGGTGAACAGGACCAGCGTCGGCGGCCGGATGCCCGCCTGGGTCGCGAACAGCACCTTCGGCTGCTTGCCGCCGCGCACCGGCGGCGGGGTCGCGGCGATGAGCTCGGCCAGCCAGCCGTTCAGCTGACCGGTGGGAACCCGCTGGTCCCAGGACTTCAGCGCGGTCCGCAGCGCGGGCGCGAGCTTGCGCACGGACCGGCCGGTGAGCGCGGAGATGTTGACCTTGTCCGCCCACGGCACCCGCACCAGGCCGCGGTCCAGTTCGCGGACCATGGCGTGGCGGCGGTCCTCGTCGACGAGGTCCCACTTGTTGAAGGCGAGCACGCAGGCGCGGCCTGCCTCGACGACCATGGTCAGCACCCGCAGGTCCTGCTCCGAAAGCGGTTCGGCGGCGTCCAGCAGCACGATCGCGACCTCGGCCGCGTCGATCGCGGTCTTGGTCCGCAGCGACGCGTAATACTCGGCGCCGTTGGCCGAGTTGACCCGTTTGCGCAGGCCCGCCGTGTCGACGAACCGCCAGGTCTCGCCGTCCAGTTCGACCAGCGAGTCGACCGGGTCGACGGTGGTACCGGCGACCGAGTCCACGACGGACCGCTCCTCGCCGGAGAGTTTGTTCAGCAGGCTGGATTTGCCCACGTTCGGCTTGCCGACCAGCGCGACGCGGCGCGGGCCGGTGGTGGCGCGGTCGCCGTCACGCGGCATCGACGGCAGCGCCTTGACGACGGCGTCGAGCAGGTCGCCCGAGCTGCGGCCGTGCAGCGCGCTGACCGGGTACGGCTCGCCGAGGCCGAGCGACCACAGCGAAGCGGTGTCGGCGAGCAGACGGTCGTCGTCCACCTTGTTGGCGGCGAGGAGCACCGGCTTCTTCGAACGGCGAAGCACCTTGGAGACGGCTTCATCGGTGGCCGTCGCGCCGACACTGGCGTCGATGACCAGGAGCACCGCGTCGGCGGTGGCCATCGCCATCTCGGCCTGCGCGGCGACGGAGGCCTGCAACCCGGTCGCGTCTGGCTCCCAGCCGCCCGTGTCGACGAGGGTGAACCGGCGGCCCGCCCAGAAAGCGTCGTAGGCGACGCGGTCCCTGGTCACGCCGGGGACGTCCTGCACGACCGCCTCCCGGCGGCCGAGGATGCGGTTCACCAGGGTCGACTTGCCCACGTTCGGCCTGCCGACGACGGCGAGGACCGGCTGCGCGAGCTGCGCCTCCTCCTCGGCCTCGCCCGCGGCGATCTGCGCGTCGAGCGCGGTGAATTCGGATTCGTCGGACCAGGAGCCGTCGGTCTCACCGACGCCGTCCAGGCCGGCCGATGTACTTCCCCCCGCGGAGGCGGAGTCAAATCCAGTCATCTACTCAATCCTGTCGCGTGTCTTGGAGCCCGTGCTCCAAGCGCCATTCGTCCAGTGCCTTCACGAGGTCCGCGAGCGCGAGGCGAAGCCGCTCGGTTCCCTCCTCCAGCCCTGTCCTTCCCTTCCCGATCGCGGGAGTGAAAGGTTCGCCGACCATGATGTCGACGCGTGGCCGCCAACGCCTCTTGGCGCCGGCGGGTTTGTACGTCCCCCGAGTGGCGACCGGAACCACGGTCGCGTTCCCGGCGCGGACCAGGAAGGCCACGCCGCGCTCGAAGTTTTCGGCGTCACCGAGGCCGCGGGTGCCTTCGGGGAAGATCCCCACCGCACCGCCGTCCTCGAGCACCTTGACCGCCGTCATCAGCGGTTTGCGGTCCACCGCACCCCGTTTCACCGGGATCTGGCCCAGTTTCGGGAAGAACCAGCCGACGAAACCCTTGAAGAGTTCCGCCTTGACCAGGAACGCGGTGCGCCGCGAGAACATTCCGAACAGCAGCGCCGGTTCCGCCATCGAGCTGTGGTTGGCCATGAACACCACCGGCCCGGACGCCGGTACCCGCTCGGCACCGTGGACCCGGACCCGGAACGCGGGCCGGACGATGAACTTCGAGATCCCCCGGCCGAAGGTGTGAAACGGGTCGCTCGCGCCTTCGGGCAGTCCCTTCGCGCTCACCTGGCGGCCTCGGCGGGGCAGCCTTCGAGGAGACCGCGGTGCAGCGCCAGTTCCGCCAGCGCGACGATCACCTGGTCGATGTTGAGCGCCGAGGTGTCCACCTCGACGGCGTCTTCGGCCGCGCGCAGGGGCGAAGCCGCCCGAGTGGAGTCCAGGCGGTCACGCCGTTCCACCGCCGCCTTCGCGACGTCGTGCGTGGATTCGCGGCCGGCGGCGGAATCCTGCGCGCTGCGGCGTGCGGCGCGGACCTCGGCCGAAGCGGTGAGGAAGATCTTGAGCGGAGCGTCGGGTGAGACGACGGTGCCGATGTCGCGGCCTTCGACAACGATGCCGCCGACGCGGCCGAGCACCTCGGCGATGATCTCGCGCTGCCGGGCGACGAGCAGTTCGCGGACCGCGGGGACGGCCGAAACCGGCGACACCGCCGTGGTGACGTCCGCACCGCGGATCTCGGCGGCGACGTTTTCACCCGCGAGCGCCACCGTCGCGTCGTCAGGGCTGGTCCCGATGCCGAGTTCGGCCTTCCGGGCGACGTCGGCAACCGCGTCCGCGTCGGCCGGGTCGACCCCGGCGCGCAGGACGGCGAGGGTGACCACGCGGTACATCGCGCCCGTGTCGAGGTAGCCGGCACCGAGTTTCGTCGCGAGCTTCCGCGAAACCGTGGATTTCCCGGTTCCGGACGGGCCGTCCATCGCGACCACACCACGCAGGGCTCCCGTCACCGAAACTCTCCTCAGCTCATTCGTCGCTCACCTGATCGACGACCATTCTGCCTGGTGGCGCGCGACACGCCTCAGCCGCCCACGGCGAACCGGTCGACGAGCATGCCGATCCGTTCCGCGCGCGCGGCCGCCGGGAGCCGTCGGCTGCGCTCGAGGGTGACGAGGCCGTGCAGGGCGGCCCAGAACGTCTCGGTGTAGAGGCCGGGGTCGTAATCGCCCGCCACCGGGCCCACGATTTCGAGCAGGGCGCCGAACGCGTCCTTCAACGGCTCGGGGCTGTCCGGACTGGCGAAGTCCAGTTCACTGGCAAGGGTGAAGATCGCGTCGTAGAGCGCGGGTTTGCGGTCGGCGAAGTCGAAGTAGTTCCCGGCCAGCCTCCGCAGCGCGCCACGCGAGTCCTCCGCCGCACCGGCCCCCTTCCGCATATGGGCGGCCATTTCGGTGCAGCCCTCGAGAGCCGCGGCCGCCATGATCGCCCCCTTGCCGGAGAAGTGGCTGTAGAGGACTGGCTGGCTGTACTCGATCTTCGCCGCCAGCCGCCGGGTCGTGACCGCGTCCCAGCCTTCTTCTTCGGCGATCTCGCGGGCGGTGGTGACGATCAGCTGTTCGCGCTGTGAGCGGTCCCGCTCGCGCCGGGGGTTCGTGACCATACGAATATCCTAGCATCGCTAGACAAGCTAGCGGCGCTAGAGCTAACGTCTGCGATGTTCCTAGCACTGCTAGCTTCTGGAGTCGGAGATCATGACCAGAACCAAGATCGCTTACATCCTGTCCGCCGCCCTCGTGCTCTTCGTCCTCTACTTCGGGAGCGGATACGTGTTCTTCCCGCAAACCCAGACGGGCGGTTTCGGACTGCCGGTGATGCCATCCGAGGGTGATCCGATCCTCGCGGTCAAGGGGGTCCGCGACATCGGCACGGCGCTCGTGGTGCTCGCGCTGCTCCTGTTCCGGAACGCCCGCGCGCTGGGCTGGGCCATGCTCGCGCTGGCGTTCATCCCCTTCGGCGACATGCTGATCGTGTTGACCCACAACGGTTCCGTGGGCGCCGCGCTCGGCATCCACGGCGCGACGTGCGCCTTGATGGTCGTCATCTCGGCGCTGTTCCTGATCCGACCGAAGCGAACCGGACAGTGAGTTACTGTTGACGTCGTGAACGTCGAAGTGACCCCGCTCCCCGGAATAGGCGTCCGCAAGGACTTCGCCACCCGCAACGGCCGCCGCGTCGGCGTGGTGACCCATCGTGATGGACATGTCGAGCTGATCGTGTCCAAAACGGACGATCCCGACGCCTGCCTGGCCTCACTTCCGCTCACCACCGACGAAGCCGGCGCGCTGGCGAACCTGCTCGGCGCGCCCCAGCTGGTCGCCCAGCTCACCGAAGAGCACCGGGACCTGCCCGGCATCAACACCAAGCAGCTGCCGATCAAGGCGTCGTCGCCGTTCGACGGCCGGACGCTGGGCGACACCGCCATGCGGACCCGCACGAGCGTCTCGGTCGTCGCGGTGATGCGGGCCGGGCAGGTCCACCCCTCCCCCACTCCGGATTTCAATCTCACCGCGGGCGACGTGCTCGTCGCGGTCGGCACCTCCGAAGGTCTCGAGGCCGCCGTCAAGATCTTGAAGTACGGCTGATCGCGGATGGATCACACCGCACTGTCCTTGATCGAACTCGGGGCGGTCTTCTTCGGGCTGGGCGCGCTCGGCCGCCTCGCCGGGAAGATCGGGATGTCCCCCATCCCGCTGTACCTGATCGGCGGCCTGTGCTTCGGCCAGGGCGGGCTGATCCCGCTCGGCGACATCGGCGACTTCACCCACCTCGCCAGCGAGATCGGCGTCGTCCTGCTGCTGCTCCTGCTGGGCCTGGAGTACTCGGCGGCCGAGCTGTTCACCGGGCTGAAACGCTCGTGGATGGCGGGGCTCGTCGACATCGTGCTCAACGCCGCGCCGGGTGCGATCGTCGCGCTCATCCTCGGCTGGGGACCGATCGGCGCGATCGTGATGGCGGGCGTCACCTACATCTCGTCCTCCGGGATCATCGCGAAGGTTCTCGGCGACCTCGGGCGGCTCGGTAACCGGGAAACGCCGGTGGTGCTGTCGATCCTGGTGTTCGAAGACCTGGTGATGGCGCTGTACCTGCCGATCCTCACCGCGGTCCTCGGCGGTGTCAGTTTCCTCGGCGGTATGAAGGCGGTCGGGATCTCGCTGATGGTGATCACGGTCGTGCTGGTGATCGCGCTGAAGTTCGGCCGGTACGTCTCCGCGGCGGTGGACAGCCCGGACCGCGAGGTGTTCCTCCTCAAGGTCCTCGGCGCGGCCCTGCTGGTCGCCGGCCTGGCTTCGGCGATGCAGGTGTCGGCCGCGGTCGGCGCGTTCCTGCTCGGCATCGCGATCTCGGGCTCGACCGCGGAGAACGCGACGCACCTGCTCGAACCACTTCGGGATCTCTTCGCGGCCGTGTTCTTCGTCGTGTTCGGGCTCAACACCAACCCCGCGTCGATCCCGCCCGTGCTCGGCTGGGCGGTCATCCTGGCGGTCGCGACGACGCTCACGAAGGTCGGCACCGGCTGGTGGGCCGCGCGACGGCAAGGTATCGGGAAGATGGGCCGGGCTCGTGCCGGAGCCGCGCTGGTCGCGCGAGGCGAGTTCTCGATCGTCATCGCCGGACTTGCGGTGGCGGCGGGCGCGGTGACCGGCGAACTCGCGGCACTCGCGACGGCGTACGTGCTCCTGATGGCGATCCTCGGCCCGACGGCCGCGCGGATCGTCGAGCCGGTGGCGCGGGCTCTGCAGCGAAGGCCCTTCGGCTCGAAGAGCGCCGCTTCCCAAACCGGCTGACCCCGCCCCACACGCGTGCAATGAAGGGGCCTTTCATAGCAAATTTTGCTATGAAAGGCCCCTTCATTGCGCTTGCCTAGCCGCGCTCAAGCCCCGAAACGGTCGCAGGAGCGATCTGCGCCGGAGCCGCCGGAAGCGGAGCCGGAACCGCCGACGGTCCCGTGCCCGAGACAGGCAGAGCCAGCGAAGTCTTGCCCAGGTCCACCGTGATCTTCGGGTACTGCGAAGGACCCGAGATGAACGAGCCGTCCGTCCCGCCGATGATCAGCGCCAGCTGATGTCCTTGCGGGACCACATGATCCGTACTCGCCAGCCGGAACGTCATCGTGTACGGCCGTCCCGGCGTCAGCGGCGATTCCTGGCTCAGCGATTGGTGGTTGGCCAGATCCGCCCAGCCGCGGCTGATGATGTTCAGCCCCACCGAGACCGCGTCGGTGCTCGTGTTCAGGTAACAGGCGTCGTTGCCGGAAGCGCTCGCGCCCCAGCACGACTGCGTCAGCTCGTTCTTTATGCCTTCCTTCGGCCCGGTGTAGTTCCGGATCGTCGCCGGACCGTAGTCCACGAGGATCGCCGAGAGCCTCGCTGTGGACGTCGACGGCGTCGCGGTCACGGTCACCTTCGCCGTTCCGGACACGTGCAGATCCTTCGCCAGCGCGCCGGTGCTGAACAGCAGGCGTCCGTTCGAGGTCTCCGTCGGACGTGCGGCCCAGCTGTTCGAGGACTGACCGGAGGAGTCCGTGAACGACGCCGTACCCGTCCCCGCCGTGGCGCCGAGGGTGCCGACGCCCGGAGTGCCGCCGGCCGCGGGACGCAGGGTCACCGCGCTGCCCGCGGGCCACGCCGCCTGGTCCACCCAGACGTCCGGCTCCCGTTCCACGCTCGCGCCCGGTGTCTTTTCGATGCCGTTGTCCACGCCGAGCAGGTAGTGGTCGAACCACTTGTGCAGGGTGTCGACCCACGCCGACCGCCGGTAGTCGAACGGGTCGACGTGACCGGCCTGCGTCAGCCAGATCTTGCGCTCGACGTTCAGCGCTTCCCACCACTGCCCGAAGTTGATCGTCTTGACGTTGAGGTCGCCCAGCCCGTGCGAAGCGAGCACGCTGGCCTTCACCTTCGACGCGCTCTGCACGTGGTCTCGGTCGAGCCAGAAGGCGTTGTAGTCGCCGTTCGCCGTCGCACCCGCGGTGAGCTTCTGGTTCGCCGCACCGCAGTTCTGCCCGCCGTTGCGCCGGGACACGGTCTGCGCCAACCCCGCCGGGCTGCCCTGGCGGAGGTTCGCGCCATCCGAGCGGTAGTAGTCGTACCAGGAGCTGATGGCGCCGATCGGCACGATGGTCTTGAGCCCGTCGACACCGGTCGCGGCGACGCCGTTGGCCACCGTGCCGTCGTAGGACTTCCCGATCATGCCGACGGCGCCCGTCGACCAGGTCGCGTTCGTCCTTGCCGGTCCGGTCGCCGTCGTGTAGCCGTTCGCCCGGCCGTTCAGCCAGTCGACGACCTTGCGCGCCGAGTTGACGTCCGAGGGTCCGCCGACGTCGGTGCAGCCGCGGGATTTGTTGGTACCGGCCAGATCCACCAGGACCACGGCGTAGCCGCGCGGGACGAAGAAGTTGTCGTAGTAGAGCGGGAACCCGACCGGCCTGCCCGCCGAGTCATAGGTCTTGAGCTCGCTCTCGTTGCCCCGTCCGCAGCACGAGTAGTACGGACTCGCGTCCATGATGACCGGGACCTTCTTGCCCTGCGCCGCCGGTTCCTTCGGGCGGATGATGTCGGCGGCGACCCGGTCCGAACGGCCGTCGCCGTCCCCGTCGAGGCCGATGTCCACCCAGGCCGTCTCGCGGACGGCCTGGGCGAAGTCGTAGACCGGTTCGCTGCCCCGCGGTTTCGCCGCGGCCTGCGGCGCCGCGACCACGGCCGCGGCGACCGCCAAGATCCCTGCCAGCACAACTGTTTTCACGGTTGAGCCCTTCCCCGTCGGCTGAAAGCCCGTCAGGGAGAGCTAAACGCGATGATCACTTGTGCAGTAGAGCGGAAAGTCTTACAGATCGACCGCGCGGTAGAGCGAACCGACCTCGCCGCGGTTGAGCCGCCGGATCGAGCCCGACCGCTGGGCGCCGAGCTGGACGTCGCCGAGCGCGGTCCGGACCAGTTTGCGCACCGGATGCCCGGTGGCCGCCATCAGCCGCCGCACGATGTGCTTGCGACCTTCGTGGATGACCAGTTCGATCTGGGTCCGACCGGCCAGCATGTCCTTGACCCTGAACTGGTCGACCTTGACGATGCCGTCCGGCAGCTCGAAACCGGCCCGCAGTTCCTTGCCGAGACCGCGCGGGACGATGCCCTCGACCTCGGCGAAGTAGGTCTTGAGCACCTGGTACGACGGGTGCATCAGCCGGTGGCCGAGGTCGCCGTCGTTGGTGAGCAGAAGAAGGCCTTCGGTGTTCTCGTCGAGCCTGCCGACGTGCACGATGCCGGGCGTCTCCTCGTACCGGCCGCGCAGGTAGTCGCCGACGCACGGGCGGCCGCGGTCGTCGCTCATCGTGCTGTGCACGCCCTTGGGCTTGTTCAGCAGGAGGTAGACGAGGTCCTCGCGGACCTGCACGCGGGTGCCGTCGACGTGGATCACGGAGTTGTCCGGATCGACCCGGCGGCCGAGTTCGGTGACCACCTTGCCGTCCACGCTCACGCGACCGCGCACGATCAGGTCCTCGGCGGCGCGCCGCGAGGCGACGCCGGCCTGCGAAAGGACCTTCTGCAGCCGAATGCCGTCGGGATGCGGGTCAGATGTCATCGATGGTGTCCACTTCGGGTAGCAACGGAGCGATGGGCGGAAGGTCGGCCAAGGACGAGAGGCCCAGTCGCTCCAGGAACAGCTCGGTCGTCACGTACAGCGTGCCTGTGGTTTCGGGGTCGGTCCCCATCTCCTCGATCAGGCCGCGTGCCAGCAGCGTCCTGATCACCCCGTCCACGTTCACCCCTCGGACGGCGGCGACCCTGGCCCTGGTCACCGGCTGCCGATAGGCGATCACGGCGAGGCTCTCCAGTGCGGCTCGCGTCAGCTTGGAACGCTGGCCGTCGAGCAGAAGCTTCTCCACGAACGGGGCATAGACGTCCCTAGTGTAGAACCGCCACCCTTCGCCGACTCGGCGCAGGTCGATTCCGCTGGTCCGCTCGGTGAACTTCTGCGCCATCGTGCGCAGCGCCACGGTGACCCGCGACACGGATTGCCCGACGGTGTCGGCGAGCGATTCCTCGTTGATCGGCGAGTCGACGACCAGGAGCAACGCCTCCAAGGCCGCTTCGAGCGCCTCGTCGGAGGTGAGGTCGGGATAGTCGCCGTCACCCGCCGCCACGAGCCCCTCGTCGGCAGGCGGCTCCGCTTCGACGGCAGGTGCCTCGGCCTCCGGCTGGTCGGCCTCCGGCGGGCTGAAAGCGTCCTCCGCCTCGTCGGACTCGGTGACGGCAGCTTTCGGCTCATCACCGGTCTCGGGGGTTTCTTCGGTCTTCTGGATCTCTTCGGGGCTCACCCGTACTCCTCGTCCTCCGCGGCGGCGAGGTCCTGTTCGGCCGCCACCGACGCCTGCGCCACGGACCCGCCGGTCCAGCGCACGTGCAGTTCGGCGAGCGCCTCCAGCTGCTCGAACTGGACCGTGGCCTCCCGGTACAGCTCCAGCAGCGCGAGGAACCGCGCCACGATCTCGACGGTGTGCTCGCAGTCCTCGACGAGCTCGCTGAAGGTCGCTTCGCCTCGTTCCGCGAGCTTGAGCCGCAGGAGCGCGGCGTGTTCGCGCACCGAGACCCGGCCCATGTGGATGTGCGCGATCGACACCGTCGGCGGCGGCTTCGGTTTGAAGACCGCGACGGCGATCTCGGCGAACTTCGCCGGGTCGACGCCGAGCATCACCTCGGGCAGCAGCCCCATGAACCGGTCTTCGAGCGCGACCGACCGCGGATACCGCCGCAGCGCACCGGCCTCCAGCTCACCGAACAGCGCCGCGACCTGCTTGTACGCCCGGTACTGCAGCACGCGCGCGAACAGCAGGTCCCGAGCTTCGAGCAGGGCGAGGTCGTCTTCGCTCTCCACCTCGGCGGCGGGCAGCAGGCGTGCCGCCTTGAGGTCGAGCAGGGTCGCCGCGATGACCAGGAACTCGGTCGTCTCGTCGAGGTTCCACTCCGTGCCGAGCGCACGGGTGTAGGCGATGAAATCGTCCGTGACCTGGTGCAACGCGACTTCGGTGACGTCGAGCTGGTGCTGCGAGATCAGCTGGAGCAGCAGATCGAAGGGGCCCTGGAAATTCGACAGGTTCACCTTGAACTTGGACGTGCTCAGCTCTTCACTGGCCAGTCCTTCGGGGACCATCCCGCCGTGCACGGTCTCATGCACGGCGGGGGTCTCGTCTGCCTCTGTCCGCTCGACCGGCTCTGAGCCGCTGGGAGCAGCCGCGGCCGGGTCGTCCATCAGCTCTCGGTCTCTTTCCCGTCCTCGCTGCCCGCCCGCAAGCGCTGGACGAGCACCGACTCCTCGCCCGCCGCGTCGAAGTCGGCCAACAGGACGGCCACCGCCTCGCGGACCAGCCTGCCGCGGTCGAGCACGAGCCCGTGCTTCGCCCGCAAGTTCAGCCTGGCCTGCTCCATCGCCAGCAGTTCGTCGCCGGAGACGTAGACGGTGATCTTCGCGTCGTGCTTGGTCCGCCCGGAACCGCTTCGCGCGGCACGGGACAGCTGTTCCTTGTGCGCGGGTCCCGCCTCGTTCCCGGATCCGTTCCCGTTGCCGTTCCCCGTCGAGGGGGCGGGCTGCTCGGGCGCGGGCGGAAGATCGAGGGCGGGACTGGAGGTGATCCTGAAAAGTTCGGACGCTCCGGGCAGGGAAGCTCGCCTGCTCACCGGGCGATCACCTCACGGGCCAGCGCGCGATAGGCCGCCGCGCCTGCTGATTTGGGGGCCCACGTCGTGATCGGCTCGCCCGCGACGGTCGTCTCGGGGAACCGCACGGTGCGGTTGATCACCGTGTCGAACACGATGTCGCCGAATGCCTCCACCACTCTCGCCATGACCTCCTTCGAGTGCAGGGTTCTCGGGTCGTACATGGTGGCGAGAATCCCGGTGATGTCCAGTTTGGGGTTGAGGCGTTCCTGCACCTTCTCGATGGTGTCGATCAGGAGCGCTACGCCTCGCAGACTGAAGAACTCGCACTCCAGCGGGATGATCACACCGTCCGCGGCGGTCAGTGCGTTCACCGTCAGCAGGCCTAGCGAGGGCTGGCAGTCGACAAGAACATAGTCGTAGTCGTTCATGACCGGACGAAGGACCCGTAACAACGTGTGTTCGCGCCCTACCTCTGCGACCAACTGGACCTCGGCCGCGGACAGGTCGATGTTGCTCGGCAGCAGGTCGACGCCGTCCACCCGGGTCTTCCGGATGGTGTCGGTGATGCTGACCGAGCGCTCCATGATGACGTTGTAGACCGTCTGGTCCAGCTCGTGCGGCTGAATGCCGAGACCGACCGAGAGCGCGCCCTGTGGATCGAAGTCGACCAGCAGTACCCGGCGGCCGCATTCGGCGAGCGCCGCACCCAGGTTGATGGTCGATGTGGTCTTGCCGACGCCGCCCTTCTGGTTGCACATGGCCATCACGAGTGCGGGGCCGTGCCGTTCCAGCGGCGGCGGATCGGGGATCTCGCGGTACGGACGGCCGGTGGGGCCGATACCTTCCCTCTCGAGTTCTTGCTGTTTGGTTTCTTTGGCGCGCTTGGCCTTGCGGCCGCGGGAAGAGATCGTGTCCTCCGACGGTTCGTCGCCGTCGTGTTCGGCGGGGGTTGCGATGGTCACCTGGCTGAGGCTCGCCGCGGCCGAACCGGCGGACGCGGACGGCTTCGCCGGCTCGTTCGGTGTCGACATAACGCGAAAGCTCCTCTTCGGCAGGATCCTCGGCAGCCTATGCGCGATTCACGAGTCGAGCCAACGAGGCACGCCGGGACCGACCGGGTCGATTAGGCGCTGCTTAGCCGAGGGCGCGGGGATGTGCTGTCGCGTAAACCTCGCGGAGCGTGTTCACCGTGACCAGCGTGTACACCTGCGTGGTCGTCACCGAGGCGTGGCCGAGCAGTTCCTGCACGACGCGGACGTCGGCGCCGCCTTCGAGCAGATGCGTGGCGAAGGAATGGCGCAACGTGTGCGGGGAAACGCCCGCCGTGATCCCCGCGGATTCCGCGGTGTCCTTGAGAACCTGCCACGCGCTCTGCCGGGAAAGCCTGGAGCCGCGGGCGTTCAGGAACATCGCCGGTGTCCCCCTGCCGTGGGTGGCGAGTGCCGGCCGCGCGCGGACGAGGTACGCGTGCACCGCTTCCAGCGCCGGACGGCCGATCGGCACGATGCGCTGTTTGCCGCCCTTCCCGTCGAGCAGCACGGTGCGTTCGGCGTCGTCGATGTCGTCGACGTCGAGCCCGACGGCCTCGGAGATCCGCGCGCCGGTGGAGTAGAGCAGTTCCAGCAACGCCCGGTCCCGCAGCGGCCGCATCCCCTCGGGCGGCGGGGTTTCGAGCAGCTTCAGCACGGCGTCCACCGGCAGTGCCTTGGGCAGCCGTTTGGCCGCGGCGGGCGGGCGGACCTCGCGGGCCGGGTCGTTCTCGGTGATGCCGTCGGCGTGCGCGAACTTGTGCAGCCCCCGCACGGCGACCAGTGCGCGAGCGGCCGAGGACGCGGCGAGCGGCTGATGCTCTTCGTCGCCTTCGCGCAGCGCCGCGCCGAACGAGGTGATGTGTGCCGACGTGACGTCGGTGAAACGTTCGACGTCGGCGCCGTCGAGGTACGCGGTGTACCGGCGCAGGTCACGGGAGTAGCTGTCGAGGGTGTTCCTCGCGGTTCCGCGTTCGACCACCAGATGGTCGAGGTATGCGGCGACCACCTGGGCGACTCCGGTACCACCGGCCCGTGACACACGGACACTCTAGGACCACCACGACCCGTTCGGGGGTTCGCCGCGCGTACCGCGTCGCGGGTGTGAAACGAGCTACCTTGGGAGCATGTCCCAGCAACCGGACCCGGACGAGATGCGCGTCGGCACCGCCGAACGCGAAGAGGCCGCGCGGCTGCTCGGCGACCACTACAGCCAGGGCAGGATCACGCCGGACGAGTACGAGGGCCGCGTCCTCGCCGCGTACGAGGCCGTGACGCTCGGCGAACTCCGGCCGCTGTTCCAGGACCTGCCCGCGCCTCATCCGACGTACCTGGCGCCGCGGTTCGACCCGCCGCCGTTCGTGCCCGTGTACCAGCAGCCTGCCGCGGTCATGCCGTACTCACCGAAGTCGAAGATCGCCGCCGGGGTGCTGCAGCTCGTGCTGCCGTTCGGGATCGGGCGCTTCTACACCGGGCATGTCGGGCTCGCTTTGGGACAGCTGGCGGTCGTGGTGGTCACCTGCGGCGTCGGGGTGGTCTGGCCGATGGTCGACGGGATCGTGCTGCTGGCGAACGGCGGCACCGACGCTCAGGGCCGCCGTCTCCGGGACTGACCGCTCCCGAAACTGAGATGAAAGGCCCCTTCATTGCGAATTTCGCAATGAAGGGGCCTTTCATCTCACGCGCGAAGCGCCTAGAGACCGCGCGAAGCGAACTTCGTCGGCCGGTCCTCCCAAGGCGCGTCCGCGGGCCGCGCCGAAGCAGCCCCCGAAAGCACCGCGTGCGCGGCGAGCACGCCACCGACGGTCGACCCGTTCACCAGCTCACCGGCCAGCGCCATCCGGACCGCTTCGGCGAGCGGGAACTTCCGCATGACGAGGTCCGCCTCCTCGTCGCCGAGGACCTCCCTGTCCACTTCGGACAGCCCACGGGCGAGGTAGACGCGGACGACCTCGTCGGTGAAGCCGGGCGACGCGGCGACGTCGACCAGGGTCTCCCAGCGCTCGGCGCTGAGCCCGACCTCCTCGACCAGCTCGCGTTCGGCCGCGCCGACGGGGTCCTCCCCCGCCTTGTCGATCAGCCCGGCGGGCAGTTCCCACAGCCGCCGCCCGATCGGATGGCGGTACTGGTGGATCAGCGTGACCGCGCCGTCGTCGTCGAGCGCGACGACGGCGACCGCGCCGAGGTGCTCGACGACCTCACGGCGGGCGGTGCCGCCGCCGGGCATCACGACGTCGTCGACCCGCAGTCCGACGACGCGTCCGATGTGGACGTCCCTCGTGGACGCGACGGTGAACTCGTGCTTGCCGGGTTCGGTCACCGGGCCACCGTCTGCGGGGCCTCGGGCAGCTCGACCGGCAGCCGCTCGGCGACCTTGCGGTCCACGACGGCCTTCACGAACGCGCTGAACAGCGGATGCGGGCGGGTCGGGCGGCTCTTGAGTTCCGGGTGCGCCTGGGTACCGACGAAGAACGGGTGCTTGTCGGCGGGCAGCTCCACGAACTCGACCAGGTGGTCGTCGGGCGAGGTGCCCGAGAACACCAGACCGGCCTCGGAAAGGCGCTTGCGGTAGGCGTTGTTGACCTCGTAGCGGTGGCGGTGCCGCTCGGAGACCTCGGTGCTGCCGTACGCCTTCGCGACCTGCGAGCCCGGCTTGAGCTTGGCGACGTAGGCGCCGAGCCGCATCGTGCCGCCCATGTCGCGCTCGCCGGCGACGACGTCGCGCTGGTCGGCCATCGTGGAGATGACCGGGTTCGCGCCCTCGTCGTCGAATTCGGCCGAGTTCGCGTCCTTGATCCCGGCCAGGTTCCGCGCCGCGTCGATCACCATGCACTGCAGGCCGAGGCACAGGCCCAGCAGCGGCAGTCCCTGGGTGCGGGCGTAGGCGATGGCGCCGACCTTGCCCTCGATGCCGCGGATGCCGAACCCGCCGGGGATCAGCACACCGTCCACATCGGACAACGCGGCCGCGGCACCGGCCGGGGTCTCGCAGGAGTCCGAGGGGACCCAGGCGATCTGGACCTTGGCGCGGTGGGCGAATCCGCCCGCCCGCAGCGCTTCGGTCACCGACAGGTACGCGTCCGGCAGGTCGATGTACTTGCCGACGACCGCGACCCGCACCGTCTCCGACGGGTTGTGCACCCGGTCGAGCAGGTCGCCCCACACGGTCCAGTCGACGTCGCGGAACGGCAGCCCGAGACGACGCACCACGTAGGCGTCGAGCGCCTCACGGTGCAGCACCTTCGGGATGTCGTAGATCGACGGCGCGTCGGGGCAGGCGATGACGGCCTCCGTGTCGACGTCGCACATCAGGCCGATCTTGCGCTTGAGGTCCTCCGGCAGCTCGCGGTCGGCGCGGCAGACGAGCGCGTCGGGCTGGATACCGATGTTGCGCAGCGCGGCGACCGAGTGCTGGGTCGGCTTGGTCTTGAGCTCGCCCGACGGGGCGAGGTACGGGACCAGCGAGACGTGGAGGAAGAAGCACTGGTCACGGCCGACGTCGTGGCGGACCTGACGGCAGGCCTCCAGGAACGGCAGCGACTCGATGTCGCCGACGGTGCCGCCGACCTCGGTGATCACGACGTCCGGGCTGTTCCCGTCCTCGTCGGCGCCCGCCGCGGCGGTGATCCTCGCCTTGATCTCGTCGGTGATGTGCGGGATGACCTGCACGGTGTCGCCGAGGTACTCACCGCGGCGTTCCTTGGCGATGACCTCGGAGTACACCTGCCCGGTGGTGACGTTCGCCTTGCCGTCGAGAGCCCGGTCGAGAAAACGCTCGTAATGCCCGATGTCCAGATCGGTCTCGGCGCCGTCGTCGGTGACGAACACCTCACCGTGCTGGAACGGGTTCATCGTGCCTGGATCGACGTTGAGGTACGGATCCAGCTTCTGCATCGTGACCCGGAGCCCACGTGCGGTAAGGAGCTGACCCAGGCTGGAAGCCGTGAGTCCCTTACCCAGAGAGGAGGCAACGCCTCCGGTGACAAAGACATACTTGGTAGCCCGCGACTGAAGTCCCACGGGCTTCCACCTTATCGCACGCCCGCCGGGGCGCTCACCGGCCACGCCGCAAGCGTCCGATGGAGTGGAAAACCGCTACCCTCGCGGCGTGACAGACGCGCACGACACCTGGACCGCACCGGTCGCGGAAGGCCCGCTCGACGCGGACATCCGCGTCCCCGGCTCGAAGTCGATCACCAACCGGGCCTACGTCCTCGCCGCACTCGCCAGCGCGCCGACGCGGGTGCGGACCCCGCTCGACTCCCGGGACGCGCGGCTGATGCTCGGTGCCCTCTACGCGCTCGGCGCGCACTCGCAGGGCAGCATCGGCGGCTATCTCGTGCACCCGCTCGGCCCCGGCCGTGTCCATCCCGAAGAGACCGTCCGGGTGGAACTCGGCAACGCGGGCACGGTCGCCAGGTTCACGCCCGCGCTCGCCGCGCTGGGCACCGGCCCGGCGCTGTACGACGGCGACGAGGCGATCCGCCGTCGTCCCATCGGGCCGCTGCTGAAGGCGCTGCGCGGTCTCGGCGCCCGCATCGACGACGATCGCCGCGACGCGCCGCCGTTCACCGTCCACGGCGAAGGCGGCCTGCGTGGCGGCAAGGTCGACCTGGATTCGTCGGCGTCGAGCCAGTTCCTGTCCGCGCTGCTGCTCGCGGGGCCGTCGTTCCAGCAGGGTGTCACCGTGCGCCTGGTCGGCGGAGAGGTGCCGAGCGAACCGCATATCGCGATGACCGTCGAAATGCTTCGCCGCTTCGGGGCCACTGTGGAGCGCGAGGGCGACGAGTTCCACGTCGCGCCCACAAGGCTTTCCTGCCCCGAGTACATCGTCGAGCCGGATCTCTCGACGGCCGCCCCGTTCGTCGCCGCCGCGGTCGCGGCCGGCGGCACGGTGCGGATCGCGGGCTGGCCGCAGCGGACGACCCAGCCAGGCGACTGGCTCCGCAGCCTGATGCCCGTCTTGGGCGCCACCGCCGAACTCGACGCGGGCGGCCTGACGGTCACCGGAAGCGGCACGATCCCCGGCGTCGAGCTGGACTTGCACGACGTCGGCGAACTCACGCCGGTGATCGCGGCGCTGCTGTGCTTCGCCGAGGGACCGTCGGTCATCTCCGGGGTGGCGCATCTTCGCGGCCACGAGACCGACCGGCTGACCGCGCTCGCCACCGAACTGTCGTCGCTCGGCGCCGACGTCCGCGAGACCGAGGACGGGCTGCGGATCACGCCGGCGCCGCTGCACGGCGGAAAGTTCCGCACCTACGACGACCACCGGCTGGTGATGGCGGCCGCGGTGCTCGGACTGAAGGTCGAAGGCGTCGAGGTGGAGAATCCGGGGACGGTCGGGAAGACCTTCCCCGGATTCGGCGAAGCCTGGACCTCGATGCTCGGCTAAGCGAGCCCTCCGGCAAAGGGGGTTTCCCGCCACTGCTCGATCATCGGTTTCATGCCGTCCACCAGCATCGGCAGGTCGGGCGCCATCGACAGGCACGCGACCACCTGAAGCAGGCCCAGCGCTTCGAAGGTGCGCAGCACACCTTCGTCGACCTCGCGTAGCCCGAGTTCCGCGGCGGCGGCGTTGTAGGCCGCGACGCCTTCGGGACCGTTGAAGACGAGGTCGCGTTCGATCGGGCCGCGGTTCACTAGTTCGAAGTCGGAGTAGAGCTCGCCTTCGGTGGTGACGATCAGGTTGTAGCCAGGCGCGTCACCGTGCACCGGCTGGACGGTGGCGCCGGGGAACGCCTTGGCGAAGGCCTCCTCCGAGGCCAGCAGCGGCCGGAAGACCTCCCATTCGCGGCGGGCGCGGTCGAGGTCGGCCGGGGCGAGCAGCTCCGGCCTGCCGTCGAGCTGGGCGAGGCCGTCGGGGATGAACGGGTCGAGACCGTTCAGGAACGCCAGGTCACCGGGATAGTCGCGCAGCGCGGCGTGCAGCTTCGCGACGAGCTTGGCCGAGTGCTCTGCGGTGAGGTTCGCGTCCTCGACGAACTCGATGAGCTCCCAGAAGGTCATCGAGAAACCGTCACGCCGCACAGGCTCCGCCGGGGCCAGCGGGCTCGGCTTGACGACCGGGAGCCCCTTCTCGCCGAGCCAGGCGGCGACGGCGAGTTCACGCCGCTGGTCGGTCAGCTGCGTCTCCAGCGTGGTCGTCCGCGGCAGCACGGTCGGCACGCGCACGACGACCGGCGAAGGCGCAAGCCGCACGATGACGGAGAAAACGTCGTACAGGACTTCGGGTTCGGTGACGGTGATGCCGAGGTCGCGGCCCGCGGAAACCGCGGCGGCCACCGCCCGCGCGGTGCGGACGGCCCGTTGTTCGTCGGTGATCATGTCGCGAGTCTGACATGTCCGGTTCACCCGGCGGAGCGTTCTCCGTCGTCTTCGGGGAACAACGCCTTCAGCGTGACCTCCCGGTTCACCCGCACATGTTCGACGGCGTGGGACCGGGCCAGGTCGGCGTCGCCCGAAGCGATCGCGTCGTAGAGGCGGCGGTGCTCGTCGAGCAGTTCGCCCCAGTGCTCGTTCTGGCTGGTGAGCCAGCGCAGCCTGCCCTCGAGCGGGCGGAGGATCTCGTGCAGGAGCCCGTTGCCCGCCAGCGCGACGATCTCGTCGTGGAAGCGGGTGTTGAGCAGGGTGATCCGGGCAGCGTCGCCGCTTTCGGTCGCGCGGGCGGCGTCGGTGAGCAGCCGTTCGAGTGCGCGGAGTTCCGCTTTGCCCGCCCGTTCGGCGGCCAGCCCGGCGGCGAGCCCTTCGAGCGCTTCACGGACGTCGAACAGTTCCTCGACGTCGGCCTTGGCCAGCTGGCGGACGACGATGCGCCGGGGCGACTGGACGGCGAGGAAGCCTTCGGCCTCCAGGCTGCGGATGGCCTCGCGCACCGGGACCCGCGAGACGCCGAGGCCCTCGGCGAGTTCCCGTTCGACCAGCCTGTCCCCCGGCTTCAGCCGTCCGTCGAGGATCCGTTCACGCAGCTCGTCCCGGACCCGTTGCCGGGTCGCGGCCAGCGGCTGACGTGGTCCTTCCTCGGCCACCCGACCCCCTCGTTCAACACTGCCGTAACAGCTCGTAACCCGAGTTTATCGGCAGGAACCTTGACGACGGGCCACCGCGGGGTGATATTTGGGATGCCAAATTTTGGGATACCAAATCGACCGGACGTCCCCGTCGATCGGAGGCCCGCATGACCGCCGCCCCAGCAACCCGGTCCGAAGCGCCTACCACCGAGAACGCCGATCCCCGGCTCTGGAACGAAGATCTCGCCCCGGCGAAAGAACGCCGCTGGAAGGTCTACGACATCTTCGCGCTGTGGATGTCGGACGTGCACAACCTCGGCAACTACACGTTCGCGGCGGGCCTGTTCGTCCTCGGGCTCTCGGCCTGGCAGGTGTTCACCGCGCTGCTCACCGGGTTCGTGCTCATCTACTTCGGCATGAACCTGATGGGCCGGATCGGCCAGAAGACCGGCGTCCCCTTCCCCGTGGTCGCCCGCATCAGTTTCGGCACCTTCGGCGCGAACCTGCCGGCGCTGATCCGCGCGATCATCGCCATCTTCTGGTACGGCATCCAGACCTACCTCGCCTCCGTGGCCATCACCCTGCTGGTGCTCGCGATCGATCCAGGCCTGAAACCGTTGACCGAGGTGGGTTTCCTCGGCCTGCACGCCCTCGGCTGGATCTGCTTCATCGCGTTGTGGCTCGCGCAGGCGCTGGTGCTCACCCGCGGGATGGAGGCCGTGCGCAAGTTCCAGGACTGGTGCGGTCCCGGCATCTGGGTCGTGATGATCGCGCTGGCCGTGTGGATCCTGGCCGCCGCCGACTGGAACATCTCCTTGACCAGCAACCCGAAAGCACTGTCCACAGGGGAGCAAGTACGGCAGTGGTTCGGCGCCGTCGGCCTGATCCTGTCCATCTACGGCACCCTGATGCTCAACTTCTGCGACTTCTCCCGGTTCGCCCCGAACCAGAAAACGGTGCGGCGCGGGAACTTCTGGGGTCTGCCGATCAACTCGACGGCGTTCGCGCTGCTGTCGGTGCTGGTGACCGCCGGCAGCCTTCAAGTGTTCGGCGAAGCCATCACCGACCCCGCCGAACTGCTGGCCCGCATCGACAACACACCCGTGCTGATCATCGGCGCGCTGACCTTCGCGATCGCCACCATGGGCGTGAACATCGTCGCGAACTTCGTCTCCCCCGCCTACGACCTTGCCAACATCTGGCCGAAACGGATCACCTTCACCATCGGCGGGATGATCAGCGCGGTCGCCGCGTTGTGCGTGCTGCCGTGGAAGCTGTACTCCTCCCCCGCGGTGGTCAACTACTTCCTCGGCGGCCTCGGTGCCTTCCTCGGCCCGCTGTTCGGCATCATGATCGTGGACTACTACCTGGTGAAACGCGGCCGGATCGACGTGGACAAGCTGTTCGTGGCCGGACCCGATTCGCCGTACCACTACAAGCGCGGGTTCAATCCGCGCGCGATGGTCACGTTCCTGCCCACGGCGGCGCTGTCCGCGATCATCGCCCTCGTGCCGTTCTTCGCGGCCGCCGCGCCGTATTCGTGGTTCATCGGCACCGCTTCCGCGGCGGCGCTGTACTTCGCCGTGTCGCGGAAACAGCGGGTCGCGTGATGCGGATCCTGGTCACCAACTGCAACACCACCGAGGCGATGACCAAGGAGATCGAAGCCGGCGCGCGCGCCGCGGCGAGTCCGGGCACCGAAATCCTGGCCAGAACACCGTTGTGGGGCCCGGAATCCGCGGAAGGCTGGCTGGACAGCTTCCTGAGCGCCGCGGCCGTCCTCGACCTTCTCAAGGGGCTGGACGAGCCGTTCGACGCGCTCGTGCTGGCCGGTTTCGGCGAGCACGGCAGGGAAGGCGCTCGCGAACTGCTGGACGTCCCTGTCGTCGACATCACCGAAGCGGCCGCGCATCTGGCCTGTCTGCTGGGAAGACGCTATGGCGTGGTGACCACATTGGACCGGACGTGCGGGCTCATCGAAGACAGCCTGCACGCCGCGGGCGTCGCGCAGAACTGCGTCGGGGTTCTGGGCGCCGGGCTCGGCGTGCTCGAACTGACCGACGAACGCCGGACGGAATCCGCGCTGCTGACCGCCGGACGGCGCGCCCGCGACGCGGGTGCGGAAGTCCTGGTCCTCGGCTGCGCGGGGATGACGGGCCTCGATCGCCGGATTTCGGCGATGCTCGACATCCCGGTGATCGACGGCGTCGCGGCCGCCGTCCGCCTCGCCGAATCCCTGGTGGCGCTGAACCTCAAGACCAGCCGGGCCGGCTCCTACGCCCGCCCTCTCCCGAAAACCCGCCGCTGGCCCACGCAATTCGGCACCTGATTGCGATGCGAACGATCGCAAGCAGGTGCCGAATCGCGAAGGGAGCTAGTTGCCGGCGGCGGCGATGCCGGGTGCGGGAGCCTGGGCGTTACCCGCGATGCCGTAGCGCCCCGCGCCGCCTTCGAGCTGCTCGCGCAGCGCCATGATCGTGGTGACCCGGCCCGCGGCGGTCTCCGCGTTGTCCACAGTGGACAGGATGGAGGTCGACGAGGTGTCGGCGCGGACGACACCGATCGCGCCGGTGCCGTCGGCGGATCCCGCGTCGCCCGCCAGGACGGTGCCCGCGCCGGAACGGTCGAGCTGCGCGGCGAACCGCGCGACGGTCGAGGCACGGTCACCGGCGCCGTCCCCGGTGTACTTGGAGCCGGTGAGCACGATCGCGAGCTGCGCAGGCTTCACCTCCCCGCCGGTCTTGAGGAAACCGCCGTCGGTGAGCCCGCCGAGCGCGGCCGCCAGCTCCACCGGCGTGGACTGCGGCTGCGCGTTGTCCTTGTTCAGCAGCGCCACCGAGCCGAGCAGGGCACCGGCGAGGGTGCCGGGGTCGCCCGCGGTCGGGAACTGGACACCGGCGGGCTGCAACCGCGAGACGACGTCACGCAGCTGATCCGACCGCATCGGGTCGGAGAACGCCTCGGTCAGCTGGATCTCGCCGGTGACGGCGGCACCCGCTTGCCCGATGAGTTGTTTGAGGGCGTCGCGGTCCGCGGGCTTCGCGTCCTCCGTGGTCACCAGCACCACCGAACGCTTGTCGAGCTGCCCGGCGACCACCTTCGGCCCCATCGCACCGGCGAACGCGTCCGCGTCACCGAGCCTCGCGTTGAGCGAGTTGCGCTGCGCCTCCAGCTCCGCGACCTGGGAACCCAGGTCCTCCTTCTGGCTGGCGAGCCCCGAGAGCAGTGAACCGTTCAGCGCCGTGGACCCGAGCACCACCCCGATGGCGAGCGCCAGGAAGCAGGCGGCGATGGAAACGATGTGGTACCGCAGTGAAATCACGTGAAAAGTCCCTTGCCCCAGGCGATGAACGAGTTCCAGGTGTCGCGGATCCAGTCGAGGTAGACCGAACCCACGTCGGACACCAGCAGCGCGGCCGCGACGGCCACCAGGGCCGCCAGCACCAACAGGACGATGGCGCCGATGGACACCCGGCTGCGGTGCAGGGTCGCGACCGCCTTGCCGTCGACCAGTTTCGTGCCGAGTTTGAGCCTGGTGAGGAACGTGGACGGATTCGACCCGGACCGGCCGTGGTCGAGGAACTCCCGCAGCGTCGCCTGGAATCCGACGGTGACCACGAGACTGGCCTCGTGCGCGTCGGCCAGCAGCAGCGCGAGGTCCTCGGCGTTGCCCGTCGCGGGGAAGGTGACGGCGCCGATCCCGAGGTCCTGGATACGCTCGACACCCGGCGCGTGCCCGTCCGGCTGCGCCGGGACCACGACCTCGCCACCGCTGCGCAGCGTCTCGGCACCGATTCCGTGCGGATCGCCGACGATGACGTCCGGCTGATATCCCTGCGCGCGCAGGGTGTCGGCCCCGGCGTCGACACCGATCAGCACCGGACGGTGCTCGGAGATGTACTTCTTCAGCTTCTTGAGGTCTTCGGCGTGCCCGTTGCCGCCCGCGACCACGAGGGCGTGCCGGTCTTTGAGCGGAACCCGGATCTCCGGGACGCCGACACCGTCGAGGATGAGACTGCGTTCCCGGCGGAGGAACTCGATCGTGTTCGCGGAGAACGCCTCCAGCTGGGTGGACATCCCGGCCTTGGCCTCGATCATCTGGTCCGCGACGCTCTCACGCGTCTGCTGGACACCCGATCCGAGCTGCCGCTCACCGATGTAGACGACGCCCTCGTGCAGGCGGAGTTTCGTGCCGTCCTTCACCTTGCGCAGCAGTTCGCCGCCGACCGAATCGACAAGCGGGATCCCGGCCTCGAGCAGGATCTCCGGGCCCAGGTTCGGGAATCGGCCGGAGATCGACGGCGAGGCGTTCACCACCGCCGCGACTTCGGCCTCCACCAAGGCATCCGCCGTCGACCGGTCGAGATCGAGCTGGTCGAGGACGACGATGTCGCCAGGGCTCAGCCGGCGGAGCAGCTCACGCGTACGCCTGTCGACCCTGGCGACGCCGGTGATCCCGGGGAGGGTCTCTTGGTTACGCGAGAGCAAGCCGGTGAGCTTCATGCGACCGATAGTGACAAATCCGCGCGGCCTTCCGTGTCCGCCACGCCGATGGAAACACGCCGATTAACCCACACCGGATCGGGCTACCCGGCCGTGACAGGCACTACTTCGCTTTCTTTCGCTTTCCGCCACGACGGGCTTTGGGCTTGTCCGGCGCGCTCTTGTCGGCCTCGGCGACGGCGAGCAATTCCTCCGCGTGCGCACGGCCGGTCTCGGTGCTTTCCATTCCGGCGAGCATGCGGGCAAGTTCGACGACGCGCTCGGATTGTTCGAGCACGCGCACGCCACTGCGGGTCACCCCGCCGCTGGTGCCCTTGTCCACCACCAGATGCTGATCGGCGAACGCGGCCACCTGCGGCAGGTGGGTGACCACCAGGACCTGGTGACTGCGTGCCAGCCGCGCGAGCCGCCTGCCGATCTCGACCGCGGCCCGGCCGCCGACGCCGGCGTCGACCTCGTCGAACACCAGTGTCTGCACGGTGTCCGCATGCGCGAGGACGACCTCGATCGCCAGCATCACGCGGGAAAGCTCACCGCCGGAAGCGGCCTTGTGCACCGGAAGCGGCGGCGCGCCGTTGTGCGCGCGCAGCAGCAACTCGACGTCGTCGACGCCGTCGGGGCCGGCGTGCACGAGCCTGCCTTCGACCTTCACCGCGTGCGGATCGCTCTCGTCCACGGTGCGCCGCTCGACGGTGATCTCGATCTCGGCCTGTCCCATGGCGAGCCCGGACATCTCGGCGGTGATGGCCTCGGCCAGTTCGGCGGCGGCCTCGACGCGCGCCTCCGACAGGGTCAGGGCGTGTTCCGCCAGCGTGACGGCGAGTTCGTCGCGGCGCTTGGCCAGTTCGGCCAGTGCCTCCTCGGAGGTGTCCATCGTGGACATCCGGCGGCGGGCGTCGTCGGCCCAGGCGAGCACGCCGTCCACGTCGGCCGCGTACTTGCGCGTGAGCCGCTTCAGATCGGCCTGGCGCGCGAGCACCTTCTCCAGCAACGCCGGATCGGCGTCGAGCGTTTCGAGGTAACTGCCCAGCTCGGTGCCCACTTCGGACAGCAGTACCGAAGCCTCGTCCAGCCGGGGCCCGAGTTCCCGCAGCACGGCGTCCTCGGAACCGTTCAGGTGGCGGGTCGCCTCCCCGATCAGCCCCAGCGCGCCGGGCGCGTCCGGATCCCCGTCCGCCGATCCGGCGACGGCGGCGTGTGCCGCACTGGCCGACGCTCGCAGCTCGTCGACCGCGGCGAGCCGCTTGATCTGTTCGGTGAGTTCGGTGTCCTCGCCCGGTTCGGGCGCGACGGCGTCGATCTCGGTGAGCCCGTGCCGCAACAGGTCCGCCTGCTGGGCCATCTCACGGGAACGGGTGGACCGCTCGGTCAGTTCGGCGACGACGGCGAGCCATTCGTCCCGCACCGCGCGATATCGCTCGAGTGGTGCGGTGACGGCCTCACCGGCGAACCGGTCGATCACCGCGCGCTGCTCGGCGGGCCGCAACAGCCGCAGCTGATCGTTCTGCCCGTGGACCGCGATCAGCTGCTCGGACAGATCGGCCAGCACGCCGACCGGCACCGAACGGCCACCGAGGTGGGCCCGGGACCGGCCGTCGACCGAGACCGCGCGCAGCGCGATGACGCTGCCGTCCTCGTCGACCTCCGCCCCGGCGTCGGTGACGATCCGGGTGGCGCCTTCCGCGCCGCCCAGCTCGAATCGGCCTTCCACGAAGGCCTTCAGCATTCCCGTCCGCACCTTGGACACTTCGGCTCGGCCGCCGGAGAGCAGGTGCAACCCGCTGACGACCATGGTCTTGCCCGCACCCGTCTCACCGGTGACGACGGTGAAGCCCGCGTGCAGTTCCAGCAGGGCGTCCTCGATGACTCCGAGGCCCTGGATGCGCATCTCGGCCAGCACGACGCCCACCGTAGCGGCCCACCCCGACCATTCCCGCACCCGGCACGTCATGAAAGAGCCCTTGACGACGAAAGTTGTCTTCAAAGGCCCTTTCACGACATCCGTCAGCGGGCGTGCCGCTCCCGCCAGCCCTTGATCGGCAGCGAGAACTTGTGCACCAGCCGGTCGGTGAACGGGCCTTCCCACAACCGGATCAGGCGCACCGGCACCCGGCCGCAGGTGACCCGCACGGCCGCGCCGGCGGGAAGATCGAAGGTCCGCGATCCGTCGCAGGTCAGGACGGCGGGCGAGCCGTCCGGATCGATGGCGACGGTGATCTCCGAGTCGCGCGAGACGACCAGCGGCCGCGAGAACATCGCGTGCGCGTTGCTCGGGACCACCAGCAGGGCCTGGACGTCCGGCCAGATGATCGGCCCGCCCGCGGAGAACGCGTACGCCGTCGAGCCGGTCGGTGTGGCACACAGGACGCCATCGCAGCCGAAGGACGACACGGGCCTTCCGTCGACCTCGATGAGCGCGTCCAGCACGCGTTCACGCGAGCTCTTCTCGACGCTGGCCTCGTTGAGCGCCCACGTGTTGACGGTCTCTTCGCCGTCGACGCTGACCGTGACGTCGACGGTCATCCGCTCTTCGACCTGGTAGTCACCGTCGACGGCGCGCTGGACGGTGTCGGCGAGCTTGTCGGAATCGGCCTCGGCGAGGAAGCCGACGCGGCCGAGGTTCACCCCCAGCACCGGAACGCCGTTCGGCCTGGCCAGTTCCGCGGCCCGCAACAGCGTGCCGTCGCCGCCGAGCACGAACACCAGCTCGGTCCCGGCGGCCGGATCCTGTTCCGGCGCCATGACCGTGCAGGGCCCGCCGATCCCGCCGTCCGCCTCCAGCATCTCCTTCACGTCCTCGTCGAGCACCCGCAGCCGCACACCGGCCTTGGCGAAACGGGCCGACACCTCACGTGCCGCGTCCCGGGTCGCGTCCCGGTCCGGGTGCACGACGAGCAGCACCTCGCGATCGCTCATTGGGGTCCCTCCAGGACTGCGGTGCGGACGAGCCGCTCGGCGTCGGTGCCGGCGGTCTCCCCCGCCCCGCGGGTAAGCCAGACGAAGTATTCGACGTTCCCGGACGGCCCGGGAAGCGGGCTCGCCACGACGCCGCGCAGACGCAGGTCCAGCTTCTCGGTCTCGGCGAGCACGCCGAGCACGGATTCGACCCGAAGCTCCGGGTCACGGACGACACCGCCGCTGCCGAGCCGGTCCTTGCCCACTTCGAACTGCGGTTTGACCATCGGCACGAGATCGGCGCCGTCCCGCGCGCACGCGGCCAGCGCGGGCAGCACGAGTTTGAGCGAGATGAACGAGAGGTCCCCGACCACGAGGTCGACCTGCCCGCCGAGATCTTCCGGCGTCAGGTTGCGGACGTTCGTCTTGTCGAGCACGACCACGCGGTCGTCGGTGCGCAGCCGCCAGTCCAGCAGGTCGGCGCCGACGTCGGCGGCGATCACCGTGGCGGCGCCGTTGCGCAGCAGGACATCGGTGAAGCCACCGGTCGAAGCACCCGCGTCGAGGCAGCGCTTTCCTTCGGTGGAAAGTCCTTGCGGGGTGAAGGCTTCGAGCGCGCCGAGCAGTTTGTGCGCGCCGCGGGAGGCCCAGCCGGGGTCGTCGCTGTCGCGCACCACGATCGGCGCGCCGGATTCGACCCCTGTCGCGGGTTTGGTGGCCACCATCCCGCGCACGCTGACCTTGCCCTCGGCGATCAGCGCGGACGCCTGCTCCCGGGAACGGGCGAGGCCCCGCCGGACGAGCTCCGCGTCCAGGCGGGCGCGTTTGGGCATGCGGTCAGACCTTGTCGATGGTGGACAGCGCCACCGTCAGCTCGGTGTGCACGGCTTCGAAGCGGTCGACGTGCTCAGAGAGCGGAAGCGCGGCGAGGTCGTCGAGACCCGCCACGGCTTCGTCGATCCCGGCTCGGGGATCCGTGTCCTGCTGCTCGAACTGGTCAGCCTGGACCGCCGGAGGGCCAGGCACCGGCGGAGGGCCCGGTACCGGCGGTCGCGGCACGGGGTGGAAGTGGTCTTGCACCCCACCAAGTTAGCAGCGCTGGTCAGGCGAGGCGCAGCTCGCCGAGCGCGGCGCGGGCGGCGTCGCCCACACCACGGACCTCGGTGATCCCCGACTCCCAGGCAGCCGCGCACAATGCGCGCAGCAGGTCGAGGGAGTCGCCTTCACCGTCGGCTTCGAGCGCGTCACCCCGTGCGGTGACACGCCAGCCGTCCTTGGGCCCGATTTCGAGCAGCTCCGCGCGGCTGCTCAGCCCGGACAGATCCCACGAAAGATAGCGAGGACGCTCCTCGGGCCTGGCCTTGATCAAGGACGCCGCGTCGGCGACGCCGGTCAGGACGCAGAGCGCGTCGATCCCGGCCGCGACCGCGCCCTCGATGTCGGTGTCCAGCCGGTCGCCGACGACGAGCGCCCGCTCCGCACCCGCGTCCCGCACCGCAGTGGTGAACAGCAGCGGCGCCGGCTTGCCCGCCACCAGCGGTTCGACGCCGGTGGCGGTGCGCAACGCGGCCACCATCGACCCGTTGCCCGGCAGCAGCCCGCGTTCGGTCGGCAGGGTCGCGTCGACGTTGGTCGCCACCCACAACGCGCCCGCGCGGATGGCGAGGCACGCCTCCGCGAGCGCGGCCCAGCTGTTCTCCGGGGAATGCCCCTGAACGACGGCGGCCACGTCCGGACCGGCTTCCCGGACCGTCCGCAGCCCGGCCGACTCGATCTGGGCGGCCAGCGAGTCCGTGCCCACGACGAGCACCACGGAGCCCTGAGGCAGCCGCTCACCCAACAGGGTGGCGGCGGCCTGAGAGCTCGTGTGGACTTCCTCGGGCGTGGCCGCGAGTCCGAGTGCCTCCAGGTGTGCGGAGACCTCCGCGGGCGCCTTGGAGGCGTTGTTCGTGACCCACCGGACGGCGGTGCCGTGGTCCCGAAGCTCCCGGAGTGCTTCCGGTGCGCCCGGGACCACGATGCCGCCGTGGTAAACCGTGCCGTCGAGGTCGAACAGGACCGCGTCGTACCCGGCCGACAGAGCGTCAGCCATTCGTGAGCTCCGCGGCGCGCTCGGCGGCGTCGGTCTCGTCCTCCTCGTCGGCCTCTGCCGCGTTCAGGAACCAGCGGATCGCCTCGTCCTTGCGGTCGGCGGCGGCGAGGTTGTCGGCGTAGGCGTAGAACAGCCGGGCGCTCCACGGGTCGCGCTTCTCCGCCTTGAGGTCGTCGCCCTGGAGGGAGACGACGGCGGCGTCCAGCTGGCCGAGGTCACGCCGGGCGCCGGCGGCCACGATCGCGAGTTCGATCTGGGTCGCCTTGGCCAGGCGCTCCTTGTCGACCTCCTTCGCGAGGTCGAGTGCCCGCTCCGGACGGCCGATGGCGCGCTCCGCGTCGGCGATGATCGCGATGTGCTCGTCGGTCCGGGTCATCCGGCGGACGGCCCGCAGCTCGGACAGGGCCTCGGACCAGTTGCCCGCGTGGTAGGCGACCAGGCCGAGCGCCTCACGGACGATCGGGACCCGCGACGCCTTGGCCTTCGCGTACTTGGCGTGCTCCATCGCGGCTTCGGGGTCTTCGTCGACGAGGCCACCGGCCGCGACCAGGTGCTTGCCGACGGTTTCCGCGAGTGCCTTGGGCAGCGTGCGGAGCTCCCGGCGGACCTCCTCGTCGAGATCCGAGAACTCGATGCCTTCGGGCAGCTCCGGAGCCGCGAGCAGCTCACGCGCCAAGGTCTCGTCGTCGACCGGCTTGTCCTCGGTGCGAGGCGAGGAACGGAAGTCCTTGCGGCCTTCGGAACGGTCGCGCTGGGGACGATCGTCACGCTTGCGGTCGAAGCCGCCGCGCTTGTCGTCGTAGCGCTTCTCCGGCCGGTCGGACGGGCGACGGTCGGGACGGTCACCGGACGGCCGGTAGGCGCCGCGCTTGTCGTCACCACGGTTGTCGTCGCCACGCTTGTCGCGGTCGCCGAAGCTCTTGCGCTCGTAGCCACCACTGCTGGGACGGCGGTCGCTCGAGGACGGACCACGACGATCGCCGCCGCTGTAGCCACCGGAACGGGAGCCACCGCGATCGTCGCGATAGGACGGACGCCGATCGTCGCCGCGCTTGTCGTCACCACGGTTGTCGCGGTCACCGTAGGACTTGCCCTGGGGGCGGCCTTCGTAGCGGTTGCCGGACGGGCGGTCGTCGGATCGGCCGCGGTTGTCCGAGCCGTAGCCGGAACGAGCCGGGCGGCTGTCGGGGCGCTTCTCGTACCGGCCTTCGGAACGGTTGTCCGAACGGCTGTCGGAGCGATTGTCCGAGCGGCTGTCCGAACGATTGTCGGAGCGACGCTCGGGACGGCTGTCGGACGAGCGGTAACCACCGCGGTCGCCACCCCGGTTGTCGGAGCGATAGCCGCCGCGGTTGTCACCGCCGCGACTGTCACCGCCGCGGTTGTCACGGTTGTCCCCGCCGCGGTATCCACCGCGATCGCCGCCACGGCTGTCCCGGCTGTCGGACCGGTAACCACCGCGGTCACCGCCTCGGCTGTCGCCACCCCGGTTGTCGCCGCCACGATTGTCCGAGCGGTAACCGCCGCGGTCGCCGCCCTTGTTGTCGCGGCCACCGGACCGGTCGTCACGACGGTCGCCGGCACCAGGGCCACGACGGTCGTCGCTGCTGTTGTAGCGCGGGCGGTTCTCGTCACGCCCCTGGCCTGCGAACCGGCTGCCACCGGGGCGCTGGTCACGGGGACCGTCGCCACTGCGCGAGGGCTTGCCGGGATAGCTGCCACCGGCACCGCGTGCGCCGCGGTCGTCACGACGCGGGCGACCCTGGTAGCCACCATCGCGGCCGCCCCGGTCCTGCCTGCCGCCGGCGGAACCGCGCCGGTCACCTCGCTGCGCGTCAGACCGGCCTCCGCGGGGACTGTCGTCCCGGCGACCCGACCGGCCGGACGCGCCATCATCTGAGTCACGTCGACCGAACTCGGACACCTGGCCTCCTGCCACTATTGAAAAGTTTCGACACTTGCGCCCACCCGTCAGGTGGGCCAACGGACCATTCTAGTCGGTCCATGGACATGAAAAGAGACAGGGCCCTGACCGGGGGAGAACCTGTGGGGTTCTCAACCCTGGTCAGGACCCTGTCCTGAAGTTAGTCCGGCGGTGTCCTACTCTCCCACAACCCTTCGGTTGCAGTACCATCGGCGCTGTCAGGCTTAGCTTCCGGGTTCGGAATGGGACCGGGCGTTTCCCTGACGCTATGACCACCGAAACACTG